>JAVJQA010000030.1:0-75160 GCA_040218045.1 Marinoscillum sp.
GCTGTCTCAAAAGGTCTTAACAAACAGTCATCCTGAATTTATTTCAGGATCTTAACCGCGATTAGCTGTTAAAATCAAAGATTCTGAAACAAGTTCAGAATGACTCCAACCTTTTGAGAACAGCTTCATTTTCAACTATACTAAACAGGTCACATTACCTCTTAAGCAGTCCGCTTTTTATCTTTTGCCCATCCAGCATCATTTTGTAAGTGTACATGGATTGGGATAAGTTGCCAAGTACCAAAGCCGTAGTATTACTCGTGATGGCTTCATCAAGAATCAAAGCCCCAGTCAGATCGTAAACCAGGAACCTGGCTGATTCATTTAAATCATAGCCTTCCACATTGACGTTCAGTCGCCCATCTGTCCCAATCGGGTTTGGAAATACTACAATCTGCTGCTCATTAGTTAAATCATCTGACTCAGCAATACTTTCTTCTGCACTGCGCGAACTGGAGCCTGATGCTGAATAGATTTTAGCCTGAAAGACAGTGGCATCCGTATTGACAAGACTTACATCAGCCACCATTTCGGGTTTTGATGAAACCGTAGTGGAGGCAGCAGTATTTCCATTCTTTTTATACAGGATGTTGTTTCCCTTGCGTTCAATTCTGAGCACGTCATCTTTTGAGTAAGTACCGAGATAAACCCTATTAGAACTTTCACGCTGCCAGTAGGCATTGTTATACCTGGAGACTTCAAAACCATAATCAATAGATTCTGGTCGGTCGTTGGTATTATAGGAAGACAAACCAAAAGCAAGATTGGCTTTATCGGTCTCCTGTAGGGTCATTTCTACCCAACCATCTGAACCAGACGCTAACGATTGACTGGATTCAGCTCCACTATTCCCCCAACCATAGGATGCTGTCTTTTTCAAATCATTCCCGTTCTGAACAGCGCCATTTATGGAAACCCAATTTACATACTCAGCTCCCTCTTCAAAAGAGGAGTTGGAATTGGAAGAGCCAGATGAGATCTTTCCTTTAAAAACAGTAGCTCCTGTGTTGAGGAAGGCCACATCTGCTACTAAAGAAGGTGATGATGAAATGTTGGTGGTAGAGATGGTGTTTCCATTTTTTCGATAGAGTATCCGATTACCAGATCGTTCTATTTTGAGAATGTCACCTTCTTTATAGTTACCCAAATACTTCCTGTCACCGTTTTCTCGCTTCCAAAACGCTCGGTTGTATTTGGACAGTTCAAACCCATAATCAGTTGAACCAATATTATCATTGATATTGCTTTTAGACAAACCAAACACAAGATCAGTCTTTGTGTCATCTTCGATGGCCATTTCTATCCAGCCATCTGAATTGGAGCCTATCGTTTGATTTGATTCGGCACCACTGTTTCCCCAGCCATAGGATGCTGTTTTCTCCAGATCATTGCCTTTTTTTGCTGCACCATTGATATTCACCCAGTTGATGTACCCATCCGCCGGATCCTGACTTGAACCAGAGGTAGCGTGAATCTTTCCATCAAAAACTGTGGCCGCGGTGCTGTAAATACATACATCTGCAACAAGAGAAGGTGCTGATGAGATGTTGGAGGAAGCTATAGTACTTCCATTTTTCTTGTAAAGAATCTTGTTGCCTGATCGTTGAATCCTCAATACATCTCCTGAATTGTAGGTTCCCAGATACTTTCTGTTTCCATTTTCTCTTTTCCAGAAAGCACGATTGTACCTGGACAACTCAAAGCCATAATCTGTTGAGCCGATTTGGTCGTTGAGATTGTCATCTGACAACCCAAATACCAGATCAGTCTTGCTCACATCCTTGATGACCATTTCTATCCAACCGTCCTGATTTGAGCCGATAGTTTCTCTCGATTCTGCTCCACTATTGCCCCAGCCATAGCTTGTGGTTTTTTCAAGATCCGGCCCTTTCTGAACAGCCCCATGGATATTGGTCCAGGTTATGTAACCATCACTGTCACCTCCGGTTGATGTGGAGGTGGTAGTAGCGCTAGCCTGATTGGTATATTCCGAATTACCTGACTCATTGTACGCCTGTAACTTATAATAGTACTTGGTTGATTCATTAAGGCCCTTGTCGGTAAAAGTGGTAGAATTAGCCCCTACTGTAGCTGCTGTGGTAAATCCCGAACCAGAACTTTTGGATCTTTTGATTATGAATCCTTCTTCTACATTAGAATGGTCATCCCAGGTGATTTTAATGGAAGAGCTGCTCTGAGTAGAAGCCTGTACCTGTCCGGGAGCATTGGGAACAGCCGGACCGGACGATCCACCAGATCCTTTGGTTTTTGTCAGCAACCACTCGTATAAGTTTTGATTGTAAACTGAGTGATCTACCCTGTAAGTGGGTCCGGTGATACTATGCCCGGATTTGGGCACTATGGTCAACTTGACTTCTACAGAAGAGTTCCTATTGGGACAAGAATTGAGAATGCTGATTGCCGTACGGCTTTGATTGATAAACTTACCGTCCCATTCACCGCAAAACCCCCAAACTGGAATTTCCCTGTCGGCAACTCTACAAACCTTACCAACATTAGTCCAATAAGAAAGTGGCGCTATGGCCGCAAAGCGATTGGGTGAATTATAGTCACTATAAGCGGCTTCCCAGACTCCATTCCCACCCAGGGAATGACCTGTCAGGTATACCCTGTTCATATCTATCTTATAACCTGCTTCGTCAAGGATATATTTCCAGAATTTCTCTTGATTGGCTGAGGTCCAATTGTTTCCGGGTTTTAATTGTGGACTAATTACAATAAAGCACTTTTCTACACCACCAACATTAAAACAAATACTACCGTTTTCCTCGGCGCGTCTCGATGGGCAGCCTACTTTGGCTATTTCGTATAAATCTGAAGATCCATTTCCCCGTTCGCCTGTACCGTGTAAGTAAACAAGTAGCGGATATTTTTTAGTGCTGTTGTGATAACCTGGAGGCAAGTGTTCCAGATAACCTCCTACGGCACCCAAATTTCGTGTAACTGGTTTTGTGTTTTTTAAATCGGAATTACTGTCTACAGCAAATAAAGTGGTGTTTGTAATAGCAAATACAATAAGTAAAACAAGCTGTTTCATATTGGTTTTTTTTTATTTTTTTGATGAAACCATGAAATCAAGGCAGCTAATTAAACAATCTAATTTTGATAACTTCCAGTAGGTAGAACCTAAAATGCGAGGTTATATTATATCACAATTCTGCTTTGTGAATTCTTATTGTAAATGCCTGTGATAGGAGGAGATATACAAGGTCAAATATGCCGATTCAGGTGCATGAAGCTTATTTTTTAGACAACCCTTACAATTACCTTACATTTTTAAATTTGACAAAACCTTTAAAAGCAAAACAAGAAATGTGCTAAATCATTGAGAGATTTCTTTCGAAAACAACCATTTATTAACAGATGCATTGCCTACATCGAGATAGAGTGCATGAATTTGAGTATGCACTTGCTAACCCCGCATGACCAAATAGGTGATATATGCAAAGTAAATCGCCACAAAAACCAAACCTTCAAATCGACTTACTTTGGGTTTTTTACCGTTGATTACAGCGAAGATCAACACCGTATTGGAAAAGATGAGCATCAGAATGTCGTCGTTGTTCAGCTCATTAAATGGCAATGGTTTAATCAAGGCACTAATTCCCAAAATCCATAGAATATTGAAAATATTGGATCCAATGACATTGCCTATAGCCATGTCAGCGCGTCCCTTTTTGGCCGCTACTATACTGGTAACAAGTTCTGGCAAGGAAGTTCCCACGGCAATTACTGTGAGGCCAATAAATGATTCGCTCAACCCGAAGTTCTGCGCCATCAATATGGCTCCATCTACAATCCACTTGCCACCGATAAACAACCCAAACACCCCTAAAGACACTAGAATAAGTGATTTGGTCATGGACATAAGCTTCACCTCTGATTCTTCAGGATCAATAAAATCTTCCTTTTTATCCTGGCTTACCACATAAATGTAGGTCATGAACAACCCGAAAAACAACAACAAAAGCACTCCATCCAAACGACTAATAGATAGACCTGTACCTTCCTGGCTAAAAAGGGTGGCATTGGCAAGAAATCCTACCATAAACGTAGCCACCAGCGAAATTGGGATTTCCGTATAATAGATACTCTTCTGTATTGGCAATGGCTTTACTAAAGCGGAAGCTCCCAGGATGAGTAGAATATTGGCAATGTTACTACCAAAGATATTTCCGATGGCCAACTCCGAACTTCCTTTTAAACTTGCCAGGACATTTACAATCAGCTCTGGCATGCTAGTACCAAACGAAACAATGGTAAGCCCAATGATCAACTCAGGAATGGCAAATCGTTTGGCAATAGACCCAGCTCCATCTACAAGGATATCAGCAGATTTAATTAGGATGACAAACCCAATAACGAATAAAATATAGGTGATTAGCATTTCATCAGACAGTTAAGATTTTTTGGCGATAATGTTTGTCTCCAAAGGCTTTAATTGCATAAGCAAAAAACACCCCGGAAAGTATGTCAATACTATAATGCCCTCTGGCTAAAAACAGAGAAATTACAATGATCAAGAATGAGATAAACAACCAAATCCGAAAAGTTGTATTTTCCGCCATCAGGAAATACAGATAGCTCACTCCCGTATGACCGGAGGGATATACTCCCAGTTCATAATTTGAAAACCCGCTAAATGGACTCTCAGTACCATCAAACATTGGTGGATTACCGAAAGGCGTCAGTATAATGAATACAGCACGCACCATGTGAAATGCCCCGATTAAGATAATAAAGTACGGGATTTCAGCGGTGACGCTATGTTTGATTACGTACCAGATGAAGATGGCCAATGAAATGACCGAGAAGAAATCGTATAAATAATCCACATCGAGGTAAGGAATGTTATTGAGGATCAAATCTGAAAGTACAGGGAGTGTTTTCCCTTCATTGATGTAATGATGTAAATAACTCTGCGACATTAGATTCAAAGCAATTCCAGTAATTAAGAAAAGGACCGAAACATGAAAAACGGGTCTTTTAAATAAAGCTTTGATATCAATTTCCATCACTCATGGATCATTTAGTTACCTCATCGATGTAATCAAATATGGTGCAAAATATTTAAACAAATCTGGTTCAAAACTGAACGTCATTTTCAGTATTGAACCAGAATTCGTGCTCATCTTTGAGGTGATAATGTTTTTATGTACTTATGCGACTGTTAATCATTGAAGACGAAAGCAAACTCCTAAGATCTATATTGGAATATCTGAAGGATGAGGAGTATATCATTGATAGTACGGGAAGTTTTCAGGAAGCAGTGGACTTCATTAGCATTCATCATTATGATTGTATGGTGGTAGATCTGATGCTCGGAGATGCCATAGGTACCGGTTTTGACCTGATCAAAACTTTGAAATTATACAAAGCAGACACTGGCGTAATCATTATTTCTGCAAAAGATTCACTGGAAGATAGAATCACTGGCCTGGAGTTTGGATCTGATGACTACATCACAAAACCTTTTCACCTCGCGGAGCTTAAAGCCAGGATTCGATCAGTGCTAAGGAGAAGATTTCATCAAGGGCTGGATCATGTGGAGTATGGTGACATTCGCTTGGTTGTAGATAAAAAGGAAGTTTATATGTATGATATTAAGCAGCCATTCTCCCCTATGCAGTTTGACATGTTGCTTTTTTTTGTCTCCAACAAGGAAAAAATAATTACCAAAACTTCCATCGCAGATCATTTATGGTCTGATGATTTTAGTTTTGGCTCGTATGATTTCCTCTATACCCACATTAAGAACCTAAGAAAAAAACTTGTTGCCGGAGGTTGCGATTATTTGGAAAACATATACGGTGTTGGATACAAGTTTGAAAAGAAATGAAACTTTTATCCAAGTACTATAAGATTTATCTGCTGTTGACAGTTCCTCTTTTCCTGGTGGTGTCTACAGGGTACTATTTCCTGCTGCTTAGTATCATTACAGGTAAAGCAGACGAGTTATTGAGAGAGGATAAAGCTTATATCATTAACCAGCTGCAAAGTTCAGAGGATCTGATGGATGTGATTCTGGACCTCACGGATGATTACGCTCTAAGACGTGTTGCAGAAACTCTCGTGGTGCCTGATCAGTTTAGTACCCTCATGATTTATGACCCTCTCGAGGAGGAAGAGGAGCCTTACAGGCAACTTTATTGCACCATTAGGCTAAACAATCAACAGTACGAGCTCACTATTCGAAAATCTATGGTGGAATACAATTCCATCATGTATTCTATTTTCATTCTTGGTGTGGTATTCTCTTCCTTATTGATCCTTGGGTTTTCGTTGATCAACAGGTTTCTTACCAAAACCATCTGGTCACCATTTTACAAAACGATAACCACTTTGTCAATCTACTCACCGGAAACCAAGAAAGATCTGCAACTGGAAAAAAGTTCAATTGACGAGTTCGAGTTGCTGAACAAAACTGTAATGAGAATGAGTGAGAAGATTCGTTACGATTTCCTGCAACAAAAGAAGTTCATCGATAACGTGGCTCATGAAGTCCAAACTCCCCTGTCTATTGTCAACGCTAATATTGAAAATATTCTCCAAAACAAGCACCTCACCCAGGAGGATTACCTTTCAATTCAAAACATCTCAGAGTCGTCAACCAAGCTTTCCCGGATTGTAAAATCACTTTTGCTGCTCTCCAGAATTGAAAACAATCAATTTGAACAAGTACAGCGAATAGATCTGGTAGAGCAACTGATCAATTATATAGACAGGAATAAGGAGCATCTTGAAAACAAGAATATTTCTTTCATCAATGAATGCCACTCCCCTTTTGCGGTATCTATGAATCCAGTATTAGCTGAAATACTTGCCTCAAACCTAGGCCAAAATGCCATTCGTCACAACATTGAAAATGGTAACATCTGGATCCAACAAGGTGAGGGTTCAACCGGTCAAAAGCAACTGATCATTTCCAATCATGGGATTGCCGGCACCAAAGACCCTGTTCGGATGTTCGCAATGTTCCAAAAACACTCAAGAAACCCTGAATCCATGGGGATTGGGCTTTCAGTGGTCAAGGAGATTTGTGAAGCCTACAATTTGAGTATCGGGTATTTCGTTAATGAGAAAATTCACTGCATCACAATATCTATAGCTGATCAATAAGGCTGACTAAGCATTTTGCTAACTTTAACCCGATCATGCAATAGGATTCGTGATGAGGGCTTAATGTAATAACTCGGGAAGTTAGGTCTCGAAAGCATAGTATAGCTATGATGAGGGCATAATGAAGCAAAGCGGCTGATTTGAAACAAGTGAAGTCCGTAATAGAAGTTCTAGTATGATCGGGGTTAAATCGTTATGATCAATTCTCACTCGTGAATAAATTGAAAACCGGAATATCGAATGCAAAAAACACTTGAAAACGAGAAGATTTACCTTCAACTGTATCAATTGTGGAACTGCCATCCGTTGAAATATTTTTAATCTCACGCAGGTTCGGCCCCCACTGATAGCCCGCTCCTACAGAAAACGGACATTTCGGCAAACCCACGATTGCATATAAACCCGGTGCTATCAGGTTCTTTAGTTGCACTTCCGGCAAAACCTCAACCTCCGCATCCTCAACAGTCTCTCCATCCACTGTATCTCCGTTACCAAAATCAGGATTCTGCAACCTGAAGGAGGCAAACGGACCGACATCCAGTAGTGAGGTATAAAATGTGAACGACATAGGCTTGTCCCAATTTGGGGTACCTTTTGAAATCGCTAAACCTATTGGCGCCCAAACACCCATGGTGCTCATGGATGTTTTTACATCCACGTTACCTTCATCTGCTACCAGCCACTCTTTTCCATAAAATCCTCCTAAATAAGAATTGATGGAGATATTGAAGATCTTGTTCTTTTTAATTGAAGCACTACCAGCTGGTAATGCTGCGGTACTGATCGCATTCTTGACTTCTTCTGAAGATTCCGCTTCTGCTATTGACGCCATAAAAGTAGCGTACTTTAGAAATTTAGTTGACCTTAGATCAATCTGGGCACTATCGAGATACTTCCTTTTGGCTTTATTAATATTGCCCGAAACACCTTGTCGTTGCAGCTCCTCCTTGATCTGCTTCTTGCCACTTGGGGCACTCTTCCCACTTTTAAAATCAAATTCCTCATTGTTCAATTTCACCAGTTCCAACCCTTGGGCATCCTGGTCGAGACCTTCAAATCTCTGTCTCGGATCATAATTTTTAAAGAGTGTGTCCAATACAGAAGTGAAATGTAAAACAGCTAGGGAATAGTTTTTCTCCCTCACATTCTTAAATACTTGATTGGATAATCTGGCGGAGTAGGTATACCTGAAAACGTCATCAAACCCATTCATATGCTCATTTAGGCCTAAACTCTCCAGTGTTTTGAGCGAGTGGTCAAGAATAGCCAGAGAGTAGTCGACCAGATTGTAGTACTCAAGAAAATTTACCTTCTCCCCTTCTTCTTGCAGGCTTTTGATTCTTTGAATTTGCTTTTCCACATCATTCACCGCCACGCCAAGGTTGCGGTAATCTACTTGCAGCTTGCCAATTAGCTCAGCATTATTTTCCAGAAGGGAGGCCAGCTTCACTTCATTACCTTTCTTGTCCATAAATACCACACCTTGCTCTTCATTGGTTAGTTTAAACTGCTGATATACAAGTCCAAGGAAAATCCTGAAAACCACCTCATCATCAGCTCCGAGCATGTTTTTCTTTAAATCCGCCCATTTCACAAAACCGTTTAAGTTGGACGTGTCCCTGAGACTTTTGGATAAGACGCTGATCATTTGGAATGTAGGCAACAGATTATTGTCAATTTTATGTAAGTACCCTTTCCTGTCTTTGTCCTCCAGGTTTTCCAGCACATCCGCCGGATGCTCACCATTTATGATGTCTCTTACGATCGTGACCCCTGCCAAACTGACGAATATAAATTTGAATTGATCATCTTGATCAGCCAATTCTTGATACTTTTCCAGGTTGGCAAGGTCTTCTAAATGATAAAGCAGGTTTTCGAAATCTTCCTTAAAAGCTTCCTTCAGGATCTGAATTTTAGAGGCATACTCATAGGGTTCAGAGACACTCATAATTGTAAAAGTTTCTGGAAACACAACCTGAAACTCCTTACTTTCTTTTAGCACGTCCCGGAATCTATCAAAGAACATAATGTTTAGCTCCTGATTGGCTCTTTCGATCAAAAACTGGGCATAACCATCAGCAAAGGTAGTGGCATTGAGGCCACCTATAGAAGAAACTAAAGCCTTGGCAGAACCTGAAGATCCTACACCAGCCAATGAAAACAAATCAAATGATTGAACTGATCCTGATACGGCAATGAAAGGATTATCAGCAATACCATCAGACAGAATGGTTATTACCTGGTCCATCATTCCTTTCACAGTCGTTGAATCTGCTGAAGTCATGATAGATTGATCCATAAAGCCCTTGATACTACTTGAAATTTGATCAATACTTCCCTGCTTAACTTGACTCATATAAGGATACAATGCTTTCACCAAAGCTGCATAGTGCTGAGAAGTAATATTGACATTTACCTTTTGAGTGATGGTCTGGATTTTGGGATTGGCTTTTTGCTTGATAACCAAAGCATCATGATAAGCCATCTGTGCGGAAAGTTCGGAGGCCGTCAATAAAAAAGCTGTTAGACAGAAAGTGAGTTTGGTTTTCATCTAAATATAGGGTTTAAAGGGTGTAAGCTGGTTTTCTTGCTGAATTGGAAATGAAATGTGAGTAAGTAGGTTCCTTGCTTCAGTGAGTGAGTTCTGAGTGCTGCTTAAACCAAACCACCCAGCAATCAATCCTGAGGTCAATGCAGTGTAAGCACTCGAATCACCATAACCTGAGTGCTTCGGAAACAATCCTGTGCTTTTAAATTTTGTATTCAAAAAAGAAATATCGGTAGCATTATCAAATCCAGAGCGCTTAAGGCCGGGAAACTCCGAGCTTTCAAATACACCAACCTTTATCACGTTTTGAAGATTGGAAATCACCGTCTTGCCGCCAGGTCTTACGCCGGCCACCACCACTACCATACCTTTTTGAGTAAGCTTGTCAACGATGGGTTGTATGTATGGGATCAGTGCATTGGTAATATCCAGGCTCAGATTGATCACATCGGCCTTATAAGTACCATTTTCAAGATCATTCAATGCGTTATAAACGGCATCATCATCTGTAAAACCATTGTCATTTGCTACCCTCAAATCCAATAGACTGGAAGATTTGGCAACACCTTTGAGGATATGATCATCAGCTACTATGACTCCTGCGCTTAATGAACCATGTGCACGTTTACCTCCATCACTCTGATAGTTTTTAACGTGTTGTATCTTAGCTGCAAGTGCTGCATGGCCAGAATCTATACCACTATCGAGAAGTGCTATGGTCACCTTATTCCCCTGACCTATTTGTACGTTATTATTGAGTACCATTTTTGCCAAATCGGTACTACTGACAGGTGGCGTTGTTCTTAAATCCTCATCCAAACTCAACTTCCTCTGAAATATCGACTCATTCAAGTCTAAACTGACGCCCCCACTCCATACATAATTCCCATCTTTCAGCTTATACCATGTTGGCGTGCCTTCATAGTAGTCGTATTCTGTTTCACCCAAAACAACTTCTGCAATCTCCACTTGATCGCCGGAGACATAGTATGGTTCTACTTTAGGAGCATTCACACTGGGCTTGCCCATTCTCCTATTCAAATTGCATATCACTACTCCTTTCGTCATCCCTTTACAATTTCAGTTGATTGAGTTGCTTGAGAAGTGGACCGGCCTTGTGGGGTCTTTTTGGATATTGTACCTCTTAGCTGCATGAGCTTGTTTAGCAGGTCAAACCAAAAAGGAGCACCAAGTGAGAGCGCCAAAGCAGTAAGCAGATATCCAAAGAAATGCTTCCATAGCAGTAAGAACCAGTAGGCAACCCGATTCCACCAGGTAACATCAGCAAACCCGGCTACTGAACGATCCTTCTGATCACATTTATTGAATATTTTCCCCGCAAGATCAGGCTCGATGTGTGTCGGATATAAAAATCCCGAGGTATCAACTTTTATGCGATCAGGTAGCCAGGAACCCTGTCCTAGCAAATTATTTGCTTTGTCAATATCCTTCTGAAGTTCTTTTTTCACTGCAAGCAAAGAATCCAACCGCTCATTGTATTCACTTACACTTTTGGAGTAATTAGCAAGGGCCTGTTTTAAGGTGTCAGCATTTGCTGTGGTATCCACCGTAATCGAATCCAGCAACTTCAGCTTAGGAACAGCCAGGTACTCATGACTATTTGATTCCAAATAATTGCTCGCCAGCTGGACCATCTGCTCCCTTAAATCTTTATCGACGGAAAGTTTCTTAATGATTACAAAAGTATCTGCATTAAATACCCAGGCAATACTAAACCCAATAATCAGAAGAATAATTTGAACTCTTTGCTTATACCATTCAGTGGTCTGCTCCATTGTTCGATCAAACCAGGTATTGAGGTTTTCCTTAAACTTATCCAGATCATGCTGGGCATCAATGAGAAGGGACTCAACATATTCGCAGGTCTTTTTTCCTAATATATCCGCACCTGGTCCGGCTTGTATTGATTTCAAACCCGACTTCACTTTTTCTAATTCAGAAATGCCTTCTCCCTTTTTCTTCAGGTAGTCAAAGACCACTTTAGCAAAACTAGTAGCATTGATCGCAGAAGGTTGTTTACGTTTACTTCTACCCAAACCACTGATCTCCTGATGGTCATAGAATTGATTGATGGCGCCATTCTTAATATTAAACCTGAAAAGATTGAGACGCTCAGATATCTTTTGCCAGAATGTGATCTGATCTGCATCGTCATCATCATTCAGCATTCTGCTAATCGCCTCTCTCAAGTTTTGGGCTCTGAGGTTGAGGTGAGTGGAAATAATCTCCTGTACGATAGAGGCCAATAGACTGTACAGTAAATAAATGAATACGAGCCCAATGACCACATCAAGTGCTACACTGCCGGACATATGTTAGAAATGTTTAGTTTGGTGAATAAACCTGCATCATGCAATAGAACTGCTATTACGGATTCTGTTGAGAATGCAGGTTAAAGGAAATCAAAATATCAGTATATCAAAATACCCTCTTTTCGGTATTTATCGTATAACTCTATCACTAATTGGTGACAGAGCCAGGCTAGTTCTCAATAAGATGCAATATCTTATTGGTATAATGCAAACCTACTTTATCAAGTTATAACCACAGATACTGAAACAAATTCACTATGACCCCTAGGTTGAAAGAACGAAGATTAAAACACGTAACGTCCTGCTGAATTCTTTTCAGCATCTAAACTTGAAAAAGTAGGACAAATCATTAATACATAACACCGACCAAGAAAACAATTTGTTAGGTTTATTTGTAATAAGCCAAATGAAGATATCGAGTGAATAATTTACAACTAAACTGGAAATTACTTTTTCTGATCGCCTTTCTTGGCATCGGTAGTTATGTGGCTATCGATGGATTTATTGAAATGGCTGAAAGTATGTCTGAAGATGAATTCATCAATTTGGATTCACATGCTGCTGAAATGGCTCTTGCTATGCGCACTCCACCGTTGACAAAGTTCTTTCACTTTATTACTGCATTTGGCAACTGGCAGGTGTTTGTAAGTCTATTCGTTGTGTTTACGGCTGGTTTCTTCATTTCCAATAAACACTTTAAGGCTCCATTAATCGTTGGTGGGCTGATTTCTGGTGCTGGAGTGGTCATGTATGTTCTTAAAGATCTTTTTGACCGTCAGAGGCCGTCTATTGATGTACTGGTCAATGCCAGGCTATCGAGTTTTCCATCCGGCCATTCCATGCTTTCAGTAGTATTTTATGGGTTTATGATCTTCCTCGTCTGGAGGGTTGTAGAAAACCGGTTCATCAAATGGCTCTTTAGCTTAATGCTCATTCTATTGATTCTAACTATATGTTGGAGCAGGGTTTATCTGGGAGCACATTACGCAAGTGATGTTCTAGCGGGGATGATCGCGGGTATCGGATGGTTGTGTATGGCCCTTTTGGGTTACCTGATCGTAAAAATGTACAAAAAGAAAAAACTCTATATCCAATAGGTCATGCGCAAAATCATCGATCTGAATGAATGCGAGATTCCGAGAATAGATCATAGGCAGCTACGAGCGATTCTCTGCCGGTAGACCTGCTATAGTGTTCATACTTATCAAGTTCACTTCTGTCCTCAGCATATACAGGCTGGTAGTTGGCCTCAAAATCATCCCAAATGATCAACATATAGTTGTAACTCAACTTACTGGACCGGCCATTTTCTAACCAGATATCAAAGAGATCTTCATCCAGAGGTTGAGGAAAATCAGCACCGTCAAACATATAATCTTCAAAATTTCAAGCAATTTAAGGAGGTATTCAAACCCATACAAATCAATTGACTACCACACGCCTGCCCATGTTAAGTTGTTTACTTTGAGCTTGGCCATTTTCCGAAAGCGATACACCGATTTCAATCGCTCCCAAGTCCATAGGTCTTCACGGTTCCACCAGTTGGCCGGTGGTTGGGGATAATCACGCAGGTTTCCAATCATTCGATACCCTACTCCATTCATTCGGTACGCTGAGTTAGATTCAAGGGTGAGAATGCGGTCTGTTTCTTCATGGTGTCCCAAAATGATAAATGTATGACCACCGCTCCATTGCTTTCTCCATCCCTGAATCACAGTCCACGGAGGTGGCATATTGTCTTCATCCGTCAAATCCACTGCAATTTCTGAGTCTAACAAACAGGTAACTGGTGAGAAAAAATCATCATTGGAGAATATCATCATCTGTCCATGTTTTTCTTTACTCCATTGATAATTGTGGGTATTTTTCCATGCCCCAGCTATTAATCCTTCCACAAAAGTACAGCAGTTATTGGTGTATGGTGGAGCCAGCGGAGTTCTGAAACCACTGATTTCAACCGGATACCTTGCACGATCCAGATCATATTCAAAAGCGTGAAAGAGCGGTAGCAGTTTTATAAGTTCTTGCTCATCAATGGCCATAGGATCATTACTAAAGTCCTTTAAGGGTCTTTTATGTATTTCTTCCACGACAGTAGCCGCATATTCCTGATCTTGCCATCGAGAACAAATCCATGTTTCCTCGTCCCCTAACCCGGGTACTTCCAGATGTATATAATCTGTATCACCAGTAGGATGATTACTCTTGACATCTAACACCCGGTATTTGCCCGGCGGTAGCCTAAACTCAAAATGAGAGGAAGTATCTGGTTGTTCGAACGTTTTCAGTGATCTTGACACAATTGCATATTTGACCTGGGGCATAGTGGTTAGTTAGTTGGTGAGTTGATCCATAAAGTTCCTAACAACTGGGCTGGCAATCAATCCCTCATTTCGGGTATTTTTCACCTGAGTTATCGATCTGGGCTACTATTGTCTATTTAATTGACAAATCAGAACTTTATATAAATTTATCCGTATTATTAAATCGACAAATCAGAATATTAACATGATTCGAGAGAATATCGGTGAATTAGAAGAGTTGGTTATGCTTATTGCCGGAGCATTGCACCCTGAAGCATACGCAGTTGTCATCCGAAAAGAACTACTGGACAAAATGAATAGAAAGGTGGTATTGAGCTCGGTACACACTGTTTTAAACCGATTGGAGTCTAAAGGCTACTTAATTAGCGAGTTTGGTGAAGCCACGCCAGAGCGTGGAGGAAAGCGCAAACGTTACTTCACCATTACCCAATCAGGATTGGCAGCGTTAAAAGAAGTTCGCAACAAACGAGAACAGCTTTTCTCAGATTTACTAAACGTCGATTTCAAATTTCAATAACATGCCCCAGCCACCATTTTGGATCCGGAAACTACTTCACTCGCTGGTCAGTGAGGAACTACTTGAAGAAATCTCTGGTGATCTTGACGAAGTTTATTCAGAAATAGCCGCTACCAAAGGCACGTCCAGAGCCAATGTCTATTACTTCTTTGAAGTCTTACGGTTCTCCAAAATGTACCGAAAAGGTCGCCATTATCAATCTTCAAACACACTAAGCATGTTTCAAAACTACCTCAAAGTAGCATTTCGCAACATTCTGAAAAGCAGGTTAAATACAATCATCAACGTAACCGGTCTTGGTGTCGGACTTGCTTGTGTGTTGATCATCTTTCTTTACCTCTCTATTGAAACCGGTTATGACAAATTCCATGAGAATGGTAAAAATATTTATCGTCTTCAGCATATCTATGGATTCATCAATGCACAGGCCGGGCCTATTTACGAACGGGAATATTCAGAAGTTGTCGCTTCCATGCGCATCAATCCCTGGACTCGAAATCGCCGCATTTCGGTCAAAGACGATCAGGTATTCACAGAAGATATTTTGATGGCAGAAAGTAATTTTTTTGAGTTTTTTAGTTTTCCGTTGGTCTCCGGGGATGTAAGCAAATGCTTGTCAGAAAAATATTCAGTGGTACTCTCTGAGTCTATGAACAACAAACTGTTTGGAGGTGGAAGTGGAGTCGGTCAAATATTAAAAATGGAAGATCTTAATGGTGAAATTACCTCGCTGAATGTCACCGGAATTTTTAAGGATATCCCCTACTATTCTCACCTTCAGTTTGAAATTGTAGTTCCATTCCAGCTGGTTGAAGACAATCCCAGGATGGCAGGACTTATGAAAAGCTGGCCAAATGATTGGGTAGGCACATATGTTCAGCTTGACCAAAAGGCAGACCCAGAGCAAGTGGAGGCTTATTACGAAGAAATCTGGAGAAAATACGTTGATCCGGGTGATACTGTTTTGATTGATTTTATGCCTCTTGAAGACCTTTATTTAGAGTCCAGTCATCTAAACAATGATTACGCCTCACACGGCAATAGTGAGCAGGTCAGTACATTTATGGCCATTGCCTTGATTATTCTACTTATAGCCAGTATTAACTTCATCAACCTAGCTACAGCAAGGGCCAATAAAAGAAGCAAGGAAGTAGGTCTTAGAAAAACACTTGGAGCCCACAAAAAACAACTTATCAGTCAATTTTTAACTGAATCAGTGCTAGTTACGCTTATCGGCTTTTTGGTGGCTGGAGCTTTAGTTGCTTTGGTCATTCCCTGGGTGAACACCTTCGCTGAGGTAAATCTCTACAGGTCATTTGCTAACCCTCAACAGATCATCATCGCAGTAATCCTAATATTCCTTTTCACTGCCCTATTTACCAGTATTTATCCGGCACTGGTTCTTTCTTCATTTAAACCTATTGATTCATTAAAATCAGGAAGTCATAAACAGGCTGGAATGGGCACCTTCCGAAAGGTACTTGTTGTTGGGCAGTTTGCTACTTCCGTGGTTTTAATTGTTTCTTCACTGATTATCTATGACCAGATGCGGTTTGTCAAGGAAAAAAATCTCGGTTTTGATGTGGACAATGTCCTAAGTTTTGACTTTGGGAGTTCTGATAAGCTAAAGAAAAAATGGCCTGTAATCAAAAGTCAGCTTGAAGAGACACCCGGAGTGCAGGTAGTTGCCAATACAAGGCATGTACCAGGGGATAATGCCTATTACTGGAGTTATAAATTTGAGGGGAATAACGATCTGGATAATCCCTATGGTGATGGTTGGCGTGGCTTTTATATTGGGGAAAGAATGATCGAAGCGTTGGATTTGGAACTCGTGATGGGCCGGTCATTTGATCCGGCTAAACCAATGGATTCGGCAACTTTCATTTTGAACGAATCCGGTTGGAAAAGGGCCATTGAGGAATATGGAGATTCCTGGGAAGACCCCATTGGGAAAACGATAGAATATTATACAGCCAGCAGTGGTGACTGGGCACTGGTCAAAAGAGGTACTGTAATAGGAATAGTAAAGGATTTCCATCACCACTCGCTCCAGATGTCTATTGATCCCATAGTGATTCATAACATTGATGGTACTGGTATCGTAGTTAAAGTCACTGAGCAGGACACCAACAAGCTTTTGAGGTTTGTGGAAGACAAGTGGAGTGCATGGGGTGCTCCTGTGGCATTCAACCACGAATATTTGAGAGATCGGTTCAACGACCATTACAAATCAGAGGATCGGTTCAATACTTTCGTGTTGGTCTTCTGCATGCTGGCAATTGCCATCGCCTGTCTCGGATTGTATGGATTGTCCCTATTCTCCACACAGCAGCGAGTTAAGGAAATCGGCATCAGGAAAGTACTTGGGGCTTCAGTCCCATCATTACTGAAAATGCTGTCCCTTGATTTCCTAAAACTTGTTGGTTTAGCCATTGTGATTGCTGTACCGGTATCCATCTATTTCGTGAGTGGTTGGTTGGAAAACTTTGCCTACAGGGTTGATATATCCATTTGGCACGTGTTCCTCGGGGCATTTCTGGCTGTGATTGTTGCTCAGTTTACAATTAGTTACAATACATTGAAGGCGGCTATTGCCAATCCTACAAAATCCCTGAGAACAGAATAGTAGTTTAGCTATTGTAAATCAAATTCCATCATAATACAAACATGCAGCATCAATGAACCCATAGATCAAAAACAACCTATTTACCGGTCTTGAAAACGTAATGTTCTTGTGCATACAAGTCAATAGGATCTAGATTACTGGCAACAGAACCATTCGCAAATTCCGATTCAAAAATAAAAATGATAAAAGCTTACTAGATTCAGTTTGTAACTGGATCTAAAAATAAAAGGAAGTCTGAAAACTTCAAAAAGCCAGTTTCACAACCAGATATAATGAAAATAGCAAAATAAAACCATTCAAGACAATTGCTACTTTTCGGGGTTTATGACCAACATACCCGCTCAGGCCAAGAATGATCAGCGTCACCGCCAAAAGAGGAATAAAAAGCGCACCACATAATGCATAAAGTTGTTGCATTCTGGCAAACCCGATCGGGACACCAAGCATAGGAACAATCGACAGGGCATATAGGGAACGACGATAAACGTTGGAACCGGTATCAATAACTGATGGATTTTCTTTTGTCTTGATTTGGTTGACCAGATTCGCAAATAAGTATGGTACACTTTGCCACACACCCAGTAAACTGCTAAAGATGGCTGCAAAAGCACCAATCTTAAATACCCATCCGGCAATCTCACCTGACTCTTCTTCCAGTAATTTTGATAAGTTCACCAGCAAACCAGCACCACCTCCAGTCACCCTGATATTGGAACCAATAACAACCATGCCTACACCAAGCAATACAGTAATAGAGTATGAGACACCGAGATCAATCCTTGATGTTTTCATCCCTGATTCGCCGCTTCTTTGATGTTCTTTGATCCAGTACCCGTAACAAAGTACCGTTACGGTACCGCCAACCCCTCCTAATACGGCAATAAACCAGGCCCAATCCTCTGCTCGTGGTAGCACCATTAAATCACTCATTTGGGTAGAGGTTGAGCTATCCAAACCAAAAAATGTGTAGGTGACCGTTATGACCATAAGCAGCACTGCAATGCTCATGATTTTTTCAAACTGCTGATAGCCACCATATCTTACCATGACTACACCAACCAGGCTGAGCACGATTCCAAATACGATCTTAGCTCGCCCAGCATCTTCAAAAATTGGTAAAATGGCATGCAGAGCAATTCCACTTGCACTCATTAAAGCCACAGCCACCAGAAAACCCCACAGCATCAAATAGACCAAAAAGGCATACTGAGCCACTCTACCATAATAATGCATTGCCCCCTCTATCAAAGTAGTGCCAGTGTCGATTTGCCAACGAACAAGTCCCAGGTTTAGCCAGTATTTTATGACTCCTCCAAAGATCACTGCCCATATGGCAACAACACCTATCTCTGCTCCAGCCAATGCCGAAGTAGCTAAGTCTCCAGCTCCCACTCCTGTAGCAGCAACTAGTAGTCCAGGCCCAAAAGATTTAAAAAAACGATTCACTTTGATTAATCCTACTTTGTAAAAGTTATAAACGCAGATCTGAAACAAGTTCAGTATGACCCCTAGGTTGATAGAACCAAGATTAAAACTAAGTAATGTCATTTAGAATTCATTTCAGTATCTAAACTTGACAATGAAAGGACTAATCTAACCATTCCTGAAAATTCAAACTGAACGCTTTTAAGTATTGCCATTGCTTGCCTTCGTGCACATTAAAGCCAAAAATGAGCTCATATAACTGCTTGTTGTGCATTCAAATGAATAAAAGGTGGCTTGTCTTGACCATTTACCTTAAATTTGAGATTGATTAAACGTAGTTCGAACACTCCACTGTGAAAAGAATACTCATACTGCTACTTTTATCAATAGTAGCAACTCTTATTTGGTCTAGCTACCCATTTGACACTGCGGTGAATGCGGTGAACTTCACACAGGTTTCCTTTGACCCGGGCAACAGGTTTGGCCCAAATGAAGAAAATGTGGATTCAATCAATGTTCCGGTTGATTATTCCAAACCATTGGTTAGAGCATACAAGGTGAACTATGGGGATTCGTTTCATCAAATTCTCAAAACACTCAATTTACCCGTCGAAACGGCCAACTCATTGGCTTATAACATAGGGCAAGTATTTGATCTGAAAAAATTTCAGGTAGGTCAGACTTATGACGTTTATTTCGATAAGCAAACGGGTGATCCATACAAACTCATCTATGATCTTAAGGACAAACAAGAACTACTTGTTGACTTTAGATTGAAAGAAGCATCTGTTGTGGACAAGGTGATTGTAAAGCATGTTAGATCTCTTAAAACCAACATTCAATCCTCACTTGCACAAACGGTGATCAATCAAAATGCTCCTGAAGACCTTGCTGACAAAATCTTAAGTGTACTTGCCTGGAAGATAGACTTTCAGCATTTGGTACCTTCGGATCATTTTAGTGTAATCTACGAGGAAGAATCGCACAATGGAGAAGTAATAGGTACAGGAGATATTCTTTACGTTGCCTTTAACCATGATGGAATCACTTATCGAGGATTTGGATTTGACAATGGCGATGGCACCGAGTATTTTGATGAACAAGGCAAAAACCTGAGCCACGCTCCGCTCCGGTTTGATCTCATTACTTCGCTTTATGCGCAAAAAAGACTTCACCCTGTTAGACGCTCATATCGTGCCCATTACGGGATGGATTTTGAAGCCAGAGAAGGAACCCCTATCGAAGCAGCCAAAGATGGGATCATTACCCGAGCTCAATATGGCCGGGCGAATGGTCACAACATTAAAATTGACCATAGTGCAGACTTAACCACCCAGTACCTACACTTGTCAAAAATTGATTCTTCTATTCATGTTGGTGATTCCGTAAAATATGGACAGGTAATTGGCTATGTGGGGTCTACAGGATTGTCTTCCGGACCACATTTGTGCCTGAGGGTTTGGTATAAGGGGCGCCAGCGAGATCCCCTTAATTTTGATTTCCCAAGAAGAGCAGACATCAGGCCTGAACTTATGCAGACATTTATCGAGCATATCTCCCAATTCGAAGAAAAACCATCCTTCTAACCTACAATATCCAACGTTATTAATAATTATCCATGGGTTGACACGTTGTGCCTGCAAATACAGGTAAATGAATAGGATAATACTGGGACTTATCTTGAGTTTGCTGGCCGTGGAAGCCACGTCTCAAAAATACGGAACTACTTTTGGCGTAAGGGTTGGAAATGATGAGCATAGGAAAATAGGTGTCTCCTTAGAGCAGCGATTGTTTAAGCACCTGACACTGGAAGGTATTGTACAATCTGATTTCAATAGAAACACAACTGCCCATGGATTGATGAAAAAGCATTACCCGGTACTTACCAAAAGATTGACATTGATCACCGGAGCTGGTGTTGCGTTCGGAAATGAGGAATCAAATTTTGAAAATCCGACTACCAAAGAAGTCATCACTACCTATGGTAACGAAACCCTGGGTGTAGACCTTATGGTTGGAGCAGAACTGTCCTTGCTTGGATTTAATGTTTCCCTGGACTACAAACCCAATTTCAATCTCTATGGACGTGATGACTGGTACATGGGCCAAGTGGGTATCTCAGTACGAACCATTATTATCAAAGACAAAGATCGTAAGAAAAACAAGCGCCAACGCGCTAGGATTAAACGCAAAAAGGAACGTGAGAAACTAAGGGATAGTGACTATTAATCTACCCGCTGATACTTTTTCAATTCAGCTGTTGGTGCGATGACTGTTCGGTCATTCCACATACTGGCAGAATAGGAATATTCCTTGCGGAACTCTATGCTTTTTGGTTCTGTGATCTGACTAATCACATCTGCTCCAACTTCTTCACGGTTGAGCACCAGGAACTCGTAAAACACCTCAGTATCAAATTTCAGCGAGACATCCATCTTGATTTCGTTGAGTTCCTTATCCCACAAAAATCGCTTTTGCTTTTTCATAATGGAAAAACTCCGGTCAACCGAACCGACTTCACGCTCACTGGCATAGATGTATTTCACAAAATAGCCTTTATCTGTGCGCTCAAAGATTACATGGCCTTCTTTGTTTTTGATAGAATGCCCAATGCCCAATAAGTGGAAATTTTCACTGCTCTTGCCGGCTCCATATTGAAAATCCAGCCGAATAACCGCATAATTCATTGCACTGATATACATTGTTCCACTGAAGAGACCTCCATTTCTAGGCTCAAAAGAGATCGGGTATACCAATTCATCCAGATATACAGTAAGTTCACCAAGTTTGTAACGATACTTCCCTGGTTTGTTGATAAACTCCCAATTATCGCTATTGATGCTGGCGTATTCACCAGTAAGAAAATCCATTCTCCCCTGGATCATGTCTTTGGATGCCGGAAAGTTCAAGTTCAGGGAATCTGATTTACCTTCCACCTCTACTGTGTCGTGATGTACCTCACCATCATCTTTAAAAGCGAAGATTCCAGTTCTGAATTTATAATAAACGCCTTCTTCTTCCCTAGTTGATTCAATATCCTTGAAAAAGGAACTCATCTTTTCTTCAATATCTTTCACCAGGTTTTTCTGCGAGTCTTCTTCAAGAGATACAGCATCGATCGGCACAAGCTTACGCTCTCCCGTAGTTCGATATACATCTACAATGAT
This sequence comes from Marinoscillum sp., assembly GCA_040218045.1. Taxonomy (GTDB): domain Bacteria; phylum Bacteroidota; class Bacteroidia; order Cytophagales; family Cyclobacteriaceae; genus Marinoscillum. The sequence continues at coordinate 22,084 of JAVJQA010000030.1, forward strand.
GTCCTGATACTCCGTGAACTTATCAGGTAGCATAGCGATAAACTCATTGGCAGTTTGTTCATCCAGGCCTTCAAAATTTGATTTTTTGATATCTATTTGGTTACGGTCCCTGAATGGCGTTTCCTCATACTTATGCAAGAATATCCGCTGCTTGCCCATTGGCTTTGGATGGTTCTTGTTGAAATTTTCCCTTACTTGCTCCAGGATATCTTTCACATCAATTTCCCCTGAGTAAATGGAGACTTCACTTAAGTTCATGGTAGAAGGATTCATGTTGACCGCAAGTTCCTCCGGTTCTTTAAGTTCAGCCACAGTCTTTTTGACTGTTTGAAAACCAATGTACGAGAAGACAACAGTGTCCAAATCGGAGAGTCCCGTTTGATCCAGGATGAACCGACCTTCCACATTAGAGATTGTTCCTGTGCTTTTTCCTTTCACACCAATATTGGTGAATGAAAGCGGCTCATTGGCTTCCTTGTCCATGACCACTCCTTTAATAGATTGAGCATGGGCTTGAATGCAAATAAACATTGATATGAGTAAAATCAATCTTTTCATAGTCCTTAATGATGAGTATTAATCCTTAGATGCAGACTTGTCCCAATTGGTTGCATACATAACAGAATCAATTTGCAATATGTAACACAATTTTCCCTCTGGCATGACCCTCCTCAAGGTATTCCATAGCCTTTGACGTTTCTTTAAGTGGATAGGTTCTATCAATTACCGGTTTCAAATCTCCTGACTCAATTAGTTCTTTTAAAAAGATCATATCTTCCTTCTGAGATTTGGCCATCAGGGTATGGAACTGCTGTCCGTTCTTCTTTGAAAGAATCCCTCCAAGAAATTGCACTTCAAAGAGCTGTCTATTGCCTCCACCGCACATCACATATCTGCCTTGTGGCTTCAGGGCTTTCTTGTAGTGCATTAATGGCCGCGTTCCATTCACAGCGAAAATCATATCATAAAGCATTCCAGATTCCACAAAATCTATTGCCTTGTAATCAATCACTTCATCTGCTCCCAGAGACTTGACCAAATCCATTTTGGAAGTACTGCATACGGCAGTAACCTTTGCGCCTATCACTTTGGCCAATTGGACTGCATAAGTGCCCACACCACCAGATGCACCATTGATTAACAAGTGCTCACCTGCTCTTAAATTTCCCTTTCTCAAGCCCTGGAGAGCTGACATAGCCGCAAGAGGAACGGCTGCCGCTTCTTCAAAGGAAAGGTTGGTCGGTTTAATCGTTAAGTCCTCAGGGCTTACACAGAGGTATTCCCTAAAAGCGCCAAATCCATCAAAATTCTTTCCGGTGACTTCTCCATACACCTCGTCACCTATTTTGAAATCTTCAACCTCCTCTCCGACTGATTCCACCACACCTGCAAGATCACAACCGAATCGATTGATTTTGGGTTTAGTCAGGCCAAACATCAATCTCATAAAATAGGGTTTACCCCGCATGACATGCCAATCAGCTGCGTTAAGGGCCGCTGCATTTACCTTCACCAAAACTTCATTGGGTTGAGGTACTGGTTTGTCCAATTCTACAAACTTCAATACGTCCGGAGCACCATAGTGCTCAAATATAATTGCTTTCATAATTATTGTTATTCTGGTAGGTCTTCACAGTGAAGCCCTAATGGTTCGATAAGTTTCTGAATGTCTCGTTCTGAAATACTTCGCTTACTTACTATGCGGAGTACATTGTCCACATCCTCCCGGTCTACCGTCCATTTGGCGATGGCAGGATGTTGATTTAAAACCTTAGCCGCCAACTGCTGGCGACTTTTTGTATAGATATCTGATTTAAGAATGAGCAAGTTCATAGTCTTTATGGTTAAGTCCTGCAATTAATAAATAGAAGCAAAAGCCAAACTCAGCAATCAATGCAATAAGTAATCCGGGATAGGTAATCCAATTGAGATCGGGCACCAGAAATACGACGATAAACTCTATGAGGTATCCAAAACACCCCAATTTGAGCAGCCACCCGAGTATTTTTGGGAACGCGCCAGACTGATTGACAAGGACACCCAATGGATAGAGCCACAACCCAAAGAAAACTCCTGCAATGCCATAACCATATCCGTGCAACTTCATAAACAATAAGCCCAGATCCTGCAACTGACCTGCTGAGAGTGATGATAAAAACGAAGTATCACCTAATAGGATCAATGGCATAAAATGATGCATCAGGTTGAGGATGGTCATTCCTACGCTGATGATCACGCAGCTCACCATAAACAAAGTCTGACTTTTGTTGACCGGTGAAAACATTTTGTAGAAATGAAAAATCAGGAATAAATGACACAGCTGGCAAATCACATCACTCACAATTCCCGATCTGAATAGAAGTTCATTGCCCATTATATTTTCTGCCGTAAGCTGGGCACTCGAGTGATCAATCAATGATCCTCTTACCAGAAACTCAGCATAAACACCGAAAATGATGATGGCTAAATACCAGGCACCGGCCATTCGTGCATTTTGTTTCGTTAGGGTATTCATAGTTTTAAAGATTTGGATTCAGAGAATAGAGTTAAAGACGAGGCAGCCAAAAAATTTGAAGAGCCATGAAAATGCCGATTCCTGTAGCTATAGCCAATCCAATGATTACTACTGATACCACCCAACGTGTCATTGCACTTCCACGATTCTGGGCATAAAAATAGAGTTCGAGAAAAGCCAGTGGTAGCAGCGAATTGGCAAAAGCCAGAAATATATCAAATGGTCCCTGGAGATCTGAGGTGATTCCCGGAGGCATGCCATTGTGAATGAAAATCCAAAAACCATAACCAAGTCTCATAAACCAGACACCGGCTACCATCAGAAAAGTGCGTAGTGCCCATCTTCGGTGTTTGGTGACGTCATGTGACCTGGCTGACCGGATGGTCATAACTGTACAAATCATAATCAATGCGGCATTAAGTGTAATGCCCAGCTGGTTTAAAATACCAGCAATAGGACTTTCCCTAAAGTATGTCAAATAGAGTCCTGCAATGCTGATCACAATGGCGGTAATTATATAGATCCTGCCATTCCATCGATGAAAACCCATTGCCCGTTTTCGGAGTTGGGGTAAAATTTGTAGAGGACCTCCGAATGTTATAACGAAAGCAAGTGAGAGATGAGCAATCAAAAACAGATTGCCTATTAGGTCACCACTTATAATCCCTGTAGGAAGTATTTCATTTGCGGTGGCAGAATCTCCTGATACAGCCAAGCGACCATAACCTGCCATTATGTAATAGGCAAACAAACCATGTCCTATTACAGCGACTACAAACCAGATTTCCGCTGACCGGTTCAAAGCACCCAAAGAGCTGAACCGGGTAGTTTTTAGATTCTTTGTACTAGCTACGGTCGTCATACACCAATGCTTTTAAATCCTTCAAAAACAAGGAATGCAGGCCACACCAATGCTTTTAGGAAACCCAAAACACCATCCCAAAACCCTGAGGCATTGGAGATGAAGTAGATACCGGCGCCAATCATCCCAAGTAGATATACACAACTTGGAGAATTGGTCATTTGCTTTGCTTCTGCAGTTTTCATGATTCTTTCTTTTAGTATTTAATTGATATATTTATTAGTTCTGCTTCATCAAGTTTAGATACAGAAATGAATTCAGCATGACGTTACTTGCTTTTCACTTCATTCTATCACCCAGGTATTCGTACTGAAGTTGTTTCAGCATATAGGGTTATTAAACTTGACGTAGCAGGATTAGTGTTTAATGCTTTTCTTTCGCCTGGTCAGCTACTTCCTGACTAAGTTTCAATCCTTGCCCTCTAACAGCTGAAATATTGAAAAATCCTGCTACTGCAGTAGTGGAGTTTGGATCCGTGCTTTGAATATTGGTAGACACATTTGATAGTGGTGACGAAAACAACTCTCCAAAACCTCCGGGCCGGTTGATCTGGAAATACAAGTTGTAGAGGAAGTCATAACCAGCCCGATCAATAGAGTGGACCTCTACATACAAAGAGTCTCCAATTCTATAAGGTGAAGTTTGTTCCCGGGTCTCATCATCAGTGTAAGGGTTAATAAAGCCAAACCGAATCGGGTAGGTAAACACCTGTCCATCTATTGGCTGGCCTGGAGACACGCTGGCATCATAAGCCATGTTGAGCTCACCTGGCTGTCCAAGAAACTGTCCGTTTTTCCATGCTTTGATCCAGTAGCAGTCACCAGGTCCTTTAGGATCTGTAGCATAAAACTGTACAGTGTAGTGAACCTCATTGAGAAGGAAATTAGGTGTATTGTATTCGTAAATGATTGAATCAATATCTGGAGTGCGGTTGAGTGAGGCTATAGCTTCAAACGTTTCTTCGGCAGATTCCACTAGCAATCGATAGCTATGCCCTATCTGGCCTAAGCCTTCGTCGGTTGGTTCCCAATAATAGTGATCAGGCCCTTCCTCGAAGTAGAAAACAGTGCCATCAGTTAAATCGATCAGACTGACTTCAAGATCAGGGATCTTTACTGGTTTACTGTTGTCAAAATAAGGCTGGGACCTGGTGATGTTGATCACTTGTCTTTCTACTTTATTGTTCAGCCAGGCATCCACTACCATCAGGTTTGCAAGCTCGGCCAGTTTTGGTGTTACTTCATATTCGCAGCTTGCGAATGTCATGCCTATGAGAATATATAAGACGTTTTTCATAAGTAATTAGAATTTAAAGTTGTAAGCAAGTGCGGGTATTACAGTACCAATCATTGACAGCTGAGTTGCTGAAGTTTCGAGTGGAAGCCCTGACTGCTGTCGCTCGCGCTGCTGTGAAAAATAGATGCTAAAAGGATTCTGGCGTGCATAAGCATTATAGACTGAGATCACAATGCTGTCCTCACCACTTCTTCCCTTCTTCCCTCGCCAGACATTGTTGATGGTCATCCCCAAATCGAGTCGGTGATAGTCTGGTATTCTAAAGTTGTTCCTTTCGTTGTTGTTGATATAAGGCACCACATAACCACCCACGGTAATTCTGTCAGTAGGAAAAGTGCCTGGTGTTCCTGAGAGATAAGTGAAATTGGTAGAGAAAGTGATCCGATCATTCAAATCAAAGAATGCTGCAAGTTTCAGGTTATGTCTTTGATCATAACGTGTTGGGTACCACTTGCCAGTTCTATTGATTTTATCCGATCCGAAATTGATTCCATCCACACGCATTTCAGTCCAGGCGAGCGTATAGCTCACCCAACCACTCAACCGACCTTCGTTCTTCTTGGCATAAAGCTCCAGGCCATAGGCTCTTCCTTCACCGCTAAGCAATTGAGACTCGAGGTACTTATTCACAAATACATCTGCTCCATCTATGTAATCCACCTGGTTGTGCATCCATTTGTAGTAAGTTTCTGCAGATAATTCATATTGATTATTCGCCAGGTTTTTAAAGTACCCCAGGGCAACCTGGTCTGCTCGTTGTGGCTTCAAATTGTTGGTAGAAGCCTGCCAAATATCTATTGGTGTAGAGCCAGTGGTGTTCGAAATCAAATGAATGTACTGGTTCATTCGGTTATAACTTGCCTTGATTGCGGTTGATCTTGAAAACTGATAATTAACAGCCAATCTTGGTTCTACATTGAGGAAATCAGCAATTGACGCCCAGTCTTTGTACTTCGTTTCACTCTTTAGCGGTTTTGTTCGACCGGGAATGGTGTCATTATAATGATATGCAGTCCCACCCAGATAATTGAAATAGCTCAACCTTATGCCATACTGGACTGTGAGATTAGACCCCAGCCTCTGATCATTACCGGCGTAAACGGACGCCTCTAGCGCCCGACGAGACTCAAGACTGGTATTGGTACTTTCACCATCCGTTTTATTGAGCATGCTACCCGGTTCAAACAAGTAGAGAATCCCTTCGCCCCCAAAAGTGATCTCATTCCTGGCATTCAGGAACCAGCTGAATTCAGGTTTGACATTGAAAGTGCTAATCTCAGACCCAAAAGAGAAAAGATCCTGCTCATTTCCGAACTTGAAGCCATAGTCATAGTTGCTGTAAAACAAGGACAGGTTTGAAAACAACTTATCACTGTACAACCGGTTCCAGCGGAATGAAGCCGTTCGGTTTCCCCAATCAAAACCCTGATTGGCATCAAAACCAAATACATCCCTACCCAGGTAAGCCGAAGCATAGATACGATTATTTGCATTGATATTATAGTTGGTCTTGGCCGTGAGATCATAAAAATAGAGCTGTGATCCGTCTGAAAGCGCATCCGTAAACAGCTTGGCAATGACATCTGCATAGGACCGACGTGCCGCGATGATAAAAGAGGCTTTGTCCTTTTTTATAGGCCCTTCAACAGCCAGACGGCTAAAGACAGTGCCAACACCACCTGAAACATCATATTCTTTATTGTTGCCTTCTTTCATGCGAATGTCAAGAATGGACGAAAGTCTTCCGCCATAACGCGAAGGAATGCCTCCTTTGTAAAGCTTCACATCTTTCACCGCGTCAGGATTGAATACGGAGAAGAACCCCATCATATGAGAGGATTGATATACCGGAGCTTCATCCAACAAAACGAGGTTCTGCCCTACGCTGCCACCACGCACATTAAAACCCGAAGCTCCTTCACCTACCGATGTTACTCCAGGCAAAAGTTGGATGCTCTTGATAATATCTACTTCTCCTACAAAGGCGGGCATTTTTTGGATTGATTTGATCCCAAGTTCAGCAGTGCTCATTTGCACACTGGATACATTTTCGTCTTCTGCCTTTCCTGAGACTACAACCTCTTGAAGCTTTTGCTCTTCAAATCTCAACTCCACATCGAGCCGTCGATTGTCTATCAAATCAACCTCCATTTGTTCATCTTCAAAACCAATGTACCGAATGGTCAAAGTGTAGTTTTCTTTAGGCAGTGTTATAGAGTAAAATCCATAGACATTGCTGACTGTTCCAGTTCCAAGTTCATTGACCAAAACTGTAGCGCCAATTAGCGCTTCGCCATTACTGGCATCTTTGAGATACCCACTAAGGGTAAATTTTTCCTGAGCCTGGGCATGAATGATCCCCATTAGGCATAATAGTCCTGTTATCGCTCTGAGTCGATTTAGTTTCATATTGAGTGTAAGTGGTTGTGTAATAGATTCGGAGCCTGGATCCAGCCATCCTTTCCAAGAAATGAATTGGACGCACTTTCCTATTTGGGCTCCAGAGCCCATTACGTGGTGGTTAATACATTTTGATGTTTAGACTTTTCTTAAAGCTTCATAATCATTCGGTAATTTTTGATTCGAATACAATGCCATCCTCAGATGTGATCGTGAAATAGCCAAAAGCACAATTGGTTGTGGCTAGTGACTGATGATCTTCTACTTCTACGCTCAGCGAGTCGATTTCTAATGATACCAAATGGATATTTGTACCGCTCGCTGCTTTGATATATTCAATATTTTCTGCTCTAATATTCACACTAACTGGTGCTGTTCTGGAAGAATCCCTGGTCATTTCAAAATAAAGAGTCCCATTGTCATTTCGTACTTTAGGATTGTTGGTGTCATTGTGCTGGATGGAAACAAACTCACCGCCCATTCCTGAGATGATTACATCCCAGCCGCTTCCAAAAACAATTCGATCAAATGTGCCCACCTCATGAGTTCTGAAATTAGATTCAGCCTGGTAATTGGCCACCACAAGTTTGGCTTCCTGTTTCAGGAAGAAAACCGAAATAAGAAACATCACTAAAATGGCTATTCCAACTCCGCTCAGTACTTTTTTGCTCTGTTTCATTGGATCGTTCCGTTTTTGTATTTCTGATAGTAGGATTTCACATCATCAATGGTCAAATTCAACAAATCCATTGCTCTGAAGACCTCAGGGAGTTCCTGACTAATAAAATCATTCTTCTTCAATCCTTTGGTGAGTTCAAAACCTTCATCTGCCACAAAGTAGCCGATCCCTCTTTTGTTGTAAATAATCCCTTTGTCCTGTAAGTAGGTAAATGTTCTCATAACCGTATTTGGATTTACTTCAATATTCACAGCCATTTCTCGAACTGAAGGGATGCGATCTCCTGGCAGCCACTTTTCCGAAAGGATATTCTCACAAAAAAGATCTGCAATCTGAAGATATATGGCCTGGTTATCCTTAAACTCCATTATGCCTCCTGATCTTTTAGTCCCAGATAAGATAAAAACCAGGTAAGTGGTGCCAATACATACCAAAATAACACTTTCGACATGACTCCAACCGGGTGCACAATAAAAGCATCCACCAGCTCGCACTCACCCTCCACGGTGCAATAATGATCTGATAGAAATTCGTCTTTCAAAAAGAGGTATAACAGCCCCACACTGACCAAAAGGATCAGAATGATCACCACCATGGTTTTGGGAAAGACATATCCCCTGAAATGGGCAGCTCCTAAAAGAAATATCCCGTGCAAGACAAAATAGTACTGCATCACGGTTATGGCAAATGAACCAAATGGATCGAATGTTTTGAAGGTGGTATTGGCAAATATCAATTGACCAACGGGATTGGCGATCATGGTATACAATGCAAAGCAAAGCGTGTAGATGACCAACCAACCAATTGAGGTGAGCATCCACATACATAGGAACCGCTCGAAAGTAGATACAGGAATAGTCAAATACCTCAATCTTTTTAAGCCTCCTCCAAGTTCATTAAATGCCAGACTACTGAGGATAAAGCCACCTAAAAACAAACTGTAGGCATAATTCTCGGTATGATCATAAATTGCCGGATGCTCTACATACAAACTCAGCAGGAATCCAACGAAGAAGAGCATTCCAAACGAGATAACCATGGTCATCAAAATACCTTTTCGGCTTTTGAAAAGCTCTAGTTTCAATAACATCCAAAACCTCGATATGTCAAAGAATCTCTTCATGATTTTTTGAATATTTGGTAGATGCGTTCTTTACTATTGACCACTGTATTGAATAAGGTTTCCAGATTCATGCTGGTCTCCAAACTACCATCATTTTCCCTGACTACCGTATAGCTTCCAAAAATTGCTTCGGCATAAACCAGCCCCTCTTCTGAAGGTGCAGTGACTGACTTACTCACAGCCAGTTTTTCAGTGATGCACTCATAAGATTCATTGAAAACGACTTCACCTTCATCCAGTATGATCACTGGATCAATCAGGTTTTCCATATCACGCACCTGATGAGTAGAAATGATAAAAGTACGATCTTCATGTATGGCATTGGCCACTACCTTGCGAAACTGGCTTTTAGAAGGAATATCCAAACCGTTGGTAGGTTCATCCAGAATCAAAAGTTTACAATCAGTAGCCAAACCAAATGACAACAATAATTTCTTCTTTTGACCATAGGATAAGGAATTCAGTGCATCTGTGGACTCCAATTTGAATTCTTTAAGATACCCTGCCATAGCGACCTGGTTAAACCTAGGATAAAACGGACTATAAAATTTCAGGAACTGGGAAATGGTCATATCAGGCAGGTCAAACTCCTCCGTGATTAAATAAACCTCTCTCAGAAATGCCGGATCTCTTTCTTCAGGAATATGACCAATTACATTTATTTCACCAGATTTAGGAAACAACAATCCAGAAATTATTTTTAGCAATGTAGACTTGCCTGCTCCATTCTTACCTAAAAGCCCATAAATATTCCCTGAAGGAAGTGATAGCTTCAGCTGGTCAAAAAGTGGCTTTTTAGATCCGTATGCGTATGAAAGATGGCTTATTTCCAGCATTTTAATGAATTAAACTAGTGTACTATGGTACTAATACACCACAACACTACTAAAAGTTGCGTTTAATTCAAAAAATATTTTCTAGTGACGATTTAGAATACCTGTGCCTTCTACATGAAACAAGAAGGTTCATTAGCCAATAATCTGACGATTACATCAATGAAGAACTTTAGAGTGAATGCGCTAAAAAGGACGATGAAAACAACTGTAATCCAATCGATCAGGGTTCTATGAATGACTAACATGATTGTAAGTGTTTGTATGTAATAAAGATCACTAATCATGTCCTACCATTACAGGACGCTTGTCAGATCGATAAGTGATATTAATCAGGGCTATACCAGAAAGGAATTTGTATATACCAATGGTCAAGGTCTTTCTTTATCCCAGGTAATGCATATCTATTATTTGTGGGTTAAACAAAATTCAAACCCACAAATGATAGATCCACCTTGCAACGAAAATGATCACTAAAGCCATTATCCCTATTAAACTACCAGCAGTCACAAAATCCCTGGAAGAGAGGTTTCCTTTAGCATAAGCAATGGCATTGGGCGGTGTGCTGATAGGAAGTGACATTGCCACAGAAGCGGCAAATGCGATACCAATCCCTATTTCTATTATTGAGCCTTTTTCTCCCTGACTCATTGCAAAACTTACACCCAGGGGTATCAAAAGGTTGGCAGCTGCTGTATTTGACATAAAAGTACTGAGAAGTGTAGTCGACACAATCAATAAAGGAAATATGAGCTTTCCATTTTTAGGAATGAGGTCAACAATGATGTGATCCAACCCAGTTATTTTCATGCCTAAACCCAATGCTATTCCTCCTGCGATCAAAATGAGTATGTGCCATTCCAAGGAATTAATATCACTCCTTCTGATGATACCTGTGGTAGTAAAACACAAAATAGGTACAAGTGCAATTACAGATGTAGGGAGCCCGTGCCAACGATCAGATAACCATAATACAATGGTCGTTAAGAAAACAATCATAACATAAACACCCCTCCCATCAATTTTATGTGCTACACTATACAGTGCAATTTCTTCCTTCGGCTTGTACAAGACCCAAAGTAAAATCCAGGTGATAATAAGTAATACAATGACCAATGGCACTGCTATTATCATCCACGAAAGAAAACTTATATCCACTCCCACATTCTTCAAAAAAGCTACTGCCACGGCATTAGGGGGCGACGCAATAGGTGTACCAAGGCCTCCGATATTTGCTGCAAAAGGAATGCATAAGATCAGGGCTTTTCTAAAAGGATCCTTAACAGGTATTTGTGCCGTCAGAGGGACGGTCAAGGCGATCATCATTGCGGTGGTGGCAGTATTACTCATCCACATCGAAAATATACTCGTAATCACCATCAGCCCTAACATGACTGTTTTTGGTTTGCTTCCGAATATTCTCAGAATATTACTGGCCAGGGATTTATCTATACCTTCCTTTACCGCTGCTTGTGCCAAAATAAACCCACCGAGAAAAAGGATAATAATGGGATCGGAAAGGGGATCTAAAAAAATACGATAATCCGGATTTTCACCTACTAGGTTTCCCAATCCCTTCCAGTTTCCCGGGTTTGAAATTAGAATAATTTCAAGACTGATAATCACCAGGGCTGTTGCGAAAAGCGGTAATGCCTCTGTGATCCAAAGTAGTCCAGCTAGCACAAAAATGGAAGCCATAAAAACAGCAGGTCTTGACATGCCCGTGTCCATTAGGAAGAATCCCACAAGTGAAGCCATTACAAATGAAAAAAGAGTAAGCAATACAAATTTGAACTGTATAGCAGACCTTAACCCACTTAACCTCCCGAGGTAGTCCAACCTGTGAAGTTCCTCGGCTATTTTACGAAATTTGAAGTATTTCAAAATGCACTATTTGGTTAGCACAAAGGAAAATTTTCTGCACGGAGTAATAACTGATCAAAATCATTTGACAACTTGATTTAAGCTTTACTTTCCTGTAATGACATGAGGTAATTTTGGTTAAATGATTGCATTTAAACCTTAATACCATGTCAACAATAAAAAAAATAACAGTACCCGTTGATTTTTCAGAATCTGCGAACGCAGCACTGCATTACGTTGCTGATCTTACCAGGGGATTCCCTGATAAAGAAGTTACATTCATACATGTTGCAGATAAAATCACCAGTGAAATTGAAAGAAAATTAAGAGAAACACAGCGTGGTTTTACCTCACTGTCAGATGCATCATGCAAGGCCGTATTTAAATCTGGTGATCTCACTACTGAAGTCATAAAATACCAAAAAATGACCCATCAGGACTTGATCATCATGGGTACCGAGGGCAGAGAAAGCGAAGATTCCTCTCATAGTTCTGATATGGTTTTGGCAGCGGATTGTCCGGTGATGATCATTCCGAAAAACAAAACACTGAGACCTTTGAAAAATATAGTTCTCGCTTTGGATAAGGATACCATTGACGACTCCTTGTCCCTTCAGGCACTTTATAACCTGGCAAGAGAAAAAGATGCCACCGTCCATGTGCTAACAATTGAGACTGAGGAAAATGGAAAGTTCAGAAGTTCAGAAGCAAATGAGAGTGTTCTGGACTTTTACCTGGAAACTTTGGATTGGAAGAGTGTATTTCCCAAAAGTTCTGATATAGAGAAAGGAATCGAGGATTATGTAGAGAGAAATGAAATTGATCTGGTAGCCTTGCTTCCAAGGAACCATGCCAAACATGGCCGTCCATCTGAAGGTAAACTTGCAAAGGCATTGTCACTACACTCAAAAGTACCTGTTTTGACACTCGATTAATTTGTCAATGATCTAACAAGAATTAGCTGAAGACACAATCTTCAGCTATTTTTTTTACCCACCGGCCCTATTAGAATGTCCTGCCTTTCCCTACCTTCTTTTAAATAATTAAAGCTACCCTCATGGTAGCTTTAATTTCAAATCATCCACATCAAGCCTAGAAATGTTCTTCCAATGTTTGATGTGCATCGATTAACGGTGCGCCATGCATCGTCTCCTCATTGGCTTGATTGATAAACTTATCAAAATTGAGATGAAAGGAGTGTGCAAGCTGAATGGCTTTGCTCACATAGGCGCCTTTTTGCAGCCATGTGTTCATAGGATCCAACATTTCACTGGGAACACCAGGACAGTATTTTGGCATGAAAAGTCCAAAAATCGGATGTTCTTCAAAATCAACACCTTGCAGTTGACCTTCAAGGACTGCCGTGATCATAGCTCGTGTGTACTTCAATTTGATTCTTGAGCCCACACCATAAGGACCTCCAGACCACCCCGTATTAATCAGCCATACATTCACTCCGGATTCTTTCATTTTCTTACTTAACATCTCGGCATAAACATTTGGATTTAGCGGCATAAAAGGTTCTCCAAAACAAGAAGAGAAGGATGGGACTGGCTCATTAATACCTGCCTCTGTGCCAGCTACCTTCGCCGTATACCCGGAAATAAAATGATAAGCTGCCTGTCCTGGGGTCAACTTAGAAACTGGCGGCAACACACCAAATGCATCACAGGTTAGAAAGAATATGTTTTTCGGGTTCTCTGCGTAAGAAGGCACCTGAATATTGGAAATATGTTCTATTGGATAACTTACCCTGGTATTTTGAGTGATTGTACTATTACTGAAATTCACCTCTTTGGTTTTTCCATCCAGCACAACATTTTCGAGCAAGGCCCCAGGTTTAATAGCTCTAAATATATCCGGTTCTTTTTCTTCAGAAAGGTCAATTACCTTGGCATAGCACCCTCCTTCAAAATTGAAAATGATATTATCTTCAGTCCAGCCATGTTCATCATCTCCGATCAGTTTTCTATTGGGGTCCGCTGAAAGTGTGGTTTTCCCTGTCCCTGACAGACCAAAGAAAATAGCCGTTTCACCATTTTTCCCAACATTTGCTGAGCAATGCATTGGTAAAACATTTCTTTCTATGGGAAGGATCATATTCAAAGCAGAAAAAATACCCTTTTTCATTTCTCCTGTATAAGCAGATCCTCCTACCAATGCTATTTTCTTACTAAAGTTTATAATAGAAAAATTACCCTGACGAATACCAAATTCAACTGGGTTTGGTGCCTCATAACCAGGAGCACACAAAATCAACCAGTCTTCTTTTTCTATTTCTTCATTTGGATTGAGCCTTAGGAACATATTGTTCACGAAGAGGTTTGACCATGGGTACTCCGTAATGGTACGGATATTCAACCTATATTCCGGATGTGAACAAACGTAACCATCCCGGGCATAAAGTTCCTTTCCTGATAAATAAGTGACCATTTCATCAAACAATTTGTCAAAATTTTCAGGTGAAATTGGCTTATTGATACGTCCCCACCATACTTTCTCCCTGGTATAATCGTCCTGCACGATAAACCGGTCCTTAGGTGACCGGCCCGTAAACTTTCCGGTATTTACTGCCAGAGTCCCATTGGCAGTTTCCTGCCCCATTCCTTTATCAATGGTGATTTTCTGAAGCATCTCAGAGGAGAGATTCCAGTGAACAGTTGCATCCATGATGCCATATTGCTCCAATTGTTGATCTACAAGCGTTTCCATATTTTTTCAAAATTTTGATTAGTAAAAAGAGTCTAATGAAGGTAGGCTCTAAAAAAACTATTCAAATCTCTAGAGGTACATCAGGTTTTCAAATGACCTCCGTCAGTATATCTAATAATGTTTATCAGTATAGGAATAGTATTAATGAATGACCTGCCAGATTAAGTTTACAAACTCCATACATCAGCACATGCACTGAAGATTATCATATTTCAGGAGTGAGTACTTTCTGAACTTTGCATTGAATCAAATGCTATTGCCATGAAAGAAAAGCTTATGTGCTGTGTATTTTTTGCTTTCTTATGCCTTGAGTCAGTCAGTCAAACTTCATCTGAACAAATGGTATGGATTCAGGCTTCGGAAAAATTATCACTTGACTCATCCAATTCTGTGACCTTTCTATTCCAAAGAAGGATTTTTCTTGAGAAAACCCACTCCTACCAGCATCTTTATTGGTTGAGCCTAAACCATAAAATGAAGGGTAATGTGAGCTTGGGCTGTGGTGCAATGTATTTTACCAACAATCTGATTTTATACCAAGAGTTGAAATCCGTACCAGAGTTTAGGCCATTTCAGTATGTTGTCATCAATCGCGCAATTGGATATGGTTCAATAAACTTGCGATTTATGGTGGAAGAGCGATGGTTAAGTAATGTGAGTCAAGATGACATAGAACCAATGGATCATTTTGAAATGAGATGTCGTGTGAGATTAAATTCCACCACTAAGTTGGCCAAGAGATATTGGCTTGAATTGAGCAATGAGTACTTTATAAATGGAAATTTAAATGTTGATGAGCATTTTTCTCAAAACAGGTTTAGTACCCTTGTTCAATACAAAAGAAGTGCAATAGATGTTTTTGCTGGGTATATGCATTGGTTGGTCAATACTTCCAATGGCAATGAAAGCCGTCATTCATGGTGTGTCGGAATAGGGCATCATTTTGTATATAAATAACACAAAGACAGCTCACATGATTATTTTTCTTGGCTTCAGTAAATTTGAGGATCATAGATTTATATGCACTATTTCTGTAGTCACTTACTTCCTACATAAAACTTGAAAGTCCATGAGCAAATAATCTAACCATTAGATCAATGAAGAACTTTATGGAGAATGCACTAAAAAGGATAATGAAAGCAACTGTAATCCAATCGATCAAGGTTCTATGAATGACTAACATGATTGTGCGAGTTTGTTTGTAGAAAGTAACAACCTCTTTAGCAAATAAAACAGCTACTAGGTCACACATCTGTATGATTTGAATCAGTCCTTCTGACTTCTTACTTCAATCCGTTTAGTGATGAAAAAAAGCTCACCATTTGAGGACATTCCTTCAACAAGTACAGTCATTTTACCAACGTCATCTGTAGTATAGAATTCGAAGGATCCAACTCCCTGATCATCAACCTGCACTGATGGATCCCAATAAATAGTGGATCGGAAATCAGGAATACCTCGTTGCTTTAAGTCACTAGTAAGCGGCACTGGTTGAGTAAGTCCCTGTACCAGGTTATCTGGATTTAATGGCTCTCTATGGTTACCAAATTTCGTATGCACTATAACTATTCCATTCCTGCCCAATGCACCGAACCTAACCAGTTTATGTGGATCTCGTACAGTTTTTACACTAATAACATCCAGGGGTTCAATTGATAAGAAAAAATCAGTGTTCATTGTAGCAACTCCATCAATCAGATACAAAGGATCTTCAGTAGCTTCAGTTGGTTGGAGATAGCGCACCCTCACCACTTCCTTGCCTTCAGACTTTCCATAAAACAGAGGACTGATCACGGCATTGATCAACTCTCCCATGGTTGGAAATAAGATGTAATCCTGGATTTGAAAAGATTGATCAGCGCTCACCGGATCAATAATTTCTTTACGATCCACATGTAGATAACTACTGGAATCGCTGGTATAGAACCCATAAGACTTATCAATGATCCGTTTTCTGTGAGAATACTCCTTATAAGGATCTTTCTCATTACCCATTCTGAAATTGGGTGCTTCCGCGTGAGTATAAGTATCATCATCCCAATCTATGTTGATTTGCCTGACCAGCGCTCTCTCTTTACCTGGTAATTGGCCTACATAGTAGAGCTCATCAGTGCCTTTGATATCCAGCATCTCCAATTTGAATTTACCATCATGAATCGTGAATACCTGATAACGCATCTTGGATTGCTGCAAGTAAAAAAGAAGCTGTGTAGAATCAGGAAGTGGGTCCTTTGTCCCGGGATAATAGGCAGTTCCAAATCGGGTCAACCGATTGCCGACAATCTTAGGTGATTTCTCAGATTCCCCAAATGCGTTTGTTGTAGTGAAAGTCATATCCGTTCCAAACACCTTTGCATTCACAACACTCACGGTAAAACCTCCCCTGACAGGTAACCCAGCCATATCGTTTAGATAGATTTGAGCTTTGACCAACTCCCTTGTCTGAAATACTGATTTATTCAATCTCAAATCAACCTTTATCTTTTGTTCCACCCCTAATACATGTCTTGATTCATTTATAAGAACCTTTTCATCAACTACTGCGATAGCTTTCACATACACCCGGCCCAGGTCAGCAATTGACCTGAACTCGACATTGTAAATTCCTTCTTTGAGGTCAGAAGGTAAAACCATCTGGTTCGATCCAATACCATCATTTACATTGAATTTGATCTTGTTTACAGACTTCCCGTCACCGCCTACTAAATCCATCACTAAAATCTGCTTTCCCATAATGGGCATTCCTGAATCCCAATATCTCACACAGAAAAACACCGTATCTCCCGCTATATATTTTGGTTGATTAAAAATAACATGGGCAGTTCTTGATTCCTGAGCGATGGCCATTTGGCTGTGAAGGATGAAGGCCAATAAAATTATAACCAGGTTTAATCTACCCATAGCGAAGGTTTATCATAGGTGGAATTTTTATAAACATCAGCACATGGCAAAGTGATGTAAGTGATTTCAGGTAGGTTATAAGGAATATCACTTCTCTCAATATAGCGGTGCTTTTTGGAAATAGAAGAAGCCCAAAATATTCCAATAACCGGATCCGTGGTGTTTTCAGCTACAAAATTTCCAATAATCTCTCCACTCTGTGGCTGAAAAATACTCCCTGAACCTTCCTTCTGGTCTCTTATGAGTTTAAAAAAATCAAAAGCTGCTCTGGACATGCTCATTTGTTCTATTTCGAGCAGGTACTTATCGTGAAAGCCATAATTGGTTATGGCCACCTCTCCGACCTTCACATTTTTAAATTCCCCATTGGAAACTAATTCACTGTCTGACAGTGTTGGTGCATCCGGGTATTCTCTACCCCAGCATTCACAGCACGTGCATTCGCCTACTTTCTCAAGTTTACCTCCGGGTACAAATTCTACTACTATATATCCACTACATGGAAAAGGGTCCTTATAGGGTGAATATGGTGGCGTCCAGGTCATGTGGAACATCGGATAGGTTTCCGCCCTGAACGTGCCAGTAAGACGCCATCTGATGTAAGGGTTTGAACCTTCGCCTGCATTGGCATCCACATACACGTTGAAAACATCGGCTCGTATTTCACCAAACTCCTCAACCCTGGTTCGCTCTTCATATTCAAATTTAATCTCTTCTATTGCTCCCACAGGAGTCATCAGATCAGGTTTTGATCGATAAGTACTTCCCCCACTCTGGATTATGAGATGATATGATCGACCTACTTCACCTTGTATGACACCAGTGGTTTGATAAACACCATTGCCCATTTCAACCAATTGCTCGGAATTGCCCTGATCATCAAAGAGTTCCACCTGTGCACCTGTCACTCCAGTAGTGACCAACGTATCTGAGTTCAGGTCAATCCCTCTTGAGAGTTTTACCTGATAAGGCCCGGGACCGTCTGAAATCATCCCTTCTATAACCAGCTGATTAGCTGCTTGGGGCAGGTCGAAATCAATTGGTTCCACACATGCCTGAAAGCCAACGCAAAGGATGATGAGATATTTGTTTATCAATCTTCCCATAACTCTGGTTGTTCATAGGTGGAATTTGGATAAACATCAGCACTAGGCAAGGTAATATAAGGAAATTGTGGAACCGGATAAGGTAAGTCTTCCTGACTCACAAAACGATGACTCGTGGAGATGGAAGTCGCCCAAAACAATCCTACTACTGGATTATTTGGGTTTGAAGCTTTCACATTACCAATGATTTCACCAAATGAAGGTTGGAATATATTGTCCGCGCCTTCCTTTTGTGCTTTAATCAAATTAAAAAAATCATAGGCTGTTTTAGACAGGCTCATTTGTTCAATTTCTATCAGATATTTATCATGAAAGGCCTGACTGGTAATCCCAATCTCTCCTACTTTCACATGCCTGTAAAGTCCATCCTTGACGAGTTGGCTGGTGGACAGCTGCGGTTTTTGCTCATATACATAGACCCAGCACTCACAGCACTCACAGTCTCCCACCTTGACTAATTTACCACCTTCCCACAGATCAGACTCACTAACAATATATCCACTGCATGGAAATGGGTCTTTGAATGGAGTATATGGTGGGTTGTCTGTCACATGCTCTCCCGGAAACGTTTCAATCCTGAAAATTCCAGTAAACTTCCACCTTGTATAAGATTGGCCTGCGCCATCAGCATCCACAAAGACCTTTAAAACATCAGCTTGTACTTCCCCAAAATCTGCCAATACAGTACGTGATTCAAACTCAATATCAATACCTAAGATTTCTCCTACAGGCTCCAAAATGTCAGGTTCTGATTGGTATTGATGTCCTTCGGTGGTTTCTAAAGTGATATGGTATAAATGACCAACTTCACCTTGAATGATTCCTGAAGTCTGATATATGCCGGGGCCTGTTTCTTCAAATTCCTCAGATTCACCCTGATCATTGTGCAACACCACTGATGCTCCGGTAACCGGGCTAACCCGTAAGGTGTCGGAATTAAGGTCAATTCCCTTTGAAATTTTCACTTCATATGGTCCAGGCTGATCTGTAATTATTCCTTCAATCACGATCTGTTCGCTGGCATTTGGAAGCTCAAAGCTGATAGGTTCTACGCAAGCAGAAAGAAAAGCGATGACCAGACATCCAACCGATATGTTAACCTTTAGAGGCATTAAAATACTTTGAGGTTATAACTGATAGATGGGAAAACAGTCCCAATGATTGACAACTGATAGGGTTTGGGAACCCCCTCATCATTTGGCCTGAAGAAGACGGAGTATGGGTTTCTTCGTCCATAAGCATTGTAAACTGAAAAGACCCATGTCCCCTGCCATTTTCGAGATCGCTTATAGTTCCCTTCAATTACAAAAGCCAGGTCCAACCGATGATAATCCGGAATCCGGTATTGGTTCCTGCCTGAAAAATAAGCTACTGTGGTTTGCTCAATGGTAAAAGCAGAAAGTGGAATAGAAACAGGTCTACCGGTATGATAAGTGAAGTTTCCAGTAAATGAATGACGTCTGGACAAGGTTAGTTTCCATGATAGATTAGCCACATGTGGTTGATCAAAGTTTGAAGGGTATCTTTTTCCACGATTAATGGATTCTGATGCAAAGTCTCCCTGTACTCTCCTGAATGACCGGGAGTAAGTATAATTTACCGTGCCAGATAGCCTCCCAAAGTTCTTATTAATAGAAATCTCGGAACCATAAGAATATGCCTTTCCTTGAAGGAGGTCTGTTTCCAAATGATTGTTCAATACCAGTTCAGCCCCATCTTTGAAGTCCAGAATATTGTTGATGTATTTATAAAAGGTCTCCACAGAAAAACTGTATTTCTTGCTTTTGAGATCTTTTGAGTATCCCAAAGACACCTGATCGGATCGCTGAGGTTTGAAATAATATCCACTGGGCTGCCAGATGTCTACGGGGGTAACCGCCGTGCTGTTAGTCACCAGGTGCAGGTACTGATAAATGCGATTGTAGCCAAATTTGAGCGAAGAGGTTTCATCAATCATGTACCGAAATGATGCACGAGGCTCTAGTCCAACATAGGTCTTAACGGGACGAAAAGTACCATAAGAAGTTGTGTCAGTGATTGATGACACCTCCATTGGCTGCCCGGCTTGGTACTTAAATACTTCCTCGGGCCCAAATGAGATAAATAAAGGCAATCGAACGCCCACCTCAGCCGATATTCGGTCATTTACAGGCCAGCTGTCAGAGATGTAAAAAGCATTTTCGATGGACGTTTGACGGTCCATTTGAATGAATTTAACATTTGAAACCTCGGATTTTGGTTGCAGCTCTCCCGGATTAAATTGATAATGTATCAGGTGCCAGCCAAAATTGGTGAGATGCTTCCCCCGATCTAGGTTAAATCCAGCTTTCAGCGTGGTGGTGGTGATGTCAAATGATAGCTCAGAAGCTGTCAACTCATCATCATTAGACACTTCATAGCCGTAAGCACTCACACCAGCTACAAACTCACCACCAAGTTGTGAATTGAATTGATGATTAAGTTTTCCGGAAAACTGAAGGTTATGCCACTGGTAAGTAGTATCGCCAACTAACCGAAAACCATCCTTACTGGAATACCCTGTGAAAGTTAATTTGGTATCATCTCCAAGTTTATGAGCAACCTTCAGCGTACCATCATAAAACTGAACTGTGCTATTGCGCAAGTCTGCATAATCCGTCCGAATTGAGTGCACCAACCAATCTGAATAGGTAGATCTAAATGAAGCGGCTATTGAGGTTTTATTGCGTTTGAGGGGACCGCTAAGGGCTATATTACTTGTGATGACCCCAATTCCTCCTTTCAAGTCCCACTTTTCAAGATCTCCATCTTTTGATTTGATATCCAGTACCGAAGATGCTCTACCTCCAAACTCTGCCGGAATACCACCTCTGTAAAAGGATACTTCCCTGATCCCATCCGGGTTGAATGCTGAGAAAAAACCAAATACATGTGAACTGTTAAAGACGGGGATTCCATCGAACAATATAAGATTTTGGTCCACTCCACCGCCTCTTACATTAAATCCCGAAGCAGCCTCTCCTACTGAGGTAACTCCAGGTAGGCTTTGCACTGACTTGATCAAATCAGGTTCTCCCAAAAAGCCAGGCGCTTTCTTCATGTCTGGAATCGCCATTTGCGTCTGTCCAATCCGATTGGTAGAGAGTACCTGAGCGCTTTTATCTTCAATGATCACTTCGTCCAGCATCAACGATTTTTTTTCCATTTCCACGTTAATGACGGCATCCTCATAGGCAATCAAATCAATCACATCACTTTCATATTCCACAAAATTGAAAGTGAGCACATTTGCCCCAGGAGGAACCGAAAGTTGGTAGTATCCTGATTCATTGGTAGTTGTCCCTGATTGAGTGCTGCTGATCTGCACTGTAGCATACGGTATAGGCTCCTCTGACTTAAGATCTGTCACTCTCCCCTGTATGATAACTGCCTCCTGATTGACACTACTTCGCTCACCAAACCGGTATTGAGTGACCTTCTTTTGAGATTTCAATGCTTCTCTGATGGCTTGCTGATGCCGAATGGCCTGTGTAGGATCCCGTACAATTACCAATGTAGATGAATCCATCAAAACAAAATCTAAATCAGTTCCCTTAAACTTCGACTGAAGTAATTGGTGAAGTGTCTTTGCTGAATCTCCTTGCTCAGTAAGGATTGGGTCGGTCCATTGAGCTAAGTAAAAGATCCGCCATTTACTTCCATCATTGATTTTAGAAAGTGTAGAAGAAAGGTTCTCAGCTTCATCAACTGTATCTATCCTCAAATCTAGGATCCCCTGGGCCTGGGCCAATGCACTACTTAGAAGCAGTAAACCAAAAAATGTAATTCTCATCAAATGGGGAATTAATGTCTGTGCCCAAAATAGTCAATAATGACGATCCAGATGAGTATTGGATTAAATATTAAACGAAGATTCGAAAGAAGTGACTAATTATCCCGCAAGCCACCTACTGCTTCAAGTATGGAAGCTTCAATTTCTGATACGTCAAATGGTTTGGCAAAAGACTTCTCGATAACCTGGTCAGTGAGTGCAGCTTCTATCTCAGGGTTATGACCATAACCAGTAAGAATATAATAGAAAATATCATCGTACTTGGCTTTGGCTTGTTTGATAAATTCAATGCCATTCATTTCTGGCATACGCATATCACTAATTACTACGATGATTTCGTTGTGGTGAGCGTCCAATTCCTCCAATGCCAGAGTTGGGGATAAAGATGTAATAACTTCAAAAGTCCTATTGAAGTTGGCCTTAAAGACGAAGAGGTTATCCTTTTCATCATCAACATACAAGACCGTAATATCTGGATGCGCTACCATAAGCATACAAATTTAGCTAATTGGGAATGTGATCATAAACTTTGTTCCTTTTTTTGTCCCAGATTCTACCTGAACCTCCCCATTTAACTCCTCTATCAATGAATAAGTTATAAACAAGCCTAGTCCTGTACCTAGTCCCGGAGGTTTGGTGGTGAAGAACGGGTCTCCTATTTTACTGAGGTCTTCTTCAGGTATACCGACACCATTATCTGAAATCTCAATTCCAATTGAATCATCGGAAATTGAAGTTTTTATCTTGATCATTCCATCAACTTCAATGGCCTGCTCGGCATTTTTTAGAATATTTAAAAAAACCTGGTGAAGTTTTCCTTCATTACCTTTGATGATTGGTGGTTGATTGCTGTACTCCTTTTCCACATTGACTCGTCCCTTCAGGTTTGCATTGAGGATTACGAGGCAATTATCAACTACCTCATGCACATTGCATAATTCATCCATCGTCTTCACCTGTCGGCTAAAATGGCTTAAACTCTTTACGATGTTTCCAGCTCTGGTCACACCCTCTTCTATAATCTCAAAGAAAGGATCAATCTCCACCCAATTCAACTCATTTGAATCCAGAAGTTCTCTTTTCAAACCAGAACTACCATTTTGAATAAAGTTGAGTGGATTGTTGATCTCGTGACCAATTCCAGCAGCCAGTACACCCAGTGAAGCCATTTTTTCAGTTTGCACCAATTTCGCCTGGGTGTTCTTTAAGTCATCCAGGGCAACGGCCAACTCTTCATTGGAAGTACTTAATTCTTCGTTTTTTACCTGAAGTTCCCTAGTACGTTCTTCCACAAGACTTTCTAGTTTCTCCGCATACTTTTCGAGTTCTTCTTGGGATCTACGAAGCTCAGTAACATCTTCAATAAATAAAGAAACCCCAGTGATTTCTTTATTATTATATATCGGGTTATACCGGGCCTGAAAGTATAGTACTTCTCCACCAATAGGGTATTCGGCAGTTTTTGCTATTTTTTTACCATTCAGAGCAATAAGCATTGATTCTGTGTATTGATTGATGAATTCTGGCCTGATAAAATCTTGTAGTTTAGCTCCACTTTCAAGCTCTATTCCGTTACTAGCTAGCACATAGTTTTTGAAAGAAGTGTTAAACTCTAACAAATTCAGTTCTTTATCAAATAAACCTATCAGTGAATTGGTGCTTTCAACGAGTGATTTTAAGTTGGCCTCACTTTCCCTCATTCTTTGCTCCGCCTGCCGCCTGCCAGTGATATCCAACAAAATCCCTTCAATAGACTCCAGGGATTCTCCATCATAAATCCCCTGTCCATACTCATCCACCCATACCCACTCATCTCTTATCTTATTTTTAATCCTATAAGTGACATGAAATGGCTTTTGTTGTTCCAAGGCAGTATCTACCGCGTCAAATATATAACTAGCATCGTCAGGATGATATAGATCAACAAAACTTACCTTGCCATGAACAAAATCTTCCCATGTATGCCCAGTAAGTTCTTCTACTGCCTCATTGAGGTAAAGCATACTGTATTTTTCATCATTTAGGCATAAATAAATTACTCCGGGAAAATTGTTTGCTATGCCTCGAAATCGTTCTTCACTTTGGCGGAGACGAATTTCTACTTCCTTGAGTTCAGATACCTCCCTCGATCCGGATATAAGAGAAGTAACTCGACCAGAACTGTTCGTCACCGAATGGGTATAAGTGTCCAACCAGATATATTTTCCATCCTTTCTTCTATACCGATATTGGACATTACTCGGTTTATTGCCTTCCAGTATTTGCTCATGTGATGACTGCCTGATTCGATCTATATCATCCGGATGAAAATAATCATAAGGATCGGTCCCTTTGAGTTCTTCAGGTCTATATCCCAAAATGGATAGGCTAGATGGCGATACATATTTGTAAATACCACTTGGTTCATGTGTACAAATGAGTTCACCACTGATTTCAAAAAGATATTTGTAATGGGCTTCACTTTCTTTGGTACGTATCTCCTCTTCATCAAAGATATTTCCCAGAGTGCTACTTGAATCTCTTTGGAGTGAAATAGACAGTCTATGACCATCAAAGTTGAAAGTAGTTGTTTCATCCAGCAAAACTACTATGCCCTCCTCTAGCTCCTGACCAACTCGCAATGGCGTTAGTTCATTGATAAAATCATTTAAGCTGAACACGTCACTCTGCTTAAGATTGTAAATCAGAACTGAATCTGCATTGTTGGCACCAACTAACGTTGAACGGATAACGGACAGCGTAATTTTTTTAGCATCGAGAAAACTGGTGGTCATGAATCATTTGGTAAGTGATTGGCAGCCTTAAAATACTCAATTTTTTTCAGTCAACTGGCCATCAGTTGGCCAATTACTTCCATGTGCCTAAATGATTATGGTTAGAGTTATAGATAGGGTCTATAAGAACGTTTGATGTAATAATGATGTAGTCCCTGGTGTAGTATTGATGTAGTTGATTTTTATGCTCTGATTATTTATTGAAATAATTTTAATGAATCCTAATTTCAATTTTCATCCATTCAAAACTACAGCCTATGTAATAACCTTTTTTAATCATAATCGAAATACTCCACCCTGAATTTCGGTCGATCATTGCTGCCCATAATGGTTATGAAACCTTTAAACTCAATGATGATGAATTACTCAACTATTAAAACTCAACTCAGCGTATGGCTGATTTTTACTCTATTAAGTCTAATCTCTTATACATCAGAAGCACAATGGACACTAGTCTGGCAAGATGAATTCAATGGCAGCATTGGATCAGACTGGGTGTATGAAACTGGAACAGGCTCCGGTGGCTGGGGCAATAACGAACTGCAATACTACCGACAGCAGAATGCCACCGTCAACAATGGCCATCTCGTAATTACAGCAAAGCAGGAAAACTATGGTGGCATGAACTACACCTCTGCCCGAATGAAAACCCAGGGTAAAAAATCCTGGAAATATGGCCGGATCGAAGCGCGTATTTCCATGCCGTCATTCTCTGGTGTCTGGCCTGCCTTTTGGATGTTAGGTAACAATATCACCTCTGTGGGGTGGCCTGCATGTGGGGAGATCGATATCATGGAGCATGTCAACACCGAACAATCCACTCACGGTACCATTCACTGGCAAGACCACAATGGCAACTATGCCAACTATGGTGGTAATACGGGAGTTAATATCACCCAATTCCATGTTTACTCTATCGAGTGGAATGATCAAAGTATCAAATGGTTTCTGGATGGCAACCAATTCCATGAAGTAAATATTGCGAATGGAATCAATGGTACTTCTGAATTTCACAACAACTTCTTTATCATCCTCAACATGGCCATTGGAGGAAACTGGCCTGGCTTCAACATTAACAACGGAGCTCTTCCAGCAGAAATGCGTGTAGATTATGTGCGGGTTTACTCTGGCAGTGGTGGTGGAGGTGGTTTTTCGCAAACCATTCAGGCCGAAAACTATGCCATGATGTCTGGAGTGCAGACAGAAAACTGCGCTGAAGGTGGACAAAACGTAGGTTGGATCGATGCCAATGACTGGATGGTGTGGGACATCAACCTCCCATCTAATGGAAGCTACAACGTGGAATACCGGGTGGCAAGCCAAAATGGTGGTGGATCGCTGCAATTTGAAAAAGCAGGTGGAAGCCCTGTCTACGGTAGTCTTGGAGTACCCAACACCGGCGGATGGCAAAACTGGACCACTATCTCCCATACTGTAAATCTTAATGCTGGTCAGCAACAAATTGCTATTAAAGCATTATCAGGTGGTTGGAACATCAACTGGCTAAAGGTAAGTAGTGCAAGTGGATCGAGAAGTGCTGATGACTTTTCATCGGCTAACTCAACAACCCCCGAGATTAAGATTTACCCGAACCCAGCGAGTGCTTTGCTCAACTTGAAAGGAGTGCAGGGCAAGCAGTCTTTTGCTATTTATGATCTTGGTGCCCAAAAAGTGCTGGAAGGATTTATTTCAGAAGAAGTCAATCAGAACAGTATTGACATCAGGGGATTAAAGCCCGGGGCCTATGTCATAAAGCTTCCAAACACCGAACAAAGCCTACGCTTTATTAAACGCTAATTTTCAGAGAGGTTGTCTCAAAAGGTCTTAACAATTCTGAAACAAGTCCAGAATGACTCCAACCTTTTGAGATAGCCTTATTTTTCAAACTCAATTAAACTTTATTATGAAAAACTACTCAACAGGTCTGTGGAAACAGACCACAAAATTCCTATTGCCATTATTCACCATGCTCATAATGAGTGCTATTCAGGCACAAACACTTCCCTATCACATCGATAACAACTCAGAATACGCTGACGATCAGGTCTATGTAGCCATTGTGGGCATCACTGGTGGTCATGTCTGGGTAGACCCGGTAAATGGGCAGGTACATCAAATGAGCCAGTCAGACAATACCGTTTCCGGTCCGGTAAATGGAGGAAACCAAGGGCCTGGCGAAAACGGGATGTATGCCAACTGTTTCAGAAAGCTCAGTGATATCCCCAATAATACGGTGAACATACCTCAGATTGCCGGATGTCGCATATTCATTTCCTTCAACAGTCAGCTCTACCTGTATTTCTTTGGATACTCCGGGTCTCCAAGCGGTTACTCCGCTCCTAATCTGGACAACCCAACAGATCCGAATCAGGGGATTAAGTTTGAGATTGTGGAGCTGACCTACAACCAGTACGGACTGTGGTGTAACACCACCCGTGTGGACTCTTACCAATATCCCATGGGACTGGAAGTCTGGGGAGGTAACGGATTTTACAAAAAGGTAGGCGAACTCAAAACCCATCAGCAGATTCTTAATGAATGGTCAGCTACAGCCCCTTCTGAGTTTGCAGGTCTTTTGGATCAGAGTACCACTACGATTCATTTTCCCACAAAATCGTCTACATTTCCACTGAGCCTGATCCAGAACTATATCGATCAGATATGGTCTAAATATTCGTCTCAGCAGCTGGTATTCAACTCTGGAGATGCAGGAACCTGGCGTGGTAGTGTTTCGGGCAACAATTTTGTATTTACCCGGGATAGTGATGGTCAGGTGGCCACTATTCCAGGAAAGCCTACCACTGAAATGGCCATGGAAGCCAGTGGGGTAATGGCCCAGGGAGCCCAATGGGATTTGGTGGTACAGGCCCAAATAGCAGCAGCCATCAACCGCCATGCAATCAACTTGAACCTCGGTTCAGGTGCTATGCAGGATTTCAGCATTGAAGGAAATTACTACCAAACCTGGCCATACAACTGGTATGCGAAATTCTGGCACAGATCAGATATCTCTTATCAAAGCCAGACTTACGCGTTCTCCTTTGATGATGTGTTTGATCAATCCGCCACCATTCACACCCCAAGCCCTACCAATATCAACATTACCATTGGTGGATTTCCCGGAGGTAGCTCTGGAGGTGTAGCCACACTCTTCCAGCATTGTAATTACGGCGGTTATTCAGCTGCTCTCAGTGAAGGCAGCTACAACCTCGGCCAGCTACAGGCGCTGGGTATAGCTAATGATGATATCTCCTCTATCCAGATCCAAAGCGGTTACCAGATGACCATGTATCAGCATGACAATTTCACTGGAAATACGGTAGTTAAAACAAGTGATGATGCCTGCCTGGTAGATGATGGTTTCAATGATGATATTAGTTCACTGGTAGTCTCGGCGGTGAGCTCTGGCTGGTCGCAGCAAATAGAAGCCGAGGATTTTGCTGTTCAATCGGGTGTGCAGACGGAAGCCTGTACTGAAGGTGGTTTAAATGTTGGCTGGATTGATGCCATTGACTGGATGGTGTGGGATGTCAACATTCCTTCATCCGGTAGTTACACGGTAGAGTATCGGGTAGCTAGTCCTAATGGCACTGGCAATATTCAGCTGGAAAACGCTGGCGGAAGTCCAGTGTACGGAACCAGATCAGTACCTAATACAGGTGGTTGGCAAAATTGGACAACGGTCAATCATACGGTCTCCCTGAGTGGTGGTCAGCAACAGTTG
Organism: Marinoscillum sp.; assembly: GCA_040218045.1. GTDB lineage: Bacteria > Bacteroidota > Bacteroidia > Cytophagales > Cyclobacteriaceae > Marinoscillum. The sequence continues at coordinate 50,683 of JAVJQA010000030.1, forward strand.
GCGATCAAGGCTCTGGCAGGAGGTTGGAATATCAATTGGATCAGAATTTCCAGCAATAGTGGTTCTCGCGTGTCCGATTCTCCTGAAGCACCTCAAGACCTGGCTAATCAGGATATCCTGGTTTATCCCAACCCGGTGATCGATCAACTCAACCTGCAACTGAATGAGGATGATGAATTGCTCAGCTTGCAACTCTTAGATGTATCAGGCAAGTCTATAAACAGCTGGTCAGGCCGTGATCTGGATAATCATCAATCACTTGATCTATCTCACTTAAAACAAGGTCACTATTTTCTGAGTGTCAAATCTTTAAGGGGCCGAAAAACCGTACGTATTATCAAGAGATAATCAATCGACAATTGTTCTAAAAGTAAGGTTCACTCTCGCTGAGTGGACCTTTTTTGTGGGAGGTAATCTATGCAGCCAGTGAGTTTGTGTGGTTCCCTTCATGACCAGCAAGCTACCATGCTCCAGAATGATTGATGTTGTTTCCTTAGTGGTTCTGTGTTTGAATGCAAACTTTCGCTCAGCACCGAAGCTGAATGAAGCAATCGCGCCATTCTCTTTCAAATCACGTTCCTCATCTCTGTGCCAGGCCATGCCTTCCGAGCCGTCATGATAGAGATTAAGCAAACAGGAGTTATAAGATTCTTCCGTCTCCTTTTCAGCAAGTTCCTTGAGTTTTATCAGACCTTCAGTCCATGGCAAAGCTGTCTTGGTATTGTTTGAATAGGTGTATTCAAATGGTTTATCACCATACCATGCTACTTTCCTGCGGGTTTCAATTCGTTTACCAAAAATGATCGAAACATCCCGTTCCCATAATATTGAATCAAGTAGATTCTCTTGCCTTTGGTTTGCTTCCGCTATTGACATCACCCGGCCGTAATAGTTCACCTCTCCATCGTAAGGAAGTAGATTATGATTGGGGTCAATTAATTTCTCAAAGAGTTCCATAGTTGATATTGATTGCTCATACAGTGGCCACAAGGTCTAAAACCAGCTTCAATTGCCAAGGTTTCTGTTGTGAAAAAGACCCTGTTTTCCAGCCTTATTCTTTTACCTGACTTGCAACTCAGCAAGCCATAGATTCTCAGTGTTTTATTTCCAGCGAACTGAACTTCACCTGCACGAATTTTTCTTAACAGTAATGAGGAGTCCAAACTTGAATGTGCTAACATGAAGCCGACTTCACTCCTTCCCAGCCAAGTATGGCATGCTTACGCGTGGATCCCCACATGTAACCTCCAAAGTGCCCGGTGGACTGAATCACACGATGACAAGGTATGACCAGAGCAATGGGATTAGACCCAATTGCTGTACCCACTGCTCTTGAAGCTTTTGGACTTTCAATGTGGTGGGCTATTTGACCATAAGTAGCCATATGACCCGTAGGTATTCGCAAGAGAGCTTCCCATACTTTCAGCTGAAACGGGGTTCCCGAAAGGTGCAATTTGATTACCTCTGGTTGCTCCCAGTCCAGTTGAAAGAACCTGCTGATCTTTTCATGATGTTCGCTCATTCCCTGAATCAATTGAGCATTAGGAAACCTTAACCTTAAGCCTTCAAGACCTTCAGTTTTGTTTTCACAAAAGGCTACATAACAAACTCCCTTCTCTGTACTGGCTGCAATAATTTCTCCGAAGACTGTATCTGAATAACCATAGGTAATAATCAGTTCCTTGCCTCCATTCTTGTATACTCCTGGAGTCATTCCTTCCACAGTCACAAACAAATCGTGCAGTCTGCCTGTACCTGACAAGCCAGTTTCATAGGCCGCATTAAACAATGTAGATCCCGAAGTTTTCAAAACTCGTTTGGCATGCTGAAGACTTAAGTATTGCATGAATTTTTTCGGGCTCACTCCCACCCATTCAGTAAACAAGCGTTGAAAATGAAAAGAACTCAAACTAGCCGAACCAGCAAGTTCGTCAAGAGTGGGTTGCTGCTTGAAGCTATTCTGAATGTACTCTATAGCTTCTGCTATTCGGTTGTAATTGATCTCTTCCTGGGTTGTCATGTTATTCATTCTTGATTCAAAAATAGGTGAACCACTTTTTACCTAAAACCCGAATCTTGCTATTGTTTATAGACCCGGTTATCTCATGCCTGATAATTTATTTTCCAATAAACTGTATCTTTTTGCCTCTCCAGTCATTATGGCTTTATAATTGACTTAAAAATTGGAGATAGCAGGTACATATCTAGAAAAAATTCAAGTGGACTTAACTGAAGTAGTCGAGATAAATTCAGCAAAAGAGAACCCTAAAAATTTTAGACCTCTTTACGAACGATATTTTCGCCGGATATTCCTCTTCATCCTTCATCGCGTATCTGACCGATCGCTGGCCAATGACATTACCTCACAGGTATTCCTGAATGCCCTTTCCAACATTCACAAATACTCACATCAGGGCCTGCCTTTTTCTTCATGGCTTTTTAGAATAGCCATCAATGAGTGCAATGGGCATTTCAAGCAAAAATCGATTGAATATACAGTGATTTTAGATCACACCAATTTTAATCATATCGCAGAAGAGATGGACTTATCTGATGAGGATAGGGATCACCTCAGTACCGCGCTTCAAGCACTCAGTTTTGAAGATCTGGAACTCATCGAGCTTCGATTCTTTGAGGAGATGAGGTTTCAGGAAATCGCGGATATCAAAGAGATCACAGAAAACAATGCAAAAGTCAGATTGTACCGGGCATTGGACAAGCTTAGAAAAAAAATGAATATCAAGTGAAAGCCAGGATTAAAATATTAAAGGAAAGGCCATTCGTAAGTGATTACGAAATCGAATCCAAAATGAATTTTGAAGAGATCTTAAACAGGCACCAGGCACAGTCAACTGGTGGCCAGAAACTGGCGGCGAAAAGTAAAGGACTACTTTACCTGACAGCAACTGTCATAATAGTATCAGCCACTGTTCTCACCATTTATTTTACAAATAACAATACACTCAGTTACAATCAATTGCCTCCTCCCGTAGAACAACCTGATAAATCAGAGGAGACACCCATCCAAAAACCTAAACCTGATGTAGCTGATTCTGCAACGTTGAATGAACGGGAAATTCCAAAAGAGCCAATCACTACAAAAGAGGAAGCTCCTAAAACTATTGTGAAGTCAGAGAACGCTACTGACAAAGAAACGGTACCAAACCAAAAGCAGAAACCTATAGAAAGCGGCTATAAGCCAGCAGAGCCAGTCAGCGGCTATGAGCATCTCTATGAGTATTTCCATAAAGCATTTCAGGTTTCTGAATTGCCACATCTAGACTCACTAGATGGCACCATCGATATTCAATTTACCATAACTGCTAATGGTACCGTAGAGCAAATCACTCTGCAAAACTCTTTAAGAGCTGATTTAGATAAACAAGCTATCCAGATTATTGAACATATGCCTCAGTGGACACCGGCGCAGCTCAATGGCAAGCCGATTAAGAGCAGGTTACAAATCCCACTCAGTTTTAGTCCCACAAAATCACCCGAAAAATGAAAAAGACTCTAATTACAATGGTCTTTGTGATTGTGTTTGCTCTAAGTGCATACACTCAACGCTTCATTCCCATTGACTCAATCCGAATAAACTCAATTGGCCAATCAAACGGTCAAATTGTAGACCTGGATAGTGATCGCTACTTAAACTATCTGGTGGTATATCAGGACTCCTCACAGCTATATACAGGACTAATGATCAATTTTGATTCCGCTAGCATTGACACCGTTAACCTTCCTCTCTTAAATCAAACGGGTTTTCATTTAACTGACATCAATAACAATTCCCGACCTGATCTAACTTTCAGTACCGGGAATGAAATGGACTCCCTGTTCATTTATCTTCAGAGTGATTCTCTTTCATTCAGCAGAGTGCCCTATGATACCCTTCCTGTCAGTCATTTAGCGTTCGTAGATCTTGATCAAAATGGCAAGAAAGATTTAATCTACCAGCAAGGAGAAAATTTATTGATAAAACGTTTTACAGGATCTGGATTTGTACCTTTTGATGATTCTATAAAAATAGATTCTGTTAAATCATGGATTGCAATCGCCGATTCTCTGAGTAGATCATCCCTGATGGTTATTGGTACAGATTCAACGGACTGGCTGATTCGTGCTGTCAATCAAAAATTGTCACTAAAGGATACTTTATTTCAATTCAGGCAATTTGATGAGGTGAAACAATTCGACTATAACAATGATGGAATTTTGGATTTTCTTGCAGCTGGAAATACTGCCAATGGATTCGAAATCAAGATTTTCGATAGAGATACAATCATTCAAATTGCCCAAATGGATTCTTTGGATTATTACGAGCTGTTTGCAGCAGACCTTAATTCCGACGGGCTTGAAGATATCAATCTTTCAGGTGGCAATCGGGACACTGTTGGGTTGATACGGAAGTTCTATAACCTGGGAAATCAACAGTTCAGTATGGATTCCCTCTATGCTTTCGCAAATAAGGTGTCTATCAGTTTTGGCGACCCTGATTTTGACGGTGACCTGGATCAAATCGTTCACCTTGTGTCTGATTCAAGTACTGTGATCATTAGGTATATAAACACTACAGAAGAAACCAACTTACCTCCTGAAATTGTAGAAAAGCACTATCAATTCAGCATGGTCAAAGGATTGGCCATAGCCTGGCAAGATGCCCTGGATGACCTGACTCCAGCCGAAGCGCTTACTTATGGGGTGTTTGTAGGGGAATCTGAAGGAACCGCTGAGGTACTTTCACCTAACTTTTTACCTATTGATCCGAACCGTTTTATACCTTCTAAAGGCAATAGTGGGCCTAACAATAGCATTAAACTATCCAGTATAGCACCAGGAGTCTATGCCTATGGAATACAATCCATTGATAATTCACTGTATTACCTAAGCCCGGATTGTGAGGGATTCGGCAGCAGGTTTGGGCTTAATGGAGTAATAGCAAGGGGGACTGTAGAAGTTTGTGACACGGTTAAGCTCAAGGAGCAATATTATTGTCTGGGTGAAGAGGTCAATATAGAATTTTCGGAACCTAAGCCTATCTACTCTGTATCCAAAGGCTTTCTCGGTGAGATCACCAGCTACTCCACTATTCTCATAGAATCAGACACACTGTATGTAGGTAATCTTACCTGTAATGATACTTCTGCTTATGCATTGAACGTAATCAAACCTTCTAATCTAATCCAGCCAACAGATACCATAGTTTGTAAAGGATCAGAATTAGCCCTGTTCATTGATGGTATTGACAGGATCCAATGGTCTTCGCTCTCAGGTGACATTTTATCTAATGAACCACTTCTTGCATTTGAGGCTAATCAAAACGGACAAATCTATGTGGAAGCTTTTCGAAAGAAGTGTGCCATACGAGACACTCTCTACTATTCTGTAAGTATACCAACGAATATCAATCTGAACAGTACACTGACCATCACCAAGGGAGATCTGGTTAATTACACATTCCCGGAGATTTATACTTACAGTTGGAGTCCGGAAACAGGAGTGGAAAACCCACAAAGCAATCAACCAACAATAGCCAGCAGATCCTCCAGAAGCTATGTCATGACTACCTCTGACTCACTAAACTGCGAAATTAATGACACCATTCAGGTAACTGTGGTAGATCAGGCATGGTTACCTGATCTCTTCACACCGAATGGCGATGGTAACAATGACCTATTAAAAGTGTATGGTTTGTCCAATGTTTCTGATTTTCATTTCTCAATATTCTCCAGGGAGGGCGTGAAGGTCTATGAAACCAGCAATATCTCAGAGATCAGCAACAGCGGCTGGGATGGCAAAAAAGGAGGTAAGGATCTCCCGGTAGGTGTCTATACATGGCAGGTTACCGGTGTGCTGGATGACAACTCTCAGGTAAAACTTAATGGACAATCAAAAGGGGTTATTTACCTGATGAAATAATCACTATGCGCAAAGGCCTAACCTGTATCCTGTTTTTTATCAGCTTTGCCATAAGTGCTCAGTTTAGCCAGTTCAACCTTACGGATATCAGAGTCAATCCAGCTTTCAGTCCGATCTATGAAGATGCTGCTTTACATATGCTTTACAGAAGTCAATTTCTGAATGGAAACAGCCGGGTAAACACATCTTATGTTCAGGGAATTTACCCATTCAAGCTATCCAATTCACTCCGGGCTGGAGCACAAATCACGGCAATGGACGACCGGTTTGGCATTGCCGGAATCTATCGATCCAACTTTGTGGGGTTAGGTGGTGCATTAAATATAAAAACTTCCAGGACTGATTTCCTGGGTCTTGGGTTCAATGCAAATTTCAAGCACAGCTTTGCTTCTTTGGGTGGCTTGAATACCGGGTCTCAATTTATAGTAGACCGGGGCTTTATGGGATCAGACAGTAATGAACCTCTTGAGGACATAGACAATTCTTACATTACCGGAGACCTTGGATTCATCTGGGAAAAAACCACCGAACGCTATGAAAAAATGGGCTACCTAGCCTTGGCCATGTACAACTTCACCAGACCCAACGAGTCCTTTTATGAGAGTGACATTCGAATCAATCCAACCTATATCCTTAATACAGAATGGTGCCTGATGAGAACCAACAGAATGACCCTCTCTCCTAACCTGATGATTAGAAAAACGGGTGCTAAAAGTGTATTAGCCACAGGTGTCAATGTCAATTATTCCATTAGCCATAGCAGAAGAGAAAGTAAGGATTTAATGATCGGTGTACGATACTTCTCTACTGGGATCGGTTCGCTCTCACTGCAGTATAACACCTCCTGGATTGGGTATGCCGTTAATTTTGACATGCCCCTGAAGCGAAATGGCTATGGAAGTGCTTTTGAAGTGGGGCTGATTTTCAGGAAGGAAGTAGCACCAAGGAAGTATAGAAAAAAGAGCAGTTACCTGTTCAGGTCACGAGTGACCACTCCCCTTGACTCAACCCAAACTGTAGAAAACGAAATCGCGGCTGAAGCCGGAGATCCTGAAGTGAAACCTGACACGACAAGCGCTTCACCTGGCAAAAGTCATCTCCTATATATTACCCCTGGTCAAATCGTGAATTTAAGACCAATAGAGCTCGATGATACCCTCCGTTTCAACTTTCCAACAGATGGTATATTCTTAGAGGAAAGCTATGAAGACGTGTTAAAACTTGTTGTAGAATACCTTGAAAACCATGATGATTACTACGTGACGTTAACAGGCCATACTGATGATGTGGGCCATACCTCCTACAACCAACGCCTAGGTCATAAAAGGGCTGCAGAAGTTGCTGGTTTTTTACTCGATAGAGGGGTTGATTGGGGCAGGATCTTCATAGAAAGTGAAGGTGAATCAAGTCCACTTGCTCCCAACACCACAGAAGAAAACAGGGCCAGGAACCGTAGAGTGGATATGACATTTTCATACTAATCCACTCTACCCCAAAGGACATTAATCCTGAACTAATTGTGCCTCCAAACTTTCAATTTGCACAATTACGGGATTGATGTCCTTTTTAACTGCCCTGCGGTTCAACCATACCACGTAGATATTAAATAGGGCTATACCCACAATGCAAATCAGCTTTCCCGAGGTGTCATAAGGAAGTCCTGATAAAAACCCCGGATCCCAGTTGTAGTCAGCAGGATTTACTAAACCATATAAAAAAAGAATATTCATAATGAATGGAGGTAATACATACCAGTAGAGCACATTATTCAACATTTTTGCCTGAACCTGCATGAATTCCTTCTGCGCTTTTAGTTTGTCTACATAGGGCAGCGTATGATCTGGCTCCATATTTTTCTGAGCAGACTTCAGTCGGTAGATCACATATCCAAACCAAATGATGGCTATTCCGCAGGCAATTTTGGTCATTGGGAATGGGATCTCAAAACCCAGGTATCCAAACAAACCCATACCCAGTACAGAAGCAGTGATTTCAACTGTATCACGGTTTTTGATCCTTTTCTCTATTGATTTTATTTTACTTTTCATTTCCATCATTAAAAGTGACAAATCAAGCTTCACCAGGTCCTCGTGGCTAGCTCCTTTCCAAATTGTTCTTATGTCCTGTTCATTCATAGTCATTGAGTTTTGATGTAATACAACCAAATAATTTCGCCCTGATACGCTTCATTTTTACGGCCACATGGTTTTCAGTAAGCCCGAGAATAGTGGCCATTTCACTGTAGGGCAGTTCTTCCAAATACAATACAATCAGGGATTTGTCTGCTTCATTGAGCCCTTTGATACATGCCTTCAGTGCTTCAAACCGAGCCTGGTCCTCATCATCTGCTACCGCATGTGAGAAAGAAACACCCTCTAGCTGGACGGTCTTTTTCTTCTCGTACCTGAGTTTGGAACTCATGCACACATTCAGCGCTATTCGGTAAATCCAGGTGTTGATGGAGGCGTTGCCTTTATAAGATTCAAGGGACTTCCATACCTGGAAAACCACCTCCTGAAATAAATCTTCAGGTTCCAGTGGTTCAACCGCATAAATCCTACAAATCCGGAAAACAGCTTCCTTATTAGCAGAAATGGCACTTTCAAAAGTGTGTTCAGTTGAATTTTGCATCATTACTCTCTTAGTCAATCAAACTAAGAAAATATGACAAGCGTGATCGAAAAAAAATGAAATTTATCGGATCCGCAAGTTTGGATTCATTGGATCCTGTTTTAGAAGCCGTACAGTAACTTCATAAAGGCCAGTATGATATTCCCTCAGTTGTTGACTTTGCTCGAAGAACACCTCTACAAGTACTGCGAAGAATTCATGGTAGTGTGATGCCGCATATGATCTTAGTAATGAAGGATGCCCAAGTGTTATTCGCTCACTCTCTTCCATGGTATATTGATTTAATAATTCAATATCTTCCCATGCAAAATACCCGTACTCAGCATTCAAAATCATATTTTCAAGCCGCAAGGCATGGGCCATTTCATGGAGTCCAAGATTTCTGCCATTGTCAGGTACCGTATATCCTTCCAGAAAATGTGTCCAACTTAAAAAGATATGCCCATTTTTATGAACTTCTCCAAAATTAAACTGTTGCATGCCCTGTGAAAAGTAAAAGTCTGGGTATACATGAATGTATTTAAAAGTCTGAAAATAGATGCCTGGCAATCCAAATGTCAACTGAATAGCTGAGGCGGCAATCAGGGCTTTCATTTCTGGGGTCACTACTTCCAACCCTTCTTCAGGAATGAACTCCTTTTGATTTATAAATTTTTGAACCCTGTTTTCAAATAGTGTCTTATTCCTGGGGCTGAGGCTTTTGTAATAATCGAATACCTGAACAAGAACTTCCTTGTATACAGGCTCAATCTTTCGCAAGATTAAATATCTATTGATTGGATTCTTTAACAAGTAATATATTAAGGTTTTAATGCCCACTAGAATTTCATAGATGTGCACAAGGACTTTGCCTAGTAATGCCAGAAAAATAATCACTCCACAAATAATCCAAAGCATGTTCATATAAGCAAATTACCTCACAAACAGCATTTCTTAAATTTAACTCCACTCCCACATGGACAGGGAGCATTTCTACTTATAGTGGTCGGAATTTTGTAGGATTCCATATCGATTGTCAAGTGTGGATCCTGATGAAATATCCGGGACAGCATTTCATACAATGCTGGTTCTTTGCTTTTCAGCAGGTGTGGAGTTTCGAAAAAATACTCCGCTGCTACAGCAAAAAACTCCTTTTGATTGTAGGCCGCATATTCGTTGATCCCGTTCTTTCTTCTTCTGATCTCATCGGTTTTCTTTTTGATCAGTCCCAGCCATGGGATGCTATGAGTATTATCATTGAAACCAGGAGGAATTCCATCAATCACTCCATCCTCTTTATCAAAGAGATGTACAAACTCATGAATGCCCACATTTCGCTTATCAGTGGTCATCTCAAACCCACTATGCAATGCTGGTTTAGACAGGATGACTTTACCTTCCATCGCCCCACTCCCCACCATGCCGGTAATGATCTCTTCTTGACTACCAATGTTAAAGTTTCGATCAAAGGAAGACGGGTAAAGCAAGACTTCATCCAGATGGCTGTAAGTCCACGCAGGAAAACCAAAAAGAGGAATCACCGCACTGCTTGCTACCAGTAATCTATCAGTTAAAGTGACTTTAGTCTGTACGCCTGAAATGCCCACATCACTTAGGAAATTTTTGAGATCTGACTCAAACTGTGCTTTTTGGGGATCATCCAGGTTTTGATAAAAGTGGACCTTCTCCTGCAGAATCTCTTTCCATCTCTGGGGAACCTGAAGGATCTCAGCCTTGTCTGACCTCAACAGCCTCCAGCAGAAATAAAACAAGCCGATGACGACTACTGAGATAAGGACTAGAATCATTTGGCAATAATAAACACAAGCAATATCTTTTGGTTAATCAAGGTCAAAAGCTATCATCCATTCAATTCCGTATTGATCACGAAACATACCAAAATAAGCACATGATGGGCTTTCCTCAATCGGCATTTCAATTTGCCCGCCTACCGAAAGTCCATTGAATAATTTGATTGCTTCCTCTTTGCTTTCTGCACTGATTGAAATTTTGCTCCTGTTTTCGTTTTCATTTGTAGGCCCCATACTTTCCGGTACATCATTTGCCAATAAGCTGTTTTGGCCAATAGGTAAAGCAATGTGCATGATTTTATTGGCCTCATGCTCTGGCACCGGGAATTCCGGACTTGACAGGTCTTTGAAACGGATAATTTTGGTGAACTCACCACCAAAAACTGATTTGTAAAATATGAATGCTTCTTCGGTATTTCCGTTGAAGTTGATGTGGGGATTGATCTGTGCCATCGTGATAACAATTCATTTAGTATGTATCCAAATGTACCGCTTAGCTATAAAATAAATAAGGTATAATCACGTCAATAAAAGAGGCAGATTGCGACAGGGTTTACATGGGAATTATTATGGTGAATGGTTGTAAGTTGTTAATTGCAACGATTAGAGTGAGAAGAGTAGCGGATTGTGTTGAACTTTTTGTCTTGTTATTAGAAAAATGAAACGAATCACAAGCATTCAGTTTACGGCCATATAGACTATTATTCTTATAGAGTGTTGGCATCGTGTTTTAAGTATAACTTCAGACAGTTAATAATCCCAGAGCGTAAGTCCTATAATATTCCAATACAGCAGGTATGAGGCACATAGGAAGCAAGCCAATGATATCAGCAAGGCGTGATATTTAATCCAACCATTCACCTCAGCCTTTTTATACATCATGATCGCCATTCTTATCACAGCTAAAAGTGACAAGGCAAAAAACGACCATCCAAAAATGAGAAAAAGAATTGCGCCAGCACTATGCAGTTTTTCAGGATCATAAAAGAGTCCTATGGAAGCAATCATTCCTACCAAAGAGCATAAAGCTAAAAACAGAAATACCTGCAGTTGGAGTCCTTCCCTTTTCTTTCGGATCAACCGGACTGGAATCCAGAAGAGCAAGCTGATAAACCCTATCACAATAAGGAGAATACATATCAACGCTAAATAAAACTGAACATATCCCCACCACATGGGTATTTGACTGTAGGAACCCTCGTTGGTTAACCACTGCCAATTTTCATTCTGAGCTTTTACAAATGCAGATGTGGCCATAGGATCACTGGAATTCCTAAACAACAAGTCCTTTACATGCAACAGCATTTGCTTATCGCCCAACATGCTTGATTGATACAATTGGCCGTTTTCTTCTTCAATAATGGGCATATCTATGAGTCTATAGACGAAATATCCCATTTCCCCCAATTGTGGAACAGATGTGATCGGCTGATAGCAACCTGTAATCTCACTTAATTGGGTAGTCATAATTTTAGAAGCTTGATTTACCTGCTCATTTTCACGCTTGTCAATTGAGTTTAGAAGAACTGATTTAATGGCTTTAATAGCTCTTCCCCCATCACTACTATTAAGTAATATCACATAGCCGAGATCGAGATCCCGGGAATATCCATACTCCGACAAGAAACCTCCGTACCTTCCTGAATGTCCATAAAAGAGATGCCCTTTCTCAATTTTCCCCCAGACCCCTTTGCCGTATCCATACGTAACACCTGCCTGTGCCTGAAGGGAAGTTTCGGGGGTTTCCATTCTCGTTACCGAGGCAGGGCTCAATATTTGTTTATCCTTAAACTGACCATTGTTGAGCAGCGTGTTCACAAAGTTTGAAAGGTCTTCAATGGTTGTGGTCAATGCTCCTGCCGGCCATTGCGGCATACTGGGAAATGACACTTCCGTCATTTCATTTCTGGTATATCCCTTGGAAAAGCTTGGTGTAATTGAATCTGTAGGATGGTAAGTAGCCCCATCCATTTCAAGCGGGAGGAGCAGGTTTTCACTCACAAATTCCTCAAAAGATGTACTCACATTCTCCTCAATGATATGGGCAGCTATCACATAACCTAATGTATTGTATTCAAAATATTTACCAGGTTCCCAACGGGTTTCCAGCGACTTTTGACTCCTATTCATTACTTCATTAAATGGAGTCGCTGAATCGGCCTGAGGAAACAGGTTAAAATGTGCCTCATCAAAACCTGAAGTGTGTTCAAGTAAATGGATAAGTCTTACTGGATCGGTATTGTGCCATAAGTTGCTATACTCCAGTGAAGGAACTAGTTTATCAATAGGATCATTAATGTCCAGCATTCCTTTTTCCTGTGCAACCATGGCTGCTGCCGATAGAAATGTTTTGGAAATAGATCCAATCGTGAATAATGTGTTTTTTGTAACGGGCATATTGTTCATTACATCAGCTTGTCCCAACGTACCCATCCAGACAATCCTGTCCTTTGAAATCAAAGCCACCCCTGCTCCGGGAACATGGTGGTCGTTCATGATCTTTAATATTTCAGATTCTAAATCACTTTCAGTGCTGTTTTGGGCAAAAGCATTTTGAAGTTGAAAAGCTACTATTGTTACAATTGATAAAAATATTTTTAATGATCTCATCCTGTTATATTGGTGCATGGAGTTGGGCCTGACAGCCCCATTACTTACCATAAGTATAGTAAAACGAACTATCGTGGATCCCTTAGTCTGGGGTATACGTGATCGTTTCACGTCGGGTTGTACGCACGGTGTATGTGCTGTCCGCAGCACCAGGCTTACCGCTCATATCTCCCGTCTGCGGATCACAAAGGAAGGCTCACGAACTACAGCTCCTGGATAAAAGTCACAGCTCCAGGCTTAGAGTCGCATCTCCCACCTTCGGGGCGATAAATCCCGAAAAAAAAATGGCATTTCCGGTGTTCAGAGCCACGAATCCCAGAAAAACATCACATCTCCGGGCTTAAGGGTCGTATCTCCCACCTTAGGAGCGATATATCCCATAAAAAAATGACATATCCGGTGTTCAGAGCCACATCTCCCAGAAAAAAGTCACAGCGCCGAGCTTAGGAGTCGCATCTCCCACCTTAGGAACGATAAATCCCATAAAAAAATGACATATCCGGCATTAGAAGCCACAGATCCCGGAAAAAAACGACATCTCCGGGTGCAGCAACGGCATTTCAACATTTACGGACCACAGATCTCCGGGTTCTGACAAAAAGTGCCCCATTTAATATCACTTTCTTCTGATAAAATGCCATTCATGAGCCGTGAAGGTCATGTTGGGACTAGCCGTCCGCGACGTGCCGACCACACGAAGCCTTAGTTGTTGACGACCGTTTAGTTTTTAACTTGTTCGAAGTTGGCGTTTAGAGGTAGGTTGTTCTGTTCAAAATAAGCTCTTCGTTCTTCGTTATTATCCATATTTAAAATATCAGACCGAATCCTACGGGTTCTATCTTCATCTGTTATTTCGAAACCATAGGTGGGTGAGTAATATTCCATTCCGTAATTGTAGACTGTTGCATTGAAAAGGACCGTATTATGATGAATGTTCGATAGGTCAAAAGCTGAAATATCAAATTCAAGAAAGTTCTGATCTGTAGCAATTGAAGCTGTCACCTCATCACATATATTATAGAATGATATGACTAGCGAATCCATAAATTGTGGAGTTCTAAAATCCATTCTTACAATGGATGGATAAACGCTCATGGTTCTATCATCTTCTGTTCCATCAAGTTCAACTTGATAATCAATCGCACAATAAGTTATTCTAACTGAATCCTCAGGAATCGGGTCAAAATATCCCTTTTCTCTCCATATTTCCATACATGGATTTACAACTGTTTTAGAAGCCTCAAGGAAATAATCCGTCATTGGTTGAATTCCAGGCTTTCGAAGTTCAAATGTTCGTCCATTCGAAAGCATCAGACCGAGATACCCATCTTCAACCATCAATATCGTGTCCCTCGAATATAACAGGTCACCTGTCTTGATCTTTTGACCAGAATTCAGATTGATATTCTTTCCCTTTGAAGCAAGTATTCTGGCATTTAGTTCTTGACTTAATGCATCGAAGGAGAAAAGTATCAATGCTATGGTTATTGTTCTCAGTAGCATATGGTCGTCAACGCTCAACTATCGGTTTGTGTGCCCACAGTTGGCAAGTACAGTTAAAATAGCGGAAGTGCACCACACACACTACGGTATCTATGAAAAACTGCGTTCCACAAGTAAAAATACAGAACCACAGAAGGTTCTAAAAGCGTTGAAGTTTCAGAAGGGGCACTTCCGTGGGGCAAGTCCAGATGAAACTGGCAAAGAGGCAGTTTGGCACATAACCGAAGTGTCTGTTACCTCACGTCTTTCGTTTTGGTTAGTTCAAGTACTCCGTTATAGAATTCATCCGAAACTGCGAATTTGGGAATTAATACTGTCTTTGGTAGTTCAGTTAAATCCTTGGGAAGTTCACCGAAAAAAAGCATGAAATGATCGTCCCTGAAATCTACTCTTGTTAGATCTTTCCAGTTGAAGGTTGAGTTGTGAGTTCCATTCTCAAAGTATTGAATTTCTTCTTCGTTAATTTTTAACCCCATTGTTTCTGTACCCTCATGTTTGGCTAAATAGGAATTCACTTCGTTCCGAAGTTGATTCGCTACCTTTTCCAACTTATTTGAGACCACAAATAGCTTAAACAGGTGGTAAAGTCCAACAATCAGTAGTGCCAATCCAAGAAAGTTTATCTGAATATCAAGATCGTTTGACAAGAATATTAAGCAAGCAATTGAAAGTGTAATTAAAGCAGTTATCAGGTGCGGTCTAAGAAATTTGTTACTCTTCATGCTAGAATTTGGAATCCACCTATCATAAAATTGGCGAAAATCGTCGGAGCTATATTTCAGTGTTGTCTCGTACTGCATTATGTGAGGTAACGCTCAGACATGGCGCTGTGGCCTCCGAGCTTTTTAAGTTCCGATAAAAGTAGCTTATCTGCCGGTGTGATCAAAGTATCAGATACACACTGCACTATGAAGATAAAAAACTCCCACGAGATGAAGAAAGTAGAAAGTAGTGAAGATTCTTGGCGGCAGATAAGTGAGGAGTTTTGCAGACACTTTGCAAATGACTAAGTAAGGCCATGCGCCATCATCGTTTGTTAGGCGTTTGTCGTTTTGGCTATTTTATTCTTGTAAATCAGTCCGACAATTAGCCAGATGACACTAAGAGTTATATAGATGTTAAACATCAAGTCACCAGTTAATTGTGCGTTGGGCGAGTACTTAAAAGCAAATCCAGTTAGCAGTAAACCTGATATTAACATGAATATAGGAAGTAGTTCAGGCTTCCTAATGAAGTTTTTTATTCCGTTAAAAGTTGTTGCAGTCAAAATTCCAAATAGGATGATCGTTCCTAATGCGAATGTTTGACCTTCTGATAATCCATCTAAAATGTTACCACCGATCGCTAGTGTTAGTAGCAGGAGAATGAAAAGTGGAATCCTTGTAATTGAAAAGAGTTTCGATTGTTCAAGGATGTTCTCTTTACTGTGATTACAAATAACCAGTTCTCCAATTGTTTCTAGAGAGAACTTGCTCCGCATTGCTTGATAAATAATTGAAGCTGTTAGTGAGAAAAGCATTGCAATTACACCTACCCATGAGTTGAGGGGCCCAGTTAACATAGTCAAAGTCATGAGTGCTATCCCAACGAAGTAGGTTAGGAAGTAGAAGTTGACCAAGACTACAAAGATGTGAGTGAATACTTTCTTCATGCGGGATAACGCCTAACGTCCAGATATGACATGTGCCTCTGGCCTGTCAAATATCGTTAAAGTTTTGGTTAGAGTCATTGGTTTCAAACAGCACTGTAGAGGCATGTGTCGTATCATTTGTTAGACTTCTGTTATTCTGATTTAGGAGGAACACATACTAACTCTTCTGACTCGTGATGATATTTGCAGCGACTAGTCATTCTACCAGTTTCTGAATATTCATAAATGTGAGTTTCTTGATCAAAAAACTGTCTTATCGATTTTATTTTACCACTGGGATAGAATGCCCTACTTTCTATGATGTTTTCTAAATCTTCGTTCGGTTCATGCTCGTTGTAGCTGACTGGGAGGGCATAACTTGAACTAAAGAGCTTGAGACCGTTTTCATTAATGGTTTCCCAAATTCCAATCCGATGGTCATTAATGTAATAACCGTGTTGATAAGATATCCCATCCGAGTAATAGTCTTTCCAATACCCTTGCTTTCTATCAAGTTGATCAATTTTGTTAATTGTGTCGTTGCTAACAATTTCATAAGACACAATTATTGGCTTGACGTATTTGCTATTGGAGATGCCGATGAACGAACCATTGAATAGGAATTCACTTGGTAAAGTCTCTCCTTTCAACTTAAATTTCAATTCATAGTAACAGTCACAAAATACAATGGATTCTACTCCAGTTGTATCATTTGCCGCAATAAAGTTTATAGCATTTTGATTTAACTCAATTCTTCCCTTCCCATATTGACCACACATTTCTGCGAGATTAATAGTTACTTCGATAGTATCTTCAGTTTGGGTGATACTTGCTATGCGTCTCGCATAGATTCTCTTATCCACAATAACTTCTTCGCATTTCTTGGTATAGTCCAATAGTTTGAATTGAGCTACGGTGGAATTCGTCAGAAGTACAAATAGAACTAAGGCAAATACATGTGAATTTCGCTTTTGCATGAATGAAGTCTACATAAGTGTATACCGATAAAACTTCAGGTTATTTCCCATATGGCCTGACTAATCTAGTAGGTTTTTGATACGGGACAAAGGGATTACTGACACCTATGTGTAAATTTCAGTGGTACTCATCCTTACGGCATCCATCATATCACCACTCCCTCCACCATCAGTCACCAATCAACAGGTAATGAAAAACAGGCGCAGAGGTACAAGCACCCTGTTTGAAAAGAGATTCTGTAGTTCTCTGGTCTGTCTTCCTTCATCCGTAAGAAATATTTCTGTTTTTGAATTCCCATCGACTGCAAGGTCACTCAACAGAAACCATTCCGTGCCAACAAAATACCTACTGTCCGTATCCCCAAAATACCTACAGGAAAAACCAGTAATCCTTCACAGGCTCTTTACCCCATAAACTGAGGATGCCCTCTATCCTACTGCGGGCTTTGGGCGTGGTAACCACGATCATAATTTGGGGACTGGACAGGTTAAGAATTTCATCGGTTGGGTGCAGCCTGATGTCATAGATATCCTTGCCGATCTTTTTAGAGTTGTTACATACCCAGTGAAACTGATCTTCCCGCTGTGCCAGCAGCCGCGCCATATCCTTGCCGTTAGGGCCTGCACCCCAGAGCACCAGTGGTCGCTGAGGATCACGGTCCAGCTCGTAGAAATAGTTGAGTTTCAGCTCAAAATAACGGTTATCCTTATACTCTTCCCATGTTCTGGAGATGCGATCGGATCGGTCGCGCCAGTGATGCAGGACTTTATCCAGGCCTACAACGTTGAGGCCGTTTCGGTAAAACCGAAAACAAAGGTCATAGTCTTCCGGGTAAACCACCGGATCAAATGCACCTGCCGCTTCAAAATCATTACGATGCGCCAGCCAGCTATGTGAAGGAATAACACACTCTTTATAGATCTCCTGATAATGAGTTTCCGTCCTGGCCACTTCATTAAGCCATTGCTCATACTTCAAAAATCCATCCCCTACCACTCCGTCGTCCACAAAGTGCACTGTGCCACCGGCAATCACAGTGCCCTCACCATGTTTTAACCATTCACCTACCAGCGCTTCCAGTTTATCATCAGGCATGAGATCATCAGAGTCCATTCTGTTGATCAGCTCCCCTTCGGCTACTGCATAACCTTCCTGGAGGGCAGGAATCAAACGGTGACGTTTTGCATGTACTACCCTGATCCGGTCATCCTCTTCAGCGTAGGCCTCAAGGATATCAGCCGTGGTGTCTTCCGAGTGATCATTGACCGCTATCAGTTCCCAATTTTCATAAGTCTGGGCCAATATGGAATCCAGACAATCGGGTAAGTAAGGTGCTGTGTCTTTGGCCGCCATGATGATCGATACTAGCGGTTCCTGGTTCAAAGCTTAAAGGGTTTGGGTGAAAAATGGTTTTTTCAAACCTACAGCTTTTCTTTTAAACAGATGCTGAAACAAGTTCAGCATGACAGGGACAAGTTCAGCATGACCGCTGGGATGATGGAACCAAGGCTTTGTAAGAAGTCATTCTGTTAACCTGTCTCCGGCAAGCAGGGAATCTTTACGTCAACCTCTGCTTATGGTAAAGATTCCTGTGGAATGACCAAATTAATAAGCTTAACTACGGTATTGATTTGAGGTTAAAATCAGGTAATGTCAAGCTACCCATCTTTCGTCAACTCGTTAATTTCAATTTTCACGGCATTCTTTTTGGGCTGGATACTGCGTCCATACATTATGGCAAACTGGTAGGTGATTTCAGCACCGAAGTAAAAAATGACCGAGGAGTAAAATAGCCACATCAGCACAATCACGATTGACCCGGCGGTACCATACATATCTGCGATTCCACTCTGCCCAAGCAAAAAACCAATCAGGTACTTACCCAAAATGAACAGCAGACCGGTAATCAAGCCACCCACCCAGGTCTCTTTCCACTTGATGATTACATCCGGAAGAAACCGGTATATCATAGAGAAGATGAAAGTCACCACAACAAATGACAGCAGAACGTTCAGCAACTTGATCAACCAAATGCCCATATCAGGCAGGAGTTCATTGATATAGTCACCCAACAGACCAATGGCGGCATCCAGGAATAACGTAAGCAGCATCACCATCCCTATTCCGATCATGATGATAAATGACAATCCCCGATCTCGTAATAGCTTCAGAAAGTTGTGCTCCGGTTTGGGTCTTACTCTCCAGATGTAATTCAAGGAGTTTTGAACCACATTGAAAAACGTGGTAGAAATCCCCAGGAATATAAGTGCTCCTATGACTTTTTTCTGCCAGGAGGTTTTACCAGCTTCTTCAGAGTTACTTAAGATGCTTTTGAGATAGTCCATACCTTGAGGTCCCATGAAGCTCTCAGACTCTGACAGCAATTTTTCCTGCACCGTGCTTTCACTGATCAGCATACCTGCAATATTGATGGACAGGATCAATATAGGAGCCATGGCAAGTATGAGGAAAAACGCCGTGGTTCCGGACAACCTGATTGGATCATCCTGGGAGTACTTGCCAACAGAATTTCGAAGCAATTTCCATATTGATTTTGACAGAGATGCTAGCATACCTGTAGTAACCGACAATACAGGGCAAGTTGTTTGGTGAATATATAGAGTACCTGTACTTTTTAACCTTATGGAAAGAAAGGCAAGGCTCAAACCGGGATTTGATAAAGGATTAACCGCATTGTCTTTCTAAGGTCTGAAGTATTCTTTAAATTATTTGCCCTATAGGGAAAGACGACTGATAGTTTTTAGTAATGACTTAATAAAAATAATAAATCAGAATTATTACATCTTTGAATAATCAACATTTAATCTTAAACCAATATGTCAGATAGTACAAAAGATAATACGGGAGGCGCATTTGATGTCAATGATTCAAGCGCAAAGTGCCCATTCCACAATGGAGCCATGAGACAAACCGCTGGTGGAGGTACTCAAAACAGGGAATGGTGGCCCAATAAGCTCAATTTAACCATTCTCAGGCAACACTCTTCCCTTTCCAATCCAATGGGAAAAGACTTTGACTATGCAGCAGAATTTAAAAAATTAGACCTGGCTGCCATCAAGAAAGACCTGAATGACCTGATGACCGATTCACAGGAATGGTGGCCGGCAGATTTTGGTCACTATGGTCCACTGATGATCCGAATGGCATGGCACAGTGCCGGCACTTACCGTGTAGTGGATGGTCGTGGTGGAGCTGGTGGCGGTGGACAGCGATTTGCACCATTGAACAGTTGGCCAGACAATGTCAACCTGGACAAAGCTCGTTTGTTGCTTTGGCCTGTAAAGCAGAAGTATGGAAATAAGATTTCCTGGGCCGATTTGATGGTTTTAGCAGGAAATGTAGCACTGGAGTCCATGGGCTTCAAAACCTTTGGTTTTGCCGGAGGACGCCATGATGTATGGGAAGCAGAGGAAGATATCTACTGGGGATCTGAAGGCGAATGGCTTGGTGACCTAAGACATGACAAGAATGGGGATTTGGAAAAACCTTTAGGTGCGGATCACATGGGGTTGATCTATGTGAACCCGGAGGGGCCAAATGGTGAACCAGATCCCGCGAAATCAGCTGCATTCATCCGCCAGACATTCAAACGAATGGCCATGAACGATGAGGAAACCGTGGCACTCATAGCTGGTGGTCACACTTTTGGTAAAACCCACGGTGCTGCTCCTGAGAGCAACCTGGAAATGGAACCTGAAGGCGCAGGTATAGAAATGCAGGGCCTTGGCTGGAAAAACAAACATGGAAGCGGCTTTGGTGGCGATACCATCACAAGTGGATTGGAAGGCGCCTGGACCCAAACCCCGACGCAATGGAGCAATCACTTTTTTAACAACCTATTCTCTTACGACTGGGAAAAATACAAGAGCCCGGCTGGTGCATGGCAGTGGAGACCAAAAGATGGCGCAGGTGCCGGTACAGTTCCTGATGCCCATGATCCGGCAAAAAAACATGCTCCGTTCATGTTGACCACTGATCTTGCGCTGAAGGTTGATCCGGACTATGAAAAAATCTCACGAAGGTTCTATGAAAACCCGGATGAGTTTGCCGATGCGTTTGCCAGGGCATGGTACAAGTTGACCCACAGGGACATGGGCCCGAAAGAGCTTTTCCTTGGAGCGGAAGTTCCTGATGAGGAGTTGTTGTGGATGGACCCGCTTCCGGCACCTACCCATCCTCCGCTAAACGAGGAAGACGTCAAGCAGCTAAAGGCAAAGATTCTGGATTCAGGATTATCTGTTTCAGCACTCGTCTCTGCGGCATGGGCTTCAGCATCTACCTACAGAGGATCTGACAAACGAGGTGGGGCGAATGGCGCTCGCGTGAGATTAGCTCCTCAAAAGGACTGGGAGGTAAACAATCCGAAGCAACTGCAAAAAGTATTGCAAACCCTGGAAGGTATTAAAGATGGCTTTAGCAAAGGTGTCTCCATGGCAGATTTGATTGTACTGGGTGGCTGTGCAGCTATTGAAAAAGCAGCCGGTGGAAACATCCAGGTGCCTTTCACTCCCGGAAGAGTGGATGCCACTGCGGAGCAAACAGATGTAGAATCATTTGCGTGGTTAGAGCCTGCAGCTGATGCATTTAGAAACTACTTTGATGCCAAACACAATACCACAGCAGAAGAAATGTTGGTTGATAAGTCTCAGCTAATGACACTCACTGCTCCTGAGATGACGGTTCTGATTGGTGGAATGCGCGTGCTCAACACCAACTATGACAATTCGGAACTAGGTGTATTGACCAAAAACCCTGGCAATCTGTCCAATGATTTCTTCCTCAACTTGCTAGACTTCAATACCACGTGGAGTTCAGTTTCTTCCAAAGAAGATGTGTTTGAAGGCAGAGACCGAAAAACAGGTGAAGTGAAGTGGAAAGCGACAAGAGCAGATCTAATTTTTGGTTCTAACTCCGAGCTTCGTGCTTTGGCTGAAGTCTATGGTTTGGCTGATTCCGGAAAGAAATTCGTTGCGGATTTTGTAGCGGCCTGGGATAAGGTGATGAACCTGGACCGATTCGATTTGAAATTACGGGCGTCCGACTAAATTTTAAATGTTCAAAAAAAGTACGTTTAAACGAAATAAGAAAAGATTTTTTCGATTTCCTAAAACTACCCCTGCCCCTAAAGGGGTGAACGAAAGTCCCCTTTAGGGGATTTAGGGGTAAATTTTGACGGATTTTCTTCGAAACCAAAATCTTTTCTCGGACGCTACTAATTTAAAATAAATCATTAAAAGAGGTTGTCTCAAAAGTTTATGTCACCCTGAACCTGTTTCAGGGTCTACATGAAAATACCGATCCCGCAAATAAGGTTCTGAAATAAATCAGTAGCGATTTTCAGAATGACTTGCTCGGGTGACTTTCGAGACAACCTCTATTTTTTTTAATTTGACGCTTCGCGATCGATCAACCAATCATTGATAGTTTGATCATTGATCATGATGTTTTTCAATACAGTCTCCCCATTTAATATACTCACCAGTGCATAGGTAGTGAAAGTAGTATCTCTGGCACTCTCAAAATAGGCTTCTTCAGCCTTGGGAGCTTTATATTCCTCCATATAGAATCGCTCAAAAGGAAACTCCACGGACAGTTCAAAATCAGCTGACAGATAATACACTTTTGATTTGAAGTAATATGGTGTGTAGTCAGGAGCAGTACGCGAAACTCCGGATATGATGGCATAACCATCACTTCCTTCATTGATCGAGACAAATACTTTCTCACCAGCCTGCCAATCCTGTGCAGAATCTACAGCAAACATGGTATTGGGGAAATTCAACTGTACATACTTGCCTCTAAATGGGTCATTCGGATCTATGGGAGCTGTTTTGAATTTGAATTCCTTCCCTTCAGTGATCACACTTTCACGTTGCCAGATCATTTGAACCGGAATATAGAGCTGAACAAGGGCCATCACTATAAATGCCGGTATCATTAAATTTTGCTTATTCATCTGCTGTGCGTTTTTTTATGGCCCAATAATTCACTCCGAAAAACCCTAAACCTACCAAAACAAACATCACTCCCCGAATTACAAAACTTAGATTGCTATCGAAAAACCGGCAAACGATCAGTGCAGCAATGATCGTCAAACCGAAATTGATCAATCCAAGGTGGTTCTGATTCGTCCCTTTTTTGATGATCGAAATCCCAATAATAAAGATCAACAAATTGACCAGAACCATCGCCAATGGAGTGAAAGTGCCACAAACGAAGATCAAAAAAAAAGCCATAAAAGCAATATCCAGTGGATTGACTGGCATTTTGCGTTTGACCCATATCCATAGGGCCAAACCAGTGATCACTAAGGCTGCCAGCATCTCTATGCTGAACAGAGTTGTAAGCACTGAAAATTGATCTCTATAAAGCTCCTTCCAAAACCAATCAAAAGAATAGATCATGAGCATTATGATCATCCCTAAAGCACCCAGAATCGAATAGCTATTTCTAAAGAGATTCCTACCCTCTATAAGTGCCAATTGGCCAAAGCCATAAAACAACCCGAAGAGACTAAAATAAGCCACGCTCATAAGCTCTTCACTGCTCCCGGCTACAGTGCCAAGCGAGATAACCAAAGAAAGAGGAACCAGCCAATGGTGAACGATCGTAAAATTGCTGTCAGGCCGGGATCGGATAAGGCCTATATAATGAGGCACCATAGCCAGAATTAAGACCCAGTAAATCCATGATTGCTCGGACGGATATTGCCAATAACTCGCCTCACATACGTAATAAGTAATCCAACAAAGAAACAACATAGAGGCAACAGACGATCTGAGTACATAAATCAATGGTAATACGAGCACAGACCAGGTCAATAAGTATCCGCTTAAATCTCCGGATATCTGGTAAATCTGGCTGATCAGTGCAATACATGCCCCAACTGAAAAGAAGATCACAATGGCCACCCCTTCTCTCCAGGCGATATTTTCACGTTTCTTCAAAAGCACATAAATACCAATGATTTGCCCAATCAAAAGTGGCAGGAAGGCGAAAATTGTTTTTACAAACTTTGGTAGGTCGTCCCAATTATGCGCAATAATCAATACCACACCGAGCCCGACCAAAATCGCTCCCAATATACCGAAAATGAGAAAAAGCCGGCTCGTGGAGCTTGATTCCTTTGAAGCATAGTAACGGTTAATTCTGGCAGCAATCTCCGTATCGATCACATCCGCCTCCAGCAGTTCTTTGATATCTCCTTTAAGACTCATATCCGAATTTAACAGAATTAAATAAATATAAAATCATCCGTAACTACTCAGGCGCTATTGATTTTTAAAAAAGAAAAGTAGATCAATAATTTGGACCGGAAATTTAAAAGAGTATCATTTGCAATGTTATTGATTCAAAAGAACTCATACCTTTCCTAGTAAATACAATTGCCGATCTC
>JAVJQA010000040.1:0-125230 GCA_040218045.1 Marinoscillum sp.
TGAGATCGGCAATTGTATTTACTAGGAAAGGTATGAGTTCTTTTGAATCAATAACATTGCAAATGATACTCTTTTAAATTTCCGGTCCAAATTATTGATCTACTTTTCTTTTTTAAAAATCAATAGCGCCTGAGTAGTTACAAAAACTTTTATTGGTTATTTATAATGGCGTGGTATTTCCAAGACTATTTTCAACGCTTTTAAAAAGATTAGAGATGAATCGGATGATAACAGACACATCACCAACAGCGCTCTTGAATTGGCTATATCTTCCTTGGTCGTCGGCGTATAAGGTTGTAGTACTTCCTGTTAACAAGGAAGTATAATTTCTAATTGGAAAAACTAGGTTCTTACTATTTATAAATACTCAACTTCTGTCTCTTTTAGTTAACTTCCCCGGTGGATGATTTCATGTTGGGGAAATTCTACATTTTTAAGAACCATGAGTATTATGAAGATTATTTTGAGCCTTGGGTTGATAATTGTTTTTGGAACTTGCTTTTCCCAAGAGGAACAGCTTAAAGAACGTATATCTCAGCCAAGTACTACAGAAGTGTACCAGGATGTGCCAATAGTGAGTCCAGGAATAACAACCGAACCTCCCTCTGATGCTATTGTCTTATTTGATGGAAATAATATTAAAGAATGGAGGAGTTTGAAATTAAAATCTCCAGCGAAGATTGAGGAGGTGAAATCCTATATTTCGCAATATGGAAATAAACAAGGATTGGAAGATGCTCCATGGCAAATAGATCAAGGTGAGCTGGTAGTGCTACCAGGAACAGGCGCTATCCATACCCAAAGGGATTTTGGCGATATACAACTTCATCTCGAATGGCTAGCTCCTGTGGCAGAAGGCAAACGCGGACAACAATACAGTAATAGCGGGATTTTTTTGATGGGATTATATGAAATTCAAATCCTCAATTCATTCGAAAATCAAACCTACAGCAATGGTCAGGCGGGATCAATTTATAAGCAACATGCTCCACTGGCCAATGCCTCAAGACCGGCTGGCGAGTGGCAGGTTTATGATCTTGTATTCACTGCACCTCGTTTTTCAGAGAAGGGATCACTGATAATTCCGGCCATGATTACCTTGTTTCATAATGGCGTCCTTGTTCAGCATAATACTCCTATAATTGGCCCGACACTCTATATAGGATCAAGTCATTATATACCTCATAAGGAAAAATTGCCATTGATGATTCAGGATCATGGGGATGAGATACGGTTTAGAAACATCTGGTTAAGAGAGCTTTAAACCATTCTAACAGTAAGCGATTTAAAACGCACAACACCTAAAACAAATCAAGAATATTTAATATATCAGTCCTCTACGGAGGCAATCACTAGGCCTTTCAGAGCATTGTGCAGGAGCAATTGAAGATGTGTTGAGGGATACGTTCTTTACAGAGATTCTGAAGGGAATCTTTATTTTGGGTTAAACAATGCTTTAAGACCGGCAGTAAATTAACCAATTACAACGAGACCCCTCTCTTCCATGGTATAAAGTCATACTGCTCCAAGTCCATTGCCTTGGAGTTCTTTCTGCCACTTGCTATGTCAATAATAAAGTCAAGTATTTCCGCTCCCATGTCTTCTATTGTCTTTTCACCACGGATTACTGCTCCTGTATCTATATCTATAATGTCGGGCATTTTTTCGGCCAGTTTCGTATTGGAGCTTACTTTTAGCACTGGGGTTACAGGGTTGCCAGTAGGTGTGCCCAGACCAGTAGTAAATAAAATAATGTTTGCTCCGGAAGCGGCAAGGCCGGTGGTTGACTCTACGTCATTACCAGGTGTACATAGAAGGTTCAATCCCGGTTTGTTGGCGTACTCCGTATAGTCGAGCACATCAGCTACTGGAGATGTTCCTCCTTTTTTTGCGGCACCGGCAGACTTCATGGCATCAGTGATGAGACCATCTTTGATATTGCCCGGTGAAGGGTTCATATCAAATCCTGAGCCAGCATCTATCGCTGCCTTTTCATATCGGCGCATAATGTCCACAAACTTTTCTGCTCTGTCCTGATCATCCATACGGTCTATCAATTCCTGTTCTACCCCACAGAGCTCTGGAAATTCCGATAAGATTGCCTTACCACCGAGAGCTACCAAAAGATCGCTGGTATACCCGATAGATGGATTTGCTGAGATTCCCGAAAATCCATCAGACCCACCACATTCCAGACCAATGGTCAGTTTGCTTAGCGGTGCAGGTTTACGTGTTTGTTCATTGGCTTCTGCCAATGCCATAAAAGTCCTGGTGATCGCGGCTTTGACAAGGTCTTTTTCGGTACCCATTGCTTGTTGATCAAGAATGATCACTGGTTTGTCCATGTCAGGATTCGTCCTCTTCAGCGCATCTGTAAACATTTTGATTTGCGCGTTTTGGCAACCGAGACTTAAAACTGTGGCTCCGGCAACATTCGGGTTGTTCACATAACCTGAGAGAAGCTGACAAAGGGTCTGAGCATCATCCCTAGTACCACCACAACCACCCTGATGGGTGAGAAAGCGAATCCCGTCAATATTTTCAAAGATCCTTTTTGTTTTGGTGGGAGGTTCAGCTACAGCTACATCTAATGTAGTACCTCCATTGAGACTTCCGGTTTCATACTGATGTACCAACTGATCAACCAAACCAACATAAGGGTCTTCCTTCTCGAACCCCAATGCTTTGTTAAAAGCTTTTTTAATGGTGTCAATGTTCCTGTTTTCACAAAAAACCAATGGAAACACTAACCAGTAATTACCAGTACCTACCTGTCCATCTTTGCGATGATAGCCATCAAAAGTAGTATTTCCCCAACGGGAAACATCAGGGGCAGTCCATTTAAAGTTTGAGCTTTTATTTGAGCTGAAGGTTTCAGACTTGTGTGTAAGATTTTCTGTTGTGATCGCTTCGCCTTGCTTGATGGGTAACTTAGCCACTCCAACAATTACGTTGTACATGTGCACCTCATCA
This sequence comes from Marinoscillum sp., assembly GCA_040218045.1. Lineage (GTDB taxonomy): Bacteria > Bacteroidota > Bacteroidia > Cytophagales > Cyclobacteriaceae > Marinoscillum. Next base: position 2,974 of record JAVJQA010000040.1, read on the forward strand.
TTCACATCAAAATCCTTCAAAGCAAACTTGTGTTTCGCCTGAATAGAATGCTGGAGAATTGTCGAAATCCCATTTACATTAACCTCTGATCCCTTAGAAAGATCAGTTAGAGCTACTGCTACATCATCCTTTTCGTGTATTGTTATTGCTTCGATCATGTGATTAAATGTTGTAAATGACTTCCTTCATCTCGTCTGAAGTGATTGATTCGTAATGTTCTGATACTAAGTTGGTCAAACCTTTGATCTCTGTCAAATCCTGATCCCAAAAAGCAGTATTTGATAGTGCTTTTTCTACCAGTTGTCCAGCGCTTAGTGTTTTGTGAGTGTCAAAGAATTCCAGATTGGCGGCATCATCTTTCAATGGGAAGTTTCCACTTGAATACATTCTGATGAGACAAGCCAGTGAGAAAGAAAGTCGATTGGGCAACTCGCCATTTTTATGGTAGAAATCTAAAAACGTAGGAAGCACTCTTACTTTAAACTTGGAGATAGAATTGAGCGAGATGCTCATCAGTTCATGCCGGATGAAAGGGTTTCTGAATCGCGCAATAACCTCTTCAGCAAATTCTTTTGGATCTTCACCAGAAATCTGGATAGTCGGCACAATTTCATCAAATATGATTTCCCTAATCAACTTGCCTACTTCCGGGTGATCAATGGTTTCACTTACAGTTTCCAATCCATACAAAAGGCCTATTGGAACCATGGAAGTATGCGCACCGTTCAGAATTCTTACTTTTTGGGTCCTGTAAGGAGTGATGTCATCAACATATTTCACATTGAGACCATGCTCATGTGCAGGGAAAAGTTGTTTTACATGGTCAGGAGCCTGAATCACAAAAAGATGAAATGCTTCTGATTTCACAATCAACTTGTCCTCTTCACCAATTCTTTTGGTCAATGCTTCTATTTCGTCTTTTGGATACCCCGGTACTATTCGATCCACAAGTGTGTTGGCAAAAGAGCATGATTCATTGATCCAATTTTCAAACCCATCCCCAAGCTTCCAAAGCTGGATATACTGAGACACACAATTTTTAAGCTTAGTGCCGTTTTGTTCGATAAGCTCGCATGGAATAACGGCAATCCCTTTATCATTGGCTCCATTGAAGTGATCAAATCGATGTTTTAAGAGTTGTGTGAGTTTTCCAGGAAAAGTTGTTGCCAGTTCATTAGCTTCTGGAACATCAGAATCAGCATAGATGATGCCTGCTTCAGTGGTGTTAGAGAATACAAGTGACACTTCAGGTTCTTCTGCAAGCTCGAAATATCCTTTCAAATCCTCAAATGGATTGATCGCTTTTGAAATGCAAGTGATTTTCCTCACCTCATCAATAGTTTGATCTCCTTCAAGGCCTTGCCTTACATGATGGTAATCTCCATTCTGAGCTGCAAGCATTTGTACCAACCCTTTGTCCAATGGTTGGACAATGGCAACCGAACCTTTGAACACTTCTTTTTTATTGAGTACATCAATCATCCAATCCACAAATGCACGTAGAAAATTGCCTTCACCAAACTGAATGGCCTTTATTGGAAAGTTATTTTTAGTCATTGCTTTTCATCATTTTAGGTTCACACATTCAGATGTATGGGTAAGTTGCTAAGTTTTGCGTAAACGATTGCACAATGTTAGTCAAAAATCGTGAATTGTCTTTCATGGACTGTCCTTATCCAGCTATTTTTTCAAGTGAAATCTTGGATGAAGAGGCTCTGATTACCAATTCCGGGTTCAATAACACCTTTCTCGGCTCTGTGTTTTTACCTTCTATGTGCTCAATAAAAACCTTAGCCACAGTGGTTCCCATTACCTTGCTTTTCTGATCAACGGAAGTGAGTGTGGGGGTGAGGTATTGGGCAAAAGGGTCATTGCCAAATCCAATAACACCTACATTACCGGGTACGTCATACTTGTTTTCAGTTAGCCATTTTACGGCTCCAAGCGCAGAAAAATCTGAGGCTGAAAAGATTGCATCTGGTGGATCTGACTGGTTCATCAGTTTTTTCGTTACTTCTTTTCCTTTCTCCACGTCGCTGGCTACCTCTATTTGGTATTCCTTGACCAATGGTAAATTGTGGTCATGTAGTGCTGCTTGATATCCCCGGAATCTTTCTTTGAATATGCTCACCTTCTTGTTTCCAGAGTAAAAGGCAATTTTTCGATAACCATTTTTGACCAAGTGTGTCACAGCATTGTATGCACCACGGAAATCATCGATCACTACAGAAGACGTGTTGATTTCTTCAGTGGATCTATCAAAAAGGATCAGAGGTTTGCCTTTGTTGATTACGTTTTGAAGGTGTTTGTAATTATCCGTTTCTCTGGACATAGAAATAATAATACCCGCGACCTGGGCTGATAGCAGTGCTTTCACATCTTCAATCTCATTGCTCACCTTTTCATAAGATTGGCAGATAATTACATTGTATCCTGATTTTTTCACTTCTTCTTCAATCCCTCTAATTACGGAAGAAAAGAAAATACGATCTGCGTAAGGTACAATGATTCCAATGAGCTTGGAATGCCCTCTCCGTAAAGATGAAGCCATTGTATTTGGCTCATAGCCAAGTTCCTCCGCTTTCTTTAAAACCTTTTTCCTGGTTTTTTCGCTGATTCTTGGATTGTTATTTAAAGCTCTTGAAACAGTGGAGGCGGTGGTGTTGAGCGCTTTTGCTATTTCGTGAATGGTCGTTTTGTTTTTCAAATTATTTTTAGTGTGATCAAAAGTGGTGGTTATTTATCCGACTCAATACGACCGCTAATTTCCTCTTACTTAATCATTTAAAGAAATATTAGGAGCACAAATGTTAAAGAGAACATATTTTTAGATCAGTAGTGGTTGAAAAAACGTTCTCGTAAGGTAAATAAGTGCCACCATAGTGGTACCTAATCACCTTCCTTTGGATCCCAATTGCCATAAACTTTGGAGGGTGTTAAAGCTTCCGCATTCTCTTTACTGGCAACAGAAGCCCATTCAACTCTTTTTTGATCATTTGCACCTGGCCCAGAAGACCCATATTCTGCATAACGTACTGTTCGTTCTTTTTCTTCATCACCCCAATTGTGCCAACCTGCAGCTTTAATGTGTGACTCCATCCGGCAGTGAATAAAAATGGTACTGGCAAATGATCTCCAGGGCCTTCCGAGGTATACAGCGTTGATGCCATCCTCAGCTAATAGTTGACAATTCAAGAATACAAATCCATATTCTACATTCTCTGGTGTGGAAGCCGCAGTAATATATGAATTTGACTTACTCACAATTTCACAGTCATCAAATACCACAGTGGCTTCACCAAAGATAAAGTCAGTGGAGCCTGAGATCTGACAACCCAATAAGTAACTCCTAAAACCTTCTCCGGCAGCATAAAAGGTGTCCTGATGACCATCAATATTACAATTTTTGACCTTGATCCGATCACCTTCCAGATGGAGTGCAATAGCTTGCCCAACTGGCCCTGCTGAATTGGTAATTGATAAGTTTTCGAGAAAAACATCATTTGATTCTACTTTCATGGTGTAAGTATGGAATGTGCTATTTCGTCCTTTGTCGATTTTGCCAAAGTAATCTCCCCAGGTGATTATAGTACTATCCCTGGATTCACCTCTTATGGTTAGTCTGTTGTTCCAAGAGTAAATAATAACTTTCTCATTATAGGTTCCATTTCTCACTTCGATGGTTATGTCCTCATCAGGAAAAGCTTTAGTACTATTGATCGCTTCCTGAATGCTCGTGAAGTCGCCGTTTCCATTCAGGTCAACCACCATATGTTTAGCATATTGTGCCGTTAATGTCAGGTTGACTGAAAAGAGAAGGAGGAATAAAGAGCTGCGCATTGGTCAGTTGATTGGTGATTTCCTGAAGTCTAAGTTGGTAAAGATTAGCTCAACGAGTGCTTTCCCGAAGAATTAATTTTGGATTGATTGTGATTTTTTCATTGCTCATAGGTTCATTCTTTTTCAGAATAGAGCAAAGTTTCTGCGATGCGAATTGTCCCATTTTTTGGCCATTCTGATGGACTGTGGATAGCTGTGGGGTCATATGTGTTGCCACAGGTTCATCTGAAAAACCGAACACGGCTATATCCTCAGGAATACGCTTTCCTAACCCCTGAAGGATGTTGACTGAGTAGTTAGCCACATAGTCGTTAAAGACAAACAAGCCATCCATATCAGGGTGTTGAGCGATGGTTTTTTTCAAGAAATTTGAAATGGAATTGAGCTTTGATTCGTAGTAGTGAATTAAGGATTCGTCTATATCTAAATTTGATGCTTTTAGGGCATCCAGGTAGCCGTAAAGTCTATTGTTGCTATTGTTCAGGTTAATGCTAGCGGTGATGTGAGCTATTTTCTTGCACCCAGTTTCTATTAAATGATTTGTGGCGTTAAATGCTGCCTGGTGATCATTGGTGATAATTTTGGGGACTGCCAGGAAATTAGCCACACGATCAAAAAATACGAGAGGCACCTCGTATTTCAGCAACTTCTCAAAATGATGAAAGTGTTTGGTTTCCATGGAAATGGCAGCCAGAACACCATCTACCCGATACTTCAAACAAGTTTCAATTGAAACTTCTTCACGCTGGAATGACTCTTTGGTATTGAAAAGCATGGTAGCATAGTCCTCGCTTTCCAGTACATTCTGAATTCCTTCAATGACCTTTGTATAAAAGTTGATCGTAAGATCCGGAACAATCACTCCAATCAATTTGCTTTTGCCATGGGACAATTGATTTGCTGAAAAGTTTGACTGATAGCCAAGCTGCTCCGCCAGGTTTTTCACTTTTTCTGTAGTCTCCAAACTTATGGCGGGATGGTTTTTTAGGGCACGCGATACAGTGGAGTGCGATAATCCAAGTTTCTTTGCCAGCTCTGTCATGGTTACATACTTTCCCATGAGTTAAAGATATTGTGCACGCCTGTGCATCACAACTATTTTGAACTATTGTTGATAAACTGGCGCATCAATGCTAATTACGCAGTGACAAGGCTCATTTGGAGTTCTGAATTAATAGGATTGAAATGAATCCCGAGTTAATATAAGGTGATGAAGAAATTTGATTTAACAGGAAAGAAGGCAGTTGTAACTGGTGGTGGAAGTGGAATAGGGCGAGCAATTGCAATCACTCTTGCTGGTAATGATGCAGAGGTGATCATTTTGGATATGGATCTGGACTCAGCGGAAAGTGTAGTTTCTGAGATTAAATTATCGGGTGGTAAGGCGTCTGCTTTTAAATGCAACGTGGCTTCAGGAGAAGATACACAGCAAGCATTTGAGCTTGCCCTTGCAGGAGGAGCACTTGATATACTCATCAATAATGCAGGGATAGCACATGTGGGGAATGTTTCAAGTACTTCAGAAGAGGATTTTGATCGAGTTTGTAGTGTCAATATCAAAGGTGTTTTTAATTGCCTAAAAGCTGGTCTTGAAGCCATGAAAATCAATGGGGGAGCTGTGGTGAACATTTCATCTGTGGCTGCACACGTAGGTGTATCTGATCGGTTTGCCTATTCCACAAGTAAAGGAGCTGTACATGCTATGACTTTGTCAGTTGCGAAGGATTATCTAAGTTATGGAATCCGTTGCAACAGCATATCCCCGGGAAGAGTCCATACACCATTTGTGGATGGTTTCCTGGCCAAAAATTATCCGGGCAATGAAAAAGAGATGTTTGAGACTTTATCTAAGACCCAGCCAATAGGGCGGATGGGAAAACCGGATGAAATTGGGTCATTGGTGCTTTACCTGTGTTCTGATGAAGCCTCATTCATTACAGGTACGGATTTCCCAATTGATGGTGGTTTTTTAACGCTCAATACATAGATAACCGGATGCTTCAGGATGGACAACCAACGGATCGTTCTGAAATTCAATATCGAAATACGAACTTATAGTAATTGAATAGAAAACATGAAATTGATCAGATTTGGAGCTTTAGGCTCAGAAAAACCAGGAGTGGAAGTAGAAGGTATAAGATATGATGCCAGTCATCTGACCAGGGATTATGATGAAGATTTTTTCGCATCAGGGGGATTGGAAAAGATGAAAAGTGAATTTGATCCGTCAAAGGCGGCTACAGTATCCAGAGAAACCAGGTTAGGTGCTCCTGTCAAGCGTCCTGGTAAATTGATTTGTATTGGGTTAAACTATCAAAAACACGCTGCTGAGAGTGGGATGGAAGCTCCCAAAGAACCAGTGGTTTTCTTTAAGGCTACTTCATCGATAGTTGGTCCAAATGATCAAATTGTCATTCCAAAAAACAGTACCAAGACGGATTGGGAAGTGGAGCTTGCAGTGGTGATTGGAAAAAGAGCAAACTACGTCTCAGAAGAAGACGCTCTGGATTATGTAGCAGGATATGTACTTCACAATGATGTAAGTGAGCGTGCTTTCCAGTTGGAGCGGGGAGGGCAATGGGTCAAAGGGAAGAGCTGCGACACTTTTGCGCCATTGGGGCCATATATGGTGACCAAAGATGAGGTGCCAAACCCTAACAACCTGAACTTGTGGCTTACCCTGAATGGAAAGAAAGTCCAGAACGGAAATACAAGTGACTTTATTTTCAATGTTCAGGAAGTGGTGTCATATCTCTCTCAGTTTATGAGCTTAATGCCGGGGGATATCATTTCCACAGGAACTCCTGAAGGTGTTGGGTTAGGGTTTAAACCTCCTGTTTACCTCAAAGAAGGTGATGTAATAGAGTTAGGGATAGATGGCCTGGGACAAGCAAGACAGGCTGTAGTTGACTGGTCAGAATGAGAATAGACGCCCATCAGCATTTTTGGCATTATGATCCAGTCAAAGGATCGTGGATTACGGATGACATGCAAGTGATTCGGCGCAATTTTATGCCTGCTGATCTTAAACCTTTATTAGACCAACATGCTATTGATGGATGTGTTGCCGTGCAAGCCGATCAATCAGAATCAGAGAACCAGTTCCTGCTGGATTTGGCAAATCTAAACCCCTGGATTAAGGGCGTGGTTGGATGGCTGGACCTTACGGCTGATGACCTTCAGGAAAAACTGGAACATTATCAGGGTTATCCCAGGTTTAGGGGCGTCAGGCATGTGCTTCAAGCTGAAGCGTATGGTTTTATGACCGATCCGAAATTCGTAAAAGGAGTGGCTGAGGTTGGTAGGAAAGAGATGTCTTATGACATTCTGACCACAGAGAATCAACTAGAGGAAGTTGTCCAGTTGGTTAGACAACTCCCTGAAATGAAGTTAGTTATTGATCACATTAGTAAGCCAGATATTCGGACCGCTTCATATGCTCATTGGGCTAAACAAATGCAGCTTCTCAGTGAATTCGAAAACGTAAATGTAAAGCTATCAGGCATGGTTACTGAAGCTGATTGGAACTCATGGAAAAAGGACGACTTCTCGCGATACATTGATTTCTGTCTGGAGCATTATGGTTCACAACGACTGATGTTTGGATCAGATTGGCCAGTTTGTTTGGTGGCTGGTCAATATTCAGAAATCTACGAGCTATTGGAAGAATCCATTGGCAGCCTGAGTCAATCAGAACAAACCGATATCCTGGGAAATACTGCTGTAAAATTTTATCAACTGGACTGATATGGATCTTCATTTAAAAGAAAAAGTATTTATTGTATCTGGTGGATCCAAGGGCATTGGTGAGGCCATAGTCAAGGGTCTGGCAAGAGAGGGCGCCATTCCGGTAATTGTCGGGCGGTCTGTAGAGTCCTCCAATCTTGTGAAAGCAGAAATTGAAAAAACAGGTGGTAAATGTCAATTTATCCATGCAGAGTTGGGCAAAGGAGATATCTGTAAGGAAATAATCGATCAGGTAATTGACCAGCAAGGTAAAATTGATGGTATTGTCAACAATGCAGGGGTAAATGATGGTGTTGGTTTAATCAATGGAAGTCCAGAGAAGTTCAAAGAATCAGTCATTTTCAACCTCACGCACTATTTTGATTTGGTGCATTATGCCATCCCTTATTTGAAAGAAACCAAAGGGTCAATTATTAATGTAAGCTCCAAAACTGCAATCACAGGTCAGGGCGGAACTTCCGGGTATGCGGCCAGTAAAGGTGCCCAACTCTCGCTCACGAGGGAATGGGCGGTTGAATTGGCTCCTTACGGTATTCGTGTAAATGCCATCATCCCGGCAGAGGTGATGACTCCACAGTATCAAACCTGGGTCAAGACTTTGGGCAACCCTGAAGAGATGCTTGAAAAAATAACATCTAAAATTCCTTTACACAAAAGAATGACCACATCGGAAGAGATTGCTTCTATGGCAATTTTCTTACTTTCGGAGCGAAGTTCTCATACTACCGGCCAGTGGCTGGTAGTAGATGGCGGATATGTACACCTTGATCGTGCAATAACTTAACTGAAAAAATGAGCGAAACTAAACCTGTTGTAGCCAAAAGCATACTGTTGCCTTTTGTCTTAATCACCTCACTGTTTGCCCTTTGGGGGTTTGCAAATGCCGTTACTGATCCGATGGTTACTGCTTTTAAAAAAGTACTTGAACTGGATAACTTTCAGGCGTCGTTGGTTCAAATGGCTTTTTATGGAGGTTATTTCACCATGGCGCTTCCTGCTGCATTGTTTATTAGAAAATATTCCTACAAAGTAGGGATCATCATCGGTCTATGCCTGTACGCCGGAGGTGCTTTATTATTCTATCCGGCAGCTGTGACTGAGCAGTTTATATTTTTCTTAATGGGTCTCTATATCCTGACTTTCGGGTTGGCATTTTTAGAGACCACCGCTAACCCATACATTCTATCAATGGGTGACCGTGCTACTGCTACACAGCGACTTAACTTAGCTCAGGCATTCAATCCTGTTGGTTTATTGGGAGGGTTGCTGGTAGCTCAGCAGTTTGTGTTGAAGAAACTTCAATCGGATAACGTTGATTTTGCTTCTCTTTCAGAGAGTGCCAAGGCTACCATTACCACTGCTGATCTAATGGTAATTAGAAATCCTTATGTGGTACTGGGAATCGCCGTGATTTTCATATTGGTGTTGATTGTCATTAACAAAATGCCACAGGGAAAAGATAATGGCATGAAGATGAGTACCGGAGAGGTGATCAGGTCTTTGTTCCGAAAACCTAAATACACACGTGGTGTACTTGCACAAATGTTTTATGTAGGAGCTCAAATCATGTGCTGGACATACATCTACCAATACTCAGAAGCCATTGGGATAGATGCAGAGACGGCCGGTACTTATCAATTCTTCGCCTTCATTTGTTTCTTCGTTGGGCGATTTGTTTGTACTTTTTTATTAAAATACATCAATCCAGGGAAGTTGTTGATGATTCTTTCAGTTTTGGCTATTGGATTCACAATGGGCACGATTTTCATTACGGGCATTGCTGGTTTGTATTGCCTGGTGGCCATATCTTTTTGCATGTCATTGATGTTCCCTACCATCTATGGGATTGCATTGGACGGGCTTTCAGAGGACGAATCCAAGATTGGGGCAGCAGGTTTGGTGATGGCGATTGTTGGTGGTGCCTTAATGCCAACGCTTCAGGGAATGATCCTGGATATTGGGGGCTCAGGCTACTCGGATGCGGTCATCCTTGGCGTGTCAGAGGTGAACTTCTCTTTCGTGCTTCCATTGACATGCTTTGCCTTAATCGCTCTGTACGGCCGGAATGTATTTAAGTCACCTGTAGCAGTATCATGAAGAGATTCTGTCTGACGCTCGATCTTAAGAATGACAGTGATTTAATCAATCAATATATCGCTCACCATCAAAACGTATGGCCTGAAGTACTCACCAGCATCAAGGCTTCAGGTATTCTGAAAATGGAAATATTTCATGTGCAAACCAGATTGTTCATGATAGTTGAAGCGGATGAATTGTTCACTTTTGAGAAGAAACAAGAAATGGATGCATCCAATGCAAAGGTTCAGGAATGGGAAAAGCTGATGGACACTTATCAGTCAAGATTACCGTTTGCCAAACCGGGTGAAAAATGGGTGCTCATGAAAAAAATATTTGAAATATGAGCTACGACAGCAGGTATCCGGGAATAGATGATTTGATCAAAAGAGCGAAGAAAAAAATTCCCCGTTTTGCCTTTGAATACCTGGACGGGGGATGCAATGAAGATGTAAATCTTTTTCGCAATACGAAGGAAATCAGGGATGTTCAGCTCATTCCAAAATACTTGACCAAACACACAAAGTCTGAAATGAAAACGGAGCTATTCGGGCATACATATGATGCGCCGTTTGGAATATCCCCCATTGGGCTTCAGGGGTTGATGTGGCCTAAAGCCCCGGAGATTCTTGCGAAAGCGGCACATGAGCATAACATTCCGTTTATTCTTAGTACAGTCACTACCATGAACATTGAGAAGGCGAGTGAGCTTACTGAGGGTAAAGCCTGGTTTCAGCTTTATCATCCTGCCGAGAATCGGTTAAGGGATGATTTGCTCAAAAGGGCAGATGCTTCGGGATGTCCGGTGCTTGTGTTGCTTTGTGACGTGCCGACGTTTGGTTTCAGGCCAAGGGATATCAGAAATGGACTGGCAATGCCTCCCAAAATGACATTGGCCAACTTGGTTCAAATCATGGGTAGGCCAGAGTGGGCTTTAAAAACTTTGGTCAATGGCCAACCCAATTTTGCGAATCTAAAGCCTTACATGCCAAAGGGATTAGACCTAAGACAATTAGGAAAGTTCATGGATCAAACCTTCTCAGGACGGCTCAATGAGGAGAAAATTGCGCCAATCCGGGATATGTGGAAGGGTAAAATAGTCCTGAAGGGAGTAGCATGTGATGAAGATGCCGAAAGAGCGATCAAACTTGGATTGGACGGCATCATCGTTTCCAATCATGGTGGTAGACAGCTTGACGCAGGCCAATCCACCATTAAACCTTTAAAATCAATCGCTGAATCCTATGGTGATAAGCTCAAAGTAATGATGGACAGTGGCATACGGACAGGGCCGGATATTGCCCGAACTTTAGCTTCCGGTGCCGATTTCACCTTTCTTGGGCGCACATTTATGTACAGTGTGGCTGCACTGGGCAGTCGCGGAGGAGATCATGCGATTTCAATCCTCAAAACCCAGCTTCAACAGGTAATGGAGCAGGTGTGCTGCGAGCAGGTGAATGATTTTGGGAAATTCCTGGACCGTAGTTGACTGGTCATATTACCAAGGGGTCGTGTTTCTTTACTTTGTAATTTTTCTTGAGGAAATCATTGGGCAAAGTGCGATAGTTGACCAATAATGCAGCGCCAAGAGCTGTGCCTAGAGAAAAGGAGGTAGAGAAAATCTCATAGTCCGGAAGTTTGTTAGCTAGGAACTGTACAAATACTTCACTGGCACTAAAACCACCATCAAGATAAATTTTCTTGACCTGACTAGATCCTATGGCCAACTTTAAAGATTCAATTTGAAGGTCGGTCAGTTCATCCATTAAGTGCATCATGGCATCCTCATAGGAATCAAAAATGGAGTAATCCGGGTGATTATTGTTGATAAAACCGAACCTCTCAGGTTTAATCAAGGTATGATCAAACAACAGGTTTTTGGAAGCCTTTCTTTTTGACTGAAAATTTGATTGCCACTTCAGCGATTTATAGGATTGGTAACCCACCTGAAAATGGTCACAGAGCAGTTGGGCTTTATTGCTTAAATGTCGGCCCAGGAAGAGTCTCGACGCTTTTACCGAACTCCCTTTAATTCCTTTGAAGTTCAGGCAATCATTGGTCAACTCCTGGCTGGTAAGTGCGTCTTCGTTGAAGAAATTCATACAGATACTCCAGGTACCCGTTGAGATGAGTACAAAAGGCTCATCTGTAGCGTTGATATAAGGCACCAATGCAGAACTGCTATCGTGTACTCCAACACCTACTTTGAATGACTGCTCCTCAGTGGTTACAACTGAGAGTTCATTGCTGGCTACTATAGGTGCCAATAGATCTTCCAATTGCTCATCTTTTACCCATTTGGCATAGCGGTTTCCCTGGAAGTCCCACAATCCGGTATGACAGCCAAGACTCGTGTGGTCGGTGACATATTTTTTAGTGAACAGATAACTCAGGTATTGAGGGAAATGAAGCGAGTGCATTATTTTCTTGAAAATAGCAGGTTTTTCATACTTTAGATAGTATAACTGCAACCCAGAATTGAGCATGCCCATAAAAGGGCTTGCAGTTTCCAGTTCAAATTCTTCTTTTGGGTAATCACTAAGAAACTTTGCTTCGAGGTGTTCCGGAAATGGTTTTAAATAATTGTAAAATGAGGCAACTACTTCTCCATTTTCATCAAGGTGTACCAATGACGCACCGTAAGTCGAAAAATTCAGGCTTTGAATTTTGTACTTGTCATTCTTCAATAATTTATCAAAAGTGGAGGTCATCCAATGGACTAGAGTCGCAAGGTCTTCACCTTCAAACCCATCCTCATCTTTTACCTCATCAAAGCGGATATATTCCCGCTCCAGCTCATTGAAGTCTTCATCAAAGAGGAAGAATTTTTTGTTGGTCTTACCAATATCAAAAACCGCTGTTACCTTTTGTTGACCCATTTTACAATCCTGTTGATGTTGATGTCTTCCCGCGAAGGTCGATCAACTGTTGTCTTACATTTGAATTTCTATACAGGGAAATTGGGTTAATAGCTGCTCCTTGTTGTAGCCTTGATTGTGCTACAAGGCTGCGCACATCAGTTCTGTAGCCCTCCTGAAGTATTTCCTGTGCAGCACTTACATCATTGGCTTCCTGAGCTTGTTTCAGTCCTTTCCAGTCTATGATTTGTGCCTGGGCATAAGCCAAAAGAATGGCCTCTACAGATTGTAGTAAGTCTTCTAAAGGGTCTTTTACGTTATGGCTGGCATCAATCATCCAGCTAAGTTCGGGGTTGCCAGTATGGTTCATCCCGTCCACAAGCTCACAAAAGATCAGGAAGAGCTGATAAGGCTTGAGACTACCTACAGTCAGGTCGTCATCGCCATATTTACTGTCATTAAAATGGAACCCACCAAGTTTTTCCTGCATCATCAAAATAGAGACAATCTGTTCTATGTTGGTATTTGGCAAGTGATGGCCAAGGTCTACTAAAGTCAGGGCTTTATTGCCAAGTTTGGAAGCCAGTAAGTGAGAAGTGCCCCAGTCAGGGATAACCATAGAATAGAAGTTAGGCTCATAGGGCTTATACTCCACCAGCACTTTCCAGTCATCAGGAAGGTGCGAGTAGATATCAGCTAAAGAATCATAAGTTCTGCCAAATGCTTCTCTGAAATTCGACTGGCCCGGGAATGTGCTGCCGTCGGCCAGCCAAACAGTCAGTGCTTTTGAGTTTAGTTCTTTACCGTAATCAATGACTTCCTTGTTATGAGCAATTGCTGCATTTCTGACCTGTACATCTGTATGGCATAGCGAACCAAACTTGTACGACACTTTTGCGTCAGGTTGATCCTGAAAAGTGTTAGAATTTACTGCATCAAAGACCAAATTATGTTCACTTGCCAATGATTTGATTGCATCAGCATTTTCAGGAATATCCCAGGGTATGTGCAAGCTGATGGCTCCACTTGATGCATTGAGCTTATGAAGCAAACCTACATCTTTGATTTTTTCTTCTAAAGATCCGGGTTCTCCGCCTCCCGGGAATCTACCAAACCTGGTACCACCGGTTCCCAGCGCCCAACTGGGGATTGCTACCTGAAATTTCGCCAGGTTGCTTATTACTTTGCTTACATCAATTCCTTTACCGGAGAGTTTTGCTTCCAGATGGTTGAAATCTTTCTCGTGTTCACTTTTGAGTGTACTATTGAATTCCGCAATGTGTTTGTCGGTGATCATCATGATTGGGTAGATAAATGAAAAAGTCCCCAATGCAGAGGACTTTTAAAGATAAGTAAGAAACAAATTACCTAACAAACGCCGCAGCTACTCCGCCATCAACGTTGAGAATATTACCAGTGGTTTTGCTTAATAAGCCCCCAACAAAGGCTAATACACCATTGGCAATGTCTTCGGTAGAAATAATTTCATTCAATAAGGTACGCTTGGCATAATGTGCCGGAAGATCTTTTACTTCAATGCCATAGGCTTTAGCACGTCCTTCAGCCCATTTTCCTTCCCAGATCTTACTGCCTTCTATGACAGCATCAGGGTTTACTACATTCACTCTGATTTTATCAGGGCCAAGCTCGGCTGCCAGTAGTCTGCTCATGTGCTGTTGAGCGGCTTTGGCGGTACCGTACACCACATTGTTCGGGCCGGAAACCAATCCATTCTTACTGGCTATATTGACAATATCTCCGCCAAGTCCCTGGGCTCTCAGGATATCAACACCTTTTTGTGATACTTTAAACTGACCTTTGGTCAATACATCCATCAGTAGATTATAGTCAGCATCAGTAGTGTCTGCAATAGGTTTGGAAATGGCCAGACCAGCAGAGTTAACAATAATGTCCACTCCTCCGAACTCCAGACAAGCTGCTTTGTAAGCTGCCTCAATACTGTCGCCACTGGTCACATCAAGTTTTGCGTAAGTGGAAGTATCCCGGGCAAATGTTTTGTTGGCTTCTGCCACTCTGGTTTCGTCTATATCAGAGATCACTACACAAGCACCTTCACTCACCAGCTTATCAGCTATTGCTTTGCCGATTCCTCCTGCGCTACCGGTGATGAGCGCTACTTTTCGTGAAAGAGGCTGCTCTTTTGGCATGCGCTGAAGTTTTGCTTCTTCTAACAGCCAGTATTCAATGTCAAATGCTTCCTGAAGGGGAAGTGCCACATATTCCGACACTGCTTCAGCACCTTTCATTACGTTGATGGCATTGATGTAGAATTCGCTGGCTACACGTGCTGTTTGTTTATTTTTTGCAAAGGTGAACATTCCAACACCGGGCCAGATAATTACGACCGGATTTGCATCCCGCATCGCTGGGCTGTTGGCCCTCTTGTGTTTTTCGTAATAGTCTGCATACATCGCTCTATAAGCTTCAAATGCAGGCTCTAGCTGTGCTTTGATAGTTTGCTTATCCGAAAGGTCTGTTTCTTTAGGAATATCAAGTACCAAAGGACGAATTTTTGTTCTTAAGAAGTGATCCGGACAGCTAGTGCCGAGCGGAGCCAACTTTTCAAGATCATTGCTGTTGGCAAATTCCAATACACGGGCATCATCAGTAAAATGACCGATCATGCGATTGTAGCTGGATGCCAAACCTCTCAGTACGGGAGCTAGTTGTGCGGCCTGATCTTTTCTTTTGTCTTCAGATAAAGATTCGATTTTCTGACCACCAAAAACAGGTCTTTTCTTGTTGTAGTTGGCTTCTAGATAGGCACTTGCTTTTTCGATTGCCTCCAGTGAGTTCACGTAACATTCATAGGCCGTTTCACCCCAGGTGAACAATCCATGTCCACCGAGGTAGAGTCCCTTAAGGTTTGGATTTTTTACAATGGCTTCTTCCAGTTTTAATGAGAGGTCAAAACCTGGTTTTTGCCATGGGATCCACGCAAAGTCATCTCCATAAATTTCCCTCATGATTTGTTCACCTTCCTTGGATGCAGCAATGGCAATAGCAGCATCAGGGTGGAGGTGATCAATATGCTTGTATGGAAGTAAGGCGTGAAGCGGAGTGTCAATAGAAGGAGCCTTAGAATCCAAATCGTAGATACAATGATTGAATAGTGCCACCATTTCATCTTCGTGTTCCAGGCCACGATATACATTTTTAAGGGCACGAAGCTTGTCCACATAAAGGCCGGCAAGTCCGCTTCTTTTCAAAGTGCCGATATCGCCACCGGAACCTTTCACCCACATAATTTCTTTTTCTTCACCAGTGAGGGGATCTTTCTCCATTGTTTTACAGCTTGTGTTGCCACCGCCGTAATTGGTGATACGAAGATCTGCTCCCAGAATATTTGATCGGTAAAGTAGTAGTGCTACCTCGTCACCTTTGAGCTTTGATGCCTTCTCCTCATCCCACAAGTAGTCTACATATTTATATGATCGTAACACTTCTTCCATCTCTTAAAATCGTTCTTGGTTATGCAATTTAGTCGCTAAGATGATAAAATGAGTTATCTGATCTATCCTGTACTTACCGGATTTCTTTTGTTTAGATTTGAGGTGTTAACCCAATGTTCCCTTAATATTAATCAGCTCGCTTATGGAGGATTTTATCACTCTTGAGATCAGTGAGGATTCGAGTGTTCCAAAGTACAAACAGATTTATCATAGCATAATCAATAAGATTGAAACTGGTCATATCAAGTATGGCCAGAAGTTGCCCTCAATTAATAGGTTGAGTTTTGATTACTACCTGGCGCGTGATACGGTGGAGAAGGCATACATTGCCCTGAAGGATAGAGGGGTAATTGAGTCCGTGAAAGGCAAGGGGTATTATGTGATCAACTCTGCCCCGGATTCGCAAATTAAGGCGCTTGTGCTTTTCAATAAACTCAGCAATTACAAGCATGAGATTTTGAATGCCATGATGCAGGAGTTAGGGGACAAGGTTCAAATTGACTTTTTCATTTATCACTGTGATTTTGAGTATTTCTCAAAGCTTCTGGAGGAGCACCTGGAAGGTTATACATATTTCGTGATCATGCCGCACTTCAATGAGTTTGATATCGTGGCATTCAAGTCCCTGATGAAAAAGGTCCCTCGCGAAAAGCTTATCATTCTGGACAATCAGATTGAGGGTTTTGACAACTATCACTCGTGTATTTACCAGGACTTCAAAATGGACCTCTATGATTCGTTGGTTACTGCGAAAGCAGATCTGGATCACTATGACCGTTTGATTTTGGTTTTTCCACAAAATGATGATTATCCCTATCCAAAGGAAATCATCCTTGGCTTCCGGCGCTATTGTGGGTTCAACAATGTCAATCACGAAATCATCAACAAGATCACCTCTGACTATGAGATGAAAAAGGGTGCTGCCTACATCGTAATAGATGAGCATGACCTGGTAAGCTTAATTAAATTACAAAGGTCAGCGGGACTGGAACTCAAAAAGGATATAGGCATTATCTCTTATAATGATACCGCCCTAAAGGAAGTCCTGGCCAATGGGATTTCGGTAATTTCTACTGATTTCAATAAAATGGGTCAATTGGCAGCTAAGGCCATGTTGGAAAATGAACCTTTGGAGGTAAAAAATGACTTTGTTTTTGTGAAGCGCAATTCCTTATAATCAGGAAAGAACAGGATGCGATTCACTCCATATTCTTTCAATTTTCCACTTCTAAACTTCTAACTTCGGCAGCCATATGGATATTAATTTGAAAGGGAAGGTAGTTGTCATCTCCGGTGGTGCCGGAATAGTCGGCAGTATTGGGGAAACAATGGTAAAGGCACTGGCAGCAGAAGGAGCTATCCCGGCCATTGTAGACCGCAATGATCGTGGCTTTGACTATGTTAAAGCACTTCAGAGTGAAGGTATAGATGCCACTTTCGTGAAAACGGATGTCACCAAGCCAGACCAGCTGGAACAGGCGGTGGATCAAATCAGCAAAAAGTATGGCCACATAGATGCATTGATCAACAATGTGGGCGTGAATGATGGAGTCGGTTTGGATGCTTCTTATGAGGAGTTTCTGGCCTCACTTCATTTGAACCTGATCAGTTATTTTCTCCTCACTAAATATTGCCTTCCTTATCTGAGAAAATCCAAAGGAACGATCTTAAATATCGGATCCAAAGTAGCAGTGACCGGGCAGGGAAACACGTCTGGCTATGCTGCTTCTAAAGGTGGAGTGCTGGCACTGACCAGGGAATGGGCTGTGGATTTGCTCAAAGATGGCATTCGTGTCAACGCAATAGTAATCGCTGAGAGCTGGACGCCCGCTTATGACAACTGGCTGAAAACACTGGAAAACGGAGCGGAGAAGTTGAAGAGCATTGTTGACAATATTCCTTTCGGTAAACGAATGACCACTCCGGAAGAGATAGCTAACATGGCTTTGTTTGTTATCTCTGACAAATCCAGCCACACTACAGGCCAGCAAATATTTGTGGATGGGGGCTATGTGCACCTAGACCGAGCACTAGGCGGTCAATCCTAATTCAAAAAACGAATGATGAAACGATTAATATTAAACACACCCGGAGATCTACAACTCATAGAGGTAGAAAAGGACGAGCATTTGGAACAGGACCAAGCTTTGGTCAAAGTGCACAGGGTAGGTGTTTGTGGTACAGATATTCATGCCTTTGGTGGCAACCAACCTTTTTTCAGTTACCCCAGGGTGCTGGGGCATGAGCTGGGGCTTGAAGTAATTAAAGTAGGTGCGGGAGTAACCAATGTGAAAGTTGGAGACAAGTGTTCGCTGGAGCCTTACTTTAATACTCAAGAAGGACAGGCGGTGAGAAATGGTAAACCCAACTGTGGAGAATATATCTCTGTGTTTGGCGTACATGCCGATGGCGGCATGCAGGAATTTGCTAAGGTGCCTGCAAGATATTTACATTCCTCTGCCAAGCTTAGTTATGACCAGCTGGCTTTGGTGGAAACCCTGGCCATTGGCTATCACGCGGTGCAGCGTGCTGATACAAAGAGGTCTGATAAAGTTTTGGTGATAGGCGCAGGGCCAATAGGGCTGGCGACCATGCAGTTTACCAAAGTGCTTGGTGCGCAGACAGTGGTAATGGATGTCAACCAGGACCGACTGGATTTTTGCGTGGATAAAATGGGCGTGGACGGGACTATCAATGTGCTGAAGGAACAACCGGAAGAAAGATTGAAGACGCTTTTTGATGGAGACTTGCCAACTATCGTGTTTGACGCTACCGGCAATCCTAAGTCCATGATGAGCGCATTCCAATATCCATCCCATGGCGGTAAGTTGGTGTTCATTGGTCTGTTTCAGGGGGATGTTAATTTCCACGATCCTTTGTTTCACAAGAAGGAATTGACCTTATATGCCAGCCGCAATGCCATGAGCGTAGACTTTGATGAAATCATCAAGCTGATAGAAGATGGAAAAGTAGATACCAACCCATGGATCACGCATAGAGCACCTATGGACCAGGTGCCTGAGGTTTTTGCAAGCTGGACAAAGCCAGAAACCAAAGTGATCAAAGCGATGATAGAGGTGAGCTAGTTGCCTCTAGCTTCAGTTTGCGACTGAAGCTGAATCATGAAGCGGAAGTTTAGAAACTTCCGGCTATTCGTGGATTCAGTTGGAAACTGAATCCAGTTGTGCAGTTATAATTGCTACCTATAGCATGCTTCATTGCAATCAAAGTTAAAAGATACGGCGATAAATTGTCGAGCTAAGGGTACTACAAAGATGCTCGCTTGAACCTTTTGGTGACTCGAGTGAGTAAAAAGGTGACTCGAGTCGCCAAAAAGGGAACTCGGGTCGGTAAATAGGTGACTTGAGTCAGTAATTATCCGACTCCACTCCCCAAAAAGCCGACTCCAGTCAGTAAGAAGGCGACTCGTGTCGGCAAAAAGGTAACAGCAGTCACCTCTGAAGTGGGAGGGGGTACTTCCGAAGTGGGAGGGGGTACTTCCGAAGTGGGTGGGGGTACTAAATAGGTGACCAAAGCAGAAAACGATTGGTTAAAAACTGTGGGGTTTGGAATGTTTGTGAAAAAGATTATCGTTGAGGTAATTTCAATGGAGTAATTGGTGTAAAAAGTGGGAAAGCAAGCACATTACGCATTTATGTCGGCTATGTGCGGTTGCCAAAATGCGTAATGTGCTTGCTTAGCGTTGGTGGAGATACCTTATTGGCATGTAGCTTTTCCGGCCCACCATAAGACAAAACTGAATTGGGAATCCTATTCTAGGGAAGTCAAGCAGCTAATTTGGTCTTATATGAAATATCTGTAGATAGGCTTAAATGCAATCAAACTAGTTTCTTATAGCCTCATTAAATCTTCCCCCTCTAAACCAGTTATAAACGGCTGATTGTAAAGCCTTTTACCTGTTGACTTGTAGAGCGCATTGGCCAGAGCTGCAAAGATTGGTGGGAAAAGTGGCTCGCCAAGACCTGTGGGGTCATGTTCATTTTTCACAAAGTGAACATCAATTTTCTTTGGCGCCTCTGGCATACGGATCATTCTATAAGTATTGAAGTTATTCTTCTGAGGAACACCATCCTGGAAGTTCAACTCCCCGTAGAAGGCATTACCTATGCCATCCACTATTGCGCCTTCACCCATGTTGGCCGCAGCATCCGGATTGACGACAATACCACAATCTACGGCTGCATAGACATTTTCCACCACAGGCTTATCATTTACCATCTTAATATCCAACACCTCAGCCACATAAGAATTGTGGCAGAAATAGGCAGACACTCCCCGATTAACATCGGATTGGAGTGTATCCCATTGCGATTTTTCACGTACCAATTTCAGCACCCCCGCATATCGTTCAGGATCATAGTCATTCCTTTCACCAACAGGATTTTTTATGGCCCGGCCTAACAGTTCCAATCGGAAATCAATGGGGTCTTTTCCCATTTCCTCTGCAAGTTCATCTAAAAATGACTGTTCCGCTCCGGCAATGAAATTAGAACTAGGCGCCCTGAATGCCCCAACGGTAATATTGGAAGGAATTTCCCAGCTTTCGGCTAGGTAGTTTTCAATTGCCCCTGCTGGAAACCTATTAGGATGAATCGGAGTTTCGGGAATTCCACCGGCTTTGACATGGAAAGCCAACAAATTATTGTTTTCATCCAAGGCGGCGCGGTAAGTAGCGGAATAGGTTGGCCTATAAACGCCGGAGGTCATATCGTCCTCACGGGTATACACCATCATGATAGGGGCTTTTGCTTTTTGGGAAATCAGGGCTGCTTCCACCAATTGGTGACTATAAGCTCTCCGTCCAAAGCCTCCTCCCATTCTGGCAAGGTTGATCTGGATTTTTTCTTTGGGCAACCCAAGACTATCAGAAAGTGTATCACTGATGGGGTCTGGCCATTGGGTGGCACCATAAAGTACGGCCTGATCTGCTGTGACATGGGCGAAGCAATTGGCTGGTTCCATGGTGTTATGGGCAAGGAAAGGAGCGGTGTAAGTTCTTTCCAATACTTTTGCTGCTGTTTTGAATGCCTTCTCAGGATCACCGTCTTTTCTAAGAATTCTCCCAGGTTTTCTAGTAGAATCAGCCATTTTTGTCCGATGAATAGCTGTACTTTCAAGGCCTTCAGGAACGGTGGCCTGGAAGGGATCTCCCCCTCCAAAACCTGTCTTCATAAAGGTAGATTCAGCTGCGTTTTCCCATTCGACATTTACTGATTTTTTTGCCTGTAATACTTCCCAGGTGGAATTACCCACTACAGCTATCAATTCGGGAAAAGTAGCCGTATCAAAAAAGCTTCTGACGTATGAGTTGTTAAATATGTTGACAACAAACACTTCCTGAATTCCCGGCATCTTAAGCGCAATGGTGGCATCAAAAGACTTCAATTTCATGCCAAATGCAGGGGGATGGATGATGGAGGCATATTTCATACCTTCCACTTTATGATCAATTCCGAAAAGTGGCTTTCCTGTAATGATCTTTTTAAGGTCTACATTTCTTTTGGACGAACCGACGATTTTAAAGTCCTGCTTTTCTTTCAGTTTGATGTCCTCTGGAACCGGAAGTTTGGCTGCAAGGGAAGCCATTTCACCATAGCCTGCTTTTTTACCACTGGCTTTGTGCATTAGGACTCCATTTTCGGTGGTGATTTCGTCAGTACTAACTTTCCAAGTCTGTGCTGCAGCATTTACGAGCATCTGACGGGCAGTGGCACCTACGGTTCGTAGTGGAATCCATCCCTGACGAATGGACTGGCTTCCTCCGGCAAATTGTCTTTCAAATCTCCGTGGCGCAAAATTTCCCTGCTCGACCATAACCATGTTCCAATCCACATCCAGCTCTTCGGCTAATATCATAGGCAAAGAGGTTTGTACATTTTGCCCAAATTCAGGAGATGAGTTGAATAGCGTCACTGCACCATTTTCGCCTATTTTGATGTAACTGTTAAGCTCAAACCATTCTTTCGGTAGCGCTAAAACCTCCTCCTCATTGGTAGGTTTACAACCTGCCAGCCAGCTAAAGCTCAGTATCATTCCACCACCTGCCAAGGCAGATGCTTTTAAGAATGATCTTCTGTTTATTCTTGTTTTTACAATGGTCATGGTCTAAAGTCTTTTGGTTAAGAATTGGCGGCAGTCCTTATCGCTTTTTTGATGCGGACATAAGTCCCGCAGCGACAGATATTCCCTCTCATGGCAGCGTCTATATCGGTATCACTTGGGCTGGGGTTTTTACTTAAAAGCGCCGCAGCGGACATAATCTGTCCGGCCTGACAATAGCCACATTGTGGCACATCATGTTCCATCCATGCTTTTTGAATAGGGTGATCTCCGTCTTCAGACAAGCCTTCTATTGTTAGGACCTGTTTGTCATCTACTACACTGACCGGATAGGAGCAGGACCTTAACGCCACACCATCTATATGAACAGTGCAGGCGCCGCATTGTGCTATACCGCATCCAAATTTGGTACCTACGAGATTTAAGTGATCTCTCAGCACCCACAAGAGTGGTGTGTTGGGGTCAACGTCTACTTGTAGTGATTTCCCGTTGATATTTAAACTATACTTTGCCATAAGTCATGCATTTAATTCTATGTTAATGCTTATTTCAAATTCCTTTCCTATTTTAAATTCTCAGAGAGAAACCCCATCACTTTCGTTCTGATTTCTTCCACGTCAAACATAGAACCGAAATGGGGAGCATCTTTGACGATTATCAACTCACTCGGCACACCTTTTACATTTAACCAGGAATGCAACAGGTGGGACTGCCTGGGGGAAACCAGATCATCTTTTTCCCCATGTATTATCAGGAATGGAGGGTCGTTTTCATCTACAAAACTTACCGGACTGGCATTTTTTGCCAAATCAGGTCTATCCAATGGAGCCGCACCGATCAGGATTCCTTCCGGGGACTTGGCATCATCGGCACCGGGAAATAAAGTCAAATCTGCTGGTCCGTAGAAATCCACCACCCCTTTGGGTTTAAAGTCCCTGTTGCTACCTGGTAAAAAAAAGGCTTCCACATCATTGTTTTTTGCCAAACCAACCATGGATGCTAAATGTCCCCCGGCAGAAAAACCCATGATCACCATTCGCTCTATATCTAAATGGTATTTGTCGGCATTATCTGCCAAAAAGGAAATGGCAGCATTACAGTCAAGTATTTGCGCAGGAAAAACCGCCTCGGTACTGAACCGATAATCAATAGATACCAATGCAAAGCCGCTCTCCAGGATTTCCGAAACGGTAGATTTCATATAACCCATATCGGCATATTTATCATTGCTCAGCCATCCGCCACCATGGATTAATACCACCATGGGAATTTTACCCTTACTATTTTTCGGTAGGTAAATATCCAGGAGGTGCTTTTCATGCGTATCGTTCAGATAGGGAATATTGCCATGAAGCACAGTTCCTTCCGGGAAAAGATTTATAACTCGATTGCTTTGGGCAAAGCCAGATATTGAAAAAAGAACAAAAAGAAGGGCCAAGACGTGTTTTTTCATGTTTTATAGGTTTTTTGGATCATTAGCTTTTTATTCCATTTCAAAAGTAACAGTCACATTACCTGTTCCCAAAGCATTTCTTAACCCTGTAGGATCATCTATTTTTCCCATTCGGGTATAGCTGAAAGAAGTATTCAAGTCCTCATAAAAAAGCACAACTGTATTTGAACCGTAAAGCATCAGGTCTCCGCTTTTTATCATCCTGGGATTGGATGAATTGGTTGGAAGACTGTTTGGCATATCATAGTATTTTTCATTGCCGTTCAACTCAGTCATATTAAGGGTTAAAGGCAACATCTCACTAAATGCTTTTGCCGAATTATTGTCCAAAAGGGTAGCCGTAAAGGTTTGTGAATTGATCATGATTTTGATTTTTCCATTTGCCATTATTGTATCATTTTCTGTGTTAATCTGATCATCTTCTATGTTAATCTGGTCATCTTCTTTGCTACAAGAGGATGCACTACCTATGAGTATTAACATAAAAGCCAAAATCATTAATAACGAATGTTTCATCACTGTATGGTTATTTTAAATGTTCATCAAAAAACGCTTCCAATTTTTCAAAAGGAATGACATCCACTTTGTCGTACAAATCCACATGAACAGCGTCTGGGATAATCATCAGTTCCTTAGGTTCGGAGGCTGCTTTAAAAGCATCTTCACTGAAATAGAGTGAATGTGCATTTTCTCCTGCAATCAACAACATTGGCCTTGGTGAAATCTCCTTGATGTAGGTCAAAAGTGGCATGTTCATAAAGGACAAGGGTGTGGTAGCCGTCCAAGAACTGTTTGAATTGATCGAACGAGGATGAAAACCCCTGGGTGTTTTGTAATAGTTGTGATATTCTGCTACAAATGGAGGTTCGTTTCCTGTTAATTTTTCAGGAAGGTTATTTGAGGATGGTGCAGGCTTTCCATTCTCTGAATCTTCCCAACGTTGTAAGCTTAGTTGCTCTAATATCTTGGTACGTTGCTCTGGTGTAGTTGCATCATAATAACCTTTTGCATTCACTCTCGACATATCGTACATACTCGTAGTAGCCACTGCTTTCACACGTTTATCTACTGCGGTTGCGTTTAAAGCGAATCCTGCAAATCCGCAAATGCCGATGATGCCAATTTTGTTACGGTCAATATTGTCCTGCAAGCCCAGAAAATCAACGGCAGCACTAAAATCTTCCGTATTGATGTCGGGTGATGCCACATTGCGTGGTTCTCCACCACTTTCTCCAGTATAAGATGGATCAAAGGCAATTGCTACAAAACCTCGTTCTGCCATTTGGTTGGCATACAAACCTGATGATTGTTCTTTAACTGCACCAAAAGGCCCACTAATGGCAAGAGCAGGTAAAGGTTTGTTATCGCTGTTTTTTGGAATATATAAATCACCCGTAAGCTCAATGCCGTACCGGTTTTTGAAGGTTACTTTTTTTCGAGTTACTTGATCACTTAATTCAAAAGTGTATTCTTCTGTTGTATTCATATTCTTTTGATTCTTTGAATTTGGTTTTTGACTATATGCCTGCCCCATAAACAGAAAACCAGCAAGTATTAATAATATCATTCTATTCATTGTCACTTCTGTTTTAATTTATAGAATATTGCTCATCCGTTACAGCTTCCTTCCATTCGACAATCCCCTTTTCTGTATTGGGAATAATATAAAGTTGCTGTAATCCCACATCAGGCCTTGCCCCATGCCAGTGCCTTACATTGGGCGGGCATTTTACCACATCTCCTTTTTTGATGATTTCAATGGGTTGCCCTTCTATCTGATGATAGCCAATGCCATCGGTAATAATTAAAATTTGACCTGCAGGATGACTGTGCCAATTACTTCTTGCTCCAGGTTCGAAATAAACGTTGCCAACTAATGTGTTGTAAACACTATCTGCATCTACCAATGCCGTTGGATAAGCATTTCCAGTGAATAAATCGTTTGAACCTTTTTCACCTTTTGGAAAAATCGCATTCAATACGTTTTCGTTCGGTTCCATATTTTCTTGTTTTTCAGTTTTTGTAGTACAGCCCTGTACCATCCCTATCAGGAGGGCAACTGCGAGTAGCGATTCCTTTTTCATTTATATCTGTTTTAAATTTCCTTGATGATTTTTGCAGGAGTACCTCCTACGATAACATTGTCAGGAACGTCTTTAGAAACAACAGAACCCGCAGCAACCACCGAGTTTTCACCTATGGTTACGCCATGCAAAATGGTGGCATTTGCTCCAATCCAGGCGTTTTTTTTTATGTGTATTGCTTTGGGAACCAATGCGTGTCTGCTTTCAGGATCTATCGGATGACCTTCGGAAAGGAGGCTGACTTTGGGAGCTATCAGTACGCCATCTTCAATGGTAATGCCTCCCAGATCCAAAAAAGTACAATCAAAGTTGATGAATACGTTTTTACCAATTTTTGTATGCTTGCCGTAATTGATATACAAGGGGGTAAATACGTCAACGCTTTCGTCAATTTCGCTCCCTGTAATTTGGCTCAGAAAATCCCGGATTTCTTTAGGGTCTGTGGCATTGTTCATCTGCACCAGCAATTTTTTCGTACTGTATGAAGCCTCGCGCATTTTGTAGGCTTGCGGGTCACTAGGCAGAATGGTTTCGCCCTTTTTTAACCGTTCAAAAATGTCCGTTTTTTGCATTGCGTTATCTTTTCAATGCAAAGATAATAGCATAATAAAAGCAATTTGTTACATTAATGTCGCAATAAATGTCAAATACCACCTATTTTTGATGATACCTTCTTACTTGAATGGATATGTCAGAAAATCAAAGAGTTATACTTTATAAAACGGCATCAAAGGCTCAATTTCCTGCTGATTTCCAAACTCGTTTCCACACACATATTTACTGCCAAAGTGGAACAGTAAAGTTTATGTTCAACGGCAAGCAATACCATGGCAAAAAAGGAGAATTTGTTTTTTGGCTCGCAGGTCTTAATGTTTCGGATTTGTGGTTTTCAGCGAATTTTAAAGCAACAATGTTGTTTGTGGACAGTGATTTATTGACATCAAATTTGCCAAGTGTCAATGTGAGTATTGATAGCTACATACATTCCAAAGAAAATCCGATTTTGCACCCTGAAAAAAAAGACAAAGAGAAAATCTTAAAAAACTTTCAGCTGCTGTACGATAAATCACAAGAAACCAACCACCGGTTTTATGAGGAAGGGCTGAAACTCCAAATGCAACTTTTCCTTTTGGAAATGTGGCATATTTTTGAAGATGAGCTTGACAGACGTAAACGCAGTTTGCAAAGCGGAACATTGTATGAAAGGTTTATACAGTTAGTTCAGGAACATTGTATGAAAGAGCGTGAAGTGCGGTTTTACAGCGATAAGTTAAACATTACACCAAAGTATCTCAATTATATTTGCAAGGTCAATACCCGAATTACCGCTTCGGAATGGATACAGCGATATACTAAAGAGCGGATAATGTTTTTGTTGCAAAACAGGAACCTGAATATTTCTGAAATTGCCGATGAAATGGATTTTTCGAGCCGTTCGTTCTTCACTCGCTATGTAAAAAAACTACTAGGCGTTACTCCGAAAGAATATCGGGAACGGATATGAAAAGCTTTACAACTTAATTTTGTTGGTGCATTGGCTAGAAAGGGCTCTTTTGGTTTTATGGAGCGTTGACTTTGTGTGTAGGCAAAAACCAAATGTGCCAATAGCGTTGGAAAAGTTGTTTTAAATTGTGCGTTGACAAAAATATTTCTCTGTCAAATTCCTTTTTACCCGAGAGTTTCAATTTAGCACATTCGTTTTTTTAGCTTGCAGGTAACAATCCAATAACATGACCTTTGGTCATATTATTTCACTTATAGCTGTCCTGATTCAGTGCGCTTCAGTACTGGTTCTTAGAAAGCCATATTTCCCCGAACCTACCAAAATACCCAATACCGGTCAAGCTTTTCTCTACAGAAGATTCAATAGGCGTCATCAATGGCTGATTTGGCAAGACGAATACATCATCTCAGATTTTGTAGGAAGTCATCCCGTAGGGATCTCGTTGAACATGGGAACGTATCTGGCTTTTGGCGCTAGCTTCTATACGTTAAGATGTCTGGCGACATGACTTAAAGAGGATATTTGTTTTAAAGAAGGTCATCCCGTAGGGATTTCATGGAGTAAACCAGAAGGACTGGCTCTAGCTTCAGTTTGCACTGAAGCTAGTGATGAAGCGGCGGAAGTTTTACAAACTTCTGGCTATTTGGGGATTCAGTTGCAAACTGAATCCAGTTCTTAATCCCAAATTTTAAGACTTACAGACCCGGTGATACCTGCCGGTAGCAATGGCTCCCCGTCCAATCGATATGGTGCTGTCGTCCAGGTCAGTCTTTCGGACTCTGGTAGATCATGGTCACGGATCATCCGGTTTCTCCAGGTGTTGGTTACCTCAATGGTCAATTGATTTTCACCTTCTTTTAGCGCCTCAGAGATATCAATTTCGTAAGGTGCTGTCCAGATTACTCCGCATGATTTTCCGTTCACAGTTACTTCAGCTATGTCATGGAGTCCACTGATTTCCAGCATTGCATTGCCGTTTTCGGCAGTAGCAACAAACGCAGTTCTATAGGTAGCCGTTCCTGAATAATATTTGATGGCAGGATCATCGAACTCTGTCCAGCTATTAAATTCACTCATTTCAATTAGATCTGCAGGCCCACCGAAGGCTGGATCGAACGAGACTTTCCATACACCATCAATCGGCTGTGAGGACATTTGATGGAAATTCTGTTCTTCCTGCCCCAATAAGTCGGTTTCTTCTTTCAGAATAACGAAAATAGATTCGTTCTCATCTAGCGTTTCATAAACGATCGTTCTTTCACCATTGATCTTCCAAGACCTTGACTGACGCGATTGATTAGTTACCGGGTTGTAAATGACTGGCAGTTTTCCGCGCACTCGTAGGGAAATGGCCACTTCTCTTTGTTCGTTAAGCTGATTGGAAATGAAGTAGATGTCTTTGTTGTCGCTTCTCCGGTGTGTCCAGGCTATATCACCGGCCTTTGTACCATTAGTCGTCACGAGTAGGTCTGGTTCTAGACCAAGAGGAGCTAAATCTGAATCTAGATATGGGGTCTTGATTACAGTACCTTTTCCGAGTTTCTTGGATTCCTGCCTGCCAGTTTTTACAAAATCCCCATCCCAAATGGTATTGGCGAGTTTTTCGATTGGTTCGTCTATTGAATCCAGACCTGGCGTGTGGGTAGGCTTTTCTGAAATGAGTAAAGTAGCACCATTTTCTACCAGACTAATCAGTTTCTTTAGTGTGGCAACCGACATGTATTCAGGATTGGGAGCCATCTTGCGCGCTTGTGGCAGTACCAGCAACTGATAGGATGCGCCAGTGGAGAGTTCAATTTCACCATCAGTAACGCTGGCGAGGTTCAGTAAAGCATCCTTGTTAAAGGAATCGTACTTATAACCATTGAGGGGATCTACCCAATCTTCCGGGTCAGCCATGTTTTGGGAATGTTTTACACCTTTCGGCAAAATGCGGAGCGGCTGGTCTGCGTTGGCCAGACGAGCTGATTCTGAATTGACAACTTCGGCACCAAACAAGCCAGGCAATGTTTCTACTAGGCGGTCGGGGAGGATAGACCTTCTAGGAAGTCCTTCGCCAGTGAAAACCGCCACATCCACTACCGGAGCTCCTTCCTGAAGGAGTTTTTGACACCTTTCGGTATATTCCACAAAAGCACGTCCTGGTTTCCACCAGGTTTGATTTCTTTGAAAATATAACCCAACACCATCCAGCGTCATGCCTGGCTGTCTGTCCATCCATGGGTTGTGCATGTAGACATGAAAGAAAAGCCGGTTGATTCCCAGTGCATAGTTTCTATCAAGTAATGTCTTTAACATTCCCGGATGTTCATCCCAGGCCATCCTCAGCTCGGTAAATCCTTCTGCTTGTATGATGTTTTTCCCATAGACATGCGCTCCGGAGATGGCATCCATCATGTCATTTGGTTTGTCATGTGTAGGACTTCTTAACCAAAACTCACCCATTGGAATATCCACTTTTCCATAGTGCTCCATTCCATCACTCAGCATAGTAGGAGCCACACTTTCTGCACTAAACTCCATGCCGTGCTCATGTGCCCGCTTAGCCATGATCCCGTAGAAATTATCAATCATCATGTTGGCAATAGTTTCCCTAATGTCATAGAGAAATTTCTCTGAAAATTCAATCCCATTTACTGGAACCCCTGCCATAATGGGTAGATAGGGCAGAGGATCATAGCCTTGTCTTTTGGTAAACTCATCCCTGAACACCGGAGACCAGTTTTGACTGCCACATTCCCAGCTATCTATGTGAAATGCCTTCACCACTTCTTTGGTGAGATCTGATCCCAATGAATCCAGAATACGCCCGTACCAGCCGTCAAATTGGGTGTTGATGGCCTCAGGGTTAAACTTGTCACACTCTAGCCCAAGTGCTCCGCCGCCAGTGTAGTTGGTGTGGCCAGTGGAGGTGTGACCCATTCGCAGGATTGTCCAATCACCTTTGGGTACGTCCCAATACAGCACTCCATTTTCGTCTATACGGTTGGTTAGATCAATGATCTGATTTTGATTGATAATTGAAGCTGGGTTCAGTTGAGTTTCGGTTGTGCGAGGGCTTATTCGCCATACCTCACCCGTTTTCCCCTCATACTGGTGAATCTTTGGTGCACAGGACAATTCTAGTCCGGCAATTTTCAAAATAGGGCTCCACTTGGCGGCATCCAAGTCTTCTGCACCGGGTTCAGACCCTTCTTTTGTCCATTGAAAGCGAAAGTGTCGGGCAGTCGTTTTAGGGATGGAATAGGTGACTTGTGCATCTGTATCCTGCCATCCATGCCGAGGGGGAACCATTTGATAAACAGACTTGAAGTTTTCTCCATCCTCACTGGCTTCTACCTTGAGACGATGCGATTGATAGTTGTTTCCTTTGGTGATTACCTGGATGCTTTGAGCCGTGAATGGTTCATTAAAGCTGTATTGAAACCAACAGTCTTCCTCACATCGAAACTGGTCGGTATTGCCTCTTTCGATTAGAAAATCGGCTCCATTTTCATTGCTGGTTGATACTGTAGGTTTATGTTTAAATGAGGATTTTGCTAATACTTTGTTGGGAAATGCATAGATTCCAAGTTCTTCATAATAACCTTCGAAGGCCTCAGGCTGAGCCAATGTGTCATTGAAAACCTGGCCACCACTTACATTGGTCTCGCTCCACACTACTTTTTGCATAGATAGCTCTGGAGTAATCCATGGGCCACCCGCAAGGGCAAATCCATCACTGGTGTGAAATCCTAACTCCAGGTCTAGCCGCTTTGCTTCAGCAACAGAGTGTTTAACCATTTGCCACCAGTAGGGGGATAGCTGATCCGCAACCGGCTCCATGTGTGGCGGGTCAGTTGGGCCACTGATCGGCATGAGATATGCACCCCCAAGTCCTGCGTATTTCATTGCTTCTAAGTCAGCAGTAATGCCTTCTTTTGTAGCGGCTGCCTGACGCCAATACCAGAATACCCATGGTTTTTCCGGGTGAGTAAACCCTTGTGAACGCGTTTCCTGGACGGTCTCCTGACAAGATAAAAAGGGAACAAGAATAAGGATGAAGAGCTTTCTCAAGGTCATAACGAGGTTAAAGGGAGAGGGCACTTCGGCCCTCTTTCAAGTTATTTGTATAATGGTCCATAGTTCTGACAAGCTCTATAATCGGAGCCTTCGGGATCCATGCCGAAGCTTGCCCAGTCTTTTGGCCTGAATGGTTCACCTTCTACATTGTGCATGTTTACAGGAATCCTCAGCATAGAGCATAAAGTAATCAGATCAGCACCGTAGTGACCATAGCTGAAAGCTCCGTGATTTGCTCCCCAGCTGGCCATTACCGAATACACATCTTTAAAAGCACCCGAACCGGTTGTTCTTGGCACAAACCAGGTTGTAGGCCAGGTAGAATCAGTTCTTTCATCCAGTATTTTGTGTACCTCTTCAGGTAATTCAATCGTCCATCCTTCTGCTATTTGCATGACAGGCCCTACACCTTTCACCAGATTGATCCGGCACATGGTCACTGGCATTTCGCCTTTGGTGACAAAGTGTGACGAGAATCCACCGCCGGGAAAATAGTCCTTGGCAGGTGGCCAGTAGGTGGCATCAAGGCAGGCTTGCATTTCAGTGTCTGTAATTTCCCAGAATGGCTTCATGGCTGGTTTTCCATCTTTCGATTGCTCGCCAGTTCCATCGAGTGTTGATGAGCCGGAGTTGATCAAATGAATGAATCCATCCTTTGCCATCCCTCGCAGGTCAAAACCTGTAACCCGTTTGACAGACGCCGGACTCCAATACGTTCTGACATCCGAGAACATTTGTGCCTGGTTGGTGAGCAGATAGCCAAATAGCATGGAAATGCCATTTAGTGAATCGTTTTCAGTGGCCATCATCAGTGGAGGACGTTTGCCATTCCAGTCAAAAGAAGAGTTGAGCATGGCTTCCATAAAGTCACCATTGGGCATGTAGTCAGTCCACTGCCGCTGACCCTGGAATCCTGCGGCTATGGCATTGAAACCAAGTGCTTCTTCACCAAATCCAATAGACTTCAATTCTTCATTTCCGATCATCAGATCGCGACAAATCAATGCCATTTTTACAACCGTTTCCCATTCGCTATCCAGTTTTTCCCGGGACTTCCCATGGGGATTGAAATCAGTATCTTCTTTGCAGTTTTCCTTCGTCCACTGGAGTGCTTTTGTGTACTCATTCTGGTCATAGATTTCGTTTTCTATTCTGCGATTGAGCTCTGACATGTCCACATACTCATTGCGCATGCCCAGAAAAGATTGGAAAAAGTCTTCGTTTACAACAGAACCAGCGATTCCCATAGAAACAGCACCTATTGACAGGTAGGATTTACCCTGCATGGTAGCAACAGCGATTCCGGATTTTGCAAACTGGAGAAGTTTCTCCACTATCTCTTGGGGTATTGGCTCATCTACCGAATCCTGTACATCCTGGCCATAGATACTAAAAGCCGGGATCCCTTTTTGTGTATGGCCGGCAAGCGCTGCTGCCAGGTACACCGCTCCGGGGCGTTCTGTTCCATTAAAACCCCAAATCGCTTTTGGACGGGTAGGGTGCATGTCTATAGTTTCTGTGCCATAGCACCAGCATGGGGTGACTGTTATCGAAAGACCAACTCCTTCTTTGATGAATTTATCCTCACACATCGCTGCTTCGGTTACCCGGCCAATGGTACCATCGGCGATCACACATTGCACAGGAGTGCCATCCATATATTGGAGTGTTGATTCCAAGAGGTCAGCTACTTTTTTTGCCATTTGCATGGTGGGAGCCTCCAATGATTCACGGATTCCCCCTAAGCGTCCGTCTATTACCGGCCTGATTCCAATTTTTGGGAGCGATCCTTTTAGTTTATAATGCATCTGAATATTCTGTTGTGTCTAAGGGTGCAAGATCTTATCAATTGTCAAATAAAGAATCCTGTGCCTTCAGGTAAGTTATAGATCAAAAAAAAACCGGAAGCGACTAACTTCCGGTTTACCCTAATTATGAGATTATTTAAACTTAACTAGCTTTATTAAAAACCAATTTCCAATCCCCAAGTCCATTTGTTCTACCACCTGCTTCTTGCGTTGAGAATACAATTGTAATAGTTGTTTTTGCTGAATTAACTGTAGCTGTTGGAGTGCCATCTAGAGTTAACTCTGCTGGAAGGCCATTTACATCTACTGAGGTGATTGCTCCAGCATCTGATACTGTGTAAGAACCTCCTGTGCAGTAGTCAGCAAGGCCAGTAACTTGAAATCCAGTTTCACTGAAAGTTGCACTAATTCCTGAACCATCTAGCTCGGTATTAGCAAACTGTGAAGCAGAAGCGTCAATGTTCCATGTACCAACTAGCGCTTCAAGAAGAATTTCCTTATCTGATTTTGGGTCATCACCGTCGCCCCCACCACAGCTACTTAAAACGCCAACAGAAAGCACAGCAGCAAACAAAATCATCATTTTTATCATCTTCATCTTTTGAGTGTTTAGTTTGTGATTATAATATTTTTAATTTCAACAACCTTTTCAAAGGTATCTTTATCAGAATCTCAAACCATCCTGTGCTTTCATGTACAGAGACAGGATATATTTCCTTTCTTTTGACTCCTCTACCTTATAATACTAAGCACTTAGATAAGGTTATTCAATCGATTAAACAAAGAAAAATATGTTTCTAAAAAGATATTTTGAGGAGTTTGAAATAGGGGAGAAAAGAGAAACACTGGGCAGGACAATTACTGAATCAGACATTGTAATTCATGCCGGTCAAACCGGTGATTTTTTCCCCCACCATATGGATGCCGAATGGTGCAAGACCCAGCCCTTTAAAGAACGAATTGCACATGGTACTTTGATCTTCAGTGTGGCTGTGGGCATGACCGCTAGCCACATCAATGAAGTAGCCATGACCTATGGTTACGAACGGTTAAGGTTTACAAAACCTGTGTTTATCGGGGATACCATCAGAGTGAAAGTTTCGATCAAAGACAAGAAGGATCACAAAAGGCCAGAATATGGTCTGATTACGGAATTGGTGGAGGTTTTCAATCAAAAAGATGAATTGGTAATGCTTTGTGAACACATTCTACTTACTGAAAGAAAAGAAAAGTAATGGCTGAAATTGAGTTGAAGGGAATAACATGGGGTCATAGTCGGGGACTTGTTCCATTACAGGCTTATGCCCAGCGATTTAATGAAAAATACCCAGAAGTATCAGTGATATGGAAGAAACGGACGCTTCAGGAGTTTGCAGATTTTCCTATAGAAAAGTTAGTAGAGCATTACGATTTACTGATTATTGATCACCCATGGGTGGGGTGTGCCGATGCTATACGCTGTGTCCTTCCACTGGACAAGTATCTCTCAAAAGAATACTTAGCAGATCAGGATCAAAATAGTGTGGGGTACTCTCACAAAAGCTACAACTATGGTGGTCATCAGTGGGCTTTGGCAATAGATGCGGCTACCCCGGTAGCCAGCTATCGTGCCGACTTGCTTGCTAAGAATAATCGTATGGTTCCAAAGACCTGGGATGAGTTGCTGGAGATGGCTCGGCTGGGAAAAGTGGCAGCTCCGGCGATTCCTATTGATCTTTTAATGAATTTTTACAGTTTTTGCCTGGCTCATGGTACCGAACCATTTCTGTCGGAAGAGGAGGTAATTGATGAAGCAACGGGTTTGAAGGCTCTGGACACCATGAAAGAGTTTTACTCATTATTGGATCCTGTGATGTTTACCAAAAACCCAATTACTGTGGCTGAGCTGATGAGTAGATCAAATGACTATTGGTACTGTCCGTTTGCTTATGGGTATTCCAATTACTCCAGAGCTGGGTATGCTCCAAACTTATTGCATTATACTGGTCTGGTTTCCTTCAATGGAGAGCGGTTGAGAAGTACACTTGGCGGTACCGGGTTGGCAGTATCCGAGCATAGTCAATATAAGAACTGGGCAGTTAAGTTTGCTGAGGAGGTGGTTTCCGGAGATATTCAATCTGCACTTTACACAGAGTGTGGTGGTCAGCCAGGACACTTGGCAGCATGGAAGAGCGAGTCCAATAATGCATTAACTCATAACTTCTTAAAAAATACACTTCAAACACTTCAAGAGGCATATGTGAGGCCAAGATACAATCACTACCTGCATTTTCAGGATCATGCAGGTGCTCCGATTCAAGCTTACTTGCGAGATGGTGGAGATCCAAAAGAAGTACTGATGGAAATCAATAGAATCTATAAAGAAAGTAAATCCAAATGAGTCAGCAGCCATTAAAAGGATTGGTCATATTGGAATTTTGCCAATATCTGTCTGGCCCATCAGCCGGGTTAAGGCTGGCGGATTTGGGTGCTCGTGTCATTAAGATTGAATCCCCAAATGGAGATGCTTGTCGCAAATTGGCTATAGAAGATCTTTGGGTGGATCAGGACTCACTCTTGTTTCATACTATTAATAGGAACAAGGAGAGCTATACCGCCAACCTAAAGGATTCTCTCGATCTGGATAAAATCAAAAAGCTAATCAGAAAGGCCGATGTGATGATCCATAATTTCCGTCCTGGGGTGATGACCAAGCTCGGACTGGACTATGAGGCGGCTAAGTTGATAAACGAAAGCATCGTTTATGCCGAGGTAACAGGATATGGAGCCGAGGGGCCATGGAGCAAGAAGCCCGGACAGGATTTGCTCTTGCAGGCACGCAGCGGCCTGATGTATACTTCTGGCACTCAGTCTGATCCTCCTGTTCCGTTTGGTTTGGCTATTGGTGATATTATCTGTGGTGCACAGTTGGTGCAGGGTGTACTAGCCGCACTGATCAGGGTAAAGAAAACGGGTAAAGGAGCTAAATTGGAGTTGTCATTGCTGGAGTCACTGCTTGATTTTCAGTTTGAGCTCTTGACCACATACCATACAAGTGGTAAGCTACCGCAGCGTTCAGAATCACACGGTGGACATGCATTGCTTGGAGCACCATATGGTATTTACGAAACTGCCGACGGACACATTGCCATAGCTATGGTGCCCCTTAAATCATTGGGAAGTGCTTTGGACGCTCAGGAGTTAATGAGCTATGACCAATCTGATGCTTTTGCAAAGCGGGATGAAATAAAAGGCGTTCTCGCAGACCTACTCAAAACACGATCTTCGGAATATTGGCTGGATCGATTGCGGAAGGCAGACCTCTGGGCCATGCCATTGACCAACTGGCAGGAGCTTGTATCAAGTCCAGGTTATAAGGCTCAGCAAATGGAACAGGTTGTTTCAGGAGATTTGAAAACAACAAGATGTCCAATCCGCATCAATGGTGAGAGGATTTACGGAAAGCAGTCAGCACCTCAACTGGGAGCGGACAATAGGAAAATCGAAAAGGAATTTGGGTTGGTATGAAGTTACTTGAAGATATACTAGTCATTGACTTTAGCCAGTTTTTATCTGGGCCATCCGCAAGCCTTAGGTTGGCTGATCTTGGTGCTCGGGTCATCAAAATTGAGAAGCCGGGAAGCGGTGATATCTGCCGTCAGCTTTATGTTTCGGATGTAAAGATTGACAATGACTCCACGATCTTTCATGCAATTAATCGCAACAAGGAAAGCTATGCGGCTGATTTGAAGAATGCTGATGATCTGAAGAGGATCAAGCAGCTTTTGGCCAAAGCGGATGTAGTGATGCACAACTTCAGGCCTGGTGTAATGAAGCGATTAGGACTTGATTATGAGTCGGTTAAATCCTACAATTCATCAGTTGTTTATGCAGAGATCAATGGGTACGGAAGTGAGGGTGAGTGGAAGGATTTGCCAGGTCAGGATCTGTTGCTTCAAGCTTTAACGGGCCTGCCATATTTAAATAACGATGCTACCAGGCCACCAACGCCAATGGGAGTGGCCGTGGTGGATATTTTAGCGGGAACACATCTTGCCCAAGGTATTTTGGCATCACTTTACGATAGGCTCAATTCTGGAAACGGTGCCCTGGTACAGGTAAGTATGCTGGAGAGTGCGCTCGATTTTCAGTTTGAGGTGCTTACTTGTTTTCTCAATGATGGACAGCAGCTTCCAAAGCGCAGTGAGTTCAATCATGCACATAGCTATGTAGCAGCACCTTATGGAGTTTATAAAACCATGGATGGCTATTTGGCTTTGGCTATGGGAGACATCCGGGTGCTGAGTGAATTGCTGATGTGCGAACCTCTGCGGAATTATCCTGATCCTAAGACATGGTTTAAAGAGCGTGATGCGATCAAGGCAGAACTGGCCAATCATCTGGCTACCGATACCACGCAATATTGGCTTTCAGTGCTTGAACCAGCGGACATATGGTGTGCTGAGGTGTTGAATTACGAGCAGTTGCTCGAACAGGAAGGCTACCAGTGTCTGGATATGGAACTTATGGTGAAAACAACTTCTGGTAGTTCTGTAAAAACAACTCGGTGTCCTATAAGAGTAGATGGCCAGCTGTTGACCTCAGATATTGGTGCTCCGGGGCTAGGCTTTCATACAGACATTATTAACGATGAATTTCTGATTTAATCTAAGGAGAAAATGAAAATCATAGACACCCATATTCACATCTGGGATTTAGAAAATATCAAATATCAGTGGCTGGAAGGAAATGAGACCATTCTCAATCAATCCTACCATTATGATCAGATAGAGGAGGAGCGAACTGAGGTGGGAATAACAGGCGGGGTATTGGTGCAGGCAGAGAACCATTTTCAGGACACGGACTGGATGCTGCTTAACGCAAAACATACAGACTGGATCAAAGGAGTTGTGGGATGGGTGCCTTTGCTGTCACCGGAGGAGACTGGTGCTGCTTTGGACAAGTACTTAACCAATCCATATTTCAAAGGAGTCAGACATCTCATTCATGATGAAAAAGATCCCAAATGGCTACTCCAGCCAGCTGTGTTGGAGAGTTTGAAGATTCTGGCTCAGCACAAAATTCCTTATGATGTGGTGGGCGTATTACCAGAGCATATTGAGACGGTTCTTGTAGTAGCTGAAAAAGTCCCGGAACTGAAGATGATATTTGACCACCTCAATCAGCCGCCAATTGCCACCAAAGAAAAGTTTGGCCATTGGGGAGAGCTGATGATCGAGGCTTCAAAACACTCCAATTTCCACCAAAAAATCTCTGGACTGGGAACTGCCTCGGGCAATTTTGATAGTTGGACAGGAGATGAAATCAAACTTTATGTGGAGTTTGTATTTGAGCACTTTGGGACGGATCGATGTTTCTGTGGTGGCGATTGGCCAGTGTCACTTTTGGCAGGCAGCTATACCAAAACCTGGACGACTTATAAAGATTTGATCAGTCAGGTGTTAACTCCAAATGATCAGGAGAAAGTTTTGAGTCTGAACGCAATTAACTTTTACGGTCTGGAAGCATGAGTGTACTGGGAGGAGTGTTTTTTCATGGAGTAGGTGCATCGGCGGCATCATTGTGCTACACACCACAAAAGAAAGTGGTCAGTTGGTCGTGGCAAACTTACTGGTTGGCTCAGGCCGCAGTGTGTTGGTTGGTCCTGCCTGTGGTTGGTGCTTACCTGACCATCCCGGAATTGATGACCGTGCTCAAAAATGCTCCTGTAGATGCAATGTGGAAATCCTTTGGACTGGGAGCTGTATACGGTATTGGCGGCACGGCTTTTGGCTTGGC
The DNA here is from genome assembly GCA_040218045.1 of Marinoscillum sp. Classification (GTDB taxonomy): domain Bacteria; phylum Bacteroidota; class Bacteroidia; order Cytophagales; family Cyclobacteriaceae; genus Marinoscillum. Next base: position 41,738 of record JAVJQA010000040.1, read on the forward strand.
GATTCGTCATATTGGTTTTTCTCTCACTTATGCCATTTCTATCGGGATTTCCTGTGTGCTTGGCACTTTGTTGCCGCCATGGGTCAAAGGTGAGTTGATGACGGTTCTAAGCCAACCTGGAGCGGAATTCATCATCGCAGGCATGGTACTGGGAGTCATAGGAATTGCTTCGTGTGGAGTGGCAGGACGATTCAAAGAGATTGACTTATCACAGAAAGAAGGAGGTCCGGGTAATTTTTCATTAGGTAAAGGATTGACCCTAGCGATAGCTGCAGGGGTTTTGTCAGCACTTTATGGTTTTTCACTGGATCAGGGCCAGCCGATAGCAGATGTGGCTGCAGAATATGGAGCCGGTCAGTATCAGGGCAATGTGATCTATATTTTTTCCAATACCGGAGCCTTTATTTTTACTTTGTTTTACTGTATCTACCTACACAAAAAGGAAGGTACTTTCAATGAGTATTTTAATCAAGCAGGTGAAAGTAAGCCACTTGTAAAGAACTATCTATTGTCCATTTTGACCGGGGTTTTGTGGTATTCCCAGTTCTTTTTTTATGGCTTGGGTCACACCCGAATGGGAGACTACAAGTTTAGCAGTTGGGCGATTCACATGATTATGCTGGTGCTGTTTAGTGCGGTGGCTGGACTGCTGCTGAAAGAATGGAAAGGCAGTAGCACGCAAACGATCATTGCATTGGCGTTTGCACTGTTTGTGTTGATCATTGCTGTGATTATACTTACTATTGGCAACTCGTACGGTTCTTAGTAAATGGAAAAATACGGCATCATATTACCTGAAACACAGCTTCCAATCTTCATTATTGGAGCAGGGGGAATTGTCCGTGATGCGCATTTACCAGCTTATCAATTAGTTGACTTTCCGGTTATGGGGATTTTTGATCTGGATCAGCAGAAGTCAATAGTACTCCAAAAGAACTCCAACATTGGATCGGTTTATCAATCTATTGGTGAGATGGTGGATGCAGCTGGTATCGACTGCATTTATGACGTGGCGGTGCCAGGGAGTGCGGTGTTGTCAGTTTTGGAGCAGTTGCCTGACAGAAGCAATGTGCTTATTCAAAAGCCAATGGGCGAGCATCTGTATCAGGCTAAACAAATCCTTGAGCTATGTGAAACGAAGCAATTGTGTGCAGGAATCAATCTCCAGCTTCGCTATGCGCCGTTCATCAATGAAGCTCGGAAAATGATTGATGAGGGTGAGATTGGAGAGCTCACAGATATTGAGATCAATGTGAATGTCTTCACGCCTTGGCACCTGTGGGATTTTCTGTTTTCGGCTGAAAGAGTTGAAATCCTTTATCACAGCATTCATTATGTTGATTTGGTTCGGTCATTCCTGGGAAATCCCCAAAGTGTTTTTGCCAAGACAACCAAACATCCAAAAATGAAAGAATTGGCGTCAGTTCGTACAAATATGATCCTGGATTATGGAGAGATGGTTCGAGCGAATATACTGACCAATCACGCCCATGATTTCGGGTTAGAGAATCAACAGTCCTACATCAAGTTTGAAGGAACCGAAGGAGCGATCAAGGTCGAGTTTGGCGTATTAAAAAACTATCCAAAGGGAGAACCTGATCACTTTCAGTATGTAAAAGCAGAAGAAGGAAAATCTCCAAAATGGAAATCTAAACCCATCAATGGAACTTGGTTTCCACATGCATTTATTGGCTCCATGGCTCAGGTGATGCGAGCTGCTACGGGAGAAATACAACAACCCGACAATTCGGTTCAGGATTGTATCCACACGATGGCGGCTGTGGAAGCTGCCTATCAGTCAAGTGAGCAGGGTGGTGTTAGGCCATCGTATTAATTGTTCGGTGATCAACTGGATTCAGTTTGCAACTGAATCCGCGAATAACCTGAAGTTTGTAAACTTCCTCTTCATCACTCAGCTTCAGTTACAAACTGAAACTAGTGCCAGCTTATAAAATTATCATATAAAAAACCTATGGGTAATTGAGTTTGCTGAGGCGGGCATTATCCGGAAAATGGTTAAGAAATGAACATAGCCCTAGATTTTTGGCTACTTTTCATCAATGGAAAAGTAGCAATACGGAAAGTCAGAGCATTTAAGTGTACAATATATAAGGTAGCATCAATAGGTGATAATATCCGAGCTCGGCGACAATTGTATTGTCGTCGCACCTTCGACCTTCATTTCTAATGAAGACTTCTCTAGCATTTTTAAATGCTTTTCGAAGATTAAGGTTACAATGCAATTGTGCCCAATCATGAGCAATGTAATTGCACTCAAGCATTAGTCCAGAGATCGGTGACATTTGCAATGTCTCCGCATCTTTGAATTTCATTTGAAATGAAGGAATCTGGTACATAAAAATGCTCAATAATTGCTCTCAATCATTTCGTCAACTACTCTAACAGATCTACTTCTATGATGCCTTTTTGTCCGGTGTAGTTTCTGGCACTACTGAATAGGTAATGTTCTGGTTCATCTACAAAACCAGCGTTTACGGGATTATAGTGGATATAATCTAGCTTCTGATCGATGAAATGATTGGTTTCGAGCTGAATGCCATGATAGCCTTGCTGCCATAAAATATGATCCTGACCTCTTGTGGTTCTGTTGGCTTCATATTTGAATTTATTCATCATCCAGACACTTCGGCTTTCAGGGATTTCCTGAATCAATTCAATTAATCTCTTAGAAGTGAATTTTTTCAAATCTCGAATTGTGCCTGGCAGGTCGTGGGAATCTTCTGAGCTGACAATAGCATGCACATGACTTGTCATAATTACATAGGCATGTATACGTAGGCCTTTGTTTTTACGACAATAATCTACTGAATCAAGAAAGCAATGTCTATACTCGTTGCGTATGAATAGTTCAATCCAACCCAATACTGTAAGCGTGATGAAATAGAGGCCGGAGTTATCTCTTATTGAATAGCGGGATCCCATTTTTTAAAATAATAATAAAAAAAGCAGTTTCGCTAGCATTTTAAATGCTTTTCGAAGATTAAGAGCACAATGCAATTGTGCTCAATCCCGAGCTCGGCGACAATTGTATTGTCGTCGCATCTTCGACCTTCATTTGTAATGAAGAGAAGCTGACGCATTATAAATGCCTGTCAAAGATCAAGAGCGCAATGCTCAAGCTAGCCTACCGACTCACCGGCAGCCAAATAGCCATATCAGCTTCTTGACGGTTTGCCCATGCAAAATGTGGGATTAGTTTAATGTCAATTTCCTCTGTTTGTGCACTAAATTCACGGTAAAGCCCTTCTTTCTTGCTTCTGTTTACAAGTTTTGCTTTGCCGGTCAGTGCCATCACTTCTGAGTTGGCGATGGTCGTCTTTTCGGGAGTGAGGTTGATATTTGCAGGAATGATTACATTCGATAGACTTTGACCTTCTTTCAGGTCATTGGCTTCCAGACAGTAAACCAATGGGCCACGTTTTACCGCTACCATGTTCTGCGTGGCTTCTACAAGTGGGCTTGCTTCAATGAGTGTTGCTGGCATGTCCAGCTCAAGGATGATTTTATCTCCTTCATTCCATTTTTTGGATACGCTCAGGTATCCGTTTTCTTCACTGCTATCCACCGTTTCTCCATTGATGGTTAACGTTGCTTTTTTGCACCAGTCTGGTATTCTGAAGTTTAAACCCTTTTCTGACGGAGGTGCCTCAATAAGGTTAAGTGTAATTTTTCCAGCCCATGGGTAGTTGGTGGATTGAGTCAGGGCAATTTCCTCATCACCAAGTTTTGTTTTCAGCTCACTTGCAGCATACATGTTGAGCCAAATTCCATCATCACTCTTACTGTATAGATAATTTGAAATTTCAGCGATAGTCCGGATCGTATTTGGTGGACAGCAGTTTGAATAAGAGATGTATTCTTCGCGCACATTCGGCCAACGCAATTGATAAGGCAAGTTGGTTTGATGACTTAATGGGTTGGTGTAGAAATAGCCTTTGCCGTTTAGATTTACTCCTGATAATACGCTGTTAAACATTGTCAGCTCCATCAAATCAGCATACTTGGAATCCGCTGTAGTTAGTAGCATTCTGTAGTTCCAAAGTACGCTCCCAATATTGGCACAAGTCTCATTGTGTGCTCCGGCATTGGGCAATTCATACTCCTGGCCATATGCCTGATGCACCTGCTGGATTTCGGCTGGATTGTAAGAAGTACCATTTGGTGAAACGCCATCATACAGCGCACCGCAACCCCCTGTGATATAAAGCTTGGTGTTAACCAGGTTATCCCAGATTTTGTCAAGGGTTTCTTTGAGCGATTCATCACCAGTTTCGGCATATACATCGGCTACCCCAGCGTAGAGGTAATTTGCTCTTACTGCATGGCCTACGGCTTTTTCCTGGTCCCTGAATGGGATCCTATCCTGGTTGTGGTCTGTGCCATTTTCCACCATTCCCCGGATGTCAATAAACTTCTTGGCCAGCTCCAGGTACTTTTCATCACCAGTTGTTCTGTACATTTCAATCGTTCCCATATAGTGTGATGGACAGATGGCATTCAGCGCCATTTTCTCAGGAAATTTCTCAGTGTAGACAAACAGGTAGTCCGCTGCTTTTTTGGCGATTTCCATCAATGACGTTTTGCCCGTAGCCTTGTAATGTACAGTGGCAGCAGTCATCAAGTGACCCATGTTGTAGCTTTCAAAGTCCATACGATCTTTGAATTCCACAGCCGACTGAGGATTGTTCTTGGCCTTAATCATCACGGGAGTGTGGATGTAGCCATCATTTCTCTGTGATGCTTTAATCAGCGGGATTACCTCATCGATCATCTGGTTGAATTCTTCATCACCAGATATTGCGTAAGCCATGCTCGCTGCTTCAATTAGTTTATAAAAATCTCCATCGTGAAATGGCGCTCCTTCGTGGATACCTTCGGCTTCACCAGCCGCAATCTTAAAGTTTTCGAGTGCGTGGCTGACCTCAGCATCACTATAAATGCTCCACATCTCTGGAATCATAGTATTCATACAAACATTCAAACGGTCCTTCCAAAACCCATCTGTAAGCGTCACCTCCTGGAAATCTACCGGTTTCAGCTGGGCATAGGGACTCTTATTGGTATTGACCAGGCTTTTGTTTTCAGTGAGCACTGTTGCATTTAATGGTTCAGGAGTAGCTGTGGTAGTTTGTTCCTGCTGATTGCATGCAAACAGAAGAGCTATTAGAGAAAATTGTAGGTACTTCATTGCGATTTGGTGTTGTCTTAGGTGGCCAATTTCCTAAATTTCAACATCATCTCGTACAGGAAATAGCAGGACACTTATTCCTTTTATGACTTTGATATTTACAAAAAGCGACTAGGATGGAAAGAATAACTGCCACATATCTGGTGGAGACACCGTACGATTTGAAAGATGCCGCGGCTATAATGGCCGGTGAGCAATCTAGCGGTACGTTCGTTTCTGTACCTGGTGAAACCGAGGAATTGAAAAAGAGATTTGCTGCACGGGTAGAGGAAGTAGAGGAGATTGAGCAAGTGGATCAGCCGAGTATTCCAGGTGATTTTGGGAAAACAGGTAAATTCACTCGCGGTAAAATCAAAGTCTCATGGTCAGTTGAAAATTTTGAGGTTAATGTTCCTGTGCTTATTTCTACACTTCAGGGAAACTTGTATGAGCTCCGCCAATTTACCGGATTAAAACTCGATGATTTCGAGTTGCCAGGTGTTTATAAAGATCACTTCAATGGGCCGTGGTATGGAGCTAAGGGCACCAAGGAATTAGCTTCAGTTCCTGCTGATCGGCCAATGATCGGCACCATTATCAAACCAAGCGTCGGGCTCACACCATCAGAGACAGCTACCATTGTTAAGGAGTTAATAGAGGCAGGCATAGATTTTATCAAAGATGATGAGTTGATGGGCTCTACGGCCAATTCTTCTTTTTCGAAGCGCGTGACCTCAATCATGCGCGTCATCAACGACCATGCAGACAAGACTGGCAAAAAAGTGATGTACGCTTTTAACATCACCGAAGATATGGATACCATGAAAGCCAACTATGAGCGTGTGCTTAACGCTGGAGGCACCTGTGCCATGGTTAGTGTCAACAGCGTGGGCTGGAATGCTGTACGCGATATATGCGAAGAAGGCGAGTTGTCTATTCATGCACACCGAAATGGCTGGGGCATGCTCAACAGACATCCTTATTTAGGAATCAACTTCCCCGCATATAGCAAGCTCTGGCGCATGGCTGGAGTAGATCAGCTTCACGTCAATGGGATTAGAAACAAATTTTGGGAGTCTGATGAATCGGTGATCCGATCGATCAAGTCATGCTTAACTCCATTTATCAATGATCAGGTTATTTTACCTGTTGTTTCTTCCGGTCAATGGGGTGGTCAGGCTTTTGATACTTATAAATACACTCAAACTACTGACCTACTATATATGGCTGGCGGTGGCATTATGGCACACCCTTCAGGGCCAGCTGGTGGAGTAAGAGCACTACAGCAAGCGTGGGAGGGAGCCGTGTCAGGGTTAACCCTGAAGGAGGCAGCAGGAAAATATAAAGAGTTTGGCGAGTCAGTTGAAAAGTTTGGGAAGTGAGCAAGCCTACTCACATAAAGCTCGCATTTTATGGTGATGACTTTACTGGATCCACGGATGCTTTGGAGTTTCTCACCAGAGCGGGAGCACGAACGGTACTGTTTCTGAGGAATCCCGACTCGGAAATGATGGCACGATTTGGTGACATTGATGCTATAGGCGTTGCGGGTATGACTCGATCTATGGCTCCCGATGAAATGGCGCAGGTGCTCAGTGAAGCATTCGAGTCGCTAAAAAAACTGGATACTGACCATGTTCATTATAAAGTCTGTTCTACATTCGACTCATCACCTGAGATTGGTAACATAGGTACTGCGATTGATATTGGACAGAAGGTTTTTGACAATCCATTCACACCGATTTTGGTTGCTGCACCTAATTTGGGCAGATATTCTGCTTTTGGTAATCTCTTCGCGAGAATGGGCATCGGCAGTGAAGGTGCTATATACAGACTTGACGAGCATCCATCGATGAGCAAACATCCCACCACGCCAGCTTTGGATGGCGACTTACGGGATCACTTGGCCAAGCAGGTCAACATGAAAATGGGATTGATTGATTTGACTGATTTAGTAAAATCGGATGAAGCTATTTTAGAAAAAATTGAGAACCTGAAATCAGAAGGAACTGAGGTGGTTTTCTTTGATGCGATGTATGAAGATCAAATGCAGCTGATCGGTTCGGTGCTCCATCAATTGGCTCCAAAGCCATTATTCTCGGTTGGTTCATCGGGTATTGAAAAGGCACTGGGGGATTTTTGGGGTGCTAAAAAAGAGCTGTCTCCACGGTCTGACTGGCAAGCTGTAAAAGAAGAACCAACAATACTGGTCTTGTCGGGGAGTGCCTCACCTGTCACGGCTGATCAAATCGAAGAGGCGGAATCTTTAGGTTGGGAATCCGTTGGTCTTGAGGTCGATGCCTTGAAGGATCCTGAGCGCTATCAGGTAGGATATGTTGGGCGCATTATCAACGCGCTAATCGAGCAGAAAAGTGTGATATTCCATACTTGTAAAGGGCCGAATGATAAACGGATTGCTGAAACCGAAGATTATTTTACCAGCCTTGGTTTGTCATCACTTGAGATGCGCAAAGAGACAGCCAGACAGTTTGGAGGATTTCTTGGAAAAATTGCACGTGAAGTGCTTTCCAAAGTTGAGGTAAACCGCCTGGTGATTGCCGGAGGTGATACGTCGAGTTATGCTGCAAGGGCATTGGGTATCGACGCAGTAGAAATGATTGCTCGTATAGTCACCGGGGCACCATTGTGTAGAGCCTATGCAGAAGGGTCTCCAGCTGATGGTCTCCAGATTAATCTGAAAGGTGGACAAGTCGGGGATCGGAACTATTTTGAAGCATTAAGAAAAGGAAGACTGAATTAAATTCAACATTATGACAAAGAAATTAGGCTTAATACATACATCGGCAACACTGGTTCCAGTATTTCAGGAATTGATCGATAAGTACCTGAAGGGTAAGGATATCAAAGTTTTCAATATTGTGGATGATAGCTTGATTAAGAATACGATCGAGCGAAACAAATTGACTGAAGACACCTCCCGAAGAGTGGTCGATTATGTGGGATCGGCAGAGGCTGCCGGAGCAGACTATATCATGGTGACGTGTTCTTCTATTGGCTCGGCTGTAGAAGCTTCTGCGGCATTGACCGGTGTGCCTGTGCTCCGCGTAGATCAGCCTATGGCTGACCAGGCTGTGCAAATGGGAACCAAAATAGGCGTTGTAGCCACACTACCCACTACTCTGGAACCAACCAGTGATCTTGTAAGACGCAGAGCAATTGCCGCTGGAAAAGAAATTGAAATAACCTCAAGACTCTGCGAAGGAGCATTCGAGGTACTCATGGGTGGAGCTCCTGAAAAGCATGATGAAATGGTGGCAAGCGCACTTAAGGAACTCTCTACCCAGGTAGATGTGATCCTTTTGGCTCAGGCGTCTATGGCAAGGGTAGTTGGCCGGCTGTCGGAAGACGATAAGAAGGTGCCAATACTTGCCAGCCCACCGATTGCGATGGAGTATCTCTCAAAAGTGCTCTAAATGAGCCGAATTCAGAAATATGTTCTTTGGGCTTGTATTCCGTTGTCCCTTTCGTTGCTCCTTTGCTTGCTAGCTGATCTGGAGCCATGGGTAAAACCAATGGCCGTCGCCCTGGCTTTGTCTGTCGCCATAGGAATTGGATCAGTAACAAGTCTAAATAGCTATCAGTATACTTTCTGGATTTTGGCGGCCATTGTTTGTGCGTTGCTATACCCAGCCAGATTTCTAAGTGTAGGGGGAGTAGATCTTCGCAATCCCTGGTTGATTCTTATTGTCGTTCAGCTCGTGATGTTTGGTATGGGTACACAGATGAGCCTAAAAGACTTCTCGGGCATTAAGTCTATGGGCAAAGGTGTGCTCGTGGGGATAGTATGTCAGTTTAGCATCATGCCTTTAATCGGTTTTCTGTTGACATTGGTGTTTGGGTTCGAACCTGAAATTGCAGCGGGAGTAGTGCTAATAGGCTCTTGTAGTAGTGGATTAGCCTCCAATGTGATGGTGTATTTAGCTAAGGCAAATCTTACCCTGTCCGTGACACTCACGGCAGTGGCTACATTGATCGCACCGATTATGACTCCTCTGCTGATGAAGGTTTATGCGGGCACCTATGTGGAGGTAAGTTTCATCGGAATGTTCGTTCAGATCATCAAAATTGTGATTGTTCCTATTGGGGCGGCAATGCTTTATGATGGTTTGAAAACGCTTTCGGCTTCTTTCCGGAGAAAAGTCCTGATCTCAGCAGCTTTATCTGCGGTTTATTTGATGGCGTTTATTTTGCTGCCCATCCCGGAGAGCATTTATGTCTTTCTAGAACTGGTGGCATTTCTCGCCGGAGCGGTGATGTTTGGATTGCTATTTTATTTCATGACTACAGTGGTTCATCATCTTCCTAAGCTAATGCCTCTGTTCTCCATGTTTGGAATCGTGTACTTCACATTGGTTACTACAGCTGCCAGTCGGGACAATATTTTGCAGATTGGCTTATTGTTGATTGTGGTGGCCATCCTTCACAATCTGCTTGGTTACACTTTTGGTTATTGGCTCAGCCGAATATTTGGGATGGACAAGCAGTCCTGCCGAACCATTGCGCTTGAGGTAGGACTTCAAAATGGTGGCATGGCTTCCGGGCTTGCAGGTGTCATGGGAAAGCTGGCTACTCTTGGTCTGGCTTCTGCAGTATTCAGTCCCTGGATGAATATTTCAGGATCTATTTTGGCTAATTATTGGCGCAAAAAGTCAAATCTCACAGAATAAACACCCCCCAGGCTTGATCAAAGGCTAATTCTATAGTTTCATCTTCTTTTTTATTTTCACACGGCACAGGACAGGAAAGTTAGGCTAAAGCCCTCACTTATCTTACGAACTGAAATCATCTGATCCTGTGATCGACGCATTAACCGAATCAAACAAAAATGGAGAATCAAAAAATAAGCCTGGGAGTAATTATTGGAAATAGGGATTTTTTCCCGGATAAGTTGGTGACCGAAGCTCGAGCTGATGTGCTCAAAGTACTGGAAGCGCAGGGAATTAATCCAATTATCCTTGGTGAAACAGATACAAAACTCGGAGGAGTAGAGACCTACACAGATGCCAAACAATGTGCCGATCTGTTCATAAAACATAAAGATGAGATCTTTGGAGTGTTGGTGGTATTGCCAAATTTCGGTGATGAAAGAGGAGTTGCAGATACCTTGCACCTGGCTGACCTCAAAGTGCCAGTGCTAATACAGGGATACCCTGATGAGTTGAACAAACTCAACGTAGCCAACAGGCGTGATAGCTGGTGTGGCAAGATTTCGGTTTGCAACAACCTGTATCAGTATGGAATCAAATACACGCTTACCTCTAAGCATGTAGTGCATCCGTCTGATCCAACCTTTGTTCAGGATTTGAATCAATTTTTGGGAGTCTGCCGTGTGGTGAAAGGGCTAAAGAATGTGCGGATCGGAGCGATCGGAGCCCGACCTACTGCGTTCAATACAGTTCGCTATAGCGAAAAAATACTCCAGAAAAATGGCATTTCGGTTGTTACGTGTGACTTGTCAGAAATCTTAGGCAATGCCAATAAGATTGACAACTCAGACCAGAGGGTAAAAGACCATCTCGACAAGATCAATAGCTACGCCTCTAAAGGTAAAACCCCAACAGAAGCCATGTTCCAGATTGCTAAGCTGGACGTGGTACTCAATGACTTTATGGAAGACAATGTATTGGATGCTTCGGCAATTCAGTGTTGGACGTCATTGCAGCAAAACTATGGTTGCAATGTGTGTACCAGCATGAGTATGATGAGTGAAAACATGATACCAAGTGCGTGCGAAGTGGATGTAACCGGTACGCTCAGCATGTATGCCATGCAGCTGGCTTCTGGGACACCAAGTGCTCTGGTAGATTGGAATAACAACTATGCTGATGATGATGAGAAGTGCGTGCTCTTCCATTGCGGCAACTGGGCCAAATCATTCCTCCCGGATATTGAAATCAGCAATGCGCCGATTCTGGGAACAACAGTAGGAGTTGAGAACACATATGGCGCCCTTGATGGACGTACGCCTGCCAGTCCTTTGACTTATGGTCGAATTAGCACAGACGATACACGAGGAGTGATCAAAGCCTATGTAGGTGATGGTCAACTCACTGATGATGAACTGAATACTTTCGGAAACCGGGCTGTTGCACAGATTTCTGACCTTCAGGATTTGATGAATTATGTGTGCAAAAACGGATTTGAGCATCACGTGGTGATGAATGCATCACATACCTCTGCCGCCTTAAAAGAGGCTTTTGAAAACTACATGGGATGGGAAGTTTACCATCACAATGCATAAAACCTTAGTCTTAAAAACTGACTAAAATGACTGATAAAGAACTAAAACAGAATTCCATACACTTACGAAAAAATCTACTGAAGTATATCTACGGTGCCAAAGCCGGACATACAGGAGGTAGTTTGTCATGTGTGGATATTCTCAATGTATTATACAACCGGGTGCTTCATATTGATCCGAAGAATGCCAAAGATCCAAACCGCGATCGATACATTCAGAGCAAGGGGCATTCGGTGGAAGCCTTATTCGTGACATTGGCCAATCGTGGGTTTTTCCCAGAATCTGACCTGGAAACTCTGTGCAAATATCAGTCACATTATATAGGTCACCCGACTAAGAAAATCAATGGTGTAGAGCAGAATACGGGTGCTTTAGGTCATGGTTTACCAATCTGTGCAGGTGAGGCGATGGCTGCCAAAATGGACGAAAAGAGTCACCGGATCTACACCTTGGTGGGCGATGGAGAGCTACCTGAAGGATCAAACTGGGAAGCTATGATGATGGCAGCTCATTACAAGCTTGATAACCTTTATGCGATTCTGGATTATAACAAGCAGCAGATAACAGGTGACAATCAGGATGTAATGAATTCACATCCTGTTAGAGAAAAAGTTGAAGCCTTCGGTTGGGCGGTAAAGGAAGTAGACGGACACAATTTGGAGGAAATTGAAGAGGCGCTGAATAATGGCCCGCTGGAAGATGGGAAACCAAGCTTCATCATCGCACATACCATCAAAGGAAAAGGAATCAGCTACATGGAACGTGTCTTAAAGTGGCACCACGGGGTGCCCAGTCCTGAACTTTATGAGCAGGCTCAAAATGAGCTGGATGAATTAGCAGCTACAATATAAACTGGAGATGGAATTAGATAAAATAGAAGAAACCGATTTGCAAATGGGAGAACCAAACCTAGTGGTGTTTTCAGCAACACTCCAGTCACTTGCTTCCAATGATCGAGACATTGTAGCGGTCACGAGTGATTCCAGAGGATCAGGAAAACTGGAACCATTCGCGCAAAAATACCCGCAGCAGATCGTGGAGGTTGGTATTGCTGAGCAGAACTTGGTAGGCGTGGCTGCCGGATTGGCATCAGCGGGCAAAAAGGCTTTTGCTGTTTCTCCGGCGTGTTTCCTGTCAGCCAGGGCATTAGAGCAAATTAAAAATGACGTCTGCTATTCAGATAATCCGGTGAATTTGATCGGTATCAGTGCAGGAGTAAGCTATGGTGCTTTGGGCACCACACATCATAGTTTGCATGATTATGCGGTTTTAAGGGCCATCAATAATATTACGATAGTAGCTCCAGCCGATAATTTTGAGACCGAGCAAGCCATCAAAAACGCAGCTGAGTCTGATAAGCCGGTTTATTTGCGCTTTGGCAAAAAGAACATGCCATTTCTTAATCCGAAGGATAAATCCTTTGAATTTGGAAAAGGGAGGGTTGTGAGAGAAGGTGATGACCTGGCCATTATTGCTTGTGGTGAGACAGTCTACCCGGCATGGCAGGCAGCTAAAACACTGGAAGACACTTTGGGTGTAAAAGCTACGGTAGTGAGTATGCATACCATTAAGCCATTGGATACGGCACTGCTAGACAAACTCGCGGTGAATGGAAGACCAATAATCACAGTGGAAGAGCATATGGTCAATGGAGGGTTAGGTGACGCATGCGCATCATATTTGTTTCAATCGGGTTTTAGAAATCCATTCCACATCATGGGGATTCCTGATGAATATACGGTGACAGGTTCTCAGGTGGAAATCTTCAATCATTATGGTATTTCCCGCGAAGGGATTTTAGTTAAGGCCAAAGAAATGTTAGGAAAATAACTCAGTGCATATGTCATATATCCTGGCAATAGATCAAGGAACGAGCAGCACCAAAACCATCATTTTTGACGAATATGGTCAGGCGATTTGTAAGGGCTCTGAACCTTTGGAAACCAAATATTTAGAGGATGGATGGGTAGAGCAAGACCCTGAAGCGATCTACCAAAACGTATTGAAATCTGTTGAGCTTTGTCTCGATGCTTTTCGCGAAAAGGGTGGAAATCTAAAGGAAATCAAATGCTGCGGGATATCTAACCAACGGGAAACCTTTGTGCTATGGGATCAGGATGGTCGACCGCTTTACAATGCTGTAGTATGGCAGTGTAAAAGATCGGTAAGTGTCTGTCAGGATTTGGAATCTAGAGGTTTGTCAAAGACACTCAAGGAAAAAACAGGTTTGATCATCGATCCATATTTTTCTGGCTCCAAAGTGATTTGGCTTTATGAAAATGATCAGGCTATCAAGAATGCGATTGATAATGGACAGGCTTATTTCGGGAATATAGACACCTGGCTGCTCTACAAATTAACCAATGGCAAGGCGTATCTGACCGACTATACCAATGCATCTCGCACGATGTTTTTCAACTTGCATGATCTGGACTGGGATCAGGAGTTGTTGAATGAATTTGGTTTAGCTAAGCTCAATTTGCCGGATACCAAGCCCTCTTCATATGAGTTCGGAAGAACAAACATTGGCGGCTTGCTTGATCATGAGACTACCATTTCTTCGATGATAGGAGACTCCCATGCAGCAGCTTTTGGCGAGGGTTGTTTTGAGCCGGGAAGTGCCAAAGCGACTTTAGGAACCGGGAGCTCAATTTTGATGAATATTGGGGATAAACCCAAAGCATCTAAAACAGGCATGGTAACCACAATATGCTGGAGTACAGAAGATCGGGTGGATTATGCTTTGGAGGGAATTATTGTATCGGCAGGAGCTACCATCGAGTGGATCAAAAATCAATTAGGTCTGTTTGCAAACACCAGTGAATTGGAAGCTATTTGCCTTTCTGTATCGGATAATGGAGGAGTGTATATCGTGCCGGCATTTAGTGGGCTTGGCGCACCTCATTGGCAGATGGATCGGAAGGCGTCTATTGAGGGTCTAACCTTCAATTCTACCAAAAACCACGTGATTAGAGCTGCTGTGGAGTCAGTGCCTTATCAGATCAAGGATGTAATAGTCGCCATGGAGGCTGACTCTGGTACTGAGCTTTCAGAGTTGAAGGTTGATGGGGGCATCACAGCCAATAAGATGCTCGTGCAATTCCTGGCTGATTTGCTTGAGCGAAAAGTAACCAACATCAAAATAGCTGATGTTTCTGCAATGGGAGCTGGCTATCTGGCCGGGTTATCAGCAGGAATCTATTCAGGAATTGACCAGTTAAAAACTTTTAACCTGGAGGCGACAACTACTGAATCCAGAGAGCAGACCCATCAGGTAAAGGCCTATTATGAAGGCTGGTTGAAGATCATTAATAAATAACCAGATTACATCAACCGCTTATCCAGCATTAATGGTCTCGTGTTATGTGCTTGATATGTTCTCAATAATGCCATTAAATCTTCTTGACACTTGGATTTTTCTAGAAAAAGAAAAATTCTAACAATCTTATTAACCTGAGTTCGACCTTAAAATCTGAAAATAGTTTATTCAGACTAATATTTTATTCAAACCTTCGAGGTTTCCTAAGTTTAACAAATAAAAAAGACAGGCGCATATTCATTAATTCCCAGGTCTGCATTAGCATAAACCTAGAAGGTTTATGGTAAACGATGATTATTAACCGAACTCAGGCTAATACTTCTTCACAACAGCCCTTTCGGGAGCCTGTCAATGCTATTAAGTTAAGATCATTATGTCCCTCTCCCAGTGAGGGATAAAGGGAGAGGACCCCTTATCAACGCAGCAGGCCGCACCACCTTTCTTTGGTTTTTGATTAAAATCATGAGCGCATATGATAGGGGTTATTTATATTGTCTTCAGAGTATTTAATCTTTGTTCTACTGTCCAGTCCAAAGGGATTCATTAAATTCAAGTTTCAACTAACCCAAAAATGGACCAACTATCAACAGCTTTTACCCTATTAGGGATCGGCATGATTACCGTGTTTGTTGTTCTCTCCTTGGTGGTGATCACAGGCAACCTACTTATCCGGTTTGTAAACATCCTGAGCGTCTCTCAAGATCAGGAGTCACCATCATCTGATGAAGATCCGGGAGTCATTGCAGCCATCACAGCAGCAGTGGAGATAGTGACCCGTGGCAAAGGGAGGATCAAAAAAATTGAACGAAAAAAGTAAAACCATGGCTAAGGAAATAGGTTTAAGTCTTGTTTATCGTGATATGTGGCAATCTTCTGGAAAATACATGCCACGAGTAGATCAGCTGGTAAGGGTTGCAGAACCAATCATTGATATGGGATGCTTTCGTCGGGTGGAAACCAATGGGGGAGGTTTTGAGCAGATCAATTTACTGTATGGCGAAAACCCAAATAATTCAGTTAGAAAATGGACCCAGCCATTTAATGATGCAGGAATAGAGACCCATATGCTGGAGCGCGGACTGAATGGTCTAAGGATGTACCCGGTACCAAGAGATGTGAGGAGGTTGATGTTTAAGCTGAAGAAACTGCAAGGGACGGATATTGCCCGTTCGTTTGATGGCCTGAATGATACACGCAACCTGAAGCTTTCGATAGACTATGCGAAGGAGGGGAGAATGATTGCCCAGGCGTCATTGTGCATCACGCATTCTAAACTGCATACGGTTGATTACTACCTGAAAATGGCAGAAACACTCATCGATATGGGTGCTGAGGAAATATGTATCAAGGACATGGCTGGTATTGGCCGTCCAGCTTCCATGGGCAAGTTGGTTGCAGGAATCAAAGCCATGAAAAATGACATGCCAGTGACCTATCATGGCCACTCTGGTCCAGGCTTTTCCGTAACCTCAAGTTTAGAGGCTGCCAGAAACGGTGCCGACTTTATTGATGTGGCCATGGAGCCCCTTTCTTATGGTACCGCGCACGCCGATTTGATCACGGTGCACGAGATGCTGAAAGACGCAGGGTTTAGTCTTCCAGAGATTAATATGAAGGCTTACATGCAGGTCAGGTCATTAACTCAGGAATTCATCGATGACTTCCTTGGTTACTACATCAATCCAAAGAACCGTATGATGAATGCCTTACTGATCGGGCCGGGGCTTCCAGGTGGAATGATGGGAAGCTTAATGGCTGATTTGGAAAACAACCTGAACAGCCTCAACAAGTGGAAAGAGAAACACAATCAACCAGCAATTAGTCAGGATGACCTCTTGATCAAGTTGTTTGATGAGGTTCAGGAAATTTGGCCAAAAATGGGCTATCCGCCTTTGGTGACACCGTTTAGCCAGTATGTCAAAAATGCTGCTTTGGTGAACGTCATGCAGATGGAAAAAGGGAAAAAACGTTGGTCTCTCCTTGATGATAACACTTGGGATATGCTGCTTGGTAAGTCCGGAAGAGTACCTGGGGAGATCGCTGATGAACTAAAGAGCCTGGCACAGGATCAGGAGCGAGATTTTTTCACTGGGGACCCACAAGACTTGCAGCCAGATGCATTGGACGAATTCCGTGCGAAGATGAAGGAAAATGGTTGGGATACTGGTCAGGATGACGAAGAGTTATTCGAATACGCCATGCACCCGCAGCAGTATGAAGCGTATAAGTCGGGTAAGGCCAAGAGTGATTTTGAGGCTGATTTAGCAAAGCGAAATCAACTTGAATCTCCTAAGGCAGAAGCTCAATCAGTGGCAGCTGCTATACCTTCAGCACCACCCAAAGACATGGACATCACTGTAAATGGTCAGGTCTATAAAGTATCTGTGAGTTACGGTGAGCAACTGGTTGCCCAAAAAGCAGCTCCGGTTGAGACTTCAGCTCCTCAACCTTCGCTCAATGGTTCCGCCAAATCAATCACTGCTCCCCTGGAAGGCAAAATCTACTTGACCAAAGATGCTGGAGAGAAACCCGTCCAGGTGGGTGATCAGATAACCAAAGGAGATATAGTTTGCTACATCGAGGCAATGAAGGTGACCAATGCTGTAAAGTCTGATCAGGAAGGAATAGTGGTAGATGTCCTGATCAGTGAAGGTGACGATGTGTTTGATGATGACGTACTGATCAAATTAAATTAACAGAATGGAGCTATTTGAGAAACTCTATCGGATGACAGCCATCCAAAACATCATTGAGTCTCCTCAGATTCTGCTGATGATATTAATAGCCTTCCTTTTGTTATACCTCGGCATCAAAAAACAATACGAACCATTGCTCCTAGTGCCTATCGCTTTTGGGATGTTGATTGCCAACTTTCCTGGCGGACAGATGGGGGTGGAGCAAATTGACGAAAACCTCACGCTTTATCAGATTGCGAAGCATCACGGCATCATGAATTTTGTCTATTATTCGCTGATCAAAACCGGGTTCTTACCACCAATCATCTTTTTGGGCGTTGGTGCCCTTACTGATTTCGGCCCGATGCTCAGGAATTTGAGATTGGCCTTTTTTGGGGCTGCAGCTCAGATAGGTATCTTCACCGTGCTCATTTCTGCTGTAGCTTTTGGGTTTGATTTGAAGGAAGCTGCTTCATTGGGGATCATTGGAGGAGCTGATGGCCCTACGGCTATTTACACCACTATCAAGTTGGCTCCCCACCTACTGGGCCCTATCGCCATAGCGGCATATTCCTATATGGCGCTGGTGCCGGTGATTATTCCTTTGGTGGTACGGTTTACTGTTACAAAGAAAGAGCTGTTGATTAACATGAAGCAGCAGGATAAACTATATCCTCCTAAGCGACCAATTAAGAACCTGCAAACGGTGAAAATCATATTTCCGATTGCTGTGGGAACCATCGTGGCACTATTGGTGCCCTCGTCAGTTCCGTTGATCGGTTTGTTGATGTTTGGAAACCTCGTGAAAGAAATTGGAGTGACCACTGGACGGCTGCACAAGGCGGCCTCTGATACCATCCTCAACACAGCAACGGTTTTTCTTGGGCTGGCGGTTGGAGCAACTATGACCGCCAAGGCGTTCCTCAACCTGGAAACTATTTTGATCATAGTTGGTGGTTTTATTGCTTTTGCCATTTCGATTGCAGGGGGTATCCTTTCGGTAAAAGCCTACAACCTGTTTGCTAAGAAGAAAATCAATCCACTGATCGGCGCAACAGGACTAAGCGCAGTGCCTATGGCATCACGAGTAGCCAATGATATCGCATTAAAACATGACCCCAACAATCACTTGCTACAGTATGCGATGGCCAGTAACATTTCTGGAGTAATAGGCTCTGCTGTAGCGGCTGGTGTTTTGATTAGTTTTCTGGGTTAGTAAAACCCATTCAGAATCTGGTAAAAAGAGTTAGTTGGATCAGAGCTTTTATTCTTCTTAGTATTATCAAGATTGAAAATTTGAATGACATTATTTGCAATCTACTTTTTCAGTCTTCAATGGACTGTTTGTCAATATCCCTAATATATCACTATATTCTTTTTCGTAATATCGAGTGTCTTTTATCATTTTAGGTTGGAAAGTTAAGTTTTGAATTCATCAAATTCAATTACACAACACTTACAGTAAGTAAACATCTGTCACTTAATCAGTCGTTTATCCAGTATTAATGGTCTTGTATCTACTATTTTGATTTTAGAAAAGTCCTCGTGAAGAGGATTGAGAATGTAGTTGAACTCGGAAGACATCAATGCACTTGGTACCTTGAGGCAGAAACCTCCTTTTTTTTAAAAAATCTGTACCATAGTTGACTGTAGCTGCTACGTGAGGGTAGGCGTTCCATTCTTCTGGTAGAGACTGTGTTTCATCTACTTGCGCATTAGCTGGTAGTTGGATCTGAGCAATGTGGAGTCCCGAGTCTATTTCGATGATTTTCATTCACTTACCACACAATCAACCATCTGCAGCTCCTCTGATTCACATTCTTTAAATGAGGTGGCTAGTTTGTCGCCTCCCAGGTCAAGATGCACTTCTTTAAAAAGAATGTTGTGGCTATTGAGAACCTCGATTAATGAATCAGGAGTACTGATTTTTGTATTGCGGATGGTAATATCACGGGCATCATTGATAATCATTAAATTTTCAGTTTTAGCATCCACATTATCGATTTCCAGATTGGACATTGGAGATTCCGGGATACCTAAAATCTTCAAAAAGTGCGTCCCTCGCTCTACTATCAGGTTGGATATTTTGATGTTTCTATAAAAGGGTGTCAAATCATTTACCGGCCTTTCCGGTAATCGGTCAGCAAGTTCACCCACATAAGCAGGAGTGCCCAACATGTCCCACTTAATGACGGTGTATTCCAGGTTCATGCGAATCCGATCGTAGTAGAGGTTTTCTCCACCTCCGCCTCTGGGTCTTCTTGTTTTGAAACGAATGCCTACACCAGTGCCATCAAATACACAGTCATGGACATAAAGGTTGCGGATGATGCCTGCCGTTTCACTTCCACACGTGATTCCTCCATGACCAGTTCTGGCCAGACAATACCTTACTATCACGTTTTCAGTAGGTTTTCCCACTTTCAAACCATCTTCACCTCGGCCAGCTTTCATGGTAAAACAATCGTCTCCGGTACTGAGTGTGCTGTATTCTATCAGCACATTTCTGGATGACTCGACATCTATGCCGTCACCGCGGGGTATGCCTACGGAGTTTACCGTCACACCACGTATGATCACGCCATTGCAGTAGGTTGGCACAATATTCCAAAAGGCAGTATTCTCAAGTGAGATGTCTTCTATATAAACATTCGTACAGCTTGTAGGAGCGATGAATTTGGGAGGGAAGATCCATTCTGTTTTGGAACCATCATGAATGCGTTGGTTAGCTGGCAGATTTAAATCAACAAGTGATTCAATGGGCTCTAAGTAGCTTCGTTCTTTGATCTCTCCACCGTAAGGGCCGATCAGTAGGCCATTTCCAGTGATGGCGATATTGTCTTGCTCAAAAGCATAAATACAAGCTCCAAGGGACATAACCTCCAGGCTCTCTACACGATTGAACACAGCAGGTTGGTAATCTTTCACATCGGTGCTAAACTGAACTATTGCCCCATCTTCAAAATGAAGGTTTACATTGCTTTTCAGTACTATTCGTCCACTTTTCCATTTACCCGTAGGGATGACCAATCGTCCACCTCCCTGAGCACTTAGTTCAGCAATTGATTGGTTGATTTGTGCAGTAATGAGCCGGGACGAATCCAAACCCAAATCGCCAAGATGTACAGTTCTATCCGGGAAGGTAGGTTTTTTGAATTGTTGAATGTCAAAGGGTGCATTAACCGGAGCGATTGTGTCAGGTAGCATTTTGACACCAACCTGATCTTTTGTTGGGATGGTTTCAAGTTTTGAATAATCGGGCCCAGTGGATTTTTGGCTACAGCCAATGCATAGTGCTAATATCAGTATGGCAATTTGATACTTCATCATTTACTTGAGTAGAGGTTGACAATATCTTTTTCACGACCTGCTGGTACCACTTTGATGATTTTGCTTTTCCCATTTTTGACCTCAGCTTCAATGATAGTGTTTTTTGGAGCATGCAGCTTGAAGTTTACATCCCAATCCTTAGGCCAGGCTGGGAACAGAAGGATTGAATCTCCGTGGGTTTGGAGCAGCATTTCCTGCAGGCCAATGGCTCCAGATCCACCCCAGTTATGGTCAGGCACCCAATCAAATCCCGGCCCCCAAAATACTGGGAACCTCCTGCCGGAATCTTGCAGTTTGAGGGTGGTATACTTAGCAGCTTCTTCGGTTAAGCCTAATCGCGCTGCCCAGATGTTGTATTGTTTCCATCCGACGTGGCTTTTGAATTTTTGAACGTCAGGATCAAGCTCATAGGTGTTAATAGCTATGTCAAGATCTGGTTTTCCAATACCATACATTCCCCATGGATAAACCGGATAGAGCTGCGGAGCTTCCGTATTATTGATGCGTTCCCAGAGTTTGGCTGGAGCAACGGTTTGTTTCCCATCAAATTCCTGAAAGGTGAGTGGAGGAATTCTGTCCAGCATTTCCTCCCATGTTGTTCTGTTATCTTCTGGGAGGTACCTGGAGGCTAGAAATTTTTCTAATACTCCTTGTAGTGCCACAACCGTAGAAGTGGCATTATAAGCCATCTTATAAGTCTCACAAGATGAGCCAGGATATAAAACCAGATCGCCATTTGCATCCAGTTTCTTTCGCCCTCTTTGACCAGCGAGGTATTGGTAATGCTCGTCAAAGAATAGAAGCGAACTCTCTATCAAAGGAATGTACTTTGAAATGTCCTTGTCTGCATAATGTTCTGTTTCCAGAATCATCAAGCAAAACTCAAATACGGTATCCCATTGATATTCAAGCCAGGCATTGTACTGCATTCCCGGATCGTAACCCTCTGGTCGTTTGGAGCTGTACTCTGCATAATTGGGCAATCCAAAGTTTTCCAGTTGCTCAGTGAAGCAGGCTCCTTCATGATTCCAGTATATATGACTCCTTAGCTCGGCATTCTTGAGGGCTTTCAGGTAGAATTCAAACTGCGGGATCATCAGATCAAAGTCCCCGGATTTGAGCATCGGGAAGTAAACCAATCGCTGATTCTGAGCGGTATGAGTTCCACCACCCCAGTTGCGATGATCAGGTGTAAAAGTGTAAGAACTGTCAACAGCGGAAGGATCGTAAGTAAAGAGGCCTCCGTTGAATTTGGTAGGGCTGCAGCCAAACGCATTACAGCCAAGCATGTACCTGAAAAGCTGATAGTTTCGGCCAACCTGCCAGACGCTATCCTGGGTTGACCGCTCTATGAATATGTGGCTTTTGTTCCAGTAGGATTTCCACCAATCGGTTGTCGCATCCTTTAGTTTCTTTGATGGTAATGGATCTATGGCTTTTAAGTGGTCTTTCCATTTCCCTATGTCAGTAGTTTGCTCAGTATGCAGTGTGATGTTTAGTTGATGAGTTTTTGACAGTTTGTCACTCGCCAATGTGTAGCCTTCATAATCCGTATCCATATAAACGCCATTGTACACAGAACCTTGAGACATGTTTTTGCCTGACATGATCCCACCAAAAGTTAGATGTTTCAGCGGGTCATACATTTGATCTTTGACAGTAGTCATTTTCTGTTGATCTACCGTAATGTCAAACATTGTCTGACCTTCATTTTGGTGATAGAAAAGGACTCCTCCACCTTCAAAGTCTATTTGGTCTTTTTTGGTCACCACATTTTTGCCCCTCCATTTATATGAGTTGGCGTTATTTGCTGAGCCATTAGAAATTCGGTCTTTATACCTCCAGGATTCATAGCTTGCTTTGAGGGTTGTTGGTGAGGAGGTTTTCATTTCCAAATGGATTACCGGCCGAAACACTTCTACCCATAGTTCTATCTCTGCACTTCCGTTTGCGTTTTTTCCAGTAATGAGGACATTTCCTTCTTCGAGGTTGAGTGCTTGGGAAAAGTCGCCGTTTTGGAAAGGGTTGGGAGAGAGGTTGAGTCGTACTCTGCCAAGTTTTAACAGGGCATTATTTTCATCAAATGTGCCACTACGTGAAATGTAAAAGAGTACTTCATCATTCTCCATCCAGACATTCAGGCCGATATCACCACCACCCAGCGGCATGGACTCTGAAGAGTTGATGCTTTGGCTCATCCAGGTTGGGTTGTAATCCTTAAGGCTCAGTACTTGAGTTTGTCCATCATTGTTTAACAGTATGAAAACCACAATGAACAGGCATTTCATTTTTCCCAAAGATGAAATGGATAGTATAAGGAATGAAGATTTTGCAGAAGTCATATTGCCTATTGGTTTTTGTCTTTTGCTTATTGATTTGAAGGATTCCAATTATCTGTTCTAAAAGTTGAAACTGGGATCCCTTCATTACTAAACAGTTGGGCGGGGCCTTCATTGGTGAATGCATATCTGATTGCCACAGGTTTTTCTACTTGATCCGACCAAACCTGAACGGACTTTCGTCTCACTTTGCACTGGGCAGGATAAAACACCTTGTCTTCTCCCGCGATTTCAAAAGCTGTTACCTCTTTTCCATAAGATGTGATTCCATTAGGTAGGTTTTTGAAAGTTACAGTAACCAGCGAATCCTCAATGTTGAGCTCGTCATAATCTGGTGTAGCGTATCCGAAACCCTCATATCCATAAGTCTTGGCCAATGCCAACCACGCCAATCTTTCACCTGGAGTTTGCTTGTCCATCGGATGAATATTTAACATATCTCCTGCATCCAGGAGGGTAGTCATTCCTGAGTTTGGAATAATGTACTGCGACTTGCGCTGTGCATCTCTCAGATAAGCTGAGTTCGCAAACCAGGGTTTAGGCTCGGTGTAGAATACGTCATAATCAAACGGTGCGATTTGCGTGTAGTAAAATGGAAAATCACCTTGATTCCATTTTGCACGCCAAAGTTTTACCATTTCTGGAAAGAGCGTTTCGTACGCAATTGGCCGCTCAGCATTAGACTCGCCCTGGTACCAGATCGCTCCTTTGATGGTATATCCTATCACGGGGTTGAGCATGCCATTGAAAAGCACAGTAGGGGTTCGGTTTTTGTCGCCGATTGCCTCATCATTTTCAGGAAACTCGACTTCTGGGTAATTGCTTAGCGTTTCTTCATTCATCCATGCTTCTACATTGGAGCCACCGTAAGTCACATTGATAAGACCAATAGGAATAGCAGTGATTTCATTCACCAATTTCGCGAAATAGTAAGCTGTAGCACTAAACTCCCCGGTAGTGGAGATACTCGCTTCTTTCCATTCCCCTTCAAATTCCGATTGTGGAAGTGTAGTTGACTTTCTGGGGATTTCAATGTGTCTAATATTAGGATTTCGTGATTTGATAATCTGCTCATTTGAATTGGTGATCGGTTGCCCCATGAAACCCTTCATCGGCATTTCCATGTTGGACTGACCAGTGCAAAGCCATACATCACCAATCATGATATTTTTAATGGTTCTAGTCTCTTTGCCACGGATTGTAAGCTCATAAGGCCCACCAGCATCAGGGGTTTTAATCGAAGTACTCCATTTCCCGTCAGTCACTTTAACTTTTACAGGTTCATCATTCCAGGAGGTGGTAATGCTTACACTTTTGGAGTCCTCGGAGCCCCAAATTTTCACATCCGTATTGCGCTGCAAGACCATATTGTCAGAAAAAAGTGCCGATACGGATGTTTGGGAAAATGCTGTGAAGCCGACAAGCATTATTATGAGAAATGCAAGGTGTTTAATCGTATTCATTTTTGGAATAAAGGGTTTTTACAATGATAAAACTACTAGTAATATGACAGACCCGAAACGGGATAATACAGGATGCTGACTTCACATACTATTAATACTTTGGCTTCTAATTCAGCAATACCCCTTGAACCCCTTAAACAATGATGATCAATGCATAAGTACGCCTTTGTACTACTAATCCTTCAATTGGGAATTTTGGGTTTTTCCAATGAAGAGGAGCCTGGAAGAAGTGTTTATTCCCTGAATGAAGACTGGCTGACCATTGCGGCCGATAGCATTGACGAATACACAGGGTTTGAATTGACAGGATTCAACACTGATGACTGGGTGTCTGTGAATGTGCCACACAATTGGGATCGGTATGAAGGTTATCGCAGGTTGCAGCACGGCAATCGGCATGGCTATGCCTGGTATAGAAAGAAATTTAGAGTGGAAGAATCCAGATTAAATGGACGCTATTTCCTGTTCTTTGAGGGGGTTGGTTCCTATGCCATTGTTTATCTAAATGGTGAATTGGTGGGTGAACACGCTGGCGGAAGGACTTCATTTACACTTGATGTTACTGATCAAATTGAATTGAAAGGAGAAAACCTCCTGTCCGTAAGAGCTGATCATCCATCTTTTATAGAGGATTTACCGTGGGTTTGCGGAGGGTGTTCTAGTGAATATGGGTTTTCCGAAGGTTCTCAGCCGATGGGCATTTTTCGCCCGGTTCATTTGGTGGTGACCAATCAAGTGAGAGTGGAGCCATTTGGTGTCCATGTTTGGAATGGCACTACGGTAAGTGAAGAGTCAGCTCAACTCAATATCAATACTGAGATCAAAAATTATTCAAATCAGACTACAGAGATTCAGGTCACTCACAAACTGCTTGACCGGGACGGTTCCGAGAAAGTGATTGTTTCCAGAAAGGTAAAACTTAAAGGCTCGGAGACAAGAAAAGTGGAATTGAAAACGCCACCTTTTGGATCTGTTAATCTTTGGTCAATAGAAAATCCGTATCTCTACACATTGAAAACCGAAATTTATCAAGATGATGTACTAGTGGATCAGGTGGAAACACCATACGGCATCCGGTGGATCAAATGGGAAGCTCAGACAGATGGAACTCGTCTGTTTTATCTGAATGGAAAGCAGACATTTATCAACGGAACAGCTGAGTACGAGCACAACATGGGCATGAGTCATGCCTTCACTGATGAAATGGTGGAAGCCCGGGTTAGTCAGATGAAGTCTGCAGGGTTTAATGCCTTTCGGGACGCGCATCAGCCACACAATTTTCGGTATCACCATGGTTGGGATTCTTTAGGAATGCTTTGGTGGACGCAGATGGCGGCTCATATTTGGTACGATACACCTGAGTTTAGAGATAATTTCAAACAGCTCTTGCGCGACTGGGTGAAGGAGCGAAGAAACAGTCCTTCCATTATTCTCTGGGGACTGGAAAACGAAAGTACATTACCTACTGATTTCGCCAGGGAGTGTACGGAAATCATTCGAGAGATGGATCCGACCTCACCCACGCAACGGTTGGTAACTACCTGCAATGGAGGAACTGGTACTGACTGGAACGTCCCTCAAAACTGGACAGGTACCTATGGGGGAAATCCTGATCTCTACCATGAAGATGTACAGCGCCAGCAACTCATTGGGGAGTATGGAGCATGGCGAACCCTGGATAAGCACACTGAAGGCCCATTTGATCAGAGGGGAGTACTCAGCGAGGATAGAATGACATTGCTCATGGAGAAGAAAGTGTGGCTGGCGGATTCCGTAAAGGACAAGACCTGTGGACATTTTCAGTGGATATTTACCTCGCATGAAAACCCGGGTAGAAACCAAAGTGGAGAAGGTCTGCGGGAGCTAGATCGAGTCGGCCCCATCAATTACAAAGGGCTCTTGACACCCTGGGGAGAACCAACCGATGCGTACTATATGTATCGATCCAACTTTGCTCCAAAAGAAATGGAACCGATGGTGTATATCGTGTCCCACACCTGGCCAAATAGATGGACGGAGGTTGGTGTCAAAGACAGTCTTGTAGTTTACAGTAACTGTGACGAGGTGGAGTTATTTAATGGCAGCAGATCATTAGGAAAGCGACAAAACCCTGGTCTCGGTAAGCATTTTCAGTGGGATCAGGTAGACATCCAAACCAATCTCATCACAGCTAAGGGATATGTCAATGGAAAAGAAGTGGCCACTGATTACATTTTGCTTCATCACTTACCGGAAGAATCCCAGATAAAGGCTTTAACCAATAATCAAGTCAAAATATCCGATAGCAAAAGCTCCAATTATCTATACCGGGTCAACTGCGGCGGAGGTGATTATATGGATAGTAATGGTAATCTTTGGATGGCTGATGTTCATCTGAAAGCTGAGAAAGAAAGTATCTGGGGTTCGACATCATGGACAGACGATTTTGAGGATATGCCGGCATTCTATGCCAGTCAGAGGCGTGTGTTTGATCCGATTTTCAATACTGCTGACCCGGAGTTATTTCAGTCTTTTAGGTTCGGTATGGACAAGCTTCAGTTCCATTTTCCTGTACCAGATGGGGCTTACGAAGTGGAGTTGTATTTCATAGAGCCATGGTACGGTACTGGTGGCGGCTTGGATTGTACCAATTGGCGAATCTTCGATGTGGCCGTGAATGGCGAAACAGTACTCAATGATTTGGATATATGGAAGGAAGTGGGACATGATAAAGCTTTGGTGAAAACCGTATCCACTGATGTAGAAGGAGGGGAGCTGACTATCAATTTCCCGGAGGTTAAATCAGGTCAGGCGGTGATCTCAGGGATTGCTATCAGAACGAATGATCATTCAGTCAAACCAGCTGAAGCTTCTCCCCGCGTCATTCAATTGAAATCTGGGAAATCAAACACGTGGCTGGATTGGGGCAGTTACCCTTTTCAGGGTGATTCTGATCGGGTAAGGGGATTGCCATCAGATTTGTTCGGCGCGGAGTGGATCAAGAGAAATGTCAAATCAACGAAGGTCGAGTTTTCACTATCAGATGAAGCGGATATTTATGTAGCCGCTCTTGAGGATGAGACAAAGCCAGAATGGTTAAGGCAGTTTGATGACACTAAGAATACACTCCAGTTGGCTGACGGCAAAGTCATCAAGTACAGCGTCTATAAGAAGCGATTTTCCGCAGGTAGTGAGTTGAGTTTTGAAGATTCAAGATTTGGAAAGAACTATATAGTTATGGCGAAAGCTGCTGCGAAACTGGAGCCTCCTTACGACCTAAAACCAAAGATTCCCTACGACGAAGATGTGGTGATCTTGCAATCAGATGACTTGAAAATTGAAGAGAAGTTTGGGCTTGGCTGTGTGACGTTTTTATCTGATAGGGCACAGAAAGTGAGCTGGCCAATTCAAACAGGTGTGGCGGATTATCATGCCATTCACTTCAAGTACTCCAATGAAACTGGAGCCGATTTAAAAGCAACTTTCAATCTGATTGCTGCTGATGGCACGTTGATGCAGTCTACACCGGTAGCCTTTCCTGAAACCCGAACGGGCATGTATCGGGAAGAAACAACATTTACCGAGTCTATGATCAATGCTGGAGATTATCAGGTACAGATTTCTGGAGAAGGATTGAAAGAATTGAGTATCCGGGGGATTAGAGTTCAATAAACGAAATTTATAATGAGAGCTGTTTTATTCATTCTTGTGGCACTATTAATCTCGTGTGGTAAACCCAGCGTGGAGATTAGATACGAAAAGGGAATGGATGTGAGATCGGATCATGGAGTGGAACAACTGATCACCGGTCTCAGTGAATTGGGCTATGACGTCTCTGATAACGGAGATATAGTCATTGAAATAGCCACCGATTTGGAGGATTATCAACAGGAGTCCTACAAAATAACCAGCAATGAAAATGCAATCAGAATAAGTGCTGCTGATCCTTCCGGTACATTGTATGCTTGCCTTGATCTGCTCAATAAAGCTAAGGAAAAGGGGCAAATCTCTCTTGATTACATGACCACACAGCATCCGGATATGATTCTGAGAGGAACCTGCATTGGCCTTCAGAAAACAGAATATTTACCAGGACGAAGTGTATATGAATACCCGTATACACCGGAGAATTTCCCCTGGTTTTACGACAAAGAACTTTGGATCCAATATTTGGACATGCTTGTGGGAAATCGTTTCAATGCGCTCTACCTGTGGAATGGCCACCCATTTGCATCTTTGGTGAAGCTGGAGGACTACCCATACGCTGTTGAGGTGGATGAGGAGACTTTCAGCAAAAATGAAGAGATGTTTACCTTTCTCACCACTGAGGCTGAGAAGCGTGGTATTTGGGTGATTCAGATGTTTTACAACATTATTGTTTCGAAACCATTTGCCGAACATCATGGCATCAAAACGCAAGATAGGAGCCGGCCAATTACTCCACTCATTCAGGATTATACTCAGAAATCCATAGCGAAATTTGTAGAAAAATATCCGAATGTTGGCTTGCTGGTGACACTGGGAGAGGCCATGCACACTATTGATGACGATGTGGAGTGGTTTACCAATACTATCATTCCAGGAGTAAAGGATGGATTGAAAGCACTTGGCAGAGATGTGGAGCCTCCAATAGTGTTGCGAGCTCATGATACAGATGGCAAGCGAGTAATGGAGCAAGCGCTACCTGTTTACAAGAACCTTTTCACCATGTTCAAATACAATGGTGAGTCGCTAACAACTTATGAACCCCGGGATGCGTGGGAAACTATTCCGAAGGGACTAAGTCAGTTGGGTTCGGTGCATGTTTCTAATGTGCACGTGTTGGCGAATCTGGAGCCATTCCGATACGGATCGCCGGAGTTCATCCAAAAAAGTGTGAAAGCAATGCATGACATTCAGGGAGCAAATGGATTACATCTCTATCCGCAAGTTTCTTATTGGGACTGGCCTTACACGGCGGATAAATCTTCTCCCAGATTACTGGAAATGGAACGTGATTGGATCTGGTATGAGGCCTGGGCGCGCTATGCGTGGAATGCAGACAGAGATAGGAAGGAAGAGGTTGATTTTTGGTCAAATAAATTAGGTGAGTTTTATGGCTGTGGTTCGTATGGAAAAGAGCTATTGGAAGCTTATGAGCAAACTGGTGAAATAGCCCCGAAGTTGCTTCGGACATTTGGGATTTCTGATGGCAACCGACAAACTCTCCTGCTGGGTATGTTTATGGGACAGTTGGTCAATCCTTTCAAGTATCATGTTTACGAGAATTTCCTCTCCTCAAATGGCCCTGTTGGCGAAATACTTATTGACTATGCAGCTAAAGAGTGGAAAGGTGAACCACACGTTGGTGAAACTCCACCGCAGATTATTAATGAAGTGGTGAAGCATGGAAAGCTCGCTGTTTCGGCTATTGAAAAAGCGTCTGAATCTGTGACTAGAAACCAGGCTGAATTCCAGCGTCTGAAGAATGATGTTTACTGCTACAATGCTTTTGCTAATTATTTCGCGGAAAAGGTGCAAGCAGCCATGCTGACTTTGAAGTATAAATACTCTGGTGATATTGCTGATTTGGAACAGGCCGTACGGCATTTGGAGCAGAGTGTTGAACACTTTACCAAACTGGTCAATCTGACCAAAGACACTTATATCTATGCCAATAGCATGCAAACTGCTCAGCGTCGGATTCCGATCACCGGACGAGATGGTACGAATAAAACATGGGTAGAATTGCTACCACATTATCAAACAGAGTTGGACGTTTTCAAGCGGAACATTGAAATGCTGAAATCCAGGGGAAGTGTTGGTGAAGTGAAGCAAAAAAGTAAAGTTTTGGAGCCAGCAGAAGTGATCGTTTTGGATGAAGACGTAAAGCGTTTCCCACTCCAAAAAGGACAAAAGGTTTACTCAGACAACAATGCTACCATCGGGGAAATAGCTGAGGAATTGTACCGACTTTCTGGAGTTCGCTTGTCAGATAAGCAACAGCAGGAGAATGGTACAAGATTGAAATTCAAAACTGACAAGCCAGTGAAGATTTTGGTAGGCTATTTTAATACCAATAGTTACACCACACTGCGTCCACCTACTTTGGAGTTCAATGCACACGCCAATGATCGAGGGCAGTCAGATATCAAAATTGCCAATGCTATGTTGATTCCAGGACTTTATCCCGTGAATATATATTCCTACGCTTATGAAGCTGGTGAACATGAGTTGATCCTCGGAAAAGGCCGTGTTTTGATCCTTGGGTTTATCGATGGCGAGGTGGAAATCCCGATTCATGATGCAGGTGTTACGGGTTCTGAAGACGGGGCTTCGGTGGATTGGTTGTTCTATTAGTCAGAGTAAGAGTAAGGAAGTTTAAAACTTCTTTTTTATTCAATAGCTTCAGTTACAAACTGAAGCTAGCAACTGGTTTCAATTTGCAACTGAAACCGACAAATGGATTTAAAGTCTTTGACTTTTTACAATCGAAGGAACTGCGTATCTGCTTAGACCCGACTGTGGGCAGTGCGCTATAGACTACAGCGGAGGTAAAGCCTTGTTACAGTTGGTTTTTATTGAGTGATTTTAGGTTTGAAGTTTGGAAACTTCGTTTTATCTGTGAGCTTCAGTTACAAACTGAAGCTAGTGGATTGTTCTATTAAAAGAAAAAGGCCGTCTCAAACCTGAAACGACCCTTACTAACCTAACCTAAATAAAGACTATTCCCATCCACCGCCAAGGGCACGATAGATATTCACAAAAGCTTTCATTTGTTCCATTTTGGTTTCTATCAATTCGAACTTGGTTTCTAAGGCATCTCTCTGGGTCAATAACACCTCCATGTAATCAGCTCTTGCAGATTTGAACAGCGTGTTAGAAATGTCGATGGACTCAGTGAGAGCCTGAACCTGTTGTTCTTTCAGGTCATAACTGCTGGCCAGGTTGTTGATCTTTGACATTTGATTCGCCACTTCTATGTAGGCATTCAGAATAGTTTGCTCATAGTCATAGACAGCCTGAATCTGTTTGGTATTGGCATTGAAATAAGTCGCCTTGATTTCATTCCTGTTGATGAGTGGAGCAGTGAGGTCACCAGCTAGGGAGTACAGCAATGACTCGGGCGTTTTCACCAGATATGCCGGGTTGAAAGCCTGAAAGCCAACTCCTGCGCAGATCCCAAAAGAAGGATAGAATCTTGCCTTAGCCACCTGAATGTCAAGCTTTGATGCCTCCAGTTCCAGTTCTGCCTGACGGATATCAGGCCTGTTGGCCAAAAGCTGCGATGGGATGCCTGCTTGTATCAAACCCGGAGTTAAATCACTGAAGGATTCGACTTCACGTGGAATAGGTTGTGGATATCTACCGAGCAGATAATTGATCCGGTTCTCTGTTTCGAAAATTTCCTGCTGAATATTGAACTGCAAACTTCTGGTATCAAGCACCTGTGCTTCAAACCTGCGCACGGCAAGTTCTGTTACCCTGGTCGATTGTTTCTGAAGTTTCACAATTCTCAACGCATCAGTCTGAATCTCGATGTTTTGTTTGATAATGGCCAGCTGGTTATCGAGCGCTAAAAGTTCATAATACGAACCGGCGATTTCAGCAATCAGGTTGGTCACCATGAAGTTTTTGCCTTCCACAGAGGATAAATACTTGGTAAAAGCAGATTTTTTAGCATTTCTCAACTTTTTCCAGACATCCAGTTCCCAGTTGGCATAAGCCCCAATCATCAAATCACCCAACGGCTCAGGGAATTCCCTGCCAGGTTTGATCTCGTGGTTTGCTTCCACTACGCCATTTCTGGTGTATCTGCCTACTTTGTCCAGTCCAGCTCCAGCTTTTACATCTACAAATGGCAGGTACTCTCCCTTGCGTGCCATCACTTCATTGCGAGCAATCTCAATTTCCCGGATTGTAATATTCAGTTCCTGGTTGTTTCTAAGCGCTGTATCGATCAGTGCGATTAGATTTTGGTCTTTAAAATATTCCTTCCAGTTAATTTTTGCTGCATTGGTGGTGTCCTGTGATCCATTGTAGGAATCTGGTACAGTGGAATTGGCCGACTTTTGTTGAGCCAACTCAGGAGTACATGCTGAGATAAACAGTATCAAACCGATCACGCTCAGGCAATTTTTAAATGTGTCTTTTCTCATTGCGATCATAGGTTTATGATTCTTTGTTCTCATCATTCGAGTTTGATTTTCTCTCTTTTAATTCCTGCAGGAGCTTTTCTTGCTCTTCTATACTGTGTACATATTCTTCAGACCAGGGTTCATGATGTTCGTCTTTGATCATGGTTCTACCTTCGGCTAGTTTGCCAAATATGAAATACAGTCCCGGGATGATGACTACACCGAAAACTGTCCCGAAAATCATCCCACCCATGGCTGACGATCCGATGGTTTGATTACCCACAGCACCGGCTCCATGTGAAATGACCAGTGGAATTAGTCCCGCGATGAAAGCGAATGAAGTCATTAATATAGGCCTGAAACGAACTCGAGCTCCTTCGATAGCTGCATCAAGTACGGACATTCCTTGTTCGTGCTTCTGGACGGCAAATTCCACAATCAGTACAGCGTTTTTACCTAAGAGGCCTACCAGCATAATCAGACCGACTTGTGCATACACATCATTGGCCAGCCCCATTGCCTTGAGTAAAAGGAATGAGCCGAAAATACCAACCGGCAAGGACAGAATAACTGCAAGAGGAAGGAGGAAGCTTTCATACTGAGCTGCCAGCACCAGATATACAAATATGAGTACGACTATGAAAATGTAAAGTGCTTCATTGCCACGTCTCGCCTGGTCGTAAGAAAGGTCTTCCCAGGCTATATCATAGCCACGAGGCAAGTTTTCTGCCGCAACTTCACGAATGGCCTCAATTGCATCTCCTGTGGTAAAGCTTTTGGCAGGCAATCCACGAATCGAAGCTGAGTTGTACAGGTTATATCTCGTGATCTCATTGGGACCTTGTTTTTTGACAAGCTTCATAAATGAGGAGTAAGGAACCATTTCGCCATGTTCGTTTTTCACGAACAAATCAGTGAGGTCTGAAGGAAACCTTCGGTATTCGGGGCCTGACTGTACGTAGACCTTGAAAAACCGCCCGAAACGAATAAAGCCCTGCTCGTAAGTACTACCAATCAGGATGTTCAGGTTTTCCATGGCATTGCCAATAGAAACTCCTTTTTGCATGGCCATTTGATTATCAATCACCAGCTCATACTGTGGGTAATTGGCTGCGTAGAATGTGAAAAGTCCGGCTAGTTCTTTTCGTTCTCTTAAGGCATCCATGAAGTTGTTGTTGATCCGCTCAAACTCCTGGTAATCAGTCGAGTTTGTTTTATCAAGCATCCTTAGTGAAAACCCTCCCGAAGTACCAAAACCCGGAACTGCCGGAGGCTCGAAGAACTCTACAATTGCGCCTAATTTGTGGGTTTCTTCTTCAAGCTCTTCCATGATTTCATGAACAGAATGATGTCTCTCTGACCAGTTTTTTAAATTGATCAAACAGGTACCAGCATTGGAACCCCGACCCTCAGTCATGATCTCGTATCCGGCAAGGGCTGAAACGGATTCAACACCATCTATCTCTTCACAAATCTTTTGAAGTTGAAGAGCTACTTCATTAGTACGCTCAAGTGTGGCACCAGGAGGGGTTTGAATGATCGCATAGATGGTTCCCTGATCTTCATTGGGAATAAATCCAGATGGAAGTATTTGGTTTTCATAAAGAATCCCTATCCCGAATATTAGGAGGATTCCAAAAGTGACCAGTCGTCTGTTGACAATCTCTTTTAAAAGCTTCACATACTTACCAGTTAGCTTTTCAAAACCACTGTTGAATCCATCAAGAAACCTGGTCAGGATGTTTCTTTTCTTCGTTTTGCCGTGATTGTTTTTAAGCAACATAGCGCAGAGTACAGGAGTCAGTGTAAGGGCTACAACGGCAGACAGAATAATAGAACTGGCCATAGTGATGGAGAACTGGCGGTAAAATGTTCCTACTGGGCCAGGCATAAATGCGATTGGGATGAATACCGATACCATCACCAGGGTAATGGCAATGATAGCTCCACCTATTTCACCCATTACTTGTTTCACAGCATTGTATGGAGAAATATTCTTTTCCTCCATTTTGGCGTGAACCGCCTCTACAACTACAATGGCATCATCCACAACAATACCGATAGCCAGTACCAGAGCAAAGAGCGTAATCAAGTTGATGGAAAGACCAAACGCCTGCATTACAAAGAATGCTCCAATCAGGGACACTGGAACCGCAATGATTGGGATCAATGTAGACCGCCAGTCACCCAGAAAGAGGAATACGACCAAAGCCACCAATATAAAGGCATCGCGTAGAGTATGAGTGACCTGCTCTATAGAGGCGTCAAGGAAGTTGGAGACGTCATAACTGATCTTGTAGTCCATTCCGGGAGGAAAGGATTGCTTCATTTCCTCAAGCTGACCTTTTACTTCGGCAATCACATCGGAGGCATTACTTCCCACTGTTTGTTTCAATACAATAGAAGCAGCAGGGAAACCGTCCAGATTAGAGTAAATATCAAAGAATTCACTGCCGAGTTCTACTTCCGCAATATCTCTGAGATGAATACTTTCACCTTCTTCGTTGGATCTGATGATGATGTTTTCATACTGCTCTGGTTTGTTGTACCGCTCCTGATATGTCAATACATATTCCAACGATTGAGCTTGCTTTCCAGAGCTTCTTCCCAATCTGCCAGGTCGTCCTATGATGCTTTGCTCCATCATGGATTCCATCACTTCTTCTGCTGAGATTTTATACG
Organism: Marinoscillum sp.; assembly: GCA_040218045.1. Classification (GTDB taxonomy): domain Bacteria; phylum Bacteroidota; class Bacteroidia; order Cytophagales; family Cyclobacteriaceae; genus Marinoscillum. The sequence continues at coordinate 77,092 of JAVJQA010000040.1, forward strand.
CTCTCATACGGTCAGGCTTGAGCCAAACACGCATGGCAAACTGTCTACTACCCAGAATTTGTGCACGAGCAATACCCTTAATCCTTTGGATTTCAGGAATCATGTTCACATTGGCATAGTTGTAAAGGAATTTTTCATCATCGTCTTTATTGGTACTGTATAGGTTGACATACATCAACATACTGGGCTGAATAGGGGTGATAATTACCCCTTCTCGTTGTACCAGCGGTGGCAATAATGGCATCACCTGGTCTACCCTTGTTTTGACCCGCACTACTGCCTGGTTAGGATCGGTGCCTGGCTCAAAGACGATTCTTATCGTTGCTTCTCCGGCACTGGTGGCATCTGAAGATATATAACGCATATCCTGTACACCATTGATTGCCTGCTCCAGAGGGATCAAAGTGGAGTTAACCAATACCTCAGCATTTGACCCGGGGTAAGCGATGAATATATTCACCGTAGTAGGAGCGATGGAGGGAAACTGCGAAATCGGGAGGATTTTTATTGCAAGTGTTCCCACAAATAGGATGACTACTGAAATAACAATAGCCAATACCGGTCTATGTATTATTCTACTTAAAAACATAATTTCTGTTTTTTGAGGTGGACGGTATTATTCTGCATGAAGGCCAAGTGTGGAAAGCGCTTCCGTTGGATCGATAAACTCAGGTGCTATCTTGTCACCATCACGAACCTTGCGCAGACCTTCTAAAAGGATCTTGTCGGATTCTTCCAGGCCACTTATCACTTGATATATGTGTGGCATTTCTGCTCCTACCTTTATTTGCCTCGATCTGATAATGTTATCACTGTCTACTACAAAAACATACTTCTTATCCAAAATCTCAAAAGTGCATTTCTGTGGAATAAGTAGGGCGTCTTCAAGCGGAGCTGCCACTAAGACATTGCCGGTTTCCCCATGTCTGAGTAGTCCTTTGGGATTAGGAAAGGTTGCCCTGAAAGCAATATTTCCGGTCTCATTGTTAAAGTCTGCTTCTATGGTGTTTACCTCTCCAATATACTCGAACATTTTTTGATTGGCCATAAGCAGTTTTACTTCCAGAGGGGTGTCACCATTGGCGCTAAACTTGATTTTATAATCCAGGTATTCTGCTTCAGGAACATTGAAATAGACCCACATTTCGTGGTTATCTGAAAGCGTGGTTAATAATTCACCTTCTTCCACTAAACTGCCTTCCCGTACATGGAAGTGATCCATAATGCCATCAAATGGCGCTCTTACTTGCGTAAAATCCAGGTGAACCTGGGCAAGTGACAGTTCTGCTTTGGCTTTGTCATACTTGGCTTCAGCCAGGGCCAACTCATTTGGTGCAACCACATTACTCTCCGCAAGCTTTTTGGTGTTTTGATACTCTATTTCTGCATAGTGCGCTTCAGCTTCCGCCTTTTTCAATTCTGCCTGGTATAGTCTCGGCATAATCTGGAACATGAGCTGGCCTTTCTTTACGAACTGGCCTTCGTCCACATAGATCTTTTCAAGATATCCGCGCTCTAGCGCTCTCATTTCTATATGCTGTACAGAGTGAATCTGACTTACATACTCTCTAGTAGTGGTGGTATCTTTTCGCACAGGGGAGGTAACAGGATAGCTCTGTTCTTCTGCTACATGTTCCTTGTGTGATTCACAGCCAAATAAGCATATAAATGCTCCTATGACCATGATTATTAATATTCTATTCATGATATCTTTATTATTCGATTAGTTAGTTTATTGGGGTGTTTTCTATGGTTTAACAGCCGTATCTCAAGGATTCGCTGATATTCCTGTTATTTAAAGTAAATGCCAGATGCGGACACATCGAGCTGAGATTTAACACTATGCCTAGGGAGCATTAATGTAGACTACCGGGCTAAATTGATTAAGAAGGGTAAGGTCAGACACCAATGTTTCATAGGCCCTAACTCCCGCCTCTATGAGGTGTTCTCCATCGAAAAACTGATAGACACTAATGCTGATGGAAAGGGTCGTTGCTACTGTAATTACATTAAGCAATGTTAGCACCTCTGCTAGATAACCCGCCTCAATAATATCAATGGTTACACCATCTACAAGTTCCGAGTAAATGAGTATGATTAAAATGGCCGCCGTTACCCCATGTTGGGCATACTGCCTCAATCGTATCAATAGGTTATTCATGGTCATCTTTTATTGGTTGTGCTTTACCAATGACAATGCGATTTTAAACGCCAATTCTGGATAGAATCTGGATAGGCTGATTTTTTTGGATGAACGTGTAGGAATATACGACAGACCCGAAAGATGACCATATTGTACCATTCTAATTTCTGTAAAGGCAGTAACTGAAACCCACGAATAATTATTAAGTCTTTGACTTTTTTGCTCGGCCACATTTGTCATGTGGTCGCAATTTTAGAATTAGCATTTGAAATGCTTTTCAAAGGGTCAAGGCTCAATGCAACTGGATCTTATGAAAAGATCAGGAGGAGTAAAGGATTTGGTAAGTTTTAAAACTTCCTATTTATTTAGAGCTCCAGTTACAAACTGAAGCTAGCTGCTGGTTTCAGTTTGCAACTGAAACCGACGATGGATTTAAAGTCTTGGACTTACTCTTCATTTCTCTATCCCGATCAAAGGACAGCACAGGAAGGTTATTCATTTCATTTCAAATAAACTTGAATGATTTAATAAACCAACTCTGATGAGTGTAACTAAAGGAACCCCAACATCCTCGTCGCTGGTAGAGCGGCTAGATGCTTTATATGAGTATGATCGCGAGCCGGTTGCGCAAAATAAGCTGCATGGCTGGAAGACATTTATTGCCATGTTTGCTGGTGAGCATGTGGCTGGTACTGAGTTTGTACTCGGGCCATTGATGGTCATGCATGGCGTGTCTGCTTTTGACTTTTTTGTAGGGCTTCTGATCGGCAATACCCTCGCTGTATTGAGCTGGGCACTGATGTGCGCCCCTGTGGCTGTAAAGGTGAGGTTGACCATCTATTGGCAGCTTCGCAAGATCTGTGGGCCATACCTCACTGTTGCCTATAGTGCCTTTTATGCAGTCATTCTTTGTTTATTGGCAGGCGCCATGGTAAGTGTGGCTGTTACGGCCATTTCCATTCCTTTCGGTATTCCAAACCCTGATTATGTAGCTGGAGATACCATTCCTACTTTACCGTGGATGGCACTCGCACTTGTTGTTGGAGTGGTGATCGCAGCTTTGGCTGTACTTGGTTTTGATAAGATTGCTCATTTCTCCAAAATCTGTGCGCCGTGGATGGTGCTTGTCTTCTTTGCAGCTGGATTGGCTGTAATGGCGGATCTGGGGACTAATGGTCTGAGTGATTTTTGGAGAGTGGCCAATGAAAAAATATTTACCGGGCGGCCAATTGGTGGAAATTCAAAATACACTATTTGGCATGTGATCGGTTTTGCCTGGTTGTGCAATGCCACACAGCATATTGGGATGGCAGACCTTACAATCTTCAGATATGCCAAAAGCTGGAAGCAGGGCTTTGCATCTGCTTTTGGAATGTTCCTTGGTCACTACATGGCCTGGGTAGCATCAGGTATTTTGTGTGCGGCATTTTTGGCAGAAGGTTTCACAAACCCACAGCCGGGAAATATCGCCATGTTCGGAGCTGGTATAGCAGGCTTAGTTAGTGTTGTAATAGCTGGTTGGACTACCGCCAACCCCACTTTGTATAGGGCGGGTCTTGCCATTCAGGTAGCTACACCAAACTGGAAGCGTTGGAAGGTTACCTTCCTAGCTGGAGTGTTTATGATCATCACGGCTTGTATACCAGCCGTCAATGCCTATTTGGATAGGATTATCGGATACTATGGGCTATTCTTCATGCCACTTGGCGCATTCATTTTTGTAGATGTTTGGTTGTTTCCAAAACTTGGACTTATCTCAGATTATGCCGAAAAGAAAGGGTTAATGCTAAGCTGGCCAGCTGCCGTGGCCTGGTTTGGGTCATTCGGTATTATGCTGTTTTTCTACGGTAAGGATAATTATCAATGGTTGTCAGAGTTAATCGGGCAACAGCCTAGGTGGATGGCAGCTATACAAGCAGACCTGATGTTTATGATTGCACCAGAGTGGATTCTTTGTGTGTTGCTTTATATTGGCTTTTGTAAAATCCAGCAGAGAAAAGAAACGAAAACCTCTTCATTGTCATGAAAATCATCTTAAAAATATTATCACTTGTTGGTTTACTATTGACCATTGTGCCGTCATTTATGGTTTTTTATGGAGTAATTGATAAACCCACTCATTTCACACTGATGGGAGTTGGAGTAGTACTTTGGTTTGCCACCGCACCGTTTTGGATGAAAAGTCCATCATTAGAATAAATTAAAACCGGGAAACATACGTGAGGTTAGTCGTTGAAAGACTTAGAACAGAATATAAGAAGAACCCTATTGGGATAGGATTGTTAAATCCACGGCTGAGCTGGATACTGAATTCAAGTGAACAAAACGTATCCCAAACAGCTTACCAGGTCACTGTCGCCATGAATTCAGGAGATCTTGAGAATGGTAAAAATCTGTTTTGGGATTCTGGTAAACAGCATTCCGATCAATCAATTCATGTGCTTTATAAGGGACCTGCATTGCACGCTTCACAGCGGGTCTACTGGCAAGTGCAAGTGTGGGACAATCATGGGAATCGTGCGGTTTCAGATTTTGCTACCTGGGAAATGGGGCTACTCGAAATTAGTGACTGGTCCGCTGACTGGATTACTGTGCCGTGGACAGAAGATATTTCCAAATCAGAACCATGTCCATACTTCCGTAAGGTTTTCGGCGCAAGAAAACGTATTCGTTCCGCTCGGGTATACGCTTCTGCGCTCGGTCTGTATGAACTGGAAATTAATGGCCAAAAGGTAGGTAATGAAGTATTCACACCGGGGTGGACCAATTACCACAAACGACTTCAGTATCAGGTCTATGATGTCACAGATCAGGTTAAGCAAGGAGACAATGCCATTGGGGCAATTGTTGGCGATGGATGGTATCGTGGGCACTTTGGTTGGTGGGAAGACAATCGAAATGAATATGGTAATCAACTGGGCTTACTGCTGCAGTTGCGGTTGGAATTTGAAGACGGAAGTGTTGATTGGATCTTAACCGATTCCTCATGGGAAGCTTCTAAAGGACCCATTCTGAAATCAGATATTTACAACGGGGAAACCTATGATGCAGGATTAGAAATGATGGGCTGGTCAACAGCTCAATTTGATGATAAGGAATGGACACCCGTAGCATTGCTAGATCATTCTAAGGACACCCTGATCGCATCTGAAGGCGAAAAGGTAAGAAAAGTAAGAACACTGCAACCAAAGCAGTTATTTACTACATCTAAAGGAGAGCAAGTATTTGATCTTGGTCAGAATATGGTAGGTTGGGTCAGACTAAAAGTTCAGGGCTCGAAAGGTGATACAGTTTCACTCAGGTTTGCCGAAGTTTTAGATCAGGACGGAAATTTTTATACTGATAACCTCAGAAATATCGAGTGTATAGACAAATACACTCTAAAGGGAGAAGGAGAAGAGGTGTATGAGCCTCGCTTTACCTTTCATGGGTTTAGGTATGTTTTGGTTGATGGTTATCCCGGAGAGTTATCACTGGAGAGTCTTGAGGGAATTGTGGTGCATTCTGATATGCCTCAGATTGGCTATTTTGAATGTTCCGATCCCATGATCAACCAGCTGCAAAGCAATATAGAGTGGGGACAAAGAGGTAATTTTCTGGATGTACCTACAGATTGTCCGCAGCGTGATGAGCGTTTAGGCTGGACCGGTGATGCTCAGGTTTTTGCTCCCACGGCTAGCTTTAATTTCAATACAGCACCATTTTTCACTAAATGGTTAAAGGATTTAGCATCTGAGCAGCGTGAGGACGGTAGCGTGCCATGGGTTGTGCCCAATAATATTAGGGATGGTGGAGGAACAGGTTGGTCTGACGGGTTTGGCGCTACGGGCTGGGCTGATGCAGCTGTGATCATTCCATGGACAACCTATCTGAGCTACGGAGACCAGCAAGTTCTTGAGACCCAGTTTGGATCAATGAAAGCCTGGGTCGATTATATGATTCACCATGCAGGTAATAGCTATGTGTTTGATTACGGTTTTCATTTTGGTGATTGGTTGTCTTTTGCAGAATACTATACCTACAATTATAATGCTCCTGACTATGGTTATGCAGGTGCTCATACAGACAAAGCTTTGATCGCCACGGCCTATTTCTATCATTCAGCGGGAATTTTGCTAAAAACTGCCCGGATACTGGAGCAAAATGAAGAAGTCAAAAGGCTCAATGAGCTACTTCCGAAAATCAAAAAAGCATGGAATGAGGAGTTCATGACACGTTCTGGACGATTGGTGTCTAGTACACAGGCCGCTTATGCCATCGGTTTGTGTTTTGACCTGGTAGCAGCTGATAAAAAGGAAATCATTGCCAGGAGACTCGCTGATGACGTAGCCTATTTCGGACACTTGACCACAGGTTTCTTAGGTACTCCTGTATTGAATTTTGCACTTTCGGATTTTGGAAAATTAGACCTGGCTTATCAACTTCTTCATAATGATCGCTATCCTTCCTGGCTCTATGCCATTACGCAAGGGGCGACTACCATTTGGGAGCGATGGGATGGCATTAAGCCAGATGGAGAATTTCAGACTATAGGGATGAATAGTTTTAACCACTATGCTTATGGTTCCATAGGTGACTGGTTGTATTCTAGAGTGGTCGGGATAAGCATTGATGAGGCTCAGCCAGGTTACAAAAACATCATCTTTCAGCCGCATATCGGTGGTAAGCTCACATATGCAAAAGCATCAATTCATACGATGTATGGACGTGTTTCGGCAGATTGGGAAGTAGCAGAGACGATATCGTATAATTTGGAAATTCCTCCAAATTCAACTGCAGAAGTATGGCTCGATGAACACAAAGTTCAAGAAGTGAAGCTTGATGGAGAAGTGCTTGAAAGTAAGCGTGCCATCAATGATGAAAGCAAATTTAAAATCAAATTGGGATCAGGTAACTATAAGTTGACCTGGGTCAAAAAATAATACCGATATGAAAATTAAAGGAGTATGTCTGATCATTTTTACGGTTTTATTCCTGGTCTTTAGCTGGAAAGCAACTGCTCAGAAATTTTATGATATAACAACATTCGGTGCGAAGAATGATGCTTCTGAAAAAGCAACTCAAGCGATTAAAGATGCCATTGAAAAGGCTTCATCAAATGGAGGAGGTACGGTGTATTTCCCTGCCGGGGAATACCTCACAGGGCCTATTTATCTTAAAAGCAACATCACGTTGCATCTGGATGCAGGCGCTTATGTGCGTTTCAGTGATACATTTGATGATTACCTTCCGTTTGTCCAGTCCAGGTATGAAGGATTGATGACCAAGAGCTTTTCTCCCTTGATTTATGCATACGAGGAGACGAATATAGCCATTACCGGAAGGGGAACTCTGGATGGCCAAGGCCGTGAGTGGTGGTACCAGGCAGAGCGATTAGGAGGGAACAATAAGGAGAATTACATTTATTATGATCGATACGAAAAAGAAAATGCCGATACGTTAAATCAGTATAGTCCTTTTAAAACAAAGAAAGGATTTCTTCGTCCACCATTCATTCAGCCATTGTTTTGTCAAAATGTTCGAATTGAAGGAGTGACAATTGTTAACTCTCCGTTCTGGACGGTGAGTCCCGAGTTTTGTGAGAATGTGACCATAACTGGCGTAACGATCAACAATCCTCCTTCACCAAATACGGATGGAATTAACCCTTCTTCTTGCAAATATGTACATATATCTGACTGTCACATTAGTGTAGGGGACGACTGCATTACCATCAAGTCAGGAAAGAATGAAAGCGGCCGAATGATGGCTATGCCAGCTGAAAATTACACCATTACCAACTGCACCATGCTGTCGGGGCATGGTGGTGTAGTGATCGGTAGTGAGATGTCTGGTGGAGTCAAGAAAATCACCATTTCCAACTGTGTATTTGATGGAACAGATCGGGGTATCCGGATCAAATCAACACGAGGTAGGGGTGGAGTGGTAGAAGACATTAGGGTAGACAATGTGATCATGAAAAACATTAAGATGGAAGCCATTAAGCTCAATATGTTTTATTCTGACACACCTGCGGAGCCTGTGTCTGAGCGGACTCCTGCTTTCCGAAATATACATTTCAGTGACATCACTGCTCAGTCCGAAAAGGCTGTCGTACTGATTGGGTTGCCGGAGCTGCCAATAGAAAACATCACTTTCTCCAACATTAATTTTGACTCCAATGAAGGGATCAATATCACCGATGCCTATAAAATCAAGATTAATAATGTAGAGATAAATACAGCAATAGGATCTGCTATAGAAGTTTCTGCGACGGATGATTTAGAAGTTTCTGGTTTTAAAACCTACACACATCATGATGGCCGACCGTCGGTGGAGTTGAACAATGTGAAAAATGCTTACTTTATCAATAACCGTGCTACAGAAGGTACAGGCGTTTTTCTTTCTGTAAAAGGAGAAAACACCAAGCGAATTTACCTAAAGAACAACCTACTCCAATCTGCTGTTACACCTTTTGAACAGTCAAAAGAGGTAGATGGCACAATCGTAATTGACTAAATAACTTCCGAGACCATGATCTTCCGATTTTCAGTACTTACTCTCTTCGTTGTTCTGTCGTCATGCAAAACACCCTCTGATGATAGTTCGCTTCAGCTTTGGTATGACGAGCCTGCGGTCGAATGGACAGAAGCGTTGCCTATCGGGAATGGTAGGATAGGCGCAATGGTGTTTGCAGGAGTGGAGAAAGAACATATTCAGTTTAATGAGGAAACGCTTTGGACAGGCAAGCCACGAAACTATAACCGTGAAGGAGCCGCACAATATCTTGCAGAAATCCGTCAATTACTTTTTGAAGGCAATCAAAAAGAAGCAGAAGAGCTGGCTGGGAAAGTGTTTATGGGTCTTCAAAGTAATGAAGCAAATTATGCCACTCAGATGTCTGAATGGCTGGCAAATGTCAATGCACCATCGGAAATGGTTTACAGCACGCTGGAATATGATGATAGCGACTGGAAGAGTATGCCTGTAGGAGCAGTGGATGGTTGGGAGAGTCAGGGCTTTATAGGAATGGATGGCGCGGTGTGGATGCGCTTTACCTTTGAGCTGCCTGCTGAGTGGTCAGGAAAAGATTTGGTGTTGAACCTTGGCCGGATCATGGATGAAGATGTCACTTACGTGAATGGCAGTGAAGTTGGGTCAGAAACCAACCCATATACGCATAGGAGGTATGATGTTCCCAGTTCAGCATTTCAACCCGGTAAAAATGTTTTAGCGGTCCATGTATTGGATTATTATGATAAAGGCGGAATGGTTGGCTTCAAAACAGGGGAGCCAATGGTCGTTTATCCCAAAGGTGGGGACTTTTCGGTAGGAATTGATATAAGTACACCCTGGAAATACTTCCCCCAAAACACAAACCCTCCTGATTATCCGCAGTACATGGCTGCATATCAGCCCTTTGGTGATCTTTGGCTGGATTTTGAGAACCATGAGAATGCCACCAATTATAAGCGGTCATTGGACATTTCAACAGCCGTAGCTACTACCACGTATGACATTGGGGAAGTAAGCTATACCAGGGAATACTTTGTGTCGGCACCTGACCAGGCTATGGTCATGAAGATCAAATCTTCAGGGTCAGGTATGTTGACTTTTACAGCAAACATGACAGCCATTCATGAAGAGTGGAGCCAAAGTGCACTTGACAATAATACGCTTCAACTCAAAGTGCAGGTGAAGAATGGGGCATTGAATGGAGTGGCCGATTGCAAAGTTGTGTCTAAAGGCGGAGCTATTGAAATCAATGATAAGGGTTTATCTGTCAATGGCGCTGATGAGGTGACAATAGCACTTACTGCAGCCACCAACTTTGTTGATTATGATGATGTGTCTGGGCAGCCAGCCTCTTTAGCTGCATCGGATTTGGAGAAGCTCAACCTAAGTGCATATGAGCAAGTCAAATCCAGGCACATAGCTGATTACCAGCAGTACTTTGATCGGTTTGCTATTGATCTTGGAGGAGATCAATCTGACACGCTCACTACGGATCAGCGCATTGAAGCCTTTGCGGAAACGCAAGATCCGGCTCTGGTTGCTTTGTATGTGCAGTATGGTCGCTACCTGCTCATTTCCAGTTCCAGGCCTGGCACACAACCTGCCAATCTTCAGGGCATTTGGAATGATGACTTGACTCCCCCCTGGGATAGTAAGTACACCACCAATATCAACCTGGAGATGAACTACTGGCCGGCAGAGGTGCTCAACCTTTCTGAAATGCACGAGCCTTTGTTTACGATGATTGAGGAGATAGCTGAAAGAGGAGAGCAGACCGCTAGATTTCATTACAATGCTGATGGATGGGTACTACATCACAACACAGACCTGTGGCGTGGCACCGCGCCTATCAATCATGCCAATCATGGTATTTGGGTAACCGGTGGAGCATGGCTATGCCATCACCTGTGGGAGCATTTTGAATATACACGGGATACTGTCTTTTTAAAGGAGCGCGCTTATCCACTTATGAAAGGAGCGGCAGAGTTTTTTGTGGACTATCTGGTGGAGGATCCCAACTCGGGTAAGCTCATCAGTGGGCCATCCAATTCACCCGAGACCGGTGGATTAGTGATGGGGCCTACCATGGACCATCAGATCATCCGTGATTTATTTAAAAACACTATAGCAACCGCAGGCATTCTCGGGGTTGATGATTCTTTTGTTGATACGCTATCAAGTTATTTTCCCAGGATTGCAGAAAATCAGATTGGTCAATACGGTCAGTTACAGGAGTGGATGGAAGATAAAGACGATCCTGAGAACAAGCACCGGCATGTGTCTCATCTGTGGGGATTGTATCCAGGAAATGAGATTAATGTAAATACCCCAGACTTGTTAGAAGCAGCGAAGCAATCATTGCTGTTTAGAGGTGATGATGGTACAGGCTGGAGCCTAGCATGGAAGATCAACCTTTGGGCGCGATTTAGGGATGGAGACCATGCCTGGAAAATGATCAACAACCTATTTCGACCTGCTTGGTCTGAAGAGAAAAGAGATGGTGGTTCCTATAAGAACCTGTTTGATGCGCATCCGCCTTTTCAGATCGATGGAAACTTTGGCGCTGCGGCTGGGGTGGCTGAGATGCTGGTACAAACACAAGGTGACACTATTGTATTGCTACCTGCATTGCCAAGTGCGTTACCTGAAGGAAAGGTTAGTGGTCTTAAAGTTAAAGGAGGAGTTGAGCTTGATTTGGTTTGGGAAAATGGAGAATTGGTGGATGTACAAGTTGTGAATTCTGTAAAAGGGGATCCGATATTGATCTACAGGGGTCAGGTGTTTAATAATAGTAAGTATTAATATTTCAATGTTCTGATAACCACCGAATCCACGATTATTCGATTTTTTCAATTATCAGATCTGATTGGTTTCTTGAAAATCTCATTTGCAACATTATTACAGTAAACCTCCAACTTTATTGAAGAGATTTTCACAGTCTCCTGTAAAAATTGCAATTCAAATTGTGTTTTGATTGTACTGTTGAAATATGTGTAATTACAATCTTCAAATACACATATATAATTGAGCATTTGCAAGGAGTAATTGATCAACCACATGATGGGACAGGATAGTTCTCCTGATTAAATTAAAGAATATTGGTACTAGTAAAAGAAGAATTGATGAGTTGCCACTGACCGGCTTTCTTCTTGAGTTATTTGAAAAGTACAAGAATTTAGCTGTGAGCATCAACCGAAAAAAGAAATTAACAATCAAAGCTTTCAGATCTGTTTTTCTGAAAAGTGAAAAAAAATTGAATCCTTGTGCAATCCATTACGCAAGCTATATGAGTAAAAGTTTACAATTAAGTATTGGTCTATGTCTGGCATTTGTCTTTCTGGCGAGTTCTGCTTTCGCTCAGACAAAAGTATCAGGAAAAGTAACCGGTTCTGACACTAACGATGGATTACCAGGTGTGACCATACAGGTGAAAGGAAAGAACATAGGGGTTATTTCTGATATTGATGGGCAATATTCTATTACCGCAGAAGATGATGACTTGCTTGTGTTTTCATTTATTGGTTATAAGTCACAAGAAGTACCTGTAAATGGGAGAACACAACTAGACCTGGTTCTGGATTTAGACTTACAGCAGTTAGATGAAGTAGTGGTTGTTGGATATGGCGAGCAGAAGAAAGCAACACTGACTGGAGCTATTACGACCATTAAGCCAGAAGATCTGGAAGAATTGCCCACAGGTAATTTAGCGCAAACATTAATAGGTAAACTGGCTGGAGTACAGGTAAATAGAAATGGAACTGGGATTCCAGGAACACCTTCTCCTCTTGTTATAAGAGCTGAATCGGCATCAGGTACTGAGCGTCAGGTACTGTACGTAATTGATGGAGTGATTTACTCTGATGATTCTTACGCATTACCTGGACCATCTGGTAGTGAGGTGTTTAACCGACTGGATCCGAGTGAGATTGAAAGCATCTCCATCTTAAAGGATGGTGCTGCGGCAGTTTATGGAGCGAGAGGAGCCGGGGGAGTTGTACTCGTTAAGACCAAAAGAGGTAATCCTGGAAAATTGAAATTTACCTATAATGGTTCAGTAGGAGTTGGGCAACCTACACAAATACCGGAAATGCTTTCTGGTGAGCAGCATGCTCAAATGTGGAATGACATTCTGGACATTAGAAAATCTTTAGGCGCTAGACCCTCGGCAAATGACTATTTTGACGATGAGGAGATGGCTAATATCCGGGCCAATGATTATGATTGGTTAGAAGGTCTTTTCAAGGCGGCGGTCAATCAAAAACATGCAATCTCAGTATCAGGGGGCTCGGAAGATGTGCGGTATTTCCTATCAGGAAACTATTACAATGAGACCGGAAACTATGACAACTTATGGTTCAAGCGATTCTCTGTTCGTACCAATTTAGAATATGACATCACCAAAGACCTGATGGTTGGGGTAGGGATCAACTTTAGTGAAGGCAATAGGAGAAACCCAAACTATGACCCGGGATCAGGAAATACCGGGGAAGGGGTACTAAGGGATTGGTACAAGCGGCCTTTAACTGCTCCAAGGTGGATACCACCAACATACAATGGCTTACCGGTCAACAATGGATCCTGGAATCCATACGGGTTGTTACAATCTGACAACTACAAAACCAATACAAGCAACAACACGAACTTATCAGCCAGGCTAGAATATAATGTTCCATTCCTCTCTGGTTTGAAACTCTCAAGTTTGCTTTCCTACAATATCAATTCTTCAGACGGAACTACTTTTGGTCAGGATTATCTTACTTATAATTTTTATTCAGAAGGCGGGAATTTCATTTCAGAAGATCCGAGTACTATTCTGATCAACAACTCTGAAGGTCTCAGGGAAAGTTTTGAAAAAAGCAGAGTCTATCAATTCAATGTTTCGGCTCGTTATGCTAAATCATTTGGGAATCATAATGTAGGAGCCACTTTTGTCTATGAACAATCAGACGGGTATTCGAGAGGGTTTAATGCCCAAAAAAGTATAGCAGATATTCGGGGGTTCGATAGCTTCTGGGCTTTCCAAAATGGCACGAATCAGATTAATGGCGTTTATAACGGACTTGGGCGATGGGGTGTAATTGGTAGGCTCACCTATGACTATGAGGGTAGGTACATTTTTGAATCGGCTTTTAGAAGTGAGTCAAGCAGTAAGTTCAGTCCTGAAGAAAGGTTTGGTGTTTTTCCTTCTGTTTCGGCTGGTTGGGTAATATCAGAAGAATCCTTCTTTGATAACCTAAGGAGTGGTATTGATTTCTTGAAATTGAGAACCTCAGTTGGTCTGGTAGGAAACGACAATGTACGGCCATTTGAATGGAAGCCAGCCTTCAATGCTGGTAGTACAGGCCCCATATTTGGCCAGGGCACTGGAGTACTGACAAACGCCATTACCGCTCGTCAAAATGGATTCATTGTACCATCAAGAACCTGGAGCAAAACCAGGACCTGGAACTATGGTTTGGATGCACGAGCATTGAGCAATCGTCTGAGCTTCACTTATGAACACTATTATGCATTGACTTATGATGCATTCGACAGGCCTCTAGCCATTTATGTTCTCGGTAATGAAAAACCACCTACCATTAACAACAAGGAGTCTTTTTCCACCGGAGATGAATTTCAGGTTGGATTCAATGATAAAATTGGTGGAAATTTCAACTACTCTATAGATGCCAATTTCACCAGAAGAAGAAGTAGGCCCCTTAAGTTGTTTCAAAATCCTCTCGTATTGGGTCAGTGGGATGATCAGACTTTAAATGATGATAGCAATCAACCCGGATTAATTGCACTGGGCATCATTAGAACAGATGAAGACCTGGCCAGGGTACAGGAAATGTATTCTACAATCAATGGAATACCTGTAGCCAAGGGAATGATCTACTATGAAGATGTAGGTGGTGCGAATTATAGTGGGCCGGATGGCCAGATTAATGGAGATGACCGTAGAATTATTGCGGAATACACTACACCTCCTTACAGTTATGGGTTTGGATTAGGTTTTGGGTATAAGAACTGGAGATTAAATGCTTCCTTCAGCGGTGTATTTGGTCACAAAGAATTTATTCAAAAGGACGAACAGCTTGTTGATAGAAATGCCGGACTTGCAGTTAATCAGTACACGAGCACATTCTCATGGTGGGGTGATTACTGGACCGAAGAGAATCCGAATGCTTCTATGCCAAGACCAGCTGCATACGGATTTGAAGGTGAAGTTTCTACTTTCTGGATGAGAGATGGACATACTTTAAGAATGAACGATATCAGCATTTCTTATACGTTGCCAAAGAATGTAATGAGTAAAATAAAATTGGCGAATCTGAAATTTTATGCTTCGGCGACCAATGTTTGGACCATCATTAGTCCATTCGACTTTAAAGATCCAGCGGTATCACAGGCATTTGATTACCCATTGGTTCGTATGATAAATACAGGTTTGAGTTTTTCACTGTAATTGAAGATGAAGAAGATTATTAAACACATATTGATTATTTCACTTATTGTAGCCTTCGCTAACGGGTGTGATGATGTACTGCAGGTAGAAGAGCAAACAGCAATTGACGGGGATAGAGTATTCAACGATCCGCAGTTGGCGGAATTGTATCTCAACAGTATTTATGGTTCGGTATTGCCAGGCTTTGGAGGAACGGCCAATGTGGGTTTGTCCGATGAATCTGTGGGCGGAGGGGATTTGATTTATGGACGCGAACCAGACCCGACTACTGCAAATGGAGATGGAACCCCTGGTGATTACAGTCGCAATACTTATGCGAAAATCAGAAACATTAACCTCTTCATTCAACAAGTCGCAGAAGGATCGATCGATCAGGTATCAAAAGACTCTTTCACAGGGCAGGCACTTTTTTTAAGGGCTTGGGTTTATTGGATTTTAGTGAATCAGTATGGCGGGGTACCGTTAGTGTTGGTTCCGCTGGATAACAATGACGATATAGATGATGCATTGCCAAGAGTATCAGCTGCGAAGTGTGTAGACCAAATTGTCGCCGATTTAGATCAGGCTATTGGCTTGTTGGGTACTTATGGTGCCTCAGGCTATGGCCGAATTCCAAGATCAGCAGCAGCAGCTTTTAAAGGCCGGGTTTTATTGTTTTTTGCAAGTCCACAATTTGATCCTAACGGAACGACCAGTGCAAATGGCATTGCTGCCCGATGGGAAGCAGCATATCAGGCGAATTTTGAAGCCAAACAAATTGCTCTGGAAGAAGGACATGGTCTTTATCCTGATTTTTCGAGAATATTTCTCGAGGAGGATAATGAGGAGGCCATCATGATTACCAAATATTCTGTAGGTCTAAAAACGCATACCTATGAGAATAGCGTGAGACCATCCAGTGTAGATAATAGTGGCAATCCCGTAGCCACTCCAAGTTGGGATTTGGTACAATCATTCCCAATGAAATCAGGATTACCAATTACTGCTGCAGGTTCAGGGTATGATGAAGACGTATACTGGGCAGATCGTGACCCAAGACTAGCGGCGACTGTTGGGTACAACAGTATAGCTTGGAAATTTGCCGGTCGTGATGATGAAAGACAGTGGGCTTATATTAACAATAAGCAGGAAACCGGAATTATCCCACAAAATGGATTTTATTTAAAAAAGAACATCAACACTTCCATTACCAATACACAAACAGTCAGCACTCCCACTGATTGGATAGAAATCAGATATGCGGAAGTATTACTGAATTTAGCAGAATCTGCCAATGAAGTAGGGCGCGCAGATGAGGCCTATCAGGAGTTGTTTGCCATAAGAGATCGAGCGGGAATCGAAGCTGGAAGCGGCAACTATGGTCTTACTCCAGGCTTAGCTAAAGCAGAACTTCGGCAAGTAATCTTAAATGAGAGAAAAATCGAGATGGCTTTCGAAAACAAAAGATTCTGGGATCTGAGGAGGAGAAATCTATACATCAATTCTCCAAGCGGAGTAGCTGGTGCAGGATTGAACGGAACCAAAAGGCAAAGAATAATCACAAGGGTAAATACCACTTACATCATTGATAACAATACTGGGATTGCAGCGGCTTCAAATCCAACAGATTCTGCCTTTAAGTATTTTGAAGCGATTTTGATTGACAGTGTTGATTGGGATAACCCGTCAAACTACCCCAACTTCTTCACCACCACTGTAGAAGATGCAGAAGATCTTGATATGCAGTATTTACAGCCAAAATATAATTTCTATTACCTGCCTCTGAATGCCCTTGGGCTGAACGAGAACCTTGAGCAAACGATCAACTGGGTGGACGGAACATTCGATCCCCTGGCTGAGCAATAAAAAAATGTCTAAACCAAAATGAGTTATATGATGAAATATCAACAAGTGAAAATTACTGTAATGTCTTTGCTAATTCTGGCAAGTTTTCAGTTGAGCGCACAGGACACACCTGTGGATACTACCATTGTGATGGATCCAGCTATGTTTGTTCCTGCAGACTCTGGTTACTATTTGGCCGGTGTAGATAAGGTTGATGATAATGGTATCACACAGCATTATGATAAATGTGAGGATGCCTATGGAGATTCTGATCATCGGGAGTCTGGAACTCAAAATGGTTGGGAGTATAATTCCGTGATTATTTTCTCTAAATGTAACACTGATCCAGCTGTAGTTGATGATGCGGTGAAAGGAACACCACCTGAAGAGAATTGGCCTACTGAGGGTAACATGATACAGGTAACCAAGCATAAGTATGCCTTAACTGATTCTGCATCTTACGGGTATTTGACAAGTCCGGCTTTTACGAACATCAGTTCACTCACAGTGAAAGTGAGCACAGATGTATCTATCAATAACAGTAGAACTATTTGGATGCTAATAGAAGCTTCGCTTGATGGTGGTGAAACGTGGGAATATATAGACAATCTTGAAGGTACGGCTTATGTTTATCAGCAGCTGACCAATCAGGGTGGAGACATACATGTTTATACCGCAGGGAGTAACGAGGGTTTTGATGACATTATATCAGCATCTCAAGCTGGTGCCATACAGCTTAGATTCATGCCAATTCCTCTGGAATATTCCACTGGAAACGGTGAGCGATTAAAGTTTTGGGAAATAACCATCGAAGCGCAAACTGTGGCTCAAGCTACCGGTAATGTCCTTAGTTCGGCACAAAAACTAAGCGATGAATTCTTCACAATAGACAATGGAGAATTCATCGCGCTAAGTAACAACGAACTTAGAGTTTATAACCTATCAGGGGTTTTAATTGGCTCAGGCAGTCGTGTACCGGTCTGCAGAAGCGGTTTATTTATAGTGAAAACTACAAATGGAGACACAAGCAAGATCTTTTTGAAATAACCTAAATCTAAATATTGCTAATAATCCATTTTCAGGTCTTTTTGGAGTCCTGGCGAGGGAAAGTATGACCTAAATTTTACGAAAAATGAGACAACAATTACTAAGAATGTTTGGACAGAGAGTCAAGTGGCTCCTTGGCGTGGCGCTGTTCACATTGTGTACAGTGGCCTATTCACAGAACACATTTAAGATACCTGCCACTCCTGTAGATTCATTGGAGCGTTTCCTTGAGGACACTTCTATGTGGAGCTCTGGGGATATTGTGGAGCTAATTGATGAGGAGTACACCATTTCGGGTGGAAAGACAGTCAATATTACCAAAGGATTAACGCTTATAGGTGCAACTTCTTCAGGTAAACGACCTTTGGTGAAGCTTCAAAATGGTGGATTGAGACTGAGAGAGGATTCACTAGGGATCACTATCAAAGGAATCAACTTTGATGGGTATTTTGATGATGAAGGTTCGGCTAAGTATGCAAATGCTTTATTGAGAATCGATCAGGCAAAAGATTCTATATACTATGACATAGTAATTGAGGATGTAGAAGCATGGAACCTGCAGCGAGCAGTTCAGCTAAACACAAACACAAAGACTTCTGTGGTTAGTAGTTTGAAGATCAACAATTGTTACTTCCATGACTTTAATGGAACCCAGTATGTAATTGATCCTCAAACCAATTACGTTAAGAATCTTGTAGTTACTAATTCTACATTTGCGAAAATACCTGGTGGATTTATAACCAGTCTTGGTTTCCAGAATGTAGATGACAACAGACCTGGTCGCGTAGAACAAATGGTTCTTATCGATCACAACACTTTCGACAGTGTATTTATGGCGAGTGGTCGTTCATTGATTCAGATGAATGACCCTAAAGACGGTTCTATTACTTTGATGTTCTCAAACAACATTGTATCGGGTCCGATCAATACCGTAGATTCAAGACCATTTAGGTTGGGCAATCTTGCAGGTACATTCACTTTTAAGAACAATCATTTTCATGATTTCGCAACGGACAGAACAGGTGCTCCTGATACAGAAGGTTTGTCTTTTAATCTAGGTGAACTGGGTACTCAAACTTACATCACGGTTGAGAACACAGCAACTGCCGGTGAAGACCCAATGTTCAAAGACGAGGCAAACGGTAGTTATTTGCTCCCATCAAACTCTCCACTGCAAACTGCCGGTGCGCTTGGAGAGCCACTGGGTGACCCAAGATGGGGTGGTACATCAAGGCAAGTTGGTGCAGGACTAGAAGCTTTTGTAGAAGATATAAATCTTTGGAATCCCGGGGATACCATTTTTGTGACTCGCGATGAGACTATCACTGGTACTATTGATGTATTTCAGGAGCTAGTTGTTGTAGGTGATCCTTCATTGGGAAGAAAGCCGGTCTTGCGGTTGTTTGACAATGGCTTCCGTCCAAAAGTGGACTCAATTAACATCACTATTATGGGTATTGCCTTTAATGGACTGAAGGAGAATGAGGTCGATAAAGCACCTTATATTCTGAGGTTTGATGATGCCGCATCCAAGAATTTCAAGCATATTCTTATCCAAGACGTTGAGGCATATAATACTCAGGGTGGAGTACAGCTTTATAAGAATAAAAATACACTTTATGAATCGGTGACACTCGACAGGGTTTACTTCCATGACATGGAGACCCAGTGGGCTTTAGATCCTACTTTGAATGCTGTAAAAAAGCTTAGGATTACGAATTCTACTTTCTCCAATGTTTTTGGTGTTTTAAAAAATCCATACTTCAATAAAGATGGTACTGGAGCACTAGGAGCAGTCGCTCAAAACTTTGTTGTAGATCACAATACATTTTACAACATTGGTGGAAACGGAGGAGCATTGATTCAAATCAATGATCCAAATGATGGTTCAGTAAGTTTGGAGTTCACCAATAACATTGTGAGTACCGTGTTAAATGATACACTGGCTAGACCATTTCTAATCAATGCAGATGCTGGATCTTTCACTTTCAAAAATAGTGTCATTCATGATTTTGAATCAACAAGAGATGCAGGTATTTGGAATTTTAGTGCGGCAGAGGCCCAAGCTAATGTTACAGCAACTGACATCACTTCAGACGCTCCCGGATTTAAGAATGCCGCAAATGGCAGTTTCCTTTTAGCATCTGATTCTCCGCTACAAACTGCTGGCTTGAACGGAGAGCCAATTGGAGATCCGCGTTGGGGTGGATCGATCAAGAAACCAATGGGTGGTTTTGCGGAATTTGTCCTTGATACTACGCGTTGGAATGCAGGTGATACCATTCTTGTCACAAAAGATGAGATTATTACTGTAACTATAGACCTGTTTCAGGAAGTGACAATCATGGGAGATCCTAGCTTGCCAAGAAAGCCTGTTTTGAGATTCTATGATAATGGGTTTGGTGTAAAAGCTGACTCCATCAATATCACTCTTATGGGCTTCGATATGAATGGTCTCAAAGAGGACAATGAGAGCGCAGCTCCATACATATTGCGGTTTGATAGAGGTGATGCCTGGAAAAACTGGAAAAACATTTTAATTGAAGATGTAGAGGCGTACAACTTTAAAGGAGGAGTCCAGCTATACAAGAATAAAAATACCATGTATGAAAGTGTAACATTGAATAATGTATACTTCCATGATATGGTTGAGGATTTCGTGTTGGATCCAAAATTGAATGCTGTTAAAGAGCTAAACATCACCAATTCTACATTCCACACTGTCAAGGGATTTGTTAAAAATGCTTATAATAACAATGACGGTACCAATGTATTTGGTAGTGTAGCGCAGGATTTCAATATCCATCACAACACTTTTTACAATGTGGTTTCAGATGTGTTTATTCAGCAAAATGATGGTCATGATGGTTCTGTTTCTCTTGATTTTACAGATAATATCGTAAGTACATTGCTAGAATCAACCAATAGCCGTCCTTTCAGGATCGCTGAGGATGCAGGTACATTTACTTTCAATAATAATGTATTTCATAGTTTCGAATCTGATAGAGACGAGGGAGCCTTTAATCTGGGTGCTCTGACTGCACAAGCTAACGTTACGGCTGAAGCAACTGTAGAGGATGATCCTGAATTTGTCAATGCAGCAAATGGCAACTTTATGCTGAAGATTGATTCTAAAGGCTTGATCGCGGATCTTTCAGGAACAGGTTTTATTGGTGCTCCTCGTTGGGTTCCTATCATACCTGGTTTGTCAGGTGATAATATTCACCCAATTCCAAACACACCTGATTCACTGGAGCATTTTATGGCCAATATTTCTTATTGGAATCCTGGTGATACAATCTTATTGGTGAGCCCAGGAACTTATATTGTAAATACCACGATAGACATTTATCAGGAAGTGGTGATTATGGGAGATCCTACGCTAAGCGTACCTCCTACAATTAGGTTCTTTGATAATGGTTTCGGTGTGAAGGAGGATTCTATTAGCATTACGCTTAAAGGCTTCAATATGAATGGCCTCAAAGAGGATAATCAAAGTGCAGCTCCATATATATTGAGGTTTGACAGAGGTTCTGAGTGGAACAACTGGAACAACATTCTGATCGAAGATATGGAGGCATATAATTTTAAAGGTGGTGTTCAGCTATACAAAAATAAGAACACCATGTATGAGAATGTAACCATTAATAGGGTGTTCTTCCACGATATGGTAGAAGATTTTGTGCTGGATCCTAAGCTAAATGTAGTGAAAGAGTTGAAGATCACTAATTCGACTTTTCATACAGTGAAAGGTTTCGTGAAAAACGCTTACAACAATAACGACGGAGCTAATGATGCAGTGTTCGGCACAGTAGCTCAGCATTTTGTTATAGATCATAATACATTTTACAATGTGGTTTCTGATGTTTTCATACAGCAAAATGACGGCCATGACAATTCTGTGACACTTGATTTCACTAATAACATTGTGAGTACTTTACTTGAAAACACCAATTCTCGTCCATTCAGAATAGCCGAGGATGCGGGTACTTTCAACTTTACAAATAGTGTATTCCATGATTTCAAGTCATCAAGAGATAATGGCATATTTAACCTTGACTCTACTTCTCGTCAAGCTAATGTGAACGTAGCTGACACTTCGTCAATTGATCCGATGTTTGCTAAAATAGATGTGGCACCATACAACTTCACATTGCCACTAAACTCTACACTACTTGCATTTAGTACAGAAGGCAGCCCAATAGGGGATCCAAGATGGTTCCCGGAAGTGGGGGTAGATATCACAGAACTCGATGGAGTAGTTTCTGAGAGAGACACTATCATGATGGAAGCTATAGCTACTTTCGGAGAAGGTGCTGACCTGACTGTTACCTGGAGTGTGCTTTCTGCTCAGAATGGAACAACTGGTGATGCAACAATTGATGCAACTACAGGTAAGTTTATAGCTGTAGCCGCAGGAGACGTAGCTGTGGTGGCCCAGTCAAACTTTGCTGCTTCATATAAAGATACCTTGTGGGTTTCTATAGAGCCATATATCTACGTAGAGACAATCAACCTTAAGGCTACCAACTCAAATGGTACCGAGATATCGACTATTACTTCTAAAGGTGGTTCACTGTCAGTCAATGCAACAATTCAACCTTTTGACGCTCCTGACAAATCTATTACCTGGACCTTGAGTGATGATAATCTCGCAACCTTACAGACTACTTCAGCCACTGCCGTTGTATTAACAGCCACTGCTTCTGGCGTAGTAACTGTTACGGCAACTGCGAATGACGGATCTGGGATTTCAGGGTCGATAGATATCACGCTAGAGAATCAGAGACCAGTTACCAGCATTACCGTTTCTAGTGCTGACAATGTAACCGAAATCAGAAAAGGTGAAACGCTACAGATGTCAGCAAGTGTTGAGCCCGATGATGCCGACGTTGATTCAGTAGGATGGAGTGTAAATACAGCAACAGTTGCTAGTATTGACGAGGATGGTTTGCTTACTGCACTTGCTGCAGGTACTGTTGAAGTGAAAGCTTCAGCTACTGATAACAGCTTCAAGTTTGGCACATTATCAGTCACTGTTCTTCAGATTCTTGGATCAAATGGCCCTGAGCTGGTAACGGTTTATCCTAACCCTTCTACAGACTTTATCCAGGTAACGGGAATCAGCAATGCGAAGGTGGAGATCGTGAACCTGTCGGGACAGGTACTTATGTCTAAAATGGTTCAAAATAGTGCAACGTTTGAAATTTCGAACCTTAGAAAAGGTTTGTACATCATGAGAATCAAAACTGACAATGATGTTCAAACAATGAAGTTCACTAAGAATTAATGAATAAATAAAATATCAAATCCGATTTACTTTTACTCAGTACCGCCTTTTTAGGGCGGTATTGAGTTTTTATACAACTTCAGTTAATACGTTTATGAAATCATTAAAATTTTATCCTCTACTTATACTAACTATTGTTAGCATAAACCTCTCTGCTCAGACATTGGCTTTTCCCGGAGCTGAAGGTTATGGTAAGTACACTACAGGAGGTAGGGGTGGTCGAGTGATTGAAGTAACGAACCTCTTGGATCGGGATAGAAGAGGAAGTATAGAAGAAGGTAGCTTGAGGGCTGCACTCAATACTGAAGGCGATGACCCTATCACCATAGTCTTTAAGGTTTCTGGAGTCATTGAGCTTACAGGACAACTCAAATCGAGTAGACCGAATATGACCATTGCAGGACAAACTGCACCTGGTGGGGGTATTTGTATTAAAGATGGTTCCGTATTCCTTTCGGGTGATAATCTCATTATCAGATATGTCCGGTTCAGGCCGGGGGATGAACTACAGGCTGAGACTACTGCTTTGAATATTGAAAATGCACAA
Source organism: Marinoscillum sp. (assembly GCA_040218045.1). Lineage (GTDB taxonomy): Bacteria > Bacteroidota > Bacteroidia > Cytophagales > Cyclobacteriaceae > Marinoscillum. The sequence goes on from JAVJQA010000040.1 coordinate 100,886, forward strand.
GACATTATAATTGACCACTGCTCAATGAGTTGGTCCGTAGAAGAAAACATGGGCTTCTACGACAATAAATACACTACCATACAATATTGTATCCTAAGTGAAGGACTCTATAATTCCTTTGATGGAAAGGGAGCTAGGAGTTACGGGGCACAATGGGGCGGACAATATGCTTCCTATCATCATAATCTTTTTGCTCATAACAGAAGTAGGTCACCAAGGATCAATGGAAGCTATTCCAATGATACAATGGCCATAATCGATTTTAGAAATAATGTGATATTCAATTGGGGCGGCAAAGGTGCCATCTACGGCGCTGAAGAAGCCATAGAAGGTGGTAAAGCCGAGACCAACTTTGTCAATAACTATTACAAACCAGGACCCGCGAGTGAGGAAGCCTTCGCTCGTCCTTCATATGCCAGAACCAACATTCCTGCCACAGGATATGCTTCATGGTATTTTTCCGGTAATTATATGGAAGGAATCACTGGAGGTATGAATGATGATAACTGGCTCGGTGTAGAGATCATTGATGAGATAGGATCTGCTGATAACATCCGCTCAGACGTGGAGTTTGAGGTGGAACCAATCCCTACAGAAACTGCCCAAGAGGCACTGGAATCTGTAACAAGGGAAGTGGGAGCAATATTGCCTACGAGAGATGGAGTAGATCAGAGAATCATTCAGGAATTGAAAGGTGAAGTGGCACTTCAGACACCTAATGGTATTATTGATTCTCCTTCTGAAGTAGGCGGATGGTCTGAATATGACGCACTGTTTCCGCTGGAGGATGCTGACGGAGACGGTATGCCAGACAAGTATGAGGGAGAGAACGGTCTAGATCCTGCTGATGCTGAAGATGGTAAAGAAATCCAGGCTAACGGATATTCAAATCTTGAAATTTACCTGAATAGTATAGCTGGAATCACCGGAAGTACAACCCTCGACCCGCTCAGGTCAGGGCCAAACGAGGAGGTGATCACTCTTTATCCCAACCCAATGGGAGATTGGTTGAACTTGAAGAACTCTAAAGACCTTCAAGCCATTCGGGTTTTTGATGCTCAGGGTAAATTGATTCTTGAATCTCAGGCTTCAGAATTGAGCAACAACTTTATAAATGTAGAAACACTCCAGACAGGAGTCTACATCATGAAGCTTTCGTTTAATAACGGCAGAGAAGTATCACAGAGGATTATCAAGAAATAAATGCTATCCAGTCAGAACATGTATCGCAATATCGCATTAATCACTTTCATTTTGAGTGCATCAGTTTGTGCCCATTCGCAGGTATTTGATGCTGTGATTGCAGCAGATGGTAGTGGGGATTACACATCTATACAAAGTGCTGTAGACAGGATCAGGACTGCTTCTGAAAGACACATCTTTTATATCAAGCCAGGTGTCTACGTGGAAAAAGTATCAATAGCAAAGGACAATGTCAGTTTAATAGGCTCTGGGACAGATGAAGTTGTCGTCAGTTGGGATGACTATAGTGGAGATGACGATGGACATAGCACTTCCAGTTCTTATACTTTCCAGGTAGATGGGGATAATTTTTACGCTGAGAATATCACTTTTAAAAATACTGCGGGGAATGTGGGGCAGGCTGTTGCTGTAAGTACCACTGGTACCCATCAGGTATTTAGAAACTGTAGTTTTCTGGGGTTTCAGGATACCTACTATGCTCGCAAAGGCATGCAGTATTTGAACAATTGTTACATAGAAGGTGCTACCGATTTTATATTCGGGGAGTCTACGGCCGTCTTCGATGAGTGTGAGATTGTTTGCGTGCAAGGTGGACAATACATCACAGCCCCTGCCGATACAAAGTTGATCAGCCAGGTGAATGGTGAACCTTTTTATCATGGGCTGTTTTTTTTAGAATCAGAGATTATTGCTGGTGCTGGCGTTGGAGATGATTCCTACTATCTCGGACGGCCTTGGCAACCTAACTCAACAAGTGTTTATGTCAACTGCATTCTGGGTACTCATATCAAATCGGAGGGTTGGTCTGAATGGAATGACAACAATCATCTAAGTGCGTTTTTTGCTGAGTACAATAGCATGAACTCTAATGAAGAACCTATAGATGTCTCGGGTAGAGTGAATTGGAGTGTACAGTTGACTGAAAGTGAGCGGTCAAATTATGAACTGGATTTTTTCCTCAATGGTTGGGATCCGAAAGAAAGCTATAAGACCACAGACATTCCCGTAGGCATGGTTGTTGAATTATCGAAAGATACAGTGCGCATAGAATGGTCAGGGATAACCGGCGCGATCGGTTACGCTGTTATGAAAAACAATTCAGTTTACGGTTTCTCGGAAAATCTTTCTTTTAAGGATGCCGAAGGTCTGGCAACGGATGAGTATGCCGTAGCTTCTATTAATGGATTTGGAGTGTTCAGTGATTACTCAGGGCCTGCTAAACCTTCAGTTGTTCTTTCCAATGAGGTTGATATTCATCGGCAGCTGAAAAATGGCATATTATACATGTCAGAACCTGTTAAAATACAAGTTTACTCTCTGACCGGTAAAAAATTGATTACCAGACATCATGAAAATCAAATTAACCTAAGCGGGTTAAAACAAGGTGTTTATTTGATAACTCTTGAAGATAGTCATGGACGGTTAATAGTGGAAAAAGTAGCCATATAGTACATGATGGCCAGGATGTTTATTGATCACATATTTGTGTTAAGCTTTGAAAATGAAATTATATCCATGATACAACTGAAGAAAATAATACTATATAGTGCTCTAAGCCTGGTGACCTTCAACCTAATGGCTCAATACCCCGACATGAGCGAGGTGCAGCCAACTGTCGACTCCTTAAAGAAGATTTGGGATAGCTTGGATGCTGCCGCCTGGGAAAAAGCATGGCCAACGATTTACGAAGACATGCAGAAGGACAAACCTTACAACTCATGGGCCAAGCGATCAGACGATTTGCCGCAGGCCGATATACCAGCATTTCCTGGTGCTGAAGGTGGAGGAATGTATACGGCTGGAGGCCGAGGTGGTAAAGTTTATGTCGTTACCAGTCTAGCTGATAATGGTCCTGGTACACTACGTGAAGCATGTGAAGCCGCAGGTGCCAGAACGGTCGTTTTTAATGTGGCCGGTATCGTTAAACTGGAACGTCCCATCAATATTGAGGCTCCTTACATAACTATAGTGGGAAATACCGCTCCTGGTAATGGAGTGTGCCTGGCGGGCGAATCCTTCCTAATCAATACACATGATGTGATTATTAGATACATGCGTTTTCGTAGAGGAGATACTTGGGTAGGAAGAAGAGATGATGCGATTGGAGGAAATCCAGTTGGAAATATTATCATAGATCACGTGTCAGCATCATGGGGTCTGGATGAAAACATGACCCTGTACAGGCACATGTTCACCGATGGCCCTAACAACCCCAAAGCACCAAGACACAAGTTTTCCACTGTTAACCTGACCATTCAGAATAGCATCTTTTCTGAAGCTTTAGACACCTATGGACATGCGTTTGGTAGTACGCTTGGGGGTCAGAATTGTCTGTTTGCCAGAAACCTCTGGGCCAATAATAGCGGTAGGAACCCTTCTGTAGGTATGAGTGGGACTTTCAATCTAGTGAACAATGTGATTTACAATTGGTACCATCGCACAGTCGATGGTGGTGATTATGCCTCCCGATACAATTTGGTTGGTAATTACTTCAAACCTGGGCCAGTCACACCTACAGATGAGCCTGTAGGACACAGGTTTGTAAAGCCAGAGTCAAGATATTCAATCGATGGAACCAAAATATACGGCAAAGTCTGGGTTGAAGGCAATGTTATGGAAGGATATCCTGATATCACCAATGACAACTGGAAAGGTATTCAGATTGAGGATATGGATGATGCTGGTAAATACCTTCCTCAAATCAGGTCTTCAAATAGGTTCCATATTCCCAATGCCAATGTTATGCAAGCCAAAGAGGCCTATGAGTACGTGCTGGATAATGCTGGTGCATCCTTGCCAAAGCGTGATCCTGTAGATACAAGAATTGTTGAGCAGGTACGTACCAACAAAGTAGACCTTTCCAAGTACACAGTAATTGACGATCTTTATCAGTTTGAGCACCGTAGACTAGGGGCTGATTCTTATAAAAAAGGAATTATTACAGATATAGCACAAGTAGGTGGATACCCTGAATATTCCGGAAACCCTTACAAAGATCAAGATGGCGATGGCATGCCAGATGACTATGAGAAAAACGTGGGCTTAGATCCTAAAGACCCATCAGATGCTACAGGAGATCTCAATAAAGATGGTTATACCAACATAGAAATGTACATCTATAATATTGATCCGCATACCAGAATAAACTGGAAAGATTTAAAGAATAATAAAAGCACCCTCGAGAAGTAATTGATGAGAAACAAGACAACTATATCACTAGGAAAGGGGTGGCATTTGCTTGTTATTCTTTTCTTAATTTGTAGTGGTCTCTTTGCACAACATACACCAGCTGTTCGTCTACAAGATGGGCAGCTGGTTTATTTTGCTGATAGCCTTGGCAACCGGCTGGTGGACTTTTCGCATGCTGGTTATAGAGCATCCAATGTGCCCATTCCCAATGTACCCGTTGGAGTGTATGTTTCACATGAGAGTGGTGATCAAACTGAGCGAATTCAGCGGGCTATCAATTATGTAGCCACCCTGCCCCTCGGCGAGAACGGCTTTAGGGGCACGGTGCTTTTGGCACCCGGAATATTCAAAATAGCTGGTGGGTTAACTATTGCTCATTCCGGTATTGTGGTGCGTGGAAGTGGTGTTGACCAGACGACCATTCTTGGTTCTGGTTTGGATAGAACCACTTTGATTAGGGTCGCTGGTAGCAAAGATTTTGAGTTTTCTGATAAATCTCCCGTTTCTGATGCTTACGTCCCCGTAGGTTCTTTTTCATTTACCGTTGCCAACACTAGTCAATACAAGGTTGGGGAGGAAATTCTTACCACACGCCCAAGCATTAAAGAGTGGATTGACCTTCTTGGTATGAAAGATTTTGGCGGTGAGACAGATTATATTGGCTGGAAGCCAAACGAAAGAAATATTACCTGGAACCGTACCATTACCAAGCTTTCTGGAAATATCGTTACTGTTGATGTGCCACTTACTACTGCACTGGATTCAAAATACGGTGGAGGATATATTGAAAAAATGGTGTGGCCTGGTAGAATTCAAAATGTAGGCATTGAGAACATTAAGCTTCAATCCACCTATGATCAAAACAACCCTAGGGACGAGCAGCATCGATGGATGGCCATTACTATGGAGAGTGTACGCAATGCATGGGTTCGCCAGGTAAATTTTGAATTTTTCGCAGGGTCTGCTGTTGCTGTTTGGAATACCGGCAGTCAAATCACTGTTGAGGATTGCAAGTCACTGAATCCGATTTCAGAGATAGGTGGTCAAAGACGGTATACGTTCTATACGGAAGGGCAGCAGTGCCTTTTCCAAAGGTGTTATGCCGAATATGGATACCATGATTTCGGAGTTGGCTTTATGGCCGCCGGTCCCAATGCTTTTGTTGAATGTAAGTCGTATTTACCATATAGTTTTAGTGGTACTATGGATAGTTGGGCTTCAGGTGTCCTTTTCGATATTGTAAATGTGGATGGCCAGGCTCTTCGGTTTAGTAATAGGGGAATGGATGCTCAGGGAGCAGGATGGACAGCTGCTAATAGCATGTTTTGGCAATGCTCTGCTTCTATGGTGGATTGCCCTGCCCCAGCCGGAGCAATGAATTATGCATATGCGGTATGGTCTCAGTTTGCTGGAAATGGTGATTGGCATGAAGCCAACGGGTTTTTAAAACCAAGAAGTTTATTTTATGGCCAGCTAACTGATCGTATAGGTAACTCTGCAATGGATCGAGCTCATCTGCTGCCCATGACTACAGAAGCGTCCAGTAGCCCTACGCTAGAAGAGGCAGCACAATATGTAGAAGAAGCTAAAAATTCCCCAATCCAACTCAAGGATTGGATTGACCTTTCCGGCCAACGAAACCCTATTCCAACTGAAAAGGGAAAGGCAAAACCTGTAGATAAAATCAAGCCACTAAAGCAGCTTTCTGAAGCTCCAGCCAATTCCTTAGTCTTGTCCAATGGAAAGCTATTGTTCGGTGATGCTTTGGCCACAGGTAATAGGCAGACAGTAAGTTGGTGGCGTGGAAATGTGCGAGATTATGATGCTCATAAAGGTGGCCCACACATTACTAGATATGTACCAGGTAGGAGAGGTGTTGGCCACACTGATTTCATAGACCAAACTGTGGATGCTCTCAAGTCTAACAATATAGCCGTACTTGATCACAATTACGGCCTATGGTATGACCGCCGAAGGGACGATCATGAGCGGGTGAGACGAATGACCCCTGAAGCCTGGGCTCCGTTTTACGAATTGCCCTTTGCCCGATCAGGCGTAGGCACTGCATGGGATGGCTTGAGTAAATACGACCTCACTTCATATAATTTCTGGTATTGGAACCGCCTGAGAGAATTTGTAGAGGTAGCAGAGTACAATGGACTCGTACTTTATCACCAGAATTATTTCCAACATAATATCCTGGAAGCTGGCGGGCACTATGCTGACTTCCCATGGCGCACAGCCAATAATATCAATAATACACCATTTCCTGAGCCAGTCAATTATGCAGGAGACAAGCGCATATTCATGGCAGAGCAATTCTATGATGTGAGTGATCCTAAGTATCGTGCTTTGCACAAGGCTTATATTAGACAATGTCTAGAAAACTTCAGAGGCCAATCCAATGTAATTCAATTCACAAGTGCGGAATATACCGGGCCTCTGTCGTTTATGGAATTTTGGCTGGATGAGATAGCCGCCTGGGAGAAAGAAACCGGAGAAGACGTGATGCTTGCTTTAAGCGCCACTAAAGATGTCCAAGATGCGATTTTAAAAGACCCTATTAGAGCCCAAGTTGTAGATGTGGTGGATATTCGCTACTGGTGGTATGGTGAAGCCAAAGATGGTAGTAGTGAGCTATATGCACCAGAAGGTGGAAAAAACCTGGCACCAAGGCAGCATGCAAGACTCGTGAAAACACCAAAGGAGACGTTTGAGAGTACTTATAAAGCCGTGAAAGAATACACCTCACAATACCCTAATAAGGCAGTAGTTCATAACACACATCGGTCATCAGCATTTGGATGGGCAGTTTTTATGGCTGGGGGTTCATTGATGAACATTCCTAAAGTAGACCACAAGAATTTCGCAACAGAGTCTTCACAAATGTGTCCGACCGAAAGTGTTGAATTGGATTATTCATTGATCAATCAAAAGACGGGTGACCGAATTATTTACAGCGAACAAAGAAAGGTGAAATTGGACTTGACTGATGCTAAAAGTCAATTCAAGATTTTATGGATAAACCAGGAATCAGGTGAGGTGACTCAGGGCGGCAAGGTGCTGGCAGGAGGAAAAATATATGAAATAGAAGCAGAAACAACAGTGCTTTGGCTTAGCAGTCAATAGCTCAGATACCTGCACAGAGCAATAAGGATGAAAGACTTAATCATAAATCAACCCAAAAAACTCATTTTAGGAGAGAACGCACTGAATCAACTGGTTGATGACATAAATGCTATGGGACTGAGACGAGTGTTTATCCTTACTGACCCTTTTGTGGCGTCAAATGTACTACCGGTTTTTGGTCGGCTGCATGCTGAGGTTTCTAGTGTAAAATGTTCAGGTGGAGAACCAACATTTACAGACTTTGATGCAATTGTCACTCAGGCTCGTGCGCATAAAGCGGATTGCGTTGTTGGCATTGGTGGTGGAAGCGTTCTAGACCTTGCCAAGCTCGTAGCTGCTCTGTTGCATAGCAAGAGTCAGTTAAATGACGTTGTTGGAAATGGCCTTATAAAGAAACGCACTATTCCGTTGATCTGTATGCCTACTACCTCAGGAGCGGGCAGTGAGTCTTCGCCCAATGCAATTCTCATTGACGATAAGGACAATTCGAAAAAAGGGATTATTGATCAAGTATTGATGCCGGACAGTGTTTATATAGATCCGCATTTAATCTCCACGTTACCGCCTGAGGTGACAGCTTATACAGGCTTAGATGCGCTAACACATTGTATAGAGGCTTATGCCAATAAGCATGCGCACCCAGTAGTGGATATGTATGCACTTGAAGGTATTAGATTGATTAGCCAAAATTTGGGAACAGTCATTGCTAATGGAAAGGACCTGAATGCCCGAACAAAAGTGGCTCTTGGGTCATACTACGGAGGGATGTGTCTCGGTCCGGTAAATACAGCTGCAGTTCACGCCCTGGCGTATCCTTTGGGAACGACCTACAAGATAGCTCATGGTTTGAGCAATGCACTCCTCTTACCTTTTGTTCTGGAGTATAACCTTAGTGCAGCTCCTGATCGTTATGCGAATATTGCCTTGGCAATGGGAGGTGATTACGGGACATCAAAACACGATAGGGCTATGGCAAGCATTCAATTGATACGTAACTTTATCAAAGAATGTGGTATGCCGTCACACCTTTCTGCTTTAGAAATTTCGAAGGATTCTATTCCTCAAATGGCTGCTGACGCTATGCTCATTCAGCGATTACTTAGAAATAATGTCCGGGAAGTACAACTTGAGGATGCTATTTCCATTTATCAAAGTGCATTGTAGAACAATAAAAAAATGAAAATATATCAAGGCGTTATCGTACCCATGGTTACTCCAATCAATGAAGATTATTCTATCGATGGTGGTGCCGTTAAGAAGATAATTGACTCGTTTATCAATGCTCATTGTGCCCCTTTTGTTCTTGGTACCACGGGCGAGTCTACCTCATTTTCGAATGAGCAAAAACTTATTCTTGTAAAAGAAACAGTAAAGGCAACTGCCGGTAGAGAGAAAGTTTTTGCGGGTGTTTCCGGCACCAGTTTGATTGAATCTGTGGAGGCTGCCAAGATGTACTTTGATCTTGGTGTCGACTTCATGGTTACTACGCTACCTTACTACTTTCCAATTTCACCAGATGAAATGTTGCGTTTTTTTACGGAGTTGGCTGACAGAGCGAATTGCCCCATCATCATCTACAATATGCCTGCAATGGTAGGAGAACGAATTCCTCTTGATGTAGCTGACCAGCTAAGCCAGCATCCAAACATAGTAGGAGTTAAAGACTCTGAGCGTGATCAAGAACGTATTGATCAGCAAATATCCATGTGGAAAGATCGAGAGGATTTCTCCTTCTATTTGGGTTGGGCAGCAAAGTCAGCAGATGCAATGCTCAAAGGTGCAGATGGTATAGTACCCAGTACGGCCAACTTCGTACCTCAACTTTTTCGAGATTTGTTTGACGCTGCGAAAAGAAATGATGCGAAAGAAGCATTTCGCTTGCAAAATGTCACGGATGAATTAGCTTTGGTTTACCAAAAAGATAGAAAGTTAAATACCTCATTACCAGCTCTTAAGGTATTGATGTCGGCTTTTGATTTGTGTCAGCCTCATGCCATGCCACCTATGTACAACATAGTACAGGATGAACAAGTGAAACTAAAGGCACAAATTCGGTTAGCGATTGAAAAATTACTTTGATAAAAGCAGAAATTAGTGCGAGAGAGAAAAGCAGTTTTAGCAGTCACCATGGGTGATCCTGCAGGTATAGGTCCGGAGATAGCAGTAAAGTTGTTTGGCAGTGAATCGGTGTATGACTCTAGTCTTCCACTTGTAGTTGGTCACCCGGTAATCATGCAAAAGGCTGTTGACTTAATGGGCAACAAGGTACGTGTAAATGTTATTTCAAATGTCGCAGATGCTAAGTTTGAGCATGGTGTAATGAATGTTTTTGATATTGGTGGTGAAGATGTAGAATCCATCCAGTACGGACAGGTTTCTGCTGCTGCAGGTGATCTTGCATTCAGGTCTGTGACCACAGCGATTGACCTAGCAATGAATAAGCTCGTCGATGGCACAGTTACTGGGCCTATTCACAAGGAATCGATCAATAAAGCAGGGCATAAGTTTGCAGGTCATACGGAGATTTATGCACAGTACACCGGCACAAAGAAGTATGCCATGTTGCTGGTCGAGGAAAATTTCAAGGTTATTCATGTGTCAACACATGTTTCACTGAGACAGGCTTGTGATTTGGTAAAAAAAGATCGAGTATTAGAAGTTATTCACTTGATCCACAATGGATTGAGGAGTTTGAATATTGAGAATCCAAGGATTGGTGTGGCGGGATTAAATCCTCATGCAAGTGATGGGGGTTTGTTTGGCACGGAGGATTCTGAGGAGATTCTTCCAGCAGTGTTGCAGGCACAGAAGGAAGGGTTGAATGTAGAAGGGCCAATACCGCCTGATACGCTTTATGCAATGGCGTATGGTGGAAAGTATGATGGATGTGTCGCCATGTATCATGATCAAGGCCATATTCCTTTTAAGGTCATAGGCTTTAACTGGGACCAGGAAACTAAAAAAATGAAAAGTGTAAAAGGTGTGAACATAACCATGGGATTACCGATCGTTAGAACTTCGGTCGATCATGGGACAGCATTTGAGATAGCTGGAAAAGGAATAGCCAGCCCTGATGCATTGTTTCACGCCATAGAATATGCAGTAAAATTGACTAACTAACCCACTCAAGAAATGATAGTTGTAATAGCTGATGATTTTACAGGAGCTGCCGAAATTGGTGGAATAGGCATACGGCACGGTTTGCGTGTTGTGATTCAAACAAGAACCGATGATTTGAAACCTGCCGACCTTTTGGTGATCGTAGCCCAAACCAGATCGTTGCCAGAAGATCAGGCTTGTCAGAAGATAAAAGAAGTGTCTAAAGAACTTAAGGCTCTTAACCCCGATTTCATATTTAAAAAGATAGATTCTGCTTTGCGTGGACACATTTTGAGCGAAGCAAAGGCACAAATGGATGTTTTCGGCCTCAATCAAGCACTGATCGTTGCTGGTAACCCTTCTTTGGGCCGGGTAATCAAAGATGGAAAGTACTTCATCAATGAGATTCCTTTGGCAGATACTGGTTTTGCTAATGACGCACACTTTCCTGCCAAATCTTCTGATGTACTGGAAGTACTGGATCCCTCTGGTGAGTATGGCCTAAAAATAGCCAAACCGGGAGAGAAGCTACCTGCTATTGGTATAGTGGCGGGTGATGTTACTTCTCTTGGAGATTTAAAGAAATGGGCAAGCAATGCTTCTGATGAGGTAAAACTCTATGCCGGAGCATCGGGATTCTTCGATGCATTGTTGAGCATGATGGACTTTAAGATCGTAGCGAAGAAGTCTGCTTTCCCATTTGGTAATAGAATACTCTTTGTGGGTGGTACAGCTTTTCCTAAGCACCAGGATTTCCAAATGGAGCTTCAGGAGCAGGGAGTACATTTCTCAAACATGCCTGAGGAAATTTATAAGAATAAGAATTTTGACCTCAAAGTAATGGAGCAATGGGCTGACGAAATAGTTTCCAAATTTGAAAGCCAAAATGTCTATATAACCATGAGACACGCAGGTAGCAAGGAAGTTGGATTATCTCAGCGATTGTGTGAAAACCTGGGGCAGCTTGTTTGGAATATTGCAGCAAGGGTTGAAATGGATGAGTTGCTCATAGAGGGAGGTGATACTGCCGCTACCGTACTGGAACTATTAAAGATCCGAAAACTCAAACCCGTGCACGAATACCTCACTGGGGTTATTCGTATGGAAGTACTTGGAAACAGAAACTTTTATGTAACCACCAAGCCTGGTAGCTACAAGTGGACCGAGGATATTCTTGTGTCACGAACCGTTTCTGCTTAACCAAACCCCATATCCAACCCGACAATGAGCCTACACCCTGTAGATTATATAGTTATAGCCATTTCGCTAGTGATTCCCCTTTATATCAGCTTTCGATTTGCTCGTAAACAAGTTGATACCGACAACTACTTCAAGGGAAGCGGCAAAATACCGGCCTGGGCCGTAGGCATGTCCATCTTAGCTACGTTGATTAGCAGTATTACCTTTTTGGCATATCCGGGTAGTGGCTATTCTTCCAATTGGATCCTGTTAGTACAAGGACTTATGGTGCCAATTACCCTGGTATTCTTTATCAGGTTTGTCGTGCCGCTTTATCGCAAAGTTATCGGACTGAGTGCCTATGAGTACTTTGAGCAGCGTTTTGGTTTCGGCGCAAGACTATATACTTCATTGGCTTTTTTCCTAGCCCATTTCTCGAAGATGGGTACGGTATTTTATCTTATTGCGCTGGCATTCGCCAAAATGACCGGAATGGGTACCACTGAGATGATATTCATCTTAGGTGCTTTGATCATATTCATTACACTGATTGGTGGGATTGAAGCAGTGATTTGGATGGATGTGATCCAGGGTTTTGTGCTCATTGCTGGCGGGCTGATCACCCTGGGTATAATCATTTATTCTACTGATGGCGGAATTTCAGCGATACTGGACGTGGCCAATGCCAATGATCGCACAGGTTTCGGCCCCTACACTTTCGATTGGACATCTTTGACCTTCTTCGTAATTGCCATCAATGGAGTCTTTTATGCAATACAGAAATACGGCACTGATCAGACGATTGTACAAAGATATTTAACGGCTAAGAGTGATAAAGATGCCATTAAGGCGTCATTAATTGGTGTGTTTTTGAGTGTGCCGGTTTGGGGATTATTCATGTTTATTGGCACAGCTTTGTTTGCTTATTATCAAATAACCGGAGCAGTTCTGCCTGAAGGTATCAGAGCAGATGCAGTGTTCCCGCATTTTATCATTACAGAGCTTCCCGTAGGGGTAGTAGGTCTTGTTTTGGCAGGGCTTCTGGCAGCGGCTATTTCCAGCCTGGATTCGGACTTAAATTGTCTGTCTGCAATTTTCATTCAGGATTATTACCTGAGGTTCAACCCCAAAGCAGATCAAAGTAAGCTGATGTTCTTAAGTAAGCTGATAATTGTCATTGCTGGCATAGCTGCGATAACAATAGCACTGTATTATGTCAATATGGGAGGTCAGGGAGTCTTGGGTATAGTTTTTAAACTCTATGCCATTTTCTCTGGCGGAATCGCTGGGTTATTTCTGTTGGGGATTTTTACCAGCAGGGCCAATAAGCAGGGAGCATATGCTGGTATAGTTGCGAGCGTATTCTTTACCGCTTATGCGGTAATCACATCTACTCCATTCCCTTTTGCTGAAGGAGAGCGCTTATTGATTGACATGGGTGATTTTAATTTCACCCACCACAAATATATGTTAGGTGTTTACAGTCACCTTGTATTGTTTATAGTGGGTTATTTGGCCAGTTTATTTTTTGATAAGCCTGCACTAAAGGGTTTGACCTATAAGGAATGGAATGACGAGAGAAAACTGATTGCATGAGATTCAGGAAAATATCAAATAAAGTAAAATGGGGAATTCTAGCTTTGACAGTGGCTTGTTCGCCGGCTGAAGATTCAGAAAATAAGGTTGAGGAGAATCCTTTTAACATAGAAATATCAAATAATCGTCGTTTCTTCCAGCATGCAAATGGCGATCCTTTCTTTTGGTTAGGAGATACGGGGTGGCTGATTTTTAAGAAATTAGATAGAAATGAAATCAGCAATTATCTGGAGGATAGAAAAGAGAAAGGGTTTAATGTCATTCAGGTGATGCTCCTTCATGAATCTACTGTTTCGAATTATCAGGGTGATAAGGCACTGATCGATGGAGATGCTTCCAAACCTAATGTGACGCCTGGTAATGATCCGGGTGATTCAGTAGCTTATGACTACTGGGATCATGTAGAGTATGCCATGGATTTGGCGGCAGAAAAGGGATTATTTATGGGCCTGGTACCTGTTTGGGGTACACCTGTAAGCAATGATGAAGTAAGCGTGGAGCAAGCCAAGGCCTATGCTACTTTCCTGGCTGAAAGATTTAGGAATAAACCCAATATCATCTGGCTAAACGGAGGTGATGTGGTTGGAGACAAGCACATGCCCGTTTGGGATGAGATAGGAGAAACTCTAGATAGCCTTGACGCGGATCACCTAATCACTTTTCACCCAAGAGGCCGACGGATGTCATCCGAGTGGTTTCACGACCGCTCGTGGTTGGATTTCAATACTTTCCAATCAGGCCACAGGACCTATAATCAGGATACAGCAAGCGACTCTCACCGCTTTGGTCCGGACAACTGGAAATATGCAGAACAGGAATACAACCTAAAACCTATCAAGCCAACCCTGGACGCTGAGCCATCCTATGAGGAGATTCCTTATGGATTACACGACCCAACCTTACCCTATTGGGATGCGAGTGATTTGAGGAGGTATGGCTACTGGTCAGTATTTGCGGGAGCTGCTGGTTTTACCTATGGCCACAATAGTGTGATGCAGTTTTACAGTGAAGCGGATGGTGATAACAAGGCTTTCGGCGCAAAGTCCTTCTGGCACGAGGCATTGGATTATCCAGGCGCGAAGCAAATGGTGCACCTAAAGAATTTGATGCTTTCCGAATCGTACTTTGATCGTGTGCCGGATCAGTCCATGATTGCCGATCAGGGCGAGCAGTATGAATATCAGCTAGCTACGAGGGGCGAGGATTATGCGTTTGTCTATACCTATACAAGTAGGGAGATTTCTCTAAACATGGGCAAGATCAAAGGAGACCGTGTGACCGCAAAGTGGTATGATCCGAGGAGCGGAGAGTATTCTGAAATTGGATCTGTTGAAAACTCCGGCACTCAGACGTTTGATCCACCGGGAGCACAAGAAGATGGTAATGACTGGGTGCTCGTTTTAAACTCTGAGGAATGATGAGGATATTAATCTGTGCTGTTGTTTTCTTTCTACTATCTGCGTGTGCCAAAGAGGAAAACTACTACATGTTCACTTCTTTCAAGGAACCAGCCACCGAAGGGCTTTACTATTTGTATAGCAAAGACGGCTATAGCTGGACGCGAATTGAAAAGGCATTTCTCCAACCGGAAATAGGCAAACAGCAAGTGATGCGAGATCCGTCTATGGTACAGGGGCCGGATGGCACTTATCATATGGTCTGGACGACCAGTTGGAGGGGAGATTTGGGTTTTGGGTATGCCAATACGAAAGATTTGATCAACTGGTCAGAGCAGCAGCTCATTCCGGTGATGGATTTTGATACTACTACAGTGAACGTGTGGGCCCCGGAGCTCTATTATGATCAGGATGCAGATCGTTTTATCATTATTTGGGCTTCCACCATTCCTAACAAATTTCCGAAAGGGCAAGAGGATGAGAAGAACAATCACCGGATGTACTATACCACTACTAAAGACTTTAAGACATTCACAGAGACTAAATTATTTTTAGAACCTGGTTTTAGTGTGATTGATGCGGTGATAGTAAGAAGGGCTAAGGATGATTTTGTACTGGTATTAAAAGACAATACCAGGCCAGAGCGAAACCTGAAAGTAGCGTTTTCGGATAATCCATTGGGGCCGTGGGAAAATATATCGGAGCCTTTTTCGGGCTTCCTAACCGAAGGGCCGACTGTGCTAAACCTGGGAGAGGATTACCTGATCTATTTTGATGAATATCGTACCAAATCATATGGGGCGGTCAGAACGCAGGATTTCATCCACTTTGATAGTATTGACCATGAAATCAATATCCCGACCGGTCATAAGCACGGCACGATATTCGAGGCGGATACTCAGTTTCTCAATGGTTTGCTGGAAGCAGCAGGTGAAGAAAAATTAGAAAATTGACTTTATGATTATATCATATAGAGGAATAGCAATTTTAGGGTTGATGAGCTTGGCGTATAGTGCTCATAGCCAGAAAGATGAAGTTCATTATACTGGTGAGGCACTCTCCAATGTGGATTATCATCACGGCCAGCTTCAACCAGCGGTAGGTACGCACAATATTCAGGTGATGCGTGCCAATCGTGAATTTCCTGATAGTGCGGATGGGTTTGGCTGGACTTACAACCATGCACCGAACCTGGCTTTTTGGAATAATACTTTTTTCCTGCAATATCTGGCGGATCCTATTGGTGAACATATTCCACCGAGCAAAACCTTTTTAGTGACTTCAGCTGACGGATATAACTGGGGAAAGCCACAGGTACTATTTCCCAATTACAAGATTCCGGATGGTTACAAAAAGGAAGGGGAACCGCAGGTAGCCCAGGATTGGTATGCGGTGATGCACCAGAGAATGGGGTTTTATGTAAGTGATGGTGATCGTTTGCTTACGGTGGCGTTTTATGGCATTGCCATGAATAAAAAAGATGGTCCAAATGATGGAAATGGTATTGGAAGGGTAGTCAGGGAGATTTACAGGGATGGATCCTTCGGGCCAATCTATTTCATTAGGTACAATCATGATTGGAATGAGAAAAACACTTCATATCCATTCTACAAAAAGAGCAAAGACAAGGGTTTTGTAAAAGCTTGTGAAGAATTGCTTGATGATCCCCTGACGATGCAGCAGTGGGTGGAAGAAGCTGACCGGGATGATCCTTTGATCCCATACAAGAAGCAATTCAAAGCGTTGAGTTATTACCATTTAGACGATGGTCGTGTAGTCGGACTGTGGAAGCATGGCTTGAGTTCGATCAGTACTGACGATGGAAAATCCTGGCCGAGACCAGATCGAGCTCCGGGGTTTGTGACCAAGAATGCCAAGATCTGGGGCCAGAAAACCTCTGACGGCAAGTTCGCTACAGTTTATAACCCTTCAGAGTTTAGGTGGCCTTTGGCTGTTTCTACAAGTGAAGATGGATTGGAGTATAGTGATCTATTATTAATCAATGGAGAGATATCACCTATGCGCTATGGTGGCAACTATAAGTCTTATGGCCCGCAATATGTGAGAGGAATCCTGGAAGGAAATGGTACTCCTGAAGACGGTAAGATGTGGGTGACCTACAGCATGAACAAGGAAGACATGTGGGTTTCGGCAGTGCCTGTTCCTATCACAGCTAAGGCTGTCGGTCATTCTGATGATAATTTTGAAGGATTGACCTCCATTCAGGAGCTTTCAAGTTACAACATATTCAGCCCGGTTTGGGCACCCGTTTCTGTAGCGAATGGTACAGTTAGTTTAAAGGACAAAGATCCGTATGATTATGCCAATCTGACCAAAGTAATACCTTCATCTGAGCAGGTCTCGGTGGAAATGGAAGTGCAACCGCAGCAGAATGATCATGGGTTGCTGCACATTGAGTTTCAAGATGCTGAAGGAAGTCCAGCTGTTCGGTTGATATTTGATAATGATGGTATCCTTAAATACAAGGATGGGTATCGCAATTCGGGAGTAGTGGAGTATTTGGCTAGTAAGACTTATTCGATAAAAGTAGAATTGGATGTTACCACTCGCTCGTACCATCTGACGGTAAATGGCACTACAAAAAGCGGACGGATTTTCTTTGCTCCAGTGCATGAAATCGAGCGAGTAGTTTTCCGAACCGGAGAGGTACGCAGGTTTCCAAATGCTGATACACCTACGGATCAGGATTATGACTTGCCTGAAGCAGGTAAGCCTGTAAAAGAAGCTGAGTTTTTGATTGGTAGCTTCAAAAGCTATTAACATGAAAAACTTTTTGGAAAAAATTCCGTTAATTTAGGAAAAAGTTCTAACTTCGAGAAAGCCTAAGTTATGAAAGCTGAAGAACCAGAAGCAATCTATGGGAGATATGCCCCTAATTTGACCGATTCCACGCATTTGGTTTTAGCTGCTCAGCGAGGCGTTTCGGCTTCTATTTTTGACGATGTGGTCTCACTTTATGGTCACGTATCCTATATCTCAGAGATTATAGAGCTCAATCCCAAAACAATCAAAAAGTACAAAGCAGAAAATATTAGCTTCAGCCCTTTGCGCAGTGAGCTGCTTTTGAAGTTGGTGGCTTTGTTTCAAAAGGGAGTTGCTGTTTTTGGTACCCGAGATGCCTTCCTCACCTGGCTGGGTAAGGCTGCTCATGGTTTAGGAGGTTTGATTCCTTTCGATTTGTTAAAGACTTCTGATGGCATTGGTTTGGTAGATGACGAGTTAGATCGTATTCAATATGGTGCTACTGCGTGAGGGTCTATCGAATAACCCTTGAGAAGTATGCTCATAAATTGGTTGCCTCTGGGCGCATAGCCCGCTGGAACTCAAATGGTGTTTTTGTGATATATGCTTCCTCATCCCGATCGCTGGCTTGTTTAGAAAACGTGGTTCACAGAAGCGGTGAAGGCTTGAACAGTCTTTTTCGTACTATGATTATCGATATACCGGATGATATTCCAATGGCTGAAGTGTCGTTGAGTCTATTGAAGGATAATTGGCGAACTTTTGAAAAACAGTCTATTACCCGACGCTTTGGCGATCAGTGGGTGCATGGGGGCGAGACTGCCGTGCTCAAAGTCCCTTCGGCGATAGTGTCTGAAGAGTATAATTACCTCATCAACCCTGCACATCCCGATTTCGTCCATATTAGGCTATCAGAAACAATACCATTCGAATTTGATTCACGGTTGAGATAAGACCAAACGTGCCACTACAGGATGGTGTTTACTTGGATCAAAGCCATATTTGATTTTGATAAAAAATTGATGAAATGAAATTGAATATTTACCCATTGACTTTCATTCTGATAATAGGTGTTTTCACTTCCTGTGAGCAAAAACAGGAGCTTGTACTGGAGGTAGATAACTTCAGGCATTATGCTGATCTGTTCAATAATATGGAGGATGAAAACATTATTCAGGCAATTCCAAATGCTGAGTCGTGGGAGTGGATGAAAGCCAACATTCCATTGTTTGAGTGTCCACAAAAGAATTTTGAAGAGATATACTACTATCGCTGGTGGACATTGCGAAAGCATATCAAGAAAACTCCACTAGGCTTTGCCATGACGGAGTTTTTGGTAGAGCGGTCATATTCTGATAAGTTCAATTTGATCAGTTGCGCCTTGGGGCATCACATTGCGGAATCGCGCTGGTTGCATGACGAGAAGTACATAGAAGATTATATCCACGTGTGGTATCGGGGTAATGAAGGTGATCCGATGAAAAAGTTGGATAAGTTCAGCAGCTGGACTCCTTATGCTACTTATCAGCGATTTCTGGTGAACAGAGATACTGCTTACCTGTTGGACATGTATCCTGATTTCATAGAGGAATATGCCCGGTGGGAAAGAGATCGGAGGCATGACAATGGCCTATTCTGGCAAAACGATGTGAAAGACGGAATGGAAGAGCAGATCAGTGGTGGCCGTAGAGTCAAGAATGCACGTCCAACTATCAATTCCTACATGTATGGCAATGCGCTGGCAATTAGTGAAATGGCCAGGCTAAAAGGGGATGTCGAAGCTGCTACACTTTATCAGTCAAAAGCAGATACAATCAAAAGCCTTGTGGATACGGTGCTTTGGAATCCTGAAACGGAGTTTTATGAGACTGTTTTAGAAGATGGTTCTTATGCAGGAGTGCGAGAGGCTATCGGATATATTCCATGGTTTTTTGAGCTCCCGGAAGATGATAAATCAGAAGCCTGGAAGCAAGTGAAAGATGCTGATGGCTTTCTGGCACCCTTTGGCTTGACTACCGCGGAGAGACGACATCCTGAGTTTAGAACCCACGGATGCTGCAACTGTGAGTGGGATGGCGCAGTTTGGCCTTTTGCTACTTCTCAGACGCTCACAGGAATGGCAAACCTACTCAATGATTATGATCAAAGTGTTGTTTCCGATTCTTTGTATTTTGACTTACTGGAAACTTATGTAGAGTCTCAGTATTACCGCGGACGTCCATATATTGGAGAATACCTGGATGAGCAAACCGGCTACTGGCTCAAAGGTGACCAGGAGCGAAGCAGGTATTATAACCATTCTACATTCAATGATTTGATCATCACAGGTTTAATTGGATTCAGACCAAGAGCGGATGAAATAATTGAAGTAAGTCCACTTGTACCAGAGGATAAATGGGATTGGTTTGCCCTGGATAATTTGAAATATCATGACAAAACATTAACGATCGTTTGGGATAAAACAGGAGAGAAATACGGACAAGGTAAAGGGTTATCTGTTTTTGCGGATGGTGAGCTAGTAGCTTCGTCAGATAAGCTGGAAAAAGTAACCGGATCGATAGCACAGTGAAAAGTTTAACGAAATACATACTTCCATTAATTGCACTCTTTACTTGGGGTTGTAATACAGATTATTCAGTCGAAAGTGAAGCTGGCTATGTTTCTGTAGTGGATCTTCAGACAGAATCTCTCACCAATCCTGTGGGGATTGATACCGACACGCCGAGGTTGAGCTGGCGGCTCCAGTCAGATTCAGGAAATGTATATCAGACTGCTTACCAGGTTCTTGTAGCATCATCATTGGATAAACTCAACGAAGAACAGGCTGATTTGTGGAATTCCCGAAAAGTCAATTCTGCAGACAATATCCAGATAAAATATAATGGTGATGATTTAAACAGCAAAGACAAGTGTTATTGGAAGGTTTTGGTTTGGACGAACCGTGGAAAAGCTGAATGGAGCGATCTAGCTTCCTTTAGTGTTGGTTTGCTGCATTATAAAGACTGGTGGGGACGATGGATTGGATTTCAGACCCCATTCCCATGGGAAAAAGTAGTAACCATACCGACCATGGGTGCCAGATATCTGAGGAAGGACTTCCAGGTGAACAAACAAATAGAAAGCGCAACGGCCTACATAGCAGGGCTTGGACTTTATGAAATGCACCTCAATGGCCAGAAAGTAGGAGATGCTGTATTGGCGCCTACGCCTACAGACTATCAGGAAAACATCAAATACAATGTTTATGATGTTACTGATTATCTGGCAACAGGCGAAAACGCAGTGGGAGTGGCATTAGGGAATGGCCGGTTTTTCACGATGAGACCAAACTATAAGCCCTACAAGATCAAGCACTATGGCTTGCCTCGATTGCTCTTTCATATGGAGATCAACTATACCGATGGCACAAAAGAAGTGATCTACTCAAGTGATAAATGGAAAGGAACGGCTGACGGCCCGATAAGAAATAATAATGAGTACGATGGTGAATACTATGATGCACGAAAAGAGTTTGAAGGATGGACAATAGCGGGTTTTGATGACTCAAAATGGCTGGATGTGGAATATATGCTCGAGCCTAGAGGGGATTATGAAGCCCAGATGAATGACAATATGAAAGTGATGCAGGAGGTGGAGCCTGTGTCTATCGCACAACTTGGAGACAAGCACATTCTGGACATGGGGCAAAACATGGTGGGTTGGTTGCGGATGAAAGTGAAGGGAAGAGAGGGAGATAAAGTGACACTTCGGTTTGCCGAATCTGTGAACGCAGATGGTAGCCTGTTCATGACCAATCTAAGAGATGCCCAGGTAACGGACACCTACATTCTGAAAGGTGATGAAGAGGAGATTTATGAGCCGACCTTTACTTACCATGGGTTTAGATATGTGGAAATCTCAGGTTATCCGGGTATTCCTACGAAAGATGATTTCATCGGGAAAATGGTCTACGATGATATCGAAACCATTGGTACATTCTCATCTTCCAATCCTGTATTGAACCAAATTTATGAAAACGCGTGGTGGGGCATTGCAGGAAATTATAAAGGCATGCCAGTGGACTGTCCCCAGCGAAATGAACGTCAGCCATGGCTCGGTGATAGAGCAGTAGGATCATATGGCGAGAGTTTTATGTTTGACAATATCAGGCTGTACAAAAAGTGGCTGGATGATATCAAGTACTCACAAAAAGCCGACGGGTGTATACCGGATGTAGCTCCGGCCTATTGGAATTACTATAGTGATAACATGTCCTGGCCAGGGACTTACCTCATGGTAGCAGACATGCTGTATCAGCAAACCAGTGATGTTGAGGTGATTTCAGAACACTATAATGCCATGAAGCTCTGGCTCAACTATATGAAAGATCGGTACATGAATGATGTGTTGATTGTGACAAAGGACAGCTACGGCGACTGGGTGGTGCCGCCACCAACTATTGAAGAGGCGGAAGGTAAAAATGCTGACGTAAAGCGACCAAGCGAGTTGATCTCTTCAGCATACTATATCTACTTCATGGATGTGATGTCTGGATTTGCGAAAATTATCGGTGAAACTGACGATATTGATCAATTCCAGTCTCTGAAATCAGAACTTGTGAAGGCATTTAATGCTAAGTTTTACAATGATCAGGGGTATTATGGAAAGAATACCATGACAGATCAAATCTTACCTCTCTATTTTGGTATTGTAAATGAAGAAAACGAATCCAAAGTATTTGACCGATTAGTGGAGATCATTGAAAAGGAAAATGATGGCCACCTCAGTACAGGACTTATTGGTACTCAATGGTTGATGAGGACACTAACGAAGTTTGGTCGAGCGGATCTGGCGCTCGAAATTGCCACCAATACCACCTATCCAAGCTGGGGTTATATGATAGAAAATGGGGCAACCACCATCTGGGAACTTTGGCATGGCAATGTTGCTAACCCCAAGATGAATTCTCAAAATCACACCATGCTTTTAGGTGACTTAATCGTTTGGTATTACGAAAGTCTCGCAGGGATCAAAGCTGCCAGGCCAGGGTTTTATGAAATTGAAATGAAACCGGAATTTGGCATTAATCTCGATTCTGTTTCTGCATCTTATCAG
Organism: Marinoscillum sp.; assembly: GCA_040218045.1. Taxonomy (GTDB): domain Bacteria; phylum Bacteroidota; class Bacteroidia; order Cytophagales; family Cyclobacteriaceae; genus Marinoscillum. The sequence continues at coordinate 123,535 of JAVJQA010000040.1, forward strand.
TCTGCCCAGGGGTTGATCAGCAGTGCATGGAAGAAGAGTGGTGACCAAGTCATCTGGAACATAACCATTCCTCCGAATAGCAAAGCGATGGTTTACTTCCCATCTACCAAACCTGAGAGTGTAAAAGAATCAAATGGCCTGAAGGGTTTTGATTATCTACTCAGCGAAGATGGTCGAGCCGTATTTGAGGTATTGTCTGGCGAGTATGAATTTGTGATTCGGGAGCCGGGAAGTTAGAAACTTCATGTTATTCGTCAGATTCAGTTACAAACTGAATCTAGGTACTGGTTTCAGTTTGTAACTGAAACCGACCTAATGCGAGAAAACTATTCTTTAACCACCCTGAAATAATCGGAATTACCATGTTTGTAGATGATTTGAATTAGATAAATGCCACTTTGTTTTGGTAACTGAATGAATTGAGGAGAGCCATCAAAAGTTGAGATTTCTTGGCCCGTTTGATTGATCACTTTGGTCATGATAATCTGGCGACCAGACTTACTCGAAATCTGAATGGCCTCTCTAGTGGGATTGGGGTAAATAGAAAAATTCGGATTCGTTCCATGTGAAAGAATGATAGCACTTGGATCAAGGTTTTTCACTACTACAGAATCAATTGTAAATTCACAAGTTCCCCAGCTCATCGCTCCATTGTTTTTAGGGCTAGCGATAAACTCCAATATTGTGAAATAGTCAAAAGGTGAATTGATGGAGAGGCTGTCGATGGTTGCTTTATGAGTTCCGGGTCTATCAGCCGCTTCTATCTGCCAGACCGTTCTGAAGTTGCCGATACTTTCTCCTTTGTTACTTTGCACCAATCTGGCGATACAGCTGCCCTGGCCTTCACATCGATAAAAGAATACGATAGAAACCAAATTACTGTTAAAAGGTAGCTCTTTTTTGATACTGGTATACTCAGGTCCTTCAAATCCTGGGATTGTACTCCTTAACAGAATAGAAAGATCTCCTTCACTAATGGCCTGAGCCTTGATCAGATTCGCATAACCGGTATCAATTTCGGGTTTCACGTCCCACTTGATGGGATATACTATTCCTGATGTGTCTCCCCAGTTTTCAAATCCATCAAAGAGTATTTGAGAATAGGATTTAAAATGGAATAAAACAAGGAATACTAGTAAGGCATATAATTTCGTCATGGCTGGAAATAAAACTACACGAATTGTATGTAGTAAACAACAAGCATCAATGGCCTTCTTCATCAATCCTTGTGATAACAGTTGTATTGTTGCCGCATCTTTGATATTCATTTGCAATGAAGGACTGAAGTCGCATTATAAATGCTATTCTTAGATCAAGATCAATTCTGTCTGGCGAATATGAGTTTGTGATTGGGTAGCCGGGAAGTTAGAAACTTCATGTTATTCATCAGATTCAGTTACAAACTGAATCTAGGTGCTGGTTTCAGTTTGCAACTGAAACCTCGAATAGGCTAAAGTCTTTGACTTGTTTGAGTGAACCTGTAAGATGATATATTTGAGTATGTCGTCTAAGTATATAATTGGGGATCATCAAATTCCTCACGTTTTGACTTTCACGTAACTACTCAGGCGCTATTGATTTTTAAAAAAGAAAAGTAGATCAATAATTTGGACCGGAAATTTAAAAGAGTATCATTTGCAATGTTATTGATTCAAAAGAACTCATACCTTTCCTAGTAAATACAATTGCCGATCTC
>JAVJQA010000046.1:0-44684 GCA_040218045.1 Marinoscillum sp.
ACAGATGGATGAAAAGCAAGGATGCCAATTAGAGCTCTTCTTCAAAACATTGAACACCAGCACAGTAAAAGTTCTCTTTGATCTTTTCAAATACCTGAGAAATGAAAAACTCAAAGGCAATGATGTCAGAGTAACCTGGAGAGCAGAAGTGAGCAACCCGGATATGCTGGAAACAGGGATGGATTTTTCAGAACTATTTGACCTGAACTTCCTGGTCATCTGTGCCTGATTAAAAATATAGATTAAGTGAATGGCGGTGAAAACCGGTGGGCAGTGCTCATCGGTTTTTTTGTGCTTATAACAATTGTTTGGGAATCAATGCCGTTCGTTAAGCTTTTTAAATTAGGTCATTCCGCCAGGAATCTTTAGGATAAACAAAGGTTGATGTGAAGGTCTTCTCTAGGCTTCTTAACAGAATGACTTTGCAAAGTGCTATTAGCGTTTAACTAAACGCATTGAGATTTCAATCCTCCAAAACTGCCTCTTCCGAGGAACACTACCCAACCTATTTGAACAACTCACTTTTGCCACTTTGTCAGTCTCATCAGAATCGTTTACCCCTAGAATCGGGACACTCACCACAAATTTTCGCGACGAATAATACGGTTGGTTCAACTTGGAGCCAAACCAAGCATACCTCTAAATGAAAACTATCCTTTTACTCCTCACCATTGGCACCGCAATCATTGCTCATGGTCAGGATACGCAACAATTTGCGTTAGTCTCAGCAGGCAACAGCTCCACCCAATCCACGACTAGTCTGGACTGGACTGTAGGCCAAACGATTTCTACTACTGGGGTCAATACCCAGGCACTCTTGACATCCGGTATTCACCAACCGGTATTGATCACTGAAGTAATCAATATCCTCACGGTCAAGCACCCGGAAATACAGATCTATCCAAACCCTGTAGTGGAAACACTGACTATCCAGGTGGATGGAGCCGATGAACTTCTGATCAAGCTCCATGACCTGGAAGGTAAGGAGGTGATCAGCGCGAGTTCTGTAAACACCCTCAACCTGAAAGAACTGAGCAACGGTGTCTACATCCTCACGCTCAGCTCCGGCACCTATTCCTCAAGACACAAAATTGTAAAACACTAAGCTGCTATACCATGAATCGAATCATCACAACAATATCTATCCTCTTGCTGGCCATTGTAGCAATGGCCCAGTCACCGCAAAATCTAGACTATCAGGGCATCCTCAGAAATACAGAAGGAGAGCCTTTAGCAAATCAAAATGTCACTGCCAAATTCAGTATTTTATCAGGCAGTAGCTCAGGAACATCTGTATATGTGGAAACACAAGCCCTGACCAGTAATGCCTTTGGATTGATCCAGGCAAAAATAGGAACCGGGACTGCAACCACAGGCTCATTTTCCAGCGTCGACTGGAGCAGTACCACGCACTTTATCAAAGTAGCAATTGACCTGGGCAGTGGGTTTGAAGATTTCGGTACTTCCCAACTCTCTTCGGTGCCATATGCACTCTATGGAGCGGATGAAGATGCCGACCCAACCAACGAAATCCAGAATTTGTCACTAGAAGACAATAGCCTTTCATTGAGCAATTCGAATGAAAGCATTGATCTCAGCGGCTATCTCGACAATACGGATGCTCAGGAATTAAACCTCACTGGAAGTGAACTCTCTATTAGTGGAGGTAACGCTGTGGACCTGGGTGTATTGGGTGCTGACACTGATGACCAGACACTCTCACTTACCGGCACTGAATTGAGCATCTCTGAAGGCAACGCAGTTGATTTAAGTGCACTGCAAGACGGCACAGGCACCGATGAACAAGAACTAACCCTGACGGGTAGTGAACTCTCAATAAGCGGTGGTAACACTGTTGACCTGGGTGTACTGGGTGCAGATACCGATGACCAGACACTATTACTTAACGGTACTGAATTGAGCATATCCGAGGGTAATACTGTAGACCTCAGTGCTGTTCAGGACGGCACAGGTACTGATACTCAGGAATTAACTTTAACAGGCGCCGAACTTTCAATCTCCGGTGGGAATTCTGTAAATCTTGGGTCATTAGGAGCCAACACAGATGAACAACAGTTGTCATTATCTGACAATACATTGACACTAGAAAATGGTGGTACAGTGGATCTATCAACCTATCTGGACAATACTGACACCCAGCTTACCGAAGCTGAAGTAGATGGCTTTGTGGCCAACAATGGCTACTTAACTGAAGAGTCCGACGATCAGGCTATCTCCCTTGATGGCAACATCCTGACTTTGGAAGATGGTGGAACAGTGGACCTGTCGGCTTTCTTAGATGATACCAATACGCAACTTTCGGAAGAAGAAGTAGATGGCTTTGTGGCCAACAATGGCTACTTAACTGAAGAGTCTGACGATCAGGCTATCTCCCTTGATGGAAACATCCTGACACTGGAAGATGGTGGTACTGTAGACTTGTCAGCTTTCCTTGATGATACTGATACTAACACACAGCTTTCGGAAGAAGAAGTAGATGGTTTTGTGGCTAACAATGGCTACCTGACTGAAGAATCTGATGATCAGGCAATCTCACTCGATGGAAACATCCTGACTTTGGAAGATGGTGGTACGGTGGATCTTTCTGCCTTTATGGACGATACGGACACCAACACACAACTTTCCGAAGAAGAAGTAGATGATTTTGTGGCCAACAATGGCTATCTGACTGAAGAATCTGATGATCAGGCAATCTCACTCGATGGAAACATCCTGACTTTGGAAGATGGCGGAACAGTTGATCTTTCGGCCTTTATGGACGATACGGACACCAACACACAACTTTCCGAAGAAGAAGTGGACGACTTTGTGGCCAACAATGGCTATCTAACTGAAGAGTCTGATGATCAGGCTATCTCCCTTGATGGAAACATCCTGACTTTGGAAGATGGCGGAACAGTTGATCTTTCGGCCTTTATGGACGATACGGACACCAACACACAACTTTCCGAAGAAGAAGTAGACGACTTTGTGGCCAACAATGGCTACTTAACTGAAGAGTCTGACGATCAGGCAATATCACTCGATGGAAACATCCTGACACTGGAAGATGGTGGTACCGTAGACCTGTCGGCCTTCCTAGATGATACTAATACGCAACTTTCCGAAGAAGAAGTAGACGACTTTGTAGCCAACAATGGCTTTTTGACTGAACAATCTGACGATCAGGCAATCTCCCTTGATGGGAACATTCTGACTTTGGAAGATGGTGGTACAGTAGATCTGTCGGCCTTCCTAGATGATACCAATACACAACTTTCGGAAGAAGAAGTGGACGACTTTGTGGCCAACAATGGCTTCTTAACTGAGGAGTCCGATGATCAGGCCATCTCCCTTGATGGAAACATCCTGACTTTGGAAGATGGTGGAACAGTGGATCTTTCTGCATTTCTTGATGATACTGATGATCAAGCTCTCATCCTTGATGGAACTACCCTTACACTTGAAAACGGCGGAAGTGTAGATCTATCGCCTTACGCCGGGCAAAATACCGACAATCAAATGCTGTCTTTGACTGATGATGAACTGGCACTTCAAAATGGAGGTACAGTTGATCTTTCTGCGTACAAAGACAATACGGATAACCAGATGTTGACACTATCATCCAATACCTTGACACTTGAAGATGGGGGAGCTGACATTGACTTATCAGTTTATCTTGACAATACCGATGAGCAAAACCTCTCAAACGTCCTTGGAAATGGAACAGATGCCAATGCTAGCAACATTACCAATCTTGCAGATCCGGTAAGCGCACAAGACGCTGCTACCAAAAACTATGTGGACAATAACGATCTAGGTGCTTTCTCTGAAACATCCAATGTGATTTCGGCTGGTGATTCCGATGATGATTTCGTATTCGGATCTACACAGCTTGCAGATGATAACTCTACATCAGAAGACAATAAACGAATGTTTTTTGACAAAAGTAAAGGTGCTTTCAGAGTTGGGAATGGCTTAGGCGACGATTGGGATGATGCCAATATTGGACAATACTCATTTGCACAGGGAAGCAATGTAAAGGCCAGTGGATACGGTTCTGTTTCTATTGGTAATAATTCTGATGCAACCATGAGCGGCTCCATTGCAATCGGTACTTATGTGAACGCTACTGCTGATTATGCAATGGCCTTTGGTCAATATACTACCGCTAATGGGCTTAATTCCACGGCATTGGGCTTTTTTACCAATGCAGCTGGATCCAACTCAACTACATTGGGTGACCACACCGTGGCTAGAGCAGATGCAGAACTTGCCATAGGGTCTTACAATACCGATTACCTACCTGCTAATGATGACACTGACAGGCTTTTCGTTATCGGTAATGGTGATTCCGAGTCAAGGTCTGATGCGTTTACTGTGTTCAAAGGCGGAAATGCTATTCTCGATGGGACGCTTTCGATCAGCAGTCCAACAGCCAATGTACACGCTGCCAATAAAAGCTACGTAGATGATCAAATTGATGCTGCTTTTGGAGGAAATAACGAGGTATTTACAGGAGATGCTGAATTACTGATTAAAGAAAACCTGGACGAAATTGTAATCTCCCAAACTACTTCTGAATCTGGTTTTTCACAAGTAAACATTGGTCAGTCTTTCACCGCGACGGCTACAGGAACACTTACTAAAATAATCCTTTCATCCTCTGGCACGAACACAAATAAAACATTAAAAATCTATGAAGGTGAGGGGTATAATGGTACACTCTTAGCAACGAACACAATCGCAGACCTCTCTGCACAAAACACAGTAATAGATCTTGTGAATACGGTTGAACTTGTTAACGGTAATAAATACACGTTCCATCTGGAGGGGACAAGCTCTGGTATGCATCGGGCTTCAAACTTATACGACGGTGGCCAAATGTATTCTAACAGCACAGTACAGGCACTTCCTAATAATGATCTCAAGTTTTCAGTAATAATCCAACTCAAGGAAAGAATTGGGCTTTCAGTAAGCGATAATTTTAATGTTGGCATTGGAACAGATACCCCAGATGCAAGTGCAGCCTTAGACATTTATTCTAAGGAGAAAGGACTACTTATCCCACGAATGACAGCTTCAGAAAGAGATGACATCTCCTCTCCGGCTACTGGTTTGTTGATTTACAATACAGATGACAATGAGATCAACAAATATGATGGTGGAAATTGGATTGGAGAAGCAAATACACTTTCAGAAATACTGGGAGACAATGCTGATGCGAATGCGACAAGCATTACCAACCTGGCAGACCCAACAAACGCACAAGATGCAGCTACAAAGGCTTATGTAGATGCTGAAATAGCTGAAGTAAACAACTCAAATGAAAGTGGTAATTTTGAAGTAAAGAATTATCCTTCTGGAACTGGTGAGTTAGATCAATCATATTCATTTTCTGGCACAGGTGGAACCAGCGACGATGAGTTATTTCAATCGTTCACTGCCGGTACTACAGGGCTATTGACAACCTATGAGACGCGCATTGGCTGGAATAATCCCGGTGGTGATTTGACTGTTCAAATCATTGAAGGAGATGGCCCTCATGGAAACATACTTTATACTGAAACTTACACATTTCAGTCTATTAGTAATCAAAATCTAACGACATTCAATTTTTCAAATCCTATAGAAGTGACTGCTGGACAAAAGTATACTGTGCGTATATCCAGCTATGACCCAGATGTAACTTTAATGATGGTCGTAAGTCACAGCCCAGGTTACGCTAATGGTTCTTTGTATGTAGGAGCAGACTATGACTATCTCCAGTTTGGAGACGCACATTTTGCTACCTATATCCAATCTAAACAAACAGCAATTGCAGTAGATAATAATTTGAACGTAGGAATTGGCACAGCTTCTCCAGATGCAAGTGCTGCCGTTGAAATTTCATCTACTGAAAAGGGGCTTCTTATTCCAAGAATGACGGCTGCTCAAAGAGATGAAATCTCCGCTCCAGCTACAGGGTTGCTAATTTACAACACAGATGACAATGAGATCAACAAGTATGATGGCAGTAACTGGCTGGGAGAATCCCGTACCCTAACTCAGGTCCTGGCAACTGGAGCAGATGCGGGCAGTGTAGTTATTACCAACCTTGCTGATCCAAGCAATGCACAAGATGCTGCCACAAAAGCCTATGTGGATTCCCAGGTATCTTCAGCGAGTAATGCGGACGAAAACGGGAACTTTGTCGTACAGGAAGCAGAACAATCGGAATTGGTGGATCAAGCACTTACATCTTCTGGTCAGACATGGTCTGAAAATCAAGTTGGTCAATCTTTCACGGCAGGTACTACAGGCACTTTGACCAAAGTAGCCTTTCAGTTTTACAGTTACCCCGGCACTACTTCCTTTAACCTATCTATCTATGAAGGTGAGACTGCTACTGGAACACCCTTGGTCACCAATTCGATTTCCATTGACAATCCTTCTGGATTAACAGATTATGAGCTTTCCAACACTTTAGAGGTGGTAAGTGGAAATGTTTACACATTGATACTTGGGGGTCCATACCTTTCAGATGCGGGGATATACTTCAGCTCTGGATACTCCGGAGGACAATTTTATGGGTCAGATGGAGGGGTAGCGCAATTCCAGAGTGACAAAGACCTGATCTTTCGAACCACTGTAATACCTGCTTCAAAAACAGCACTTGCAGTTGATGATAATTACAATGTTGGAATTGGGACGTCAGCACCAGACGCCAGCGCTGCCCTGGAGGTAAGCTCGACCACAGGTGGTCTATTATTACCACGAATGACCACTACTCAGCGAGATGCCATATCATCACCAGCTGCTGGATTACTGATTTTCAACACCACCACCAGTAAGTTCAATGGGTATGACGGTACCAGTTGGATAGAATTACACTAAACCTTTTGATTAAGCGATCGTCCTACAGGACAATCACCGCAACAGGTAAGCCGGCGGTCAAACCGCCGGCTTTATTTACACTGTAAAATCTCATCCACCAGTGACTGAAAAAAATTAGAAAGTGTTTAAGATGTGGTTCTTAAATCACTTTCTATGTTGGTTGGGAAACCGACTGCCTTTGGTGGTCGGTTTATTTTTATATGGCCTTTGAGGAATATTTAACTGGTTTGGTCGAAAGCATTGGGAAGTATTCTGAAAAACATGGGTAGGTTTATTTCAAATAAATAAAATAGTACATCAATTCTTCTTACCACCTATCCATTTTCCAGCGTCAGAAGTCTTGTTTGGTCTGGAAAATGAGAAAACAACAACATAATTTCCTGAAGTCTGTATGGTGTGCAATGCTCCTACTCTGGATACTCACAAGTTGTGATCAGGAAGAAATATCACCCCGAACTCAGATTATTAATTCTGACCTTTTAAACCTTGAGAGTCGGTTGGATCAAACACTCGCTTTCGGCATAGACTTTAACACAGATACACTGAAGGCCATTCAAGCCAGTGCCAATAAACTAAAAAGCCAGAAATCTTTAGTGCTGGCAATGATGATTGATGGGCTACTGGAAAGCAGTGACAATGAAAAGTCAATCACCCACTACTTGGAAGCATTGGAACTCGCAGAAACTAGTAATTATGAATTTGGGCAGGGTCTGCTTTTTGAATATCTAGCCAAAAAATATAAGGGAATCGGTGAATACAGCTCAGTCACTGGCTTTTTCAAGCTTTCTCTTGAAAAATGGCAATTGCTTGGGAACCAACTCAGGGTTGGTCACATGTACAACGAGCTTGCTCTCGAGAGTGAAAGAAAACAACAACTCGATTCTGCCATTTATTACTTCGAGAAAGCTCGTGAGATTTTTGTACAACTTCAAAACTCCAAGAGCATCATCGCCACCAATGAGATGTTGGCAAGATCTTACGTTTTTAAGAGAAAACCCGAAGAAGCTATTTCGCTAGGTATGGAATCCATTGAACTAAGTAAACAGCTTGGCACCAAATGGGAAGCAAGTGCACATCAGGATTTAGCGATTATCTACAACCAAATTGGCATGCCGGAAGATGCCATCATTCATTTTGACAGGGCTTTCGCTTTCAATGACACCACGTTAAGTACCCGATATTTCGCACGGTTCTTTCAGGCCAGATCCTATTTTAGAATTGGAGACATAGCCAATGCAGAACGCAATATGGACATGGTCTTGGCCGGTACTCAAAATGAAACGGGCAACAACTATAAAAGGCTTCATGCAAACATTTTTGACCTGAAAGCAACAATCAGGCAACAAACCGGAAATTACGCTGAAGCCATAGGCCTACTGAAGAAAAAAGAACGTGTACTTAGCGAAATCCAATATAATAACCAGCAACGAGAGGCCACACGTGAAGCAGGAAAGTATGAAGCCTTCAGGGCCAGGCAGGAGATAGAAAAAGGAAAAGTCAGAGAACAAGAACAAGCCCGAATCAATGCCGTGCTCACTGGTGCAGCGGTAATATTTGCGGTATTGCTAATAGTCATCATTGTCTTCTATTTCAGAAAAAGAAAAGATGCCACCCGTATAGCATCCCAAAATGTAGTAATTAGTAAGTCCCTGGCCGAGCGTGAGTCCCTGCTAAAAGAAATCCATCACCGGGTTAAAAACAATTTGCAAATTATTGCCTCCCTCCTCTACCTACAATCGGGAAAATTTGAGGATGAAGACATCAAAAAAGTACTGGAAGAAGGACAGGGCAGGGTTCGATCCATGGCACTGATCCATCAAAAACTCTACGAAAACGAAGATTTGAAGAGTATTCCATTTGGTGAATACCTTCAGGAGCTTGTAACGGAAATACGTACCTCCTTTGGAATGGACAACATTCAGCTCAACATTGAAGCCAGCAATGTTTTCTTTGATGTGGATACGGCTGTTCCCCTTGGCCTCATTGTGAACGAAATGGCGACCAATGCCTTCAAATATGCGTTTTTGAAGAAATCTGAGGGCTTACTTAGCATTTCACTCACAGAGCAGAATGGACAATACGCTCTAAATGTAAAGGACAATGGAAGCGGTATCCCAGAGGAAGTAGATCTGCGAAAAACGAAATCACTTGGCCTGCGACTGGTGCGTATGCTCAGTCAGCAGCTTGAGGGAGATTTCAAGTTCAGCGTAGAAAATGGTACAGCGTTCGAGTTAAAGTTCGCTGCCTGATCCGTTCTCCACAAGAAAGACGGGTTTCGCCACAAAGTCTACCTGTTTATAGAGAAACACGCTAGTTTGAGGACTAGAAATCTGATATGACCTCATCGCTCCATTTTTTATCTAGCCTTAAACGAAGATTATTAACTGCCTGTGTGCTTATTTTAGTTGTACAGCTCCGGGTACATTCTCAAACGAGCAGGCGGTTCGTTGGCTACCCCCTCATTACCAATTATACATCAGACACTTACGAACTACACCCTCAGAACTGGGCGGCCACCCAGGATTCTTTGGGAGTGATGCATTTCGCAAACAATGGCGGATTGATAAGTTTTGATGGAACTGATTGGAAAACAATCCTCATGAAAAATTATGAAGCAATCAGGAGTTTTGCCATACACCATGATGGCCGGATTTTTTATGGTTCCATCAACGACTTTGGGTATTTAAGTAAAAACAGTGTTGGTGAATTGATCACTCACTCTTTAACGGACAAGTTACCAGAAGAGGTTGGAGAAATAGGTGCACTCCACATGACGCATAGTGTGGGCGATTATGTCTTTTTTAACTCTGTCAATCATTTGGTCTTATACAACAGTTCCACTGAGGATGTACGCGTTTTTGAAGACAAGGCCTTTCAGCAATCCGGCGTATTTCAGGGAGCGTATTTCATCAATGCCGATCAATCAACGTACCGTTTTGTAAATGATGAACTGGTTAAGGTGAATAAATCCCCTTACCAGCCATCCAAAAGACTCTTTATCGAAGGAGAAGATCAACTCACAATACTCAGCGAGACGGGCATTACCGAATTCAGCAATGGAAACCTCCTCACAAGGCCCAGCAAATTTTCAGCGCATATTGACTTTCCCGAAATTGCTAAAATAACCAGGCATGAAGACATTTATTTGTTGTGTACCTCTTCTAATGGGTTCATGATCATCAATGAAAATGGGGAGGAACTTCTTACGCTCAATGAGGAATCTGGAATTGAAACCAACAATGTTTACAACCACTTCTTTGATGAATCCGGCAACTTATGGCTCACACATGATAATGGAATCTCCCATATAGAATGGAACTCCCCCTACTCAATTCTGGACTCCAGAAATGGTCTGGACAATAGTTTAGTGTATCATCATATGGTCGGGGACGATCTGTATGTGGGATCATATACGGGTATTTATCATTGCAAGTGGAATACCAATGAAAAAAAACATTTTGAGCAGCTCAATGCAGATAGCCGCGGATACTGGTACATTACCTCCCACGGAAACACGGTCCTAACGGGTCATGATGGCGGTCTTTCCCAAATCAGCAACAACAAGCTCCAAAGAATCTATAACAGCCCGGACGTCATCTGGGCAATGGATTTCTCCGAGGATGGCAAAAGCCTCCTTACTGGTTCTTCTGGCGGCAACTTTTTACAATTTGAAAAAGAAGAAGATAAGTGGAGGTTTAAAAGTGATCTGACTACTCAGCGGCTAGCTGCGGATTTTATCGTCAATAGGTATAAAGACGAGTTTTGGATGAGCAACTCTGGAACCGGTGTTTTTAACTTAAGTTTAAATCCTGATCATGATTCCCTAAGCATCGAGGCGTATGACGAAGACTCAGGGCTGCCGCTAAAGTATGACAATCGCGTGTTCCCATTTGACAATGGAGCCCTCTTCACAACACACAGTGGAATTTTCTATTATGACAGCCTCAGCGGTCAATTCCTACCACACAGGGAGCTCAATGAGATCGTGGAGAATAAGCGTGTGTTCAGGCTTGTGCAGGGCAACAATGGACATGTGTGGGTCATGTACGGAAAAGATGAGACTTTTTTTACCCTCTTGAAACCTCAGCATGACGGTTATCAAAGAATCAATTACCCTTCATGGAAGTTAAGCACTGTATACTCTCAGCACATCACCATTCAGGACAATAGCATTTTGATTTCTGGCAAAGGACTTATGCACATTGATAGCAATGTACCTCAGAAAGATACGGTTTCTTACAACACATTGATTACGGAAGTTGAACTAACCGATTCAGATTCGGTGGTGGCCAGCACTTACACTGAGTTCTCGAAAGTTTACCAACTTACTCCAGAACAAAACGCGCTTCGTTTCAATTTCAGTGCAGCGTTTTATGAAGATCCCGCCCACAATTATTTCCAATATCGGCTATTAGGGTTCAATGACAAATGGACAGAATGGGAAACCGAACGTTTTAAGGATTACACCAACTTGTCCTTCGGGGACTACACCTTTGAGGTGAGGGCTATCAACATTTATCAGAATCCGGGCAAAACAAGTCGTTTCAGGTTTACAATAGAAACTCCCTGGTATTTCCAGGTTTGGGCACTTGTTATTTATGGATTCGTGCTAATTGGGATTATCTGGATTATTGTCAAACTAAACGCTTCCCGCCTCAGACAGCTCAATAAAAAGCTTGAAGCGACTATCACAGCAAGAACCCAACAAATACATGAGCAAAAAGAAACTATTGAAAAAGCGCTACTAGAGCGGGAATCACTGCTCAAAGAGATTCACCATCGTGTAAAAAACAATCTCCAAATTATCGCCTCACTCCTGTACCTCCAATCCGGTAAGTTTGAGGATGAAGATTTCAAAAGAGTTCTGGAAGAAGGTCAGGGCCGCGTACGCTCCATGGCGCTGATTCATCAAAAGCTCTACGAAAATGAGGACCTCAAGAGTATTCCTTTTGGCGAATACCTTCAGGAACTACTTCAGGAAATCCAAGCCTCTTTTGGTAGGTCTGCGGAAAAAGTACGGCTGAAGATAGAATCTGATCAGATTAATTTTGATGTGGAAACCGCCATTCCTCTTGGCCTGATTGTCAATGAGCTGGCGACCAATGCCTTCAAGTATGCCTATAAGGGATTGGACAAAGGCACCTTCTCCATTGCTCTGAGGAACGTCGATGACCAATACATCCTGACCATCTCTGATGATGGCAGAGGAATCCCCGAAGAAGTAGATATTCGCAAAACAAAATCACTTGGGCTGCGACTGGTGAAGATGCTCAGTCAGCAGTTAGAAGCTGAGTACAAATTCGAGTCTGTCAAAGGAACAACTTTTGAGTTGCGGTTTGCCGCTTAGTTTCATCCACCACAAGATGAATGGCATTCACCCCAAAAATCAGGTGTCAAAATACTTGATTTAACATCTTTACACCACTAGCAACATTAAGATCTAAGGCAGAATGGCCGGTGAAGCGAGGCTTTGCTGGTCTCCCTGTCTTTATTCATCGAAATACAAACACAACTTTCATCTGTGTTGCTATAATTTGGGACAATTAACAACTGACAAAATACAACATTGGAAGCCCTTAGTGTACTTATTGTAGAAGATGAGATGATTATTGCTGAATCCATCTCCGACATGCTTGAAGAACTCGGATATGAAGTAGCAGACATTTGTATCAGGGCCAAAAGCGCGCTAGACAAAATAAAAAGCAACCCGCCAGACATTGCCTTATTTGACATCAACCTTAAAGGGGATGAGGATGGCATTTGGTTGGCTAACCAAATCAAAGAGGATCAGCAGTTTCCGTTCATTTTCCTTACCTCCTATGGTGATAAAAAAACCATTGACCTGGCCGTCAATACATCACCCTATGGTTACCTCATTAAGCCCATTGAAAAACAAAACTTATATGGGTCTATAGAAGTAGCGCTGAAACGCTTTAGCGAAATCATCAATAAAAACGATGACGATGGATTCATCATTCGGGACTATTTCTTTGTCAAAGAAAACTTCCAGTATGTAAAAGTGAACCTGAAGGATATTACTTATGTCAAATCCGATGACAACTACCTGGAAATCTACACGGACTCAAACAGACATATCATTCGTTCCACACTCAAAGATTTTGAGACACAATTACCCCCCAATATTTTCGCCAGGGTTCATCGGTCGTATGTGGTAAACAGGTCTAGGATCACTTCCTTCAATCCCATTGCGGTATTTATAGGTGAAAGCAAAATACCGCTTTCAAAGAAGTATGGAGATGCCTTATTGGAGAATTTCAAAACCCTTGGCTAGCCTTCAATAGCTTCAAACTCTTTATCGACTTTGAGTTTACGCCCTTCCGCAGCTTGTACAGCCAGCTGATCACAGCGTTCATTTTCCGGGTGTCCTGCATGGCCTTTGATCCATTTGAACTTCACGTTGTGCTGCTCAGCCACTTTGAGGTACCGCTTCCAAAGATCTGGATTCTTTTTTCCCTTAAACCCTTTGACCACCCATCCTTTTAGCCAGCCTTTCTCCACTGAATCCACCACATATTTGGAATCCGAATAGACCAGCACATTCCAGCCGGGTTTCTTGATCGCTTCCAGGCCTTTGATCACAGCCAACAGCTCCATCCGGTTATTGGTGGTATGCCTAAACCCCTCTGAAAGCTCCTTACGCTTTCCCTGAAAGTCCAGGATCGTACCATAACCTCCAGGTCCGGGGTTTCCTTTTGCAGCACCGTCTGTGTAAATCGTAATCATTTATTGAAGTAAATAAGTCTTGAAAATCTTGATAGCAATGGACAGCAAGATAATACCAAATACTTTTCTCAAAATATTAAAACCAGCAGAGCCAATTTTCTTCTCCAACCAAGACGAAGACTTCAATACGAGGTATACAAAGATCAAATTGAGCACAACCCCAATCAGTATGTTGGGTGTGGCGTAAATGGCTTTAAGCGAGATCAGAGTGGTCAAAGTACCGGCACCAGCAATCAATGGAAATGCCAACGGAACTATAGAGGAAGAAGACAAGTCCTCATTGTCTGAGCGGAAAAAATGGATCCCAAGCACCATTTCCAGCCCGAGAAAAAACATGATCAAGGCACCGGCGATGGCAAAGGATCCCACATCTATTCCGAACAGGTTTAAAATACCTTCTCCTAAAAATAGAAACAGGATCATAAGGCCTCCTGAAGCAAGTGTTGCCTTCTCAGACTGAACATGTCCGGCTTTTTTACGTAAATCAATGATGATCGGGACACTCCCTAGGATGTCTATTACTGAAAAAAGGATCAGCGAAACCGAAAGAATTTCTTTAAAATTGAACACTCGTCCGAAAAATTTTAACGCAAAGCTAATTTGGATGTGGACTATCTATGTACCTTTTTTAATCAAATTGCTCAAAAAATAATTACCAACTCAAAAATGCAAAGACTAATAGGACTAATAATTTGCAGCTTCTTGACTATATCTGCATACGCTCAAACAGGATGGAACTGGCCTGAAGATCCTGACCAGTACAAACTGGCACAGGAAAAACAAGCTTATTACAAACTACTGATGAGCACCGACAAGTGGAATGAATGCTTCAAAACACTCAATTGGCTCTATGCCAACACTCCGGACCTACACGAGTCCATCTATCAGGATGGACCAAAGGTGCTGGACAATCTAATAGAAAGCGGGATTTCCGAGGCACGCCAGGCAATACTTAAAGACTCTATTCTCTGGACTTATGATATGCGGGTCAAGTATTTTGACAACAAGGAATCTGTCATCGACAGAAAAGCCTATACCGCCTTTAAAATGTATTATAAAGACCGGTCCAAATATCCTTTGCTACTTGAGCTTTATCAGGAACTATATGGTTTCGATCCAAAGGAAATTTCGGAATTCAACCTGACTCCATATATGACTTTGGCCACTTACTATCACAAGAGTGATCCTGATGTGATGACACCAACTGCAGTACTGGACATCCATACTACCATTACCAGCACAATTGATTCGAAAATAGCCAGTGGAGGCAACAGAGAAAAGCTACTAAAGGAACAAGACAAAATAGATGCTTTCCTGAACTCCCTTGGAGAGATCCTCAATTGTGACTTTATTACCATCAACCTGGTTCCCAAGTTTGAACAAAACCCGGAAGACCTCAACATCGCCAAGAAGATCTTCTCTTACTCACTAAAGGCTAAATGTACCGATCAACCATACTTTACCAAAGCGGGGGAAACGGTATTTAAGGCCGATCCTTCTTTCTCCTTAGGAAAAGCACTTGGTGATAAGTATTACCGTAGTGAGGATTATACCAAGGCAAGTGAGTATTACGGCAAGGCACGTGACTTAACAGAACTTCCTGATCAAAAATTTGATGCCCTTATGGGTCTGGCTTCTGTGGCTTTTAAGCAAGGCGATTATCGCAAATCCAGATCCATGGCTTATGAAGCACTAAGTGTAAAACCCGGAGCAAAAGAAGCCTATAACCTCATAGGCAATCTCTACTTCCTGAGCTATGAGACTTGTAAAAGCGGTGAAAGCAGGGTAAAAGACCGTGCTGTATACATTGCTGCTTATGAAATGTACCAAAAAGCTGGCAACAGTGAGCAAATGGAAGCTTCTAAAGCTCAGTTTCCATCGATTGAAGATATCTTCAATGAAAATCAGGAAGAAGGTAAGAAGATCACTGTGGACTGCTGGATCAATGAATCAGTGGTGATCCAACGCCGTTAATAGTACTTCGCAAAAAATGCTAAAAGTTTCTCAACTTCCTTGGTCTTAATGGCCGGGAAGTTGGCAATCCTGAAGGTGGACTTTTTCCATGGGCCATAGCCGCTACCCAGTACGATTCCCCTATCTGTGGCCTTATGCTTTATTTTTTCAGGAGCTGTGGCAGTCAGTGCGAGCACAGTAGTAGATCTCACTTCATTATTCTCCACCAGGAAGTCAATACCATCAGTCTGACTAAATAACTCAGTGTATGCGTCCATTCTCCCTGTCAGCTTCTCATTGATATAGTCAATACCCCTACTTGCCTCCTGAGTCTTCAGTAGCAGATAGATACTCAGCACATTTGGTGTGTACGAAGTTTGGTCCTTTTGTGCATTTTCTATAAGTCTCACAAGGCTATTGTATCGGGTGTTCTCTCCTATTTTTTCGGCAACATGAACAGCCTTTGGAGATAGGATCATAAAACCCATGCCCGCAGGAAGTCCAAGACATTTCTGAACACTGCCATACCATACATCTGCTTGCAGGTAATCCAATTTCACTCCACCAAATGAGGAAGTAACATCTACAGCGATCAGCTTGTCCTGGTTTTCAGTACTAAGCATTCGCATGCTCTCCATTCCAATCATCGTAGCGTTAGAAGTCTCGTTTTGAGTTACACACAATACGTCAAATCCCATAGCAATGTCACCGGTAGGTAGTTTTTCGTTAATCCCAAAGTGGACATTCCTGGTTTTGGTAATCTCAGAAGCATAACTTGCCCATTTCTCCCCAAACGAACCATTGTAAAAATGCTGGCTCCCTTTTTCTGTAAGTGATTGGGCGATGATTTCCCAACATTCAGTAGCCGAAGAAGTGAAGATAATTTCATAATCTTCAGGAATCAACAGCTTAATGCGGAGTTCGGTCTTGGTCGCTCGCAAAAGCGTCATAAACTCCTGACTTCTATGATTAATGGACATGATTCCATCCATATAAGCCTCATAGATGTATTCTGTAATGTTGGAATAGACGCGTGATGGTCCGGGATAAAAGTTAGCCTGCTTCATTAATCCAAAAAATATTGAATGGCCAATTCATATCCTTTGAGCCCAAGACCCGAAATGATGCCTTTGCACTTAGCACCGGTATAAGTGTGTGTCCTGAATGATTCCCTGGCGTGTATATTGGAAATATGTACCTCTACCACTGGTGACTTAATGGCCGCTATAGCATCCGCCAAAGCTATGGAAGTATGAGTATAACCCGCCAGATTGACGATAATGCCATCATAGCTAAAACCTACCTCATGAAGTTTGTCTATCAATCCACCTTCATGATTTGACTGATAGTAACTCAACTCCACCTTTGGGTATTTTTCCTTCAGGGTATCAAAGTAGGCTTCAAATTGCTGATCGCCATAGATTTCTTTCTCTCTGGTGCCAAGAAGGTTGAGGTTGGGTCCATTAATGATGATGACTTTCATTACCTATTATTTCAGTTTCCAATGAATTCTTTGTCAGCTTATTCGATTTCTCCAATTAAATTAGCTCCTGTGAGCTGGGAAATTTATGTAAAGCAATATCGCAACTACCTCAAGCTGGAACGGTCACTAGCCGACAATTCCATAGAGGCCTATATTCACGACATTACGAAATTACGGGAGTTTTTCGAAATCAAAAACTTAACGTTAAGCCCATTGAAGGTTTCTCAGTCAAACCTGGTTGACTTTGTGGAATTTATCAATGAATTGGGCATGTCTCCTTACTCCCAGGCGAGGATACTTTCCGGGATCAAATCCTTCTTTAAATTCCTGGTTTATGAAGAGTTGATGATCAAAGACCCTTCAGAGCTTCTGGAATCCCCGAAAATCGGCAGAAAGCTCCCGGATACATTGGACTTTCATGAGGTTGAGAAAATTTTAGCTGAAATTGATCTTTCTACTGAAGCTGGCGTTAGAAACAGGGCCATGCTCGAAACACTTTATAGTTCCGGGCTTAGGGTGACTGAACTGATCGAATTGAGGATAAGCAATATCTATGATGATGTCGGGTTTCTACGGATTATTGGAAAAGGAAATAAAGAACGCCTTGTGCCTACTGGAAGAGAAGCACTGAAGCACATGAAACTTTACAAAGACCATGTCAGGGTACATCAGGACATCAAGAAAGGGAACGAAGATTATTTATTCCTGAACCTAAGGGGATCGCGTATTTCCAGGATCAGTGTGTTCAATATCATCAAAGACCTGGCGCTGAAAGCAGGCATCAAAAAGAGCATCAGCCCGCATACATTCAGGCATTCCTTTGCCACACATTTAATAGAAGGTGGTGCAGACCTGAGAGCAGTGCAGGAAATGCTCGGGCACGAATCCATCACCACCACGGAAATCTATACCCATCTGGATAGAGACTATCTGAGGCAGGTGATTAGGGAATTTCACCCAAGGAGCTAAGGTGCAAGCACCTAAGCATCTCAGGAAATGTCTTAAAATTGGTTAATGGCCTAAAATTGGTATCCGGACTTGAGCGCCGTTCTAATTTGTCTCATGCCTTGCTTCTTTTGGGTCTCAAGGATTTTTCCTTCGATCAAAGCATGATTCAAATACGATTTCAGTGAATACTTCTGCTCAGTTGGCAGGGAATTCACTTGCTGTTTGATTGTATCTAAAGCTGTCATGGAACCCTTTGTTTGGTTTATCAATTTTACGGTATTTTAAGTGGAAATGATGTTAATATTCGAGGAATGGACATTTTTACGGGGTGAGTTGGTAAAATAACTCAGTAAGTAAAAATGCTGACTCCCAATGCGATACATTCTATACAACCTTATTTCGGACATCTCTTTTAATTCTATACTTTTGCCGACGTACCCATAGACCTGATTTTCCGCAGAGCATGTATCAATTAGCCAAGTCCTTTTTATTCAGAATGCCAGCTGAAAAAGCGCATCATTTTACCACAGGTGTACTCAGGTCAGCTTTCAAATTTCCATTTGTCAAGTCTATATTCAGGTCGCTCTACGCAATGGAGCACCCAAAGTTGGAGCAAAAGCTGTTCGGTCTCACCTTTAAAAATCCAATAGGATTGGCTGCAGGATTTGACAAAAATGCTGAGTTCATCCATGAATTTCAAGCGATGGGGTTTGGGTTCATTGAAGTTGGAACAGTTACCCCTTTGGCACAACCTGGAAACCCGGAACCTCGCTTGTTCAGGCTTCCTGAAGATGAAGCACTGATTAACCGAATGGGTTTCAATAATCATGGAATGACGGTAGCCATTAAAAACCTTGAAAAAAGACCGAAGGGGATTATCATCGGTGGGAATATTGGGAAAAACAAGATAACGCCAAATGAAGAAGCTACAAGTGACTACCTGAAATGCTTCGACAAGCTGTATCTTTACGTTGATTATTTTGTAGTCAATGTTAGCTCTCCAAACACGCCTGGCCTCAGGGAATTGCAGGAAAAAGAACCTCTTCAGGCTTTACTTGTAAAACTTCAGGAAGCAAACTCAAAAAAACCAAAGAAGAAACCTATCCTCCTAAAAATAGCTCCTGATCTTACCAATTCACAGCTAGATGACATCATAGAAATCGCCACGAACATCAATCTGGATGGCTTGATTGCAACGAATACCACTATCGACAGAAGTGGGTTGAAGTCTTCGAATGAAGAATTGGAAGAAATCGGTGCAGGTGGCTTAAGTGGAGCTCCATTATTTAATCGATCTACCGAAATAATTGAATACCTTAGATCGCTCAATAGTAAGATTCCAATCATTGCCGTTGGAGGAATTCTGTCTGGCAAAGATGCAATAGCTAAATTAAAAGCCGGCGCTAACCTCGTGCAGGTTTACACGGGCCTGGTATACAAAGGCCCCGGGCTAATTAAAGACATCAAAAAGGCAATATTAGAAAACGCTTGATGGTGGAGTCAATCTCCCTTATTTTTGTTCGTTAAGATTCACATGGCACAAAACACCTACAAAAAACAACAGCAGTCTTCTTCAGGATCATTCAAGTTCAAACTTGATTTTTTCAACGATAGAAAGTTTCATATCGCTATTGGAATGTTCCTTTTACTGTCTGCATTCTTCCTGATCGTTTCGTTTATCTCATATTTAGGCACGGGTAAAGCTGATCAGAGTGTGGTAGAAGCCATTACACAAACTGATATCAAGGCTTCTGGACAGGAAGTTCAGAACTGGTTCGGAACAATTGGTGCCATTACTGCTCATTATTTTATTTTCCTTTGGTTCGGGATTGCCGCATTGCTTATCCCACCGTTGCTCTTTCTAGCTGGACATAGAATCCTGTGGAAAAGACGCGTATTCTCTTTATCTAAAACATTCTCCTTCACACTATTTTACTTGCTGTGGACAAGTATTTTTATCGGCTACTTCATGATCAATACTGATGAGGTGAGTGAGTGGGGTTTCCTAAGTGGCGGGGTTGGTTTTGAAATTGCCATCATATTGGAAGGATTGATGGGTTGGGGTTCGTTGCTTTTCCTTGTTTTCTTGTTCCTTGTTTTCAATATGTACTTCTTTGATATTACCCAAATCCCTGTTGTGGATGAAGTTGTGCTGAACACTAAAACTCGGTTAAAAGCACTTTTCGCAAAGAGTGAATTAGCGGAAGAGGATGAACAAGAAGAAGATGAACAAGAAGAAAGCCAAGGGAAAAAAGACAATTCGCTCGATTTCATACTCAAGCAGGTGAAGGCTGAAGTAGAGGAAGAAGAAAAAGGAGATGAGAAAGAAGATGAGAAAGATCCATTTTCCTTTGACCTGAGGCCTGAACCAAAAGAAGAAGAAGAAGAGAAAACTCCAGAACCAGCTCCCGAAAAGGAATCGTGGACTCTGGAAAACAAGCCACAACCTCGAAAAGCCACACCCAAGGAGGACCTGGAGCTTTCCATAGAAATACCCGAGGAAGAAGAAGTTGAGGAAAACTCCTTTCCAGTAGAAATCCCTGAAGATGATGAGGTACGTGTCGATCAAATGGAAAACTATGATCCAACACTGGATCTTCCAAAATACAGGTACCCAACTGCCGACCTGCTTATAGACTATCCGCAAAGAGACATACAGGTATCTAAAGACGAGTTAGAGCAGAACAAGGATAAGATCGTAGAGACGCTGATCAACTTTAAGATTGGCATCTCCAGTATCAAGGCTACCATTGGCCCTACTGTTACGCTTTATGAAATTGTACCGGAGGCAGGCGTCAAAATTTCCAAAATAAAAAACCTGGAAGATGACATTGCACTAAGCCTGGCGGCTCTTGGCATCAGGATCATTGCCCCTATTCCTGGGCGTGGCACCATCGGTATAGAAGTACCAAACAAGAACAAGGAAATGGTGGACGTGAAGTCTGTAATCACCACCGAGAAGTTCATGAAGAGTGACAAGGACCTCCCTATTGTGCTTGGTAAAACAATCTCCAACGAGGTATTTGTGGCTGACCTGGCCAAAATGCCGCATTTACTCATGGCCGGTGCCACTGGTCAAGGTAAGTCTGTTGGACTGAACCTGATCATCACATCCTTGATTTACAAAAAGCATCCATCACAGCTGAAATTTGTGATGGTTGACCCCAAGAAGGTGGAATTGACTCTTTTCAACCATTTGGAAAGACATTTCCTGGCTAAGCTGCCGGATAGTGAAGAGGCTATCATCACGGATACTACCAAAGTAGTTAACACGCTAAACTCGCTATGTATCGAAATGGACAACCGATACGACCTGCTGAAAGATGCAGGCTGCCGTAACCTCAAAGAGTACAATAAAAAATTTATTGGCCGAAGGCTCAACCCTAAAAAAGGTCACCGATACCTGCCATACATTGTATTGGTCATAGATGAGTTGGCAGACTTAATGATGACAGCAGGAAAGGAAATTGAAACCCCGATTGCCAGGCTTGCACAATTGGCCAGAGCTATTGGAATCCACTTGATTGTAGCCACACAGCGACCATCGGTGAACGTAATTACCGGTATCATTAAAGCAAACTTCCCTGCCAGACTTTCATTTAGGGTAACTTCCAAAATTGATTCACGGACCATTCTGGATACAGGTGGCGCTGATCAGTTGATTGGACAGGGAGATATGCTGTTGTCTATGGGATCAGAATTAATCCGGCTTCAGTGTGCTTTCGTAGATACCCCTGAGGTTGATAGGATTTGTGAGTTTGTGGGAGATCAGCGTGGCTACGACGAAGCTTATTTGCTGCCTGAGTTTGTTGGCGATTCAGATGCTTCAGAAGTCGGGGCAGTTGATTTGTCCGACCGGGATGCTTTGTTTGAAGATGCCGCAAAACTCATTGTGATGCATCAGCAAGGAAGCACATCGTTGATTCAGCGAAAAATGAAGCTAGGCTACAACAGAGCAGGACGTTTGATTGACCAGTTGGAGGCTGCAGGCATCGTTGGGCCATTCGAGGGAAGTAAGGCAAGAGACGTTTTAATTCCAGACGAATACGCTTTGGAACAGTTATTGAATGAGATAGACCAGAAGTATTAATAAACCTTGGTTCTGCCAATGAGAACCATCATCAAATTTAGAGACATGAGAAAGTTAATTTATGTATTTGTCATTATCTGTGCAGCACTGGGAGCTAATGCTCAGTACGATCCTGAAGCGCTCATAGTACTGGATGCCATGAGCTCCAAATACAAGAAAATCGGCTCCTTTGAAGCTAGTTTCACTCAGGAAATGATCAATGAGTCGGCCAAAATCAATGAAACAATTAAAGGTGAGATCGCTGTGAAAGGCGATATGTATGTATTGAAGGTGGCTGGTCAGGAGATTTTCAACAATGGAGTGGACGTATACAGCTACAGTGAAGAACTTGAAGAAGTCACTGTAAGTACTTACCAGCCTGAGGAGCAAGACATCACTTTGGGAAATATTTATGATTTGTACAAAGACGGATTTAAATACAACCTCGCTTCAAAAAGTTCTAATGGAGACAGGTTGGTCGAATTAGACCCAGAATCAAAAGAAAAAAGCTATTATAAAATAAAGCTGGTTATTGACAAGAATGACGACCTGAAGGAGTTCACGGTTTTTGAACATTCCGGCAACAAATATATCTACAAGATCAAAGGATTCAAAGAAAAAAATCTTACTGATGAATTTTTCACATTTAATGTGGATGATCACCCAGATGTAGAAGTAATTGATTTTAGATAAGAAATAGAGGCTCGGAATTTTCCGGGCCTTTTTTATTCGTCTTCAAATTGACACTATTCCATTTTTTACTGCATAAAGGACCAATCCAGCCATATTACGGGATTGTGTTTTTCTTAGCAAGTTGTTTTTATGCCCATTGACGGTTTTCATACTAATAAATAGGCGTTCACCTATTTCCTCAGCGGTAAGCTGCTCACATACCAATTGAAGTATTTCAATTTCTCGTTTGGTTAAAGGAAAAGAAGGTGCTTGATGAAATGCTGGACCTGCACCTCCTTTCATCTTGTTTTGAATGGCCACTAAGGCCTTATGGTTGATATAGGAACCTTTGGTATAGGTCGACCTTATCGCTTCCACTACTTCATTTGGATCACTGTCTTTCACCAAATAACCATTTGCCCCATGCTCAATTAGCTCAGCAATGAAACCTTCTTCATCATGAACGGAGAGAATAATCACCTTCATCTCTGGATAATGTTGCATAAGTGTATCCGTTACTCGTACACCGTCAAATTCATTCCCATTATTTGGCGGTAGGGATAAATCTACCATCATCACATCAGGCACAAGTTTCAGTTCTGATAATTTATCCAGCACAGTGTATCCATCAGCAGACTCAAAAACCACATCGAAATCACTCTCCAAACTCAAAATCGCCTTCATCCCTTCCCGAAAAAGGTGCTGATCTTCTATTAGGCCAATTTTTATCTGACTACTCATATGTTAATAGACAATACGACTCTGGCATGAAACCCACGTCCTTCGAATATTTGAAAGGTTCCGCCGATAGCATTGGCTCTTGCCTCGATGCTTTTTAATCCAAGTCCGGCGGTTCCAACATTAGTCTTCATACCTACTCCATCATCAGTGTAGATCATTTCCAGTTGATGGAGCATTCTTTTCAAGGAAATGTGTGCTTGCGCAGCCCTGCCATGTTTAATGGTGTTGTGCACCAACTCCATCACTATACGGTAAATCCCTACCTCCAACTCCCAGGGCATTCTCATGTTTCCCAAAGATTGTTCTAGGCTTAAAGATAACCCTCCTGTTTCATTAACACGGTTCACAACAGTATGCAGGGTTTTGGCCAAACCGAATGTTTCCAACTGGGCCGGCATGAGTTCATGGCTGATTCTGCGCATTGAAGTGAGCGATGACTCAATAACAGAACGGACATTTTCAATGGAAATCTTTAGATCTTTTGAAATCTCCTGATTTTGTTCCAGCTTCATCAAATGCATTCTGGAAATAGATAAGGTTGCTCCAAGCTCATCATGCAAATCCCTTGCGATTCGTTTGCGCTCTGATTCCTGTGCGTTGATACTGGTCTGAAGAAGTGCTTGCTGTTGTTTATTTATGAGCTCTTGTTCCGCGAGTTTCTGTTGGGTCAACTGTCTCTGAAAGTATTGATTGAGGTACAATACCACCACAGCGATCAGGAAGATGATGCCTATCAATGGCAAAACAATACTTAAGAGTTCAATCTCGTGGGGCTCTTCCATAAACCAACAATTAAGCAGATATACATGATCATTGCAAAAAACGAATGCATACTCCAAAGGTACTGATTGGTAAGTGCCGAATAATATTGGATAAACTGATCTCCTAAATAAAACACCATCAAGCTGGAGAGATAGTAAAGAAATAGCCCGGAATTGATCCAATTTAAGCTACTAAGCAAATCTTGTCGTTTTTCTCGAACTATATCATTCATAAGCACCAAAAATGTGAACACACAAAGAATAATCATCAACACCGACTGCACAGTCAACGCCAAAGAATTGAAGGTAGTAAGTGGTTCAATAAAGGCAGAATTAATGATTGTAAACAAAGTAAAGCCAGCAATGACCGCACTGATCAGTTTCGGCGGTATGAACCCTTGAAGAATAGACCGATAAAACATAGCTAAAAGAATGAATCCAATGAGGACATATAAATGGAGCAAAGGCAAGTTATTTTCTCCCTGGTACCACATCACTTTAGACACCAGTTCAATTACGGCTGACAGGAAAATGAAATAACTCAAAATCCTCATCTCAGTAACCAACCTATGATGTATAAATCCAGCGTAAACAGCCGTTATTAATACTGGTGCTGATGCGTACTCAATTAGATTAACTGCCAAATACTCCATTTATCAATCTTCAGGAAATCGCTAATCTTTTTCAGGACATGTTTTGGGACATGGGGAAGTAAAATCCATTACATAGGAACCATTCGACACTTCTCCGGTAGTGACTCCAGCGACATTGCCTTCATATGGTCCATTTCTAATAACATCTTTCCCACCAATGTTTTGGGACAGCTTCGCATCTACGACAGGTGTCATGTACAGTTTAAACTCATTGTTTGAATTAAGGCCGAGGTAAATTCTTGCATAAGTATATTTGAGGGAATCAGTACATTGGACATTAGGCGGTAAACCCATAGCTTCCAAGAGGTCTGCTGCGTGAATTGTAAATGCCTTAATTGGTACCGGATCATTCACCAGGGCCGTATCAAAAATCATTCTGGATTTTGCAGCGAAGTTGGCAGTGTCAGTTTCAAATTGACTAACTGAAACCGCAAACAAGGAAGTATCACTTGTTTCATCTGTGAGCTTTTTCAACTCAGGCACTTGCGATTCGGGAGTACAACTCATTGTGAGCACCATTAGCACCAGGATAAATACTTTTTCTAAATTCTTCATAACATTAGGTTTTTAGCAATTCTAAGATTTTTTCAACCATTTACATATACCTCCACTAGAATTCAGATATTTCTATCTACTCATTCATCTGAAACAGGTATTTCTACTTGTTTTTTAAAACGCTCATTTATCCTCTTACATAGCAGAGAGTTAACTAACAACTTTGTAACATCTGATCGGATAAGTGGACCACCGCCCCACTTTCAAAAAAAGGAACTGATCTCAACAGCATATTGAGAGGAGTATCCCGAAAAGCCTTAAGAGTAGGGATAATTTTAAATACTATAAGAAAATGGCACATTTGAATATCCTTCCAAGTCAAAATGAAATCACTATTCAAACTGATAGTAATGACTGGACTTCACTAACAATTAATGGCAAAAGTTACCCTGCACTGAATGCGAACATCCCAATACAGGGAGAAGATATCACATTTGAAGCAGTGTATTCTCCTGGATCACCCGGAACAATTAATGACTTTCCTATGGTCTTACAAGATCCATCAGATTCTGGACAAATTTGGTTCGCTGATGTTACCACCTCAGCTGATGGAAGTAGTTGCAAGATTTCTGGTACAGTTAAATCATACAAAAATGCACAAGTAGGCGGCTCAGGTGAAGGGTTCAATGCCAATGGATTAACTGCTTCGTTCAATATGAATTAACTAAAAGTTCACATTCGCTAGATTAATCATGTTAGAGGCGGTGCCATTAGGCATCGTTTCTTTTGTTTTAGACAAACGACAAAACGATACTGCACAGTTCAAACCTGTATCTGATAGAATTACTTATTTTCGCATCAGGCTAACCATTCTCCATCATGACACGTCAGCAACTATTCGACAAAATCAGACAGAAGGAATCATTCCTTTGCGTAGGACTAGACACGGATCTTACCAGATTACCCAAACACCTCCTCGATACCGAGGATCCAATATTTGAATTCAATAAGCAGATCATTGACGCCACACTTCCCTATGCTGTGGCCTATAAGCCAAATCTCGCATTCTATGAAGCATATGGAAGTAAAGGTCTAGCATCCCTGGAGAAAACCATGGAGTACATTCCTAGAGATATCTTCACTATCGCTGATGCAAAAAGAGGGGACATTGGCAATACGTCAAATATGTACGCCAAGGCTTTTTTCGAAAACATGGATTTTGATGCGGTGACTGTAGCGCCATACATGGGTGAGGATTCCGTGACACCATACCTCGAGTACTCCAGAAAGTGGGTGGTCCTTCTGGCTGCCACTTCAAATAAGGGTTCATTTGACTTTCAGGAATTGATGATGGAAGGTACAGGTGAGAAGTTATATGAACAAGTAATCAAGAAAAGTACCGAATGGAGCAACCCAAACAACATGATGTATGTGGTGGGTGCTACACGTGCAGAATCCCTGATCGGGGTAAGACGGCTTATTCCTGATCATTTTTTACTGATCCCCGGAGTTGGTGCTCAAGGTGGAAGTCTGGAACAAGTCTGTAGGTACGGCATGAACAAACAATGTGGCCTGCTGGTCAACTCCTCTCGTGGCATTATCTATGCTGGCAGTGATGAGGATTTTGCTGAAAAGGCAGCTGAAGCTGCCAAAAACCTGCAGATTCAAATGGCTGCAGAGATTCAAAAGCACTTTTACTAGACTCTTGGGTTGATAATAGCATTTTGTGCTATATTAGAAAAAACAATTCATCACCATGGATGAATATTTTCTACAGTACTTATGGAATTTCCAGAAGTTTGATGCTCCAAACCTTCAGTTGGTTGACGGTGTATCGCTCACTGTTTTCAAGACTGGATTCCAGAATCATGATTCGGGACCAGACTTCCTGGAAGCCCAATTGAAATTAGATGAATTGACCTGGTCTGGATCAGTAGAGATCCATTATAAATCTTCCGACTGGAAAAGACATGGCCATTCAACAGATCGTGCGTATGACAATGTAATACTTCACGTAGTTTGGGAGCACGATTGTGAAATTGAAATCAATGGCAAAGCAATCCCAACCTTTGAAATGAAGCATTTTGTGAGTACAGGTATTGAACAGTCCTATCGCCACTACATCAACCAGCCACAAACTATTCGGTGCACACAAACCATCTCTGAAATCAACGAAATCCATATTCATGGGATGCTGGACAAGGCACTAGCTGCACGCCTTCAGCAGAAAGGACGAAAAGTAACAGAGATATTGAAAGACACAGACGGAGACTGGGAAGAAACGGCTTATCGTGTAATCTGTAGAAACTTTGGTTTCAAAACTAACGATGAGGCTTTTCGGCGCTTAGCGGAATCACTCCCTTATCATATTTTAAGAAAATATCACCAAAAAGAAGATCAGGTGTTTGCATTGATCTTTGGAATGGCTGGCTATCTGGAGAAGATGGACGATGAATATCAGTCAAAACTGAGATCAGAATTCGATTACCTTGTCCCAAAACATGGACTTTCGCCAAATTTAATGAGACACCATTGGAAGCACGGAAAAATGCGTCCTGCAAACTTTCCATCCATTCGCCTGGCGCAGTTTGCTACATTCATTGCTCATTCCAAGCAGATTTTTGCACACCTCTTAAATATTGCTGACATCAAATCAGCTCAGGTGTTCTTAAATCCTGGCCTTCCAGCCTATTGGCAAACACATTATGATTTCAACAAACCATCTACGCGTCATTACCGGTTAGGTAAGTCTTCAATCAATACAATCATTATCAACTCTATAGTACCTATTCTTACAGCTTACGCCAAATATCTTGATGAAGTCAAGTACCTTGAGCAAGCAAGCCAGATACTTGAAAATCTCTCTGCTGAGTCAAACCACATTATCAATCAATGGAAATCGGTGAATATAACTCCTTCGAATGCAGCCGACTCACAAGCATTGATTTTTCAGTATAACGAACTGTGTAAAAAGAAAAAATGCCTGCGCTGTAATATTGGGGTTTCAATACTTAATAAGACATTCGCTTCATGATTTGGATCATCATCAATATTATACTACTTCTTTCCTTGGCTTTTAGTTTTCAACCAGAGGAAGGGCCAAAAAAACTGTATTGGATTGGATTGGGCATCAAAACCATGATGTGCTTTGCGTTTGGGTGTACTTATGTTTTTTATTTACAAAGTGGAGATACCCTTACTTTTCACGAGAAAGCAAACGAACTTTACCAACTATCGGAACAGTCTTTTGGGAGCTACCTCAAAGAGCTTTTCACCCCCCACTACCCAATTTATCAAGCAGAGTGGCGCAATGAATTTTTCTGTAAAATATTAAGTCTACCTTATGTAGCAACGCAGGGCAACTATTGGCTCAGTTCATTGTACTTGATGCTTTTCAGCTATCTGTGTACCTGGTTTTTGATTCGATCCATTTGGAGATACTATCCATCACTGCTGATTCCGGCTTTCGTGGCATTTATGATATTTCCTTCTCCAATATTCTGGTCGTCGGGTATATTGAAAGATACACTGGTCAATGGAGCGGTCTTTTATTTAGCAGGCCTTTGTATAAGATATCATTATCAATCCAAGTTTACTTTTTCTCAAATAACAGTTGCAATAGGTTGTATCCTGCTGATCTTTTACATGAAGTATTATTTAATCGCTCTTGTAGGAACACTCATGATTCTGCTGGCATGGAACAAAGTGGTTAAAGTATTCATTCAGTCCAAAGCCATTCAAATAACTTTAACCATTCTCTTGCTCATAATATGTGTAAGCATCGCATCAAAAACGAATAGAAACATCAATGTAGAGCAGTTGCCTGTCGCACTTTATAACAATTATCAATCCATCCAGGACCAATCAACTCACACGGAGACCTTACAATTGGACATTGAGCCAACATATAAAAGCATCCTATTGAATATCCCTCAATCGCTGATTGCTGGCTTATTTAGACCATATGTATGGGAAGTAGGGTCGGTTAAAGTTTGGTTTGGTTTAGAAAACCTGTTGATCCTTCTTTTAGCACTTGCCAATATTGTATTCATACCCCGCATGAAGCCAGACCTGCTATCATGGCTGACATTAGGGTTTATAATTGTCTTAGCAGTAGCACTTCCAATAGCCTCTCCAAACTTCGGGTCACTTATCCGATACAAGGCAGTATTCATTCCCTTTCTGGTCTTTCTTTTAACAATAAAGCCTTATCAGGTCATTGTTCTAAAAGAACACTAGTTTCGTTATCTTTGCGGCCTGATTTTGAATGAGATATGGACAAACCTGTAATAATATTTGGTGCCAAAGGCATCGCAAAGGCCGCATTGGAAATCTACAAAAGCAATAGGATTGTTGTATTTGGTTTTCTAGATGATGACGCGACACTTCACGGGACAGAAATTGATGACGTTTCGGTACTTGGCAACCCTGACGATCATGGTTTTCTGAAACTGATCGGTCAAAAAGCTGAGGCATTTGTAGCTACAGATGACAATGCTCACAGGAAAAAACAGGTAAAAATGCTCATGGACTCACGCAAAGTGATGCCGACTAATGCCATTCATCAGAATGCATACATTTCAGTATCAGCAGCTATTGGCCATGGTAATTTCATTAATTCTATGGTTAACATAGGATCGGATGTTACTGTAGGCCAGCATTGCCTGATTCATACCGGAGCACTCATTGAGCACAGTGTCAAGTTGGGTGATTACGTGCAAGTGGGTGCAGGTAGTATTATCAATTCTGGGGTAGAAGTGTCCAACGAAGCCTTCATTGGCAGTGGAGTCACCATAGTTGCTGGTGTTAAAATAGGTAAGAAAGCACGGGTTGGTGCCGGATCTGTGGTAGTGGCTGATGTTAAAGATGGGGAAACCGTTTTTGGTAATCCGGCCATGAAAGTAGACAAATAGTTGCTTTAACACGACTAACTATTATATTTTAGCACTACCGTGTAGTAAATTGCACAATTAATTTTAAGGACTTAATTCACAACACCCTGCTGGAAACAGGACATTGGTTATGAAAGAAGACTATCTCGTATTACTTTATTATTGTTACTCAAGGATCGAGGATCCTGAGACATTTCGTGAGCAGCATCACCTCAGGTGTCTGGAGCTCAACCTAAAAGGCAGGATCATAGTGGCCGAAGAAGGCTTAAATGGTACCGTATCTGGCCTTATAGCAGATTGTGAGCAGTATATGGCTGATGTAAAGTCTGACCCCAGGTTCAAGCATATTGAATTTAAGGTAGAGTCTGTACCTGAACATACATTCACTAAAATGCATGTAAGGGTTAAGCCCGAAATTGTTCATGCGAGCTTACCAAATATAGATCCTTCAAAAAAAACAGGTGGCTATGTGGAACCAGATGAATTCAGGAGGATTTTGAGGGAACAACCCGAAGACACCGTGATTTTGGATGTGCGCTCCAACTATGAGCATGAGGTTGGCAAATTCAAGAATGCAATAACATTGGATATCGAGAATTTTCGTGATTTTCCTGAGAAAGTCAAAGAACTTGAGGCACTGAAGGATAAAAAAGTAATAACTTATTGCACAGGAGGCATAAAATGCGAAAAAGCAAGTGCCTATTTACTGGATCAGGGTTTTAAAGACGTTCATCAACTGCATGGCGGGATCATAAAATATGGCATTGAGGCCGATGGCGAGGATTTTGAAGGTAAATGCTATGTGTTTGACAACAGAATTATAAAAGACCTCAACAAAGTTAACCCCAAAGTAATTTCAAAATGCTATGTGACAGGAGAACCATCTGATAGGATGGTCAATTGTGCCAACCCCCACTGCAATTTACACATTCCCATGAGTGAAGAAGGAGCCAGAATCAATAATGGTTGTTGCTCAGAGGAGTGTTCCAAACATCCGGATGTTCGTCCTTATGACGGCTCAGGGTACTATCAAAAAGAAATGAACGGCTACAATCCTTACCGCGGAGCGAAGCGAAAGACGAAAGAAAATATATCCTGACACATTAAACATATACCGCCTCCCATGCCCTCTATTTCTGAAACCGACCTTATTATTAACCCGGATGGGAGTGTGTATCATTTGAACCTGAAGCCCGAGCACGTCTCTGACAAGATCATCACAGTAGGTGATCCTGGGCGAGTACATCGGGTTTCCAGTCACTTTGATAGTGTGGATTTTGAGATGAATAAGCGAGAGTTCATCACCCATACTGGAACCTACAAGGGCCAGCGAATTACCGTAATCAGTACTGGCATGGGTACAGACAATGTGGAAATACTCCTCAATGAACTGGATGCAGTCTTTAATATTGATCTCAAAACCCGCGAGATCAAAAAAAATAAAACGTCCTTAAAAATAATCCGGATCGGCACTTCAGCGAGTATCCAGGAAGATATGCGCCTGGGAAGTCATGTGATCAGTGAATATGGCATTGGCCTTGATCCAATGATTCATTTCTACCAAATGACCATGCCTCCGTTTGAGCAGGCAATTTGCGAAGCTCTACAGAAAGAAATAGGCCTCCCCTATTTACCTTATTGTGTGAAGGGCTCTGAAGAACTCATGGAATTGTTCAAAGAAAATATGGTTTTGGGCAATACGGTCACGTGCCACGGGTTCTATGCTCCTCAAGGAAGAACATTGCGAATTCCCATTCGGTATCCAGACCTGGTAGAAAAACTCACATATTTTCATAAAGACAACTTCTGGTTAACCAATCTGGAAATGGAAACCGCCGGGTACTACGGACTTTCCCGGCTCTTAGGTCACCAGATGATCAGCTTAAATGCCATCATTGCCAATAGAAGTCGAAACCGATTCTCAAGAGATCCAAACAAAGTCATAGATGCCCTCATCAAAAAGGTTCTCGATAAGATTATTACTTTGTCTTAGACTTACTCTCTTTAAACACAGACTCCACTGCCTTCTTCAGCTCCTGCAGAGCGCTAGACAAATGTGACTTGGCGTCAGTCCACTTATCCCCGTGTTTGTCTTTATACTCATTGAACTCACCTTCTATTTTGGCTTTCTTCTTCTTCAGCTCTTTGATCTTCTTTTCAAAATCCTCCCTTACATCTTCCCGAGCATCTTTGGTTTCATGGATTAGGTGATCAATCTTCTTTCCAAGCTCTGAAAGAATGCCTTCTACCTGACCTTTAGTATCGTTTGTCATATTCCTTTCTGGTTAAGGGATAGAAATTAAATATTTGATGGATTAAATCCAACGATCTGCTACCACATTCGTATTTTCTGTATTTTAGAGCAAATGAAATCGGCAACCAACAGACTTATTGCCACCACAATCGGCACTATCCTTTTACCACTGATCATTTATACGATCTATGAGATTTCGTCTGTAAAGGAGGGTGAAGAAGTCATTGAAAAAATTTATCGGGACCAACTCGATGCAATCATCTTCTCAGTAAATCAATTTTCCAATGATAACCTGAATGGCCTGCTCAGTAAAGTAGAGGAAGGCCTGAATGAAAATTTGGGATTTGATGAAAAACAACCTTACCTCTATTACAGCAACCTGCACACTATCATTTTAGAGGAAGTTTTGAGTGGTCAAACCAATATCATACGACTCGTTGGTGATTCTACGCATTCTGTCAATTGGCTAGGTATCCGCGATTCCATACTTCATAAAAACCAGGACCTCAAAGAGCAACTGCTAAGGTATAAAGAAGGTGGATATAGAAAAATTGAACCAAGAGGATCTTTGCGTAGGGACAATGAAGACTTTCAGGTAATACATGCCATGCTCGAACACTCCGGCAAAAAAATATTTTTTACTGGTTACTTGAGTATCCGGGGTTTTGCTGAAAATGTGCTCGCACCAAAACTTCAACAAATCGCTGAAGGTGAGCTCATCATTACGCTAGGATATAGAGACTCTACAAACTATGTATACGTTACTGACTTTCTTTCCAAAGAAGTAATGCTCAGGAAAAGCATGTGGATCTTTCCCGACCTGGATGTAGGGATTAGCTCTGCCAATAAGACAGTCACAGAACTCGTAAATGAACGTACCGAACTAAACCTACTCGCAGCTTTCTTACTGATCATCTTGCTTATCCTTGGGTTTACCCTGGTCATCAGAAATGTGCAGCGTGAAATCAAATTAGCTCAAACCAAATCTGATTTTGTCTCCAATGTGTCCCATGAGCTGCGTACACCCCTCTCACTTATTAGCATGTTCGCTGAAACACTGCTGCTGGATAGAGTGACCAGCCATGAAAAGCGCAAAGAGTACGAAGAGATCATTTTCAAAGAGACCAACCGCCTGACCAATATCGTGAATAAAATCTTGAATTTTTCTCAGATGGAGGCCTCCAAAAGAACCTACCACCCCACCCAGGTTGATATCAATGCTTTGGTTAATGATCTATTGCATGACTATGTGTACCATATTGAACGAAATGGATTTACACATGAAGTGAATTTAATGGAGAATATACCCTCCATTCAGATAGACAAAGATGCATTATACGAAGCGTTGGTCAATTTGCTTGATAATGGCATCAAATACAGCCCTAATGAGAAATACCTGGCTATTAGAACGGGTCATAGAGAAGATCGAGTGTGGGTGGAAATAGAAGATCATGGGATTGGGATACCTTCAGAATTGATCAAACAGATATTTGATAAGTTTTACCGGGTTACCGAGGGCAATGTACACACCACTCGTGGAGCGGGACTTGGTTTGGCACTGGTAAGCCACATTGTTAATTCCCATGGCGGGGATATCGAAGTGGAAAGCACTCCCGGTAAAGGAAGTATATTTAGAATGGTTTTTTACTTGAATGGCAATGGCAAGGATACTAATAGTAGAAGATGAGCCAAACATGCAAATTGGACTTAAGGACAACCTTGAGTTTGAGCAGTTTGAAGTGGCAGTAGCAAAAGATGGACAGGAAGGCCTGGACACTATATTGAATCAAAAGTTTGATCTGATATTACTCGATGTGATGATGCCGAAAATTTCGGGGTTTGACGTTTGTAAAGCGGCTCGTAAAAACGGCATCACCACACCAATCATATTTCTAACCGCTAAAGGGGAAGAAATCGACAAGGTGCTGGGTTTGGAGCTGGGAGCTGATGATTACATTACCAAGCCATTCAGCATCAGGGAACTTGTGGCACGGGTTAAAGCCGTACTCCGACGGATATCCACTGAAAATACCAGGGAAGAAACCCCTGCTAATATTATTATAGGACTGTTGACAGTCGATTTCACACATTATGAGGCCACTCATACAGTGCAGGGTGTCGCCAAGATGTCTCATAAAGAGTTTGAAGTGCTCCACTATTTATACAACCATAAAAACGAGGTGGTGAGCAGGTACCAGCTACTTGAAGATGTATGGGGATATGATAATCAACCCACTACCAGAACGGTTGACAATTTCATTTTAAAGCTCCGCCAGAAAATTGAAGTAAATCCCAATGACCCAAAACATATCATCACTGTACATGGTGCGGGGTATAAGGTCATCCCATAATTTTAAGAAAAAAAATAAATTGTAAACACTTGAACTTTTGAAATTAATGAACGTCTATTACCTTTCTAAAAATTTAAAACAATGGCATCTCCAAAACCACGGGTAATAAAAGATTTTGAGAAGTTAGAAGATCAGCTTCAGGAACAGATCAAGCTGGCCTACCCATATGGATTTTATGATTCTTTGATTCACTACTATGACAAGGAGGGTAAAAAAGTATCTGCACTTCCCTTTGAAACTGATGAGAAGTACTATATGGTTCGTATGACTATAGCTGAAGCTAAGGCTATAATTGCTGATGATGAAGATTTTGACGATGATGGCAACCTAAAGGATGACATCAAAGACGATTATGAAAATAAATATTCTGACGTCAGCTATATGAGTGATTACATCTCAGATGACTCTCCGGATGAACGAAGCGATGATGAAGATTAATGTGCTGCTGTGCATTGCACTGATCAGTATATCATCTTGTAAAGATCCGATAGAAGAAGACAACACCATTCGTGCTATTGTCAACCTCAATTCGATCCATCAGGAAACAGACAACACTTATCAAGTTGGCGTTAATCCACACGGACAGATTTTAATCTCACAAAAGGATAGTGTTGTCACCTTTGAAATCCAACTAGAAAACTTTGCTGCAAATACTCTTCATGCTGTCCATTTACATATAGGATCGTGTGCAGAACCAGGTATGCACTGGAACCAGGGCAAAGACATGACCACAAAGTTCTGCAATGAGAGAAGCCTGGGGATTCCCTGGGGCAAACCCAAAGCGGGAGATGTAGGAAATGTAAGTGTAGGCTATGATGGCACTGGTTCCTATACCATCAAAACTGACCTCTGGAGGCTCAATTCTCTCGATGATCGGGATATCATCGGAAAAGCTGTGGTCATTCATGGTACTTTCGATGACTTCACTACTGAGTGCGATCCCAGCCACGACCACAATCATCCTCACACCAACCCTAAAGTGGCATGTGGAACCATAGAACTCATTACTGAGTAGATCAATCCTTATCTTTTGCTCTCAACGTTTTGTAAATCAATTTGCACTCAATTGAAAAATACAAACGTTATCACATTTCATTTTTACAATAGTTTTATACTTTTGTTGAACATTACATACAAAACGGTGACATTTCATGACAATCGTTTACTGCTGAGTGACAAACCCACTTAGACTTCCACGTAAAATTGTACTGTAAACAATTAATAAGGATCTAAAGGTTAAAAACTCAAACTCATGAAAAGAATTATTATGACAACCGCAGTAATCGTAACAGTTATGACCACTGCTTTAGCTTCTGGCAACGGGGCAAAAAAAGAAAGAGCCGCTATCATTCCTGGAAACAATGTAACGTACAAGGTTCTTTATGACAACAACGAAACAACAGTTGTGAGAGTAAAGATCAAAGACGAAAATGGCAACATTATCCAATCGGATAAATTCAAAACTGATAAAGGGTTCATGCAGAGGTATGACCTGAAAAAGCTTGAAGAAGGCACCTATTTCGTAGAACTAAGAGATAAATATGGTGTGATCAGTGAGAAAATAGAAATCACTAAGGATAAAACCAAACACCTGAATACAATAGCTAAAAACTAAGGTTCAGGATTTAAAAATACTTCTTTATACTATTACAAAAGACCTTCTTGTTTCAGGAAGGTTTTTGTTTTTTATGACAATCCGTGACAATACTTTACTTAAAATAAACAGCAATTAAGTTCTAAGGTATTAATATTGAGTTCGATGAAATCACTACTCACATTAATAATTGTGATACTACCCCTAGTGAATTCTGCACAAGAATTAAGGCGTGTAGTAGACTTGCGAGGGCAATGGAAGTTCTCCATTGGTGACAATCCCAGATGGTCTCGCACAGACTATGATGATCATAGCTGGGAAAAAATATTCGTGCCCGCCGCCTGGGAAAACGAAGGATTTAGTGGCTTTGACGGATATGCATGGTACAGGATAACGATAGATCTTCGCAACATTTCAGAACACAACCTCTACCTGGTTTTAGGCTACATAGATGATGTAGATCGCGCTTATATCAATGGCCACCTCATTGGCTTTAGTGGCTCATTTCCTCCAGATTTTTACACCGCTTATAAGTCTTACAGACAATATCCAATTCCGGATGGCATTCTCAATAGAAATGGTAAGAATGTAATCGCCATTCGAGTGTTTGATACGGTACTAGAGGGCGGGATCATCAAAGGTGATGTTGGTATTTACACCAATAAAAATCAACCAGACAAGACACAGGTACTGGAAGGCGCCTGGAAACTTAGAGAAGGTGACAGCAATTCATGGAAATACCAGGACTATGACGATTCCCACTGGAATGATATTATGGTGCCGTCGTTTTGGAAAAGTTTGAAAAAATCCAAAATTGAATCTGTTGGTTGGTATCGCAAAGACTTTCGACTAGCCGACTATTTACAACATGAAGAAGACCTGGTACTTGTGGTTGGCCTTATTGATGACTTTGATGAAACTTATATTAATGGAGTAATGGTAGGGTCTACAAATGATGGAAAATGGCTCGGATACTCACAATCATACCGCGAGATAAGAGTCTACGACATCCCTAAAGGCATTCTGAAAAAAGATGGTAAAAACCTGGTGGCTGTTAGAGTAACGGATCTCGGGGTTGATGCCGGGATCTATAGCGGGCCAATCGCTATTATTCCTCGCGCCAATTGCCAGCAACTGCTCAATTCCTGGCGTTAGTTTGTCCGTACCATTTGGCTATCGTAGCTTCTACAGGTTTACCCTGTGGAGTGAACCTTGAATTTTGATTGCCCTCGTGATCATTGAAATGCCATTTCCATAAAAATCCACCGGCAAACCATTTCTCATTCCAGATGCTCTGATAAAGTGCTTCATATGCCACTTGCTGCACCTCAAAGTTAACTGGTACTTCACGTTCAATCTCCCAATGATTCCCTGCTGCACCATTGGCACTCATATAGCCATATTCTGCAAATAAAATGGGTTTCCCTTGCTCCCGTGCATAGCTCCTCAACTCATGAACCAATGGTTCCCAGGCGTTCAATACTTCAGCGAGTGTAGGTGTATCCTTATGAACCAGAGGGAAATACGCATCCACGCCTATATAATCTAATTCTTTCCAAAACCCTACATTTTGATAATTGTCCCAATTGGCAGCATAAGTGAGTTCGCCTTGATAAACAGTTCTAATTTTTTTGATCAGCTCAAACCAAAACTGTGGTCGTCTGATGACTACCTGTTTCAATTCAGTAGCGATGCACAGCATTTCCACATTCATACCCTGTGCTTGTTTGGCATAAGCCATTATATATTCTTCATATCCTTGCTCCCACTCTTTCCAGTCTTCCTCCTCTTCCAGAAAAAATTCACCAATCCAATCTCCACGCATCCATACATGAGGTTTTAACATTACTTTAAACCCATTCATATGTGCAAGCCTGATAATCTCAGCGCTCCCATCCAGTCGTTCTCCCCACCACTGTCGCTCATGATTAAAATGTACTTCTGGCTGCCCTTGGCGGCAAAATGCAAATGGAATCACAGCTACCCATTGCCCATTAATTCTATTGATTTCGGAAAGGTGAGTAGAATCAATGGGTTCGAATGGGTTGACCAGACTCACTCCATTAATCTTTCCCTTGTGAACAATATCAGGTGAAAAAGGATTTATTAAGAAAATACCTAGAATAAAGAAACCTGAAATACAGATGGCGACAAATAGCTTCATGGATAGGTAGAAAGAAAGATATTTTTTGATAAATTAAACGCTAAACGAAATAAAAGTTTTGGCAAAAGCAGTAGACTTCAACACACTATTAGTTAAGCGACTCAGAAATAAGGATGTAACGGCATTGGATTATCTCTATGACCATTACTCCGATGCCCTATACGGCATCATTTATCGCACACTCAACCACAAAGAGATTGCAGAGGAAACCCTACATGATGTTTTTGTGAAAATCTGGGAACAGATCGATAACTACGATTCAAATAAAGGTACGTTATTTACCTGGATGTATCGGATTGCCCGGAACCGCGCCATTGACGCACGGCGGTCTAAAGATTTTAAAACAACTGACAAATCCGATGATATAACAGGCTTCGTAGATATGTTCGAGACCTCAAACAACGAAGAAGACTACATAGGGCTATCAACTGTTTTAGATGAAATTGGCAAAATGTGTAAGAAACTTATACAACTCAATTTCTTTATGGGCTACTCTCATTCAGAGATTTCCAAAAACGAAGACATGCCCCTTGGTACCGTGAAAACACGTCTTAGAAATTGTCTGAAGGACATTAAACAAAAACTTAGTAGAGATTTTGACTAGAGAAGAAATTTTAACGGAAGGCTATCTGGCAGCCTACATCACAGAAGAACTATCTCCTCAGGATACCGGAGAGGTAGAGCAGTTTATCAGTAGTGATCAAGAAGTGAGACGTGAGTTCTTCAACCTTCAAAAGGTTCTGGAATTACTCTCGTTTCATCATTCTATTGCTCCTTCTAGTGTTGTAAAGAGGTTTGTGATGGAAGACAAATCTGTAATGGACAATCTTGGGCCGGCTGGAACTGAGCGTGGAAATGGCTTTAAGCTTCTCATGGCAGCAAGTGTGATCATCACACTTCTTTCTGCATTTACAGCCATCTATTTCTGGACTCAATGGAAAGAAACTGATAACAGATTGGCTCAGTTAACAGCGCGAAACATTGAGTTAGCGGAAAGCTATCATACAGTCAATCAGGAGCTAACTGATATTAGGCAAGATTTGGCTGTTTTAGTAAGTCCAGAGTTTAGCAGGATCATCCTGAATGGCACGGACAATGCAAAAAATGCCAAAGCGGTGATCTACTGGAATCCTGAACAGGAAGAAGTTTATCTAAACTCTGCAAACCTTGCTTCACTTGGCACCAACCAACAGTATCAACTCTGGGCACTCATAGATGGTGTACCGGTAGATGCCGGAGTGTTTGATGCGGAGGAAGGAACATTCCAAATCATGAAGAATATTGCTAAGGCGGATGCATTTGCTGTAACAATAGAGCAATTAGGTGGTGCAGAAAGCCCAACTTTATCGACCATGCAGGTGTTCGGAGAATCCTCCTAATTACCTAACTACTAACACATTAAAAATAAAGCCACAGCAATTCAACTTGCTGTGGCTTTATTTTTTTTTCGAAAAAAATGTTTTTTTTCTCATCCAGGAAATCCAACCTAAATCTATACTTCGTATGTATTCCGGTTTCTATTAGAAACTGCTTAAAGCTGGTTGATGAGCGCCGTGAGAAATCACGGCGTTTTTTTATTTAATCAAACCGCTCAATATCTGCTCCAAGAGCTTTGAGTCGTTTGTCAATAAACTGATAGCCACGATCGATTTGTTCCACATTGTGAATGGTGGATGTCCCTTCAGCAGACAGTGCCGCAATTAAAAGAGACACACCAGCTCGAATGTCCGGAGAAGTCATACTGATTCCTCGAAGTGGAAATGCTCTATCCAACCCTATCACAGTTGCACGATGTGGGTCACACAGAATAATCTGAGCTCCCATATCGATGAGTTTGTCTACAAAGAACAATCTGCTTTCAAACATCTTCTGATGAATCAGTACAGTTCCCTTTGCCTGGGTGGCTGTCACCAGGACAATACTTAACAAATCAGGTGTAAACCCAGGCCATATAGCATCTGCAATGGTCAGAATAGATCCATCAATGAAACTCTCAATTTCATAGTTGTCCTGTGCCGGAATGAAAATATCATCTCCCCGGAACTCCATCTTAACTCCCAGGCGCCTGAATGTATCGGGGATAATGCCCAGCATATCTATCCGTGCATCTTTGATGGTTATCTCTGACTGGGTCATTGCTGCCAAACCAATAAAACTACCGATTTCAATCATATCCGGGAGCATGGTGTGGTCCGTACCATCCAACTTATCTACTCCTTCTATTTTAAGCAGGTTACTTCCTATCCCTTCTATCTTAGCCCCCATTCTTACGAGCATCTGGCAGAGTTGCTGGATGTATGGCTCGCAAGCTGCATTGTAAATGGTCGTCAATCCTTCAGCCAACACAGCAGCCATAATGATATTGGCCGTGCCTGTGACAGATGCTTCGTCCAGGTGCATGTAAGTGCCTTTGAGCCTACTGCCATCTACTGTGTAAAAGGATGTGGCAGAGTCATAATGGAATTTTGCTCCGAGCTTTTGGAAGCCAACAAAATGCGTATCTAACCTTCTCCTCCCGATCTTATCGCCCCCGGGCTTTGGCATCTTACCTTTGCCATATCGGGCTAAAAGTGGTCCCAGGATCATGATCGATCCTCTCAGAGAGGAAGCCTTTTCTTTAAAATCTTCTGTATCTAGGAATTTGAGGTTGACTTCTTTGGCCCTGAACCGAAAAGATTCTTCATCGGTCTTTTCGATCTGAACACCGAGATCAGCCAATAAATCAATCAACTTCAGCACATCCCTGATCGCAGGAATCTTGTGAATATGTACTGGCTCTGAGGTAAGTAAAACAGCTGAAATAATCTGGAGCGCTTCGTTTTTTGCTCCTTGTGGAGTAATGCTCCCTTTGAGACGCTTACCGCCCCTCACACGAAATGAAGCCATTTAGTTGTTGTTTCTTCTGCGTTTGTTGGAGAAATTTCGTTTACCGCCTTTGTTATTATTGTTACGGTTACGGTTTTGATTTCTATTAGGATTGTCCTGAGGCCTTCTCTCTGAGTCAAACAGGCTACCAGCTTTCACTTTTTCGATATCAATATCCAATTGATCCTTGGAGAGTTGCTTGATGTTTTTGAGTACTTGCTCGTCTTCAATGTTGTCTTTGTTCCAGGTGAGATAAAATGACTTCATCAATTTACCAATGGCGATGATTGCTGTCTCCTTTTCTTCAGGATCTTCCATCGCTACGGCATTATTGATGAGTATCTCAATATTTCTACCATAGTGCCTAAACTTTATCTCATTAGACTGATAGGTCATTCTATCTGGCTTGCGCTCAAGAATGGTCGATTCCGGAATTGGAAATGGGCTTTCCACGTCTAAGTCAAACTTTGAAATAATAAAAAGATCGTCCCACACCTTTTGGGTATATTCATTGGCATCTTTGCTAAACTCCGGGTTGATCATTTTCATCAACTCTACCAAGAGACCTGAAAGCTTATTTCTCTTCTCCTTATCCTCTATCGTCTTGATATGCGCAACAAGATTCTGCACATTTCTCCCGTATTCTCTCAGGGTGAGC
Organism: Marinoscillum sp.; assembly: GCA_040218045.1. Lineage (GTDB taxonomy): Bacteria > Bacteroidota > Bacteroidia > Cytophagales > Cyclobacteriaceae > Marinoscillum. The sequence goes on from JAVJQA010000046.1 coordinate 42,174, forward strand.
GAGGTACGCTCAGTATTGTATTCTAAACTCATATTCTAGATTTTGCTCAAAAATAACCAAATAGGCTTATGGCAGCATGGTAATTTCATAAATACTAACGCATTCTATCTATCAGAATGTCGAATTCCACGATTTTTTTCCATATCGGGACAAACATTTCTACTTCACCAACGCGATACACTTCAATTCTATGGCAATTGGTGTTGGTAGCGCGTTTACTTCCACGGTAGTTCGGCAGGGCTGTACCTCACTGAAATACTCTGCATAAATTAGATTGAATGTTTGGAAATCATCTTTCATGTTGGTCAAAAACACAGTCACATCTACCAAATCAGCCCATCTAGCTCCTGATGCTTCCAAAATATCTTTCACATTTTTAAAAACGGAATGGCATTGCTTTTCAATGTCATAAGCCACAATCTGCCCATTCACGTCTAAAGTGACACCGGGTATTTCCTTCTTACCGCGTTCCCTTGGGCCAACGCCTGAGAGGAACAACAAATCACCTGCCTTTTTGGCGTGTGGGTATAGCCCTACTGGTTCGGGGGCTTTATCTGACTGAAATGTGGTCATATATTCTTTTGAAAATAAATCTTCGAATCAATAGTTGGTTTACAAGGTTCAAAATCAACAATATCGAACCCATGAGTTACTGCAAAATGAATCATGGCTTTGTGCTTATTCATTGTTTTAAACTTAAGGGTTTTATAACCTTTGAGCTTGCACCAGACTTCCATTTTTTGAAGAAGTAAACGTGCCACTTTCTTTCCCCGATGCTCTGGAAGCACTCCGCCCATCCAACTGTAAAAGACCTTTCTATCCAGAAATCGGTCATAACCAACCTTAAACCCAACTGGATTCCCCTCAAATTCTGCAATCAAAATGATATGCTCAGAGGCAGCAAGCCTACTTATATATTCTGATTTACTGTGAGGATCTTCAAATTCAGGAATTTGGCTTTGTAATAATACAACTTCCTCAATGCTTCCAGTCCTCACTTTCACGTCCATATACGTCTATTTATTCATCAAATCTTCGATCTCTTCGGCATGAATCGGGATATTACGCATTAGGTTCCTGTGACCGTCTTTGGTAATCAAAATGTTATCTTCCAGCCGTATACCAATACGCTCCTCCCGGATATATATGCCTGGCTCTACAGTAAAGACCATACCTTCCTCAAACTTCGCATAAATGGAAGCCACATCATGTACGTCTAACCCCAGATGGTGAGAAGTGCCATGCATGAAATACTTTCTATAAGCCGGCCATTCCGGATCCTGATTTTTCACATCAGTCTTATCTATCAGCCCTAAATCCAATAGTTCCTTGGTCATAAGTTCTCCTACAGCAGCATGGTATTCTGGGATAGCGCTTCCTGGTACCAACAAATCAGTAGCCTGTGTTTTTACCCGGAGTACGGCATCATAAACCTGACGCTGACGTTTTGAGAATTTGCCATTCACAGGAATAGTACGCGTCATGTCAGCATTGTAGTTTCCATACTCTGCACCTACATCCATAAGCAATAGATCGCCATCTTTTAATTGCTGACTATTCTCAATATAGTGGAGTACGCAGGCATTGAACCCACCCGCAATGATTGGTGTGTAAGCAAAACCTCTTGAACGATTGGTTAAGAAAGTATGAGCATACTCCGCTTCTAACTCATATTCCCAAACCCCTGGTTCTGTCACTTCCAAAATCTTTCTGAATCCTTTCTCAGTAATGTTACAGGCATGTTCGATTTGCTTTACTTCCAATACAGATTTAACTGTTCTGAGACTGTAGATTATTGGAGCCAGCCTTTCGTATTTATAGAGTGGAAAACGAGACATGCATTGTTTGATGAATCGATCATTTGCAGTCTCCACCATAGACGCATTTCTAATATGCTCATTACTTGGCAGATAAATATGTTCTGTTTCTGCTAAAAGCGTATAAAGCACCTTTTCAAAATCCTGGTTCCATTTGATGTTTTTGATTCCTGAAGTCTTTAGTCCCTCATCTTTGGTGAGTTTATGTCCTTCCCAAATGGCTATTTCTTCATTCGTTTCGCGTAGAAAAAGGACTTCACGCATTTTTTCATCAGGAAAATCAGGAGCCAGTATCACGATAGATTCCTCCTGATCTACACCTGTCAGATAAAACAAGTCCGAATTCTGTTTGAAGCTCATCGTACCATCAGCATTGGTGGGCATGATATCATTGGAGTGAATGATGACAATGGAGTTGGGTTTTAATCGAGATGTTAACCTTTTTCTATTCTCGATAAATAATTGGTTGTCTATTTGTTTGTACCTCATGAAATATTTCAGTTATTCTGGTATTCAAAGGTAGCACATCAACAAACACGACTTCATAGGATATAAAAAAAAGAGGCTGTCCAAAAAGGATAGCCTCTTTCATTTAAAGCAATTTTCAAATTCTCATCAGTAAAGTTGATTGGTCAAGTTTGATGGAGAAGTGCCGATAAAAGCTGTTAATAGCCTTTATAATTCTAGAGATTAG
>JAVJQA010000052.1:0-132549 GCA_040218045.1 Marinoscillum sp.
GGTCTCCGGCCAATTCAAAACGGGACATCATATTTTCGCCAAACTACGATCTGTCGCCGATACCTGCGTAAAAAAAAGCGTACCCGTATTCAAGGCTATGACAATTATTGCTCATGCTAATGTAGCAGCTGAGTAGTTACAAGTTTTTTATAGTTGGGTTTTATCAAAAAAAATCCCAAATGGAAATGTGTTGTATGGTGCAACAGACTCAGGTCAGAATTTAAAAAAAATGACCAGAATTTCATCGCTATTGGTTTACTGATGCAGCTCCAGCAACTTTGATCTTGGTTTTTACTTTACAAAAACTTTCACTTCCCCATTAGGAATCACTTTCATCATATTTCCATGCTTATCAAAATTCAGACTGTCGATACATAGCTCTCTGAGCAATGTCTGGTTATTGTCTTTAATCCTATGGTAGAGGATATAGTTCTGGCCGCCGTATTCCATGACCGTGTGGTGCCCGGCCCCCACAGTTGACCTGGCCGTATCAGTTGATAATATCGGACTTTCTGCAATTTCGGTGAATGGCCCAAATGGCGTCTTAGCTTCAGAAACGCGAACCTGGTAAGTCTCATCTATACATTTCCCAAAAGAATACATCATAAAGTACCTGCCATCCCTTTTAAGCATATATGGCGCTTCAAAGTAGTTTGAGGGCGTGATGTCATGAGTCTCTGAAGTCAGTTCCGTCATAGATTCATTCATCCTGGCAACGAGCAAATGTCCATCCTCCCAATCCCAACCCGAACCCCAATAGAGGTACGCCTGACCGTCATCATCTATAAAGGCTTCAGCATCTATGGTGTGAATGTCATCGGCCTTCTGTGTACTAATCAATGGGCTATTGTCTGTCTTCACATTTCTCCATGGCCCTTCCGGAGAATCACTTATTCCTGCATATACTTCACTACCTACTGATACGAACATATGAAATTTCCCATCAAGGCCTTTAATTACGGAAGGTGCCCACACACGACTGTCGTTGCTTGTTGGACTGGTGCACTTAGCCTTGGTAGGCCAGTTTAGGGGCACTCTTTCCCAGTTTTTAAAATCCACTGATTTAAACAGTGCCAAACTGTCTCCGCCCCATGGATCAATAGTTGCATACACGTAAAATGTCCCTTCATCCATCACGATTGATGGATCTGCAAAATAGCCGTCAATAATTGGATTGGTCAATCCTTCAATGCTAAACGCTGACTGATCAGCATTGATCTTTTTTTGAGATTTGGAACATCCAAAACATACAACTATACCTACGAGAATACTTATTGTGAAAACCTTATTTGTACTTTTCATTTGTAAATCAATCTTGCAATTACAATCATTCCCATTCTATGATTATTCGTTTTTAGATGGCGGTAAACTCCCGGTTCCCCAACTCGATGGTTGAGCTCCCATAGTAAGCTCCAATATACCTCCCTTTACAATTTCGCCATGATCAATCCAGGCCTTGCTGTAAAATTGACCGTTTAGTTTCGCTGACTGGATATATTGATTTTTCGCTGATAGGTTTTTTGCAATGATCTTAAAGACCCCGGCATCCTGGTGAATAGTCACCTCATTGATATAAGGGGTGTTGATCAGGTAATAAGACTGCCCGGCATTGGGAAATAGCCCCATCATGTGAAAAGCCAGCCAGGATGACATGGCTCCCGAATCGTCATTTCCAGGAATCCCGGATCTGGAGGCGTTGTAATTTTCATCAATGATCTGGTGGATACGCCGGGAACTCAGGTCTGGCCTACCGATCCAATGGTAAAGTGTGGGTGTGAGGAATGATGGTTCATTCCCTACATTGTAATACTCATTATCGAAAAGTATATCCAGTCGCTTGCGGAAGGCTTCTTCCCCACCCGATTTTTGAATAACTGAAGCTACATCATGCGGCACGTAAAACGAATATTCCCAGGAACTGGCCTCATAGAAAAAACCACACCACCAGCACACACAGTTAGGCCAGTCTTGTGCCAAGGGAGTATAAGGAATGTAACTGACCCTACCCTCGGCTCCATCGCACTGAATGCTATCTATCCACTGGCCTGAAGGATCCTTTGGCATAATGAACCCTTTGGCCCCATGATCCTCGATATCACGCCAGAGGTTCTTCCAGTTATCTGATTGATCCAGGAACCGATAGTATTCGCCCATACGCCCCAGGCCTTTGGCCACCATTGCCAGGCAATAATCATTGTAAGCATACTCCAAAGTACGGTTACCAGCCCTCACAAAACGGTTGGAAACATATCCAAGCCTATTGTAGTCCGTGAGCCCTCCACGGCCTTCCTTTTCTTCATTCCCTCCTGGAGATACGGTTGCATCTTTGACCATTGCTTTGAGCGCCTGGTGGTAATTAACTCCTTTTAGACCTTTTGCATAAGCATCCGCAATCACCACCTCTGCATTGGAGCCACCCTGCGTGCGGCCATTGCAGTTGCCACTGCGGGCATCCGGCAGATAACCATCGTATTTGTAAATATTGAGCATGGCATTGATGATCTCAGCCTGTCGCTCAGGATCAATGAGTGTGATCAAAGGTGAAGAGGATCGAAAGGTGTCCCATATCGCATAAAAATCATCATAATAAGGTGTAGCTGTCCACAAAGGATTTTCGCCAGACCGATCTACTGGCATCAGCATGGTATGATACAAGGCAGTATAAAACATGGTCTTCTGATCCTCGGTAGCCGAACTGCCCAGCTCCAATTTGCCGATCAGGGATTCCCATTTAACCTGAGTTTCTTCCAAAACGTCTTCAAAGTCCCATTCAGGAACCTCGGCAGTCAGGTTCTCTTTGGCTTTGGCTGTGCTGATGAACGAAATGCCTATTTTCACTTTGACTACTCGGCTTTCGTGATCTTCAAAGTAGCAGATCACCCCGGTCTTCTCCCCCGAATCAAACTGGCTTGCTGCTCCATCCATCAACTCGTTTGCTTTCCAGGTAGAGAAACGGGTAAATGGCTGGTCAAACTCAGCATAGTAGTAAACCGTATAGGCACTGCCATTATTCCAACCTCCTCTTATACGACTGTACCCTCTTACTTCTGTCTCGGAAACAACCTCTACCTCTGAGCCTACAAACTGCTGTGCTTCGCGTGAATCGGGCACCGGGTTTTCACCCAAAAAGAAACCACCATCGATTTTGATCGCATTCTTTTTGGTGTCCTTAAACGTATATCGATGAAAAGCCGTCTTGCCAGCAGTGGTCAACTCGGCTTTAATCCCCCACTTTTTGAGATCCACGCTATAGTAACCAGCCTTTGTTACTTCATTTTCACGCAAAGACCTTTGATCGATGGATTCGAAATCCCCGGAAAAAGGCATTAGCAAAATATTTCCATATTTCGGGCCTCCTCCTGTGCCGCTTACATGCACCTGGCTAAATCCATAGATGGGAACCTGCAGATCAGGGACATAGCCGCTATTGGATCCTTTGCTGCAATCAGGGCCAGGTTTGACCATTCCAAAAGGACAGCTTGGCCCTACAAAGACGTTTCCATCCCCTTCAGAACCAATGAAAGGGTCAATGTAGGGATGAAGGGGCGTTTGCGCAAATAGGAAGCTTCCGCTAAGAAGCAAGCCACAAAGAAGTGTCAAAATTTTAGGATACATAAAGCACGGTTTTATTAAGTCAGTTTCTTTACAATAATATGATTCGTTAGCATACCCCGAGCTGAACACTCCCCAATGCTATCAAGTTAAGGGTTTGATCATCCTAAATCCTTCTCCCACAGGAGAAGGACTTTTCTAAAGTGGACTTAACTTAATAGCATTGCCTCCCTTCAAAAGGAAGGTTCCTTAATTGCTTGAGAAATCAGTTATTCATTTAAATTTGTTTACAATGTTTTATGATCAATGGTCCAATAATTCCCGGAACTTGTGATAGATCTCATTATTCTCGTAAACGCCACTGAACAGCTCTTCACCAACACCTTTTGCAAAAACCGGAACAGCAGTAGCAGTGTGCTGATCCGTGACGAAATACACCGCTACACTATCCGGTACCTCTGTTTTTTTACCGGTTTCCGGGTCTTCTTCATAATATTTACCCAACGCCGTACCTCCGGTCTCATGGTCAGCAGTTACCACCAATAGTGTATTCGGATGTGTTTCCATAAAATCCAGTACTGCTCCTATCGTTTTGTCAAAATCCAGCACTTCCTGCACTAGCATATCGGCATCTTCGGCATGTCCACCCCAGTCAATAAAAGAACCTTCCACCATGAGGAAAAAAGGCACTGCAGACTGATCCAAATAATCAAGGGCTGATTCAGTGGCCTCTTTCAGGAAGTCGCCCCTGCCCTGCGTTTTATTAGGGACCTCATTCTGAGCCAACAAAAACCCGTACTTATTTTCAGGGGAAAGATCCTTATTTAAACCCACGGTATCCATAATGTAGCTTTCCTGCAATACGCTGTAGAGATCTTTTCCATCAGCTCTTTTGTTGAAAAACTTCAGCCCTCCTCCGGCAAAGAAATCCACACCGGATTCGGGTAAGTAAGCAGCAATCTCTTCATGCATATCCCGGTCTTTTACATGGGCATAAAAACTGGCCGGTGTGGCATGTGTGATAGAAGTGAGACTTACCAGCCCAGTCTTGTAGCCTTCAGTTTCCAACTGCTCCAGGATTGTTGGAAGTGATACAGTATCTTTGGATACCCCGATCGCCCGTTTATACGTTTTTTCTCCTGTAGAAAAAGCAGTTGCACCGGCTGCTGAGTCCGTCACCTTATGGCTGGTGCATGAAGTTTTGCTAATACCTATGCTCTTGAATCGCTCAAAATTTGAAGGGTCGTCTTTATAATAAAAAGAGGTGGAAACCTGAGTAAGCCCCATGCCATCACCAATCATAAAAATGATATTGGGAGGCTCCTGCTCTAAATCTTCAGAGTCTTTATCAGCTGTTTTGCAACCTTTAACGACAAGTGAAATCACAAGTAGAATCAATAGTTTAAAACCAATTTTCATTTTTCTATATCTATATTTTAACATAAATCCGTTTTTTATACATCCACCAACCCAAAGCCCAGCATAGTAGCATGAAGACCATTGCAGTCATGAATGCTCCAAATGATCCTGGAAATATTTCCTGAAAAACCTTTTCACTTACCCATTCAAAAACATCCAGACCTGAAGAGGTGGGAATCAACCGAAGAGTGATAAAAAATATCTCCGAAAACAGGTAGATCACCAATGGGTTTTTACCGAAAATATCGAAGAACTGAGTACCAAATCTTATCTTTCTGATCTCCACCGCATAGATCAGTACTGCCAGTACTGAAAGGTCAAGTCCTGCGGTATAGAGTGCAAAGGGGCTCGTCCACAGCTTTTTGGAAATGGGGAAAACCAGATCCCACCATAGTGCCAGGCATACCAGCCCAAACCCAACCATTAGCAACATGGCGATCCCTTCAAATGTCTTTCCTTTTTGCCTTATGTACACACCAGCCAGATAGCCTGCCAACACATTGACAATAGATGGAAGAGTGATCAGGAGCCCTTCCGGATCAAAAGGGATGGCATCTCTTTTATAAATGTGTCCCGTGCCGAGGATAGAAAGGTCAAATTTGGTAGCAGCATTGGTGGCCATTTCCATCTCACGGCCAGGCTCGCCAAACAGGTAGAGTATGCCCCAGTAACTCAGTAAGATGGCCCCACATAGGATCAGAATCGTGCGAAAGGAGCAATACCGTACAAGTACTGCTGCAAAGAAATAGCACAGGGCAATGCGCTGAAGCACTCCCATTACCCGGGTCTCACTAAATGGAATCCATTCCCATGAACCTTCACTGATTCGAAAAAAAGGATACCAGTACATGAAGTAACCGAGCAAAAAGATTAAGATGGTTCGCTTCGCTACTTTTTTCCAAAAATCAGCCGATTCCGCTTCCCTAAACCTCCTCATTGAAAAACTCATGGCATTTCCAACAGCAAAGAGAAAAGAAGGGAACACCAGATCAGCCAGCGTAAAACCAAACCAGTCGGCATGGACGAGGTAAGGATACATCGGAGCTCCGGTTCCCGGAGAATTTACCAGGATCATTAGCGCGATAGTCAGCCCACGAAAGACATCCAACGACAGAAAACGTTCCGGTTTTTGACTCAAGCTTTCCCCCATCAATAGTTGTATTGTATAGTTGGCATTTGATTGGTAATTGGCTCTATGCGATCTCTGTACTTTTCATGTAATTGCTTGACCACAATCAAGGGATCAGCGGATGGCTCCACAGGGTAATCCTTCCTGGAGTTTACCCATTGCCACTCCCATTTTTGTATCTCCTGATCAAAAGCCTGTTGATCGAAATCTTCCCAGTCCTCACTAACCTGTGCAAAGAAGCGTTCCCATCTTGGCTGATAAAAGTCCGAAAACAATCCACTCCATTGCCTGCAGGCATACTCGTGCAGAAAATTATCCGGGCCACCCCACAGGGTGATCAGGTTTTTGGCGTTTTGCTCATAAAGGGCTTTCTCTTCTTCGCTTTGTCCCCAACTACGGGCATCCGCAATCCAGGGGCCTAGCAAAAAGTCATTTTGAGTAGCAAGTAATACATCCATGTCAGAAATCAGTTCAATAAACGCTGCAGTGTGCTGGTCAAAACCCGCTCTATCACGCGCTTCATAAGCCAGGGCAATCTGCTGCTGAAGTGGCAAAGCATAATTGGCTAAAACCTGTCTGGTCAGGTCTACCAGATCATATTGAAAACCCTCATAGCTACCACATTCAGGGATTGCCTGCACAAATAAATCCCATGCGGGAAGTAAATCTTCCGGTGCATAATTCAGTTTAGTACGCGCCCATCGTCTGTACCCCTCAAAGGTTGGCCTGGCTGAAATGATCGTCTCAGCCCCATCCCGGATCGACTGGCCATTGTAGACGGTCTGCACCAATATTTCCCAGGCATTGATCAAATCTTCATTGACCTGTCCATATCTGTTCAGGTTATAATCTCTTAGCCAGGCGGTCAGGTCTATTGGCTCACTACGCCACGTATTGTCAGTCATTAATTCGTAGAGGACAGGATTCTGTTCAATCCCTTCCATGGTAAGACCTATCCCTTTCATCTGACCTGAAGAGGAATCGGTCAATGCCAGTGCAGGCTGCTTGGCCACTGTTTCGATCCTGCCAAACATGCTGATGTTGCCACCAAAATTGTGAAGCATATTCCAGATCCATTGTTTCCCATAAAATGCTTCAGTTCGTTTCCAGACCGGCTCAATCTCAGCAGCCAGATCCAGGATGATCATCCGGTCATCGGGTACAGCATCAAGCAACCCCTTGATTTGCGGTGCTTTCCAAAAATCCCGGTGACTGTAAAAAAGCCATCCCTGCATTACCCAGATCGCATCCGGATCAGCAGACTTCATTCCTTCAAAGACCTTTGCGCTAAGCTCTCCCAGGTATTCCGGATCATCAGACGGTGGTTCATTTTCATTGAATGTATCAGCAGTATACAAGTGATCTGTGCCATAGATCTCTTTCTGCATTTCTAGAAACTTCTTGCCGATCTCAGCAAATAGCGGGTCATTGGCATCCAGGATATACGTGTCCCCAAAGCCATTGCCCCAGTTGGTTTTCTTTAGGTTGGCTGCTGGAAAAAACTGTTTAAATGAAGCCGGTACATGCCCGGTAAATGCAGGTAGAACCGGTGTCATTCCCAGCTCACGCTCACGTTGCAGGATCTTCTTTTGCAGGTCTCGATGGCTTTCTTTCCAGCTCATTGGCAAAGGCCCGCCCCAGCCATCCAGATTACCCATCCAGAACCACGAGAAGTAAGCAGGGCCACTAAAAAAAGCTTCAAGATCCTCGTCCGAAAACCCGTATGATTTATAAAGCTCATGCCAGACGTATTCTTGTCCGGTGATCGCCAGGGGCATGTTGATGCCATGCAGGGCCATCCAGTCGATCTCCTGCTCCCATCTCTCCCAGTCCCACCAGCTCATTGTGTAGTTGAACGTGCAGTAATTCAGGTAATAACGATACTCGTGTGGGCTTTCTTTCCGAATGGGTCCAGCAACCAAAGGCAGGTTTTCAGGTAAGTCCAGGTTCGTTCCATTCCAGGTAATCTGACAATGCGTATATTCTCGCAGATAGTAATAAAGGGCGGAAGCGATGGAAACTCCATTATTTCCACGAAGGATGATCCTGTCCTGTTCAGAAGCAATCTCGAACACATCAGCATCGTTATCGGGCAACCTTTCGATAACAAATGAACCGGCATGATCAGGAACAACCCGGCGAATAAAAGCAAGCATGGAATCTTCCTCCTGAATGGGTTCTTTTTGAGTACAGCTGGTAAAAAATAAAGTGCTGAATACCAAAAGAACTAAGTGGTATTGCATTCTCTGGGTCATGATTTGATGTAATTTATTGCCCAATCCGCCAAGGCTCATGTGTCCACGAGCCTCTACTGGATGCTTCCGGTTCGTGAACACACAGAACCGGGGGTGTAGTGCTTAATGACACAAATAATCAATAGAGACAATCATCTGTAAATCAACTATTTGCACCATATTTTAATGTAGTTTATTCATGCAACTTAACACTAGTAAGTACCCGAGCGTATGGCCACCCGGATACTTCTTCTATGATCTTCCTTTGACTAAAACCTCAGCGTATCAGGAAGAAATTTAGCTGCCAAGTCCTCATAATACGGTCGAAGCTCTTTTACATTTGGTGGCACAGGAGCCTTAGAATAAAGGTCATAAGGGTTAAAGGTTCTTACCCATTTGAACATTTCCATATCATGATCATTCATCAAGTGACCATAAGCCCCCTCTCTGTGCTGTGAATAGAATGAGTGATACCTGATCATGTACAGAGCTGGCTCAGGCAGGTGATCCTTCATAATATGATACAGGTATTCATCATGTCCCCATGACATGTGCACGTTATTCAATCCACAGTTTGGTTCATAAACGCCATATTTGGTATTGTAATGTTCGTTATGTGCGTCAGGGTTTTGATCAAAAAACTCCGGGTATACAATCTTATTTGAATGCTTGCATCCTACCGGAAATGTATCACCAACCACGGCCCACTGAGGCTCACCAAAGAGACATAACACCTTGCCCAGATCATGTAAGAACCCTGTAAGTACAAACCAATCAGGGTGACCATCCGCACGGATGGCTTCTGAGGTTTGCAACAGGTGCTGGGTCTGATCCAGGTCAATATCCGGATCGGAATCATCCACCAACGTGTTTAAATACTCGACAGCATCCCACAATGACATTTTTTTGCGGTTGAACTGGAGAAAGTCTTGCTCCTTATCCTGAACAAAATCATACGTTTGGTTGATATGATTGATGCGATAAAACTCCTTGACAGTGTCTCTCGCCGGCTCATCATAGTTTCTGTACGCGTCCTTATCCTTGTGCGCCTTTTCAGGATATCTCCTGACCAAATCATCTTCCCACTCATCCAGATTCTTTAGAGGGGCTGAATCGTGCTCGTTTTTTGTTTGTGTGTTTGCCATATGACTATATGTTTTAGATTCTATTTCATTTATTATCCGCCAATAGAAACTACAAAGTACAGCAGTCCTATTATTAGCACAACCATGACCCAGGAGAGCAAAAACCCTATCCAGTCTTGTTTATTCCATTTGTAAAACTCCCAGTCTGAGCCAGGGAAAACAAGCGCCTCTGGCTGCGCTGAACCCTTTGCTCCAGAGGGGCGTACACGCTTTCTCATGTTAGTATAAAAATCATCCAGTAGTTTAGGATCATCTCGCTTAGTGATGAAAGCAACTCCAAACATCAGGAGGAAAGGAAAAACCAACCGGATCAGTAATCTTATGGTCTCATTTAGAGCGTATGGGTTTTGGCTCAAGTCAAACCCCAGTCTATCGAACAACAACAGTTCCAAATAAATGTATCCACTACCATATTCCTGCCCATCTTCAGTCTTCAAGCCTTTAGACCAAAAAATTGATTTTGCAGGCAGCACATATGTCCTATCTACTTCATCTCCCAGCGAAAGTGGCTCAGGGCTGGCAACGCCCGACCGCTCTTCAGGCACGAGTGCCTCCCATTGAGCAATTTTCTCTTCACGGACTTCCACATCCAATTGCTTGGCGGTATAAGTCTTTAGTACCGGATCCGGATTTGTTTGCTTCAGCAAAACCTCATTTGTTCTCACTGCCGGCCAAAAAGTAGGTATAAGCAAAGGAATCAGGTAAAACAATGAAAATGTAGCAATGATTGAAACCCAAGCCGCTTTTTTGTTGGCCTTCCTCCACTTTAACCCCAGCCAAAAGGCAGCCACAAAAATCACAAAGAACTCCCAAATGAATTTCAATATCTGGAGGATGTTATCAAACTGAGTGGTCACTATTGCAGCCCCTATCAAGAAAATGGCTCCTGATATCCTCCCGGCCCATATATTGTGATGGGCTGATTTATCAGGGAATAACGGCCTGTAGAGGTTGTTCACAATCAACCCTGAGACAGTTATCATCAAACAGTCTGCAGTGGACATCAGGGCAGCCATCAGACTGGCCAGCATCAGACCTACCAGGCCTAAGTTCAATGGCCCCAAAAGTGTGCGGGTAGCATGCCCCCAAACCAGGTCAGGGTTCGTAAGCTGACCTCCGAAAAGCAGAATTGCCGCTAACCCCAATACTCCCCACATGATCGTGACGATCCGTTTCATGAATGTTCCGGTCACAAAGCCTATGCGTGCAGAGTCTTCATCCTTTGCAGCTCCGGCTGTAACCAGCTGATTGGGTTGTGTGACCACTGTAAGGCCTGAAACCAACGCGGCAGTGATAATGAAGTACCATGTGAAATCTATAGTAGCGGGTGAACCAAAAATTTCGAAAGAGCTTTCTGGCAATCTTTGGTGCAAGTGATCTAGTGCTTGTGCCATACCCCCGCCTCCATAGATTGAATTGATCTCACTCCAGGCAAAGGGTATGAGGATAAATGACAACAAGATGATGAATATCCCCTGGAGCAAGTCGGTATAGAACGCCGCCTCCAACCCTCCCAAAGAGGTATAGATGATCACTATAATGCATATCGACCATACCAAAGTGCCTTCCGATAAATAGGAGAATAGTGCTCGCGGCTGTTGTTTCCTAAGTGTTTCAAGTTCTGTTTTTTCCTTTCCCGACAAATAATCAAAGTCTAAGCTCTGAAGGGCGAAAAGTCTATCAGATTTTTCTTTTTCCTGAAGCTCGGAAGTGCTAAGCTCAGATAAAGGCTTAGGGGTCATGGCCATCGCTGTAGTGCTCACAGCCTTATAACCAACGGAAAGCAAGCCCATCATGCCAATCGTTCCAACCAGCGCATACGTAGCGGCCATCTGTCGGGAACCGTAACGAGACTCATAGAAATCACCCATTGTGATCATCCTAAGCCTTCTCAGCCACGGGGCTGTGATCCAAAAAAGAGGTGTTGCAAATAGCATCAATAACGAGCTCCAGATCCCGCTTGCTCCATTATTAAAAGTAGTGGTAGCCACACCTGCAGGCCCATCAGCCGAAGTAGCCTGACCAAAGCTGGCAAAAGTGGAAAATAACTTTCCGAACTTGCGGCCTCCGAGAAAATAATCCTCCTCTTCCTGAATAGATAAACTGGACTTTATCCCAATGTATATAATGCCACCAAAGTAGATGACCAAAATCGCTATATCAATATAAGAGAGTCCGAATATCATGTTATTTATTTTTCAATAAACTGCCATTGAGTGTTTCCCTTTTTAACATAATCCATTTTCTCAGGAAAAGCCGGCTGACCCTCAAAGTTTTCAACAATCAACCCTTTTACATTGTCTGCATGGATGGCACTTCCAAAATAATCCGGTCTATTGTCTCCCCAGGAAACACTGCAGTTGTGAACAAATATTTTACTCGCATTTTGAAGGAAAAAACCTGCCGTTTCAGCAAAAATCATATCATCTCCTTCACAAGGACGGCAATCATAAATGCCGCCATCATAATTGGTCGTCTTGTCTATTTCTATATCAATATCATTGAAACGAATGTTGCTGATAAGGTCAGGCCGCTGTGCTCCTACAAAAATTCCGTTTTCGCTTTTGCAGCGAAAATTGGCAAACGTAATGTTTTTTACCTCCCCGACTTCTCCTTTGGAGGCACCAGGCTTCAGGCGCCATCCTGCATCTTTGTGGTCATTGGAAGCCCTAGGGTAGGCAGTCACGTAAATGGGCTCTGCTTTTCCCCACCAAACATCAGAAAACAGTCGGCACTCCAGGATCACATTGGAGAAAATGACATCCGAAACGGTCCCTTCATCTCGGTTCTGAATACCAATACCGCGACTACTCCCTTTTATAATGCAGTTGTTGAAGGTGACCCGGCGTATAGCATCCACATTCTCAGACCCGATCTTTACCGCGCATGAAGTCGAAACAAATGTGCAATTTGATATCACTATATCTTCACAGCTACCGTATTCTATATATTCCCGTCGATTTTTCAGACAAATACAATCATCTCCAGATTCTATGTGACAATTGACAATGCGCACATTCTTGCAATGGTCTATATCAATTCCATCACTATTTCTGATCTTCAAATGGTTGTAAATGGAAATATCCGAAATGCTTACATCATTACAGCCCACAAAATGCAATGCCCAATAAGCGGCATTCTTTACCGTAATACCTGTAATCTTGATGTTTTTACCTCCTATCAGGGTAAGGATATGAGGCCGGGGATCTATATCTGTAAAAGGCTTCAGCTCAAAAGCATCAGGAAATTCGCGTCCCATAAAGGCAATTCCGTTTCCATCTATTACTCCTTTACCTTTAATGGAAACATTTTCAATATTCTCACCACCAATCCAGATGGTACCTTCTCCTCGATTTTCCCTGAATGCACTTTGGGTATAGATAGATTCATCAGGATTGGCCTGGATTACTGCCCCGGTTTCTAAGTATAACTCTATATTTGATTTAAGAAAAAAAGGTCCCGTAATAAAAGTCTTACCCGATGGAATCAACACAGTACCTCCACCAGCTTCATGACAAGTATCTATCGCATTTTGGATTGAAGCAGCATCGTCACTTTGTCCGTTTCCTCTTGCTCCGAAATCTATAATATTGTATATTGCCATATATATGTACTACATAATTACATATTGCAATATATGCAAAAAACTCTAACAAACAAGCGTCGGAATTTGCAATAATTGATGTTTTATCCATTTCTCCTTAGCACATTAAGAATGAAAGAAATAAGTCCCAGACCACAACCAGTCAAGAATTTCTCCCTAGCAGAGCAGGTGGAAGAAAGCCTCATGCGTTATCTGAAAGAAAACAGGTTTAAAACAGGAGACCCGTTACCTAAGGAAACAGAGCTGGCGGAATACCTAGGCGTAAGCAGAAACATTGTACGTGAGGCGCTCAGCAGACTAAGGATGCTGGGGATCATAGAATCCAAAAAGAGAAAGGGGATGATCATCTCAGAGCCTGACTTGCTGGGAGGAGTAGAGCGGGTAATGGACCCCGATCTACTAGGAGAAAAAGCCATGCAAAACATTTTTGAGCTCAGGTTGGTCCTGGAAGTAGGAATGAGTGATCTCTTGTTTATCCGGAAAAAGCCTGAGGATGTAAAGATACTGCAGGATATAGCTAAGCGGGAAGCAGCTGATCCGCTGTGTGCTGGTAGTATCAAAACCCGGCTGGGATATGAAATAGAATTTCACTCTCACCTCTATCAGATGTCAGGAAACGATACCCTGAATAGATTTCAGTCCCTGCTGCTACCGGTATTCCATTACATGATGGAGCAAGAGGCTAAACTCCAGAAGAAACCGGAAAAGGGCAGTATCTCTCACTTTGATCTGGTAGAAACACTCCGTTCAGGAACTGCTAATGATTTCAGGGGAAATATGCGGGAGCATCTCACCCCTCATTATAGAAAACTGGAGGTTAAAGAAGCGGACAAAAAGTAGGCAGGAAATCTTTCATACAGCTCAAAGGCTAAGTCCTATCATTGTCCAAAAAACGGGATGGTACAAACAGCTGCATGCCTTGAGGAATCTTTAGTTCCTCTTTTTAGGATCCCTACGTCATCCCGCTTTATCAAATCCTTGCTCCCCTGAATCCTTACCTGGTTCGCACGTGCTCATAAGTCCCATAATCTTGTAAATCCGTCAAAACGATACAGGCAGCAAAATTGTAAAAGTAGAACCTTTGCCTACTGTAGAGTCTACCAGCAAATCACCCTGGTGTTTTTTGATAATGCTATATGAAATGAAGAGTCCCAAACCTGTTCCACTACCAGGGGGTTTGGTAGTAAAAAAGGGTTCGAAAATTTGTTTCTCAAGCTCTTTTGGAAAACCTAATCCATTATCTTTTACTTCCAAAATCACATGTTTATCCACTGTTTTGCCTATTATTTGGATCCTGCCATCCGCTTTATCTCTCACGGCATCTATGCCATTTGTAACCAAATTGATCAGCACCTGATTGACCTCAACTTTGTTTCCTGTAACGGTTAATGATCCCTCCAGCTGAATACTAAAACCAATATCCGGAGCAGATTTTTCGATAAACGATAGGGTGGCAGTTACCATATTATTAAGCTCAAATTCCTCATCTTTTTTTTGATTGCTTCCATGCGGTGAGATATTTAGCAAGTTGCGGACTATGGTTGCTGCACGACTCACTCCATTGGTCATGCTATCAAGTAAGCTTTCCATCTCATCAAACACCTCATTCAAGGCATTCCTGTTTTCGGGGATCATACGCTCTTTTATCTCCTTCAGATCCTTTCTTATTGGCCCGGTCATTCCCCCAATATAATTGAGAGGATTGTTTAGTTCATGAGCCAGCCCTGCTGTCAGTGTACCGATAGAAGCCATTTTTGCTGATTCGATCAATTGACTCTGAGTTTTTTGAAGGTTTAGTAACGTTTCTTCAAGTGAATCGCGCTGAGCTTGTAGCTCCTCACTCTGTTTATGGATTTCGTGGTTTTTCTCTTCAAGGGACTTGTTGGCTTCAGATAATTCCCTGGTTCGCTCATGGACCATTTGCTTGAGCCGGTAATGGTTGAAGCGATGCTGCCTCATTCGTATATAATAGACCAAATATATGAGCCCCAAAAAAAGGAGCACCATCAATAGCCGAAACCAGACCGTCAACCAAAAAGGAGGTACAACAATCACTGTCAGCTGTTTGGGTTGCCCGGCCCAAATCCCATCCCCGTTTGACGCTTTTACTTTAAAAGTGTAAGTGCCCGGCTTGAGATTGGTGTAGGTAGCGGTACGCTTATTGCCCACCTCATTCCATTCCTTTTCGAAAGGTTCCATCATATAAGCATATTCACTTTTCTCTGGATCCAAAAAGTCAATGGCTGAAAAAGTGAGCGTAAACACATTTTGATCAAAAGGTATTCGCAATGTATCCAGATACCTGATGTCTTGCTGGATGAGCGATCCAGCACCTGGCTGAATGGACTTGTTGAAAATGGCCAGATCGTTAATGATCAGGTTTGGAGGATTTGGATCTGAGGGCAAATGTTTTGGGTCGATCCGATTGAAACCATTGGATCCTCCAAACAACAAGCTACCATCCTGACAGGCATAACATGAACCACTTCGAAATGTCATGCTTTGAAGGTTGTTTGATTTGGAGAAGCTTCTGAAAGTCATACTCTCCTGATCCAAAACGGCCAGTCCTTTGGCGGTGCTTACCCAAATGTTGTTATCATCATCGGCCAACAAACAAACCACCATGTTGGAGGGTAGTCCATCGGCTGGGGTGAGGGTATGAAAGGTCTCGGTTTCAGGCTCAAAATAGCTGAGCCCTACTTTAGAAGCTATCCATATTCGACCTTTCCTGTCTTTTATCCCCCAATCCAGATCATTGGTAGGTAAACTGTTTTTGTTTTCAGCATCATATGCATAATGCTTGACAAAGCTGTAGGAAGGCAGGTTAAAAACATGGATCCCTGAATTTGATATGATCCATAAATCTTCTCCATACTGGAGCAGCTGCCATATGATTCGGAAGCCATTTGGAGTCTTAACAGGAATCTCAAAACGCTCGAAGGTGTCAGTGGCTCTTTGATATTTATAAATGGAATTCCAGGCAGCCGCCCAGAGGTTACCATCATCGTCCAGCATAGTGGAATACCGGGAAACAACAAAGTCTATGGTCTCATTATTTTTATAAAATGTGTATTGTCCCGATTTCAGGCTCTTTTTTATCAGTCCATCAAAATAACTGCCTATCCACAGATCATCTCCATCCAATAGTAAATGACGTACGTTGAGAGACTCTTGCTCGTAAGTGAAGATGCTTTTCCTCCTGTCCCAGATATTTAATCCACCCCGACTGGTCCCAACAAACAAGATGCTATCAGATCCTTCCAAAAAGCAATTGATAATGTCAGAATTGAGGCTATTGACATTGATAGGTGAGTTTCTGAAAACCTCAAACACATTTTGATGCCTGGAATAATAATTGAGGCCACTTGAATAACTGCCCAACCAAACATCTCCCCTGGAAGTGACCAACATGGAGTGTATGGAATTGTCAGACAGACTCAGCGGATTATCAGGATCATGCTCTAATCTACCAGTGTACTGGTAAGTTTTGGTATCAATGATCATAGGTCCATGATAGGTGGCTACCCATAGGTGATCCTCATCTGGCCGGATAAACCCTTCCCTGGTTTCGAAAATCGTAGAAATACTATGAATCGGGTACACGTTTTCTATAACATCAGTCGTAAGATCGCTCAGTTTAAGGCGCCATACATGGGTGGATCCGCTGATCCACAACTCATCCGACCTGTCCTGGAAAAGAGCGTTGACAGATCCCAGGCTGTCTGCCCCTTTTTTAATCTCAATTCGTTGCAATGCAGGTTGTCCATTTCTGTCCACGAGCTTCAACAAACCATTGGTTCCGCCAAACCACAGATTGTCATCCATAGTCTGGACCGATCCGATAAAATAATCATCGAGCACTTCGCCGGATTCTTTGATAATGCCAACCTTTTTCAATTCAGTACTCCCAGCTTTTAGCAAGTACAAGCCTCTACCTGACGACACCCACAAGTTTCCATCCCTGTCTACAAGTAATGACAACACAGTCCATGGTTGCTCATCCGCTATTTCATTAGGATAAAATCGAGTAAATATTTTTTTTCGCTGATCATAGGAAGTAAGGCCGTCTGAAGTTCCTATCCAGATGGTTCCTTTTCCATCACCTGTTACTACATTAATATAGTTGCTGCTGAGTGTGTTTTGGTTCCAGGGGTCACCATAAAATGAATGAAAATCGTATCCGTCAAAATAGTTGAGGCCATTCCCGGTTCCGATCCAGATGTAGCCTTGTTCATCTTCATAAAGCGACAAAATAGTTACCTGGGATAAACCGTGATCCGTATTGAAATGCTTAAACCTGTAATCAGCTTGGTCTTTAGACAGACCAAAGCCCAATCGGACGATACCGATAAATGTAATCCATAAAATTAGATTCGGCTTTAGTAAATCCATTATGGAATCTATCAAAATTCCAGTTATTAACAAACAAATGGTATTAACTATGGATAGTAGAGTCTGAAGCTGATGGAGTGCTATTCAAAGGGATGATCGGTTGTTTTCACTCTATGAGCATAGCCTAGAGGAGCACTGATTGAGGATTATTGAGTGAAATTTAAGGAGTGTTGCGAAATAAGATGAAATGAGACCTTGTCTTAATTTTTGTAAAACAGGCCTCATTCCAAAAAAAAAACTTACCCGGAGGGCTTGCCCATCAATTTACCGGTGCGTATATCACACCCAATTTATCCACTTCAGATCCAGAACGGCCATGAAACCCTACGATCTGCCAACCCACTGGAGCTATGAATGTAATATTGTCATTTGTATGATTGCCTCCTGCTAATGTGCGGTTCTGATTGGTTTTGAACTCAGCTCTAAAAATGCGGGTGTGCCCATCTTTTTTCCCCTGGCAAAATTGCACTTCATTAAAATATTCGCCTGGGTTCAGTGTCAATTCCTGATAAGTGCCTCCATTGCCCCCATGAGATAAAGTAGGTCCATTTGACAAAACAACGCCTACCTGATCCAACCTACTACCTGCTCTCAAGAACAGCTTTTGGACTACCGGATTCTCAGGAACCTCGTTTACATCACTGAAAGAAAATCCATGAGGACCACCAAACTGATCGCTTAACATAAGATCCTCTGCTAAACTCCAATCAAACTGCACGTATATTGGACGGTGGTCAGAGAGCATATCACCGTTTTCATCTCTGAACTTGCTCTCTTCATAAGAGAATGTAGTTGCTGCTAAATTGATGAAGTTATTACCACGGTAAAAAACCTTATCTACTATTTCGCACTGAGGGTCACCATACTGCACATTATTATCACAGACCAATGCTGGTGATCCAATTGCAGGTGCTACTCCATTTTTTATAAGTTCCACCCACACATCTGTAAGTCCAAGTGAGGGAAGTTCACGGATATTATCACCTGATCGTGTATATCGGCAGTTCATATCACCCATTACCACTACTGCATTGCCGGCTGAAAAAGTTGAGATAAAACTCTTTAGCTGTAGGATATTGGATCGTCGGGCTGCCAAATCTGCTTCGCCTACACTGGCATTAGGATGTGCATTGTAAAAATCAATATAGACTCCAGGTGCAATCCTGTACCGGGCTACTGTAAACCCTTTTGGCGTGAGGCAATCTGTACCATTGCAATCATTCCATTTGATTCGCTGAAAGTCGGTATAGGTAAAATTTGACATGGCATTGAGCCCATCACCAAAAGGTACTCCGCCGCTAGTAGGGGTTCTATGCGGATGATTATCATTTGCATACAAAGTGGCGTGATAGTTAAAATCCTCCTGCACATGTACAATGTCATAGTCATTTACCAATCCTCCAATAGTAGCGGTATTGGCCTCTGGATCACCGCTGGAGAGGAAACCTGGTAAACCCGCTACATTGTACGTTAGGACAGAAAAGGAATTGGAAGAGTTTATTCCATTTACTTCAGATGCCGCATCGGCCAATTCAGGGCGAGGATCATTCAACTGATCGCACCCTAACATAATACTTACTAAGCTCAAAAAAACGAGTAACTTTTTCATAATGGTTCTATTTGGTTTTAGGATAATTAATTCTAATCATTAATACCTTTCTTTAAGAACCAGAGCAATCTGATTATAGCTTACCTCTCATCTCCAGGGTGAGCTTCCCTCCTTTTACAATATCACTATGATGGATTACATGCTGGTTTTCAAAAGGCCTTTCATTTAACTGCATATTCTCTATGTATATATTCTGATCACTGTTTCCCACGGCCTCTATCACAAACTGTTTACCTGGATAGTATTCAGGATTTAGCTCAATAGTGACTTTGTCAAAAACCGGGCTTCCTATTTGGTACACAGGATCTTCCTCTGTCCCCCCTGTCATTTGAAACAGTCCTATTTTCATAAGCACAGCCAGTGTTCCCATCAATCCCTGATCCTCATCACCGTTATAGCCTCTACTGGTCTGTAGTCCTTCGTAAACGCCATCCACAACTTTCCTGGACCAATATTGGCTCAAATCAGGCCTTCCCAAGAAGTTAAAAACAAAGGCGGTCTGTATAGATGGCTGGTTGCCATAGTTGATGGGAATGCGAGAATATTCTGGATGACGTTCACGGGCATGGGATGTTCCTGAGGTGAATCCTAATTCTTCTGCGGCCTCAAATTGCGCATTCAACTTTTCCACTGCTTTTTCGCTGCCTCCCATCAGCTGCACCAGCCCCTGCAAGTCGTGAGGAACAAACCATGTGACCTGGGCTCCATTTGCTTCATTAAATCCGTGCTCATACTCATAAGGACTGAATGGCTCCAGCCAGGTTCCTTCCACATCCCTGGGCCTCATCCAACCACTGGCCGTATCAAACAGGTTCCTATAGTTTTGTGCCCGCTCACTGAAGCATTGATGATCTTCCTCCTTTCCAAGAGCCAACGCCATCTGTGCCAACGTCCAATCCTGGTAGGCATACTCAAGTGTAAGGCTGGCTCCGTCCTGATGCGAGCCAAATTCCCCTTCAGGGATTGGAAAAGGTACATAACCTTTTTTCAGATAATGCTCCAGCCCTCCTCCCAGGGAAGTTTTATGCTCATAGCCGGCTTTTGCCATAATCCCTCCAGCCATATGGTTTTTCTTTAGTGCTTCATAAGCCATCTCTACATCAAAACCCCTTAATCCTTTCTGATAAGCGCTGACAATAAAAGGAGTAGCGCTTGCTCCCGTCATCACATAGGTATAGTTGCCCCCGGAAGGGCCTCTCGGCACCAGTCCTCCATCTTTATAATACTGTAAGAGTGAATTCACAAAAGCCTCGGAAATCTCTGGATAAACCAAGTGCCACAAAGTATTGATAGTCCACTGGGCACCCCAGAAAGAGTCGGAATTGTAATGATCAAAAAGAGGCTTGCCATTTGAGCCCAGAGGTAAACGCTTTACCTGAAAAACCTCTCCCGTATTATCAGGATAGTATCCATTCACATCACTAATCGTGCGCCGACCTTGCAGCGCATGCCAGAGATCAGTATAAAACCTGCGTCTCTGGTCATGGGTACCTCCCTCTACCTGGATACGCCCCAGATACTGGTTCCAATCCTTGCGTGAATCCTCTACAATCTGATCAAAATTCCATTGCGGCAT
Organism: Marinoscillum sp.; assembly: GCA_040218045.1. Lineage (GTDB taxonomy): Bacteria > Bacteroidota > Bacteroidia > Cytophagales > Cyclobacteriaceae > Marinoscillum. The sequence continues at coordinate 20,661 of JAVJQA010000052.1, forward strand.
CTCCATATAAAGGTTGTAGGCTGCATTTTCTATGGAGGTGTAAGAAATGGCTACTTTCATTTTCACTTTCTTCGACGAACCAGTTTTCAGTGAAAGCAAATAATTCCCCTTTTCATCGGACTCACTTAAACTGGTAACATCACAATTAAATTCAATGCGAAAAAAGACTTTGGCTTCCTTAATTCTTCTGAATGTAGGTGCATTGACCAAAGATCCTGTAAAGACCCGATCGTTAACACGTTTCAGGGATCCCCCTGTGATTTCTGAAGGCCCCAGTTGCCCGCCAAGGTTGATGATAATTGCATTATTGTCTTCTCCTGAGAAGGTGTAACGGTGAAAACCCACTCTTTTAGTGCTGGTCAATTCCGCTACAATTCCATATCGATCCAGCTCAAGCCGATGATACCCGGGCTTGACTGTTTCCTTCCTATGATCAAAATAGGAATAGTAATCAATAATGATATCCGGCTGATCTTCTTCTAAACTCACAGGCATCACGGACAGCCCTGAAAGCTGCCATGCATGAATATGGCTAAATCCTTTGACGGTATCTGTCTGGTAGCGATAACCACTATTCCACGCCCCGTCAATTTCCGTATCAGGGCTAAGGTTTACCATCCCAAAAGGGCGGTTGGCTGATGAAAAGAAAAACCATCGGGAATTTTCGGTATCAAGAAGTGGGTATACTAGATCAACAGGTTCTGAAGGCTCTTCTTGTTGTATAATGTCACACGCAGCAATGAATACAAAGACATTGATCAAAAGAAATACGTGTTTCCGAAAAAGAATCATGATGATCTCATTATCAAACTCTTAATTGAAGACAGGACAGAGAGGCTGTCCTGGGGACAGCCTCCTGATCTTGTAAGTAATAATATGAAGGAATTACTCCTGATTGCAGAAAAAATTAGTTGTAATCTTCGTTTTGCTCAATTGAACCATTGGATGCATCAACCTCATATTGAGGTATTGGCCGTAAGCGATGCTTAGCACTGAGGGTATTATGCAACGCTGCATGTGGATTGTGAGCCAAGGTACGCTCTACGAGCTTACCCGTTCTCTTTAGGTCCATCCATCTGTTTACTTCTCCAACTAGCTCCCTGGCTCTTTCATCCAGAATAAAGTCAATATCAACTTCACTGGCAGTTACTGCTGCGGTTAGTCCTGACCTGGATCTTAATGTGGTTAGCAAACCAGCAGCAGCAGATGCATTACCTGACTGCAGGTAAGCCTCAGCAGCGATCAAATAAGCTTCTCCAGATCTCATCATCACCATATCCCGTGTGCCTTCAGATCGTTGATCAGGCTGCGCCCAGACTACTCCGGGCTCATCAAACTTACGGAACATCGGATAGTGAACATTGGTGTAAGGATCACTTGTGAAATAAGTTCCAGGATTGATTACAGCATAATTTACAGCACTTATCTGAGCTGAGCTCCACGCTATCTCAGGAAAATAAATAGCAGTATCTCCAGCTATGATAGTTCCATCCTCCGAATCCTCTTCAGCATAAATCACTCGTCTGAAAGTGACCTCTGCCCGCTCATCATCATCCTCAAACAAAGAGTAGAAAAATGGTGTAGGTGTCGAAGCATTGTTGTTAAACCCTCGCTGATAGGTAGAGCTTGTTGGCAACATTCCAGGGTATTTAAAATAATCAAACTTGTACATCATGTGGCGAGAGTTGCCCCACCCTTGAACAGATGCATCACTTCCAAATAGATAGGAAAAAACAACTTCCGAATTACGCTGATTATCTTCAGACATCAGATCTGCAAATGAAGGCACTAGCGAATGATCTGCAATAATTGTTTCTGCCAGGGAAATTGCACGGGTGTAATCTGTGCCCTCCGCAAAGGATTTGTTACCCCTGGTCAACAATACTTTAGACAACAAATGTCTAACGGCACCTTTAGATACCCTGCCATAAACAGGGCTTTCTTCTACCGCATTCAGAGCATCTTCAAGATCTGAAACTATCTGCTCATATACTTCTTCTTCAGATGCTTTTGTGTAGTTGGTCTCAGCTGTCTCTACTTTGTTTACTATCAAGGGAACACCTCCAAAGTTCTCAACTAATTGAAAATAAGACCATGCCCTGAAAAACTTGACCTCACCGACTCCTCTGCCCTTTACCTCTTCATCAACACCTTCTATAACTTCAGCATTATCAATGGCAATATTAGCTGCTGAAATGATGGAATATTGATTACCCCAGTAAACTTGAAACACCCAGTTGGTAGACGACACATTAATATAGTCATTCAATTCATTTGACCCGGATAACGCTGATTTACGGGTAGCTATATCCGTACCCAGGTCTTCTAGTATGTAATACATATCCGGATTGTACCTTGTGGTATATAGCCGTGAACGCTCATAAACTGATGCTACCAGTCGATCAAATGTTTCACTATTCGTAAGTGCTGTTTCAATAGTGATCGACGTATGGTTTTCTTCATCCAGAAACCCACTACAACTACTCAGGGCCAGAGTTAGCATCAAAACTCCTGTTAATGATCTATAATTAAATATTTTCATTGCTTTCTATTTTTTTGATCAGAAAATAATTAGAAACTCAGATTGAGTCCGGTGATAAAAGTGCGGGTAAGGAAGGTGATCCCATAATGATCCCTATTGGCACTTTCCGGATCCCAGCCATCATATTCAGAGAAGGTGAATGGATTTTGTGCTGTTGCGTAAACCCGCAAACTACCAATACCGACTCGACCAAGTAAACTCTGTGGCAAAGTATACCCCAAGGTGATGTACCCTACCCTGAAATAGGAAACATCTTTATAAAAAATAGATCGCGAGAAAGGGCCAGGATTACCAGGTTGGTACCAGTCATCCGATTGCCCTTCAGGAGTCCAATAATCAACACTGTAGGAATTGAACAGTGCAGCCACATTATTATCATGCTGAAAAGAACCATGAGCATGGAATTTACTCCAAGCTGTATTTCCCTGACTAGTGTAAACAAAGAAGGAAAAATCAACATTTTTGAAATTTATGGTATTCGTAATTCCTCCATTCCATTTAGGCGATGCATTACCTATTATTGTCCTGTCATCTTCCGGTGTGATTTCACCATCTCCATCGATATCCTTAACTCTTACCTGACCAGGGTACTGGCCATACTCGGCTGCCTCTCCAGCTTCATCTAGCTGCCAGATGCCATCATATTGATAATCATAGATAGCACCAATAGATTCCCCTACTCGATGAATAAGCGTTGCATCTCCTACATTAAAGATGATTTCATCCTGCTCACCATTTAATTTGTTAAGGGTATTCCGGTTTGCTGAAAAGTTGATTCCTGTGGTCCACTTCCATGAGCCATTATTAACAGCTACTGCATTTAGGGCAAATTCAATTCCTTTGTTGGTTGATTCTCCTATATTTTCAAAAGTTCCTGAGAAACCAGAAACCAACGGAAGATTTCTATAAAATATGATATCCCTAATTGTGCGATTGTATAAATCCAGGGAACCGTAAATTCTATTTTTCAAAAAGCCATAGTCTAAACCAAGATTAAGCTCTGTAGTACGCTCCCAGGTCAAATCTGAGTTCGCCAGACCTGTGACATAGGCTGTTTGAACTGGAGCGTCACCAAGGTTGGTGATGCCATTACCCAGGAATGATTGTGAAGCAAGAGGGCCGAGACCACCACCTTGTCCATTGTTACCAGTTTGTCCATAGCTCATCCTAACCTTGGCATCAGAAACAACACTTACTCCCTGCAAAAATGCCTCGTCGCCCAGTCTCCAAGCTAAAGCTGCAGATGGGAAAAAAGCCCATTTATTTCCTTCTGCCAAAATAGAAGCTCCATCATACCTTCCTGTAACCGTGAACAAATATTTACCCAATATCGAATAGTTCAACCTGGCAGTATATGATTGGAGGGTTTGTTTGGAGAAATTGCCACTCCATTCGTTGACCGTTGCTCCCCCATCGATATTGTAGAATTCGAAAGAATCAGAAGCAAGGTTTCTGGAATGTACCTTTGACTCTTCCTGTCTCAATAGGTATTGAGAGTAAACCAACGTGGCATTCAATTGATGTGCATCACCAAATGAGTGCTCATAATTTACGATGTTATCCCACGTGTATGAGAAATCGTTATAGTTATATATATAAGCTCTGGTTCGGGTAGCATCTCCTTTCGAAGATTTAGTGTATTGTCCCCTGAACTCACCATAGCGGGAATACTTAAGGTTAGGTGAGTACTTCGTTGTGATGGAAAGTCCCTCCACAGGACTTATTTTTAAAGCAATGTCTCCGATATATTGCAAGTATTTTGTTTGTCTTATCTCATTATCAAAATCAAAAAGCGGATTTGTAATTTGAGCTTCTGCAGGTGCATAATCAAATCTGCGCGATCCATCATCATTATAAGGGCTCAGAATAGGCTTTAAGCGATAGGCACTTCGAAAGCCTTCATAACTTCCCGCATTTTCCTTAGCTATCGTGACATAGTTGCTGTAACTTATGTTTAACCAGTCAGTCAAATCACTACTCAGGTTGCCACGCAAATTGTACCGTGTAAAATCTTCACCAGGTACAGCTCCTTCATCAAGTGTATAACCCATGCCTATTCCATAGGTAGTATTATCACTACCTCCTGATAGGTCAATTGTATGGTTCATCTGAAAACCTTTTTGACTTATCTCATCTATCCAATCAGTACTCACACCGCTAGCAATATTTTGCTGAAGTTCAGGATCAGAGATATAGTCAGACAACACCACATCTTCTCTTCTAAACCCCAGGTTACCTGCGGCAAACTCCTGACCCACTATGACATCTTCCATGAGTGTCACAAACTCTTCGCCATTCATCATTGGAGGCAGGTGGGTAGCTTCTTTCATCCCGAAATAATTATTGTAGCGTACTTTCAGTTTACCACTAGTTCCTCTTTTTGTCTTGATAATCACTACACCATTACTACCCCTAGATCCATAGATTGCTGTTGCTGAAGCATCTTTCAAAACATCCATCCGGTCAATATCGGCGGGGTTTAAAAAAGATATGTCAGAAACGAATATACCATCCACGATAAAAAGCGGATTCTGTCCCGGATTAAACCCTGCCCGCTCAGCTGTCTCATTGGAATTGATCGTACTCGCTCCTCTAATTCTAATATTGAAATTTCCACTGCCAGGCTTATTGTTGGTCCGTTGGATAACCACTCCTGGCACCTGACCCTGAAGGGATGAAATAGCATCTACCTTGTTGGTTTTCTCAATTTGTTTGGAATCCATTGAAACTACTGAACCTGTCACGTCAGCCCGCTTTACCTCTCCATACCCGATAACAACCACTTCTTCCAGTGACTGTACATCAGGTTCCATAGTTACATCAATCACACTCCTCCTATTCACTGCTAGCTCTTTCGAAGAATACCCTACAAAGCTGAATACCAAGGTAGATTGGGGGTCTACTGAAATTTTATAGTTACCCTCTACATCCGATATTGTACCGTTTGTAGTTCCTTTTTCCAGAACCGTTACACCGGGAAGACCTTCATTTGAATCTGGATCGATTACTGTTCCGGTTACAGTGATTTGATCCTGCAATTCGTTAACTGACTCAAAATCCCCCCCAGAAGCATGCGCTCCGGAAAGTGTGCCTACCATAATCACAAACATGACCAGGGGAAGTTTTTTCCAAATTAATTGTACATCTTTTTTCATAGAAACATTGTTTAAAGACCGTGTTAAAGAAGTATGCCCAAAGGGCCATGCAGTACTTCAATTTTACAAATAAGTATTTATGTTATTATGTACTACATATAACAATATTATAAAATGATTAGCTCCAGAGCAAGTCTTTTTGAGTTTTTTTTGGTTTGATGGTCGTTCTACTGAATATTTCACACGACCAACTTGTAAATTGAATAAAAGAACGCCTGGACATCATGCGTCCTTCATTTACCGTCTTAATAATTTGTAACCGAATTTGTTGTTCCCTTGGTCAAGGAAGTATCTAAAATCAGCCTATTGACTTTAAACTACTGTAGCTGATTTTATTGCTTCAAAAGCAGCATGTTTTAACAACATGAGCCAAGGGATTCCGCTTTTAAGATTATTTTGGTCATGCATTACATTACTTTTTTTTTGATTTGATGGATCATTCGTCCAGCTTATATTAAATAATTAGATTCATAGGCCTACAAACATTACCAATGATCCCGAAGTTTCTATAAATTGAAGGTTAATAAATTTCAGCATTTTCACTGATTTTTATACCAACCAATAGGGCTAGACAAACATAGTTTACTGTGTATCACCAACGGATATACAGTCTCCATAAAGTCTATATGAAGGGCTTTTACATTATAACTATGTCAAATAAAAGTGCATCGAAGTATTTCCTAGTGGCATTTGTGCCATCAGTATTGGTGATTTTAGTTATTGCTTATTTCGTCCACCAGAATACAAAAAAATCCATTCTTGAAAGCACTATTAATTACAAGAATGAAATCCTGAACCTCAAAACAGAATATGTTCAGGACTTCTATTTACAAAGACTTGAAGACCTATTTCTTATTTCAAATCTGGAAAATCTGAAAAAGCTTGGAACAGATTCAGAAATTAGTGAGTCTGTTCAACATGACTTTATTACTGTAGCTCAAGCCACTAACTATTATCAAGTACGATGGCTGGATACGACTGGACAAGAGCAACTTAGAATCGACTTTAAGGATCAGAAAACTGAGGTAATACCTCGAGAAAAACTACAAAACAAAGCAAAAAGAGATTATTTCAAATCAGCTCAAGAGCTTGAACTTAATGCAATATATTCCTCTCCCGTTGATCTGAATATGGAATTTGGGAAGATAGAATCTCCACTTGAGCCGGTAATCCGACTGATTAAACCTACATATACTGATCAAGGCATCAAGACAGGTTTTTTAGTTTTGAACATAAGAATGGGTTCATTTCTCAACAAACTCAAAGGAATTAAAACCAGTGAGGATCCCTTCGACTTTTCCTTGCTAAATCAAACCGGTCACTGGTTAACTTCTACTGCTGGTAAACCGACTTTTGGATTCATGATCGATTCCTTAAAGGATAAAGGATTTGCCAACAACTACCCAGAAGAATGGAAAGTGATACAATCGAAACAAATGGGGTCATTGTTAACAGACAAAGGCCTATTTGTTTATAGAAGATTTTGCCCGGAAGAGGTCATTGAAACATTCAACGGGACACACAACACCAACCTCTCAAGTGCAAAGTGCAATGATTTGTACTTTGTGGGCAGATTGCCTGATGAAGTTCTACATGCAAGACTGAACAGTCACAGACCTATTGTAGCCATAGTAGGTTTGGCTTTCATACTCATGGTACTTTCAGTGGTCATTACTATCAGTAAATTGAAAGAGCAAAGGTCTGCTAAACACCTGATACTGATCAACAGGCAACTCACCGCCAAAGAAAAAATACTTGAAACCCGAAATGCCCAGCTTGAGAGTTTTGTCAGAGTAGCGTCTCATGACCTTAGAGAACCCCTGGGCACGATCAAGGGTGTAGCTACTACCCTAGAATCTGACCTTGCTAATGAGGACAACAAAATCAAAAGAGGCGTCACTTTCATTAAAAACTGTGCCATCAGAATGGACAATTTAACCAAAGCCATTCTTGAGTATGCACGGACAGGTAAAAACTCTGTGCTTGGAAGAATTGATTGCATGGATTTAGTGCAGTCAATTGAAAATGACTTGCTTGAGTCTATACGAGCAACCAATACAACAATTAACTACAGGCGATTACCAGAAATCATTGGCTTTGAAGCAGAACTGAGACAATTGTTTCAAAATATTATTTCCAATGCAATCAGATACAAAAAACCGGATATCGATCCGGTAATTGACATAGTTTATGAAAATGGTGAACAACATATTTTTCATATCACTGATAATGGCATTGGTATAGACAAATCTCATCACTTGCATATCTTTAAACTATTCAACCGCGCCAGTACAATCGAAGATGGACTTGGGATTGGATTAGGCATGGCCAAAAAAATCGTAGAGTTACACGAAGGTGAAATATGGCTCACTTCAAAATTAAACGACGGGTCTACGTTCTCCTTTACACTGAGCAAGCATCTTGGTGTGGATACGGAAGTCAGCTTTACATAGACGTTGTGATCACCCAGGCATTCATATTAAGAACTACTTATTCCTCTGGTAGCGCATATTGTTCATAAAGATATGATCCATCCCAAAGACCTCAAACACGCATGTTTCAGGTTTTTCTGTTCTGCAAAATGTCAAACATGGATGTTTGGGCCTTCCGCGAGTTGGAAAATGGGGGAAACTGGAGTTTTGAGCCTTCCGCAAGTTGGAAAACGGAGAAAACTGGAGTTTTGGGCTTTACCCAAGCTGGAAAATTGGTGAAAACTGGAGTTTTGGAGCTTCCGCGAGTTGGGACATGGAGAAAACTGGAGTTTTGGGGCTTCGGCGAGTTGGGACATGGAGAAAACTGGAGTTTTTGAGGCTGCCTCAACGCGGCGAAACTTCTCACCAATATCTGGCACCACTCCTCAAAACCTGTTGTCCGGTAGGCAGGGAACCTATACGGCAACCTTTGTTATCATTAAGATTCCTGTCGGAATGACTTAACCCTACTTTGTCAGGTTAATAGGCGTAGATACTGAAACAAGTTCAGTATGACCACAGGGGTGAAAGAACGAAGATTAAAACCAGGTAACGTCCTGCTGAATTCTTTTCAGTATCTAAACCTGACAAAGTAGGATTAACTAAAAAAGCTCAACTAAACGCCATTGAATTTAGGTTAAAATCTAAAAGTAAGATAGATCACGGAAGGTAGTATGAGTTGAAAGGAATTATTGGACCTATCGAATTCTTCCTCATTAGAAAAGGAGCCCCCACCTCCGCTGGATTTGCTCTCTATAATATTATTCACATTTTGATGCTTATAGTAATATGAAGCTTCGGTACCTAAACCCAAGTGTTCACCAAAACTATAAAATAAGTTGAGCCTGGGGCCAAACCCAAACCCTGTTACTTTATTGCGTGTGTATGTTTCCTGAGAAGATCCGTTAAAATCGTTTTTCGATGTTGTTTCGTTTTTGGTTGCTTCAAAAACAACATCAATTCCCCAGCCTAAAAGCCAGTTTTTTCCTAAATCGGTCTTATTGTCTACCCCAATTCTAAGAAAGAACTCGTTGATCTTGGTTTCCTGATTTGCAAACTCATCTCCATCTTCAAAATGATTTAATCTTGAACCCAGCCCAACACCCATCCCCCATCCATTTTCTTTATTGAATGAATAGCTAACTAAATATGGATTCTGAACTGTTGGTGAAGAGCCTCCAAAATTAAGCAACTGCCGAACAAGTTGATTGGCCTGAATGCCAAAGTAATGTGTTGCTTTTAATGAATCAGTTTGAGCATGTACTGAGAAAACAGACAAGATGGCAATGCCAAGAACAAATACTTTTTTCATTAATTAATTGATCTGAAAGGATTAGATAGGTTAGGGTCAGAGATCATTGTATAATCTGTCAGTGTATGGAGAAATTCAACAATCGCCTTTCTCTCCTGGTTAGTAATATCAAAAAACTTAGGATCCCCGTTGAAGTTTTCCCTCAACCGAAAATCAAGATTCTCATTATCGGTAAGGCCGGTACTGTAGTGATCAATTACTTCTTCAAGTGTTTGAAAACGACCATCATGCATGTATGGTGCAGTCAGCTCAACATTTCTAAGAGATGGAATCTTAAATTTACCTTTATCCTCTTCTCTATTGGTTGTCAGTCCCAATCCATCATCCTCATAAACAGGATCCAAACCTATATTTGAAAACGTACCAGCAAATAAATATCCACTTGGAGATTGAACCTGATGACAACTATTGCATTCATATTTGCCAACAAACAACTGCTGGCCTAATCTTTCCAATTCCGTAAACTGACGCTCTCCTCTCGATACCTGATCCAATTTAGTATCTGTACTCGTAATGCTACCTACAAAAGCAGCCAAAGACCTTCCTACTCGCTGAATGTCGATTTGATCGTCATTGTAAACATTCCTAAAACCTTTTTTATAGTAATCCAGATTGGCAATTCTTTCCACCAACGCGTCCACATCCTGGATGCCCATTTCGCGATGATTAACGATAGGCTTTAATACCATAGTGGAAAGATTACTTTCTCGGCCATCCCAAAAGAATACCCCAACATTTCCATTAAAATCCAGAGCCAAACGATCGTCAAAAATACCTCCAGAATTACCCAGGTTCTGTAAGGGCATCGAATTTCGTGTGGTTACCCTGTTTTCAAACCCTGAACTAAAGGCTACATTATCAGCAAAGGCAAATGCCTGTTTGTGACAAGAAGCACATGATACAGAATTGTTTACAGAAAGGCTTTGGTCATAGAAAAGAACTCTTCCCAATGTAAACTCCTCTTTTATTTCTGTTGGATCGAGTGTTAATCTTACCTGAGGAATATCGTCATCATTCATAGTGCTACATCCTACAATAGTAAAAAGTGCAGCGAGCATCAGTAGTGGTAATAGGTTTTTCATAGCTTCCTTTGAATCAATCATCAATAAGACCCAAAATCTAACTTAATCGTTGGATATTCAGCTAAAGATACTCAAATCCCTTTGCTCCGCTATGCCAGACAAACGATATTTATTGATCAGAGAAAAAATGAAACCGGACCTTATCCATGTTTTAGCTCAATGATCGTGATTTCTGGTAAAATCCCAACTCTGCCAGGATAACCCAGATATCCATATCCACGATTTACATATAAATATTGATCACCGGACTGGTACATGTCGGCCCATTGTTTGTAAATCCATTTGGATGGACTCCAACGGAAATCCCCTATTTCTATGCCAAACTGCATTCCATGTGTGTGTCCAGCCAGCATCAGGTTAATGTCACTATACTCGGGGATTACTTGTGCCTCCCAGTGACTTGGATCATGAGAAAGCAATATTTTAAATGGTACCTCCTCAGTTCCTTGATAAGTCTTGGCCAGATCTCCATATTTTGAAAACCTTCCAGCTCCCCAGTTCTCAAGGCCTAGAATGGCCAGTTGTTCACCGTCTTGTGAAAGAATTCTGTTTTCATTTAGCAATATGTCCCAGCCCATATAGCGATGCATATCATGAAGCTGCTTGATGTCTGCGGTTTTGGCCTGTGGACTTGACCAGCTCCGGTAATCACCATAATCATGATTGCCCATGGTTGAGTAAACTCCCAGAGGAGCAGACACCTTTTTAAAAATGTCCAGGTAAGGTTTGGCTTCATCACTTTGATTGTTCACAAGATCCCCGGTGAAGAAGATGATGTCCGCTTTCTCTGCATTGAGCATGTCCACTCCACCTGCAACTGCAGTTTTACTAAAGAAGCTTCCTGTATGGATATCAGAAATTTGAGCAATCCTAATTCCATCAAATGCCTTTGGAAGCCTGGAAGAAGTTATTATTCGCTTCCTAACCCTATAGTCATGTGCTCCTGAGATAATCCCGAAACTGAACACTGCAATAGGAACCGCACCTGCGATCATTGCAGATTTGGATAAAAATTCAGATCTGGACAGATCAGCAGGCTCATGGGCCCTTTGTGGCATCAAACTAGCTACCCATGTGACCAACCTGCGAGCATCATCCACCAGCACAAACAGTGCGGATATCAACTTTCCAATTAAGGTGATAAAAAAGGCTGTTGTAATGAAAAGTCTAAGGTTTGCAAATTGCTTTGGGTCTAGTGAATTATAAAGAGAAATACCCGCAAACAAGAGAATGGATATTGTAAAGTAGGCAATGGTCAAAGACCGTCGAACCGGGACTTGGTAATCTGCAATGACCAGTCTCACGGCCTGGTAAACATAGAAATCCAGAGCCAGGTAAAGTACCGCTGCAAAAACAAGAAAATAGATTCTGCTCATAAAGAAAAAGTCCCGGACTATGCCGGGACTATTTTGGATTTATTAACTAATTCCGAGTTTGCGGTTGATCTTGGCAAAGAACAAATACATCACTGGCACAATGATCAGTGTAAGGAATGTCGCGAAAGTCAACCCGAATATAATCGTCCAGGACATTGGCCCCCAGAAGGCTTCGTTATCACCACCCAAATAAAAATCAGCGTTGTAGCTGCCAAGGAACTTAATAAAGTCAACGTTAAAACCCACTGCAAGTGGGATTAATCCCAGAATGGTGGTGATTGCTGTAAGTATTACTGGGCGCAATCGAGTGGCTCCTGCATCCGCAATTGACTTAACGATTTCCTCAAAAGCTAACTTATCAACTCCTAACTCTCTCCTTCTCGCTTCACGGCTAAGTTCAATGAAATCAATCAGTACAATCGCATTATTAACGACAATTCCAGCCAGCGAAATAATACCAATCATAGTCATGATCACCACAAAATTCATCTGGAAAATAACCAGCCCTAAGAATACTCCGATGGTGCTCAATAGCACAGACATCATAATAATAAAAGGTGTGGTTACTTTATTGAACTGGGCCACAATAATCAAGAAAATCATGCTCACTGCAATACCCAGAGCAGTACTCAAGAATGCCATTTCCTTGGCCTGCTTTTCTTGCTCACCCCCGAACTTATATTCGTACCCATCAGGCATTTCATAATTGTCCAGCAAATTCTTGATCTCTTCATTGATCGAAGTAGCATTGAATCCTTCCTCTACATTTGAACTCAAAGTGATCACTCTATTAAGGTCTTTCCTTTTTACCGATCCGTAAGTGGAGCTAAGTTGAGTTGAAGCCACAGATGAAATCGGCACACTTTGAATCTGACCTGAAGACTGATCCCTGAAAATTATGCTCTTATTCAATAATGCGTCAGGATCGTTTCTGTACTTCTCCATCAACCGCAACTGCACTTCATAATCATCCTCACCTTCCTTATACTTGGAAATCTCTTTCCCGAAAAGGGCTGTACGCATTTCCATCGCAATTGAGTTGGTAGACAATCCAAATCTTCTCGCTTTTTCCCTATCGATGTTTACTATGAGTTCAGGCTTACCAGTTTCAAGATCTGCTTTAAGCTTCTCAATTCCCTCGATACCTGATTCATTGATTGTCTTTTTGATGTTTTCTGTTAAATCAACAAGCTTTTCAAACTCATCACCTGAGATTTCGATGCTAATAGGCTTCCCAGCGGGTGGTCCATCTGCATTTTGATCCACTGTGACCGCCACTCCCGGATAGCCGCCTATGCTTTCCCTAATTTCAGAAAGGATCTTCTTGGTGCTGATACCATTTCTATACTTAAACTCTGCAAAGTTCACTGTAATACGCGCCTTGTTCGGAGTGTCCTGTTGTCCAAAGGATGATGGATCATTGGGATCCGAAGTTCCCTGGCCTACATTCGCGATAATCGACTCGACAATTGATTCGTAAGGCTCTACTACCTCAAATATGATCTCTTCGATCTCCTCAGTAAACCTATCGGTGCTTTCAATATCCTGTCCTACAGGGAACTCTATAAATACATTGATGTATTTCGGGTCAGTCTTTGGGAAATACTCCACCTCAGGAGGGAAAATAGACATCAATACAAAAGAGAATATAAACAACAATACTGTTCCCCAGAAGAACAAGGCTGGTTTCCACCCTTTAAGGGCAAAATTCAAGAGGCTTCTGTATTTCTCTTCAATCCATGGCAAGAAGCTGCTCTGGAAAGATCTTGATGATGGAGAAAGCACATAGACATTCAATACTGTGATGATAGCCGCAATGATCAATAAGTTTCCAAGTACGGTTGCTCCTATGGCCAAAAGAACCACACCTAAACCAGCACCAATCGCTACGAATACCATGAGTCGTTTCTTGTTCACATCACCTGTGTCCAGCTTCATGAAAGAAGCAATCAAAACAGGGTTGATCACAAGGGCAACAAACAAGGAAGAACCTAACGTAACAATAAGCGTGATAGGCAGGAATTTCATAAACTCACCCATCATACCCGGCCAGAAAGCCAATGGTAAGAAGGCTGCCAATGTAGTGGCTGTGGAAGCAATAATAGGCCAGGCAACTTCACCAACACCTCGTTTGGTTGCTTCAAAAGGCGATAATCCCTCTTCCATTAACCGGTAGACATTCTCTACTACCACAATCCCATTGTCCACCAGCATACCCAGTGCCATGATCAGTGAGAAGAGCACCATCATATTGATAGAAATCCCGAACATTCCCAGAATCATAAAAGACATGAACATGGAAAGCGGAATAGCAACTCCAACAAACAATGCATTTCTTGGGCCTAAGAAGAACAGAAGAACCAGAACCACGAGAATTACACCTGAAATGATGTTGTTTTCCAATGAACTAACAACCTCACGAGTTTGCTCTGACTGATCATTGGTCTTAGTGACAATGAGATCTTTAGGAAATACATTCTCCCTGGCTTCATCTAAAATCACGTTGATTTTATCAGTAGCACTTAGCAGGTTCTCCCCGCTCCTCTTCACCACATCTAGCATGACTACAGGATTTCCTCTCAACCTGGCATAGTCCTTAGCTTCCTTATAGTCGAAATCAACTTCAGCTATATCCTTCAGGTAAACGATGTTACCTTTTTCACTCTTCACAACTATGTCAAGTACCTCCTCTGGATAGGTAAACTCGCCAACCACACGCACTGATCTCTTGATATCTCCCTGCGTAATACTTCCACCTGAAAGCGTGATATTCTCACTTCTTACAGCATTTTCAATATCACTAAAATTGACCTCTCTGGCTTCCATTTGGTATGGATCCACATTGATCTTCAACTCCTTTTCGTTGATCCCTCTAATTTCTACTTTTGAGATTTCAGATACCTTCTCTATTTCCTCCTCCAAGTACTCCGCGTATTCATTCAGCTCTTCCATGGTGTAGTTACCAGAAAGATTGATGTTCAATATTGGAAATTCGGAGAAATCCATCTCAAAAACATTGGGATCAGTCTGAAGTTCAGGAAGATCCGGTTTGGCGCGATCTACTGCATCTTTCACTTTAGTAAGTGCATCTTCAATATCCGTAGAAGATGTAAACTCCACTATGATGGTGGAATAATCCTGGACAGAAGTTGACTTAATGTTGTCCACTTCAGCGATGGCATTCACTTCACGCTCTATCGGTCTGGTGACCAGGTTTTCCATATCAACCGGTGAGTTACCAGGGTGAGGTGTACCAATGTAAACGATCGGTTGCGACACCTCAGGAAAACTCTCCTTTGGTAGTGTCAAATAAGTGGTCAAACCCATTATCACTACCAGCAATGTCAACACATAAACAGTCGTCTTATTATTGAGAGATAAACTCGTCAATCCGAACTGTTTGGTTATTTCGTTATTTTGATTGTCTTCTGACATTAGTAGATTAATTTGATCAGTGAAAAATTATTTACTGGAAACCACCACATCTTGGGTCAACTCACGATAGCCATCATTTGCTATGGTTTGTCCTGACTTCAATCCTTTCACTATTTCTGTCCTAAGTTGATAGGTTACTCCTGGTGTTACGTAAAGCTTGTTTGCCCTCTTCACTCCTTCTTTATTGACGATTTCATAAACGTAACTTCCCTTACTATCCGACTGAACAAGTTTGGTAGGAACCACAAGAGCTTCCTTGTTTTGATAATCCATAAGGGTCAACACTACTACTTGGTTCGGCTTTATTTCGAAATCAACAGTAGGCAGTTTCACCTCAATTTCGAATGTACGGTTCTCACTTTTAATGACCTGGCCTACACTTAAAACCTTGGATTTGATGGTCTTATCCTGCGATGGAAAATGCACTTCTGCTTCTTGTCCTTCACTAAACTGACCCAAGAAAGACTCAGAAACATCAGCAGTGATGTACATATCGTCCTGACTAACAATTCTCAACAAGGGCATGCCTGGCTGTGCCATCTCGCCAACCCTGGCTGGGATGTTGTCAATAGTTCCTGAAAAAGGAGCATACACATTAGATTGTCTCAATTGAGCGTTGAGTGTGGCCAACTTACTCTCCAGCGATTCTTTATTATTTTTGGCTTGCAAGTATTGAACCTCGGTACCTATGTTCTGTTCCCAAAGTTTGGACTGACGCTCAGAGATGGTGGTAGCCAATTCAAGTTGGGTCTTCACTTCATTGATGTTATTTCTGATGATGTCAGCATCTAGCTGTACCAGCACCTGTCCTTTATTCACTCGCTGACCTTCTTTCACATTGATGGAAGAGATTCTCCCCATCGTTTCTGCCGACAGAAGTACATCCTTTTTAGAATCTACTGCCCCTCTTACTTCTACCTTATGAGTAAAAGTAACAGGCTCCAATTTGATTGTAGACACCAGGATCTCGTTGATATCACTAGATGATTTTAGCTCACCAGATGCTTTCAACTCCTTTTCCAGATCTGCAATCTGACCAGAGATTTCTTTTTGTTGCGCCTTTAACGCTTTTAATTCTTCCATTTTATCGCCTGCAGCTTCGGATCCGCCACATGCGTAGGTAAAAACAGATAATATGGTTAGTATAGTAAAGGTTTGATTGATCTTTTTCATGATCTATTGTTCGTTGTAAAGTGTTCCTAATGCTTTTTTAAGTTCCAGCTGTGCGATGATGGCATCATATAGTGCACTGTAATAGTTGGTTTGGGCCTCTTTCAGTGAGTTGTCCGCTTCAACAACTTCCAGATTAGAACCTACACCTTCCTGGTATTTGATTTCAGTAATGTCAAAAATGCTGGTTGCCAAATCCATGCTCTCCCGCTGGACTTCAAGTTTGCTGATAGCATTTTTAAGATTCTGTTGGGATTGATAGATCTCCATGTCAATGGATTGCTCCAGAGACTCAAAACCATTTTCCAGTTTTTCCAAAGTCAATTTTTCCTGTTGGATCTGGAAGTTTCTTTGAAGTCCTGTGAAGAGGTTCCAGCTAAGTCTCAGACCAATTGAAGAATAGCCATACCATTTATCAGGTCCGTATGTACCTCTTGCTGTTTCAGTATCTTCGAAACCAGACTCCGTCTTAAAAATAGCACCAAAAGTTGGTGATTGTGTAGAATAACCAAGATTGGCATACGCTGCAAGAGTAGGTATAGCTTCAGCATATTTGTTCTTGATGTTTAACTTTTGCAATTCATAATTGACCTGCATTACCTGGTAGTCAGGCCGTTTGGCATAGTTAAATGAGTCCAGGGGAACCTCCACATTCGTCAATGCTGCTTCCTCAAGAGAACCATCAATGATCAGCATTTGCTGAAATGGATAACTCATTTGGAATTTGAGAAGCTTCATTGATATATCATTCAGACTCTCCAAATCCTGCTTACCGACTTTAAGGTTATTTAACTGAACCTTCAGCCGATCTACATCTATTTTCTCAGCAAAGCCATTTTCCTGCATGGCCTTGGTGTTTCTAAAAAGCGTGTCAAGTCTCTTTAGGTTGGATTCAACAAGCTCCAGTCTTTCCTGAGTAATCAACACATTGTAGAACGCCTTGGTTACACCCAGTATGACCTGCTCTTTGGTTTGACTTGCCTGCTTTACGGCAAGGTCCTTATAAGTCTTTGCCGCTTGAAGCCCAACAAAATAAGATCCATTGAAAATCAATTGGTTAATGCTTAAACTCGCATCCCCCATTCCTTTCAATTGGAAAAAATTTTCAGCTGCAACAACTTCTCCTTCCCCAATTCCGACTTCCTGTGCCACATCTGGATCGATGAATGAAATTCCACCTTCATCGGGGTCTGGCGTATAGTAAGTAGTAAAAAATCGTTGCTGGGTTGGACTTTGCTGAGCTGTGACCGTACCAGAAACCTGTGGCAACCCAATACCTACAGTTTCCTTTACTTTAGCATTCGCAATTTCCCGATCCAACGCTGCGTTTTTAGCGTTTACATTGTTCGCCAGTGCATAATCAATACACTGCTCCAATGTCATTCGACCACCTGTAGACTCCTGTGCTACGAGCCAGGTGCTCATCATCATCAATAGTAAGGTTAGCTTTCCTTTCATGTTTAGTTTTCGATTGTCGTCATGCTTCTGGTGAATCATGAATTCTCGTCTTTTAATTGATACTCTTTATATAATCTCCTGCCTTCATCAGTTAGTAATCCATGTACAAAATGATCGAACAGCTGGACCTGTACATCCAAAAAATTGAACTGTGTTCTGGGGAAAATCTGATCGTTAAAAGCCATTTGTACGGTCTCCAGCCTCAATGTGGCTATTACTTTTGGGTCAATCTCACTTCTATAAAACCCCTCTTTAACACCTCGCTCAATGTTGTCCATAATTTGTCCTCTCAAAAACCGATTCTTGAACCTTTGAAAAATGGCCCAGGCATCAGCATGGTATTTTTGAAGATCATAAAGCATGGACGGGTTGATCTTAAAAACATGCTCTCGCATGCATTTTGATAGTTTAAAAAGTTCTTCGATGGAATTATCGGAAGCCTTGCCAATCTCACCAAACTCCTCCATCTCCCCTTTCATATAGTTCTCCACTGCATCAGTCACCAGTTCATTCTTATTGCTAAAGTGCAGATACAATGTTTTCTTGGACATTGACAAAGCTCTCGCAACGTCATCCATGGATACAGACCGTATTCCATACTGAATGAATAATGATTGTGCTCCTTCTATTATCTTTTCTTTCAACTTACCTGATTAAAATTATCCCCTGAAAGGCTATCTGAATTTCGAGGCGAAAATACTAAGGAAACTTTTAATATCCCTAAAGTTTCCAAAGTTTCTACGGGATAAATCTTTCAAGGTTTAGTTATCTCTGTGAATTAATTATCATTTTTTTCTTTGAGCTTCTCCAACTAGCTTCACAGCAATGAAATCGACATTGCACTATACCAAAAATGGGTACGGCAACAATTCTTTGATATTATTTCATGGATTTGGTCAAAACAATGGGATTTTCAAAACATGGATTTCGGCCTTGGAAAGTGTTTTCACGATCTACTCCTTTGATCTTTACTATCATGGGGAAAGTACCAGGGCTGACACCAAAATGAGTAGTGAGGAATGGCATGAAGACTTCCAGAGTTTCCTTCTCAGAGAGAAAATAGACCGATTTTCCATTGCTTCGTTTAGTCTGGGTGGAAGGTTTGCTATTGTGAGCACCATCCTGTTTGCGAATAAAATTGAGTCTTTGATTCTCGTGGCTCCTGATGGCATATACAGAAGTTTCTGGTTCAATTTGGCAACCAGTAAACCTGGTAATCCACTCTTCAAATACCTGATGCTTCACCCTGAAAGATTTAATCAAATCTTACACTTTGTCGAGACGTTTGGATTAGCCGCTTCACAGATGATCCGTTTCGCCCAAAAGGAACTTGCCGTAAAAGAAAATCGAAAAAAGGTGTACCGCACCTGGACGTACTTTAAAACACTCCAGCCTGATCTTAAGAAATTCAAGGCAATCGTCAATCATCGGCATATTCCGGTACACCTTGTGCTCGGCAGTAAAGATTATATCATTCCTGCAAAGGAAGTGACACAAAAGCTAGTTGGGATTTCCGCCCTAACCACGCATATTTTAGAGGTAAAACACCACCAACTTATAGAGGCTTCAAAAACATTGATTCCTTCTTTGCTCAAGGGGGGAAATCTTTGACATATTCTTCTATTTTTGCGGTATCAAAGAAGGTCCTCATTCATGATATACATCTTTCAAAAATCTACAGAGTCATTTTTTGTAGTCGGAAGCAGTACCGAAATCAACCCTGAAACTGAACAAAAACTTTCCTGGTTGTTTTCTGGTGCCAGTTTACTTCAGGAAAAATCCCTTACCGGCAGCTTTGTGGGTCCACGTAAAGAGATGATCACTCCATGGAGTACCAACGCCGTGGAAATCACCCAAAATGCAGGCATTGAAGGGCTGGAGCGAATTGAGGTATTCCGTACGGAAAATGGCCAACTCTTTGACCCAATGCTTCAGCAACGATACACTAGCATTGATCAGGACATTTTCACACTGAAAATTCAACCAGAGGCCATCAAATACATTGACGACCTGGACACCTACAATATCTCAGAAGGCCTGGCGCTAAGTGAAGATGAAATCACCTTTCTGAAAGAAGTATCAGAAGAAATTGGAAGAGCGCTGACAGATTCCGAGGTATTTGGATTTTCCCAAATCAACTCTGAGCACTGCCGACATAAAATATTCAACGGTACATTCATCATTGATGGTGATGAACAACCGATGACTTTGTTTCAGTGGATCAAGAAAACTTCAAAGGACAATCCTAATGAGATTGTTTCGGCTTATAAAGACAATGTGGCATTCATCAAAGGGCCAGTTGTAGAGCAGTTCGCACCAAAGACGCAGGACAAGCCGGACTACTTTGAAGTAAAGGACTATGAATCCATCATCTCGCTAAAAGCTGAGACTCACAACTTCCCCACCACCGTAGAGCCTTTCAACGGAGCAGCCACCGGAGCAGGTGGTGAAATCCGTGACCGTATGGCCGGTGGAATCGGTAGTTTCCCTCTTGCGGGCACAGCAGTTTATATGACTTCCTACTCAAGATTGGAAGAAGGCAGGTCATGGGAAGAACACGTGACACCAAGGAAATGGCTCTACCAGTCTCCTAAGGAGATTTTAATCAAAGCATCGAACGGGGCAAGTGATTATGGCAACAAGTTTGGTCAGCCACTGATCTGTGGAAGTGTGCTCACCTTTGAGCATGAGGAGAATAATGAGACCATTGCTTTTGACAAGGTGATTATGCTTGCCGGAGGTATTGGATTTGCCAAACTTAAAGATGGCATTAAAAAGAAGGTTCAAAAAGATCAAACAGTTGTCATTCTTGGTGGAGACAACTATCGAATCGGAATGGGCGGAAGTGCCGTATCTTCTGTTGATACTGGAGCATTTGATACAAAGCTTGAGCTCAACGCTGTGCAAAGATCCAACCCCGAAATGCAAAAGAGGGTTTGCAATGCGATCAGGGCCATGGCCGAGCTGGATGACAATCCAATAGTATCTATACACGATCATGGTGCTGGCGGACATCTAAACTGTCTATCCGAGCTAGTCGAAGACACGGGTGGTAACTTCAAGCTAGAGAACTTCCCGGTTGGTGATCCTACGCTTTCAGAAAAAGAGCTCATAGGCAATGAATCTCAAGAACGAATGGGCCTTGTGATTGACCGTAAAAATTCGGAGTACCTTAAAAAAGTCTCCGCTCGTGAACGCGCTCCATATTATGAAGTAGGCGAAACTGTTGACAACAATGAACTGACCTTTAAGCGATCAGGCTCAGAAGAGGCACCATTCCACTTGAAAATGAAGCACTTGTTTGGTTCCTCCCCAAAAACCATTCTAAGTGATAAAGACGAACAAAAAGCATATCATACTAAAGACTATTCAGTAGACAAGGTTGAAGATTATTTAGAAAGAATCTTACAACTAGAATCAGTGGCCTGTAAAGACTGGCTTACCAATAAAGTAGACCGATCGGTTACTGGCCGGGTAGCTCTTCAGCAAACTGTTGGCGAAATACAAGTGCCCCTGAATAATGTAGCCGTAATGGCCCTGGACTTCCTGAGCAATAAAGGAATAGCGACATCTATTGGACATGCACCGGCACCGGCACTAGTGAATCCTGGCGCAGGATCAAGGCTTTCGGTCACAGAATCTTTAACCAACCTTGTTTGGGCTCCCCTTTCTCTAGGACTAAAAGGTGTGTCCCTGAGTGCAAACTGGATGTGGCCTGCCAAAAATGAAGGGGAAAATGCTCGATTATATAAAGCAGTAAAGGAAATCAGTGTATTCACCTCAGAGTTGGGTATTAACATCCCAACAGGAAAGGACTCCCTTTCTATGGCACAGAAATATCCTGATGGCAAGAAGGTTCTTGCTCCAGGATCGGTGATCGTTAGTGCGGTTGGTGAGGTGAGCAATATCAAAAAAGTCATCACACCAAACCTGAAATCAGGAGATAGTGAGTTGATCTATATCTCATTCAGTGATTCAGGATTTGAGCTTGGTGGGAGTACTTTCGGGCAAGTCCTTTCATTTTTAGGGGATACCACACCTGACAGCTCCGCAAATGTGGTGAAGAATGCCTTCAATGCAATCCAGGAGCTTATTGCCAATAACCTGATCATGGCAGGACATGATGTGTCTTCTGGCGGATTGATTACGACGCTGTTAGAAATGAATTTTCCAAATCAATCAGGTGGCTTGAACATTAACCTTGAGTCACTTGATGAGAACGATGTAGTGAAAGCACTTTTCTCGGAAAGACCTGCTGTAGTAGTCCAGACCAGTGACAGTGAGGCAGTGAAATCCATTTTGAGGAAACATCAGGTGGATGGTACTGGCATTGGGAAAACAACCAGTAATAGAAGTTTGGCATTGGCATGTGAGGATTGGAGCCTTGAGCTCTCTATTGATGACATGCGAGATATTTGGTTCAAGACCTCTCACCTATTGGACAGGGAACAAACCAAACCGGAGTTAGCTGACAAGCGATTTAGCAATTTCAAAGAACAACCTCTGAGCTATAAGTTTCCAAAGAACTACACAGGTAAGTTTTCTGACTTTGGTATTGATGCCAAACGAAGAACTTCGAGTGGCATTAAAGCGGCGATCATTCGTGAGAAAGGCGTGAATGGAGACCGTGAAATGGCTTATTCACTTTATTTGGCCGGATTTGACGTGAAGGATGTTCACATGACCGATTTGATCTCAGGTCGTGAAGATCTGTCAGAGGTAAATATGATTGTCTTTGTGGGAGGTTTTTCTAATTCTGATGTACTGGGCAGTGCCAAAGGCTGGGCCGGATCATTCATTTACAATGAAAAAGCTAAAGCAGCACTAGACAACTTCTACAAACGTGAGGACACTTTAAGCCTGGGAGTTTGTAACGGGTGCCAGCTGATGATGGAGCTTGGGTTGATCTATCCTGAGCTTGGAGAACGCCACCCACGAATGCATCATAACGTCACTGGTAAATTTGAATCAGCATTTGTCAATGTGGACGTATTGCCCAATAGCAGTGTGATGCTAGCCTCACTATCAGATTCAAGATTGGGAATCTGGCTGGCACACGGAGAGGGTCAGTTTGTTCTTCCAGGCACTCCTGAGGATTACAACATTCCGGTGAAGTATAGTTATGAAGCCTTCCCGGGCAATCCTAATGGAAGTTCCTTTGCCACAGCCGCTGTGGCTTCAAGAGATGGTCGACATTTGGCTATTATGCCACATTTGGAACGAACTATTTTCCCATGGAACTGGGCTCATAATCAGGAAATCAAAGATCATGAGGTTTCTCCATGGATTGAGCCGTTCGTGAATGCCAGGAAGTGGGTTGAAAAGAGAGTTTAGGGATTAGGGAAATTGTGCGGTAAAGCTCTTGTTTTGAAAGTCTAAGGCTTGACTTCATTCGTGATTCAGTTTCAAACTGAAACCAGTTGTCTTGCTTATGGTTCTGTTGTCCATTGTGCTTATCACCTTTTTCCAGCTTTTTTTATCAGCTCAATTAAGCGTTTCTCTTCAGTTGACCATTCCAAAATGTTCCTTGGAAATTGACGTTTTATGATATCCCGTTCAGGTTCCCAATACCAAGTGTCAAATTGTTGATTGTAAAGACTCAGAGACATTTCGTTCCTCAATCGATCTATTTGAGTCCAAAGAATGTCTAAAACCTCTATGTATCTACCATAAGTTATGTCGTCATCTGAGTTTAGTATGATAACATAATTGGGGGAGTATCTTTTGATAAAACTATAAACCTTCTGTTCTAGGTCAATTGAATCTATTATTTGATTATTTAGCAATATAAAATCCGCACTCACCTTGATTCCAATTCGATTATAGTTCTTCAACATTCCGTTGCGATACATCAAAGATTCCGAAAGTTTAAATCTTTTCTCTTTCAAATCAATCTGTTCTGCTGAATCAAGAAAGTCCACAAATTGTGGAGAGTAAAAAGGCAGTACTTTTTGAATCCCATAATATTTGAATGATGGGTACTCAGCAGGATACCGGGAATACTTCCTTCCGGTAGAAAATTGAATTCTTCTCAGGTTCGATTTTCGCAGTTCGTCCAGGATTGGATTTATGTAGTTCATTGAAATTCTAGTGTCAATATGTAGGTTGACTGTTATTTGGTATTGTTCATAATAAAAGTGTCTTTCTCTTTCACTGATTAAAACGTTTTGGATATTTTGAAGATTCACTCTATCCTGGATGTTCTCGAAGAAAATCACCGATTGATCTGTTTCTAAAGTGTATTTCACCACGTAAACATCTATTGACTTCCATTGACGGTCAATACGTTCATAGCTCTGGCTAAAAGGGACATTAAGGTCAAAGGTGTAATTGATAGAATGTTTTAGATTTCTACTGTTAATCGCTTGATAATCGGTGAAATTCTTGAAGGCGAACCCGAAGCTCATGATCAAAAAGATGCCAGTAATCCTTAAAAACCAGAATACTTTTTTAGTCCTGATTAGGCGGCTCAAATTTGGCCATATAGAATAAAACAGAACTAATGGAAGCAGTACCAGCATTAAAGGGAACTCCTTCATTAAGTCCAGATCATACTGAAGTGAAGACGTCATATACCAAATAGCGAAGATGCTTCCAAGCTTTCCAAACCAATACAAAAAATACCAAGAGTTCAAGCTTTCGGCATTCAGGGTTCTTCTGATCAAAGACTTGGTTCGCCAGTCGTGATTGTTTGCACAGTTCTGCAAAACAAATCTGATAGCAATAAAAAATCCCAACGCTGATGCTAAGGCTGCATAGAAGGCGTTATATAGGTAATTCTCAGTTGGAGTTAGTACAAGTAAAACTTCATCGCCGTATTGACCAATGAAAAACCGAAAAACCTCTCTGTAAATTTGAAAGAATGCATAGAAAATGTAAGATGATAGAATCCAAAGAAGTAGCCCCCCAATAAAGTTTGCTTCTTTAAGATCAGTTCGTTCGGTTAAGAATCCTTTGGTGACAGTCATTCTTCATGCTGAGCATTGCTGGTGACTAGAGTATTTGCTAAAGCCACACTAATCTAATTACATCCCAAGATAATCCATTTCACAACTTTGCGCCAACTTCACCCCACATCGAAATACTTATCTCTCAATTCAAGCTTCTTGATCCGTGAATGGATGGCTCCTCTGCTCCTACCGAAGTGATCAGCCATTTCCTTCACCGAAGCTTGATTGACAAATAGCAGCTCTAACTCATCATCCTCTTCACTTGTCCAGGGCTTGTAGGCACTTGGCTTTGTTTTTCTTACCTCTTCATGGGAAAAGGCTTTCCCGACTGCTTTCTTTACCTCGCTTGAAACCTTACTCACTGCATTTCTAAAGTCCTCAAACCCTTCGCCACTTATTGTTTCGAGCTTGGGCATGAGTACTTCCAATGCCTCTTTACCTTCAGGCTCATAATCTTCCGGGATCAGGCTTTGTGGCAAAACGACCTTACTTTTTGCCCGGGTAAGGGCTACATACAATATATTGATGTCCTCCAGTAATCGATCCGGATCTGCATGAATATCGGAGCGGTTTAAAAGGTCAAGTAATTTCTCCTCTCCTAGAAAATCCTCCAGTAAATGCACTTGATCATACTCCATACCTTTTGCTTTGTGCACAGTAGAATAGATCATATCTACCTCCTGCTTTTCAGTATGTTCCACATGGTTGTCTTTTATACAATTGATCATCCGGGGCAACTCTTTCCCATACGTCTTCACAATTTCCATGATTCCTTTCATCGGCGCATCCCCGGACTGTTCGGTATAGATCTCCAGCTCAGAAAAGTCTTTAAATTGCTTGACCATAGGGTTTCTGATCAGCTTGTGTTTATCCAGATAAAGGTTGAGCACATCGTATACGCTACCACCCTCATCAGCGTAAGTGTAAGAGTTGAAGTGTCCTTCAAAATAGACCGATTTAATGTTCTCCTTTTCCACCAACTGCTCAATGACATCCACTAGTATGGCTCCATTCGTCCGGCCTAGTGTAGCAGCGACTTTGGAGTTTTCAGAAGATCCTTTTCCTTTGATATCAGGAACACGGATTTCCTCCAAATGACTTTTAGTATTCAAAATAGCTTTTGCCAGGTCTCCAATATCCTGGCCAAAACGATAGCTCGTGTCCAGATATTTTCTTGGGAAATCAGACAACTTGAGTGCGTTGGTTGCATACCGCCAACTATAAATCTGTTGATGCTCGTCACCCACTATAACTTTTTGACCGGGTTGGTTGAGAAAAACATCCAGCATTACCTGAGATGCATCCTGTCCTTCATCGAAAAGAATATGCTCATAAAAACTCAAGTCAGGGGTGCTGAGTTGATACAACTTTAAATAAAAGTCATGCATCATTTCTATTTCTCCGCTTTTCATCATTCCCAAAAAGCGTCTGGTCTCCTTCTCCAGTAAATCGTAAGCACTGTTAACAAAAGCTTTTTCTTCTACGTCTTTTATTAAATCAGGATAAGCCAACTGAGACACCCTAGCCTCTACACTATTGCAAAAGGCAGCGGTCATTTGGAGCACATGGCGTCCAAACTTCATATCTGCAATGGCGTCTTTTAACTGATAGCCCAGTATCTGTTTGATATCATACGGTTGATAACTTCCCTTGTAAATTTTAAAATTACGGTTTCGAAAATGACCAAGCGCCAGTGAATGAGCAGTCTCGACCCTAACGTTCTTGATGTCTAGGGATTGAAACTTTTGGAGTGCTTCCTGTTTTACTGAATTATTGAAGGCTAAATACAAGATTGGCTTAGCATTGCGTGCTTTAGCATAACCCGCCAATGTAGTGGTTTTACCTGAACCAGCGATGGCATTGACTACCATGTTTCCCGGCTCATTGATCACTGCTTGTTGCTGTTCTGAATACTTCACACTAAGCTGTTTTAAAGCATCAAATAAACGCAAACCGTTGATTCTGTGCAAATAGTAGGTACAATAGCCAGTAACAAGAAATTTTTTAGGTATTTTTCTAATCCCAACTTGTCAAAATGATATAAAAATACCTAGTTTTGCATTCCATTTTGGAGCAAACAAAGCTTCTCGCTTGGAATTTGTAAACCCTGACCAAAATCAGGGTTGGGGTTTAAAGTAACTCCAATACAATTTATTGGCCTATGGTGTAACTGGCAACACGTCTGGTTTTGGTCCAGAAGAGTCTAGGTTCGAGCCCTAGTAGGCCAACTAATTAACAGGAAATGGCACGAGAAGCCACATATCCCGAGATCGGGAAATCCTGCTAATGCAAGAATAAATCCCAACCATAGCGTTGGGATTGTTTATTTTAAAACATTTATCAATGTCCTCAGTCAAAATATTTGCAGGAAAAGGTACCGCGGATTTAGCTTCTCGCATTGCTGAAATCTACGGAAAACCTCTTGGTAAATGTACCTCTCAAAAGTTCAGTGATGGAGAGTTGAATTTCAGTTTTAACGAATCCATCCGGGGCAGTGATCTATTCC
Organism: Marinoscillum sp.; assembly: GCA_040218045.1. Taxonomy (GTDB): domain Bacteria; phylum Bacteroidota; class Bacteroidia; order Cytophagales; family Cyclobacteriaceae; genus Marinoscillum. The sequence continues at coordinate 48,118 of JAVJQA010000052.1, forward strand.
TGATACAGTCTACAGTCCCTCCTTCTGACAATATCCTGGAGCTTTTGCTCATGATCGATGCGGCAAGAAGGGCAAGTGCCAAATACGTAACTGTAGTGGTTCCTTACTTTGGTTATGCCAGACAAGACAGAAAAGATCGTCCTAGAGTGGCTATAGCCGCTAAAATGATGGCCAACCTGCTCACTGCCGCAGGAGCGAACAGACTGATGACAATGGACCTTCATGCCGGTCAAATTCAGGGGTTCTTTGATATCCCGGTTGATCACCTCGATGGTTCAGCCATTTTTGTTCCATATGTCAGGGACCTGAATTTGGACAACCTGATTTTTGCTTCACCTGACGTGGGTGGCACGGCAAGAGCAAGAACTTTTGCCAAATATTTTGAAGTAGACATGGTGGTGTGTGATAAGCACAGAAAACGCGCCAACGAAATTGCCTCAATGCAGGTGATTGGTGATGTAGAAGGCAAGGACGTAATTTTGGTAGATGATATGGTTGATACAGCTGGCACCATCTCCAAAGCAGCTAATCTTTTGAAAGAAAAAGGTGCATCTTCCGTTCGTGCAATCTGTACTCACCCAATCCTTTCAGGCAAGGCTTATGAAAACCTCGAAAGTTCTGAACTGACGGAAATGATTACAACTGATACCATTCCGTTGAAACAAAAGAGTGATAAAATTACAGTTCTGACCGTAGCTGATTTGTTTGCGAAAGCGATCAGGAAAGTTCACGATCATGAATCTATAAGCGCATTATTTATCTAGTATTTAATAACCATTTAAATATATACATTATGAAATCTGTTGAGATTATAGGGTATAAAAGAGCAAATCTTGGCAAGTCCGAAGCAAAAAGGTTAAGAGAAGAAGGAATGGTTCCTGCTGTAGTTTACGGCGGTGATCACCAGGTTCACTTCTATTCTCCAATGATTTTGTTTAGAGATCTTGTTTATACCGACGAAGCACACTTCGTAAATTTAAACATTGAGGGAGAAACCTTTGAGGCTATTCTTCAGGACATTCAATTTCATCCGGTGAGTGAAATCATCATGCATGCTGATTTCCTTCAGCTTTTCAGAGGAACTCCTATTAAAATGGACATCCCTGTAAGACCTGTAGGTACACCTCCGGGTATTCAGCAAGGAGGTAAATTGATCAGGAAACTTAGGTTACTTACTATTAAGGCACTTCCTAAGGATATGCCGGAATACATCGAAGTAGATGTGTCTAAGTTAGGTCTTGGTAAGTCTGTGAAAGTTGGTGAGATCCCAGCTGAAAACTTTGAAATCCTTAACAGTCCACTTGTAACGATCATGGGTATTGAGGTACCTAGAGCGCTTAGAGGTAAGGCAGTTGATGAGGAAGAAGGTGAAGAAGGAGAAGGTGAAGCTTCAGAAGAAGCTGCGGAGACACCAGCAGAATAAGCAAATAATCCTTATTACAAATATTGAAATCCTACCTTTCCTGAACATTCAGGAGGTAGGATTTTTTATTTTTGTTTCCTTTAGAAAAGAATTAATCAAACAATGAAATATTTAATTGCTGGATTGGGGAACATAGGTGCTGAATATGAACTCACAAGGCACAATATTGGCTTTCTAATACTGGATCGGTTGGCCGATAAAGAACAGCTCTCATTCGAGCATGGAAAGCATGCATTCTATACAGAGCTAAAATATAAAGGCCGAAGTATCAACCTCATCAAGCCAACCACCTACATGAACCTGAGCGGTAAAGCGGTAAACTATTGGATGGCTGAGCTGAAAGTACCCAAAGAGAACATCCTTGTGATCACTGATGACGTGGCACTTCCTTATGGAAAAATAAGATTAAAAGGAAAAGGCTCAGCAGGTGGGCACAATGGATTGAAAAATATTGAGCAGCTTACCGGAGGACAAGACTACCCAAGACTTAGATTTGGTGTTGGGGATGATTATCACAAAGGCCAGCAGGTGGACTATGTGCTCAGTCCCTTCAACAAACAAGAAATGGACGAACTGGTTTTGAATATGGACCGGTCGATTGATGCATTGCTTTCTTTTTGCACTATCGGCCTTCCCAGAACAATGAACGAATTCAACTAATGACAGAACATAAAGCAAGTGTAGGCATACAGATCATTCCAAAAAGTAAATCCCTTGATACTTACGAGTTAGTGGATGCCGCTATACAGGTGATTCAGGAATCTGGCGTGAAGCACATCATTACTCCTTTTGAAACAGTGATGGAGGGAGATTATAATCACTTGATGAGTGTAGCAAATCAGGCGCAAAAAGCGGTGTTGGATGCCGGAGCAGACGAATGCCTGGTCTACTTTAGGATTCATTACAGGAAAGACTCAGACGTTACATTTGAGGAAAAAAGAATGGATCGGTGAAGGTGGGAATTATTGGTGGAGGCGCCACTGGATTTTTTGCTGCCATCAACATCGCCGAACGTCATCCCACATGGGAGGTAGAGATTCTTGAAAAGTCCAACAAAGTCCTGAGTAAAGTAAAAGTCTCTGGTGGTGGCCGATGCAACGTGACCAACGCTAGATCTAAACCCTCTGAACTTATCAATTTTTATCCTCGTGGAGGAAAGAGTCTTTATCAGGTTTTTGAACAGTTCACAACTTCTGACATGGTTAATTGGCTTGCACAAAGAGGTGTACCAACACATCAGGAAGAAGACCTCCGCATGTTCCCGACCACTAATGACTCACAGACAATCATTGATTGCTTCCTCAATACTGCTCGAAAGCTTCGGGTCAAAATCACCAAAAACTGTGGTGTGGCCAAAATTATCCAGGAGCAAGAAGGATGGTCACTGGCAACATCGCAAGGGAACCAAACATTTGACAAACTTGTGGTAGCGAGCGGAGGCTCTCCCGCTGTATGGAGAATGCTTGAGAATATTGGGCTCAACATTGTCCCTCCTGTTCCCTCGCTTTTCACTTTCAACATCAAGGACCCTAGAATCGAAGGATTAATGGGGATTTCCTTTTCTGATGTCAAAATCAAGATCATTGGGACCAAACTCTATGAAGCAGGTCCGCTACTCATCACACATTGGGGGCTAAGTGGTCCTGCCGTTCTGAAATTATCCGCATGGGGAGCTCGGGAACTTGCTGCGAAAGATTATAAATTCAACATTACCGTCAATTACCTGGGTGAAGTGAATAGCGATCAGGCTCGCACTGAGATTATCCAACTGAAAACAAATCACCCAAAACGTAAAGTCTTAAATTATCCGCTTTTTGGCCTACCAAAGCGATTTTGGGAACAACTCTGCACATACTGCGATATCAATGATGAGGTTATTTTTGGTGAATTCCCGAAAAAACAAATGAATAAGCTTATAGAAGAGCTGACCCAGGGATTTTATTCTGTCGATGGTAAAAGTACTTTTAAAGAGGAGTTTGTGACTTCTGGGGGTATCAAGTTAACGGAAGTAAATCTTTCCACTTTTGAATCTAAGCGTTTTCCCAACCTGTATTTAGCGGGAGAAGTGATCGATATAGATGCGTTAACCGGAGGCTTCAATTTTCAAGCCTGCTGGAGTGAGGCCTGGATGATTTCTCAAAACATCTAGCCAACCACCACCCTTTCATCACCATTCAATCAACTCATTTTCCGTTTAGCCAAGTCCATACTTGCCCTGACTTATTATTCATTATTTTAGAATTCTGAAACAGCTTCATCTATGAGAAACTTCTTGCCCATACTTTGCCTCTTCCTGGCATTTACAGCTACTTCACAATATTCCTCAGAACTCTCCATTCCCCGGATCATGCAGGGAGAAGACTTTGTCGGGTATCAACCTGAGCAAATCCAATGGAGCGTGGATGGAAAATCTATCTACTTCAGCTGGAACCCGGATATGGACACGCTGAGAAGCCAATATGAAGTAGAGATCTCTACTAAGCAAATCAGCAAACTCTCAGTTGAAGAATTGAAAACACAGCCTGAGTTTGGCGACTACAACAAGTCCCGAACTAAAATCACCTATGTCAAAAATGGAGATATTTTCCTCTATGATGTTAAAACAGGAAGTTCCACGCAAATAACCAATACCATCTTACGGGAAAATGGTGCTGAGTTCTCCAGAGATGAAAAAGACATCATTTATACGGCTGAAACCAACCTTTTCGCCTGGAATATTGCAACTGGTGCTACTAGGCAGTTAACAAACTTCAAAGAGGGAAACGAACGCAAAGATAAAAAACAGGCAAAAAATGACCAGTGGCTGGAAGAAGATCAACTCAGGAATATTCAAATTCTTAATAAGCGCAAGCTCGAAAATGAGCTTCAAAAAGAACGCAAAGAATCACTGGAAGTAGACAGGCCCTTGGAGATTTACTGTGGTGATAAGACTATTTACAACATCCAAATCACACCTGATTTAAAGTTTGTGACCTACATCCTTAGAACAAGAGAAAGTGGTAAACGAACGGAAGTTCCTGAATATGTAACCCAATCGGGACATACTGAGCATTCCACTTCACGTTCGAAAGTCGGGTCTCCACAGGACTCCTATGAGTTAGGAGTTTACAATATTGAGGCAGATACTGCCTTTATAATTGACAGGAAACAAATTGAAGGCATTTATGATAAACCTGAATTTCTAAAAGAATATGCCAGTGAAGACTTCAACCCAAAATATGATGATCCAAGAGAAGTGGCCTACAATGGACCTTTCTTCTCAGATGACTCCAGGGCTTTTGTAGATATCAGAACCATGGATAGTAAAGACCGCTGGTTGCTTCAACTTGACTTAGCTTCTGGTGAACTGACAACTCTTGACCGACAGCATGATGAGGCATGGATCGGTGGACCAGGGATTAGCTCCTGGAAGTTCTACCCAGGCAACCTGGGATGGTTGGACAGTAACACCATTTGGTTCCAGTCAGAGGATTCAGGTTATTCACATCTCTATAGTCTTGACATTAACTCAAAGAAGAAAAAAGCCCTAACAAGTGGTGAATTTGAAATTAGGGACGCTAAACTCTCCAACGATAAGAAAAGCTTCTACATCCAAAGCAATGAAGTATCCCCACATGTAAATCACTTCTACAAAATGCCTGTGACTGGAGGTTCTATGAGCCAAATCACTACAAAAGAAGGGAATAATGAGGTGACCATTTCACCTGATGAAAAATGGCTGGCTGTGCGCTACTCCTATTCTAATAAGCCATGGGAATTATACCTGATGAAAAATCAAGCCGGTGCAGAAATGACTCAGCTTACTCATTCAACTACCAAATCATTTGGTGCGTATGATTGGCGGGCTCCTGAAGTCGTGACTTTCACTGCCGGTGATGGTGAAAGTGTGGCAGCGAGACTTTATAAACCCGAAAATCCAAATGGCGCGGGAGTAATATTCGTGCATGGTGCAGGTTATTTGCAAAATGTTCACAATTGGTGGAGTACTTACTTTCGCGAATACATGTTTCATAATTTCCTGACCGACATGGGTTATACAGTACTCGATATTGACTACAGAGGTAGCGATGGGTATGGAAGAGACTGGCGTACGGGAATCTACCGTTTCATGGGTGGTAAAGACCTGTCAGATCAAGTAGATGGCGTTAAATACCTTATTGAAGAACATGAAATAGACGCTGATAGGTTAGGTATTTACGGTGGTTCCTATGGTGGATTTATCACCCTGATGGCCATGTTTACTGCTCCTGATGTATTTCAAAGTGGGGCTGCTTTGCGTTCTGTTACAGATTGGGCACATTACAATCATGGCTACACTCAAAATATCCTGAATACGCCAATTGAAGATAGCATTGCTTATCGTAGGAGTTCTCCTCTTTATCATGCCGAAGGATTAAGCGGAAAGCTCGTGATGCTACATGGAGTAGTTGATAGCAACGTGCAGTTTCAGGATGTGGTAAGATTGTCCCAACGCTTGATCGAGCTAGGTAAAAAAGATTGGGACCTGGCGGTATTTCCTTTGGAAGGACATGGGTTTGTTGAGGCCAGTAGTTGGGCTGATGAATACAGAAGGATTTATGAACTTTTTGACGCGACTCTGAAATAATCTCCGATTGTCCTGTTGGATAGTACTTCTACCTTTAGACATAAGAGTAGTTTATCTTCTTTGAAAAATATTTTCACTACTATCATGGCACCATAAAATATTCAAGACCTTCATCCGTCTATAAGCCCAACATAATAATCTAACCATGAATATAGGACTTATAGTGAGCGAAAATAGTTCTAGTAGAAGTGCGATCAAGCTTGGATTGGAACTGGATGAGCGATTTCAAAACCTGGGGATAAGCAGCAGAATTATCGATCTTCAGGATGAAGATGCAGATCTGGGTAGATGGGCTGAACTGGACATTCTTTTGCTAGTCACGCGCAATGAAGGTCAATTCTACAGTGCCCGGCTTCACCAGTTGCTAATTGACAATCGAATAGAATGGATCAATAAGCCAGTAGGGTCAATTGTGGTAACAGAAGAAATGATCCTGGCAGAATCTACCGATAGGCAATTAAAAAACACGCTAAAAGCCCTGGGCGTGGACCTGATCCCAGAAAAGCTAATTGTCACAAGTGTTGACACCAAGTTTGATGATGAACTCAAACTAACGGATTCACAACTTAACTTAGCACTCTACCGGTTTCTCCATCATGTGATTGATCACGTTGATTTTAGAAAATCAGCATAACACATGACCAAAGCGGCGTCTATATCAATGGAACAAAAAAACGAACAAATAGAACGTACTGTCCACGAGAACCGTGGGCGACTGTTCAGTTTTATCAGAAAGTTCGTAAAACGGGATGAGGACGCAGAGGATATACTTCAGGATGTGTTTTATCAGTTTGTGATCGGATATGATCAGATTAAGTCTTTAGATCAAATTGGCTCCTGGCTTTTCCGTGTAGCGCGCAACAAAGCCACTGATAATCATAGAAAGATGAAACCGAGTTCATTTTCTGAACTTGGTAGCAAATCCAGCGAAAATGATGAACCATTAATGTTGGAAGAAATACTCCCGGATTCGCAGGATTTACCTGATCAGGAATTAATGAAAGAACTGGTTTGGCAAAAACTGGAAGAGCTCCTGGCAGCTATGCCCAAAGAGCAGCGAGAAGTCTTCATTTGGCATGAATTTGAACAGAAAAGTTTCAAGCAAATGTCTTCTGAAACAGGAGAAACAGTGAATACACTGATCTCTCGAAAACGCTACGCAATCCTCAACTTAAGAAGTGGGTTAGTTGAGTTATACAATGAATTATTAGAAAATTAAGCTATGAAAAGGAAATTCAAATTTTTGAAAATCGGGCTGTTGGTTGTGCTTTTTTTTGGTGTATTCGCCGCAATAGTCATGCTACTTTGGAACTGGTTGATGCCTGAATTATTTGGTCTTCCCCTGATCACTTTTTGGAAAGCCCTTGGATTGTTGGTACTATTTAAAATTCTATTTTCCGGTTTCAGGAGGCATCATGGTCACGGGCCTCCCTGGAGAAATCACTGGCAGCAAAAGTGGAAAAACATGCCAGATCACAAAAAACAAGAATGGAAACAAAAATTTACGGATAAATGGTGCCATAGTGAGAAACACCTGAAAGATGAGGATTATTCTAAGGAGGACGAATAGTTTCCTTTGACCGAATACATTCATTGACCCAGATTCGCAATAGTCGCTGAAAAATATCTTGGCTATTTTCGCTACAGTCTGATCATCATTTTATAGTTTTAAAGAACACCGCATATTCTTAAACTATGGAAAAGTTCAACCTTCAATCGGGAGAGGATTACATTCAGCTCAATGACCTAATGAAAGTCCTTAATTGGGTAGCTTCTGGAGGAGAAGCAAAGCAACACATTTTGGAAGAACAGGTGTTAGTCAATGGAAATGTTGAAATGCGAATCAGACGTAAACTGAAAGCTGGTGACACTGTGAGTTTCGGAAGTAATGAAGCAGAAATAGACTCATCGATCACTCCAACAAATTAAGTACTAAGGCATAAAAGGTCATAGGAACAAATGACAGATCAGGAATTGAACAATTTGAAATATCCGGTTGGGAAATTCACCGCACCGGAGGTCTTCACTTCACCACAAATTGGTCAATGGATCGATACCATTGCTCAGTTTCCCCTTAAAATCACAAACCTGACCAAAGATCTTTCGCAAGAAGAACTAAACTGGAAATACCGCCCCGAAGGGTGGACAATCAAACAGGTAGTCCACCACTGCGGAGATAGTCACATCAATAGCCTTGTTAGGTTCAAACTCGCATTAACAGAAGAAGTACCTGACATTCGTCCTTACCACGAGGACCGGTGGGCTCAGCTAAATGATTCTCTGGATGATGATATTTCTGATGCTTTAGGGTTACTTACACACCTTCATGCCAAATGGCACAAACTACTCCGTTCATTAAACCCTGAAGAGCTTAAAAGAAAATACAGACATCCTGAGCATGGACGGATTTTCACTCTGGAAGAGACTATCGGCATCTATGCCTGGCATTGTGAGCATCACGAAGCTCATATCAAACAAGCACTGGCAAACAAGGGGAAGTTTAATGCTACTGACGTTACTTAGAGTCTGTCTATAAAGTCCTCTGCCTGCGTTACACTTGCACGAAAATACTCCGCTTCGGCGGATCGGTTTACCAGAGTAAACTGCGTTTTTTCGGACTTCACAAGCCTTGCCAGTGAACTTTCTAGCTAAGACTCTTAGTTTATGGACAAGTACCACTTAGTTTTCATCTTCGTACTATCATCGCAGGTGGTACTTGTAAAGTAGGATGAATCAATCTCACATAAGCCTAAACTTGGCCACCTTATCCTTCAAGCCTTCTACAATCTCCGAAACGTCCTTTGTCTTCTGGGTGTACTCGGACATTCCAGAGCTCAGTTCCGAAGAAGAACTGGCGATTTCCTCAGTACCTGAAGCAGTCTGCTCAGATATGACGACCACACCTTCCATAAGCTCTACTACTTTACTAACATCTTGTGTCTGCTGCCTGGTAGCACCAACAATCCGCTCAGACAACCGCAAGGTCTCAGAGTAAGACGCTGCCAGTTCTTCAAAAGACACAGAAGCATGCTTGGAAGCTTCAGCTCCACCCTCAATACTTCTGGCCATATCTTTTATGAGGTTGGACGTGGAAGTAATTGCTCCCTGCACCTCCTCTATCATAGACTCTATATCGCTGGTTGAGTTGCCGGAATCCTCGGCAAGCTTTCTGATCTGCTCTGCTACCACAGAGAAACCGCGTCCTGACTCCCCGGCCTTGGCTGCTTCAATAGCAGCATTCAACGCCAGCATATTGGTTTGCCCGGCAATTTCTTTAATGATATTCAGGACTATTGAGATTTCTTCTGATTTTTTGGAAAGCACATCGATTGACCTACTTGTTTCCTCAGATACAGATGTGATCAGCTTCATACTATCATCTACTTTCTCAATGAGGTTTTTTCCTGAATCACTCTGCTCAACACCACGTATTGCTGCATCGTTGATCGATTCTGCCTGACTTCCCACTTCGGTTGAAAACTTAAGAATGCTCTCCAATATGTTAGAAGCCTCATCTATTCGTTGAACTTGATTTTGAGCTCCACGGCTCATCTCCGCTATGGAGGAAGCGATTTCTTTGGTGCTTACGTTCATCTCTTCACTTGTCACCATCATTTCATCAGATGAATTGCCAATTCTTTCGGTCTGTCCGATAATATCTTCTAGCAAGAGTGACAAATTGTTCAAAGCTGTATTGAGATTATCTGTAATCCTTTTTACGTCACCTTTGGCTTGACCGTCGTATCGTTTACTTAAATCACTCTCGGCCATGGAATTCACCACGGTGTTAATCGCATTAAAAGGTGTAAGTATGGAGTCAAAAAGCTTATTGATAGATTCCCCAAGCGCTTTCCACTCGCCTTCTTTACTTTCAGTATCGATTCTGGCACTAAAGTTCCCCGACTCTACAGCTTCCCTGATCACGAAATTGGTATCATCTATAGCGCCCTGTAGGCTAGCTTGCTGTGCCTGAAGCACTTCATTCTGAGCCAACACCTGAGAAGTAGCTTCATCTACCTTGTCCTGGAGCAATTGCTTTTGGAGCTTGATCTGCTGCTGTCTCCACCTTGTAATTAAGATAGTTGCCCCAATAACCATAGCAATGACCAACAGCCTGAACCACCACGTAGCCCACCATGGAGGCAGTACGGTAAGCTTGAGTGTTCGTTCGTTTTCAGACCAAACCCCATCACTATTGGTTCCTTGAATCCTTAACAGGTAGTCATCCGGATCCAGGTTGGTATACCTGGCTTGCCTGTCAGATGCATTCGTATAGATCCAATCCTCATTAAACCCTTCGAGCTTGTACCTGTATTGGTTTGAGGCTGGTGAAGTAAAATCAAGAGATGAGAACTCAATGGCCAAGACGTTCTGCTTATACTTCAGGATCAATTCCTCCAAATTCACAACAGAAGAATTGATGAGTTTGGTGCCATCCCTTTGAACATAATCAGAAAGTGAAATGTCAAATAACCGGATATCGGTAATTTCTACCTGAGGATTGTATGTACTCAAGGTCACTTCATCTGGATGAAAATCATTCAACCCCTTAATACCTCCAAAATACATTCGGCCTGATTTTGTAGTAACTGAAGCCGTATAGTTAAACTCGGTACCCTGAAGGCCATCTGACTTTGAGAAATTGATTACTTCTTTGGTTTGAGGATTGTACTTGCTAAGTCCTTTGTTGGTACTGATCCAGAGATTTCCCTTGTTGTCCTCTTCTATTCCATTGATTACGGGATTTGAAAGCAGACTGGAAACATCAGACCTGCGCATTTTCAAAGTCTTCAGATCAATTACGGCCATTCCTTCTGCCGTACCTACCCACAAATTGCCGAGCTTATCCTCATGAAGTGTCCGTATGTTGTTATTTGGAAGGGAAGTCGAATCATCGGGATCGTTTTCATAAACGGTAAAAACCTCTTTATTCCTATCAAACAAATTAAGTCCTCCAACTTCAGTACCTACCCAAAAGTTGTTCTTCGAATCTTCAAAAAGAGTCATCACCAGATTGTTGCTCAATGATCCTGGCTTTTCCGATGCCTGGTAATGATGAAAGCCATCAATTCCCGGATCATACTTTGCCAATCCACCACCCAGTTCACCCAACCAGATGACTCCCTGGCTGTCTTCCATGACCGTCCAAATGTTTTTACTGTTCAAACTAAAGGGGTTGTCAGGGTCTGGCAAGTAGCGCTTAAACCTTCCAGTGCGCCTATCCAATCTATTAATGCCCCCGGCATATGTTCCTACCCATATTTGGCCTTGAGAATCCTCCTCCAATGCAATAGCGACGTTGCTGCTTATTGAGTATCGATCATTAGGGTTATTCCTGTAATGTGTAAACTGTCCTGTTTTTGGGTTTAAGACATCCAAACCTCCCCCATCTGTACCTATCCAAACCAAGCCATCGCGTGATTCATCTACTTCTATTACAGAGTTAAAACTCAAACTGTTTTGTTCACCCGGCACTTGTGACCATGTGTGAAATTTAGACCTGTTTTTACTATAAATATTAACTCCACCACGGAAAGTGCTAATCCAGATCACACCCGAATCATCTTCCCTAATCTCATATATCGCGTCACTCGAAAGGCTTTCAGGATCGAGCAAACTTGATTTCATATTGGCAAACCGACGTGTTGTGGGATTATAAATATCGATCCCCTGGCCGTCTGTACCAATCATAATGTTCCCACTTTTATCTTCATAAAATGCAGTGACAATCATCAAAGAAAGGCCATTGTTAGTAGTGAAGTATTCAAACTCCCCAGTTGCAATATTGAATTTGATAGCTCCGGTACCATCTGTCCCTATCCATAGGTTGCCTCTGGAATCTTTGAATAATGGTTTTCTATTGGTCTCATTTGGACTAAATGCTGGATCATACTTAAACCTGGTGAAAGTGCGGGTTTTGAAATCAAAGCGGTCAATAGCATGCGTGTGAGTACCTACCCAATAAGTATTTTCTCCTTCAGGTAATATGCTCAGAACTGTGTTGTTAGAGATAGACTTTGGATTGTCCGGGTTATGGGTCTTAATATCCAATACATCCCTTTTTATATCATAAATGCCTAAACCACCGCCTTGAAGTGCAATCAAGACATTAGTACCATCCATCAGAATTTGCTTGGCCGTGGAGTTCGAAAGTCTCTCCGGGTCAAATCTTGAAAATGACTCAGTCTCCCAATTAAAAATCGAGATCCCGCCATTTCGTACTCCAGCCCAAATTCGCCCTTCAGCATCTTCTGCAATGGAGGAGATCACATTACCACTTATCGTAGTGGAATCATCCTGATCATACCGGTACACTTTTAGCTTGTATCCGTCGTATCGATTCAGGCCGTCCATGGTACCTATCCAAACAAACCCTCGGGAATCCTTAAAAGTACAATTCACAGTACCCGTGGAAAGACCTTCGTCAGTGGTTAGATGGGTAAACTTCCAATCCGTTTGACCAGAAAGATCAAGACAAACAACACTTAATATTAGTATGACAGATACTCTTAGGGTGGACATCATTTTGGACTCGTTAATGCTGGAAACCAATATAGCTGTTCACAATAAATTTACAGCGACTTAATTGACTAACCTAAGGAATTTGAAGGTGAGAGTGGATTTGTTTGATATGAAATCAATTGAACCTATCTCATGTGCATGTAAATTATCAAATCATAAAAACATAAAAAGCCCTGACTCTATTTGTCTTTGAGTAAATTGGTCTGTGATCCTAATTATAAACCTATGGAAGAATACTCTGCAAAGTCAGCGCTCAACGTACTAAGAATAATCCATTTTGCACTAATGGCAGGATTAATCATTTTTGGAACTGTGGTGACCTATTTGATCCTCTCAGGTAGCACTTCTGCGGATCAGGGGATGGACATTATTAAATATTTGCCCGGTCTGATGTTTCTCACGGTTGTACCATTTTCTTCCTTTATGTTCAGGAAAAACCTGGATCCAATTAAAAAACCAGTGTCTTCCCTCAAGGACAAATTAGCGGCTTATCAAACTGCTCACATTGTAAGAATGGCCTCTTTTGAAGCGGTAGGGCTCTTTGCTGTGGTGACCTGCTTTGTTACTAGTACGCTATTGAATTTAGGGGTATTGGCCATTGTGCTGGCATTTTTTATTATAAAAACACCAAGTGTTTCGCAACTGGAAAATAACCCTGGTTTGACTCAGGAGGAAAAGAATCAATTGGAATAAAAGCGGCTTCCAAAAAAAGAAAGCTTGTTAAGTGCTTCAACTTGGCGGCAATGGTATTGTTGCCTGCTTCATTTTCGAATGAAACAAATATCAGCATTATAAATTCGACTGGATTCAGTTTGCAACTGATTCCACGAATAGCAGGAAGTTTCTAAACTTCCTCTTCATCATGCAGCTTCAGGTACAAACTGAACCTAGAATCAGTCCTTTCTGGTTGACTCAATGAGATCCCTACGGGATGACTTTCTTTTAAAACAAATATCATCTTGCAGTCATTTCGCCAGACATCTTAACGGAATAGAAGGTAGCATCCGGTTCCAACTCAGTGACAACCATATTGCCGCCGGTTGTTTGAGCTTCATTTCAAAATGCCTTGTGCAATACAATATCCAATCAAGGGACTTCAAAAGCCTGCCTGCCGACAAAGGCAGGTTCCCTTACCCACTTCAGAGGCGACTGCAGTCACCTTTTAGCCAACTTGAGTCGCCTTTTTACTAACTGGAGTCGTCTTTTTGGGGAGTGGAGTCGGATAATTACTAACTGAAGTCGCCTATTTACCGACCCGAGTTCCCTTTTTGGCGACTTGAGTCACCTTTTTACTGACTCGAGTCACCTATAGGTTGCCTGCCCGGCAAGGCAGGGTTGCCTACCCCACTTCAGAAGCCTGCCTGCCGCAGGCAGGTACCCCTCCCACTTCAAAGGCCCATCGTTGGGGTAAATAGGCCCGACGTTGGGCCTTTTAGGTGCGGCGTTGGAGTAAAAAGGCCCGATGATGGAGTAAAAAGGCTCAACGATGCACCTTTTAGGCCCGGCGATGAGGTTAAAAGGTTCAACGATGGAGTAAAAAGGTCCGACGCTGAGGATAAAAGGCCCAAACGAGCATCTTTGAAGTACCCCTGGCTCTCATCAATAGTAAATGCACAACTGGACTGGATTCAGTTTCCAACTGAATTCACGAATAGCCGGAAGTTTCTAAACTTCCACTTCATGATTCAGCTTCAGTTGCAAACTGAAGCTAGAGCCAGTCCTTTCTAGTTTACTCCATGAGATCCCTACGGGATGACTTCTTTAAAAACAAATATCAACATTACAGTCATGTCGCCAGACATCTTAACGTGTAGAAGGTAGCTCCCTCCAGGATGACTCAGGGTCCACAATGGCATTTCACCGTTAATGAACCGCAGATCCCCCGGTCTTCAAATTTCGCACTTGTTAAACCCTTTTTAACGACTTAATCTCCGCTCGCTGGGAAGTTGTAAGGGAATCATAACCGGTCAGTAACCCCATTGTAAGCGCTAAACGCCCTCTACAGAGGCCCACTTCCAGTTTATTACCTATACAACTACAAATACTTACAACAGATATGAACCCATTATATAAATTAATTTCGAGAAAACTCCTGGTCACTGTGATGACTATACTCTCCATATTCCAACTCAGTGCCCAGGGCACCTTCATGGAAGAAGGATTGTCCATTAGAAATGGTCAGCAGGACCACTACTATAAAATGGTCACCTGGGAGGATAGCGCTTACCAGGAACTTGCCTATTGGAAAGAAAGCGAATTTGGTACCGTGATGGAATTCATGAACTGGCGTGCCATTTTCCCCCAGGGCTACGACAGTACCGGTACCACTGATTATCCGATGATCGTCATGCTGCACGGTGCCGGAGAGTCGGGAAGAAAATGGACTGGTCACTACACTTATGAAACTACAGACCCTGAATATGACAACAATGGCCACAATTTGAAATGGGGAGGAATAGAGCATAGGAATGCGATCAATAATGGAAAATTCCCTGGCATAGTCATCTTTCCCCAAAGCAGCTACAATGCGGCCTGGGACACCGATGACCTGCGCATGGTCACCCTGATCATAGAGCACATGATAGAAGCGTATCATGCAAGTCCTTACCGCATCTCGGTTCATGGTTTGTCCAATGGAGCCGTGGGGTCATGGAATTATGCCAACTACAGGCCTGACCTTGTGGCCTCAATCCTGCCCATGTCTGGAATTGGTTCAGACAAAGAGCCCACCACCGATAAACTCGTCACCACGCCGGTGTGGCTTTTTCAGGGTGGACAGGATAGTAACCCAAGCCCGGGAGCTGCAGAAAACTGGAAGGAAACTCTGGAAGGCAAAGGCGGCAAACCGAGGTATACCTTTTATCCTGATAACGATCACAACACCTGGCTGGATGCCTACAGAGAACCGGACTTTTTTTCGTGGATGCTTGCTCGCGACAAAAGGAACATTTACGTTTTTGGTGATACTACCGGGTTGAATATAGCACCAAATGAAACTGTAGATCTGGGATTTTCTGCTGGATATGCTGCCTATCAATGGACACTGGATAGCGTAGCGATCTCCGGAGCTACTTCACGATATTATACTGCCGAAGAACCTGGAACCTATAGAGTGCAGTTCAAGCGATACGATAGTACTGCATGGGTAGAATCTTTCCCATTGGAGCTGGAACCTTACACCGGGCCTCCTATTGTCTATATCCCGGATTCCAATTTCAAAAATAACTTACTTCAAGACACTACAATCAACACGAACCAGGACGGTCAGATACAAGTCACTGAAGCAGAGGCCTATGCGGGTCAGCTGAAACTCAACTCTGAGAACATTTCAGATTTAACGGGAATTGAGGCATTTATCAACATAACCGATCTGAGGGTACACTATAATAATCTGAGCGAATTGGATCTGAGTGCGAACACCAAAATCAAAGAGCTTCATTGTCAAAGCAATCAGTTGGAATCATTGGACTTAAGTCAAAATACAGCGTTGAAAAAATTGCGCTGTTTTGACAATCAACTGACCACACTCAATGTTCAAAATGGCAATAATCACAACTTTGGCTTGTTTCAGGCTGAAAACAACAATTTGGGTTGTATCCAGGTAGATGATGTCACTTATGCCATGAACAATTGGACTGACGATGTGGACTCGACTGCTGAGTTTAGTCTGGAATGTGGAGATCAGATAGTCGAAATCCCTGATTCGAATTTCAAAAATGCGCTGTTAGCAAATAGCAATATCAACATCAACAGCGATGATGAGATTCAGTTAAGCGAAGCAGAAAGTGTAACAGACACCATCAATATTGCCGGTATGGGAATAGATAGCCTGAACGGGATCGAGGCCTTTATCAATCTCAAATACCTTGTCATATCGAACAATAACATTGGTGCCCTTGATCTTTCAGGCAACGATTCGCTGAAAAGCCTGCAAGCTTCATCCAATCAATTATCGATGATCGCTTTCAGCAATGATTCCAAGCTCCAGACACTGAACCTGGACTCTAATTCGCTTTCAACAATTGATGTTAGTGGACTTTTAAGTTTGAAAGAGCTTTCTATCCAAAACAATCAATTGGACAGCCTGAACCTGAGTGCTAATACAGCCCTGGAGATGATCAATTGCAGCAGTAACAATCTCGAATACTTCAGCCTGAAAAATGGACAGAATGATCAGATCACAGCATTTAACGCGCTCAACAACCAGCTTACTTGTATAGAAGTGAGTGATGTAACCTATGCCAATTCCAACTGGAGCGAAGAGGTGGATTCCGGGGTTGGTTTTGCTGTATCCTGCTATGAAGAGGTGGTGGATATACCAGACTCAACCTTCAAAAATGCACTGTTAGCGGATACCAGCATCAACATCAACAGCGATGGTGAGATTCAATTAAGCGAAGCTGAAAGTGTAACAGACACCATCAATGTTGCCGGCATGGGAATAGATAGCCTGAACGGGATCGAGGCTTTTATCAATCTCAAATACCTTGTCATATCAAACAATAACATTGGTGCCCTTGATCTTTCTGGCAACGATTCGCTGAAAAGCCTGCAAGCTTCATCCAATCAATTATCGATGATCACTTTCAGCAATGATTCCAAGCTCCAGACACTGAACCTGGACTCTAATTCGCTTTCAACAATTGATGTTAGCGGACTTTTAAGCTTGAAGGAGTTTTCGCTCCAAAGCAATCAATTGGACAGCCTGAACCTGAGTGCTAATACAGCCCTGGAGATGATCAATTGCAGCAGTAACAACCTCGAATACTTCAACCTGAAAAATGGACAGAATGATCAGATCACAGCATTTAACGCGCTCAACAACCAGTTATCGTGTATAGAGGTGAGTGATGTGACCTTTGCCAATTCCAACTGGAGCGAAGAGGTGGATTCAGGAGTTAGTTTCTCAGAGTCTTGTTCCACAACAGCTGTTTACTTCCCGGATCAAAACTTCAAGGATGAACTACTCGCCATTGCAGGGCTAAATACCAATAGTGATGGCGAGATCCAGTTTACGGAAGCAGAAAGTTACACTGGCGCGATCAATGTAAACTCTTCAAACATCACAGATATCACCGGTATAGAGGCTTTCACGGCATTGAAAAACCTGCGAGTTCACAACAACAGCATCACCAGTATAGATGTCAGTGCGAATACTGAACTTGTTGAACTCCACTGTCAGAAGAACAACCTCACGTCATTGGACATTAGTGCCAATACCAAAATCAAAAAGCTAAGGTGCTTTGACAATGACCTTACTTCGCTGAATGTTCAGAATGGCAACAATGATAATTTTGACTTCATTCATGCCTATGACAATAACCTGACTTGTATCCAGGTAGATGATGTTTCCTATGCTGAAAACAATTGGTCCGATGATGTAGACTCTGGGGTTTCCTTTAGCACGGACTGTTCTGGTGGATCTTCCAGTAGTATGGCCTCCAGTGTGACTGCTTTTCTGGAAAATTCGAGTCCCGTTTATCCCAATCCATTCAGAAATGAATTTCGCTTGAAACAAGAGAAAGAAGTCTCTATAGATGATTTCAAAGTCCTTGACTTCAGATCAGGCCAGGTTGTGAAACCTCACGCAATCTCTCAGTTCAATGATGAGATCATTGTAGACCTGTCAAATATGAATGCCGGTGTGTACCTAATCAAATATGGGGACTCTACTTATAGAATCTTGAAAAATGAATAAACAATAAAAAAGAAGGCTGTCTCAAAAGTCACCAATCCGGTCATTCTGAATTTATTTCAGAATCTAATTGACCTGATTAACGAATGGTAAGAGATCCTGAAATAAATTCAGGATGACTGAAAAATACTTTGAGACAGCCTCTAATTTCTTAATCCGATTTTACATTAAGGTTAATCCACCTGGCTGATACGCATCATGTTAGTGTGACCTTTCCAGTGTGATGGCATACTCGACGTATTGATGTAGATGTCTCCTTTTTCCAGGTAACCATCAGCAACAAGCGTCTTTTCTATCTGCTCCAGGGTATCATCTATACCTTCAGTTTCATCATAGTAGAATCCTTTCACTCCCCACACCAGGTTCATCTGACGAAGCAAATGTCTTTGGTTGGTGAAGAGATAAATAAAGCATCTTGGCCGGTGCATGGCCAGTCTGTAGCCGGTATAACCTGATTTTGTCATCCCAATCAAAGCTTTGGCCCCTACCTGATCACCCAATCTACAGGCGGATCTTACCAAGAGGTCATTTAGACGAGTAGAAGATTTCTCATCCGAGTCTTCAAATTTTGCATAAATGCTATTGGCTTCACTTTCTACCGCTACAATGGTACGTGACATCTGCTGAACAGCTTGCACTGGGAATTTTCCTGAAGCGGATTCTGCTGAGAGCATGATCGCGTCTGCTCCATCAAATACTGCATTGGCCACATCATTGGTTTCAGCCCTGGTAGGTCTAGGGTTTTCGATCATGCTTTCCATCATCTGGGTAGCAATAATGACCGGCTTTCCTACTTTATTACATTTCTTAACCATTCGCTTTTGCAGCAATGGCACATTCTCAGAAGGTATCTCCACTCCCAGGTCACCTCTGGCTACCATTAAACCGTCAGTAGCTTCAATGATCTCATCCAGGTTGGCAATGGCCTCTGGCTTTTCGATCTTGGCAATCACCTTAGTGTTCACCCCGGCCTTTTCTATTCTTTTCTTGATTTCGTGAATATCGCTCGCCTTTCTTACGAAAGACAATGCTACCCACTCCAGGTCAAACTGAAATGCAAACTCAAGATCCTCAATGTCCTTTTCAGTCATTGAAGGAGCCGAAACGTTGGAATTTGGCAAGTTGATCCCTTTTCTGGATTTAAGCAACTCTCCATGAACCACCTCAGTGTGCACTTCATTGCCTACCACCTTGATGGTTTTCAATTCAATATTTCCATCATCTACCAGGATAGCGTCACCCGGTTTTACATCATTTACGATGCCTTCATATACAGTACTTACCTTTTCACTGGTCCCCAGAATATCCTCTGTAGTAATGATCAGAGTTTGGCCAGGAGCGATTGGCACGCCATCGTTTTCTACTTTTCCAACTCTTATTTTAGGCCCCTGAAGGTCTTGAAGCAGTGCTACACTAGTACCCAACTCGTCATTGAGTTCACGCACCATTTCTATGGTCTTCTGATGATCAGCGTGTGTTCCGTGCGAAAAATTTAGCCTAAAAACATTAGCTCCAGCTTTGATGAGCTCACGCAGGGTTTCCTTGTTCCTGCTGGCCGGGCCAATGGTTGCGACAATCTTTGTTTTCTTAAAAAGCGATTCCTTCATGCTTAATTTATTGTTTGTAGAGTCAGTGTTAAGAGGGCAAATATATCCTTTGAATTGGCTATTAGCCCAAACATTCTATTACATTTAGAATAATAAGTTGTCTTTCATTTTGATCCTGGATATATCGATCAGCAGTGAGTAATCAATCGCAGGAATGTCTTTGAGCTTCAAAAGTAACTCATTCGCCCAGTTTTCTTCTGTTTGGCTGGACATCTTAATAAAATAATCAAATTGCTGCAGCTCCGGAATAAGATACTGGTTAATCGATGAATTGGAAGAGACCAGTTTATTCTTAATGAGGTGTACTTTATTGAATTCATTTTCATCCTGCAAAATAGACACCCTGATCTGCTTGTTGTCCGAAAATTCAATCCTGACATCCTCCTCTTTTATGAGGTGGAACTCATTGAGCTGGTTCAGGTGCCAGGCCAGTTTATACTCCTTGGCTGAAGACACAATCCCGATGAGTTCAAAATCAAATGGATAATCAGATGCCAGCCTGTTCTTCTTCATTCCTCACTCAAGTAAATCGCTAAAGTACCTAAATAGCCTTATACATGCCATTTCCGAAGGGTTTAATTTGTTTTGATTTTAATGGCTAGAATGTATTTCTTTGCACTGGATTTTTAACTAAATTTTATAGAAATGTCAGAAATAGCACAAAAGGTAAAGTCAATTATTATTGACAAGTTAGGTGTTGAAGAATCAGAAGTAACTACTGAAGCAAGCTTCACCAACGATTTGGGGGCTGACTCGCTTGATACAGTAGAGCTAATCATGGAGTTTGAAAAAGAATTTAATATTTCTATCCCGGATGACCAGGCGGAAAACATTGCTACTGTTGGTCAGGCCATCTCTTACCTTGAAGAAAACGTAAAATAATTTTTAGATCCCATTTTATGGAATTGAAAAGAGTCGTAGTTACAGGAATCGGTGCACTTACACCTTTAGGAAACAATAAAAATGATTATTGGGATGCACTTGCTAAGGGTGTTAGTGGTGCCGCTCCTATAACTCGATTCGATGCGGAGAAATTCCGCACCAAATTTGCCTGTGAAGTAAAGGGCTTTGATCCATTGGAATATTTCGATCGCAAGGAAGCTCGAAAAATGGATCCCAATACTCAATATGGAATGGTCGCTGGTGAAGAAGCTGTGAAAGATTCCGGGCTGGATTTGGAAAAGGTCAACAAAGACAGGATTGGAGTTATTTGGGGTAGCGGAATCGGTGGGTTCACTACTTTCCAGGATGAAGTGATCAACTTTGGCCAGGGTGATGGCACTCCAAGGTTTAATCCTTTCTTTGTGCCTAAGATGATCCTGGACATCACTCCGGGATTGTTATCAATCAAATATGGTTTTAGAGGACCAAACTTTGCCACCGTATCTGCTTGTGCTTCATCAAATAACGCATTGACAGATGCATATAACTATATCAGGCTTGGCAAAGCCAATGTCATACTCACTGGTGGCTCAGAGGCCGCTGTAAATGAGTCTGGTATTGGAGGCTTCAATGCTATGAAAGCGCTATCTGAGAGAAATGACTCACCCGAAACTGCTTCTCGTCCTTATGATAAAGAAAGAGACGGGTTTGTATTGGGTGAAGGGTCAGGAGCGCTGGTATTGGAAGAACTTGAGCACGCACTGGCCCGTGGTGCTAAAATCTACGGTGAAGTATTGGGTGCTGGTATGTCTGCCGATGCATACCACATTACAGCACCACATCCGCAAGGAGACGGAATCGTACTCGTGATGAACGAAGCACTTTCAGATGCAGGAATCACAGTAGATAAAATTGACTACATCAACACGCATGGCACTTCCACACCACTTGGTGACTCGGGAGAAGTAAAAGCCATCCAAAAAGTACTTGGTGACCATGCACTGAACGTAAATATTAGCAGTACCAAATCAATGACAGGCCACCTATTAGGTGCAGCTGGAGCTGTGGAGAGTATTGCTTCGCTGATGGCGTTGGAAAGAGGCATCATCCCTCCTACCATCAACCATTTCACAGACGACCCTGAAATAGATCCAAAGCTGAACCTTACTTTCAACAAAGCGCAAAAGCGTGAAGTGAATGTGGTAATGAGCAATACTTTTGGGTTTGGCGGGCACAATACTTCCATTGTTTTTGGTAAATACAACGGCTAGTGCCCTCAGTATTTAGGAAGTCTCATGGCTATCTCAGGTATCTTTTTTCCCGTAAAGAGAGGGATCTCTATAAGCAATTTAAAATAATTACTGGCCGTAGGCCCAACAGTCTCACACTATATGAGCGAGCCACACGTCATGTAAGCGCCGCTGAAATCAACGAAAAGGGAATCAAAGACTCTTATGAGCGTTTAGAATACCTCGGAGATGCCATTCTTGGAATGGTGGTAGCTGAAATTCTTTTCAAAAGGTTTCCATTCAAAGAAGAGGGTTTTTTAACAGAACTGAGGTCCAAAATAGTCAATAGAGAATCCCTCAACGACTTGTCAAAGAGAATTGGCCTGAAAGGACTGGTCAAATATCATAAACACAGAGGTAACAGCATCTCCCACAAGTCAGTTTACGGAGATTCCCTTGAAGCACTTATTGGGGCTATATACCTGGATCAGGGATTCAAATTCACAAAAAGATTCATTGAAAACCGCCTGGTAGGGCCACATTACGATTTTGATGAACTGGCAAGCTCCACTACAAACTACAAAAGTAAGATCATTGAATGGGCACAAAAAGAGAACAAATCTATCAGGTTTGAGATTGTCCAGTCCAATGAGGATGTGCGTGACCGGCAATTCATCTCACAGGTGGTCATAGATGAAGAACCTCTTGAAAAGGGTTTTGGTTTTAGTAAAAAGAAAGCCGAACAGGACGCCGCTCAGAAATCGTTAGACCAATTAAACATTAACTAGTGTCGAGAATCACCAAAATTGGAGGTGGTTGTTTGAATCAAATCCCAATGGATTGGTCAAACAACCTCAAAAATATCAAATTGGCTATAGCGCAAGCGAAGGCTGAAGGGATGGAGATTCTCTGCCTCCCTGAATTGGCGATCACTGGCTATGGCTGTGAGGATATGTTTCTAAGTGAATGGCTTCCCAAAAAAGCCCTTTCCAAGCTGGAAGAAATTATTCCAGAGACAGCAGGAATTGCTGTGGCCGTGGGGCTACCGGTTCTCTTCGAAGGCTTGATCTACAATTCATGTTGTTTTATTTACAACCAGCAAATTCTAGGCTTTTATGCCAAACAACTCCTTGCCAATGATGGAGTGCATTATGAGCCCAGATGGTTCACCTCATGGCAACCTGGCCGGGTGGCCGATTTGGAATTTCTTGGCAATAAGTATCCTTTTGGGCACATCACTATCAATCACCTGGGCTTGAAAATCGGGTTTGAGATCTGTGAAGACGCCTGGAGATCTGATCGTCCGGGATTGCATCCCATCAATCAAAATGTTGACGTTATTCTCAATCCATCGGCGAGCCATTTTGCTTTTGGTAAGGCAGATTTTCGCGAAAACCTGGTAATCAAAAGTTCAGAGCAGCTTAATTGCCTCTATGTATATGCCAACCTATTAGGCAATGAGTCAGGTAGAATGATCTATGATGGAGACATTATCATTGCTCAAAAAGGGCTTCTCAAAGGTAAAAACACCCGGTTAAGTTTTAAGGATTTTAAAACATTGAGCTGTGAAGTTGATTTCGACGATCCAGACAATACACAAGAGGATATCCGGCCGGATGCAACCAATCAATTGGAAGAATTCTCGCAAGCGGCCCCATTAGCGCTTTATGATTACCTAAGAAAGAGCAAGAGCAAAGGATTTGTGCTTTCGCTCAGTGGTGGAGCAGACTCCAGTTCGATAGCTGTCCTGGTAACGCAGGCAGTCAGGTTAGGAATAGAGGAATTGGGCTTTGAGGCCTTTTCCGGTAAGTTGAACATGGATCTCAAGCCATCAGAAGACTATCGGGAGATCGTCAAACAAATCTTCTACACCGCCTATCAGGGAACGAAAAATTCATCAGAAGATACCTTCAACTCAGCTGAGACTTTGGCCAAAAGCCTGGGAGCAAACTTTTATCATTGGAATATTGATGAGGAAGTAGCGTCCTATACAAAGTCCATAGAAAAGGTGCTCGGTAGATCTCTGAACTGGGAAACAGACGACATTGCCCTTCAAAACATCCAGGCACGGGCACGGTCACCGATCATCTGGATGCTGACCAATATTAAGAACTGCTTGCTACTCTCCACTTCCAACAGAAGCGAAGGGGATGTAGGCTATGCAACCATGGATGGAGATACCAGCGGTAGCATTTCGCCCATCGCTGCAGTAGATAAGCACTTCATTTTAAGGTGGTTGGTTTATGCCGAAAAGGAACTAGGCTATACCGGACTGGCCAAAGTGAACAGTTTGTCTCCTACAGCTGAGCTCAGGCCCCAAGAGCGCCATCAGACCGATGAAGATGACCTCATGCCATATGCTGTCCTTGTCGATATTGAAGAAAAGGCGATCCGGGACAAGAAATCCCCAATAGAGGTTTATGAGCGCTTAAAGGGAAAATGGCCAGACCATGTACTCCTAAAACAATGGATCCATAAGTTTTTCAGGCTTTGGAGTATCAATCAATGGAAAAGGGAACGAATCGCTCCCAGTTTTCATTTAGATGACTTCAATGTGGACCCAAGGACATGGTGCAGGTTTCCAATTCTGTCAAGTGGGTTTAAAGAGGAACTTGATGAGTTAAACAATACGCAATAAGCAAAATCCAGTAGGCAAGGATGGCGTATTGCATATTGTTGTCTTGCATATTGCCTATTGACTAAGGAACCGGGTCATATCCACTGCTCCCCCAGGGGTGACATTTAGAAATCCTTCGGGCTGCCAATATCGTACCTTTGAATACCCCATGTTTCATAATGGCTTCTTTGGCATAGTTGGAACATGTGGGGGTGAATCTGCACGTACTGGGGAAAAGTGGTGAAATGCTGTACTGGTAAAACAGCACCGGTAAAATAAAAAGCTTCCTGATTACGTTTTTCACATTTCAAAAGTAAAGCTAATTGATGAGGAAGGAACGGCTATTACATAGATTACGGTTAAATTCGCAGAGTTTTCATCCAACCAAAATGCGCGAAGTTGTTTCGTATATAGACAGGAATTACAAAGGAAAGTGAAGAAAGGGATATTATTCAGTTTTTTAGTTGTGTTGTTTTTTGGTTTCTCAAACCATGCTTTGTCTCAGCGAAAGGCAAAAGAAGCTGTTTCTGAGAATACGGATACTACACAATTCACCCAGATCAAGAGAATTTACATTATTGGTAATGACAAGACCAAAGAGTATATCATTACCCGAGAGCTAAGCTTTAAGGAGGGAGACTCCATTCCGAACAGTCAGCTCGACAAAGTAGTGGAGCAATCCAGAAACAACGTTTACAATACCAATCTCTTCTCTACCGTAAAGCTGGAAAAACTGGAACAAGACAGCAATATTGTGGATATTATGATCAAACTGGAAGAGCGCTGGTATGTGTGGCCATCATTTGTGCTCAAACCCATTGACAGAAACTTCATAGACTGGTGGACCAATAGGGATAAGGATTTCAGTCGAGTGCGATTTGGCCCAAAGCTGGATATCTACAACGTGCGAGGAAGAAAAGAGTCACTACGGTTTATCGGTCTTTTTGGGTTTGACAGGCGGTTTATATTTCAGTATTCAATGCCCTACATTGACAAAAACCAGAAGCACGGCTTGACTTTTGGAGCTAGCTCGGTGCTAAACAAAAAGATGCCTTATGAAACGGTAAATCATGTCAACAATTATATAACAGATACTTCAGAGTATGTAAATCAGGTAAACCGAGAAGCATGGTCGGGTTTCTTAATCTACAAATACAGACCCTCTTTTTATGACTACCATTACTTGACTTTGCAGGGATATGGGATGCAAATATCCGATGACATTGCCAGGCTCAATCCTAATTACTTTGGCAATGGCGATACAGAACAAAAAGCCTTTGGGCTTTCCTACTCCTATGTGAGAGACCGAAGAAACAACAGAAATTATCCGCTTTCAGGGCATTATGTATTTGGCGCGGTAGAAAAACTGGGACTGGGGATTTTCAAAGACGTGAATATTTGGAGAGTTGAAGCCCTTTACCAACACTATGTGAACCTGGATAATGGCTGGTATCTAAGTGCAAGTATCGCAGGTCAGGCTACGTCCAAAACAGCCCCATACTTCAATTATACGCAATTTGGTGAGGGTACCTACTACGTGCGAGGGTTTGAGCAATACATTGTAGAGGGTCCACAAAATATACTCACAAGAAATTCAATCAAAAAACGAGTATTTGACACTGAGTTTAACCTGGGCAGGTTCATGCCAGTTAAGAAATTCAGAAAGTTACCTCTAGCCATATATGCGAAGGCTTTTACAGACGCAGGATATGTCAATAATTATCCCAACTATGAGCAGAGCAGCAGACTGACCAATATTCCATTGTACAGTGTTGGTCTTGGACTCGATATCGTATTGCTTTATGACATCACTTTTCGGCTTGAGTACTCATACAATTCAGAAGGAGAATTCAAATTTGCACCAAATTTCATGGCTGAGCTTTAATCAAACCGTTTCCAGACTTTCTTCTTTCCGCTTTTTTTGTAAAAATACCAGACGCCTATACGCTCTCCCCTATTGTAACTACCTTCATAAGTAGGATTGCCTTCTTCGTCAAAAAATTTCCAGAAACCATGTTCCTTCCCTTCTACATAGAAGCCTTCCTGGAGAACCTGTCCATTTTCTGCATACTCCAGCCACAAACCATGTGGTAATCCATTTTTATAGCTCCCCTCTTGTCGCATTTCTCCCGATGGATAATAAAATTGCCACAAACCTTCATAGAGGGAATTCCATAGAACCCCTTTGTGATCAAGAGAGCCATCCGCATGGAAATAATAGGAAGAATCCTCCAGGGAACCGTTTTTCCAGTTTTCCAAAGATTGTCTGGTGCCAGATGGGTTAAAATATTTTTGTTGACCGTGGAGTGCTCCTTGCTCGTATTTAAACTCCGCACTGATTTCTCCACTCGGGTAAAAGTGGACCCATGTGCCCATTTTCTCTGAATTTTGATAAACCCCAATTGCTTTCGGCTCACCCGAATCATAATACAATGTATCCTGCCCAAAACTGATATAGCCAGCTCCCATCACGATAGACATTATGATAAACTTCACGATCATTTCTATCCAATATAACGTTTGCTCTTGACATAATTAAGAGAAAAAAGTACTTTGCAGTATGCGCCTGATCTATTTGCTGCTTTTTTTCATTCCGACCCTCCTTTGCGCTCAGGATGGTATCTATAATCTGGGTGCCAGAAGTACCGCTATGGCCAATGCCTCTGTCACGCTTCCAGATCAATGGGCGCTGTTCAATAACCCTGGAGCTCTGGGATCATTGGAAAGCTCCAGTATTTTGGCAAGCTATCAGAATCGCTTCAATATGGAAGGGTTTCACGTAATTGGCGGTGGTGCGGTCTATCACCATAAGTTGTTCAACTTTGGTGTCAAGTATTATAAGTTTGGAGATCAGTTGTTCAATCAGCAATTATTGGGAGTTGTCATTGCGAATAAATTTCAAATGGTCAGTCTCGGTGGTGGCGCAAGCATCATTCAGACCCACACCGAAGGAGTCAATACGCGCCGGGTTTGGGTTGGGGAGTTTGGTGGAGTTGCCGAACTCACGCCTGTCATCACCTTTGGAGCTCATATTTTTAATTTCAAGCACGGATCGCTACACCCAGCTACCATGAAAGCCGGATTGTCCTTCAAACCGAAGGATTTTCTTCTGCTCAACATGGAGATTGAAAAACAGATCCAGAATACGGAGCGGTTCAAAACGGCCATAGAATATACCATCATACCCGCAGTATTCATCAGAACTGGTTTAGGGATCCAGAGATCAGAGTTTGCAAACACGGACGTTCAGCCTTTCTTTGGATTCGGGCTACATCCCAAAGACTTTATCCTTGACTATTCCTTTAGCTCAGCACAGCTCGGTGCTATCCACGAAGTTTCACTCTCATTTCTGTTTAAGAAGTCTTGAAGCACCTCATTTCCACAATATTGATCTTCCTGGTTGCCTTGGCTTGTGCTCAGCAGATTCCTGAAATCGACCTTGAGGAGTTTGCAGAGAGACGATTTCAAGTCCAGGACGAGGATATAAACTATGAAGACCTGTATGAATCTTTGCTCCTCTTCTATACAAATCCTATCAACCTCAACAAAGCAAGCAGAGAAGAACTTGGCGCACTTTACTTGCTAAGCCCTACCCAGCTCAATGCATTCATGGAATACCGTGAAACGGTTGGAACCATCATATCGCTGTACGAGCTTCAGGCGATCCCTGAATTTGATCTGGCTACGGTCAGGGATATTCTTCCATTTGTTTCCGTGGATGAGCGTGTTGACACACGGCCTTTTATGACACGTGTTTTGAATGAGGAAAACAACTATTTGCTTCTGCGATATACGAGAGGTTTGCAAGAGCAGGCTGGTTATGCAAGAGAAGATGGGTCAGGATATCTGGGTGACCCCAATACACTCTACGGCAGGTTCCGGGTGAGTCATCCAGATGATTTCAGCATGGGGGTTACTTTTGAAAAAGATGCGGGTGAGCAATTGGCATTAAACCCCAGCAGTGAACAATATGGTTTCGATTACTATTCGTTTCATTTCCTGGTTGAAAACAAAGGTATCTTCAAAACAACAGCACTTGGTGACTACCAACTTCAATTTGGTCAGGGTTTGGTGTTTGGTGCTGGGTTTGGAACAGGAAAGGGCGCTGAGACAGTCAATACAGTCAAACGAAACTCGGTAGGCCTTAAACCCTATGGCTCTGTTTTAGAATCAGGCTACTTCCGGGGTGTGGCCAGTACGCTAAGTGTCGGAGGACTCGACCTAACCATTTTCGGGTCTCGACTTAAGCAAGATGCCAATTTTAAAAATGACTCTACCTACTCAGACTTTGATGAATTTGTCAATTCAATTCAAATAACCGGATTACATCATACCCCTAATTTGTTAGCTGCCAAAAACAGTGTAACAGAAATAAGTTCCGGGTTTGCCCTTGACTATCACATTGGTCACCGGTTCTCTATCGGGGCTACGGGGCTGTATTCAAATTACTCAACACCTTTGCAAAAGAAGCCCAATAACTACAACCAGTTTGAGTTTACCGGAAAAGAGAATGTGGTTGGTAGTGTTTACTCCAACTTCAACTGGCAGAACTTCATGCTATTTGGCGAGCTTGCCAGATCAAAATCAGGAGGTATTGGTGCAGTCGCGGGCATAATGACCTCTCTTACGTCACAGATAGACTTTAGCTGGCTATATAGGAATTACGACAAAAACTTCCATTCTTTTTATGGGAATGCCTTTGGCGAAAGTACCCGCAACATCAACGAACACGGGAGCTACTGGGGACTCTCCTATCACCCATCCAGAAAGTATCGGTTCACAGCCTATTTTGATAAGTTCACCTTTCCCTGGTTAAGATTTAGAGTGGATGCACCGTCTGAAGGATTTGAATACCTGGGAAGGTTTACCTACAAGCCATCCCGAACCACTCAAATGTATGCCCAATACCGACAAGAAAACAAACAAATTTCGGGACCCGCCACAGACCCAAATATTAGTGCCTTACTGGATACTTATAAGCGTAACTATATTTTCAATCTGGACTATGCAGTTGGGAGAACATTTAGTTTCAAATCCCGGATTCAGGGGTCATCTTACACTGTGCAAAATGAGACTACTACCGGAATCGCTTTAGTTCAGGATGTGAACGTGACCTTTTGGAAAATGAAACTCAGCACCAGGTTCTCGCTATTTGAAACTGAAGATTTTAACAATCGCCAGTATATCTATGAAAAGGATGTGCTCTACGCATTTAGCATTCCGGCTTACAGCGGAGCAGGAACCCGAAGTTATGCAGTACTCCAATACAACATTAACCAGTCCATGACCATATGGCTTAGATATGCGCAGTTTCAATTCGCAGATCAGACCACAGTTGGTTCAGGTTTGACCGAAATCGATGGGAACACCCGATCAGAGTTTAAGATGATGCTGAGATATAAGTTTAGGGATTGATCAGCTAGGAAGACAACTTTACGGCCGTTCCACACGCACTCACCATGAGCATTCCCGAATCCTTGCCCACAGTTTCATAATCCAGGTCTACAGCAATGATGGCATTGGCCCCAAAAGCCTGCGCCCGATCCTGCATTTCCTTCATGGCAATTTCCTTGGCATCTTTCAAAGCACGTTCGTAAGCACCAGACCTACCGCCCACCACATCAGTAATTGCGGCAAAAAAGTCTTTAAAAATATTGGCACCAATTATCGCTTCCCCGGTTACCATTCCGTAATATTCGGTGATTTGTTTTCCCTCAATGTTGTTAGTAGTCGTAATTAGCATAGTGTGATTATCTCAGGTTATCTGTTTGAAGGGCTTTTCTTTTATAAGCCTTGTTTAACAACGGATAAATAAGGACTGAAGTTAGGATAAGTCCGGTTCCCAAATAAAACCCGGGATTCATTTGCTCGGATTCAGGAAAGAAAACCAGTGCCATGATGATACCATAAACGGGTTCCAGGTTCACAGTAAGATTGACAGAAAATGCCGATAACCGCTGCATAAGTTTTACCGAATAGGAATAAGCATAAACGGTACAGATCAATCCTAAAATCAACAAATAGCCCCAATCACTCATAGTTGGTGACATGGCCAGCGTGTCCACTCCATCTATCATCAGGTAAAAGGGCAGAAAGAATACAATGCACAGGTTTGCCCCGGCCATCTCATAAAATGTGAGAACAAATGGATCTTCACGTAGCGTCAATTTTCCATTGATTACTGTAAAGAGTGCTGAAATAAATGCCGAAACCACTGCAAGTACCAATCCCAGGAAATAGTCAAACTCTACATTAAAAATGATAGCAATCCCTATAAATGCAATGACGCTTAGAACTACTTCGAACGCTTTGATCTTCTTTTTGGAAGTAAGGGGCTCAAGAATACTGGTCCACAATGAACAAGTGGCCATGCCTGCAAGGCAAACGGAGACATTGGATACCCTGGCGGAAAGGAAAAACAAAATCCAATGTGCCGCGATCAATCCACCAGTACCAAAAGTAATGAGGTAGTCTTTTCGGGATTTGAAACGAAAGCTTTTACGCCTAAATAAAATCAATACAACCAAACCCAAAGCAGCGATCAACGTGCGAAAGAAAACCATCTCTACTGATGGCAAATCGATGACAACACCAAGAATCGCGGTAAAGCCCCAGATCAATACAATAAAGTGGAGAAATGCGAAATCCTTATTCTCCTGGGTCATCGGGGCACAGTGTTATAAAGCAATAATCCCACTGCCGTAAAGATCATGTTGGGTATCCAAACGGCAATAATTGGATTGATAGATCCAGCCTCGGCTATGGCACGGGCAAGAATAAAGAAAATAATGAAAACGAAGGCAATCAGGAAACCCAACGCAATCTGAAAGCCTGTACCTCTCCGGGATTTCTTGGCAGAAACTATTACCCCGATAAAACAAAGGATAATCACCCCAAAGGGCTGCATATAGCGAATGTATTTTTCTATCTGATAGAGCTGTACATCATCAGCTCCCCTGCTTTTCTGCAGGGCTATATATTGATTTAACTCCGTAAGCGTCAGTGTCTCCTGGAGCCTTTCTTTATTTTGAAAATCCGAAGGTGTCATATTGAGCAGTGTATCCAGATCATCGGCGGCACCTCCGGAAGTAATCAGCTCCCCATCTTCAAAAATCTCTCGTCTCTGCCAGTTTTTCAAACTCCACTTGTTGGTAGCTGTGTCCCAGTGTATTCGCTTAGCGGAGATCTTGTCCAATAGCTCCTCATCAACAATCCGCTCCAGTGTGACGGTATATCCTATATCCCGTTGATTGTTGTACCGGTCTATATAGATATAAGCATCATCATCAATTTTCAGGTGAATGTTTCGATCAGAATAGAAAAACGGCTTTTTAAGATAACTCAGCTCAAACCCAATCCGATATTTATTCGCATCAGGGATTACATAGCCCATAAAAACAAAACTCATAGCTGCAATCAACGTAGCCCCAACAAAATATGGATAGAGCATTCTTCGAAAGCTGATTCCAGATGCCAGGATTGCTACAATTTCCGTTTTTGCGGCCATTTTTGCAGTGACAAAAACTACCGCGATGAATGCTGTAATTGGTGTCAGTAAAATGGCAAAGTAGGGAAAGAGTGTTAAATAATACTTGGTGATTTGTAACGAAGACACGTCATTCTGAATAAAATCATCATTCTTCTCTGTAAAGTCAATCACACAAATGATCATGACAAGAAGAATCACCACAAAAACGAATGTGGTCAAAATCTGCTTCAGTATGTACCAGTCTATTTTTTTCACAACCTAGTAGTTACTTTTTTTACCATCTTATCTTTCCAACTAGCAAATGTACCTGCTTTTATCTGCTCACGCGCTTGCTTGACAAGCCATAGATAAAACGATAAATTATGGATACTGCATACCTGTGCTCCCAAAATTTCCTTACTCATTATCAGGTGCCTCAGGTATGAGCGTGTATAAAACGAGCTTACGTACCCTCCTATTTCAGGATTAATAGCACTAAAGTCAGTTTTCCACTTTTCATTTTTGATATTGATGATCCCTTCACTTGTAAAGAGCATCCCATTTCGAGCATTTCTGGTGGGCATCACACAGTCAAACATATCCACTCCCAACGCAATGCACTCAAGGATGTTTTCCGGCGTACCCACGCCCATTAAGTAGCGCGGCTTGTCCCTTGGTAGGATGTCACAAACCAACTCAGTCATGGCATACATATCCTCGTGAGGCTCACCAACTGACAAACCACCAATAGCATTACCTTCCCGGTTTTGCTCCGCTATGAATTCGGCAGACTGTTTCCGCAAGTCCGGATAAGTACTTCCCTGCACAATCGGGAAAAGCGTCTGGTTGTAGCCATAGTGCGGTTCTGTTTGATCAAAATGATCCACACAGCGCTTTAACCATCTATGGGTCATGTGCATGGAGTTCTCCGCATATTTCTTATCACAGGGATAAGGAGTACATTCATCAAAAGCCATGATGATATCCGCCCCAATCACTCTCTGAACGTCCATTACATTCTCTGGAGTAAAGTCGTGCATGGAGCCATCAATATGAGACTTGAACTTCACTCCCTGTTCGGTGATTTTACGATTATCCCCTAAAGAATAAACCTGGTATCCACCACTATCAGTCAGAATCGGACCATCCCAACCATTGAATTTGTGCAGGCCACCAGCAGCACTGATCACTTCTAAACCTGGTCGTAAATACAGGTGATAGGTGTTGCCCAGAATGATCTCCGCCGAAATGTCCTCTTTAAGCTCTCGCTGGTGTACCGCCTTGACAGTACCTGCCGTGCCCACAGGCATAAAAATAGGCGTTTCTATCTTTCCGTGATCAGTTTCTACCAGGCCTGCTCTGGCCTTCGACGAAGGGTCGGAATGCTGTAAGGTAAATCTCATAAAGGCGCAAAAATAGTTGGCTTGACATGAATCACGCCATTTTTAGGCTTCTATCTTTACATACGTGTTGACCTCAAGTGTTGAATATTTCTTTATTGTGTTATTTCTGGTGCATTTGACCATGAATGCGCGTATCTGGTATTCCCTTTTGAAAAATAAAAACACATCAGGCCCAGCCAATCTTCCCGTGTCTGTGATTGTATGTGCGAGAAATGAATTTGAATCTCTCAGAGAGCTAATCCCGCAATTGCTTCATCAAAAAGCAGTAAGTTTTGAATTAATTGTGGTCCTGGACAGGTGCACGGATTCAAGTGAGTCATTTCTCCAATCCATCACCGATCCAAGATTGAAAATGATCGTTCAAAATGATTTACCGCCAAATTGGGATGGAAAAAAGTATGCCATTACCCAGGGGATTAATTTGGCGAAACACAGCTGGGTGGTTTTAACAGATGCAGACTGTGTGCCACAGTCAGAAAATTGGCTTAGCACTTTTCAGGGTCTTATGAACAAGGATATAGAATTAATCTTGGGTGCAAGTCCTTATAAAGATGAAAAGAATTTTTTGTCCACATTGATTCAATATGAGACGTTTCAAACCGCTATACATTACCTGTCTGCGGCGATCAATAAAAACGCTTACATGGGAGTTGGCCGAAACATTGCCTATACCAGGGAAGCCTTTTACAGAGCAGGTGGGTTTAGTGGATTTGAGCACGTGACAGGTGGTGATGATGATCTTTTGGTCCAGAGAATCTCCTGTAAAACCAACACGCGTGTAAATATCGGAACGGAAAGTCTAACCTATTCTTTTCCCAAACGTACATGGAAGGAGTACCTAACACAAAAAACCAGGCATCTCTCAGTTGGTAAATTCTACAGATCAAAATTTAAGGGCGAACACACCTTCCGCAGTTTTATTCATGCCGGCATATGGATGAGTTTCCTATATTTGATAAGTTTTTCAACTTACCCTTGGAGAATTATTGTGCCCTATGGGTTGTTGGTACTTATAAAAGGACTATTTTTCGCTAAAATCGCCACCAAAACCGGAATGCCATTGCAAATAAGCAGGTATCCAGTGATGGATTTGATTTATGCGGTTTTTTTACCTCTGATAGCTATCAGGGCATTGCTAGAAAGGAATATTAGATGGAAGAAGTAAAAAGGCAGTTTTCAGATAAAGCGCTTAAGGATTTCAAACTCATTGACCGAGCTACATTAGAGAATGACGAAGCGGCATTCGCCGAATTGATGAGCAGGTATAAAAAACCTGTGTATCATATGGTGCTCAAAATGGTGCGCAATGTTGATGATGCTGAGGATTTGACTATTGAAGCTTTCGCTAAAGCATTCCGAAACCTTGCCCGGTTCAAAAAGGATTATACCTTCAGTACTTGGCTGTTCAGGATTGCTACAAACAATGCCATTGATTTCATTCGAAAGAAAAAACTAGAGACCTATAGCCTCAACACTTCTTTTACCGACGATAGCGGTGAGTCTGTGAATATAGATGTAGAGGCCAGCGATCGTACACCTGATCAGGAAGCTATCAACACACAAAAGATTGAACTGGTACGCATGTTTGTGACCAAACTGCCTGCAAAATACCAGCGCCTGGTTAAACTGAGGTATTTTGATGAACTGAGCTATGAAGAAATCGCCCAGGAGCTTGAGGCTCCATTAGGGACCGTAAAAGCGCAGCTTCACAGGGCCAGAGAGCTGATGTACGAATTGGTCAAAGATAAAAAGAAACACATCTGATGACCGATGGCCTTCAGACTATTCTGGAATATTTTCCAAACCTCACTTCTACCCAAAAATCACAGTTTGAATCACTCGATGGTCTTTACCGCGAGTGGAACGAAAAGATCAATGTGATCTCAAGAAAGGATATTGACCAACTGTACACAAGACATGTGTTACATAGTTTGTCAATCGCTAAATTCCTGACCTTTGAACCGGGAAGCACGATTTTGGATATTGGTACTGGTGGCGGGTTCCCCGGGATTCCGCTAGCCATCCTCTTTCCTGAATCACAATTTCTTCTGGTAGATAGTATTGGCAAGAAAATCAAAGTGGTACAGGAAGTGGCTGAAGGCTTAAAACTGGAAAATGTAGACGCACGACATGAACGGGCAGAAAAAATCAAGGGAAAATTTGATTTCATTGTATCAAGGGCTGTGGCACGCACCAAAGTCATCTACCAATGGTCAAACCAGCTTATAAAGGCATCTGACCACCCAACAGCAGCCAACGGATACCTGCTTTTGAAAGGTGGTGATTTAAATGAGGAACTCAAGGAATTAGGGAGGCCACACAGCATCAAAGATATTAGCGAGTATTTTGCTGATGAATTCTTCGAGACTAAGAAGATTATTTATATACCTGTGTAGGCGCTCACTTGATTACGTCCTAAATAAATAATTTCAATCTCAGTATGGATTTACAAAAAACGGATCAGCACCAAACACGAAATCTATAGAATCCTGAAAAAAGAAAACAAATTCTAGTTAATCCCACAAAAAGGGGTGCAAATTAATGTTTCAAATTATGGTAAGTCAATTCAAGAATTCATTAAGTTTACAAAGAAACAATTCTTAAATAATTTTTAACTATTACCATCTAATTTATGAAAAAATCGTTATTTACTATCATTGCCGTGATGTTTGCAATTGTAGGATTCGCAAACAACAAATACACCATTGATGACAATCAGGTAGAATCTGTAATGGAGCAGTCTACCGCAATTCAAGTTGATCTATCAGCAGAAGATTTCCTTTCAGTCACAAGCATTCAAGAAGACAAAAACCCTTGGATTGCTGTAGCTCTTGATTTCTTCTTAGGTGGGTTAGGTATACATAGAGTTTACCTTGGAACACCTCCTGGAATTATTGCAGGTTATTTCTTTACTTGTGGTGGTATTTTTGGGATCCTGCCAATCATTGATTTGGTTGTACTAGTGATTAATAGTGATGACATTAGCCCTTACATCAACAAAAAAGGATTAATCATGTTTAATTAACATTGACTAAAAACTATTTTAAAAAAGTCTTTCGAATCGAAAGACTTTTTTATTTAATATGATCTAAATAACGCTTACTCAACAATTGAGCAATCTCATCATTGTGCTGAATGGCAAGGGACTTAGCATACCTTGCTCCACCCAGATAAAAGGTGTAGAACAACGCTACACCGCTCATGCCTCCGGTCCAAAAATATCCGCTATAAAGACTATAAGCACTGAAACCTACAAGTGCAGACTGAGCTGTGGCAGAAACTATCCCTTTGAAGAAATACCCTGAATAAGCTTGCCCTACACCTGGTAAGAAGAGCGATAATTTGTAGGCCATATTGGGGTTTTTATATTTTATTCTTCCCGCGAAAATATCATCTATTTCCGCTTCATTCAATTTGAAGGAGTCTGAGCCTAAGAGCACCTTTGCATCCTCCCACTTACCCTGTGCGAATAGGTTCAGAACCTCTAAATGTGTATAAGCCTCCGGTAACTTTTGGCCTACTAACTTAAGCCTTAATAATTCTCCATATGAAGCTTGAAATTGACCATTTAAGTAATAGACTAGCGCCTTCTCATACCGTACTTTCAAACGCAATTCACTACTGATCTGTGATGATGTCCTTTCCAGAACTTTTGTAGATTCCATAAAATCACCCAATGCCTTGTAGCATTGTGACTTTTTAAGTAGCAACTCCGCAATTGCCTCATCCTCCTCAGAGGTGAATACCATCATTTCATAGCGCACTGCTGCCAATTCGTACTCTCCAGCTTTAAATAATGAATCCGCATTCTCCTCGAAAAGCTGTGCATCAGTTGTAACGCAACCGAATAGGAATATGCATGTGTAAAAGTACTGTCTCATAGTTCTCTTGGTTGAATTGCATGCTATCTACCCTGACACCAACAACACTTCCCCAAATGTTGGCAACATAGAATACCGAAAACAAGCTACTAAAAATGATAAATCTTGCGCTCTCAACTCCATCCTTACGAAATCCCTCATAAGCCTGCATACCCATAATTGCTGATGTTATAAACGACAAGCTGCCTTGTCCAGCTTTTCCATTATAAAACTTACCCGCCCCAGGTATCGCAGCAGACATCAAACCTGCTATAAGTGGAGATTTCTGTTTACGATTAACAATACGTTCATGGACAAATTCCAAGGCCTCGTAATGTGTCTTGTATTCAAACCCGATATTGGCAAGATTACTAATATACTGTTCATATTGGGGCATATCTCCTGTGAGGAGACACAAGCCAGCAAGTTCCAGAGACTTCAAACCTCTAATTGATTTTTCTGATGTGACATTCTGAAAATAATCTTTAGCACTTTCAAGATCTCCTACACGGACACTTTGCCACCCAGCATAAAACTGTGCCTGATTCCAATAATCGATATCATTTTCGGATACTTGATCAAAGTAAAGGATAGACTGATTATAATCCTTCACAAAATAGCTTGCCCTTCCCTGATATAAAAAAGTCGTGTCTGATTCACCATATGCTTGCTCGTACTTCTTCAGGAATAACAAACTTTCCTTATAAGCACTAATATTCTCCAAGTGCTTGACAAACCCTAAACCTCCCTCACTAAAACGCTGCGCTTTCATATTTACGCTGAGCAGCAAAATGAAAAAAGCAAAAAGACTACTTCTTTTTGACATAGTAATCCCAGTGGTCAAGAGCTTTACCGTGCTCATTTATATGTACTTTGGAAATTTCAGCGTAGGTAGCTCGGTTACATCTTGTCAGTCGATCTGCGGTTAACATAACACCTTTTATCAGACCGAAATTCTCAAAAACATCTTTGCTAAAAGCCGAACAAGAACGGTCATAAATGCAATCATTAAGAATCTGATCGGAAAAAACCTTTTTATACAGCGAAAAAAACACACCATCCGCATCATTATTTGACACATACTTCCGTTCTACTTTTTTCTCTAACAGTTTCAAATCCCCCTGCGGGGTTTGTCCAAAAGCACTCAAAACAAAAACAACTAAACCAATAGCTAATAACATTCTCATTCTACCAACCTAGCATTTTCAGGAATTTCATAATTCAACATCGAAAGATCTTTCTCACTATCAAATACAAATGACCCAAAAGTTGACTTAGTAATCATAGAATCCTCCTTGAGATAATCTATTTCTGTAATAGCCATAGGAAACATGGACCGACCGACTTTATCAAATTTGTAATAGTAGATTTTTTTTAAATACTTGCCTTTTCTATCCAGATAAGCCATAAAAATAGGATAATCACCATTGCTCACCAGTTCCACACGATCCATTTGATTCTTCAATTCATCAGGTGAATCCCATTTTGTAACCAACATCATGTCTTCTATTTTAGAATCTAACAGTGTGAAGCCAGCAGATTTCAAACCAAGATCTTCTGAATTTCCAACTAGAAAATAGTAGAATGTAGTATTTTGACTCCCCAATCGATTGTCCAGAGACTTAATAACTGTATTAGACTCTGGGTTATAAAGTCGTATATCACCAAGTTCGTTGTTGAAAACAAACATTTCCAGAGGTTTTTCAAAATGTGTGATCATCTCACCACTAGATTTATAATAAACATTTGACTCTACTCTTGTCACCATTCCATTGGCAGTTGTTCGTTTTACCATACTAAAACTCACCCAATCAAAGTTATTTTGATCTGAGGGAAGAAATGCCATAAGTGCAAACAACGAGATCAATAGTTTCATAGATATCAAGTAATTCTAATAAAGCTGCAAATTACCGTGAATAATGATATTCAACAACTATCCGTCTGTGGATGAGACCTGAAACCACAGATTTCACAAATTGATCACTCAAACATTCCAGTGACCAGTAGGTTATTATTAAAATTTACTCAAACAATTATTAAACTATGAAATACTCAAAATCACTACTTATAACATTTTTATTGATCTGCGGCACAAGTTCATTCGCTAACGATTCAGACGCTCTGACTAAAGAAAACATCAATAAAAGGTCAGAAAACGAGGTGAAAGCCCGTGTGGAAATCCTCATGAACAGAGTGGATCAAATAAAAACCATGGATCCGATAGAAATGGATAGCTTCGAGAAAGCTGCAATCAAAGATGAGCTCAAGGATATTAAAAAAGAATTGAAGGTAGCTCACAATGGCACTTTAACTATATCTGTAGGAGCAGCAATTATCATCGTGTTGTTGTTGATCATTTTATTTTAATTACAGTTTTAGTTTCATATTACTATCAAAAGCCACCAATAGTGGCTTTTTCTTTTTCCCAAGACCATTCATTTTTTAGCAAGGATCAATAGATTTATTGCATGAAAAAAATTGTTGTCTTAACCGGCGCTGGCATCAGTGCTGAGAGCGGTATTAAAACATTCCGGGACTCTGGTGGGCTCTGGGAAGGACATGACGTCATGGAGGTCGCTACTCCTCAGGGCTGGGCAAAAAACAGGGAACTGGTCCTTGAGTTTTATAATCAAAGAAGAAAACAAGCCCTCAATGCAGAACCCAATTTAGGTCATATTGAGCTTGCCAGATTAGAAAAGGACTATGAAGTAACAATCATCACTCAAAACGTAGACAACCTACATGAACGTGCAGGAAGTACCCATGTCGTTCATTTGCATGGAGAACTTTTCAAGGTGAGGAGCACGCTCGATGAGTCATTGGTTTATGACCTGGATGGATGTGAGCTCAGACTGGGGGATAAATGCGAAAGAGGAAGCCAGTTGCGTCCTCATATTGTCTGGTTCGGAGAAATGGTCCCAATGATGGATGCAGCCATTCAGGAAACCGCTACTGCTGATTATTTCATGGTGGTTGGCACTTCATTGGTCGTGTATCCGGCCGCCAGTCTGGTTGATTTTGTAGCTCCGGAAATCCCCAAATTTATCATAGACCCAAACATTCCCTCCATTCACAAGAGTGACAATACCTTTCTATATCAGGAATCAGCGGTTACAGGCGTTACAAAAGCGATTAAACATCTCCTAACTATCGAGAAATAACCTTCACTCATCGAAGTTTTCATATCAAAGTCACTCATCATCTATTATTTTACCGAGTAATCTCACTTAACAGCAAAGCCTAAGTTTAATACGGTCTAAAATCATTAAGATTTTAGCAAATCAAACTAAGGAGTTTGCCCGTTTTTTGAGACCGATTTTGCCCTTTGTCAACATACTGTCTTACCTACTGCCCTATGAAGAGATTTTTTACCCTTCTTCTATTACTTCTTGCCTTTATTCTGATTTTGGTTTATACCACTCCTGTGCTGGCGGAGGGATCCAGGAATATTGCGCCTTCTTATACTGGTACAGGCTCATTGGTAGCTCCAAGTGCCACTAACAAGCTAGCATGGCTCGAACATGATGGGCCAAATGGTTTTTCAGGAAATTTCCTTGATCCAGCTGCTAATGACAATGAGAAAATGTATATCAGGATGTTGCCTGGTGAAACATTGCGATATGGCTTACGGCGAATTGCGGTGAGATACGATAATACCAACGCATACAGTGCTGCAACAGTAGAAGGAAATAACCAGGATCTCACCATTGTCATATATGATACCAACGGAAATATAGTCCACGCTGCTTTTTTTGATACGAATGCAGCATCAACAGGTGCAGCCACCTTACAAACCTCCTATTGGTCTGGCGGAACTGGCACAAATGGCATCATATCTTCTGTCGCTGCCTCCAAACTCGGGCCTCAGTTCATTTATAGTTCTAACACTATCAATGCAGGTGGATACACGCCCCTATCATACACGAATAATACCGGGACTGATCAGGATTTTTATGTAGCCTTTATTCAAGACGATTATACATATTCTTCTTATGCACAACTTATCAGTGATATCCAGAGTAACACTATCACCGATCAGGACATTCGAAGCTGGTATGACTTATGGGATTTTTCTATCTATAACGGCAATGAGGAAAAACCAGGGCGGATGCATTGCAAGAGATGGAACCTTAATGTACAGGACCTATACAATGTTCTTACAGATGAAACCAGTTTCTATGCTCAAGTACCATCAGTAATCGACGGAGTGGACCAAGGCAACTACATTAAAAGAATTGATCTGGGTGGTCTGGCAGCATTTTCAGCGATTATATATGCCAACTCGCAAGGTTCCGATGGAACAGACGGTGACTCTAATGGAGACGGCAGCACCAATTTTGGGGACTACCGGATGAGTACTGATTCAGATATTGGGCAGATAGAATACGATATGTTCATTAACAACCCGGATATTGAGTTATATCCGACCACCATCCTCCCCACTATTAATATCACTAATGCGCAAATATATTGCGGAACAAGTGGAAATGGTGAAGCGGTCATATCTTTCGAATCCAACCAATCCGGTCAGATAGCCCTTTTGGTCAACCTGGATGGAGAGTCTGGCTATCAGGAAGGCACAGAAGATGTAATAGTAGAAACTTCAATCTCTGAAGGCATTCAAAACATAAGATGGGATGGCCTGGATGGGTTGGGAAATCCAGTTCCTGCTGGTACCACCATTTACATTAGTGGCAGATTCACCGCTGGTCCTATTCATGTTCCTTTGTTTGACGTTGAATCAAATAGCACGGGCATGAACATGGTGGACATCAGACCATCCACCAGTTTCGATTTAATTTATTGGGATGATAGAAATATAGCAGCAGGATCTACGCCTACCAGTGATCTGGATGGAACCAACACATCATTACATACCTGGGCTGATGGAGATGAATACCTGGTCAACACCTGGTCATTTGGTTACTATCAGATCAACAGTCAGATTATTTCTTTTGATTATTCATGTGATCAAGACAATGATGGAGTGTCAGATGATTCTGATCTTGACCTGGACAATGACGGATTGGTTGATTCGGACGAAGGAGACGGTCTTGGTGATGATGATGGAGACAATATCCCCAACTATACAGACAAGGACATAGCTGGCTATGTTGATTCAAATGGCGATGGCATCAATGACAACTATGACAATGACCTGGACGGGATCCCTAACGTGCTGGATAGGGACAGTGATAACGACGGAATCAGCGATGTGGTAGAAATCGGGGGATCAGATTCCAACAGCGATGGTGTCTTGGATTGCCCTTCTCAATATACTGTATCACTTACAGTAACTGATAACTTAGGAGGAACAGCTACTCATTCAGGAAGTGTTACAGTAGCCTCGGATGGCTCTTCCACTTCATTCTCTGGAAGTACTCTTGGAACTGTAGGCAATGTTTTGGTTTCAGGAACTGACGCATATTTTGAAGCTGAATGCGGTCAATTTGATGATGGAGTTAATTTCCAATCGGTGGTCAGCGGCACAGCATCTAATGGTTCTTATGTAGAAAGCTTAGGTGACCAAACGGGCTCTGCACCTACAGGCGCTGACGAACGAATCCGGTTCAACTTTACCATTGCACAACCCGGTGATTATGAAGTATGGGCACTGGTAAACAGTCAGGGCTCAGGAGCCAATGATTCTTATTGGGTTACTTCTGATGTAGACGCTGGCAATTACACCTCATTTAATAACTGGGGTATTGGAGGAAATTTCGAATGGGTTCAAGTCGACAATATAGATGATGGAGATGGCACTGATGGAGAATATACATACCCTGCAGGTGATCATTATATTGATTTCGCCTATAGAGAAGACGGTGCAAGGCTGGACATGATTTTTATTACTTCAGCAGGAACTACACCTAGTGGTACAGGAGGAGCAATCAACTGTAACACCCCTCCAACTGCCAGTATAGGAGTAGCCAGTGCATCGGGTACCGCTCCTTACACGGTAAATTTCTCAAATCCATCTACTGATTCAGATGGTACGATCACTGATTACTTATGGGACTTTGGAGACGGTACCACATCCACTGCTGCCACTCCATCACATGTCTTTAATATTGGAGGTAATATTATTGATTTAAATAACAATGGAATCTGTGATACCTATGATGCAGCTTGTGATGGATTAGCTACCGTAACCAGTGGAAATGCTGTAAACCAAACCAATAATAGTGTAACCAATGCGAATAACGCTGTAGGTGCTCCTGATGGAAACTATGCAACTACAAATAACGCAGGTGACCAATTGAATCTCGATTTGGGTGTTGTTGTTCCTTCAGGCACCACCATCTATATCAACATGCGTAGGGATACCGGCACGGGAAACCTAGATATGACAGTGCGGGGATCCCTCACAGGATCTGGATATGCTGATGCACAAACAATCACTATCAATCAAAACACCACAGCTACTGATTATGGTTATGATCTTACAAGTGATGCCAGATACATCCAAATACAGCCAGCCGGAGGAACTGTTCGAAGAATTTACCATGCAAGTTTTTCATACTCTACTCCTGCTGTTTGCTCAGGAGGAGTTGCACTAGTCGCTCCTGACAC
The DNA here is from genome assembly GCA_040218045.1 of Marinoscillum sp. Lineage (GTDB taxonomy): Bacteria > Bacteroidota > Bacteroidia > Cytophagales > Cyclobacteriaceae > Marinoscillum. Next base: position 92,003 of record JAVJQA010000052.1, read on the forward strand.
CGATGGTGATGGCATTTTAGATCACCTTGATTTGGACTCAGACAATGACGGAATTACTGACACTTATGAAAGTGGGGGGATTGCAGATCCTGCAACTGGTCAAATTAGTGGTTTTACCGACACCAATAAGAATGGCCTAAATGATGCTCAGGAGATTGTGTCATTGGTTTCTCCAGATAGCGATGGTGATGGCCTTGTCAACCATCGGGATATAGATAGCGATAACGATGGGATTCCGGATAATCATGAAGGACAAGCTAGCAATGTATACATAACCATTGTAGATGGAGATAGTGATGGTGATGGACTACTCGACGTTTATGACCCAACAGAAGATGGCACCTTGATTGTCCCTGTAGACAGTGACTCGGACGGTGACTATGATTACATGGACACAGATGCTGATGGAGATGGCGTTGCGGATATTATCGAAGGGTGGGATGCCAACTTCAATGGGCGAGCCGACTGGGATGCCACCGGAAATGATAACGACATAACAAATGAAACTGGCTACAATACCGATACTGATGGCGATGGCTTATGGGATGTTTTTGATAACACGGCATCTACTGGCATAGCCAATATTGTTGGTTCGGATGCAGTACTTCAAAATACAGATGGTGCTGACCTAAAAGATTGGCAGGACAGCAATGACGACAATGACAATAGCCCAACATCCGGGGAGGATACGAATAATAACGGCGATTGGAGTGATGATTTTGCCGATGGGGGCATCACAATCCCAGATTATCTTTTTCGGGGAGATCTTGACGGTGATGCCATTGCGGACGCATTGGATGCTGATTCAGATAATGATGGCATCAGTGATGTCACAGAATCCAATGGGGAATCCATTGATCCTAGTAAAGATGCCGATGGAGATGGTTTACCTAACTACAGAGATCCCGACATCTCAGGTTCACTAAGCTCCTCGGCTGACATTAATGGAGATGACGTTTACGATGTTTACGATAGTGACCTTGACGGAATACCTGACTTTCTGGATCTGGACTCTGACAATGATGGCCTCTGGGACGCTATAGAGGCATACGGTGGGTCTATTCCCAATGGTCTGAACCAAACTTCTGGAAGGTTTGCACTTAATGATCCGGACAACGATGGTCTAATGAACTATATTGATTCATCCCCAGCCTCGGCGGGTGGTACCTCCACCCTTGCCAACCCGGATTCTGATGGCGATGGCATACGAGACTATATTGACCTGGATAGTGATGCAGACGGAATACAAGATATAATAGAAGCACAAACCACAGCATCTCTTATCGAGCTTACTAACATTGACACTGATGGAGACGGTATAGACGATGCTTTCGATCCAGATAACGGAGGAACGCTTATCGTTCCTGTAAATAGTGACGGCCTTGACCTGCAAGACTACCTGGATTCAGATAGCGACAATGACAATATTACCGACCTTATAGAGGGCAATGACTCTAACCGGGATGGAATCACTGATGTCGCTCCATCGGGATCAGACACTGATGGTGATGGGCTTGATGATGCTTTTGATCCCGACAATGGCGGATCACTTCCTGTTCTTCAAAACACAGATGGCGTTGACTTTTTGGATTGGCGAGATATAGATGATGACAATGACCTGGAACTCACCAAGGATGAAGATGCCAACGGCAATGGAGATTATACCGATGATTTCATTGATGGACAAGGCATCTCTGGTATTCCTGATTACTTGTTCAATGGGGACTTTGATATGGATGGCGTGTCAGATTACATAGATGAAGACGATGACAATGACGGGATACCTGATAGTGATGAAGGCTATGAAAATGTGGTTTTGACCAATGGATCTTTCGAAAACCCATCGGTCACCGGAGTTCAGTTTTTTGATGAAGGTACCGTAGATGGCTGGAACACTACAGCCTCCGATAATCAAATTGAAATCTGGGAAACAGGAAGCTTTAGCGTACCATCATACGATGGAGGTCAACATTTAGAAATAAATGCCAACGAGGATGCTCAATTGTATCAGGATGTAGTCACTGAGCCTGGAGTTCTAATCTACTGGACTATAGCTCATAGAGGAAGAGATGGGGATGACTCTTTCAAAATATTAATCGGCCCTAGCTCAGGACCTGTTGACAATGGCACATTTGTCACAGGCAATACAGCTTGGGTTGTATATTCTGGATATTATCTGGTGCCAGCGGGACAAACAACCACACGTTTTGCGTTTGAATCCGTGAGTACTGCAAGCGGAAATGCAACCATAGGAAATTTTATTGATGCGTTTGCTCTTTATGCTACCCAAAGTGGAGGTGATTCCGATGGTGACGGTTTACCAGACTACCAGGACCGGGATAGCAACAATAATGGTATCGCAGACATCATAGAAGCAGGTGGTACGGATAGTGATGGTGATGGAGAGGTAGATACTTTTACTGACACCGACAATGACGGACTTCATGACCCATATGACGCTAATAATGGAGGTATTTCCCTAAGTCTTGAGGATACAGATGGAGACGGCATTCTTGATGTTCTAGATCTGGATTCGGACAATGATGGTATACCAGATCTTATTGAGATCGGGGGAATAGATGCCAATGGAGATGGTCGATTGGATGATATCACCGACACAGATAAAGATGGGTTTGCTGACCTGCACGATGTAGACAATGGCGGCACCCAACTAACCAATATTGACACGGATTTCGACGGTATCCCAGATATTTTTGACCTGGATAGTGATAATGATGGTATTACTGATGCCACAGAAAACGGAGGCGGAGACTCCAACGGCAATGGCTACATTGACGGGTTTGAAACAGATACTGACAATGATGGGCTCTGTGACTCTGTAGACCCAGACAATGGAGGCACACCTATAGCCAACATCGATACTGACAATGATGGATATTCTGATTTCCGTGACCTGGACAGTGACAATGATGGGTTGCCAGATATTATCGAAGCAGGTGGAGTTGATACGGACTATGATGGCATAGTAGATGAACTGCTGGACATTGACCATGATGGTATACCTGCAAACGCTGATGTAACGCAAACCGGAGGTACTGATGCTGATGGAGACGGGATCGATGATTTATACGACGTTACCTATACAGGTGGAAACGATGACGATGGTGACGGTATAGATAACGTATACGATAAAGACAAAGACGGAGACGGCTTCAATGACTACATTGAACTAAACCCTTACACTCTGTTGGATACAGATGGGGATGGTAACAAAAATTTCCGGGACCTGGATTCTGACAATGATGGAATTGTTGATGTAATCGAGTTCGGACTGACCGCTGATGCGTCCACTGGTAGTATTAGTGGGTTTACAGATACAGATTCCGACGGGTTAAATGATGCTCAGGATGGATATATTGGCACTACGGTCAACGCTTCCGTGTCACCAATAACTCCTATTAATTCAGACACCGGCACTGAGCCATCAACTGCTGTGAAAGAAGACTATCGAGATCTCGACTCAGACAATGACGGGATCGTTGACTTGATAGAAGGCCAAACCAAAATCTCTTTGCTTGCCCTTTCAGGCAATGATGCCAACGATAATGGGTTAGACGATACTTTTGATCCTCTAATGGGCGGTACATTGATCACTCCTACCAATACTGATGGTGATGGAAATCCGGATTACCTGGATGATGACTCTGACGGAGATGGAGTACTAGACCTCTTGGAAGGACATAATGGAAATAAAAATCTTTATGCCGACTGGGATGCGGATAATGACGGAAATTTTGATGATGCAGGGTACAATACCGATACCGACGCTGACGGCCTTCTGGACATATTCGACAATTACGTAGGTACTGGCATTAGCAATGTCACAGGTAGTACAGCAGCCGTTCAGGATACAGACAGAGATGGATGGTGGGACTTTCAGGATGTGGATGACGACAATGACGGAACCAACACAGCAACAGAAAGCAAGTTGTCCAATGACGACCCGAATGGCATCATTCCTGATTACCTATATGGAGATCAGGATGTGGACAATGATGGTGTGTCAAATGCCAATGATGCCGATGCTGATAACGATGGACTTGCGAACACTTCAGAAGATGGAGGAACGGGTATTGATCCCGGAGCGGATAGTGATGGAGATGGCCTCTACAATTTTGAAGATACCGATATAGATGGCGATGGCACCTCCAACACTGCAGATACCAATACAGGGGGCGTCTCCACCGTTGGATTTACCGACTCAAATGCTGATGGCGTAATAGATCAATTCGACAAAGATTTGGATGGAGTTCCAGACTTCATGGATAGAGATAGTGATAATGATGGCATTGCTGACATTTTAGAACTTGGCTTGACTGATGCAAACAATGATGGAACATTGGACGAAGGTGCGGGAATTACAGATGTCAATGGAAATGGTATTGCTGATGCCTATGATATTACTTGTGATGGAACTGTAACTTATATTGATCATTACTCCATCTCAGTTCATGACAACAATGGAATGACTAACACCGCAAATGTACCTGGTGCTCCTAACGGTAGCTATGCCTCCACAAATGCAAATGGAGAATATATGTCCGTTTACTTTGACCAAACTATTCCTAATGGATCAACCGTTTATTTAAATATCGCTCTTGCAACAAATGATAACTTTGCCATATCCTTCTTCCAGTCAGCCAATGGTATAACCTTTACCAATCAATTAGCAACCACCACCACCGGAGGGAATACACCAACAAACTATGCTTACACCCTAAATGCGGATGCTAATTATATAAGGTTTAGAGCTGATGGAGGAACTGAACGAAGGTTATATCACATTTATTTTACTGAATCTGTCAGTTGTAATGGTGGAGTTGCAATTACTACGTCAGACACTGACAGTGACGGTATTGCCAACTATCTAGATCTTGACTCGGATGCCGATGGAATCCCAGATAATGTAGAAGCACAGTTAGGATCAGCTTATGTGGCACCTGTGCTAATTGATGCTGATGGGGATGGGATCATGGATGTGTATGATGAAGACGTATCCGCAGGCAACGCACTTAATCCCATAGACACTGATACTGATGGAACTGATGATTATTTGGACCTGGACTCAGATAATGATGGAATTGCTGACGTCATTGAGGCCTGGGATTCGGATAGTGACGGATTTGGGGATTGGGATTCGGACAATGACAATGACCCTACTGACGAAGGTGGTTATAATTCAGATACCGACAAAGATGGAATATCCTATTTATTCGACTCCAGTACAGGCCGTGGCACAGCAGCCAACATCAACGGGTCTAATGCCCCTATTCAAGACACCAATAATGATGGCACCCCGGATTATAGAGATACAGATGATGATGGTGATGGTGCTCTTACAAGCAATGAAGATGCCAATACCAACCTCGACTGGACTGATGACTTTACACAAGGCGGAGGCACTATTCCAAACTACCTCTATGCCGCAGATAATGATGGTGATGGAGTCTTGAATAACCTGGATCCTGACTCTGATGGAGATGGAGTGCCCAATAGTCTGGAATATGATGGTATAGTCTATTCTGATAACAGTGGGCCGTTTGGTGATGATGATGGTGATGGGTTGTACAACTACCTGGATTCTGATGCCAGTGGTCATATTGATGTTAATGGGGATGGTGTGGATGACAGACTTGACAAAGACCGAGATGGTATACCAAACTTCTTTGACCTGGACAGTGACAATGACGGGATTAGGGATGAGGACGAAAATAGTTCCACCAACTATGCGCTTGGTGGCACAACATCTGCCTCATCAGTATCAGGCACATATGGCAGCCCTCTTTCGGTAGTAACTGATGGTGATACAGATGGCAATGGTGAAGCTCAGAGCAATCATACCAATGAAGACAATGAAGCCTTTATCGAAATAGACTTGGGTGCAGTATATGACATCTCTACAGTCAATGTTTGGAACAGAACCGATTGTTGCACAGATAGAGCAGATAATTTTTATGTATTTGCATCTGAAACAGCCTTTTCGGCAAATGATGTCACTACAACTTTGGCGCAATCAGGAGTTAGCTCCATATTCCAGACACAGGAAGTGAGTTCTCCTTCCGTTTTCAATTTTAACACAACAGCCAGATACATTAGAGTACAGCTAACGGAAACAAACTTCTTGCACCTTGCAGAGGTGGAAGTGTACAGCCCAGGCATTGACACAGATTCTGACGGTATACCAAACTTCCTCGATTTAGACTCGGATGGAGATGGCATTACCGACAACAGGGAAGCACAGACCACTGCAGCGTATATCGCCATAAGTGACTCTGATACTGATGAAGATGGGTTAAAGGATGTCTATGATGCTGACAATGGTGGTATAACGCTGGTGCCAATTGATACGGACGGTGACACCACTCCTGATTATCTGGACACAGATAGCGACAATGACAATATCCTCGATGTGATAGAAGGTTTTGACGCCAATAAAAATGGGTTTAGCGACCTGGATACTGATCAGGATGGAGACCTCTCAGATGAAAGCGGATACGGAAATGATATTGACGAGGACGGTCTTGAGAAATTGTTTGACAATTACTCAGGATATGGTATTGGAAACATTACTGGATCAAAAGCTACTATCCAGGATACGGACGGAGATGGCATTGTAGACTACCGTGATGATGAAGATGATTCAGATGGTATTAACTCTATCTCAGAAGACACTAGCAATGGAGCAGGCGGAGGTGCTGATGGCATCTACTATAATGACAAAACACAAGGTGGAGGAGCCACGCCAGATTATCTTTTCTTTAATGATACCGATGATGATGGCATAGCAGATGGCCAAGACCTGGACAGTGACAATGATGGAATCATCGATGATGATGAAGCCTCGGGTGTTACCTATACTGGAGCAAGTGGCCCTTTTGATGATGATGATTCGGATGGACTGTTCAATTACCTGGACAGTGACGCTACAAACTATGTAGATAATGATGGAGATGGAATAGATGACCGGGTTGATGCAGATAGTGATGGAGTTCCTAACTTCTTTGATCTCGACAGTGACAATGATGGGATCCCGGATGGGGTAGAAGCTAACTCCGGCGTATTACCTACGGGTCAAGGAACAAATGGTCAATTTCCTGGTGGTGCAGCTGATGCTGACACTGATGGTTTGGCTGATAATGTAGATGGTGGTTCTACCTCTACCCTGGCCAACCCTGACACTGATGGTGATGGCATTCCAGACTTCCTGGATTTGGATAGTGACAATGACGGGATTACAGATTTGGTAGAAGCCGGTGGCAATGATTATAACGGAGATGGAAGACTTGATTCGTTTGGGGATACAGATGGGGATGGTTTGGGCAATAGTGTAGATAGTGACAATAGTGGAACCCCACTCTCCTACCCTGACACCGACACAGATTCTTCTCCGGACTATGTTGATGTTGATTCTGAAGACGATGGCACTCCTGACTATTACGAGGGATTCTATGAAGCAGGTCCTACCAATTGGGTTGACTCATATATCAATAGAGTCACCTCATACAACACGGCCAATGCCGCGACAGGACACACGTTATATAACACAACCGATGCAATTCCATTGGATGGCAGACCTGATTATGCCAATGACTCAGACGGTGACGGTATTCCGAATATTCTGGATCCTGACAGTGGCTATTTTATTGATGATGATGGTGATGGATTGATTAATCTTTTTGACCCTGATCAAAATGGAAATTTCTATGGAAATGTAAGCGGTGAGCCTGACAGGGATAGCGACGGTACTCCTAATATCCTGGATTCAAATGACATTCCATTGCCTCTCGATTTTCTTGGATTTAGTGCCACAGACTTGAATGGAAAAGTACTCCTCAAATGGGAAACCACAAACGAGGTAGACGTAAGCCATTTTGAAATAGAGCGTAGCATTGATGGAAAGAAATTCACGACTATTGGGGTGCTGGATGCCTACAACATCAAGGAGAAAATCAATAATTACTCATTTGTTGATGGTAAACCAGAAATGGGCTTTAACTACTACAGACTAAAAGAACTTGATTTTGATGGTGCACATGGCTATAGTCAAATGGTTTATGTGATTCATGAGGGCACAGGTATTGAATGGATGATATACCCTAACCCAACATGTGATGTGATCAAAATAAGATCGAATGTAACAATTCCAGAAAGTCAATTGAGCATTATTGATTTAACCGGAAGGGTTATCTATCAGCAATTATCTGATTTTGGAAGCAACGAAAAGGTCATTGACTTAGAGGAGCTGCCAGCAGGCATTTATCACCTGCAGTTGAAGCTACCAACACATACTGAATCCTTTAGGGTCATTAAACAATAACATCAGGCCTTCGAAGAATATCCAAGCAACTTTCAGATACCGAAACAAGTTCGGTATCTGAAAGTTGCATTGCGATTCCGGATTTTCAATCAAACGCCAATCCGTGACGTCATCCCGAACTCGTTTCGGGATCTTCGTGATGTTTACTCTACACTATATTTTTCGAAGGCCTTTATATCCCCGCTTACTCGAACACTAAACAACTTAGTTACTTCTTGCTTTCAAGTGACTTGAGCAGTTCCTTCTCCTGCTCTCTGGACCCTAAACCCAACCAATCCAGTGTTGATTTGTACATAATATTTTCAAGGTCTTCTTCGGGCAAATCCATTTCTTCAATGAACTTGCCAATTTCCAAATCCCCCAATGGAAACGGATAGTCAGAGCCTAAACAAATTTTATCAGAGCCTATCAGTTTAATTACATACTCCAGCAACATAGGATCATGGGTGATACTATCCACCCAAAACTTGCCCAGATATTCTCTTGGGTTCACGTTGTTATGCACTGCTACCAAATCCGGTCGGCATTCATAGCCTCTTTCTAATCGTCCGATAGTTGGCAAGAAAGACCCGCCAGCATGGGCAAAGCAAACCCTTAATTTTGGATAACGAGCAAACACACCACCAAAGATCATGGAAGCAACGGCCCTGGCGGTTTCGGCAGGCATGCCCACAAGCCAGGGCAGCCAATACTTCTCCATCTCGGCCTTGCCCATCATGTCCCATGGATGGACGAGAACAGCCATATCCAGGCGCTCACAAGCTTCGAAAAATTCAAAAAAACGAGGCTTGCTTAAATTATGTTGATTGACATTGGATCCGATTTGTACTCCCGGTATACCCAGCCCTTTCAAGCGTTCGAGTTCCTCAATGGCCAAATCAACGTCCTGCATTGGCACCGTGCCCAGGCCAATATAATGCTGGGGGTGCTTCTCCACTATTTCAGCTATATGATCATTGAGATACTGAGATAAATCCAGGCAATCTTTAGGTTCAGCCCAATAGCTAAACATCACAGGTATGGTACAAATCACCTGCAGTTTGGTATGGAACTTTTCATACTCTTTAATTCTAAGCTTTGGATCCCAACAGTTGGCATCAATCTCCCTGAAAAACTTATCACCCTTCATCATCAACGCCGCTCCCGGCTTGTGATGCAATAAATTGATGAATTCTCCATAGCCAAACTTCTCTGCAAAATTTGGAAGTTTTTCAGGCAGGATATGCGTGTGCATATCTATTTTCAATGGCGTGCGTGATTGAGTCATTAGCCAAAAATAGCAAATACTATCGGCAATGTTTATCAATCACCTCATCGGCTTGCAACATTCCCAGTGATTGGGCTTTGTTCAAATAGTGGCACGCCTCCATTGGATTGTCCAGCTCCAAATAAGAAATGGCCGCATTGTACCAAACCATGGCATTTTTTGGATCTACAGTGAGGTATTGATTGTAAAATGCAATGGAACTTTCATAATCCTGCTCAAGAAAATAGGTATTCCCTGTTAAATAAAGACACTCAAATCGAGTTGGATCTAAAGCCCTGGCCTGGTTAAAATCATTTCGCGCCTCAGCGAACATATTAAGTTTCACCAAAGTTCTGCCTCTGTTCACATATGTAAGCGGGTCTTTAGGATCATTCTTGATACTCTGATCGAAATATCTTCTGGCTTCATCATATTTGCCATCATCCATAGCTCTTGATGCGAGTAAACCGAGTGTGGGGCCAAAAGACATCTCCGCAAGAAGATCATCCGGTAAATCAATGCTTGGTTTGAGCAATGCAAGATTATACCACGCCAATTGATTTTGAGGCTCTAGTACAATGGCCCATTCAAAATCCCTGATAGCGTCTGGGTCATTGGACATTTTAACATGCAAAAGCCCGCGACTGACATAATAATCAGCCAATGTATCCAAACCTATCGCGTCATTATAATCATCCAGCGCTTCATTATACCGCTGGAGCCGGGTCAGCGCCTGAGCCCGATAGTGATAGAGCCTGCTTTTCATATTGGCCATGGACATTACCTTGGTGCTCTTCTCTCCGGTCGGGTCGGATTCAAAATATATTCCCCGGGTTTGAGGAACCTCATCCTTTGAAAGGAGAATATTGAAATCTTTAAAGGCCTGCTCAGGGTCACCATAATTCAAATAAATCAATGCTTTCTGAAAAATAGCTTCATTGTATTCAGGATCAAGTTTCACAGCAGCTTCAAAAGCAGAAACAGCTCGAAGGTCCTTCTCCATGGCCTCATAAATCAAACCACTGAGATAGTATGATTTGGCATTTGGCTTCAAATTAATCGCTTGGTTAATGGCTTGATCTGCGGTGGTTAGAGATCGTCTTCTGTATGCCTTTAACGCCTCTTCATAATACTGGTTGGCACCTGATTGTGAGAAAACCAGTGTTGAGATAAAATAAAACAGGATGGTAATGGAGGATTTCATAATGTATCATACGAAAATCAGGATTGAAGTTCTGATTTTGAACTAGCTAAGTTCGTTTGTACTTCTTTGAGTACTATCTCAAAATTCTTCTTACTGAATGACTGTATTGCATTTCTAAACCGAAGCCCATTGCCCACCATTAATCCAAATGGCCTGGAAGCATTGTCCAACTCCAATATATCCGAAAGCACATCTCCCAGTAAATAGTGCATAAGTGCAACAAAATTAAATTGCCGGGAACCCGCTGAATTTTTGAAAAAATCGGTCAGTGAACGGGTAAGTAAAATACCTTCTGAGCTCTTTCTAAACTCCCTTTTTTGTATGCCCTGATCCTCTAAACTAGCTAATGAAAGACTACCGGGAATGTAAGAAGGGTTAATTCCCAGTAATGTTCCAACCCAACCCCACAGTCTTAAATAATCCAAAGATTCCTTCGCTGATACAGGTACACCAATCCTCCGTAGGCCTCTGACCATCACAATCGAAAAAGCCAGCATTGTTGCCAACATATCTTCCTGATTTACGGGCATTTCGTCTGCAATTTCCTTTTTGGTGTAATATCTGGCAGCCGCATGCATCATTCGCACTTTGAAAGCTTCTAAATAACCGGATCCATATTCTTCATATGCCCCACTTCTACAAACATTGACCACAAACTGAGCTGTTTCAGTGAGGCGTTTTTGGGGCTCATCAGTGATTCTCTTTGACTTTACCAGCACCCGGGCACCATTGGCCCCTGCATAGCAGTACGGTAGCGCATACAAGCCCAATACCAATAAAATATCCTGAATATTATTTTGAAAAAAAGTATGCCCGTCCTTCAGCTCGGGAAGAGGAGATAGATATTGGGTTCGTATCCCACTAAAAACCTCATCAGATTCTAATAAGGAAAAGAATTCCTTATTGATTTTAATCTGTAAAAATGACTGGTAAGCATCCGGGTGTGACCTGAACCAGAAAAAACACTGATCTCCCAGAACGTCTGTTTCCAAACGTCTTGGATTCTTTTTGACATAGTTTGACCCCATGTCCTTTAAACTAAAGAGATAACCGGAATTGTTTTAGTAGACCTGCTTGATGGTCATTCCACTATCCTTATTCAGGTGAATGAACTTTCCGTTCTCATAGTGATAGAAGCTCACTGCCATAAGCATGAACAATGCGGTATTTTCTGGAACACTCATTTGATCTACAGAGACATGAGCTGTCATTGGTTCTGTGGGGATCTTCAGGATAGGTAACATCGGACTCTGATAGGAACCATATTTACCATGAAATTCCTTATTGGCAGCCCTGTAGACTTTCTCTCCTGAATCATACTGATAATCAGACAATGCCACCAACCTTGCGTTGATCTTATAGTTGGTCGCTCCTTTAGGAGCTTTGAAAGTATCTTCTGGAATAAATGCCGGGAAATGGAGAATTACCTGACCTCTAATGCTTCCACTCTTTAAAAAGTATTTTGCTCCAAAAATCTCCTCGTATGGAGCTGTTGTATTAAACTCAAAGCCACTCAGGTTATGCCCGTGCTTTGTTAAGAACAAAGGTCTTGTACCCGTAGGTCCGTCTTCATATTTCGCAAGATTGCGAAACTGGGCAGTAAGACGCCCGGAGACATATGTCTCACAAATTTCAGACAACCCTTCTGAAAGAGAATTCCTCAATACTTTGGCCATCATAGATGCCACTCCAAACTCCTTCTGATTGTTTCTAAGTTCTTTATATGATGATTCGTTTCTTACCTGATCAGGTGATGGACCACCCTTTTTCGCTACTATGGTGTGATCTACACCCTTAAGCTTGTATACACGGTATCCTTTTGGAATTGAGGTCGGTTCGGCACTGGTTTTCATTGGCATTTTAATAGGTCGTTGAGTTGGTCAAGGTCTAAAGCTGCCTGAATTTATCAAAACATAGTTTAATTTAAAAGGAAAGCTTGCAAATTCTCTTTAAATATCCAAATTCTAATGATTGATAACCAACAAGTTATGCGATGAATCGGAATAATCCTTGAGTGAACAATTCTGCAAAACCTTCCGTATTAGATTTTCTAAGGTATTTTTGCGTCGGCCGTTTTATTTCTGAGGATTACGATTTGTTGAGTCCTCATTTCTGTTTTATTATATATTTTGATATAAACGAAGTTGAAAGTATGAATGATTATTTTGGTAAGAACTTGAAAAGCGACATTCCTGCGGGCCTTGTCGTCTCTCTCGTAGCCCTCCCCCTCTGTCTTGGTATAGCATTAGCTTCTGGCGCACCCGCCTTCTCAGGAGTGCTGGCAGGGATTGTCGGTGGTTTAGTGGTTGGGCTTGTGAGTGGATCTCAATTAAGTGTAAGTGGGCCAGCAGCAGGACTCACAGTTATTGTCCTCAATGCAATCGAATCTCTCGGCACATTCGAGTCTTTTTTATTAGCCGTATTTATTGCTGGCGTTTTCCAGTTTCTATTAGGTATAGCAAAAGCAGGGGTCATTGGGCACTTCTTTCCTTCTTCTGTTATCAAAGGAATGCTAGCAGCTATTGGACTTATTCTGATCCTAAAACAAATTCCCCATGCATTAGGCGATGACCAGGATTATGAAGGTGATGAAAGCTTTATACAATCTGATGGTGAAAATACATTCACTGAAATCGCTTTGGCTTTTCAAAACATTGATTCAGGTGCTTTGATTATAAGTTTAGTTGCATTGGCAATTTTGATCCTATGGGAGCGGCCAATCATGAAAAGGCAAAAATGGACCTCTATTTTTCCAGGTGCACTTGTCGCCGTTGCCTGGGGTGTGGTTGCCAACGCAGTTCTGTATAGTTCTTATTTACCGGACATGCTTCTAACGGGCAAGCACATGGTATCATTGCCTGTGAGTGATAGCCCAATGGAGTTTTTTAGTTTCCTGACCTTTCCTGATTTCAGTAGAATCCTTGATGCTGACATTTACATCACAGCTGCGACCATCGCTATTATAGCTAGCCTTGAAACGCTGCTAAGTTTAGATGCAGTGGATAAACTGGATCCTTACAAGCGTATTGCCCCAACAAATCGGGAGTTACTGGCTCAAGGTACCGGCAACATGGTCTCAGGTCTCATTGGCGGCCTGCCATTGACCGCAGTAATTGTAAGGAGTACGGCCAATATCAGTTCTGGAGGACAAACCAAGGTTTCAGCAGTTTTTCATGGATTACTATTGGCGGTTTCTGTCATTTTCTTCCCTGATATTTTGAATATGATCCCTAAAGCTGCACTTGCAGCAGTTCTACTAATTGTGGGATACAAACTAACCAACCCTTCACTGTACACGTCACTCTACCTGAAAGGCAAAGATCAGTTCCTGCCGTTTATTGTGACTATAATTGCCATCTTGTTAACAGATTTGTTAATTGGTATAACCATAGGAATTGTAGTTGGGGTTTTCTTCGTGATCAAAGCCAACTTACATAAAGCAATTACCATTAAAGATCAGGGCAATAACGAATTCATTGTAACCCTAGAAAAAGATGTAAGCTTCCTGAATAAGGCTTTTTTGAGAAGAACACTCCGTGAGATCCCAAATGAATCAAGTGTTATCTTTGATGAAACCGAATCGATTTTCATTGACAATGACATTCTTGAAACCATTGAAGATTTCAAACTGACAGCCGTCAACAGAGCTATCATGGTGGAGATAAAACCGGCTAAAAATAGCAAAAATCCATCATTAGGAGAATTTTAATAGTTAGTAATGCCAAGAAAATGTTTAGCTTTTCGTTTCTATTGATATGAAGAAAAAGCTACATTTTCTTGGCATATGTTTAATGATTTTTTTCGGAAGTATTACCTTCACAGGTTGCCACGCTTCCTACTACAAGGTTCCTATCACCAAATCAAAAAAACATTTTCGCCCTTACGACAGCAAAAGGGATCGTGGCAAAAAGCGCGTCAAGATCAAAAAATACAAATCCCTCAAGCGAACAAAAGGAATAAATGATAACTAGAGCCCTCTTTTTACTACTTTCAGTAGTAACACTTTCTTCCTGCTCCATAAATAGTACAGAGCCTAAAATTGGGGCATTGGGAGATAGTGCCATGATTGTCTCTGCGCATCCTTTAGCCACCAAGGTGGGATTGAACATTCTAAAATCAGGAGGCAATGCCTATGATGCAGCTGTAGCCACTCAGTTTGCTCTGGCAGTGGTTTATCCCAGAGCTGGAAACATTGGTGGCGGAGGTTTTGCAGTGATCAGAGAGACCAATGGATCACTATCAACACTTGATTTTAGGGAAAAGGCTCCGCTGCAAGCTTTCAGAACCATGTTTGAAGATTCCACAGGCCAGGTCATTTCCAGCAAAAGTCAAATTGGTGGATTAGCAGCTGGAGTACCGGGCAGTGTAGCTGGCATGTGGCAATTGCATCAGAAGTATGGAATCACTCCTTGGGAAAACCTAGTCCAACCTGCCATTGACATTGCCTTTGAAGGCCATAGGATCACAGCAGACGAAGCTGAAGCACTTAATGAGAAACAACAGGATTTCATTGATGCCAATCACTACAAACCATGGGTCATCAAAGAGGATGGGTGGCAGGAAAATGACCATGTCAGGCAGGTGCAACTGGCTGCTACACTATCATATATTAGAGACTCAGGACGAGACGGTTTTTATACAGGAATCGTCTCAGATTTGATCGTAAAAGAAATGGATCAAAATGGCGGTATAATAAGTCACGAAGACCTGGAATCCTACGAACCTGCCTGGAGAACTCCTCTTATTGGAAATTATAAAGGACATAAAATCATCAGCATGCCTCCTCCCTCCAGTGGTGGTATTGCGGTACTGCAAATGCTACAAGGTGCTGAGATGCTGGATCTTGGTCAATATGCGCATAATTCTACAGAGTCAATTCACTTGATGGCTGAGATCGAAAGAAGAGTGTTTGCCGACAGGGCAAAGCACCTAGGAGATCCTGATTATTTTGACGTACCTAAAAAATATCTTTTGGAAGAAACGTACAACCAGTCAAGGTTTCAAGACATTTCTTTAGGATCAGTGACTCAATCCTCCACAATTGATGGCGGACAGGTTCCTTATGAATCTGATCAAACCACTCATTTCTCTATTGTGGACAAGTTTGGAAATGCAGTTTCAATCACAACCACTTTGAACCTCAACTATGGATGTAAAGTATGGGTGAAAGGAGCCGGTTTTGTCCTAAATAATGAAATGGATGACTTTAGTGCTCAACCCGGTGTTCCAAATTTCTTTGGATTGATTGGGGCCGAAGCAAATTCCATAGCGCCAGGTAAACGAATGCTAAGCTCTATGACACCTACTATAGTAGAAAAAGACGGTAAGGTGAAGATGGTGCTTGGAAGCCCTGGTGGGGCCACCATCATCACATCAGTATTTCAGAGCATCATCAACCTAGTAGACCACAACATGACCATGCAGGAAGCAGTAGAGGCTAAGAAGGTACACCACCAGTGGCTACCTGATCAGATCAAAGCAGAGGAAGGTGCCATGTCTGTGGAAACAGCAACCGAGCTGAATGAACTAGGCCATGAGATTGTCTTTGTAGAAAAGATTGGCAGAAATGATTGCATCCTTGTGAGACCGGATGGTAAACTCGAAGGTGGGGCTGATCCAAGAGGAGACGACTATGCCGAGGGGTATTAATCCCTACGCACTTCAAACTCTACTCTCCTGTTTAGTTTTCTCGATGACTCCTCAGCATTGCTGGCTATAGGCTCTTCACCTCCAAAACCTTTTCCGGTAATCCTGTCCTCTTCTACCCCATGCTCCACTAAGTAGGCTGTTACCGCCAAAACTCGCTCCTGTGACAGTTGAATATTCATAATTGGATTACCCTGATTGTCTGTATGTCCTTTTAGAAATATTTCGACATCCTGATTTTCCTTCATCATTTCTACCACAAGATCCAGTTCATCTTGCGATCCTTCTATGAAATTGGCCGTACCACGGTAAAAAAGCACATGCTCCAATGTGATTACACTACCCGATTCTAGGGGTGATAGTAATATGGCCTTGGGTTCAGTACTGGTCAATAATTCGTCTGATGAAAATTGATGCTTCGCAGAAAAATATCCTTTTGATTTAAATTCGATCATGATTGACCCCTTCAAATCATTCAGGACGATTTGATTGTTTCCGTTTGATTGATACCTAATAGTATCTTCATTGGCAATCTTCAAGGCTTCACCTTGCAGCTTTTGGTTAGACTTTGAGTCATACAACTCAAAGACAATTTGATTGGTGTTGGATTCTTTCATGACCATGTTGATGACCTCAGGTTCTTCCTGCGCATCTTCAAAATCAGCCTGTACTTTTATTCTTTTGATATCACCATAGCCGTCACTGTTTTGAGTGGACACAAAATAGGCGTACTCAGAATCATTGTTAAAAACAAACGAGGTTTCAGCTCCCGAGGTGTTTACTGACTTTCCTATGTTCTGTGGTGCAGTCCAGTTTTGCCAGGTATCATCAAGTCTGGTTGACTGAAAAATATCAAAACTCCCCTCTCCTCCATGTCCATTGGAAGCAAAAAAGAGTGTTTTGCCATCACTGGCAATGAATGGCGTCAATTCCTGATACTTAGTGTTAACTACATTGCCAAGATTTTTTGGAGAAGACCAGGTGCCATCAGATTTTAGCATGCATATAAATATATCATCCACTCCATAGCCGAGATTATTCTCAAGACTGAGCATCAGGTACCGCCCATCTGCAGAAATACTTCCCGTTTGAAGGGGTGATCTATTTTTAAAATAAGGTATAGCTACTTCAACAGGCTCCTGAGAACTGTTAAGATCCACGGCGAATACTGAGCCATAGTACAGACCCTTGTCAAACTTTACCTGGTTGAATAGAAAGTATTTCTCATCCGCACTAAATCCTAACGGAGATTGAAAGGTCTTATCATTCAACCCTAATTTCTTAGGATTACTCCAGGAAGAATCCAAAACACTCAACCAGATATCACCAGAATCCTTTGACTTACCAGTATTTTCCGGGTGCTTTTCTCTCGAGAAATAGCATTTCGAATTGTCAAAATCGAAGAATATGTAATTTTCTCCGCTTGTAGAATTGAATGCTGACATTGGCTCTAATCCACTGTAAAATTTTATCTGGGCTTCCGACAATAAGAAAGTGAAGGAAAGCAGAAGAAAAAATATAGCCTTATACATTATATAACTATTCAAAGATTTTTTTTAATAATTTTTATTTTATCAGCAATTATTCTAATTTTGAGCAGTCAGAGGCCCTTAACCAGCGCACTGAATAACAAACAAGTGTATGAATATTGCGATCCCCAGTCTATAACAGGCTGGGGATTTATATTTTAAAACTTCAAAAGTACCACTCTATTATTTCGATTGACAAATGTTTACTCAAACCATTTGTTTTGGTTTACTTACAAATTCATTTCCCCGAATAAAAAAACGCCAGGGCAGGAATGCATCCTCACCTGCATAATCTACTCCTATCCGTCTATCTACTACTATTTTGAAAGGTTCTGACTGCTTAACTTTTGCAACCCAAATTTGATCATCCAAAAGACTAGAGCCATTGAATTCGGTGACTATGCCTAATGCCTGAGTCAGGGTACCAGGACCTGCGGTTAATTTTTTATAGGCCACTTTGGTCCCGCGCCGCTCTTGCATTACCTCTGTATTGATCATGGGTTCTACTGCCCTAATCAAAACAGCATCCGCCAAACCATCTTCATTGGTCACAATATTGAAGAGGTGGTGTATTCCATAACATAAGTAGACATATGCCCTTCCACCCTCTTGGTACATAGTTGATGTGCGTTTTGTCAAGCCTTTATGTGCGTGACACGCCTTATCATTTTGTCCAGAGTACGCCTCTGTCTCCACTATTTTGCCAACAGTGATTTTTCCACCTATGTTTGTACATAAATACTTACCTAACAAATCCCTGGCCACTTCTACAACATCTGATCTTTTGTAGAACGTAAGGGGTAGTTTTTCGTAAGAAGAAAGATCATTCATTATCAAAAAACAAAACCTATTTAATATGATGAGTAAAATCACAAAACTAATGCTAATGTGCGTTCTATTTGCTTATGGTTCAGCCTTTGCACAGATTTCCACGCCTCAACCTAGCCCGGCAGGATCTGTATCAAGCACTGTAGGACTCACTGATGTCACCATTGATTACTTTAGACCTGGTGTAAAAGGAAGACAAATCTTCGGTGAAGGTGGAGATTATCTTCAGCCATATGGTGAACTATGGAGAACTGGCGCCAACTCTGGATCCAAAATTACTTTCAGCACCGAAGTGACCATTGCTGGCACTAAAGTACCCGCAGGAGAATACCTGATCTTTACCACTCCTGGTAAAGATGAGTGGTCATTTATGCTTTACAGCGATGTAAGCCTGGGTGGAAATACCAACGGATATAATGCAGAAAACGAAGTAGTAAAAGCTACAGTAAAGCCTACTACCCTTTCTAATCCGGTTGAGAGATTAACATTCAATATTGCTGATATTAGTGAGGACAATACAAAGGCGTCCATTCAGCTTAGCTGGAGCAACGTTTCTGTGAAGGTTCCTTTTGAAGTATCATTTGTAGAGCAGGTTATGGCTGATATCAAAGCTAAAACACAGGTAAACCCAACTAACTATGTGCAGGCGGCAGGCTTCTACCTTGCTCAGAAAACCAACCTGGATCAAGCGCTAGAGTGGATGAACAAGTATTTGGCAATTGGTGAAAACAACAAACAGTTCTGGCATGTGCATACCAAAGCGCAAATCCAGGCAGCGATGGGCAATAAGAAGGAAGCAATTGCTACTGCAAAGCAATCAATGGAAACTGCCAAAGCAAACCCTAACGGTGATTTTGGATATGTAAAAAGAAATGAGGACTTGATTAACTCGTTGAAGTAATCCTACTATGTCAAGTTTAGATGCTGAAATGAATTCAGCATGACGTTACATAGTTTATTCTTCGTTCTATCACCCTAGGGGTCATAATGAACTTGTTTCAGTATCTGTGGTATAACTTGACAAAGTTGAAGTAATTTGTTAATTATAAATATAGGGCTGTCTTTTAATTTTCTGACTTATTCAGAATTCTAAAAGACAGCTCTTTTTATGCCCTAGCCCTCTGAGGCATGAATAGCTGGAAGAAAAGGCTGAGTATTATCGTGAGTAAACAGCCAATGGCATTATACCATAAATACCCCAGTGTAATTACTTCATAGACAGTCAAGAAGTGAAATACAATCACCGCAATTTGCGCAATAATTGCTGCCCAGAATACTGCATTTCCCTGCACTGATTTCAGAAAAAATGCGACGAGAAAAATACCCAGAATAGTACCATAAAAAATAGATCCTACGATATTCACAGCTTCGATCAGGTTTTCTGAATTCTTCGCCAAAATGGCGAATGAAATAGCAATACAGCCCCAAAGTAGTGTTAACCCTTTGGAGATCATCATATGATGCCCCTTATCCACTCTGCTCAACAATCTTTTGTAAATATCTATCGTCGTAGTGGAGGAAAGTGAATTGATCTCAGACGAAGATGAGGACATGGCTGCCGAGAAAATGACGGCAATGAGTAAACCAATCAAACCATGTGGCAGATAGTTTAGGATAAACGTCAGGAATACATAATCAGAATCCTTTGTTTCTATCTCCGGATCCGCCTCCTTGATTAAAGCTTTTACCTGCTCTCTCACCTCTATTGATTGGCCATCTACTGCTTTTAGTTGCTCTGCACCCAAATCTGTGGGGTTTTCCGCATAAGACAAAGCGATGACTTTACGTTCATCAAGTAATCGTGTATACTCTTCGTTCAGCTGCTCATATTCTACTTGATATGGAGTGCCTTCAAGTTGCTTTAAAGACGCATCCTTAAAGTGAACCGGGGGTGCATAAAACATGTAGAAAACATAAACCATTACCCCCGTAAGCAGAATAAAAAACTGCATGGGGATTTTCAATACGGCATTGAACATCAAACCCATTCTGCTCTCAGTGATATTCTTACCACCTAAATAGCGCTGCACCTGTGATTGGTCCGTACCGAAATAAGACAATGCCAGGAAAAGCCCACCAGTCAAGCCAGACCAAAGCGTATACCGCTTCTCAACATCAAACGAAAGATCAACTGCATTGAGCTTGTCCAATTGACCGGCTATTGTAAGGGCACCAGAAAATGACACAAAATCGGAGATGTATGAAATGATAATCCCAAATGTGATGAACATCCCGATCATGATGATTGTCATCTGCTGTTTCTGGGTAATGCTTACTGCTCGTGTGCCTCCGGATACCGTATAAATGATCACTAAAATTCCGGTGATGAGTATAGTCAGTGTCAGGTTCCAATCCAGGATGCTCGACAAAATGATGGCTGGTGCATAAATAGTAATCCCAGCCGCCAAACCCCTTTGGATTAAAAACAAAACTGCTCCAAGAAGTCGGGTCTTAAGGTCAAACCTTGACTCCAGAAACTCATAGGCCGTATATACTTTTAACTTGTAGAAGATAGGAATGAATACTGCCGATACGATGATTAGTGCTATTGGTAATCCAAAGTAGTTTTGTACGAATCCCATACCACTTTCATAGCCCTGACCGGGAGTGGAAATAAAAGTAATCGCACTGGCCTGAGTAGCCATTACAGAAAGTCCGATCGTGCCCCATTTCAAAGAATTGTTTCCTAACAAGTAATCCTGAATATTACTTTGTCCGCGTGTTTTCCAAACTCCATAGGCTACAATGGATACAAGTGTACCAAAGAGTACAATCAGGTCGAGATTATTCATGCAAACAAAAAGCTAAAGAGTTGCAACAATATGATCATTAGTACCAAGAAACCAGTTACGATCATATAAATGGATTTCCAACTTTTAAAGTATGGTGGGGTATCCAGCTCTTGTTCTGATTTGGATTGGGTCATTCTTATGGGTTTTTACTTTTACCGAGTGCAATCATATTCATCATGAGTTTGTAAGCACCCGGAACACCTGGAGGTAGCTCTCTAAAGAAGGACAATCCAGTGTAGCAATAATAGCCCTTTCCAAATTTTGCGATGAGCAAACTGCCGTTTAATTGATCTTCACCAGGATCATTCATACCAAAAATTGGTTCAAATTCCTTACCCCACTTTTCCGGAAAATACAACCCACGCTCCTGAACCCAACCGGTCATGTCTTCCTGAGTGATTTTATTTGGGGTATTCAAGACAGAATGTTTAGGTGCCAGAAAAGTCACCTTTGAATCTTCTACAGTCACCCTATCCCGGGAAAGTGTCAGTTCCAATGGTGCAATTTCTTCGGTGACCAGACGATGACTGGTGTTATACTGCACAATCATGTTTCCTCCAGACGCTACATAGTCAAACAAGTCTTTGTTTTTATAAGACAGCCATGGAAGCGTATTAAATGCTCTTACGCCTAAGATAATTGCATCAAAGGATGCAAGGTTCTTAGCATTGATATCATCCTTGCCCAGAAGGGTCACTGAGTACCCAACTTGTTCTAAACTGAAAGGCACTTCATCCCCGGCACCCATAATGTACCCAATGCGTGTTCCCATTTTTTCGGCATCCAATTTCACTACCCTTACTTTAGATTCAGGAAATAAAACTTGCTTTGGTATATGATCATATTCAATGATCACTCTTCCTTTAGAGTAAGACTTATCTCCTATCCGGGCCACGGCCTCAATCTCTGCTACTGAATTCGTTTTGGGCGGGGTAAGCTTAAATTCAAAAGAAACTTCATCACCAGCATTGGCAAGTGTAAATTCCCTTAACGCTGGAGTAGTTGTCCATCCATTGGGAACATTCAAAAGGACATTGCCAGCCACATCATCCCTTCCAGATATTACCTTCACAGGTACTACCCTGGCTTCATCATTTGCAAAAATCAGTGCCTTGTCTTCCACATTCACCATTACCTCAGGCCTTATCACCACATCAGTCACCACTTCTCCTTTCACAGGGTCAGTGTAGCGGTAATTCACCGGTACGGGGTATTCCAGAAACTGACCACCCATGGCTAAAGTCACATATCCGATCAAAGCTGGATCATTCTGAGGTAGCCCTCTTTTTAATTGATCAGAAACAGCGTATGTTCCATCCGTTCCAGCCTCGTTTAACCAGTATGGATGTGATAAGGCAATATTTCCCGGCACCACAAGATCATAAGAAAAGGCTGTCTTCTGGTTCGGTTCCAAATCAAGTTTATAAATGAACCGTTCATCATTGAAGTCAAACCGTATAGATCCCAATTGTACTTTTGAGTCGTTTCTGACAATCGCTTCCAGGTTGACCTGAATCGAATCACCGGCAACATAAGCAGGCTGATCACTATTCAAGGCCAGGAAAGTACCCGTAACTGCCTGAATCGTCTCTCTAATTTCCTTGAGTTTTATTTCTTTCCAGTATTGGTCAGGAAGATTTAGAAGCTCCGCTCTGGCGGCAAGCAGATTCTCCAGAATTTGCTGTGGGTAGCGTGGATCGTAATTTCTCCTTGCTTCTTCCAGATGATAGGCCACACGCTCAGCACCATCCACCCTATTCCAGGTCACATCAATTCCACCAAATAGATCGGGGGTTTCCTCTCCGCCCCACTGCTTGAAATACTCATATTCGTCACCTCTTGACCCGGAGTTTCCAAAACCCTGGCTTTTATGCATACTCCTGCTTAATGCCGAAATTTCGGTATATGACAGTCCCAAAGCACTATTGTATTCCCCCACATTTACTTTGATGTAATCACTCTCATTAAACTCCTGACCGGACCTTCTAAAGAACCACACACTGGTATTCCAGAAAATCTTAGAAGGTTGCCAGGGATCAACATATTTTAGTTGTTCAGGAAATCTCGATTTATCACCACTAGCCTCAAAAGCTTCCATCGCCAATATGGCAGATGCTGTATGATGACCATGAGTAACGCCGGGCTCAAGTGAAAACCGCGTAATCAATACATCTGGTCTGAATTTTCTAATCGCCCATACAAAATCAGCGAGTATCTTTTCTTTGTCCCATTTATTGAAAGTTTCATCGGGGTGTTTTGAATAGCCAAAATCATTGGCACGGGTAAAAAACTGTTCACCCTGATCTATCTGGCGTGCTGCCAGTAGCTCTTGAGTTCTTATTATGCCCAGTTTTTCACGAATCTCCGGCCCAACCAAATTCTGTCCCCCATCTCCACGAGTGGCAGCCAGATATCCAGTCCTATAATGCCGGCCATTTGCCATGTAAGCTATGAGTTGTGTATTTTCATCATCCGGGTGGGCAGCTACATAGAGCACAGAGCCCAAAGTATTCAGTTTATCCAACTTTTGCAGGACATTTCCTGTGGAATTGGCTGGTAAGAGCTGTGCGAAAAGTTGATTTGTAAATACTAACGTGAAGAGAATGATTGTTAATCTAGGTTGCATGAATAGAGGTTTATCAAAGAATGCACGATGTGCTGATCAAAGGGTTTTTGAAACTTGTCTAACGGAATAAAATCTATTTAGAAGGTCAAGTCTACTAACAACGTAAACAATTCCATGAATTCTTATGATTTTTTTACATGTTTTCTTGCAAGAGAATTGCCTGAGAAATACCTTACTGTTCATAGTTCTGGTTTGATCCAGGAATAAAAACAAACCCCGAATGTCCAAAAAGACAATACTTTTAGTTGATGATCATAAAATTATCAGGGATGGTCTGAAGCTTTACTTTGAAGATAACGACCGGTATGAGGTAGCTGCGGAAGCTCCTAATGCCATGGATGCATTAAAGATTCTCAAAGAAGAGGATTTTGACCTGGTCATTACTGACATCAGCATGCCTGAAATGGATGGCATAAAATTTACCCAGGAGCTTAAGGCATTTAAGCCAAACCAAAAAGTCATGGCATTGACAATGATCAGTGAAAACCAGCACATTAAACATATGCTGTCAGCAGGAGTAAATGGCTATATTCTAAAGAACGCTGACAAAAGCGAAATTTTCAGAGCTATAGAGACCATTCTCAATGGTGAAAATTACTTCTCAGGAGAGGTGACCAAAATCATTATGGATAACATGGCAGGCAAGAAAAAACCTACCAAACGCCTGAGCATCGAAACACCACTCACACGACGGGAAAAAGAAGTCTTAGAACTAATTGTGAAAGAATACTCCAATCAGGAAATTGCTGATGAGCTCTTCATCAGCGTAAGAACTGTTGACGCCCACAAACGAAATTTATTGGAAAAAACAGGGTGCAAAAACATAGCTGGTTTAGTGGTCTATGCCCTGGAGCACAATGTTGCATAAACTTCAACCTGTTACAGGCATTTCATAATTTTCAAAAACTATCAATCATCGATTAGCAGGCAACAATGTTTATTCAATAAGCAGTCTCTTTCCAATAGCCAAGGACCCCCACTGTTAAGCTAAGAATATAATCCTCTCCCACTCCTTTTTTGTATTATACCCTAAAAACTGCCCATTCACTTCAAGAGGCGATTGAATGTTGTTCTCATAAATCTGACCAGTACCTAAACCCTGATAACCATTATCAGGAAATTGCCCAGCCAATTGGCTTATAGCATTAAGGCCAATGGAACTCTCAAGAGCAGAAGTAAGCCACCACCCAATTCCATACTGCTCAGCAATAGAAATCCATTCCAAAGTGTGTCTCAGGCCTCCCAGCAAAGTTGGCTTAAGGATTACATACCTGGGCCGGATCATTTGAACCAATGCTCTTTTCCTATCCATTTCATGAATTCCGATTAATTCTTCATCCAGTGCCACTGGCAACTCACTCCGCAAGCAAATCAATTGCATGGCTTCATGCTGCTGCGGCATAATAGGCTGCTCAATGGAGTGAATGTTCAGTTTGGCAAGTCGTGAAAGCTTTCCAAAAACCTCATTGGTAGCTATTCCACCATTTGCATCTACCCGGATAATCAAGGAGTCCGATTTAGCCCGTAAATACTCAAGAAGTCGCATTTCCACCTCAAAGTCGATGGCCCCAATCTTCATTTTAATGCATTTGAAACCCGCTTTCAATTTCTCATCAATCTGGGTTTTCATGAATTCCTCATCCCCCATCCAGATAAGTCCATTGATAGGTATATCAGTCTCTCCTCTCCAAAAAGCATTATCAAACAGCTTACGCTCCCCGCCATTGATCAAATCCAACATGGCACACTCTAACCCGAAACGTAAACTAGGCAAATTCTCAGGCACTAATTGAGCAGCTAAATTGTACACTTCAGTCTCAGAAGTAGGTAAGGAAATGGCTTTCAAATCATGCTCAAGGTCAGGAAAGAAATCCAAAATATCTTCCATAGTGTCGATACTCAGATTTTTTAGCGGTGCAGCTTCTCCTAGTCCATATGTGTTAAGATCTCCATCAGAAACCTTAATGATACAGATTTTGTGTTCAGTCAGTGTCCCTCTTGAAGTACCTGCACTAAATTTGAACTTGAGCAAACGCTCGGTGTGTTCCAACTTCATATAGACCAAAGTAAAAGTATAACCATAAGGTTTTGTGATATATTCTAAAAATTATCTGTGATGATATGATAAGTTTGCCAACTTCTAAACCCCAAAATCAATCTACGACGCTTTATCAATGAGTTCAAAAGGACTGAACCTTAAGGAATTTGACTACCACTTGCCTGAAGAACGGATTGCCAAACACCCGCTCGCAAACCGATCAGACTCGAAACTTTTATGTTATAACAAGGGTAACATCAGCCACAAGAAATTCAGTGATCTCCCTGAGAAACTTCCTGAAAACAGTCTCCTGGTTTTTAACAATACGAAAGTAATCCCTGCTCGTATTATCTTTTTTAAGGAAACCGGAGCGAGAATTGAAGTATTCCTTTTAACCCCTCGTAAGCCCTCTACTGTGCATGAAGATGTAATGGCATCAACAAGATCCTGCAGCTGGCTTGCCATGATTGGAAATGCAAAAAAGTGGAAGAAGGAGCCTCTAGTGATGGAATTTGAAGGGTTTAGGCTTACAGCAGTGAGAAGCGATCATGATGAAGTGACTTTTAGCTGGGACAGTGACCTCACATTCTCAGAAGTCCTACTAAAAATCGGAGAAATTCCACTACCTCCATACCTCGGTAGGGCCGTCACCGAGGCGGACAAACCCAGGTATCAAACCGTTTACTCAAAAGC
Source organism: Marinoscillum sp. (assembly GCA_040218045.1). GTDB lineage: Bacteria > Bacteroidota > Bacteroidia > Cytophagales > Cyclobacteriaceae > Marinoscillum. The sequence continues at coordinate 118,943 of JAVJQA010000052.1, forward strand.
TGAAGGAGCGGTAGCCGCCCCTACTGCTGGATTGCATTTCACTGAAGAAGTTATCGGTCAATTGACAAATTATGGGATCCAAACAGATTACTTGACCTTACATGTCTCAGCGGGCACTTTTCAACCGATCAAGGCAGATCGCATCGAAGATCATCCCATGCATTGTGAGCAAGTACTGATCACCAAGCAAAACATCCTCAATCTTCTGGAGAATGACACCGTGATTCCAGTAGGTACGACAAGTATGCGTACACTTGAAAGTACGTACTGGTTTGGCCATAAACTTAGTGAAGATCCTGAAGCTGACTTTTTCATCACAAAAGATTCACCATATCCCAACTCAAAGAACTTATCCAAAGAGGAAAGCCTAAGATTAGTTTTGAGTTATATGGAAAAGAAAGGAGTTGATCTCCTTGTCGGACAAACTGAAATATTCATTTATCCTGGGTACAAGTTCAGAATCTGCAAAGGCCTGATTACCAACTATCACTTGCCAGGATCAACCTTGATTTTGTTGGTAGCGGCGCTCATCGGTGAAGACTGGAGGCGTGTTTATAATGAGGCTATGACCAATGACTATCGCTTCCTTAGTTATGGAGATAGTTCTTTACTTATTCCCTAATTGCTTATTTTACAGCCATGGATCGCTTAAAAGAGCTCTGGACTGAAATCGTAGAATCATTATTGGTGGTGGCTGAAGTGTTTAATTCCACACTCTTCCAACTGGGAGAAAACAACATCACCTTAGGAAAAATCCTCTACCTGATCTTTTCATTTGTGATTTTGCTTTTTGTAGCAAAACGCGTCAAAAAAGTATTGGTTGAAAACATTTTGGTTAAAGCCAAAATGGAGCAAAGTATAAGGGCAACGATTGGAACAATCACCAAATTTGCGCTGATAGTTGTTGGTTCTGTAATCATTGTACAAAGTGCGGGAATAGACCTGACAGCACTGACGCTGGTGGCCGGTGCTTTGGGCGTGGGGATTGGGTTTGGTCTACAAAATATCACGGACAATTTCATTTCCGGAATCATCATTCTGTTTGAAAAACCTATTAAAGTAGGTGACCGAATTGATGTGGGAGATGTGCAGGGCAACGTGATCAGTATTTCATTTAGAGCCACCCAGATCCTGACAAATGACAATATCTCGATCATCGTACCTAACTCTGAATTCATCTCTAGCAAAGTCATCAACTGGAGCCACAACGACAGGAATATTCGTTTTAAAATCCCTGTAGGGGTAAGCTACAAGGAAGACCCGGAGAAAATCCGAACCATCCTGATGAATGTCGCAAGTGAGAATCCTAATGTTCTGAAATATCCTGAACCCTCGGTACTCTTTGATGAATACGGTGATAGTTCTTTGAATTTTTTCCTGGCAGTTTGGACTACTACATATACTGATCGACCCAGAGTATTGAAAAGTGAACTGTACTTTGAAATATTCAAGAAGTTCAAGGAACAAAATGTGGAGATTCCATTCCCTCAGCGTGACATTCACATCCGAACCCAACCAGTGACGATTGAAAACAAAAATTAAAAGAGGCTGTCTCAAAATCCCTTTGAGTCAGCCCCTTCCTCTTTATACTCTTATATACTGTTTCGACTGCTAAAGTATTGATGGTTCACATCATAAACCATTGTAACTCGTTGGAGTGCCACTCCTGCTCGATAAATACACAATTATTTTAAATTTGGTTATTTATCCCTTTGTGCTCCGAAATTATATGCAAGACCTACGCCAAAAACACTTTTGAATTGTACTTTGGCTTCCTGAAGACCCTCATCATTTTCCATTTTGATGTCTTCATCATAGATAAGGTGGGTAAACAGGTTTGCGGATAGTACCTTATTTACTTTCATGACAATAGTCGTTTGCCAGTTGACGTCAATCGTCCCAAAGTTTTCTATGTAATTCGTGAAAAGCTCCAGCCTTGATTCCACATTGACATTCTTAACAATCTCATCTTTGTATTTTAATCTTAAGAATGACCCAAGCTCCGCACGAACATTTTTGGATGAGTCCACCCCATAAGCTCCTTGATCTGCGAGGGTCTGGTTATTTACGAAGGTGAACTTTCCAGTGAGCGGAATGTAATTAATTGAGAGTTTCTTGTTTGGCTTGTAGTCTACACCCAAACCAACAGTAAGGTAACCAGGAGACATAAATTCGGAAATAAGAATTGTACTATCCATTCCGTCAGAACCTTCCACCACATTCTCTCCCTTAGCAAATTGCGTTTTAAAATCTAATAGCGCGCTAAAATACCATTGAGAATTGCCCTCTTTTATCTGATACCCATATTTGGTCACGAAAATAATTTTATCATCTGACTTTACGAATCCCTGATCATCCTGATTGATCTGTCCATAGCCTAAATCCAGTGAAGACTCCCAGGAATTCCTACTTTTAGCATAGTTGGCAAACAAGCCCGTAGCTCCATTCAGAGCAATATTTTTAGCTCCTCCTGCTGCCCAGCTTTCACTTATGCTTACATGTGACAAGGTGGCTGCAACAAATCCTCCTGAGGTCCAATAAGTAGTATCTGCATTTTGGCCTTTCACCAAAAAACTAAAGAGTATGAATCCGGTTATTAATAAGTAAGAGTTTAATTTCATATAGCTTTAAATTTTAATATCTAATTTTTGAATCAATGACGAGTTGGTTGCAAAAAAAGGCAATAAACTATACTCTCACGAATTTTTTTAGCTACAAAATATCATAAGATGAAATATATATTCCATACATTTTGTTTATCACTAATGCTCTTCAGTTGTTCCTCAGAGAAAAAAAGTCAGGAAATCCCCGCTGATCCTTCATTAGAAACTGAATCTCTATCATCTAAAACTACTGTCATTGAAGAAAAGTCAGCGGACTGTAGTGCTGAACCTTGTACCAAGGTCAGCATTTCTTATCCAAGCTTTGAAGGAAACGGTGAAAATGCATTAGCCCTAAACAAAATCATAAAGAGGCGAATCACCAAAATCCTAAGTGAGGACTATGTGATGGATGCCACGGGAAATGAGAATATAGAACAGCTCATCCAGCTTTTTCTGAAGTCATATGATGATTTCAAAGAAAGTTTCCCTGAAAGCAATACGCCCTGGACATTAGATGTAGAGATCACTAAAAAATTCGAAAACAACGCAGTAGTATCGTTGGAAATCACAACCAATAGTTATACCGGAGGAGCTCACCCAAATACTTTTATAAGCTTTTTAAATATCCGGAAAACTGACAGTAAAGATGGAAGCCTCTCTGATTTTATCTCCAACACGTCTGAATTAACCAAACTTTTAGAACAGCAATTCAGGAAAGAATACGACTTAGCAGGCAATGCCTCGCTGTCTGAAAGTGGTTTCAATTTTGACAATGATCAATTCAAACTACCAGATACTTTTGGTTTTAGTAAACAAGGCATGGTTTTTTACTACAACAGTTATGAAATAGCGCCTTACTCAGAAGGACCAACCCAGATAGTCATTCCTTACGCGAGACTAACCGATATCGTGAAGTTTTAACTGTTTGTTTTAAGTGTATTGATTGTTTTTAGCGTCTTCTTCTTTGATGATCCTTCTCAAAATCTTTCCAACATTAGACTTTGGCAATTCATCAATAAACGCAACGTGTTTAGGCCGCTTATAGCCTGTCAGATGTTCTTTACAATGTTCGAAAATTTCCTCTTCCGTAAGTCCCTGATCTTTCTTTACAATGTAAACTTTAACTGCTTCGGTGGACTTTTCATCAGGCACACCAATGGCCCCAACTTCCAATACTTTAGGGTGTGAGGCTACCGCATCCTCTACTTCATTTGGATAAACATTGAAACCTGACACCAGGATCATTTCTTTTTTTCTATCCACAATCCTGAAAAAACCATCGGGATCCATAGTAGCGATATCTCCGGTTTTGAAGTAACCATCTATCATACAATTGGTTGTTTCTTCTGGTCGCTCCCAATATCCGATAAATACCTGTGGTCCTTTGCAACATAATTCGCCCTTCTCACCAGGAGCTACTTCTTTGCCATCATCATCCAATAGCTTGACGTCTGTTTCCGGTAAGGGTAGGCCGATCGTTCCCACTCTGTTGCCCTCACCCATTGGGTTGATGCATAAGCCTGGAGAAGTTTCTGTCAATCCATAAGCTTCGGCTATTTTCATTCCGGTGGTTTTCTCCCACTTATCAAAAACAGCCCGTTGAAGGGCCATCCCTCCAGCTAGTGCCACTTTGATGGTACTATGATCCAACTCAGCAAAACCAGGGGTATTTAGCAATCCATTAAATAAAGTATTAACACCTGTGATTAAGGTAAAGGGATGTTTTTTCAATTCTTTCACAAACCCTTTCATATCTCTTGGGTTGGTGATTAATACATTCTTGGCTCCCAGTTTAGCTGGTAACAATGCATGTGCATTTAACGCGAAAATGTGATACAAAGGCAATGCTGCTATAAAAATCTCTTTGCCTTCTTCTAGGTTGGTAGGTGCCAGCCAAGCTTCTATCTGCTGAAGATTGCCTATCAGATTCCTGTGAGTGAGCATAGCACCTTTAGAAACTCCGGTAGTACCGCCAGTGTACTGCAAAAATGCCAAGTCCTGAGCATTGATTTCAGGTGCATTGAAAGAATCTGCACTGCTATTTTTTAATATTTTTTTCAATGGTATGGCCTCCGGTAGGTTAAATGGCGGCACCATTTTCTTTATCTTTTTCACAACGAAATTGACTAAAGCACCTTTAAGGCCCCCGAGCATATCACCTAGCTCAGTGATAATTACATGGTCAATGGCCGTGTCTTTAAGGATTTCTTCAAGGTTCTGTGCAAAGTTTGCAAGAATGACAATGGCTTTGGAGCCTGAGTCCACAAACTGGTGCCTCATTTCAGTCGGCGTGTAAAGAGGATTGGTGTTCACAACCACTAAACCAGCTTTTAATGCCCCATACATGACGATAGGGTTTTGAAGCACATTGGGTAATTGAATGGCTATTTTATCACCGGGCTTAAGTCCTAAATCATTTTGAAGATAGGCCGCAAACCGATCAGATAGCTCCCCAAGTTCATCAAAGGTGAGCACTTTACCCATATTTTCATAGGCTGGTCTATCAGCATACTTCCTTCTTGACTCAATAAAAAGATCAGCAAGTGATTTATACTTATCTGCATCAATGGTTTTAGGTACACCAGTGGGGTAAGTGTTTAGCCAGGGTTTGTCGCTCATCTTTGGAAGTTTGTTTTTTATTTAAATATAAGAGAACAATCAAACCTTAACGAATTTTCAACTTAAATAAATTAATTGACCTAACTGATACCTAATAATTATTGCTCTAAAAAGAGTGCAAAAAAATTAATAACGCATAAATTCTTAACGTGAAATACTGTGTTCGTAGATGAGTTTGAGGATACAAAAAAGAAAAAGGTCGCGGGGTAGGTAACCAGGCACCCCTACCTCGACCAGGCCTACGCGGCCCGATCCAAATAAACAACATTAACCCAAAAATAGCTGTAGGAAAGGATTCTCCCATAGGGATGCCTGTGGCAGAACCTATACGAAACGACCAGTCGTACTTGGCTAGTTATAAAAACAGGAAAGTTTAAAATTAATTTTTAGGGAACAGTAATGAGAAACTACAATGCAAAATGGGAAGACCTTAAAAAGAAAAAGGTCTCGGGGCGCGTAGCAGGCACCCCTACCTCGACAAGACCTACGTGGCCCGATCCAAATAAACAACATTAACCCAAAAATAGCTGTAGGGAAAGGATTCTCCCATAGGGATGCCTGTGGCAGAACCTATACGAAACGACCAGTCGTACTTGGTTAGTTATAAAAACAGGAAAGTTTAAAATTAATTTTTAGGGAACAGTAAATATGAAACATGCAGAATGGGGAAGGCCATAAAAAGAAAAATGTGGAGGGGGGCGTAATCAGGCACTAAATGCCTCAACAATTAAATACTTTGAATGCTATAAAAAGAAAAAGGTCGTGGGGTACGTAACCAGGCACCCTTACCTCGACCAAGCCTACGCGGCCCGATCCAAATAAACAACATTAACCCAAAAATAGCTGTAGGGAAAGGATTCTCCCATAGGGATGCCTGTGGCAGAACCTATATGAAACGACCAGTCGTACTTGGTTCGTTATAAAAACAGGAAAGTTTTAAAATTAATTTTTTGGGAACAGTAATGAGAAACAACAATGCAAAATGGGAAGACTTAAAAAGAAAAAGGTCGCGGGGTACGTAACCAGGCAACCCCTACCTCGACCAAGCCTACGCGGCCCGATCCAAATAAACAACATTAACCCAAAAATGATGGCTGTAGGGAAAGGATTCTCCCATAGGGATGCCTGTGGCAGAACCTATATGAAACGACCAGTCGTACTTGGTTCGTTATAAAAACAGGAAAGTTTTAAAATTATTTTTTTGGGAACAGTAATGAGAAACAACAATGCAAAATGGGAAGACTTAAAAAGAAAAAGGTCGAGGCACCCCTACCTCGACCAGATTCAATAAACAACATTAACCCAAAAATGATGGCTGTAGGGAAAGGATTCGAACCTCTACGGAGCGGTTAGTCCCGATTTTCACGATAAATTACCGAAGTAATTTATCGCGAGCATCAGAGATTTATCCCTTATCTCCACCCCCGAGACAGGAGGGCATGTCTGCCAATTTCATCACCCTACAGTGTGTAGTTGCATCGTCTTTGCAACTGTTTGATGATTCAAAAGTAACATACCTAATAGTTTTTTAAAAATATTTTAATAAATTTGGTTAATATTTAGATGGTGTTTAAAATTGTAGGTATAATATTGAATTATTAGAAAATAGCACTTTTTGAGATGAGTAAAAATTACGAAATTGATAATGTAGACCTGAAAATCCTCAATTTATTGATGGAGGACGCGAAAATTCCATACACTGAGGTCGCAAAAAAGGTCTTTGTTTCAGGTGGAACTGTTCATGTGAGAATGAAAAAGCTAGAAGAGATGGGAGTCGTGCAAGGGACTACTCTTCAGATGGATTATTCTAAGCTTGGGTATGATGTCACCTGCTTTATGGGGATTTATCTTCAAAAGTCATCTTTATATGATAGTGTAGTAGAACAGCTAAAAGATATTCCTGAAATTGTGAAGGTTCACTACACTACTGGTAACTACAACATCTTTATTAAGATTCACTGTAGAGATACCAAACACCTTAAGGATGTACTTCATGACAAGATCCAAAAGGTAGAAGGTATCGAAAGAACTGAAACCTTCATCTCTCTGGAAGAAAGTCTAAATAGACATTTGAAATTCTGATAGTCAAAAGTTATCCGCTAATAATGGAACAATCGTCTCTTTAATTCGATTCTTATTTAGAATCCATATAAATAAGTGTTTACTTTGCAAAACTTCCTTCACATAGGATTGTTAACTTATAAGTAAGAATCGAAAAACCTCGCATGAGTAAAGACGATCAAATATTAGAAGAATTTACCTCCAAAGAGTATGAACACGGTTGGTCAGTTGATTTCGAAGCTGATGAGGCTCCGTTAGGCATCAATGAAGATATCATTCGGTTCATTTCAGCCAAAAAGGAAGAACCACAATGGCTTCTTGACTGGAGGCTAAAGGCATACAAGCGCTGGACAGAGATGAAAGAGCCACGCTGGCCTAATGTGAAATACCCGGATATAGATTATCAGGCGGTAAAGTATTACTCAGCGCCAAAACAAGATAAGAAACCCAAGAACCTCAGCGAAGTTGATCCTGAGTTGTTAAAGACATTCGAACGTCTGGGTATTTCTCTTACTGAGCAAAAACGACTCACAGGTGTCGCTGTAGATGCTGTAATTGACTCAGTATCTGTAGCCACCACTTTTAAAGAAACACTGTCCGAACTTGGAATCATATTCTGCAGCTTTAGCGAAGCAGTGCATGAACATCCTGAACTTGTTAAAAAGTATTTAGGTTCAGTTGTCCCTTCTACTGACAACTACTTTGCGGCTTTAAACTCTGCGGTATTCTCAGATGGTTCATTCTGTTATATTCCAGCAGGTGTAAGATGCCCTATGGAATTATCCACATACTTCCGGATCAATGCTGCCAATACAGGACAGTTTGAGAGAACTCTCATTGTCGCTGAGGAAGGCTCTTATGTTTCTTATCTTGAGGGGTGTACAGCACCTCAAAGAGATGAAAATCAATTGCATGCTGCTGTTGTTGAGATTTATGCAGCCAAAGATGCAGAAGTGAAATATTCAACTGTTCAAAACTGGTATCCTGGAGATAAAAACGGTAAAGGTGGCATTTACAACTTCGTTACTAAAAGAGGCATTTGCGCTGGGGATAACTCCAAGATTAGCTGGACTCAGGTTGAAACCGGATCAGCCGTAACCTGGAAGTACCCATCCTGTATTCTTAAAGGTGACAATTCACAGGGCGAATTTTACTCGGTAGCTGTGACTAACAACTATCAGCAAGCAGATACAGGGACTAAAATGATCCACATTGGTAAAAACACCAAATCGAGGATCGTCTCTAAAGGTATCTCTGCAGGAAAATCACAAAATAGCTATCGCGGGCAAGTACACATTATGAAGAGAGCAGAAAATGCTCGTAATTTCTCACAATGTGACTCACTGCTCATGGGTGACAAATGTGGTGCTCACACATTCCCATACATCGATGTGGAGAATAACTCAGCACAGGTTGAGCATGAGGCTACTACTTCCAAAATTGGTGAAGACCAGATTTTCTACTGTCAGCAGCGCGGCATTGATGAAGAGAGTGCAGTTGCATTGATTGTCAACGGGTTCGCCAAGGAAGTCATGAGCAAACTGCCGATGGAATTTGCAGTAGAAGCACAGAAATTATTAGCCCTCACTCTTGAGGGTAGCGTAGGATAAAAATCATCATCAAGTAATGTTAAAAATAGAGAATCTTCAAGCCTCAATTGAAGGCAAGCAAATATTGAAAGGGATCAACCTGGAAGTAAAACCAGGCGAAGTTCATGCCATTATGGGACCGAATGGTTCTGGCAAAAGCACTTTAGCGTCTGTACTTGCAGGAAGAGAAGAATATGAAGTGGATGGTGGAACAATTTCTTATTTAGATAAGGATTTGCTTGAACTCGCCCCTGAAGAAAGAGCCCATGCCGGAATATTTCTTGCATTTCAGTATCCAGTGGAAATACCAGGTGTATCAACTACCAATTTCCTTAAAACTGCTGTTAACCAGGTGCGTGCAGCTCGGGGGTTAAAAGCATTAGACGCTGTTTCATTCCTCAAAGAGATGAAGGAGAAAATGAAACTTGTTGATATTGACCAAGCACTCCTTAGCCGAGCCCTCAATGAAGGCTTTTCAGGTGGTGAAAAGAAGCGTAACGAAATCTTCCAAATGGCAATGCTTGAGCCGAAACTGGCTATTCTTGATGAGACAGATTCCGGCCTGGACATTGACGCCCTGAAAATCGTTGCGGATGGTGTGAACAAGCTAAAGACTGCAGACAATGCTACTATAGTGGTCACTCACTATCAGCGTCTGCTCGACTATATCGTGCCGGATTACGTACATGTTTTGTACCAGGGAAAAATTGTGAAATCAGGAGATAAATCACTAGCTCTAGAATTGGAGGATAAAGGATACGACTGGATAAAGGAAGAATTAGCCGCAGTATAAGCATCAACTATGAGTGAAGTAATTAACATAGAAGAAAGCATCATTTCAAGGTTTAATTCCTGGATAGATCAGCACTATCCCAGCGATAGCGCCTTGAAATCCTTAAAGAAATCTGCAATCGACAAGTTTGAGGAACTGGGTCTTCCATCAAGAAAAAGTGAAGCTTACAAGTACACGCCCATTACTAAAATTCTTGAAAAGAACTTTGATTTCCAGACTTCTCTCTCTTCCCCTGAATGGACAAAAAGTGAATGTGAAAGCAACTTTTACACTGAGACAGACGCCAATCATTTGGTTTTTATCAATGGTGAATTCATCGAGGACTACTCTAAAATTGTTAGTGCATCCAGTGATTTGACTATTCGCCTTCTTGATGATCATGCTTTTACAGAAATTCCCGAGCTCAAAGAAAATTTAGGCAAAGTTAATGGGACATCCATTGATCCTTTTGCCAATCTAAGTCTAGCCTTTTTCAATCAAGGCCTTTACATAAAAGCCTCTAGAAATAGCGACAATAAGAATACATATATCTATCAGTTCATTGATGGTACCAACTTTTCGCCTATATCGTTTCCGAGAATCTTCATTAAGGGAGACTCAGGATCAAGAACGAGGGTATACGAAAAAACTTATATCAAGGGTGAAGAGAAGTCATTGAACATTTCGATCGTTGAGTCAGTAGTGGATGCCAACGCTGAGGTGAGGTTTACCAAACTCCAACAGTACCTGACCAGCACTTACTCAATTGAAGGGATTTATGCCCAACAAAGCAAAGACTCAAGGTTTTACACGAATACTTTTTCATTTAAAGGTGCTGTGATCCGAAACAACGTTTACATCAACATTGATGCAGAAAACTGTGAGGGTCATATGAATGGACTGTACCAGATTAGTGGAAAAACCCATGTGGACAACAACACTTCTGTGGATCATTTAAAGCCTCACTCCTATAGCAACGAGCTCTATAAGGGAATTCTAGATGAAAATGCTAAAGGAGTGTTTAATGGTAAAATCTATGTTCGTCCTGATGCCCAAAAAACTAACGCATTCCAATCAAACAATAACATCTTATTGTCTGATACTGCCACCATCAATACCAAGCCTCAGCTAGAGATTTGGGCAGATGATGTTCAGTGTTCACATGGCTGTACTACTGGTCAACTAGACAAGGAAGCTATTTTCTACCTTCGATCTCGAGGAATTGAAAAAACAAGGGCCAAAGCCCTGCTCTTAAATGCGTTTGCCAACGAAGCACTTGTGGAGTTACAAAACGATCTTGTAAAGGAAGAAGTAGAGGGGATTATCTTAAATAAATTGGGGTGATGAGTATCACAACCGACATAACAGTAGAAGAAATCAGGAAACAGTTTCCAATCCTCAACCAAGAGGTAAACGGAAAGCCTTTGATCTACTTTGATAATGCGGCAACTTCACAAACTCCCCAGGCGGTCATTGATGCCTTGGTTAATTACTATCAAAAGGACAATGCCAACATTCATCGTGGCATTCACACATTAGCCGAGCGTGCTACTACAGGGTTTGAAGCCACGCGTAAGGCTGTTCAGCAGTTTATTAACTCCAATGAGGTTGAGGAAATCATCTTCACCAAAGGCACTAGTGAAGGCATTAACCTGGTTGCTCAGGCCTATGGACGTAAGTTTCTTCAGGAAGGTGATGAAGTACTCATTACCGGAATGGAGCATCATTCCAATATAGTACCATGGCAAATTGTTTGCCAACAAACCGGAGCCAAGCTGAAGGTCATCCCAGTAAATAAAAATGGTGAAATATCTCCGGATGAATTTGATTCCCTTCTCACAGAAAGAACCAAAATTGTTTCAGTAGTCTACATATCCAATTCACTAGGCACTATCAATCCAGTTCCTCAAATCATTGAAAAATCACACAAAATCGGAGCTAAGGTACTTGTGGACGGAGCGCAGGCCGCACCTCATCATCAACTGGACGTTCAAAAGCTCAATTGTGACTGGCTGGCATTTTCAGCCCACAAAATGTATGGACCTACCGGCGTAGGTGTGCTCTATGGAAAGCGCCAACTTCTGGAAAAGATGGATCCTTATCAGGGCGGAGGAGAAATGATTAAAGAGGTAACTTTTGCAGGCACTTCTTACAACGACATTCCTTACAAGTTTGAAGCAGGCACACCAAATATCGCGGATGTTGTTGCGTTTAAGGCGGCCATTGAATTTATGCAAACGATCGGTTTTGACTTTCTGCATCAACAAGAACAAAGCCTTCTTCAGCGAGGTAAAGACCAGCTATTCGGTATTGATGGATTTCAGGCAATTGGCAATGCCAAAGAAAAGGCAAGTGTCATCGCATTTTTGATTGATGGAGTTCATCCATTTGATCTGGGCATGTGGCTGGATGCAAAAGGTATTGCGGTGAGAACAGGGCACCATTGTACCCAACCCCTGATGGATCATTTTAAGATTGAGGGAACGGTAAGGGCCTCTTTTGCTGTTTACAATACCGTAGAAGAAATTGATCACTTTGCTGAAGCATTGACTGATATTGTGAAAAAATTCAGAAAATGAGCATTGCCGACAAACAACAGGAGATTGTAGAAGAATTTGCCATGCTTGATGGAGACATGGAAATGACCATCAATTATATCATGGAACTTGGTGAACAACTTCCAGAGATGGATGAATCGTTAAAAACTGATGACAGCATCGTAAAAGGTTGCCAAAGTAAAGTTTGGCTAATGGCCGATGGTGACGAGTCCAGGGTGGCATTTTCAGCTGACAGCAATACTGCCATTACCAAAGGCTTGGTGAGCTTACTGGTAAGGGTATTGAATGATGAAGAAGCAGATGAGATAATGAATGCAGAAATCACTTTTCCACAGGAAATTGGAATGAATAGATTCATTGGTACTCAAAGGTCAAATGGCTTTTCGGCCATGATCAAGCAAATGAAACTTTATGCTTTGGCTTTAAGTTCTAAAACTCAAACAGGCGCATAATTATGTCAGAAGAAAATACTATCAATAATGACCTTGCTCTGAAAGAAGAGATTGTAAGAGCAATCAAAAACGTATATGACCCGGAGATCCCGGTAGATGTGTATGAGCTAGGCCTGATCTATGAGATCAATATTTTCCCAGTTAACAATGTGCATGTTTTGATGACACTGACATCACCAGCATGCCCTTCAGCCGAAGAGATACCTGGAGAAATAGAAATGAATATTAAGGAAGTAAAAGGCGTCAATGATGTGACTGTGGAGGTTACTTTTGACCCACCATACGCTACAGATATGATGTCAGAATCGGCCAAGCTTGAGCTTGGATTTATGTGACAGTACATTATAATTGAAGACTTGTTAAATTTTAGAAAAATATGTATCCAGAAGAACTAGTAGCCCCAATGAGAACTCAGCTTACTCAGACGGGTTTCGAAGAATTAAAATCAGCGGAAGCTGTAGAAAACCATCTAACTGACCACAAAGGAACTACTCTTTTAGTGATCAACTCTGTATGTGGATGTGCGGCTGGTACCGCAAGACCAGGTGTGATTACTGCTTTGAATCTAAGTGCCAAGAAACCAGATCATCTTGCTACAGTTTTTGCAGGTGTAGATATGGATGCCACAGCCAAGGCAAGAGAGTTCACCTTGCCCTTCCCTCCTTCTTCACCATCGGTAGCATTGTTCAAAGATGGCGAATTGGTGCATTTTGTTGAAAGACATCACATCGAAGGCAGATCGGCGGAGATGATTGCCAATCACCTGGTAGAGGTGTTTAAGGAATTTTGTTAGAATCTTTTTAACTCAAATTAAAAGAGGCTGTCCAAAAAGGATAGCCTCTTTCATTTAAAGCAATTTTCAAATTCTCATCAGTAAAGTTGATTGGTCAAGTTTGATGGAGAAGTGCCGATAAAAGCTGTTAATAGCCTTTATAATTCTAGAGATTAGTTTC
>JAVJQA010000001.1:0-193651 GCA_040218045.1 Marinoscillum sp.
GTCATCCGAAAGCTGGTCGCCGCAACTATCATCAGCCGTTGGGAGTCTCTTGATAGTACAATGGAACTATGCATGCAACAACTTGCAAGGTACCATTGCCAGATCCAACAGAATTATAAACGCAATTCAGTAACTTGACAAAAGTAGGATTAACCAAAAGATCTAATCCAGAGCCAATTGATTGTTGAATCGTATAAATTGTTTGGTCAATAATCTTTAGCTCTAGCTCGGAGAACTTCCTATCCCCAACCTTAATTCGACCTAGAATGTCAAGAAAAAGCTGGAATTTGATCTCAAATTTTCCACTATCCATTTCAAAGAGATTCGTGTTAATTGGTCGGATATATTTTGTTGTACCAGCTTGTTGGTTAATATAAATTCTATAGTGGTTTTTATCACTATGACCAGTTAGTACTGCGGGAAGGTAGTTTAAAACACTTTTTGTAAGAGTTTCAAATTCTTTAAGGTTAGTTTTTCTTGTTTGAAGATCTGAGTCTAATGCCATCAATTCGTTGTTCGCGGACATTAAACCTAATTATTTTTTTAAATACCTGCTATTATTGATGAAGCACCCCTTCCATTTTTAATTCAGGGATAAAGCTTAGATTGTCCTGAATGATGGTTTCCGGCACAAAAATATATTTCTTATCATAGAGCTGGCCATCAATGAAGAAACTCACCCAATATTCGTTGTTGAGATGGAATACCTCTTCTGAGATAGGTTCGATCAGTGCATACTCACCTGGTTCGATCTTGGGAATCATGTGTCTGAGCACTGACGTTTTTTGCTCTTCACCTGCTTTTTCTCCGTAACCCTTGCTGGTTACCATCACGGTATCGAGTTGCTTGTCTTGTCTGTTGAGCAAGAAGACTTTCCAGCCTTCATCGTCCTTGACTATACTCACATACACATTTTCTATTTTCGGAAAGTTGATGTCTTTTTTCATGGTTGTACTATTTCCATTTCAAACAAACTGGCAATGTGCCCTTTGAGCCGTTCTTCTACTTCTTGAATCACAGGAGTGTAGCCTAATTCTTTATCTAATGAAGTCACTGCTTTATCCTCTATACCGCAAGGGATGATATTCTGAAAGTAGTCCAAATCAGCGGTTACATTAAAAGCGAAACCGTGCATGGTTACCCATCGGCTACATTTCACACCCAATGCACAGATTTTTCGGGCTTGCTCTTCATCCTTATAATCTATCCAGACTCCCGTCAACCCATTAATACGACCTGCATCAATTTGGTAATCCTTCAAGGTAAGAATTACGGCTTCTTCAAGCAACCGTAAATACCTATGGATATCTGTGAAGAAATTGTCCAAATCTATGATCGGGTAACCGACAATTTGTCCAGGGCCATGATAAGTAATGTCTCCACCGCGATTGATTTTGTAGTAAGAGGCATGTTTTTCTCTGAGGCCAGATTCATCTAGAAGTAAGTTTTCCGGTTTACCACTTTTCCCCAAGGTATATACATGCGGATGTTGGCAGAAAATCAATATATTCTCTGTAGGTACCTGCGCTTCCTTTGGAAGCTTTCTATTCTCAATCTTTCGATCTACCTGAACCTTAAAGAGTGCTTCCTGGTAATCCCAGGTATCTTTATAGTCTCGAAGACCGAGGTTGATAAACTTCGTTTTTTTATTTTGGGTGGTCAATTATTTGTCAATATAAGACTCTAACAGCGTGATGCCGGTTGAAGTTTCAAAAGCATATTTCTCAATATTGGCAGGAACCAATACAACATCTCCCATGCTGAGCGTTTCTGAACCTCCGGCATAGCTAAGGGTGGCATTGCCATCAAGGCATATATATATTTTGAAACAGTCTAAACCTGAATGGTCTAAAGAATAATCACTGGTTAAATGGAGTTTGTTTGTAGTGAAATAAGGACATTTTACCAACCCAACTCGCTCATCACGCTTGTCGATGTATAGAGTTTTGTATTCATCATACTTTTTATAGTCAATGGCGTCCAGAGCTTCTTCCACATGCAGCTCACGTTTGTTCCCCTTGTCGTCTACCCGGTCAAAGTCATAAATGCGGTAAGTCACATCAGAGGTTTGTTGGATTTCAGCCAGCAACAGCCCCTGACCTATGGTGTGAACACGCCCTGCTGGCAGGAAAAACACATCACCTGCAGTGACCTCTTCACGATTGAGGATCTCCTCAAGTTTACCCTCATTGAAGGCTTTTTGATAAGAGTCACGGTTGACTTCCTGAGAAAACCCACTGATCAATGATGCGCCTTCATCAGCCTGCATGATGTACCACATTTCTGTTTTGCCAAAAGAAGCATGACGTTTTTGAGCCAACTCATCATCAGGATGTACCTGAATCGATAGGTCCTGATTGGCATCAATAAACTTGATCAGTAGTGGAAACTCGTCACCATATTGGGATTGGATTCTCGCTCCTAGTAATTCCTGCGCACCAGACCCAATAATGTCTGTTAACAGTTTTCCTTTGAGTGGTCCGTTTGACACCTCAGAGATATTCCCTTTTACTCCTGAAAGTTCCCAGGTTTCTCCACAATTTGGTAGGTCTCCAAAGTCTTTACCCAGTATGGTTTTGATTTTTTGTCCGCCCCAAAGTTTATCTTTAAATATCGTTTTGAATTTTAATGGATATAGAGCCACGCTATAATTTAGTTTGAATGAATACGAAAAATAAGGGCAAATATGGGGAAGATTTGGCGGTTTCGTATCTCAGAAATAGGGGATTTGAAATTGTGGAGCGGAATTATCGACATGGCAAGGGCGAGATTGACCTTATTGGCATACTCGATAACGAGTTGCTGGTGTTTTTTGAGGTGAAGTTGAGAAAAAGCAATGAATATGGCGAGCCTGAGACCTTTGTCTCCAGGGCTCAGGAGCGTTCCATCATCAATGCAGCCGAAGAGTACATTTTTGGGATCAATTGGCACAAGGATATTCGTTTTGATATAGTATCTATATTAGATGGGCAGCCAATAGTACATATTGAGGATGCTTTTTATTGATTGGGAACCCGAATCAATTATATTGCGTTATAATATATGTTATAACAAATTGCTCAAATGGAAAAATCAAAAGTTACAACAATAGGCTCTTCAGTAGGAATCGTCCTTCCTAAGTCCATACAGTCAAAGTTGAGAGTAAAAAAGGGTGATACCATATCTTTTATTGAAACACCCAACGGAATCGAGATTACGGCCTATGACCCAGAGTTTGAAGATCAGATGGATAAAGCTCGAAAAGTAATGGATGATTATAGAAATGCATTGAATGAACTTGCAAAGTGATTTTGTTTGGGTGGACAAACATGTGGTTTTAGCTGTCCATGCTGAGCAGGTAGCCAGACATGGAGGTTTGGCAGGAATCAGGGAAGACAGTTTATTAGCGCCTGCCTTGGCCAGGCCAAAAAACCTCAAGGCTTATGAAAATGCGTCAATTGCAAAATGTGCTGCTGCTTGCATTTATGGAATAATAAAGAATCACCCATTTTTAGACGGGAATAAAAGAACAGGGTTCGTAGTTGGGATTACTTTTTTATTGCTAAATGGATATTACATCAATGCTAGTGAAAGCGATGTTGCAATTACCATCTTGTCGGTTGCTTCTGGAGGCATGACAGAACCGGCTCTGATAGAATGGTTAGAGTCCAAACTAATTAAACCCTAACGCTGCGCCTTTACCTTTTTCTTCAGGTACTTGACCACCGCTTCATACTCGGAGTTTTCTCTATTGGATAACTTAAGTATTTTCTTTTTGGTATAGAGGATTTTCACTTCCCTGAATTCCCCGTTTTTGGTTTTAACTACCTCTTCACGCCAACCCAAAATATCTTTCACATCCATTTTGATCCGCATCCGGCTGATTGGGTAAAAGGCTTCAATCTTGTTGTCACCTACTTTAACTACTTTAATTGCTCCGAGTAGTTTTCCGAGTACCAACAAACCAATCACCAACACCACCGGAGCCAGAATCAGCTTCAGTACAAAGTAGCTTTCATCTTTCAGAAGACTATTGAGAAGGAGGAAGAA
Organism: Marinoscillum sp.; assembly: GCA_040218045.1. Lineage (GTDB taxonomy): Bacteria > Bacteroidota > Bacteroidia > Cytophagales > Cyclobacteriaceae > Marinoscillum. Next base: position 4,030 of record JAVJQA010000001.1, read on the forward strand.
TGAAGCGAAAATGAGGATAAGAAAAAGTGTAAGAGCAGTAAGTGTTTGGGTTTTGGGCCTTGAAACAATCATAATTTAGAAGTAATTGTAGGTGCCGTTTTCTGTTTGAATCACTACTTCCTTCTGAGTGGCATCTTCCACTCTACCCACCACTTGGGCCTCCACATTAAATGACCTGGCAATATCCATCACTGTTTGAGCATAAGCCTCTGGTAAATACACTTCATATCGATGCCCCATGTTGAATACCTGGTACATCTCTTTCCAGTCCGTGCCACTTTCTTCATGTATTAATTTGAAAAGAGGTGGAATAGGCAACAGGTTGTCTTTAATTACTTTGAGATTTTCAATAAAGTGAAGCACTTTGGTTTGAGCGCCGCCACTGCAGTGCACCATTCCATGAACCTTGCCCGATAATTCACCCAATATTTTTTTCACAATAGGCGCATATGTTCTGGTGGGACTCAATACGAGCTTGCCCGCGTCCAACGGACTCCCAGGGACTTTATCTGTAAGTTTTTTGCTTCCTGAGAATACTAGCTCAATATCTACCGACGGATCATAGGCTTCTCGGTATTTATCCCGGTAGATCTTGTCAAACACATCATGTCTGGCTGATGTCAGTCCATTGCTGCCCATGCCTCCGTTGTATTCTTTTTCGTAAGTGGCTTGACCATAAGATGCTATTCCGACAATCACATCACCTGGCTTAATGCCATCATTGGAGATCACTTCAGAGCGTTTCATCCTGGCCGTAACCGTGCTGTCAACGATAATGGTTCGTACCAAATCCCCAACATCGGCAGTTTCACCACCTGTGGAAATGATATCAACTCCCTGATCACGAAGCATTTGAAGAACCTCTTCTGTCCCATTGATAATGGCAGAAATGACCTCTCCAGGAATTAGATTTTTATTTCGGCCTATAGTTGATGACAGCAAGATGTTTTCAGTGCACCCTACACATAGGAGGTCATCAGTATTCATGATTACGGCATCCTGCGCTATTCCCTTCCAAACCGAAAGGTCTCTGGTTTCTTTCCAATACATATAGGCAAGGGAAGACTTTGTGCCTGCACCATCAGCATGCATAATCGCACAGTAATCGTCATCCCTGGTAAGAAGGTCAGGTACAATCTTGCAAAATGCACTTGGGAAAAGGCCTTTGTCTACATTTTTGATGGCTGCATGCACATCATCTTTGGTTGCTGAGACTCCTCGCTTGGCGTATCTGTCAGACATGTAAAGGTTTTTTTGGCAAAGAAAGGCAAAATCATCTGAACTTGACCCGGGCTGACAAAATGCTCACCAATAAAGCACATAATAAAACGAATCCCAGACCTACCCGGAGTTCAAACAGCTCAGAAAGCAGGCCGATTAGAGGTGGCCCTACCAAAAATCCAGCAGTACCTAGTGTGGTTACTGCTGCAATTCCGGTTCCTGAAGCATAACCCGGCTCGTTGGCTGCTGAAATGAAAAGTATAGGCACAATACATGAAAAACCTAAACCTGTCAATGAGAACCCTAATATAACCAGGAGTGTAGAGCCTGACCCTGCTATTGCCAGTGTTAAACCACAAACCGAAATGAGCCCACCCAGTAGGACCATTCGTTTTTTACCTAAAAGTGGGATCAGCGCATCCCCACTAAATCGACCAACAGTCATGCACAGCGCAAATCCTGCATAGGCCAGGCCAAAGAAATAAGGATTCGACTGTACAATGTCACGCATATAAATGGCACTCCAATCAGCTATGGCTCCTTCACTTAGGAGAATACAAAACGCCAGAAATGATAAAATCAATAATGGTCCTTTCGGAAGTGCGAATACCCTATCTCCAAGATTTTTGGCCTCTTTTAATGACAAAAGGTTTTTTGATAATAACGTGATAACGATCAAACAAAAGCTTCCAATTGATATCAGATGGCTGAGAGTAACGATTTCGAAACCAATTACTAAACTTCCGATTCCTGCACCCGTCATTGCTCCAATGCTCCACATGCCATGGCACGCCGACATAAATGGATGACTGCTTTTACGTTCCAGATTGGCCACGGCTGCATTCATAGAAATATTCATTATTGCATTCATAAATCCATAAATGACCAGGGCTAGTGTAAACTGGATCTGGCTTGCCGCAAGGCCAATCCAAAGAAGGGACACACAATGAATCACTCCACTAAGAATTACAGTACGCCCAAGCTCCAGCCGTGCGATCACCCAACCAGAAAGTGGCATGATGAGCAACGACCCAACCGGAGCACCAAGTAAAGCAATTCCAAGATCAGCATCTGAAAGGCCAATGAGTGACTTGATGTCAGGCAACCTGGTAACCCAGCTACCGAAGAGTAGCCCATTGCAGAAAAACACCAACCCAATGGAAAGTTGTTTTCTATTAGAAAAGAAATATTTTAAGTGCCTGGCCACTAAAGTATTGACAGATCTCTTAGTTCCTCAATTAGCTGCTTTGGGGATTTAAAATGAATCGTTTGAAATCCTAATTCTTCGGCAGCCCTGATGTTGGGCTCATTATCATCAATAAATAATGAATTCTCAGCTTTAATGTGATATCTGTCAAGCAATACTTTATAAAATTCCAGATCCGGTTTTGCCATTTTTTCGTCCCCGGAAACCACAATTCCTTCAAATAGATCAAAGAATGCATAATCGTTTCGGACCAACGGGAAAGTTTCGGATGACCAGTTGGTCAAGGCGTAAAGGGGATAACCCTTTGCTGAGATTTGGTTGATGATTTCTACTGTACCCATAATTTCACCCGCAATCATTTCGATCCACCGGTTCCAATAGGCTTGAATTTCCTTTTCATATTTTGGAAAAACTTTTACCAATTCATCTACCCCTTTTCGAAAAGGCCTTCCGGCATCTTGCTGCATATTCCAGTCTCCATGACACACTTCAGATAGGAAATGCTCCATTTCAGATTCATCTTCAAACATTTTTCTATACAGGTATCTGGGGTTCCAGTCGATCAGCACTCCTCCAAGGTCGAATATTATGGTTTTTATTGAATTCATAACGCAAAATTGATTTGAATCAATGGCAATGTATTGGAGGATTTATTCAGAAATATGGGTGATCTATTCCTTATTGGGATGCCTTGAGTTGGATAATTGGTTAAATTAGCCCTATGAAGCCTTTGGTAGAACCGATAGTGAACGATCCAAACCAGTCGTTCAAGCTTGGCGTATATAACGGAGAACCTGGATGCATGGAGGATTATTGGCACATTCATCCCGAATACGAGATCGTGTATGTGCACAACGGCAGTGGAAGACGACATATAGGGACGCACATTTCGAGCTATGAAGATGGCGTCTTGCTGATGCTTGGCCCTAACATTCCACATTTGCCATTAGGCAATCAGATAAATGCGGACAATTTTGAAGTAGTAGTTCAGTTTTCCGAAGAGTTTTTGTCTCAGAGGATGGGTGCATTTCCTGAGTTTGAGTTGGTTCAGGACCTGAAAAGAAGAGCCGGGTCCGGATTGTCATTTGGAACAAAAACCCGATCCAGGTTGGGTTCGTTTATAAAGCCTCATGGGCAGCTTGAGCCACAGGATAGACTGATGTGGTTCCTTCGACTATTGATCGAACTTTCCAAAGCAGAAGATGTGGTTTCGCTAGATGCCTATGGAGTACGCACTGATAAAGGCCAGGTAGATTACCAGAGAATAAGAACGATCTTCAACTACATCACCAATCATTTTGATGAGGAACTCACACTCGATATAATCGCAGACCAGGTCGGTTTAACTAGAAACTCTCTATGCAGGTTTTTTAAGAAATTGACTGGCCAGACCATTATTGATTACTTAAATGAATATCGTGTAGGAATGGCCAAAGAGTATCTCCTCGAAGGCAAGTTGAATGTTTCAGAAATATTGTATAAATGTGGGTTCAACGATCCATCATTCTTCTACAAGAAGTTCAGGTCCCAGACTGGGCTATCTCCAAGGGCTTATCAAAAACAATTTATTTTCCAGAACCCTCGTCATCAAAGAAGCGATCATATTCATCCACCTCACCTTCAGGAGGAAGCTCATCTTCACGATCTCGTGGGTCATAGCGAAGCACTTTAAATTCTGTTCTCCTGTTTCTTTGGTGTTGCTCTTCGGTGTTGGCATTTTGAATAATGAGTTGGGTTTCTCCATACCCCTTGGCTACAATTCTCTCTGCCCTAATGCCATGATCGATAATGTATTCAACAGCAGATTTCGCCCGTCTTTGAGATAGGTCCATATTATAATCATCTGGAGCCCTGTTGTCGGTATGTGAGCCTAATTCGATGAATATATCAGGATTGTCCTTCATGATAAGAACGAGACTGTCTAGCACCTTAGCGGCATCAGGACGGATATTTGCTTTATCCAGGTCATAATAGATGTTGTTTAGCACAATTGCTTTTTCCAACACAATTCTATCCATCATGATCTGGGTTTCGAAAGTCACATTGGTGATGAACTCGGTGAGAGTCGCCCTATCAACAGATTTGTTAATGGTGGTAAATTGCTTCCTAGTGGTAAAGTAGTCCGTTTTCTCCCCGATTAAATTGTAATTTTCTTCTGCATATACACGGAATTTAAACTTACCGTCCTCATTGGTAAATGCTTCATTTACAACTTCACCATCTTCAGCTGCCAGGGTGACCTTGGTATTTGGGAGTATAATTTTTTCGCTTGCGTCATCAGTGGTAGCGGTGGTTCCTACTACAAAATAGTTGACCACCTTCAGGTCAGGATCCTCATTTACGTAAGTGTACACATCATCATCTCCTTTGCCCCCAGGGCGATTGGAGCTAAAAAAACCTCTTGTGAGATCAAACTGGTAAAGGGCAAAGTCATCTGATGAGGAGTTCATAGGCTGCCCCAGGTTTTCCACAGTGATTTTTCCTCTTCGCCTTGTTGCTACAAACATGTCCAGGTTGCCAAATCCTGGATGTCCATTGGACGAAAAGTACAATCGACCATCCTCAGATACAAAAGGAAACATTTCTTCACCGGGTGTATTTACCTGCGGCCCAAGGTTCTGAACATCCACCCATCTTCCTCTTCTGTTAAGCTGTGCTGAATAAATGTCAGCACCCCCAAAACCACCTTCCCGGGTACTTGAAAAATATAAGGTATTGCCATCAGGGCTGAACGCTGGTGTCGAATCCCATGAATCAGGAAGGTTGATGCTCAATGGTCGGGGTTCGGACCACGTACCATTTCTAAATCGGGTAAAGAATAGGTTCACTTCATTATTTCCTGTGGCTTTTCCTGTGTTCCCTTTTGCAAAAATGATGGAGGTGCCATCTTCCGATATGGCCATGGAGCCCTCATTGACATCCGAATGATTAATTGTTGGGTCTAGTGGAAGTAATGTCTTGAGGTTCACGTTTGCCCCTTGGCTCCTCACACGGTAAAGATCTGTAAATGGTGTGCCAGTGGCACCATATATTTTTCCTCCGTCTCTATTTGTGGTAAAATACAAAAACCCGTTGTTGTAAACTGGTGAGTATTCTGCCCAGCGGGTGTTAAGTTCATCCAGGTTTTTGATTCGATAAAAATTCTCTTCTTTTTCCAGTACATCCAGATGATCAAAATGATCAAGTTCCCTTTGGGCGAGCTCTTTAAATTTGGGATCACCACCTGGCTGAGTGACATAGTCCTGGAGTAGTTGCTCCGCCTGATCGTATTGTTTGTTAGCTTTTAACGCTCTGGCCAGGTAATAAGTAAGACTTGGTTCGCGAGATCCGGCTTTTCGTGCAGCAGCATAGTATGGGGCAGCTTCTGCTAATCGATTGGACAAACGATAAGCCTCTGCAAGCTTGAAATTTTGATGTGCATTGTCAGGATCAAGTCCGGATTTATAAAGCTCTATGGCACGGTCATAATGTCCTTTTTCAAAATTATTATCGGCGAATTTCTGGCTACAAGAAACTAACAATCCGCTGAGCAGGAGGACATATAACAGGTGCTTCATAGATAATACTCTTCTTCGTATAATGTATACAAGACGAAAAATTAACGATAATTGATCACTTAGTGTTATAAGAACAACCAAGTATTGTTTGTCCCTCAGACGAAAAACCGTTTAAGCCAGGATTCAGAGGCAGCTTGTTTCCAGTTGCTTTTCCACTCCCCGGTGTTTTGAATGGCATTGTTAAAAATAATCGTGTCTTTCTTTATTATACCTTCAGCAATAGCTTTTTTCATGGCATTGAAAGGCTGGACCCCTACTTGTTCACCATCCATATATGCTACTTTGCTTCTGTCCAGCAAAGTGAGTCCTGTATGCTGCTCAATGTGCTTAATCACATGCACAGAGGCATCTATACTACAGCCACTTGCCTGATGCATGGACTCGTCTACAGCCAAAACAATGAATTGATCCAGCTCTATACTGAATGTAGCTGCGAGCTGCTGACCATGTGCAGCCCATTGGTTGGTGAAATGTGTCAATTGCTCAGAAATGAACGCTTCTTCTTCAGGTGTAAATACTCTGGTAGACTGGTACACCCAAATCCTGGCGTGATCTGGCATTTTGTTAATTGTACTCATATGCCCAAATTTAAGGATTTAAACCCTCAGCTTCAGCAATGAGTTCCGCTAAATCCTGAACTTTAACATCAGATTCTCTTTCCTTGTTCTTTACGCCATCAGACATCATGGTCATACAAAACGGGCATGCTACAGCAATTGTATTGGCTCCAGTGTTCAATGCTTCTTCCGTTCTTTCAATGTTGATTTCTTTTTTACCCGGTTCAGCATCTTTGAACATCTGGGCTCCTCCAGCACCACAGCACAGTCCTTTGGTCTTGCATCGCTTCATTTCTACTAGCTCTGCATCAAGCGCCTCAAGGATTTTACGTGGAGCTTCGTACACGTTATTTGCCCGGCCAAGGAAGCAAGAATCATGATAGGTGATCTTTCTACCCCTAAATTCTCCACCACCTTTCATGGTAACTTTGCCGTCGTTGATAAGCTCTTGTAAAAATTGGGAATGGTGAACCACGTCATAGTTTCCACCAAGATCAGGGTATTCATTTTTTAGGGTATTGAAGCAATGCGGACAGGCCGTCACAATCTTTTTTATCTGATAACCATCCAAAACCTGGATGTTGGCCATTGCCTGCATCTGGAATAAAAACTCGTTGCCCGCCCTGCGGGCAGGGTCACCGGTACATGTTTCTTCAGGCCCTAATACGGCGAATTTAACGCCTACCTTGTTTAAAATTTTTACGAAAGCTTTAGTGACGGATTTATAGCGGTCATCGTATGATCCGGCACATCCTACCCAAAATAATACTTCAGGGGTTTCATTTTGAGCCGCTAGCTCCGCCATCGTTGGTATGTTTATATCTTCTGTCATTTCTGTCTTAATCAAAGGTTTGGGATGTTTATTTTTCTTTTAGCTCATTGGCCCAGTTGAAGCGATCCGTTGGAGCAAATTTCCATGGTGCAAAATTGGTTTCCACGTTTTGAAACATCATGTTCCATGACTGTGGAGCAGCGGATTCCTCCATGGCAACATACCTTCTCATTTGGAGGATAATTTCAAGTGGATTGATATTGACAGGGCAAGCTTCTACACACGCATTGCAACTGGTGCACGCATTTAGCTCTTCTCTGCTGATGTGATCATCCAAAAGTGATTTACCATCTTCCAGGCCTTTACCACCCTTTTGCAGTGACAAACCCACATCTTCCATACGATCTCGTGTGTCCATCATGACTTTGCGTGGAGATAGTTTCTTTCCAGTTAAGTTAGCAGGACATTCTGAGGTGCAGCGTCCACACTCAGTGCAAGAGTAAGCGTCCATTAAGTTCTTCCAACTGAGGTCGTTGATGTCTTTGGCACCGAACTTCATACCTTCAGGTGGAGCAGTACCTTCCTCTCCAGTACTCATTCCCAGCATAATTTTCACCTCATTGGTGATCTCCTGCATGTTGTTCATTTTTCCTTTAGGCTCCAACCTGCTGTAATAAGTATTAGGAAACGCCATGAATATGTGCAGATGCTTGGAATAGGTGACATACAGTGCGAACGCAAAAATCCCAACGATATGGAACCACCATGCTGCACGTTCTATTACAACCAGTGATGAATCAGAAACTCCGGCAAACATCGGAGAAATCATCCCGCTGATTAAAAATGATCCTGTAGTTGTATAATGCTCTGCACCTCGAGATTGCAGAACCGTATCTGTGGCATTCATAGAGAGAATTGCTGCCATCAATATGATCTCAATGATCAAAATGAGGTTGGCATCCATGGTTGGCCATCCTTTCATTTCTATTTTATGAAAGCGATCTACTTTGAGGATGTTTCTTCTGATAAGAAAAACCATGCAGGCCAGTATCACCAGCACCGCCAAAACTTCAAAGAAGGAGATAAGGAAATTATAAAAGTCACCCAGGTAAGGAGCAAAAAGTCTATGTGTACCTAATATGCCATCCAGAATAATTTCCAGAACTTCAATGTTGATCAGGATGAAACCGATGTAGATTAAAAAATGGAAGAAAGCCGGCAGTACACGTTTAAACATTTTCTTTTGGCCGAATGCCACAAGGAGCATTGTTTTTAGCCGTTTGCCGGGTTGGTCATCGATTCGCTGGGGTTTGCCAATATGGATGTTTTTTTTAATCCGTTGGATCCTGCGAAAAATCAGAAAACCAAAGAATGCAAGTACTGCCAGAAAGGCGATTTGAGCTATCATTGTTTATTGGGTTTTTATAATCGCTATTTTAAGTAAAATATTTTTTGCACGTTTCTAAAATTCATCTAGTTTTGCACCTCCTTAAAGCGGTGCTGTAGCTCAGTTGGTAGAGCATCGGACTGAAAATCCGTGAGTCGGTGGTTCGAATCCACTCAGCACCACTTCTAGTAAAACCCTGGCCATCCGCCGGGGTTTTTTGTTTCCTACTATTTTATGAGTGGGTGAGAACCATGGTGGTTCTGCCAAGGGCATTCCTGCGGAAGAATCCACTCAGCACCACTTCTAGTAAAACCCTGGCCGTCCGCCGGGGTTTTTTGTTTAACTCGAAGTTAGAAAAACTATCCGATTTAGTATGCATGCATACTAAATTTATTCAATACAATCTTTCGCTATGTTTAGTATGGGACTTTCGTATGAAAATAGTGGGCCTCCATACCTCTTTTAGGGTATTTGATAAAATGAGGCTCCTAATGATTTAGTATCAGGATTATAATTATCTATCTTCATAGCCCAAACCAATCCAACCTGAGTCGTTGAAACAATTATCACTGACCATGACCTTATGTTTTGCTGTGATAGTATGCCAGTCTCAAGACTGGACTGCGTCATATCAAAGCGCTATTGATGCTTATAACAACTATCAATCACAAGAAGCGCGTGAATATGCTGAGCAAGCACTTACCGCTATCAAAGCCGAAGAATCCGGGCCTTCCAAAAACCAAACTGTAATACTTAGACAGCTTTCCCTGATTTGTTATGATCTTGGTGATGATCCTGCTGCTATTTCCTACGCAAAAGAGGAGGTGGAGATGCTCATTGCCCTTGGGGAAAACAGTGACATGAATTACGCCAATGCTCTTCAAAACCTTGCCTTGATCAGGATGTACAGGAGTGAATATGGGGCGGCAGAACCTTTGCTCAGGGAGGCTCTGGACATCATCATGACCTACAATTCTGAAGATAGCTACCAAGCAGGTGTGGCAAAGGGAAACTTGGCGGTGGCATTGTTCCACCTTAAAAAGGATGAACTAGCGCTTAAATTATTTGAAGAATCAGTCAATACCATGATCACTCATGAGGAATTCACTGGTGACTATTACAACATCATTTACAACTATGGGTCATTATTGTCTGAACTAGGAGCTTATGACAAAGCATTGCCACTTTTTGCAGAGATGGATGATTATTATAACTATGACACCCCAAATTTTGAGTACGGAAGCATTCTCATCAAAGTAGGAGATGTTCTGGATCAATTGGGTCGTTTTTCAGAGGCAACGCAGAAGTATCAGGCTGCTATTGATAATTTTAAGAATATGGGAGAAGAGAACTCCGAGGAATACACCATTGCCCTGAACAACCTGAGTATTGACCTGCAAAAGACCGGTGATTTTGAACAAGCGAGCTCAATAATGGAAGAATTGATGGTTCAAAAGCAAGTTGAGAGAGATGAATTTCCAAAATCCTATGCCAGTACTTTGACCAACTATGCTAATTTGTTGATTCGTAAGGGTGAAATGGCTGAGGCCAAGGCGAAACTTCAGGAAGTGATTGATTTGTACGAGTCTGCATCACTAGATCAGGACATTACTTACGTGAATGCATTGGAAAGCCAAAGTGGAGTTTTGCTCTCTGATGGGGACACCGATCAAGCTGGATCACTAATCACCGAGGCACTTGAGCTTGCTGAATCAGAGGGAATGAAGTCCCGATTGTATGCTCTTTATAATCAAAGAGCAAAAATTTTAACCAGCGAGGCGAAGTTTGAAGAAGCCCGAACTGTTGGAGAGAAAGCGCTTAACGAAAGCATCGAATTGTTCGGAGCATTGGCTTTACAAACTGCTTTCGTGAGAAATACACTTGCTGGCGTTTATTCCCAATTGGGGATGTATGCTGAAGCAGAGGTCCTTTATCTGAAGGTACTGCCTGTTTTCAGAGATGGTTATGGAGATAAGCATCCGGAGTATGCCACCGTAGCGGCAAACTATTCTTCGCTTTTGCAACTCCAGGGAAACTACTACACTGCGGAGTACTATTTGAAAATTGCCGAAGAGATTAAACGGAAGTCCTTTGGAAAGGAAAACCGCGATTACTTAACCACTTATGAAAATCTGGCACTCCTATATCTAAACACTGCCAGGTACACAGAAGCTGGAATGCTCTTAGAGGATATCAAAACCACCAAGGAGTTGATTCTTCCTGCCAGGGATCCTTCACTTGCTTATACCCTGTCCAATCTGGGATCTGTAAAGAAACAATTAGCTGAGTACGCAGATGCTGAAAAATACCTGAAAGAAGCTCGTGATATTTATCAAAAAGCATACGGTGTAGACCACATATTTTATGCCTCTGTAATTAATAATCTGGCCTTGCTCTATCAAAAAATGGGTAATCTGCAAGCAGCAAAACCTTTGTTTGAAAAGTCACTGGAAATTTACGAAACTCAAATTGGCAAGCTCAATCCGGATTATGCCACCGCTTTGGAGAACCTTGCCACTCTTTATCAACAACAAGAAGATTATGCGCGTGCCAAAGAGCTTTTGGAGGAAGCACTGGTAATTGATGAACAAATTCTTGGAATCAATCACCCACTTTACTCAAAGACGCTACATAATCTGGCCTCTATTTATGAGGAGAATGGAGAGTATGATCGCTCGAAAGAGCTGTACAAAAAAGCGCTGGATATTGATAGAAATGTATTTGGTGAAAACCACCCATCTTATGCCAGTACTTTATACAACCTGGCGGTTCTCGAGCAAGAACTGGAGAATTATGATCAGGCAAAAATTTATTTCCAGCAGGTAGTTGATATTAGAAAGAGCATCTTGGGAAGCAGTCATCCGGATTATGCTTATTCACTTTATGGGTTGGCTTCTATCAAGCACAAGACTGGTGATTTTGAGGGAGCAAAACCCATGTACCTGACGGTAACCAATCAATACCTGGAATTTATTGACAAGTACTTTCCTGCATTAAGTGAAAGTGAGAAGAGTGCTTTTTATGGTAAGATTAAGCCCGTTTTTGATAGTTATCTTGACTATATAGTAGAATACAACTTGTTAGGAAAAGGGGAGGAAGTTGATCGGCAAGAATTGGTAGAAAGCATGTACAATTTACAACTGTCGACAAAGGCTCTTTTGCTTAACGCATCAAACAAGGTGCGCAATACAATTCTGGCAAGTGGTGATGAGAATCTTATTGGGCTTTTTAATGACTGGATAGCACTGAAAGAGAATATTGTGAAGGCATATAGCATGAGTAAAGAAGAACTAGAGCGAAGTGAAGTGAGTATCTCAGAACTTGAAGCTGATGCCAATGCCAAAGAAAAAGAGCTCTCATTACAATCAAACACTTTCGCAAGTGCATTTGATCATGAAGCGCCTACTTGGGAGCAGGTTCAGTCAAATCTTACTTCTGGTCAGGCAGCTATGGAAGTCATTCGGATCAAGAAAAAGATGAAAACCGACTCTGTTCTCTATATCGGGCTAATTATTACTCCAGACGTTGCTCCTAAAATGCTAGTGAGTGCAAATGGCTTGGCCATGGAGGATAAAGGCTTTAAGAGTTACAAAAACTCAATTGTCTATAAGGTTGATGATAAGCTCTCCTATGATGCATTTTGGAAGAACTTTGACAAAAGTCTGGATCAAGCTATTAATACACTTTATCTCTCTGCTGATGGAGTATTGAATAAAGTCAATATAGCCACTTTGTTTAATCCTGAAACGGGTAAATATCTGATTGATAAGTACAAAATTAGGCTTCTAAGCAATACCAGAGAGCTCATAGAAACGAGCATCACTACCTCAAACAATGATGCCATCATGTTTGGGTTTCCCAAATACTATCTGAGTGACAGATCTACAGGAGGCGGAGGCGTATTACTGGCTTCAAAAGATATGGAAAGGAGTTTCGGTAGTGAGATTTCTGAATTGCCAGGTACTCTAAGAGAGATTGAAGAGATACAACAAATAGTAGGAGGAGGTGCATGGAATGTGAAAACTTATTTGGACAAAGAGGCAACCGAAGAGGAGATTAAAGCAATAGCCAGTCCAAAAATACTGCACATTGCGACACATGGCTTTTTTCTGGAGGATATCAAGACCAGGGATGAAGAAGGACTAACCAGTCGAAATGCGAAGTTTAATCCTTTGCTGAGATCAGGATTGTTGCTTGCAGGCGCTCAAAACACTGTCAAGAATGAAGACCTACCTGGGGAAGAAGATGGGATATTGACAGCCTACGAAGTTATGAACCTCAACCTGGATAATACAGAGCTAGTGGTCATGTCTGCTTGTGAAACTGGATTGGGTGAAGTGAAAAATGGTGAAGGCGTATATGGCTTGCAGCGTTCATTTATGGTAGCCGGTGCAGATAATCTGATCATGTCACTTTGGAAGGTAAATGATCAAACTACTCAAATGTTGATGAGTGGGTTCTATAGGAACTGGTTTGGTGGGATGTCGAGATTGGATGCATTTAATCAGGCCATTTCTGAAGTTAGAAAAGAATTTAGAGATCCATACTACTGGGGTGCGTTTGTCCTCCTTGGGAAATAAGTAAAATTATATATTATGCTGAAGATAAAGCATTTATTAACGTTGGGGTTTGTTGCTCTTTTAGCAGTCTCAGTTTTTGGGCAAATGCCCGACACGTTGAGGACATATGCTGATACAATTAATTATTTCAGGACTACAGCGAAACCAATACCTGAATTAAATAGCGATCGAATTGAGTATGCTCCCTCTATTTCGGCAGATGGGCGGACTATGATTATTGAATCCAATCGAAGGGGCAGGTATGAGTTGTATGATTCGAGATTTGAAGGAGGCAAGTGGTCTGATCCTGTAGCAATTGAGGCTATTAATAATTTCGGAGACACGACTGATCTCATTGGTGGGCCAAGTATTTCTTTTGATGGAAACACATTGTTCTTCTTTGCTTCATTCCGAGGAGGGTTGGGCAGTGAGGATATTTACTACTCCATCAGGGATGGGGACTCTTGGACCGAGCCAACCAACATCGGAGCCCCGGTAAACACGAACGGGTACGAGGGCTTCCCATCTATATCTGCGGATGGTAAGACCATGTATTTTGTTCGCCAAAAATTCACACCGCTTGAAGATAAAGATTTGGCCAAGTCCTGGGAGAATAAGGCATGTTTTAGTCTTTATTTATCAAAAAAACAGCCAGATGGAAGCTGGGGACAACCGGAAATCCTTCCTTACCCTATCAATCAAGATTGTGAAAAAGCACCGAGGATCATGGCAGATAACAAGACCTTGATTTTCGCTTCCAACAGGTTGGGTGGTCGAGGCAATTTTGACCTGTATCAAACACAACTAACCCCAATTGGGGATTGGAAGTCCCCTGTGGCTTTGGAGTATGTGAATACAGCGGTAGCCGATCAATTTTCATCCATTTCAGCACAAGGTGATCTTTTGTATTATGTCTACGATGCAAGTGAAATTTATTCGGTAGAAATACCACCAAGTTTACGCCAGTTCAAAAACATCATTATCCAGGGATATATCACAGATGGTAGGACACAGGAAGGTGTAGCGGCAGAAATCTTGGTTTCTGATGCATTCACGTCTGGCGAAATAATGACACTCAATAATAATCCGAATGATGGTAGGTACACCGTAGTTTTAGCGGTTGGGGGCAATTATAACATTGAGGTAAAGCAGGATGGGTACACCTCAAAATCCCTATTCTTTGATTTGACCAATGAGACCGAATACAAAGAAATCGATCAGGACATTCAATTGTACAAATCGGCAAGTCTTAATTTAAACATTTACGATGGCGACCTTTTTGAACCTGTACAGGCCAATATCAAAGTAAAGGCTCAGGGAGCTTCTGGTTTTCTCACAGATATCGAGAACAACGAAACCGGGAGAATAACACTGGACTTGCCCCTTGGATCAGTTTATGAAATCATAGTGGACAAGGAAAATTTTGACAGCAAGTTTTTTACTCTGGATGTATCCAAATTGGTGGTTTATCCTGAATTTATCAGAGATATAGAGATGCTTCCTCACAAGCGTGATTTGCAAATCAATGTGGCGGATTTGGTCAACAATGGGAAAATAAGGTCCAGGGTAAAGATCAGAAATCGAAACCGTGATGAGGTGATTGAAGTGAATGGCAACGAAACTGTAGCACTTCGAGTAGGTGATCGATACGAAATAGAAGCCACTAGCGACCAGGGATATGCGTTCAACAGTACAGTGATTGATGTGAACCCTGAAGAAACGGTAATTACGTCTGGAGATTCTGATGACCCGATGGGTGGGGTTTCTGTAAGTGTGGGTGAAGGAGAGACGATGCCTAACCTGGAACTGAAACTACAGCCTCTATTGGCAGGTGCCAATCTTACTTTGAAGGATATTTTATTTGAATCCAACTCCGACCAATTGAATGAAGTGTCATTTGTTGAGCTTCAAAGGGTGGTGGACTTAATGGAACAAAACCCAACCATGAAGGTGGAAATCGCAGCGCATACGGATGACGTTGGCTCCGCACCTTACAATGCCGCACTATCCAATCGGCGTGCCCAAAGTGTGGTCAAGTTTATGATTGAGAATAATATCCCTAGAGAACGATTTACTGCAAAGGGGTATGGGGAGAGTCAGCCAATTGTGCCAAATGACACTGAGGAGAACAAAGCAAAAAACAGACGTGTGGTGTTAAAAATACTAGCCATCTAAAGAGACAATCATGAAGAAACTATTAGTAATACTCATCTTTAGCGGGACTGTACTCCAAGGCTTCACTCAGCAGAAGCTTGAAAAATATGAAGACGCTCTACCAAGAATCCTGACATTGCCACCAAGTGGGGCTTTGGCACAGCTGAAAAGATATTTGCCTTTGGAACCACAGAATCCAAGTATCTATTTTCAAATGGCAGTAATTTACGAGGGTAGATTTAAGGACAGTGACCCAATAAAAGACTATGCCTACAAAATAGGGAACGCCCAGGAAGCCTTGAAAGCTTATGCACGGACCGAGCAATTCATTACAGAAAAAGACGTCCGAAAAAACGAGGAGAATTATTTCAATTTTGGGAAAATAGATGAGAAAGGTCGTATCTCGGTGGAGTTTGATACCATAAGAAAGCATATGGATCAAATAAAAATTGAGCTTAACAAGTTTGTGGCCAATATGCCAACGATCTATGACAAGTTTACCAAAAGTTTTAGTAGTTATGATAGAGCCCATAAGGAGTTTACAAAGATTCTCGGAGAGTATCCTACGTTTAAGGATCTATACTTGCTTTATGATGATGAGGTGGACAAGCGTTTCACCAGGATAAAGGAGGACTTTCAGGCAAGCACTAAATACTGGGAAGAATATAAGTCAGCATCAGATACGTTTGACATTGGTTATGATCAGAAACTATCAGTAAAACCGGTGGCAATTTACCGTCTGGATGGACTTGAGTCAAAGATAAATTTCCTTCAGGACGAAATTGTGGTTTGGGATTACGCGGGTTGGGTAGATATCACACGAGCTACCATTAGAGCGGAAATTGATAAACTCAGAAGGGATCTGGTGGCAGAAAACCTCAGACTTGATAAAAGAATTGAGCAAGCAGAGCCTGACTTTATTAGGAATCAGTTTGAACCGGTGAAAGTTTCCAAAGAGGTACTTTTCACGCTGCGAAAATATGACCTCAACTCGGTAATTGAGCCAATATTCCTCTTTAAAGAGAAGAAGCATGACCTGATCTACCAGGAACTGCTGAGCAAGAACCTGGACACAGCCACTAATGTGGATACAGAGCGGAAATTGTATCTCTATGGTCAGATGGTCAACCGGATCAAGGAGGCAGATAGTGTATTGAATGACGTTCGAAAAACCAATACAAAAGCTTCCCTAGAGAAGTATTCTGATTTTATCAATGCACATTATAATGGTCAGCCTGGTATAACAGATTTGGTAACTAAGGAGCGCCAAAACAATAAGACTGACGCTGCTGATTATGTGTCAAGTATTCAAAACAGGCTGTATGAAATATTGGCTACAGATTCCATTTCGCCAACAATAAACCACAAGAAAAAAACGTATGCACTACAGCCGGGACTTTCCATGGAGAAGGATCTTCTTACGCCCCAACCGATCACTACACACAGGATTGAGAACTTTGATGGCAGCTTGTTCTTAGGAGGTATTTTTAAAAACGAGAAGGAAAACAAGACGCAGGCCTTCGTATGTGGTGTGACACCAGAATCTAAAATGGGTTGGTATAATGATTACCTATTGCAGATGGATAGTGCAACGGGGTTTGATACACATACCCGCCTTGGAGCTATGCAAAGTATACCGGGAGGACTAGCGATTATTCTTCATGGTGTAGATACTAGTGGGACGCGGATGAATCACCTGATGATGCTGGATGAGAAAGGGCAGGTAACACTGAGCCGAAGACTTTTGCTGAATCAATTTCCGCGGACAATTTCTTACAATGAGCGAACCAACACGCTTTTTGTAACATACAAAGGGGATGACTATTTGGATGATATATTGGCACCATCAGAGTTGATTATGGCTAGCTACAGTATTTATGGGGATTTGTTATGGCAGAAACGACTCACCTACAAAGGAGACGTTGCTGATGTAGTCAACATTGATCAGGGATACATGGTAGTTGGCAACTATAACGAACTCAAAGGTTTGGATGGAAAAATCTTAAGGGCAGGCAGTTCAAATACAGATACCAAAGCATTTGCGCTGAAGATTAACTATGCAGGAGAGATTACTAACCTAAAGGGATTGAACTATGGCACATCTTATTTTGCCAACAAAACTTATAAGGTGAGTGATGATTGTATCAATGTATTTGGTTCATCTGGCCCATATGCGAAGAAAGTGGCTGTGGATGATACACCAGGGTCTGCAGTTCACATGATCCTGAATAAGGATCTTGAAGTTTTGGCCAGTTCATTGAAGTAAATAAAAAAAGTAAATGAAAAAGGCACCGATCGGTGCCTTTTTTACTTCTTTCTACCTCCAGTCAGGTTTTTAAGCTGAATCACTTCTTTGGGGGCTAGGTGGCGGAATTTTCCTCTCGGCAGGTTTTTTTTGGTGAGCGTGCCAAACATGACCCGATCGAGTTTCTCTACTTTGTAGTGAAAGTGCTCAAATAACCTTCTTACTATCCTGTTTTTCCCAATATGGATTTCAATGCCCAGTACTCTTTTGTCATCAGATACTATGGCCATTTCATCTGGAGTTGCTACACCATCTTCGAGCTTGACTCCTTTGAGCATAGCGTCAAAGTCACTGTTTTCTATTGGCCGATCCAGCGTGACCTGATAGATTTTCTTAATGCGATAAGACGGGTGCGTTAGTTTTTTCGCTAGTTCTCCGTCGTTGGTAAAGAGCAATAGACCTGTTGTATTTCTATCCAGCCTTCCCACAGGGTAGATTCTTTCTTCACATGCTGTTTTGACCAAGCTAATTACCGTGTTCCTGTTTTGAGGATCATTCATGGTAGTGATGAAGTCATTAGGCTTATTGAGCAGTACATACTGAAGCTTCTCAGCAATGAGTTGCTTGCCTTTGTAGACCACCTTATCTCCAGGCTGCACCTGATAACCCATTTCATTGATCACCTTTCCGTTTACCTGTATTTCACCATCTGAGATCAGTTGATCTGCTTCTCTCCGCGAGCAAACGCCTGCATTGGCGATGTACTTATTGAGCCTGGTTTCTTTTGGTTTGGATTCAGTGAATTTCTTACTATTCCCGTGTCCTTTTGAGGGCTTCCCTTTCATTATTCTTCTTCTTTGCCAATGGCGTTCTCCTCTTGTACAAAGTCTTTAGGAGTAGGTAGATCTTTCAGACTATTGATTCCGAAATAGTCCATGAATTTCTGGTTGGTGCCATAGAGCATTGGTCTCCCGATTGATTCGGATTTACCTTTGATCTCTACCAGCTCTTTTTCCAGCAGTTTGTTTACCGCGTAATCACAGTTAACACCCCGTATTTGTTCAATTTCTGATTTGGTGACGGGTTGCTTATAGGCAATAATCGCCAAGGTTTCCATGGCTGAGTTGGAAAGCCTCCGTTTGGATTGTTGCTTTAATAAAATGCTAATACTCGCCTGGTAGGCAGGTTTGGTCAGAAACTGGTAACCTCCCCCACTTTGGACCAACCCAAAAGAGTATTCATCTGCATTGTATTTTTCTTCAAGTGTTGAGATTCCGGTAATAATATCATCTACTGGCACATCTGCTTCAAACATCTCCTTCAAACAGGACTGGATATCTTCAGTCGTTATGGGCTTTGGTGAGCAAAATACCAATGCTTCAATATGATTTGCCAGGTAATCCAAATTATTTGTTGCTGTTCAGTTTAGCCTCAATAGAGTGCATGGTGTGTGGCACAGCTCTCAATCGTTCTTTACTGATCAGCTTGCCAGTATCTACACAGATTCCGTAAGTTCCGTTTTTGATTCTTATTAAGGCCTTCTCCAGGTTATTGATAAACTTTTGTTGGCGACCTGCAAGCGTACTCAATTGCTCCTTCTCCGCCGTGTCTGCTCCGTCCTCCAGCGTTTTTACAGAGCCATGGGTTGAATCAGTCCCTTCATCTGAGTTGCGTGTAAGTGAACCCTTCAAAATATTTAATTCTTCTCGGGCCTTATCTAATTTTTGATTGATTAGTTCTTCAAACTCAACCAACTCGTCCTCCGAATATTTTGTCTTCTCAGCCATAGGTTTATTCTTTATATTTAGTCCTTAAAAAATAAGCGCTAAAGTAACACAACCATATTACATAAAAAATTATGCGTCACCTCAATAAATTCAAAATAAACATTATAATAACCATATTTTTATTAGAAGTCGTTTCGTGTGAAACAGTAAAAAAGGAAGAAAACATTGCTCAGGAACCTGTTCGTAAAATTGCAGTGGTGATACATGGTGGTGCGGGCACTATAAAGAAGGAAAATATGGATTCCGTTACGGAAGCTGCGTATCGTGAGGAACTGAATGCTGCGCTGGAGACAGCCTACTCGGTATTGGAGTCTGGTGGTACTAGTTGTGATGCTATTCTGCAAGCGATTGTGTTAATGGAGAATTCTCCATTATTTAATGCTGGTAAGGGAGCGGTATTTACAGCTACCGGGGAGAATGAACTTGATGCGAGCATTATGCGAGGAGATGATCTGAATGCAGGAGCCGTAGCAGGAGTCAAAACTATTAAGAATCCAATTTTGGCTGCTTATCAGGTAATGGTGAATTCACCACATGTGATGCTCGCCAGGGAAGGTGCTGAATCATTTGCCTCAGAGCGTGGATTGGAAATGGTGGCCCCTGAGTATTTTAAGACTCAGAGAAGGGCAGATCAGCTGGAGCGCATCGTCAAAAAAGTCGAAAAAGAGTTTGGGACAGTAGGAGCCATAGCAGTGGATAAGGAGGGGAATATTTGTGCTGCGACTTCCACTGGTGGCATGACTAATAAGAAATGGGGTCGAATTGGAGATTCTCCGGTTATCGGTGCGGGAACTTATGCCAACAATAACACTTGTGGGTTTTCAGGAACTGGACATGGAGAATATTACATCCGGGTTGCGGCTGGACATGATGTGTCTGCCCTCATGGAATACAAGCAAATGACTGTGGAAGAAGCCACCCAAACGGTAATGGATAAATTGACTAAAATGGGTGGGTCAGGTGGTATGATCGCACTTGATAAGTACGGGAATGCAGCCATGCCTTTTAATACCAGTGGCATGTATCGGGCCTATAAGCGAGAAGGTGACGAAGCAATTGTCAAAATATATGCTGATGAATGATTTTCAAACTTTATAGCTGCTCATTGCTTATTTAATTGGAATTCTACTTTTTCACATAAAGCCTCTGGTATACGCATATTTCTAGACGATTACTTTTAATTACAACCACAGTCCTGGTGATTTTGGGTGGATTTTTTGCCTATGTAAGTTATTTGGCTAATCAAAAACTCCCGATTATCCTCGGAGAGCGTGTGGATGTGGAGAATCTGGATATCAGCATTTTTGGGAATAATGTGCTCTTCAATAATCCTTCCTTTGAGATTGACAGCTCAAAGAACAAGGCGAATGTCAGAATTGTTTCTAAAGCAAAAAGCATTTCAATTGAGGGGTTTAGCTTTTGGGACTTGCTGGTAAGTAACAAGCTAGGGGTTGATAAACTGACCATTGATACCACCCAAATTCACCTTCAGCTACCTGAGAGAAGACCATCTAACACCAACAAAAAGGAGATTCACTTCTTCGTTACAGAAATATTCACAAGTATTGGTGTAGAGAAGCTAGAGATAGTACATGCAGACATACTCGTGACTAAAAAAGGGACTTCAGATACCTTGCTGAATGTGAAAGGTTTTCGGCTAACTGCTGAGAAAATTATAGTTGATACTGCGACAGTGAATAATATTTTCCCGCTGGAATTTGAGCGTTCGGTTGTACAAATGGATGGTTATAGAATACGAGCAGGGGAGGATTATCGGTTTTCTGGGCGGAACCTGGAAATTAAAGACACTACTATCACCGTCCAAGATTTGAAGTTTGAGTCCATTTATTCCAGAGAGGAATTCCCCAAACATCAGAAGCACGAGAAAGCTCAGGTTGATCTGGAAGTTGCAGGGCTGAGCTCGAAGAATCTGTTGTGGGATCTGGACAGTACCGGATTTAGTATTCGATCCACTCGCTTCAACCTGGATCAGGCTAATTTATCTGTTTATAAAGACAAACGCCCTACGACCCAGTCGCAAGAGATAAAACCTTTGCTAACAGGTATGATCATGGAGCTCCCATTTACCCTGACGATTGACACCCTCACTGTATTGGACAGCTACATAGAATATGAACAATTTCCTGTGCGCTTTCCTAGAAGTGGCAAAGTGTTCTTTGATAAAATGTATGTGTCTGCGTACAATGTGACGAATGATTCCATTGCCCTGAATCAATCATCTAAAACCCTGATTGATGTGGAAACGGATTTTATGGGAGAAGGGAAGTTATGGACTAATATTCAGCTAGACCTACGGTCGCCAAAACAAGATTTTACCGTAAAAGGCAAATTGGGCACACTTCCAGTGACTTATGTGAACCAAGTGATGACTCCTTTGGTAGGAGTTACTGCTGAGGGAACCGTTCACGAAGTTAATTTTGAGTTTAATGGTGATGAATATGATGCCAGTGGATTAATAACGTGTGAGTATACAGACTTAAACATCACCAAATATGATGATACACGAGACAAGGAATTTCTAAAAAGTATACTTGGCAACCTGATTCTTCGCAACAACAACCGTAAGGAAGATTCATTAGGTTATAAAGAGGGTGAAATCTACTTTATCCGATATCAAAACAAGAATTTTTTCAACTATCTCTGGAATAGTGTACGCGTTGGTTTAATGGACATTGTCGTTCCATTTTATAAAAACCCAGATAGGTCCAGAGACGCCGATAAACCCAAATACAAAGAAGATAAGTCCGAACCGATGTAGGGTATTCGAACAAATCAATCTTATTATCTTGCAGGGTTACTAGTCCTTTGTCAAGTTAATCCACAGATACTGAAACAAGTTCAGTATGACCCCTAGGGTGATAGAACGAAGATTAAACTAAGTAACGTCATGCTGAATTCATTTCAGCATCTAAACTTGACAAAGAAGGACTATACTTAATGAATTTTATCTAAATATGAAAAAGTTACTATTCGGATTTCTAGTACTCACTATTGTTTCTGCTACTGCTCAGAAGGATAAAAAACTGACAGATAAAACGGTAAACAAAGCGAGTATTCAGGCACACTTAAAGTTCCTGTCAAGTGATGCACTGGAGGGACGGGACACACCATCACAAGGGCTGACTGTGGCTGCTGAGTACATCCGAACACAACTAGAATTGTACGGAGTTAAGCCATTTGAAAAATATCCGGATTATTTTCAGCCAGTACCGATGAAAAAGGTCATTAGACCCTCTCAGGGAGAAATAAAAGTGGACACCTCCACTTACAATATTGGAGAGGACTTTCTGCTCATCAATGGTGGGAACCTGGATATAAATGCCGAGGTGGTTTTTCTTGAGTATGCTACACCTGCGGAGATTGAATCCGCTGAAGTAAAGGGGAAGATTATAGTGGCCAATGCCGGGGATGGTAACGACGTAAGTCCAAAAGCGTGGTACGGACTGATCAGTGACAAACGGAAGGCAGCAAGGGCTGCAGGTGCGGTAGCGGTTGTGGAGCTCTATAACTCTGCACAGATTCCATGGCAATTGCTTGTAAGGTATTTGAGTGGAGATCAGGTAGTTTTGGATGAAGGTGATACCGAAGATTCATTTCCGTCCATTTGGGTAAATAATCCCAACCAGGCAGCTAGTCCGGTTTTTAAGGATGCAGATTCTTTATCAATTAACACGTCAGGAGCCTCTGAGGATGCATTTGTAGTAGCCAATGTGGTTGGCTATGTAGAAGGCTCTGATTCTAATCTAAAAGAGGATTATGTGGTATACTCGGCCCACTATGATCATGTGGGTATCGGTAAACCTGATGCCACCGGGGATTCTATTTATAACGGAACCCGGGACAATGCCATTGGTACCGTGACTGTGCTGGAGGCAGCGAAAAACTTGGCCACCTACCCCACTAAGAGATCGTCCCTTTTTATCCTGTTTGCCGGAGAGGAAAAAGGATTGCTGGGTAGCAAATGGTATGTAGACCATAGCGCTGTTCCACTAGAGGATATTGTCTTTTGCTTCAATTCCGATAACGCGGGTTATAACAATACGAGTTTGGCCACCGTCATTGGTTTGTACAGGACTACTGCTGAGGAACTTTTGATTGAGGCTATTGAAACTTATGGCTTAAAGGCTGGGGATGATGAAAATTATAAGGAACAGGGTCTTTTTGACCGATCTGATAATGTAAGTTTTGCTAAAAAAGGCATTCCTGCTCCCAGCTTTGGAATGGGCATGGATTCGTTTGATGAAAAACTTTTGAGCACTTATCACCAGCCAGCAGATGAGTTTGAGACTGTTGATATGGACTATTTGTATACATTTTACAGGGCCTATGTGCTATCCGGCCAGTTTATTGGCAACATGAAGGAAACGCCTTTCTGGAAAGAAGGTGATAAATATTATGAAGCAGGAGTGGAGCTTTACAATAAATAAACATGGAGATCGCGTTAAAGCGACCTTTTTGTTGATCCTTTACCTCGAATGCCAATATGCCCAAAGAATCAGTAAGGGATGAATCACTACAAGCCGCACCCATCCTATCCATGGTTCTGTACAAAGGTTACCGATGCAGCTATCCATCTGCACAAAGTAAATATGTGACGGAATGAAAAGGACCATTAGGATGATGATTCCCGAAGCAGCCATTTTTTGACTAAATGGGATCAGCACGCCCAAGCCAAGTGAAAACTCTACAATACCACTTGCCAGGTTGATCAAATGATGGTAAGGTAAATAGGGCGGAATTAATGAGGCATAAAATTCAGGATTGATAAAATGGTTAATCCCCGCAGTGATGAAAAATATCCCAAGGATAATTTGACTGACTTTTTTCATGCATCAAAGTTTAATTTCCCTATCAGCGCAGTGCGTTTTTTCCCACGAATTCTACCGTTGATGATCATCACTGGAGGGTACAGCATGTAAGCGATTCCGGAAACCAGAAAATTCCATTGGCCAAACATTCCAGTCAGGGCAATTAGTGCAGAGAAAAATGGAATAGCTGCCATAAGAAGATTGATTCGCATTCCTGAAACGCTCTGAAACCTTTCGTATTCATCAAGCTCAAGATCGTTCGTCTTACTTAAAGCATGCTTGTACATGAGAGCGAAGGTCAGAAATATGAGTCCGGCACCTACTCCATAGATCATCATCAATGATCGGGTATCATCAAAAGTGATCATATTGGTGAAAGTATAATTGATCAAATCCTGGTTTCCTGTGAGTATTCCGGCGTACAGGTTTTGTAGTACCACAAATAAAAACTTCAGGGGATACACATACACCAGGATCAGAAAAATAAGAAATGCATTTAGGACTATGGTTTTGAGGTCCTGGAGCCCATATCGCAGAAAATAAATGTAATGCTGATACCAAATGATAATTACGAGTACTACACAGCCCCCAAACGGAATGACATTTCGCATTGATGCCGAGAGTTCTTGATAAGTACTTGGTACAGATGAGGAAAGCAGAATCAGTGTAATGGCCAGTGCGAATGCCGCATCAGTGAAGGCTTCAAGTCTTGTTTGATTTTTTCCACGGTACCTGAAATAGGGATCAAGTCCTACTTCCTGATCTTTCATCATTTTCCTCATAAGTTGAAAATAGTGAATTATCCTGAATGAACGACCCATGTGGACAGAAGATATCAAGTTCCACTCGGTAGTGGTAATTAGTTTTCTTGTTTAGATGACCAAAGAGTATTTAGTTTTGCAAGCAGCTTCGAGGTGTAGCGCAGCCCGGTTAGCGCACCACGTTAGGGACGTGGGGGTCGCTGGTTCGAATCCAGTCACCTCGACAAGAGAAAGCAGTCAGGTATTACCCTGAATTTTGAGTTTTTCGAATCTCCGAAACTTTTTTTGGGGTTAGAGAAAATTCAAAACGAGGACATAGAATGGCCTCATTTTTTTCTCGGAATTTTTGAGTTCATCTGGATCACCGTCAGGTAATCCAGTCACCTCGACTTGAGTATAGACAAAAAAGAAGGGGGTAAGTGAAACTTACCCCCTTTTAAAGATCGACCCATAACTGGTTGGGTTCGAATCTTGCGATCTAGTCAAAGACTAGATCAATCACCGCCTAAAATTTACTCGCCTTTGCGAATTAATTACGTAAAGATATCAAATCGGTTGAATTCTGGTTCTATTAAGACGGTTGACCGGAATATTCTTGTCTGAACAGGAATAATTGTCGATTAAATGAATCGAGATTACTTTAGACCATTGCTTAAGAATGTTTTTACTTTGCCTTTCACTAAAACGAGATCATGACTAAAAGAGCTGTTGCATTGACTCTGGCCTTTGTTTCTATTGTCTGGGTGCTGCACGCGGGGATATTGGATCGGATCAAAAAAGCCTGGCAAAATGGTGATTTTGAAAAAACCGAAAAACTGGTCTTAAAGTCATTGGAAAAAGACACTCTGAACCCGGGAGCAAGATTTTATTACTCGCTTCTATTTCTTGATTCCTCTTTTGTACGTCGTGATATTGATTCTGCTAGCTTCTTTATTGAAAGGAGCATTTTGGATTATGAAAGTGCTAGTCCTGAAATGCTCGAGGATTTCAAACAGTCGGGTTTAGTCCCTGATATGCTCTATGCACAAAAAGATAGAGTAGGTAATGAGGCCTTCAAGCGGGCAGCGCAGCTCATGGTGATTCCGGCTTTTGAGGATTTCATGCTCCGCTTTGAATATTCAGACATGGTGCCTACTGCCAGGGCAATTAGGGATAGCCTGGCTTTTGATGACGCTAAAAATGATCATACGTGGGAAGCATATGAGGCTTACTACAAGAAGTACCCTGACTCAGAGTATATGCCAGAAGCAAAAGAGCGATATCAACGATTGATTTTTAATGACCTCACGAAAGATGATAAGTTGGAAAGTTATGTGGACTTTTTAAAAAATTATCCTGATACCCCATATCGAAAGCTTGCCGAATCAATCATCTTTGAAAGAAGTACCAAACGCAATACTCCAGATGATTATTATGATTTTGTTCGCAACTATCCGAACAGTCATTTAAGAAAAAAAGCTATAGACATTGCTTATTATTTGGAGGGTGCACAATCCATCTCCCAACGTGTACACCATTGGCATCCGGGAATTGATTCCTTAAGGGACATTCATGAGCTAAACTATGCTTCTATATTCCCCGTCTTTGAAAAGGAGAAATTTGGATTTATGTCTACAGATGGGTCAAGCATGATAGGACCTGCTTTTGGTGGTATTTCTGTGGATTATCTATGCGGGAATGTTGTTGCCAACTGGCTGGAAGTAATCAATGGAGGAAATCGCATGGCAGTGACCCGAAAAGGAGAGGTTATATTAGATGGGTTTTCTGAATTGAAGTCAGTTAGCAATGCGGTGAAGTTGGTCAGGTTTGGGAACTCCGGACACTTATATCACTCATCTGGGTTTAAAATCCTTGACCTGGTGGTGGAAGATGCACGCGAATTGAGCAATAGCTGGATTGCTTTTAAACATGAATATAATTGGGGGATTGTTACTCCCAATGGTGTGAAAATTTTGGCACCTGATTATGACGATATTTTGGAGGTTGGCAAATTTTGCATTTTACAAAAGGACGAGCAATACGCCATTTCAACGATTTCAGATTTGCTTGCGAATGCTGATACCAAGCTAAAATTTGAATTTGAGGATTACGAACTGATTCAAGACACCTTGATTCAGGTATTTAATGGCGAAATAGAAGCTGTTATTGACCAGTGGTTGCAGTACATTGTTCAACCAGCAGCGCATGAGATTCACATCAATGGGTCGTTTTGGTATGTCAAGGCCAATGGGGGTTATCATATGGTCAAGGAAGAGGAGTCTGAGGTTTTGAACCAGACATTTCAGTCTGTGGAGGTCAATGATGGTTGGTTGGCCTTTAAAAAGCCTGAAGGTTGGTTATTGGTGTCGCGCAAGTCAGAAAGTGCACTGGTAATTAATGAACTTGATTCAGTAAAGCTCCTGAATGATCATTTTGCCTTCACGGTTAAAGGTCAAAAGGCTGCTGTAATCACCCACAATGGGAAAAGGTTTGAGGACAAGAAAAACTACTCTATTAAATCACTTAACTCTGACCCGAAGTTCGGAAATACGGCTTTCTTAATTTTCACTGGCTCTAGAGATAAATTAGTCTTTGACAGTAGAAATGAGGAAATATTCACAGTCACATGCGAAGAAATCACACTGCTCACGGATTCTCTTTTCAGGGTTAAATGTGGAGGAAAAGTAGGGCTGATGAGCGCCAGAACAAAGAAAGAGGTTTTACCCTCCAAATATGAAGCACTTGACTTACAGGATGATTTGGCTTTTCTACTCCGAAATGGAAAAATAGGTTGTTTTGACCTGCAAAATGGAGCGCTTATTCCTGCTGAATATTCGGCAAGGATCAAAAAAGTTGGGAAGTACTACCAGGTATCTAAAGAAGGGCTATATGGATTGGTAGATGAACACAACAAGCAACTTTTCCCGGCAGAATATGACGAAATAAAGGAATGGAATGATACTTCTATATGGGTGAGGACAAATGCTCACTGGCAGTTAATTTCTCTACAGGGAGATGTATTTCTGGGTAAAATCCAAACCCTGAATATGTGGATGAAATTAGGAGATGAACAGTTGGCCATGGTACTTGGCGAGGGGGGTACGGGACTTTATAGTAATAAACGCGGCGAAATATTGGCTGCACAGTACAATGAGATTATTAATGTGGGTTCTGAGAATGAACCTGTATTCTTTGCTGAACAACACCTCAAAACTGCCGCATTCTTTGTGGTGACCTATTTCAACCTGGGAGGAGAAGCCATAAAATCCCAGGCATTCAGACCGGAAGAATACGATCAAATCTACTGTGATCAGTGATTTCTTTATTAACTTTTACCTATGACAAGAGATCGATTTTTAGGACTTTCCCTGCCTGAACGTGCTAAGTGGCTGTATTTCAACGGTCAATTGATAACTTCGATTCGATACTATCGGCATAAGGTAAACCTCTACCTTCTTGAGCAAGTGTATGTAGAGGTTTTCTACAACCATACTGAAGACCGTGTTGATCAGATTGAACCTTTAGATTTACGCTCAAAAAGAATGAATTTTTATGCTGATCAGATTAAGCTACCCACTGATTTGATCCAGTAGTTTCTGATGGACTTCAAGAACCTGTGGGATAATCATCTTCTCTTCGTTGTTTTCTATTACAAAATCCGATTGTGCTGTTTTTCTGGATTCTGGCCACTGTTTTGATATAATGTCTTTTACTTCTTGTTCTGCTCTTCCATCACGTTTTATTACGCGTGCTATCCTTAATTCCTCTGGTGCAGTCACCGTGATGATCCTGTCGAGGCTTTTGTATGAATTAGCTTCGAAAAGCAGAGCAGCTTCTTTCAGGACGTACGGGCTTAGCTGATCCTTAGACCATTTATCGAAATCTTTGGCTACTGCCGGATGCACCAGGGCATTTAACTTATCAAGTAAATCCTGGTCCTTAAAGGCAATGGATGAAATGTGTTTTCGGTTCAAAGTGCCATTTTGATAAGCTCGTGCACCTATAAGATCAATGATTTGGGATTTCAATGTTGGTTCATGATTCATTAGCCATTTTGCCCGTGAATCCGCGTCATAAACTGGGATGTCGAGTGTAGAAAAAACTCTTGCCACTATGCTTTTGCCAGCACCTATGCCTCCCGTGATGCCTACACGAAAAGGCTTATTTTTTGGCATTTCGAATCTTGATGTTTTCGGGAATTACTTCTATTTCTATCGCTTCTTCAGGATGATACACCAAAATGGCCATTACCGTGGAATCAGTTTTGTCCATCATTTTCATATCAGCAGTTATTGCAAAATCTTTCGGTGAAAAATCTTCTTTGCTGGAAGAAGCAATGGTATAGAATACTTGTACTGTTTTGTTAGAAAGCGTCACAGAAGAGTCAGTAGGGAAATTTTCCATTTCTATTGGAATTTCAATGCTTTGCCGTTCGAATTTTTCTACATCAAACTGCACGCGGGTTTCTTCAGGAATACTTGAAGCAAGATCTCCTCCTTTGAGGCTGATTTCGACATCTCGATTATAAGTATTGGTAATACCCCGAGTTGGAATATGAAGCTTAAAGTCCATTCCCAAGGTGTCGATAAAGCTTTTAGGGCCAATGAGTTGGATTGTGTCTGGCTCAATCGTCACTGAACTGATCATCCGGTGGTTTTCTGCCAGATCTACCTCTAGGCTATCCACATACAGCTTCACCCATTTGGTCTTTTTTTCTTCAATATTAATGTAAATAGTATCTGTAACGAGGTAGTTGATTTTCAACTCGCTGAGCTGGTCTGAAACGATGGGTTGAAGTGTAGCCCTTGTATAGAACCCTATTTCCGTTGGGTTTTCTAACGGTACCTGTACTGGAGTAACGTTAATCCAGAAAGTTTTTCGGAAGAGATTCCAGCCGCCACTCGAAACATCAATGGATACAGTGTTTTGCAGGGGTGTCATGATAACCACACTGTCTTTGTTGAATTGAAACTCGATCGGATAACTGATGCGAGCGTCGTAGTTTTTGTTAAGAGCATTGAAAAACCAGAAGGTAGTCGCTCCTATAAGCGATAGCATGACTACCTTCCAGTTGTTAAATACTCTAGACACTTATATAGTTCATTACTTTTCTCCTGATACTCTTTTGCTGGCTTCCAATGATATAGAAGACTTCTCAACAACAAGCTTGTTGCCCCTGTCTACATCAAGAGTAATGGTGGCATCATCTACAGCTGCTACCTTGCCATGTATTCCGCCTAGTGTAACTACCTGATCGCCTTTCTTGATTTCTCCAATAAATTTCTTCTGATCCTTTTGCTTTTTCTGCTGAGGACGGATGAAAAAGAAGTAAAAGATGGCAATCATGCCAGCCAACATTATAAACTGAGTGTAATTTCCACCAGTGCTGGCTTGTAATAAGATTGTTTTTATCATGTTTTGATTGTAGCGATTATGATGGATCTTCAGCCTTTTCTACATTGGCCTTGATTCTTAATCTGCTGATTTTAGGGTAAGTATTGGCTGTGATTGTCACAGTTTTGTTTTGTACGCCTGGTTTCTTTTTGCTGTCAAATCTTACTTCGATTTTACCTTCTCCACCTACCGGGATTGGTTCCTTTGGCCAGACAGGCACAGTACATCCACATGAAGCTGTAGCTGATGAGATAATCAGAGGAGCGTCACCTGTATTGGTGAATTTGAAAACATGCTCTACTACTTCGCCTTCTTTAATAGCACCAAAATCATGGCTTTCTTCAGCAAATTCGAAAGAAGGAATTGGGCCTTCAGGTTTCACTTCTGGTTCAGCAGCTTCCGGAGTTGAAGGTGTTAGTGTTGGACCGCCACCTTTATTTTCTAATTCAGCTATTTTGCCTTCCAGTTTTGCAATTCTTGACTCCAGCTCTTTATTAGAGCAGCTTAGTGCAATGACACCTACTAGGGTGATCACGAGGATGTTGATCGTATTTCTTTTCATTGGTAAATATCTTTTTGATTCAAAAAACTCTACAAACTTACTAATAATAAGGTTTTTTGAACGGTAATAATTCCTAATGATTTGTTAATGTGTCTTTAAGGATGGTCTTACTTTGTTTTGATCTGGTTAATCAGGCCATTCACATCGTCAAGTAATTTTTCAGCTTTGACCTTTGCATCTTTTACGATTTTCTCGCCCTCAGATTTAGCCTCATTATCTACCATTTCAGCACCTTCCACAAGGTCTTCTACCAGGTCCTCCAGGCGTTTTTTGTACTTATCCAGACGGTAAGTCAATTTATCCCGGGTATTTGTTCCTTTATCAGGAGCAAAAAGAATCCCAAGAACTCCTCCAGTAACTGCTCCAAACAAGAAAGCTAAAAATGAATTTCCACGACTGCTCATAGTATTGTATTTATTTATTGTCGATTAGCCCACGGCCACTTTTTCTTATAACGCCATCCGAAGTTAGTTCGTTTGCCAGTACATCCAAAATGCCATTAACAAATTGTTTGCTTTTTGGGGTGCTATACTGTTTTGAAATTTCAATAAACTCATTGATGGTCACTTTTACGGGAATACTATGAAACATCATCATTTCCGTAAGTGCCATTTTCAAGATAATCCGATCAGTCAATGCCACTCTCGAGATGTCCCAGTTTTTGATTTTTTTCTCAATCAAGGCATCATGGTCCTGACTTCTGGCAAGACTTTCGTCAAAAATGATATTGAAGAAGTCCATATCATCTTCCTCATTCTTACTGACTGACTTTAGTTCATATGGAGGGTCAAGGTCGGCTTCATAGTCCTGGAAGGTTTTGGTGACCAGACTCTTAAGGATGGGTTTGTTTTCAGACCATCTCAAGTCCGATTCAGAAAGGAACTCATTGACAGACTCATTCTTAAAGATGATCTTTTTAAACAAGTGAAGGATGATTTCTTTATGATCGTCTTCCGAAGGGCTTGCTTTTGTTTCGTACTCTATGAAGACTTCATCCTTATGGAGTATGTCTTTGTACCACGTCTTGAGTTGATCTAATTGATCAGTATTCCACGAGATTTTCAGATCAATCAAGGCTTTGCTGAAAGGCTCAAATTTCGTAAGTGCGTCAATTACCGGATTGTCAATCAAGTGATATTTCCAGGGGCTCTCTCGATAAATATGAGCTTTTTGCCTCTTGTCCTTCTCCAGCTTCTCTATATGAGCAAGCTCAATCGGTAAGGCCAAAAGCTTGAGATAGAGTCTGTTGATCTCCTCTATGTCACCAAGCATCGCTTGCTTGATGTTTCGCTTTTCCTTATTGATTTCCCTGAAATATTCAGCAATAGCATTATTTACTGCGGTGATCACATCTTCATCTGCTTTTGCATCTACAGGCACCTTCCTTGCCTGTAAGTGTTCACCAAATAGCGCAGTGGCATCCTTGCGTCTCGCAGTAAACTTGTCTGACTCTGTAAAGTCATCCTTTGCCGGATCTGGGTAAAACTGACGTTCCAATCTTTCCCTGACCACATCTTTTAACGATTCCTGTGTCGTGAAATAGCTATACAATGCTTGCATTGCTTTGACACGAAGAATCCGACGATTGAGCATATTTTTTATTTATTTAATTCTAACTGTTTAATAAGCCAATTTCACTTTGCCCACATCCCTGATCCTATTCAAGGCCAACTGCAGCGCAGCTTCATGTGTAGTGGTATTGTGATTGTCTGCATATTCCAAAACTTCCTGGCAAACTTCGTAAATGCGCTCTGTTTGTTCATAAACCCGTTCACGGTTATAATTGCCTTGTTGCTCGTAATATACATTAGTAATTCCACCTGAATTGATTAAGAAATCCGGAGCATAAATAATTCCTCTTTCTTTCAATTGTTTCGCATGCACGATTTCTTCATCCAGCTGATTGTTTGCAGCTCCAGCTACAATCGCACATTTCAAGACAGGAATGGTTTCATCGTTGAGTGTAGCACCTAAAGCACATGGCGCATAAATGTCCATGTCCATACTGTATAAATCTTCGGCATGGGCTACTTTCACGGTGTTAAACTGCGAAATTACGGCAGCTACTTTATCTTCAAAAATATCTGACACATAGACTTCAGCACCTTCTTTCACAAGGTGGCCAATCAAATAGGTGCCAACATGTCCTGCTCCCTGTACAACCACTTTCTTGCCCTTCAGGCTATCTGATCCATAAGCTTTTTTAGCACTGGCTTTCATGCCAATGTAAACTCCATATGCAGTCACAGGGCTTGGATCACCAGAACCGCCCATACTTTCAGAAATACCAGTCACATAGGGGGTTTCCATGCGAATGTACTCCATATCACGGGCACTCATGTTTACATCTTCGGCAGTCCAGTACTTGCCACTAAGGCTGTTCACGAACTTACCAAAACGACGCATCAGCGCTTCGTTCTTTATTTTTTTAGCATCACCAATGATCACGGCTTTACCACCACCTATGTTGAGTCCGGCAATTGCATTTTTGAACGTCATGCCACGGGAAAGTCTGAGTGCGTCACGAACTGCTGCCTCCTCAGACTGGTAGTTCCACATACGAGTGCCGCCCATGGCCGGGCCAAGTACTGTGTTGTGCACAGCAATGATGGCTTTCAGGCCAATCTCTTCATCATGACAAAAAACCAGTTGCTCATGGTTGAGGTCAGCCATTGCACTGAAAATCTCACTATTTTTTACTTTGGGTTGGGTATCTATCATTCTTGTTGTTATTACTACTTTTGTCACCTTTATGACCCAGAGGTATTCCCCTGACCAAAGGGGCTCAAAATTAGTTGTTTTCTACTAAATAACCATTTGGCTAACATGCCGTTTTAAACCCTAGTGAAAGACTTAGCTCATCTCAATAAATACTTCCGTAAATACAAATGGCACTTGATTCTTGGGACAATTTTCATAATTGTTTCTAATTTCTTTGGCATAGTGCCAGCTGTTATTGTAAGATATTCTTTTGACCTGCTCCAAAGAAGCTATGATATTTTTCATGCTTTCAGTGGATTTGACCTCCAAAATTCAACTTATGAGGTCTTTGCATCCAGCATTTTTATCCTGGGGTTGATGATTTTGATCTCGGCATTGCTCAAAGGGGTCTTCATGTTTTTTATGAGACAGACCATCATTGTGATGTCAAGAAGGGTGGAGTATGATCTGAAAAATGAAATTTATGAGCATTATCAAACATTGCCATTAAGTTTTTACAGAAGGAACAATACAGGTGACCTAATGGCGCGGATTTCTGAAGATGTGAGCAAGGTGCGGATGTATATAGGTCCGGCGATCATGTACGGGATCAATCTGGTGACGCTCTTTTTGATGGTAATTCCGTTTATGTTTTCCATCAATCCTCGATTGACACTCTATTCGCTGATTCCACTGCCTCTGCTTTCTATTAGTATTTATTTTGTCAATAACATCATCAATAAGCGATCTGAGGAGATCCAGCAAAGCCTTTCCGGGCTTTCTACGTTTGTGCAGGAGGCGTTTTCAGGTATTCGTGTGATCAAGGCTTTTGTTCGCGAACAGGATATTGAAAATGACTTTGATAAGGCCAGCGAGGATTACAAGCACAAATCCCTGAAACTCGCATTTGTACAGGCACTCTTCTTTCCTTTGATCATGGGGTTGATTGGGCTGAGTGTGATTTTCACTGTGTATATCGGATCGGTTGAGGTTTTTGAAGGGTCTATCAGCACTGGGGTGATCGCTGAGTTTATCATTTATGTAAACATGCTTACCTGGCCGGTAACCTCTTTAGGTTGGATTACCAGTATTATCCAACGTGCCGCGGCTTCTCAAAAGCGGATCAATGAGTTTCTGGAAACCAAGAGTGATATTGTGTCGGAGGAAAATCTTGTAGTGGATATTCAAGGTAAGGTGCAATTTGACAATGTCTCGTTCATCTATCCTGATTCGGGTATTCAAGCACTGAAAAATGTCTCATTTCAAGTAGAGCCAGGGCAAAGTATCGCGATTATTGGGACGACTGGTTCTGGTAAAAGTACTATTGCCAACTTAATATGTAGGATGTACGATACCAGCGAAGGCTCGCTCCTCATTGACAACTCAGATATTAGGACTTTCAACATCGAATCGGTGAGGTCTCAAATTGGATATGTACCTCAGGACGTTTTCCTTTTTTCTGATACGATCAGTGAAAACATTGCTTTTGGTTTGGATAGTATGACAGAAGAAAAAATTAAGAAGGCTGCTAAAGATGCGGATCTTTTGGAAAATATTGACCGATTCCCGAACGGATTTGAAACACGTGTTGGTGAACGGGGCATTACTTTGTCAGGCGGTCAAAAGCAGCGGGTTTCTATTGCCAGGGCCATTGCCCGGGAACCGAAAATTTTGATACTGGATGACGCACTCTCTGCTGTGGACACAAAGACGGAAAATGCTATTCTCAATGCCATGACTAAGATCATGAAGGGTAGAACCTCCATCATTATTTCTCATCGCGTTTCCTCCGCAAAACTTGCGGACAAGGTGATCATGCTAGATGATGGCGTGGTTACAGAAAGTGGCACGCACGATGAGCTGATGAAAAAAGGTGGGTCCTACAGAGAACTTCATGACAAGCAGCTTGCAGGTGAAA
The DNA here is from genome assembly GCA_040218045.1 of Marinoscillum sp. Lineage (GTDB taxonomy): Bacteria > Bacteroidota > Bacteroidia > Cytophagales > Cyclobacteriaceae > Marinoscillum. Next base: position 39,619 of record JAVJQA010000001.1, read on the forward strand.
GTGAAACAGCTGAAGTTTGATGCCCATCACATACGAATTATGACTTTTTAGTTCCTGATAATATTCAACTATTCGTTGGCTTTTTGACTCAACCCTACCACAATATGCTCAGTAACTTCGAACATCTTACGTTAGGGTTATTTACTTCCAATTAAACTCAGGTTAAAGAAACCACATATTGTTTTTTGTATTTCCAATACAAGAGTCGGGTGACTTTCAGCCCTAATGAGATAAGTGAAACGTGAAATATCCGTATCACTAGGTATTGAAAGTGCCTAAAAGAAGCACTTCCTTTATGCAAAATTTAATCAGCATGAAAGGTCACATAAAAACATTTATTCTTCTTTTATTTTTCTGCGGAATATTCCTTTCCGGATGCTATGAAACAGATGATGCCAAACCACGACAAAAATTCTTTGATCGGGATGAGTGGACGATCACAGATATGAAATACCACCAAGGGTATTTATTAACTGATGGAAATTCCAACTATACAACAATTGGAAGTGAAGTGTTAACCACGTATCCAAGTGGGAAAGTGACTAATTCTGACTCCACATTTGTGTTTGGACATTCTGATTTTCAAATAGAATATTCTGGGCAGGTTGTTCATATTATGGCAGATGATACAACTACAAATACAAGTGACGATAAGATAGAAATGATAATGATTGAAAACCCTTATGATGAGGCTGACAACACATGGTACTGTGAGGTTTGGTTTGGGCAAAGAGGGAATAGACCGGGTGAAATTTTTACACTTTCATCTTCTTTCCGGGAAACCAAGAAGAACACTCAAATATACCTTGTAGCCTCACCATTATTGGGTACTGTGGAAGTTCGTGGACAGTTTGAAATCAATTTGAAATAAAATGAATCAGAAAATATCTCTCCTTACGATCCTTTTGATTTTAACAATGGGAGCGCTACATGCACAGATTGGAGGCCTCTCCAATAGCTTGATTTTCACTAAAACTGAGGTAGGTCAAATGGCGATTTTTGGACCCAGTTCAACGGAGTACAAAAAAATTCAACCTGAAATATTTCTTGTGTTTGAGTTGATAGAAAATCAAGGACAATATGTGTACATGCACTTGGACCCCTTGCTAGCTCCTTATACATTGTTTGGTGAAGGGAAGCCTCCTTTGCTCATCCCAACTTCTAATCCTACCAATCCTACATTGAAGGCTGTAGACTACAACATTGTGAATATTGACTGGGAGCGCCCTATTATGTTCAAGAGATCAAACTTCAATATCGACCTGGGTTTTTCCTTTTTCTGGAAAATTGAAGGGTTGAATTCTGAAGAGAAATTATATCAAGGCATGATCCGAAGTGACTTTAATTTACAGCGGCAAAGTGATTATGCCTATGGTTCAGGACGTTTTGCTTCCAGGTCAAGAGTAGGGTTTGGGCCGATTTTAGCTGCAAAATATGTGGATAATTATGACAAATTCGCAATACGTGTAGCCGTTTCTTCTGGGTGGTATGGGCCTAAAGCAGGTACTTATAATTTTGCCGAATTTGACGGGTTTTATGCTTTATCCGACAAGGTTGCGATTTCTTTAAAAATGAAAAACTTTATCAAATTGTTTAGTCATCAGCATGATGACTTCACACAAGAGTTTCAAGACCTGATGACGGAAAGATTGGGTGATCAGCTACGTGTAAAAAATAAGGAGTACTCAATTGGGTTAATTTTAAATATTTTTGATTCTTTTTGAGTCGTTCTAACCTATACTATTAGAAACAACCTAGCAAATCAGCAGTTGGGATTACTAGGGCTTCACCCAGCCTTCTACACTTAGCGAGTTGTCGGGATATCTCAACTGAAAAAACAGGCCCTGGAGTTCCTCACCATTTTCCTGGGCTGCGGCATAAAGCATGGCTTCCACTTTATGAGGTCTCGGTTGCACCAGCACATGCATCGACATAAAAACTGCGTAGCGAGGGCCAGTCTCTATCTCACGGATCTCAAAATCCTGAGGGATTTCCGACATTTCATTGTGTAAAGTGATCCCGATAAACTGGGCAATATGTGTCTCGGGTAAAGTATCGCTTTTATAAGTTATGATGGAGAGGGTTCCCTCAATGTCTCCTTCTTCAACCATTTTGCGGCATCTCGCACCAAATTCTATAGGTGCCTCATCAGTATAGTGAGATACAAATTGCTTGCCGGCAATGGTACGGTTGATTGACTTAAGCCTATAAACCTCAATGGGCTCAAATCCACCCAGGAAGTAATAAATGCACGTAACAATCACACCTAAGAAGACTAGAATAAGTGCCAGATAAGCATAGCGCTGGTATTTTACTTTCATGACGCGACCACCTCTTTGTATTGCATCTGGTGAAGTTGCGCATAATAGCCGTCTAATTCAAGTAAAGAATCGTGATTGCCTTCTTCCACTATTTCTCCTTTTTCAAGTACCAGAATTTTATCAGCCTTTTGAATAGTAGAGAGCCTGTGAGCGATCACAATAGATGTTCGGCCGCTCATCAGTTTTTCTATGGCACCTTGAATTAATTCCTCTGTTTCTGTATCAACAGAACTCGTTGCCTCATCCAACACAATGATTTTTGGGTCATAGACCATAGCTCTTACAAACGAGATCAACTGACGCTGACCAACGGATAGCGTAGATCCACGCTCCATGACGTTGTAATCAAACCCACCAGGTAGCCTTTCGATAAAAGTCCTTGCTCCAACCAGTTCTGCAGCTTCAATGACCTTTTCCCTACTGATTTCAGGATTTCTGAGGGTGATATTGTTGTATATGCTATCAGAGAAAAGAAAAACATCTTGGAGCACCACTGCAATGTGATGGCGGAGGTTGGAGAGTTCAAATTCACGGATGCTTTTGCCATCAATTTCAATGTTGCCTTTATTGATTTCATAAAACCTGGTAAGTAAATTGATCACAGAGGATTTGCCCGCACCTGTAGCACCTACCAGCGCAAGGGCTTCACCTTGCTTCACATCAAAGTTGATGTCTTTGAGCACCCAGTCCTCATCATTGTAGGCAAACCAGACTTTTTCGAATTTCACTGCTCCTTGAATGTTTTCCGGGGCATAGTCACCATTGTCCACAATGTGCTCTTTGCTGTCCATCAGATCAAGGATTCTGTTGGAAGCCACAATCCCCATTTGCAGTGTATTGAACCGATCGGCAATCATTCTTATAGGTCGGAAAAACATCTGAATGTACATGATAAATGCAATCAGCACTCCGAGGGTAAGCTGCTCCTGGATCACACTGCCTGCTCCGTACCAGACGATAAGACCGATCCCGCCGGCTTGAATGATTTCTGCCACGGGAAAATAAGTGGCATAGTAAAATACGGCCCGAATGTTGGCTTTCCTATGCTCTCGATTGATCTCCTTAAACTTTTCGTATTCTCGTTTTTCTGCATTGAAAATCTGGACAATACTCATCCCGGTGATATGCTCCTGCACAAAAGAGTTGAGATTGGATACAGCCGTCCGTACTTCATTGAAGGAAACTTTAACCTTCTCTTTGAAGATATAAGTGGCAAACAACAAAATAGGTAGCAAAGCAAGACTCACCAGTGTGAGCTGCCAGCTGAGATAAAACATGAATCCGAGGATGACCAAAAGTTGAAGAATGTCAGCAATAATGCCGGCGATACCCGTACTGAATACCTCCGAAAGCGTTTCTATATCTGACACATTGCGAGTGACCAATCGCCCGATTGGCGTTTTATCAAAAAACTTAAGCCTAAGATCCTGGATGTGCTTGAAAAGTTTAATCCTGATGTCTTTGATGATAAACTGACCCAGCCAGCTCGATATATAGGTGTGATAGTACTGAACAATGGCCTGACCAATCAGTAACACAATTAAGATGATTACCCAAAAGACGAGCCCCTGGTAATTTCCCTGAGCCACATCTTCATCAATTGTTTTTTTGATCAGAAATGGTCTCAACGGGACAAGTGCAGCCAATGCAATGGTCAAAAACACTACAATGTAAAACTGCTTTATATACGGTTTGGCAAAAACAAACAGCCTCTTGAGGATCTGCACATCGAGAATGTTGCCACTAATCGTCTTTTCTTTCTCCAATTTTTAATTGTCTAGATAGATGGATTCAGGATATTTTACTTCTGTCAGGAATAGTCCTTCAGGTGGAGCCGAACGGCCTGCATTTGATCGAATCCCACTTTTTAGTATTTGTTCAAGATCATTAACGGAGATTTTCTCCTGGCCTATATCCAGCAATGTACCAACCATTGCCCGTACCATCCCCCTCAAAAACCTATTGGCCTTTACGGAAAATATATGGCCGTCGTTGGTTTCTTTCCATAATATCTCAAAAATCTCACAGTCATAATTGTTCACATCTGTATGAACTTTGCTAAATGCCTGAAAGTCCGTCCAGCCCTTGATCAAAGTAATAGCCTCCTGGATGAGCGATAAGTTCAGTTCGGAAGTAAACAAGTAAGATGTTCCAGCCTTGAATGGATCTTTTGATTTATGAATGTGGTAATGATAGGTTCTGTTCGTTGCGTCAAATCGTGCATGAGCGTCTGGTTTCACTACCCTGATCTCATTTATACTGATCTCATAAGGCAAAAGTGCATTCAGCTTGTACTTCAGTTGATCAATGCCAAAAGTAGGCTCGGCATCCACATGGGCAACTTGATGTGTGGCGTGTACTCCGGTATCTGTTCGCCCACTGCCCAGGCATTCGGTGGGCGTTTGCAAAATCGTAGATAGTGCCCGGTTGATCTCCTCCTGCACGGTCACCGTGTTGGGCTGGATCTGCCACCCATGAAAAGCTGTGCCTCGATATGCTATGTCCAGAAAATACCTCACGCCCGCAAAAGTAGTGAACAATGATCTCCAAGGGGTGTCAGTGGAGAAATAATCAGGATTTGAATAGTTGTCGTTTCATTCTTTGCCTTACAATACCAACATTAGTTTGCCTAAGTGGCAGAGTATAGGCAATTTTGCGATCTAAAAATTTGAAAATTATGCTTCAAAGAATACAATCGGTGTTTTTGTTATTGGTGGCGGTGATTATGATCACCATTTTGTTTTTGCCGATGTGGAACAAAATAGATCAAGGTGTGCAGGAAGTAGTGACACTCAACGCCTTTGAGATGGTGTACTCATCTTACGACGAGGCGGGCAATCTGACTCCCATGGCCACAGAACAGACTTTTTGGATCTCGGTATTGGCGATCCTGGCTGCAGCTATCGCATTGATCTCTATGTTTCAGTTTAAGAACAGGCTTCGCCAAATGCAGCTAAACACGCTCAATTCCCTGATCATGGCAGGTGTGCTGGGGAGTACCTATTACTATTCGACTATTGGTGATAAGATGCTTAACCCTGACAGTGTGGGGAATTTTCAAATTGGGTTCTACATCATTGCAGCTGCCCTTCTTTTCAATTCCCTAGGCAATCGCTTTATTCGCAAGGATGAGAAACTGGTGAGGAGTGCTGATAGGATTAGGTAGAAATGACCAATCGTGAAATATTTGTTTGGTTATCTTTTTTCGCGCTAAACTTTATTTTTTTTATCCCGGGATTGATTATCGATCACCGCGCTGAGCTGTTGCCTTTGACTGAGTTTTTTGATCAGGATAGTTGGATAGCACGGATAAAATTTTTTTTCAGGAGGAATAACCAGGATTTTTTTCGATTTTCAATTGAGTTTTGTTTACTCTCTTTTTTAACCGTTTTGTGTCGGTTAAATAGTGCTCTTTGGCATAAGTCTTTTGCGAGTCTCACTGTGATATTGTGGCTTTACCTGATTTATCATCAATCATTTTTCCATCTGTTTGCACTTGCTCCACTCTTGTATAGTGACTGGCCTTTTCTAAAGACGGGTTTTGGGATAGTTTGGGCAGAAAACCGAATGATCGGTACTGGCATCATGGTGCTTATACCCTTGCTGATTTGGCTTTTATGGATGGTCTATGTCTGGTTTTTCAGGGCTATTGGTCAAATCAGTTTTGGGCGGATCTCACTGGTACTGTATACCGGTTTATCTGTGGCACTGGCTGCTGCATTGATCCAACGCCCTTGGCCTACCACCTCTCAAGATGTCTTCCAGGAATCCACCTTAAGCCTTGCACATAATTTAATTGATTCCAGACAGGCAAAAATAAAGTATGCGAAGTTGGATCAAACAGAACTGGAGGTGTTTGATCAGGCGTTTAAATTCGATTTGGTGAACCGCCCCAATATCTACATGGTTTTCATTGAGTCTTTTGGTAGAGTGGCCTACAATGATGAAAATGTAAGAGATGCCCTGGTAAGATTTGAAGGAAGTTTGAAAGCGAACAAATGGAGCCTCGCGGGTAGGTTTAGTACAGCCCCTGTGTCAGGTGGTAGTTCCTGGGTGAGCTATGGGTCAGTGATGTTAGGCTACAACATTGAAAACCGCGCCAATTTCGTATCCATTATGAAAGATACGCTCTATCGAAAAAACCACCATTTTTTTTACCATCTTAAGGGACAGGGATACAAAAACTTTCGATTGATCCCTTTGCCCGAAAACGAGCGGGATCAGATACCCTGGGACCAATATCAACACTTCTATGGTGTGGATGAGTGGGTAAAATATATGGATCTGAATGTAAACCCTGAGGCAAGATTTGGGTGGCGGGGTGCACCTTCTGATCAATATAGTCTCCATTATACATACCATCACTATTTGAAGGATATGAATGAGCCATTTAGCTTGTTTTTTATCACCCTCAATTCGCATACACCTTTTCATGCTCCACGGGCTCTTGCGGCCAATTGGGCAGACCATGAGCAGTTGAATAATTCCAATGTAGATTTTCTTACCAATCCCAATGAAGAAGACTACTACAGGTCGGTGGTTTATGAAATCGATATGCTCTCGGATTTTATTGTCAAAAATGGATCGGACAATGATTTGTTTTTGTTAATCGGGGATCATCAGCCGCCATATTTTACAAGAGAGGAAGATGGTTATGAAACACCCGTGTTCTTCATATCGAGGGATACTGGATTTGTAAGCGGGCTAGGATCCTATGGGTTTGAACAGACGGCATTGCCAGGTGATCAACCGGAGGAGGTAAACCATGCCGGACTTCATTCCATTTTGATGAGATCGCTCCAGAGCCACTATGGACAGGACACTTTAGCTTTACCTCCGTATTATCCTTTTGGGTATGTATTTAAGTAGCATATTAAGTCGTCAAGGATGGCCTTTATTTCATTCTGTAGTCATTTTGATTACGACAGGGATAGGAGTTGCTTTTGAGTATTTTCAGATAGTTTGGTTGGCCAGTGTGCTGACGTTCGTTATTGGCCTTTACTTACACAGACAGGAGTTGCAGCATTTTCCACTTTTGGTAGGCTATGCCAATTTGGTGACTATGGTGAGGTTCATGCTGTTAGCCTCATTATTTGTTATTTTGGATTACTTAATGGTTTTATCCACTATGTCAGTGATGTTGGTTCTCGATGGAGTGGATGGGGCTGTGGCCAGAAAGACTAATACATCAACCCGGATTGGTGCTTATTTGGATATGGAGACTGACGCGTTATATGTACTGCTTATTTCGGGTTATTTGGTTACCTATCTTGGCTACAACCCCTGGTTGATCAGTGTAGGAATGTTGCGGTACCTATACGAGGTATTTACATGGCTGGCAGGTGTGCAAGACAAGCATCCACCCCGCACCAGATTTGGGCCTGCGGCGGCTGTATGTTTATTCATTGATTTGCTCACACCTCTAGTGCTGCCAGAATATGTTGCCATGTGGCTGGTGTATATTGGGGTTGCTACCGTGGTGGCTAGCTTTGGGTATAGTGCCTGGCATCAGTTTGGACGGTGTAAAACATGAACCTGGTATCGAAACGCTCCAGCGCCATAAGCTTCTTCTAAAAGGGCTCCGGCATAAAAGATTCTTCCAATAGGAATTCGTTGGAAATATTGAAGAACTCGAATGATTGCTGAAGGTTTGGTACTCACATACGCTGTGAAATCCTCCTCCTTTTTCAGACTCAACCCACTGGAGGCCACGGCCTCATTTAAGTCGGATGCTTTCCAGATACGGTAGAGAGACCAGTCCAATCGTAACTTTTCCTCTGCCGTGGTATTCCATTCGGCCACCTGCCAGTCATCTATGAGAATGAGCACACCCCGAGGGTTAAGAGCTTGCGCAAGGTTACTCAGTGTTTTGTTCAGGTTTTCTGTGTGTTTGATGGCTTCAATGGCTAAGATGACATCATAGGTCTCGTCTATCGGGTCATCAAAGCTTTGCAGCCTGAACGTCACACCTTTGTGAACCAGCTTACAGTTGTGTTCATACTCACTCGTGCTAATTGTTATGCCTGTTGCGCTGAGGTTGGGAAATGTTCTCCTGAGCTTTTGGATTGAATACCCTGTTCCACAGCCTACATCCAGCAAAGCACGCATGTCCCGGTCAGTGTGTTTTTCAATATAATGAGCTACCCAATCGACAATATCCTGATATTCCGGATGTTTGATTTTTTTGTGGATCGGGTACGCCCCTCTGCGAAAGAATTTCTCAAAGAAGAAAAGCTGATTGTAAAGTTTGCTTACCTGATTCATGCCTTTTTCAAAACGAAAATAAACTCATTGACGAACCTGAATGGAACAAAAGGCTTAAATATACGCTGGTAGTCGGCCGGTCTTTGAGTCAATAGCAGTTGTCGGGTTTTATAAATCGGCCACTGATCACTAACGGTGTTTTGAATGATAAATCCATTTTTGCAAAAAAGGTCACGCCAATCCTGCAGGTTTAAGGCATCTTGATGTCCAGATTGATTGACCATACCTAACGATCGTTTGATTAGCCACTTCCAACTTGTGGCGTTTCTTACCATAACGCAAAAGGTGCAGGTGTCCGTACCCACCCGAAGTATCTCGTTTAGCACTTTCGACCTGTCGAGCATCCTTTCTAAAGAGCCTATACAAAACACCTTGGTGAAGGAATTTTTTTTGAAAGGAAGCTTTTCGGCGTTTCCAGTGATGAAATTTCTGTTGGGAGCCAGCTTTTTAGCGAGGTTGATCGCCTCATGTGATATATCTATGCCCGTATATTCGATATCGTTGCGTGCGGCTAATCCAAGGAGGCCGGCACCACAAGCTATGTCGAGCACCTGGTCTCCGGTTTGAGTATTGGCCAGCACATGAAATATCCTATAGGCTTTCTCCGGCCTTAAGTAAGCCGTACCTCTGGTTCTATAGGTTTGGTCAAACCACAACGCAATATTTTGTTGAGTCCTGTTCATAGATATCGCTTTGTTGTTAGGCAATAGTTTGAATAGGTCTTTGGAAATTTCCCGGAAAGGTAGCGCTCTTCCAGAAGGATTTTGTAGTGCATGTATCCACAATAATATACAATACCAAGAGCCATAAGCGGGTGTGGCCATGTGAACCAAAGGCCAATGAGTGTAGTGACCATACCACCAACGCCGGGATTTCTGGAATGTCTGAATAATCGATTGGTAACTATGGTTGTTTGCTTGTCCAATGATCGGTTGGAGTGGTGAATATCAAAAGCTGATCGTACGGTGATCCACCGACCAATAACAATCATCAGCACACCTAACCCCAATGTCCAGTAGGATTGGAATAAGGGTTCACTTGAAGGGAAGAGCCAACTATTGAGTAAAGGAAAACAAAAGGTACTATATACGATGGGAAGGCTGATGAGGGAGAACAAGACTGCTGATCGGCGGTGATTTCGTGCGAGCTGTACTGTGGAGGCGACGCTGGGTACCGGTATGAGAACGATTTCTGCCAAAATACTCACTAAAGTAACTACGCAGGTGATTGTAATCAAAACCATGGTTCTAAAGGGGTAAAGTTCCATGTTTTCACCATTTTTGACAGAGCCAGAGTATCGCGGATCAAAGATTGATATTTGATGGTTTGGGTCAGGGTATCCACTAGTTGCTCTTGAAAAAAGGAGGGATCAATAGCTCCGGAATAGTTCCGGTCTTGTATCCATCCAACTTTGGAGGTTAGCAACGGCAATCCTGCCCCTATACACTCCTGAATATACATACCGTATGTCTCACTCAGTGAAAAATTAAGAGCCAGATCATAAGTCGGTAGTAAAGTCATCAGCTTCTTATGGGGGACTGGAGGTAGCAAGTTTACTTTTTTCTCTAGACCGAGTGATGTACATAATTCTTCAATATGTGGTTTTAGCTCGCCGGCCCCATAGCAGTCAATGTTCCAGTTGAGATCACTGATATTGCTGAGGAGGCGCATTAGTCCCTCATGATTTTTGATAGGGTTGAAATTTGACACATAGACCAATCTCGAAGGAATGGGTGAATATTGATTCTTATGTTTACTTTTCGCTAAGCCTGGCTCTATGGTTATTATTTTGTCAGCAGGGAGCGAATAACAATCCTCCATTTCTCCTTTCACACGGTCATGAGTCACTACGATTAAGCTGACATCATGCAGGACGCCCCGCTCATTGGCCGAGTCCTGCTGACTAGCGCTGGGGTCGGCAAAAGCCGGAAGATGCATCAGGGCAATGGTTTTACCTTTGGGTTTGATCGGATATCTGCAAAATGGACCATCTAAAAAATGAGTTATTGAACTGATCCATTCGATGCGCTTTGGAGTGGGAGATTGCGCATAGTGAATTTCAAAACCTCGCGCTTTGACCCATCTGAATAATGCTTTGTTGAAGATGGACCCACCAGTAGTATCATCGAGCCGAAATGGACTGTGAAATTTAGCTTTCATAGCTTGCCCAGGCTACATGAGATTCTCCTAATGTGACCTTTATTTTTCCTGAAAACACTTTATTGAGCTTATCCTTGAGTTGAGCATGAACCCACTTGCTTAGAAACTCCGTAGTTGTAAGCTGATTGGCAAACTCTGGAAGCTCATCGAGATTTTGGTAGTTTAGTTGACCCAATACGGCATTCAAGTGTTTGTGAGCCAGTCCTATATCAATGACCACATTGGCCTCATTGAGTTCGGGGCTATAAAAAGTGGTATCTACAATGTAAGTTGCGCCATGCATCTTTTGTGCAGGACCAAAAAAAGGATCTGGAAGGGAATGGGCGATCATCATGTGCCCTCTTACTGTTACGCTGTACATGGTCTTAATAATATTTTATGATCAGAGATAAGTACTTGTATTTACCACTTCTAATAGTTTCAAATTCTCCTGGCAATTCTTCAAAGCCGATGACTTTGTCAACAAATATGTCGTAGAAGTCATCTTTTAGATATTCTAGACATAACTGTTTTCGTTTGAAAAATGTCCATTGATCCTTCGTGTGTGCAGGAATGGTGCCGACTTGGCTACTCTTGATGGTGAGTCTGTTGTAGTGAAATTTTCCACCCAGATTTACAGGTACATTGCCTTTTCCATACCAGCTCGCTTCTACTATGGTTCCCTCTTTTGTACAGAGATCAATGGCCATGTTTAAAGCAGTCGACTTTCCAGAAGTGTTGATTATAAGTGGGTAAGATTGATCTGAAGGAGTTGTTGTATTAAAGCCCTTCTCATGAACCCATTGTTTTCTGACTGGGTCAGTGTCAAACAGGAACACCTGATGCCCAGCCTTGCGGAAGACACTCGCTGTGAGGAGTCCTATAACGCCAGCTCCAAGTATGAGTACCTGATCACTTTTAGCTGGCGAGGCATCCCAATAAATATTGATGGCTGTCTCCATGTTGCTAAGCAAAGTATAGCGCGGAGAAGCTTCGGGAATTTCAAAAAGATTTGAGGAATCTACAGCGCATAGATCTTGATGAGGATGCAGCAGATGCACAGGTTGGTTTAAGGAGTTTATGCCAACGAGAGAGTACCCATAGCTGCAAGGGAGTGATAGGCGTCCCTTCATATAAGGTACTTTCATCACATCGTGCCATTCATCAGCTATCATGCCAGATGCCACGAGACGTTCTGTACCAAGGCTTACCATCGAATACCTGGACGAAACACAATTATCCTGCTGTGGATCAAGCTCTATGGATTTCAAGGAGGACAGTGAATCGTTGTTATGCCAAATGGTATGGGCTTTATTCCTGATCATTGACAATCATTATTTCATCGCCTATCTGATAGTAGCTTTTATTGGTGAGCACTAAAGAGTCCTGGATGCGCTCACGTTCTTCTAGTCGAAAAGCTGAAATACCAGAGCCCAAAATCTTGCTGGAGATGTGGATTTGTAGCTGGTTGATAAGCCCCTGTTCTAAAAACCGTGAGATACTCATTCCTCCACCCTCCAGATAGACACTGTTGATACCTTTTTGATAAAGCGATTTTAAAATGTCTGCACAATTGATTTGGCCAGCCGAGGCTTCCAGTTCTATGGCACCTTTCACCGAAGGCTTACCGTTCTGAATAACGATCAGAGTGATGTCCACTTTTGGATCTGTATGCTCTCTTCCCCATATCACAAACCTACGTGGGTCGTTTCCGGGCACATGCCTAACAGTCAATCTTGGATTGTCCGTCAGGTAAGTATTCTTTCCGACCATCACGGCATCATGAAGGGCCCGCATCCTGTGTGCATGGATGAGGTTTTCCTGGTTACCTATCCATTTGGAGTTTCCTGTGAAGGTTGCAATTTTCCCATCTATTGTTTGCGCTATGTGTGCGGTGCAAAGTGTCTGCTGAAGTTGTTGTGCCTTAAGTGAGGCCAGGCAATGGGGTAGATAGAGTTGGAGAAAGACAGCTGTATCGTTCGTTGGTAGTTGGTTAAATGCTAGTTTAGTGCCATTCCAGACTGCATGGTAGTCATGAGATGTATCGCCTATACTAAAAAAACAGGAGGGAACAGGCTCCGACTTAAAGCTCCAGTTATCATCGTGGCGGTTGAGGTAAAGTAGCGGGAGCTCATTGTGCGCCTCGACCCATTTCTTTAACTTGAGTAATGCCACCCAAAGACTTTCATATTGATCTTGCTGCAATGGGAGTTTATTCATTGAAGGCTAAAATAGTTAGATATGATTCTATTTGCAACTTGCCAAATATTCTGGTTCTAAATTGTAAAACTGCATTTACTGTTATAAAAAATCGCTTTTTACGAAAGTGAATACTAGCATAATTTACAAAATGTATGCCGTCTGTCATTTGTTGGAGGCGTAAATATTGTGGACAATCTGGTGCTGAATGGTTCTAGTAATCAGAAAATTTTGTCCGATTGATGGAATTTGTCAGGTTCGCCTTGATCATTCAATCCAAATAGTGACATCTTGACAGGTTTTTATGTCTGGAATAGTATTTGGTCTTAGCCGATCAGTTGAAATCAAATAACTGAAAATAAAGACATGGCAGAGAAAGGTACTATTTCAATCCACACGGAGAACATCTTCCCGATTATCAAGAAGTTTTTGTACTCCGATCATGAGATATTCCTAAGAGAGCTGGTATCCAATGCAGTGGATGCTTCCCAAAAACTGAAAAGGCTCGCACAACTAGGTGAGTATAAAGGTGAAATGGGAGACCTCATCGTAGATGTGAAAGTTGACAAGAAAAAGAAGACCATCACGGTGTCTGACCGGGGGATCGGTATGACCGCCGATGAGATCAAAAAGTACATCAACCAAATAGCGTTTTCAGGCGCTACTGAATTCATCGAAAAGTACAAAGACAAGGGTGATGATCAGCAGATCATTGGTCACTTTGGCCTTGGTTTCTACTCAGCCTTTATGGTGGCCAAGCAGGTAGAAATTCATACACTTTCTCATCAGGAGGGCGCAGAACCAGCCATCTGGATTTGTGATGGAAATACAGAGTTTGAGATCAAGAAAGGTAAAAAGAAAGATCGTGGTACTGACATTATCCTGCACATTGCCGAGGATGGTGAGGAGTTTCTCGAAGATCACAGGATCCAGGGTGTTCTCGATAAGTATTCTAAGTTTTTACCGATTCCTATCAGGTTTGGGGAGAAAGAGAAGCAGGAAGAAGATGGAGAAGATGAGGAAGGTAAGAAGAAGTGGAAGACAGTCAAGTCTGACAATATCATTAACAATACTGCGCCACTTTGGACCAAATCTCCAAGTGATCTGAAGGATGAAGAGTACATTGATTTTTACAAAGAACTTTATCCATTTGCAGAAGATCCATTGTTCTGGATTCACCTCAATGTAGACTATCCTTTTAACCTCACAGGTATCCTTTACTTCCCTAAGCTGAAGAAGGATTTTGAATTCCAGAAAAACAAAATTCAGCTTTATTCCCGTCAGGTGTTTATCACCGATGAGGTGAAAGATATTGTTCCTGACTTCTTACAGTTGCTTCATGGTGTGATAGACTCACCGGATATACCGCTGAACGTATCGCGTAGCTACCTTCAGTCGGATAGCAATGTGAAAAAGATCAACGGCTATATCACTAAAAAAGTAGCTGATAAACTTACAGAGCTATTCAAGAAGGACAGACAAGCTTATGAAGATAAGTGGAGTGATATTGGAGTGTTTGTAAAGTATGGAGTGATCTCTGAGGAGAAGTTCGAAGAGAAAGCGAAGGATTTCACTTTAGTGAAAAACATTGCCGGTAAGTTCTTCAACATCGATGAGTACAAGAAGCAAGTAGAAGGCACTCAATGCAACAAGGATAAGAATGTGGTCTTCCTCTACACAACAGATGAAGAGAAGCAACATGGATACATCGAAACTGCGAAAAAGCGCAGCTATGATGTGTTGATTTTGGATGGTCCGGTGGATAGCCACTTCATCAACCACATTGAGCAAAAGTATGAAGGTGTCACCCTGAAGCGTGTGGACTCTGATGTGATTGACAAGCTGATCGATAAGGATGAAAAGAAAGAGTCGGTGCTCTCTGATGAGGAGAAGGGAAAAGTGGAGGAAGCTTTCAAAAAGGCCATCAACAACGATAAGAACACCATAGCCGTGGAACCAATGGCTACTGATGACATGCCTGTGACGATCACACTTCCTGAGTTTATCCGCAGGATGAAGGACATGCAAGCAGCAGGTGGCGGTGGGCCAATGATGTTTGGCGAGATGCCAATGATGCTGTCTGTGGCTGTGAACGCAAACCATGCATATACCAAGAAAATCGTGGAGGCTGAAAGCGAAGAAGTTCAGGTAGATCTGGCCAAGCAAGCCTATGACTGGGCGATGCTTTCGCAAGGAATGCTAAGTGGCAAGCGACTGACAGACTTCATAAACAGGAGTGTGGAGCTGGCATCCAAGTGATTTCAATCCCGGCCAGAGGGCCGGAATTTACATAGATCCCCAGACGATTCTGTCTGGGACACCCATTAAAAGAAAACCACAGGCTGTAAGGTCTGTGGTTTTCTGGTTTAACGCTGAATCAGGATCTAAACTGGCAAGAACTATAGTTATATTTGGATCGTTAGTTTCAACATATGCCAAAGTCAGTAACATTTGATCGTGACCAGGTAATGGAAAATGTCATGCAGCTTTTCTGGAAAAAAGGCTACAATGGCACCTCTATGCAGGATTTGGTGGATGTGACCGGGCTCAATCGATCCAGCTTTTATAACTCATTTGGAGATAAATTTTCTCTCTTTCAGGCAGCACTGAAACATTATCAACTTAGGCAGAATGAAATGATCAAAGGCTTCACCAGCAATGCTACCTCGCCGAAAGAAGCTGTCATTTCACTGTTTCGAGGTATTAGTGGAGACCTTAACCATACGCCTCAAAAGGGGTGTTTGATCACGAGTTGTACCACTGAGTTGGCAGGTCAGGATGATCGTATCAGAGGTTTCTTGACCCAAAATATGAGCCAGGTTCTGGAGATTTTCTCGGCATTGATCAAGGAGGCGCAAGCTCAGGGTGAAATCAACATTGGAAAAGATCCTGAGACTCTGGCCATGTACCTGTTTGCCACTCTTCAAGGACTCAGGGTTACCTCTATTTTGGACAATAAACTGGACAAAGTAGTAGATGAGGTTTTGAGCAATCTTTAAATTTTTTTCAACATATTTGAAACGTTCGTTCCAGTATGTCGTTATTTGAACTGAACGTTTCAAATAAAACTTATTTATGAAAAAATTGGAAGGAAAAGTTGCGCTGATCACTGGTGCAAATAGTGGTATTGGGCTGGCTACAGCAAAGCTTTTTGCTCAAGAAGGGGCTAAGGTAGTTATTACAGGAAGGCGTCAGGAGGCACTTGATCAGGCAGAAAAGGAAATCGGGTCAGGTGTAGTGACAATTCTGGCAGATGCTGCTGATGTGCTCAGGGCAAAATCGGTGGTGGAACAGACTGTTGAAGCTTTTGGAAAAATTGATGTACTTTTTTTGAATGCGGGAATAGCACATTTTTCACCAATTTCCGACATAACACAGGAGCATTTTGATAAGCACTTCAATACCAACGTCAAAGGCCCGTTTTTCTTAATAAAAGAGGCTTTGCCACACTTAAACGATGGAGGGGTGATTATCAGCAATACTTCTATAGTAGCGCAGAAGGGATTTGAGGGATCGGGTGTATATTCAGCTACCAAGGCAGCACTGAGATCACTCACACGTGTGCTGGCTAGCGAGCTAAAAGCAAGAAGCATCAGGGTGGTAAGTGTAGCACCTGGCCCAGTAGCTACTCCTATTTATGACAAGATGGGCATGCCGGCGGAAGCCATGAAGCAAATGGGTGAAGGGTTTGCTCAGCAGGTACCGCTAGGTAGGTTTGGGACTCCGGAGGAATTGGCTAAAACCGTTCTTTTTCTGGCTGCTGACGCATCTTTTATCAATGGAGTTAACCTCGAAGTGGATGGAGGTTTAAGCCAGGTTTAATAAATACCTCAATAGGAACCACAGGCTAAAAAAGTCTGTGGCTTTTTAATGAGCCAAGGGGTAATCTTGAATAAGAACTTCAGCTGGTAGTTGGAATCGCGCTTGAAGTTTGCGAATCATTGACAGACTTAACTTGCGTCTGCGGTTTAGGATAAGTGAAGCTTTAGACTTATCTCCAATGATCTCACCAAGATCTGATTGATTCAGCCCTTCTTCTTCCATCAAATACTTAATAGCTTCTATTGGATCTGGAGCTTCTATTGGATAATACTCATTTTCGTAACTCTCGATGAGAATTTCCAGAACCTCAGCTTTATCATAGGCCTCTGTTCCTCTAGGGGCATCAAATATCTCACTAAGTTCTTTAAGAGCATTTTTGTATTCCATTTCTGAGCGTATCGGTTTTATAGCAATGTCTGTAGCCATATTGAAAGTATTTGGATCACTTGTTTTACTAATATTCCCAAATTGTTAATGGATCGATTTTATCATATTCACTATGTGTTCCTATGAAACAGATATAGACCGATTTTCGATCGTAATTAACCTGAACAATTAAGCGATAATCATTTTTATTAATATTGAAAATCACTCTTCCATTTCCAATTGGCCTGGCATGAGAGAATGTATTCAGAATGCCTGAAGGGGTTTCCCAATTTGACTTTTTTGTCTTTTGTAACCAAACCTTCAATCCTGTCTCGGAATCGGGGTGTTTTTCATAGTACTTTTTGAGGGTACTCATGGTAATGATGCGCATTTTGGCTGTAGTATCATAAGTTCAATTGTTAAGAAGCTTACTTAGTCTTTCGTGACTTTTTTAACAAAGGTGTAAAAAAGTTTCCAATATGGCAACATATTGAGTGGTTCTTAATGTAATGATATGGTACGTCTATGACATCAACATTTAAGGTATTTTCGAGTTGATTATGGCACGATGAAAAACCGGCAAACTCCTTCGCATCCCAATCTGAAGTGGATCAATCGCATCTCACGCGTAATGGACAGTAAGTTTACTTTTCCTGGCACAAGTATCAAGTTTGGGATAGACCCTATTATTGGTTTAATCCCAGGAATTGGGGATTTGAGTGGCTATGGAGTTTCCTTGGCGTTGATTTACACCATGCGGAAGCATGGAGCGAGCAACTTACTGATCACTCGAATGCTCATCAATGCTTCTATAGATGCTATCATTGGAGCTATTCCTATTTTGGGTGCCATATTTGACTTCTGGTTTAAAGCCAACACCCGAAATGCCAAACTCCTGCAAGAATATTATAAGGAAGGCAAACATCAAGGCTCTGGCAAAGGGCTTATTGCATTGGTATTGATTGGTTCGTTTCTTATTGTTGCAGCCCTCATATTTTTTGCAGTAAAGTTCGTGATTGCCTTGTTTGAATTTACTTTTTAGATTGTTCTCAGGTTTAATTCTACTTCGGTAAAACCCCTTTCAGCTTCAAATAGCTTTCCTTCTCTTCTTCCTCAGGTTTCTTTGGAACAAGATATCCTGACTGGCTAAGCTCTCTGTAAAAAGGGATTTGTGCAAAATTGCTACGATACATCCCATCTGGGCCTTTTACCCTAATATCATGCATGCCTTGCTCCAGGTTGGTGATGTCTATATAGGTCATGATCCCTCGTTGCCTGGTTTTCTGTTTGTAGTGAAAAAGCCAATTGATGTTTTCTAACTTTTCATCATCGAGTTTAACCTGGTAGAATTCTTTTAGGCAGTGCAGTTTCATAAATCTGGAGCCGGTATCCAATTTGATCAAAGAGTCATAGTTACAGTTTTTCATAATGGAGTCTTCCAGTCCTATTTTTAACACCACAAAAAGGCGAACGGTGTTCTCAGAAATAATGTCAGATTGAATCTGGGCCTGAACGGAATGAAAATCGTCATTTTGATCGTCATAGTATCCACTAAAATTGGCCACATTTTGACTATTGCTCCAAAGCTCAATTCGGGTTATTTCTTCACCGGGGATCCCCGACTGCTCTACTTTATCAAGACCGAAGAAAGTAAGAACCACAAAAAAGATCAGGAAGCCCGCAATTTTCCATCGATTAAAGTTGGTAATAATCGTGTAATAAACCGGACGATAAAATCTCGCCAGGGTGATTGAACTGACTAAAAGATGAATTGGGTAGTAGATTTTACTCAACCATTTGATCCTTTTCAGGAAACCAAGTGTAAGAAAGTCAATGAGGCTAATAAGCCCAATGCCCAAAAAAGTAAAAACATAAATGATGAGCACTTTTTCAAGGACACCAGTAAAGTCTTTGATATCGAACAGAAAAACAATTCCGAGAATGGGGATCACTAGTGTAATCAAAAAGAACAGATAAGCCCCAATCATCATCATAAAGAGCATGAAGGAGATCGAGAAGAGTGAGCTACAGATCTTTTCCAGGTTGATAATGATCTTCTCTATTGAAGGAATACGTTCAATTCGGTTGGCAAATGGTTCCGCCAGTTTGAGTTTGTCCTTATTGATCCCGTTTGGAAAAGTAAAACTCAAACCGACCATTCCAACCCAAATTCCTCTACTCACCAAATGCAGGATTAGTCCACAGGTGAGCCAATAGAAAGCTATTTTCAAGATAGAAACGAGGTTGTCCAGGTCACTTTCATTTCCATAGAGGTTCTCTTGAGCGAAGCTGTAGAACTGGTCAAGTAAGCCGGGTGCCTGGAACATGCCATAAAGAACAATTCCGGAAAGCAGTATTTCAGGTTCCCAGCTTTTTTGCTGAAGTTCGGTGAGCCAGTCTGGCTTTTCAGGGTCCTGGAGACTATCAGACATGCGTTAGGTTTTGATGATTTGATAAAAATAATGACAAATCATTCCTGGAGCAGATTTTACGATTAATTTTATCGGTTATTGTTTTACGGTTTTTGGGTCACTTGCCCATCCGATGGCATCCAGTTTGGCAAAGTTTAACTGCTTCTTTTTTATCCCTATTACATACCAATGCTGTAATATTCTCAAGAAAGTAGATAAGCTCAATCAGGTTTTTTATTTTAGAGGATGAAGATTGCCAACCAGTATATTTCAGCTTCATTTAAACCAAAGGGAGCTGAGCTAACAAGTCTTAAGAAAAACGGGCAGGAATACCTCTGGCAAGCTAATCCCAGACATTGGGGGAGGCACGCTCCGGTTCTTTTTCCATTCGTCGGGAAGCTCAAAAAGGATCAATATCACTATCGGGATAAGATTTATGAGATGAGCCAGCATGGCTTTGCCCGGGACCATGAATTTAACTTAATCGAACATACAGGAGACCAAGTGTCATTTGAGCTTAAGTCATCTGATCAGACATTGAAGATTTATCCTTTTTCATTTTCATTAGTGATTTCTTATCGGCTTGAGGATAGCGCACTTAGGACTTCCTACAAAGTTTTCAATGCTGGTAAATCAGAAATGTATTTCTCAATAGGTGGTCACCCGGCATTTAACTGTCCAATGAGCGCTGAGGAACTTCGATCAGATTACCGGATCAAATTTGACCAGGCCGAAAACCTGGAAACCCACTTGCTTGATGGTGGTCTGTTTTCAGGGCAAACTGAACCTTTGAAAATGGAAGATCAACGGCTGCCTATAACCGATCATTTGTTTGACAAAGATGCGCTGGTTTTTAAAAATCTAAAATCGCAAAAGGTATCATTGCAGAGTAGCGACCATAATTGGCTTACCTTTCATTTCGAAGGGTTCCCTTACCTTGGCATCTGGTCAAAAAGTAGCGAGTCACCGTTTATATGTATTGAGCCCTGGCATGGGCTGGCAGGATCTTCAGCACACTCTATGAACCTTATTGTTAAAGAGGGAATCAAGACACTACCCTCTAAAGAATACTTTGAATGCAGCTACCTGGTAGAGTTGCATTGATAAACTCAAAAAAGCCTATGAATATCAAAACTCTTCTCATTCTATCCTTGCTATTCACTTTCCAGCCCACATCCGCCCAGGAGGGATTGAATTACTATTTACCAACTGGTGTGAGTTATAACCCTGAAATCCCCACTCCAAAGGAGGTGCTGGGCTATGAAGTTGGTGAATGGCACGTAAGTCATGATCAATTGGTGCATTACATGCAGGCATTGGACAGGGCATCAGACAGGATAACGATTGAGGAATATGCCAGAACCTATGAGAACCGGCCGCTCATGGTTTTGATCATTACTGATCAGTCCAATCGGTCCAATCTTGAAGAGATTAGGAAAACGCATGTAAGCCTGACAAACCCAAATAGTGGAGTAGTTCCGGCCTCCGCAAAGTTGGTTCACTGGATGGGCTACAGTGTGCATGGCAATGAAGCAAGTGGATCGAATGCAGCACTTTTAGCAGCGTATTATCTGGCTGCGGCACAAAGTCCAATGATTCAAGATATCCTGAAGGAAACGGTGATTTTGCTTGATCCTAGCTACAATCCTGATGGGCTACAGAGATTCTCTACATGGGTCAATATGCATAAATCTCAGAATCTAGTGGCCGATCCCAATGCCCGCGAATTTGATGAGGTATGGCCAGGTGGCAGAACCAATCACTACTGGTTTGACCTGAACAGGGATTGGCTTCCGGTGCAGCACCCTGAGTCAAAAGGCAGAATAGAGATGTTTCACAGATGGAAACCCAATGTACTGACGGATCATCACGAGATGGGGAGTAATAGTACTTTTTTCTTTCAGCCCGGTATTCCTTCCAGAAAGAACCCACTTACGCCTATGGCCAACGTAGCGATGACAGAGCGAATAGCGGATTATCATGCCCAGGCATTGGATAGTATTGGATCATTATATTACTCAGAAGAGAGCTTTGATGATTATTACATTGGCAAAGGTTCCACCTATCCGGACATCAATGGATCAATAGGTATCTTGTTTGAACAGGCAAGTTCCAGGGGTCACGCACAAGAAAACCAGTTTGGGGTCATCAAGTTTCCTTTTGCTATCAGAAACCATTTTGTTACATCATTGTCCACCTTAAAAGCAGCTCACGAGATGCGTCTGGACTTACTGAAGATGCAGCAAACCTTTTACAAGGAATCAATGCAGTTGGCAAGTGGTGATCCTGCAAAAGCATATGTGTTTGGGTCAGTTAATGATCCGGTGAAGTCTTATCACTTGATGGAGATTTTTGAAAAACACCAAATCGAGGTTTACCCTGTTGCCGGGAAAATTAACAAGGACGGTAAGCAGTATGAAAAAGGAAGCTATTTGATTCCTACAAACCAACCCCAGTATCGATTGATAAAGGCCATGTTTGAGACCAGAACATCCTTTCAGGACAGTCTTTTTTACGATGTTTCTACCTGGACACTGCCTATGGCTTTCAATCTAAACTTTGCTGCATTAAATGGGAAAGATTATTCAAGCTCAGCTATTGGGGAGAAAATTGTGAAACCGACTTTTGTAAAGGGATCAGTGAGCGGCACTTCTGACTATGCTTACATTTTTGAACCTTATGGGTACTATACACAGCGTGCAATCATGAGGTTGCTCAATGAAGATATCGTAACAGAATTATCGCATGTAGTTCATGGCACCACAAACAAAACTTTTGCCAGAGGGTCAATCATTGTTCCGGTTGGATTACAAAGAGATAAGAAGGAGCAAATAGAAAGGCTGGTAAAAGACATTGCCACTAAAGATGGTATCGATGTTTTTGCATTAAATACAGGATTGTCACAATCAGGTTCGGATCTTGGAAGTGGGCAAATAGAAGTACTCGAAAAACCAGAAGTAGCCATTCTGGTAGGAGAAGGGGCAAGCGGATATGAAGCTGGAGAAACCTGGCACTTGCTGGACGACCGGTTTGATATGCAGGTCACCTTACTGCCCGCTCAGGCTGTTAATTATCGTGATCTCAGCAGGTACAACAAACTTGTGATCGTAAGTGGTTCTTATAGGGAAATTTCCTCTTCCGGGAAAGAGAACCTTAAGAAGTGGATTTCCAATGGAGGTGTGGTCATTACCTGGAAGAGTGGTGGTAAGTGGCTTTCGGACAATGAAATAGCACCTGTTGCTTATGTAAAAGACAAACCAGACACTTCGGGTTACAAGCGTTATGTTGATCTGGATCAAAATCGTGGTGCACAGTATATCGGAGGTTCTATATTCGAAGTGAAGGTAGATTTGGGTCACCCATTGACTTATGGATTGGAAAATGACAGGATGCCTGTTTTTAGAAACCATTCGTTGTTTATGGAAAAGGCAAAAAACCAGTATGCCAACCCTTTGGTCTATACATCGAGCCCATTACTTAGTGGGTACGTTTCAGAAGAACGCCTGGAGCAAATCCGAAATACTCCTGCAGTGACGGTTTCTCAGGTAGGAAGAGGAAGAGTGATTAACTTCGCGGATAATCCAAACTTCAGGGCGTTTTGGTATGGTACTAACAAGCTCTTTTTAAATGCACTCTTCTTTGGGCAATCGGTTAGCTCAGCTGCTGCAGAAGAATAAAATTTTTTGGGTGGTTTTTGCGTTACAGAAATGATGAGGAATATTTTTCAACAAGCAATACTGGTTTCAACGGCCTGTTTCTTAGCTTATTTTGCTAATGCGCAGGAAGGAGAATCTATTGAAGAACTCTTCAAAGTGAAGTATGAAACTCCGCTATCCATAGACATGGAGCAGGAGCTTCAAAAGGAGGAGGAAGAAGAAACCGGAAAGAAGAAAGAGAAAAAGAAGAACCCTAAGATTTACTATGGGATCAAGACCAAGCGTGGCTATGCCAAGCAGGGTTTTGGAGACCGTACCACAGTAGAGTTGTTCTTTTATCTCAAGGAAAAGGATTACGAAGGGCCGGATCCATATGCGAGGGACTTTTACTGGTTTGACTTCAAGAAAAAGAAAATTGTCAATTCACTCCGAGTGAAAAAAGGCTATGCGGGTGTCCTTCATGGTCACTATGAAAAAAAATTGGGTGATCAGATCATTGAGGAGGGATATTACTACAAAGGAATGAAGCATGGCCGGTGGGTCCGGTACAACAGGCACGATATCCTGATGGACAAAGAAATATACTGGAAGGGTTGGCCAAAAAATTCACGACTGGCTTACTACGATTTTGAGCGGAACAATCTCAAAGAGGTCATCCCGGTACATTATGGTGAGCGTGAAGGAGAATATTTTGCGTATCATCCCAATGGCAATCTGGCTGTGGTTGGGCACTTTAGGTTTAACAATAAAGTCGGGATCTGGCGAGAGTACTACGACAATGAACGGGTGAAGCGGGAGGTTTCTTATCCTTTAGAACCCTTTGACAAAACGCCCCCGGTCATCACCAAGGAATGGGACCGTGAAGGTAATGTGATCTATGATCGTAAAAAATTTCAGGCAAGAGTGAACTAGAACTTGATCAGGGACTGCCGGGCATACATGGTGATCACACCAGTTGCCACAAAGAGCAGTCCAGCCTCCCAGCCGATGAAAACAGCGCCAATTGTGTAAAGCACTGTCCACCAGATCAAATGCATGATTCCTCCCAGCAGGAACTTGATAGATACATAAAATACTTTGTCTTTGATGCCACCAAGAACTTTTCGTAATACGAGAAGAGGAAAAAGGTTAAACAAACTGAAGAAGCCAATCAACAACTTGATAAAAAGATTTTTGTGAAGATCTCTACTTTCTTCATACTGATCTCCAGTGCCCATGTTTCGTAAATCCTGGAACCTAAGGGACTCATGTTTCGGCTGAAAAATCCAGTCCCTTTTTTGCACATAGTGTTCATCCTCTTCTGGCAGGATCAGCGTTTGTTTCATTGCTTCAGTGAGGTCTTCCTTTAGCTGGTTGTATCCCTTTTGTTTGTGCTCGTGATAGAGCGGCATGTAATCCTCAAGTTCTATGGGGTCACCAAAGTACAGAAAGACTTTGGCGAGTGGCCTTCGATGTGAAAAGTAGTTGATTCCAACGGGAATGATATAGATTTTGGTTTGAGGGTCAATTTTATCCCGGGCATCCAGGGCCAACCTTGCGGTACCTTTAGAAAGTGGTCGCAATGGATATTCAATGTTATGGTTTCCTTCTGGAAAAATCAGAATGGCTTTCTTCTCCGACAACATCTGAAAGCAGGTTTCAAACACCACATCATTCTGTGACAAACTTCCAATACCATCTCTAATCCGGTAGATAGGCATCATGTTGAGGGCCTTTAGAATCGGTGATGACCATTTATTGAATACATCGGCCCGCGTCAGGAAAGAAACAGGCATTTTACTGAAAGATCCTGTGACCATCGCATCCATAAAGGCTCCCTGGTGGTTAGGAGTGAAAAGAATAGCTCCATCACTGGGAACCTTGTCTTTGCCAAGAATCCTCACACCACCAAAAAATAGTTTTAAGCCAATCCAACTCGATGCTTTAACCAAATAATAAAACCAATGTGCTTTCATTGCGCGTAGGATACTCTATAATTCCACCAATAGGATATGACCATGCCGGAAATGATGTGCCAAATGCCCCACCATGCTGCTACGATCGCCATGCCTCCCAATCCTTGAAAAAATGCAAATATAAGGAGTAATCCTAGTCCGGAATTTTGAATGCCGGTTTCGATGGCCAGTGACCTGCGGTCCGCTTCCGGAAGTTTAAAAAGCCTGCCCAATTGATAGCCGGAAGTAAGTGCCACGGCATTGTGCACAAACACCAGCAGGATCACCATATGAATGTAGGTGAGGAAAATCTCAATATTGGCTGAGAATGCCAGAATAACTATCGCCGCAAAAATCAATATGGAGCCATAGTGCATGTAGGGTTGTAGCTTTTCAGCAGTCTTTGGAAACCGGTGCCTGAACCCCATCCCAAGAATAATAGGGATACCCAGGATAATGACAATCGTTTTGAGCACATCCCAAAAGTTCAGGCTTACTTCCGTGAGTAGCTGCGTGGTAGGTTCATACATGCTCGCCCAAAAGGCCAGATTGATTGGTGTCATAAAAATGGCCAGCACGCTCGAAATGGCCGTGAGACTAACGGAAAGTGCAATGTTTCCTTTTGACAAGGCAGAGAAGAAGTTGGAAATATTACCCCCCGGGCAAGCGGCTACCATCATCATTCCTAGCGCAAAGCTGGGTCTTGGCTCTACCAGCCAGATAATCATGAAGGTTAAAAATGGGAGGACAATGAATTGCGAAAGTACACCTACGAATGTGCCAAGGGGCTGAGAAAGCACCATTTTGAAATCTGCGGGTGAAAGCTTGAGCGCCACACCAAACATGATGATCCCAAGACTGATATTCAGAATGAATATGTTCTGATCTGAGAAGTTAAGGGTGATGTTGTCTATCGATTCCATTTCAGTCTCGAAAGATAAGGGTTTTAGGGAAAAATGATTGACCAAACTCATTCAAGATGTCAAATTATGAGTCTGGGTGCAAGCCTAACTCCTGCTCCACCTCCAGGGCAAAAGAAGCAAATTATTATTTTGACCTAGTCATGGTCGTCCTTGTTTTACTTAAGGGGGATGGATTGATACTCCTGAGTAGGAAGTCAGAATTAGACCAAAGCGTGTCTTTTACTGCTAGGTTCTATGATGCATTGGAGCCGTGCATTGTTGAATTTATAGGACAGATGGATTTTTAGAATAATGAGAGTCCAAATTCTTTTGACATGAGCATATCTAGTTTTTTGATTTCCGATATTAATTCCGACAGGTCTTGTGTTGACGATATCTCTGACTGGTTCTTAAGCATGATCTTTTTCAATTCGATCATTTTAAAGTGAAATGATGGGGATTTCAATTCAAAATGTAGTGTTTCCAACTTTTCTGTAATGACGGCCTTTTTCCTTTTAACCAAATCGATGACTTCAATTGCCGAATCAAAATCTATTTTCTTTTGATTGAGGGCACCTAAAAGCCCACAATTAAAACTGGCACATTGCTTAGGTCTTTGAGGATAAATGGTGCAGCCATTACAACTGAGTTTGTCACAAGGTTGGAGAAAAAACCCCTCACCATTGACTTCTTCTATATCCATTAATTCTTTTGATATAGACACCTCTTCACGATTGAGTCGCACAACCCCGATAACTGTACCGTCACAGCAGAACCCACATGATAAACAAATATTTTCATTCATTTTTACTGAATTTTAAGAAGCCAGAATTGTAATAGTTTCTCGCTTATGTTAAGCCTATGTGGTGTGCAACTAGATGTACATTGAGTCAACCATCACCTCAATTCATTCCATTTGACCAATTAATTTACCCGACCTTTTCTTGGCAACATACTTACCCCCGCATCTGATAGCTTTTCGGCTGAGTAAATGCTCTTATACCCTGATAAGATAGTGTTGATCCTAAGCCTGAGTTTTTTCTCCCTGACCAGGGAGTGCCAGGGCTTACCCGATCACAGCAGTTCCAATAAACGGTTCCCACGTTCATTTGATCAAGCACTTTCCTTGCCCTTTCTTCGCTTTTTGAAAAAACCGCAGCAGTCAGTCCATAAGCAGTATCATTCATTAATTCAGCGGCTTCTTCATCGGAGCCTACTTTTTGAATGCCTATCACAGGGCCAAATGATTCCTCCTTCATGAGTCTCATTTCATGGTTCACATTGGTCAGTATTGTCGGATTTAAGTAGTAACCTTTACCTGATGGCCGGTCTCCACCCAACACAACAGTTGCCCATTTTTGTGTAGCATCTTTCACCTGATCAAGGATCACATCGATTTGCTGTGATCTTGTAAGGGTACCGCAAAAAGTGGCTTCCAATGCAGGATCACCAACTTTATAGGATTTCACTTCTTCGATAAAGTACTTCACAAATTCTTCATAAACTGCTTTCTGCACATAAATCCGCTCTACGGCACAGCAACTCTGGCCGTTATTGTAGAAAGCACCTTCAGCGGCATTTATCGCAGCTTGTTTAATATCAGGGATATCGTCCATTATATATAGTGGGTCCTTGCCACCCAGCTCTAGCTGAACTGGTACGAGTTTATGTGCCACTGCCTGAGCTATGTGCACACCTGTTTTGTAAGATCCTGTGAAAAAGTAACCGTCCAGATCGGCATCTAAAACATACTGACCTTCCTTGCCCGCACCTATCACAACTTCAAATACATTTTCCGGAAGACCGGCTTTTTCAAGAAGTTCTTTGAATTTCAAGCCTGTAAGACTTGCATACTCAGATGGCTTATACAGCACCGCATTGCCAGCTACCAGTGCATACAGAAACACATTATAGCCCACATTATAAGGAAAATTCCATGCAGAAATGTTGGCAATCACTCCGAGCGGTTCATAACGAACAGCTTCATTGATCTGACCAGAGATTACTGGTTCTTCTGCCAACCACTTTTCAGCACTGGTGTTAAGATGCTCTATTCGGTTAAGAGACCCGGTTACCTCACCACGCGCTTGAGTGATTGGTTTACCCGTTTCACTTGTCAGTATCTGTGCAAGCTTTTCTTTGTTTTCAACCACTAATTCCCCAAATTTCACAATAACAGCGAGGCGTTTGGCCACACTTGTTTCTGCCCAGCTTTTCTGTCCGGCACGAAGCTTCTGGAGCTTTTCTGAGACTGACAGTTCTGTGTCTTCGGGAAGTTGAGCAATGATTTCTTCAGTAGCTGGATTAATTATTTTCATGTCTTAGTCTTTATCAGAAATGGATTTGACTTGAGTCAAAAAGAAATCGTACAGTCTGTCGGCGTTGACCACCGAGTCTTTGAGGGTTTCGGAAAATTCGGGGTGCCACTGAACTCCCATCACCCAGCCATCAGGGGCTTTGGTATATCCAATAGCCTCAATGATCCCGTCTTCAGGACTTTCCGCCAAAATCTCAAGGTTTTTGCCAAGCAACTTGACTGATTGATGATGAACACTATTGATGTGATCAGAAGTCTCATTTTTGTAGATTTTCTCCAGAATTTTACCTTTGGAGAAGACAATTTTGTGAGATAGAAAGTCGTAAGCTTCGGCATCCCGGTGAATCAATACATCCGGAACCTGGGTTTCTGTATCCTGATAAAGCGACCCTCCAAAATACACGTTCATTAGTTGCATTCCTCGGCAAATAGCGAGAATGGGTTTTTTGGATTTCATGGCTTTGTCAAAAAGCTTCAATTCGTAAGCATCTCTGAAAGGATCTCCCTTCCATCTCCCAATGGGCTTTTCGCCATATGCTTCTGGAGCCAGGTCCGTGCCTCCCTGAAACACAAAACCGTCCAATTCTGCCACAATGCCATCAATCAGTTCTTCCTCCACTTCGGGGATCAGAACGGGTAGCACTCCAGCTTTGGTGACATACTTTGCCATATCATTCTCTATATAGCTCAGGGTCTTGGGCCCAAAGACCAAACGGCTAGGATCAGGATACATGAAGCAGGCAGAAACGCCAATTTTCAACATAGACAAAGATTTTTAGTAAAGGTATCAGATTGATTTCTGAACGAAATGATAAGCGTAACTTCTTTTAAAATGCTTTTCTATAGAGTGTTTTGAAATCTTCCAAACTTACAGGTTTAGGGTTGTTTGGATGCGCAAAGTCTGCAAAAGCCAGCACTGATAATGGCTCTAAATGCTCTTCTCGTACCTCGATTTCCCTAAGTTGAGTGGGCAGACTGAGTCTTTGGTTCAATTCAAAAATAAAGTCAACCACTCGTTCCCCATCACTATCTATCACTCCAAGAAATTCGGCCATTTTATCGAATCGGGCTTCAAATCCATCATAATTGAAGGCCATGCCATAAGGTAAGTTCACCGCATTTGCCAATCCATGATGGGTGTCTAGTAGGCTTGATAGTGGATGCGCCATGCTGTGCACCACACCGAGTCCTTTTTGAAAGGCCACCGCGCCCATTAGAGAGCCTAGTAGCATATCCGATCTTGACTCTATGTCAGGGTGATGAGTGGCTTTTTCAATGGATTTGGCAATTAAAGACATGCCTTCAAGCGCAATACCATCGCACATAGGATGATAGTTCCTGGCTAAGTATGCTTCCATATTGTGAGTCAGCGCATCCATTCCGGTTGTGGCTGTTACAAACGGTGGCAACTCCATGGTCAACACCGGATCAGCAAATACTTGTCTGGCCATGAGCTTTGGCGCAAATAAGATTCGTTTCTTTTTGGATTCATCTTCCGATATGATGGCACTTCGTCCAACTTCGCTACCTGTGCCAGCGGTTGTTGGTACGGTCACAAAATAAGGTACAGATTCGGTCACATATTGGTCTCCACCTGTCAAGTCATCATAGTCAAACAAATCCCTCAAATGATTGATCCGAAGCACAATAGCACGAGCCACATCTAGAGCTACACCTCCACCAATGCCTACTATACAATCACAAACGGAATTGTGATAAAAGTCTCCTCCTTTTAATACATCAGATTTGACAGGATTCTTATGCATGTCAGAGTAGACATCCACAGCCAGGTTTTTGGCTTTCAGTTGCCTGACAATGTCTTTGAAAAAATCCAGCTCTGCCACAATTGGATCGGTCACCACTAGCGGGTGCTTCAATCCTTGCTGAATCAAATGATCAGCCAATTCATCGATTACCCCGACACCAAATCTGATTGGTGTTGGGAAGTTAAAATTCAACCGTTGGGCCATAGAGATGTAAAGTCAATCTATTGAAATGAAATTAGTTCTTTTTTGTGGCATCAACTAAGTTGAATTTGATTAATAATACCGAAGAAGCAATTGGCTTATTCACAATGTTCTATCGGTATCTTTTGTCTGCTTAATTACCGCCTGGTTAATATTTTGAAACCAAATATATGATCCCACCATGATCAATGCATAGATCCCAGCAAGTTTCAAATTATAAATGGTCATGGCGATCAGTGCAAGTGTGGCTATCACCAGGGCGATGGCCGGAAAAGCCGGGTACAAAGGCACTTTAAATGGTCTCATGAGATCAGGCTCCTTCTTTCTCAGCTGGAAAAAAGCGATCATCGAAATAATGTATAGTGTCAGTGCGCCAAAGCATGCAATTGTAATTATTTCACCTGTTTTCCCGGTTAACAAAGCAATAATCCCAATGACCATATTGATGACCAATGCATTGGCAGGAGTGTGGGTTTTTGGATGCACCTTACCAAGTGATTTGGGAATATAACCAACCCTTCCAAACTCGAAGGTAGAACGACCTGCCGCGAGGATAATCCCATGAAAAGAGGCTATAAGACCGAACAGTCCAACAGTAATGAGGAGGTGATATAAGAAATGGCCATCACCAACGATTTTGGCAAGAGCTAAAGGCAAAGGAGAATCTGACGGATCAGTACTGCCTTCAGGGTATACCACTGATTCCCATCCGTCCACACCTACTGCGGAAACAAAGGTGAGCAGACAAAGAACGACCAGGGTCATGATAGCTGACCCAAAGCCAATCATGATGCTTCGCTGTGGATTTTTGGCTTCTTCAGCTACATTGGCCACACCCTCTATGGCCAGGAAAAACCATATGGCAAATGGGATTGCTGCAAACGCACCTTGAAATCCATTAGGAAGGGCATTCATAGTTAGGTTTTCCACTTCCAAATTGGGTAAACAAACCCCGGCAAAGATGAGAAGCTCTACTACTGCCAGAATGGTGATCACCAATTCAAATATAGCCGCTGCTCTGACTCCTACAATATTGAGTCCGGTGAAAATAAAGTAGGCAAAAACGGCGATATAAATGGTGTCAATTTGAGGGATAAAAATGTGAAAATAGGCTCCTATAGCCGCAGCAATGGCCGGTGGTGCAAAGATGAATTCTACATTTTGGGCCATGCCAGCAAGGAAGCCAAGTTTTTTCCCTAACGCCCTATCCGCATAGTCAAAGGCACCTCCTGCTTTCGGGATGGCACAAGCCAGCTCGGTATAGCTAAACGTGAAGGTGACATACATGATGATGATAAAGAACGTGGCTATGGCCAGCCCGAGCGTACCTCCTTCTGCCAGGCCAAGGTTCCACCCAAAGTACATTCCTGAAATCACATAACCCACGCCAAGCCCCCAAAGCATCAATGGGCCAAGAGTCTTTTTGAGCTGGGGTGACATAGAGTGATCTGACATAGTGACTTTTGTTTCTAAAAATAATCACCATTCATGCAATATTCTCAACGAATTGAATATTGTTTTAACCTGATGTTAAATAATCGATCCCATCTTTTTCATCGTCATAAAATCTGAGTGATCCGCCAATCAACTTGTTGTAGGCCTGCATCAGCACTCTTTTAGTGGGACTCAGGCCTATGATCGCAACTTTGGATGGAACATGACCAATGTTTTTGCCCATTTTTCTTAAGAAAACCCTAAAGGTCGGTGACGGATTGACATCTTTTACATAGACCAATCGGCGGTTGAACTTATTCTCTTTCAAAATCAACTTTTGAAGTGCCTCACCAATATTCATGAGTTCTTCATCGGTCTTTCCACGATAATCCACTACGATGACTTCATGTTCTCCTAATTGCTTTTTACTTAATCCATTCGGCATGATCACGGTGTTGAGTTACTTCGAATATGCCCTTAAAATAACTCAAATCCATCCAATGGTCATTCAAACTTCAAAGCGTTTACCGGATTGGTGCTACTCGCTCTCAATGCATGATAAGAAACGGTAAGGATAGCCACTGCAATAGCGATCAGGGTGGTGATAACTGGTATGGCCAATGTCACATCTATCCTGAAGGCAAAGTCTTCCAACCACATGTCCATAAGGTACCACGCTACCGGTGATCCTATCAGTGCTGCAAGCAATATCATGATGGCAAATTCTTTGGTGGTGATCCTGATAATGGAAAAGACTGAGGCACCAAGTACTTTTCGCACACCAATCTCTTTGGTTCTTTGCTGAATAGAAAAAGCCGCCAGACCGAAGAGCCCGAGACATGAAATGAAAATGGCAACAAAGGCGAAGGTGTTGAACAGCTTGGCAGTGCGTGCTTCATTTTCATAAAACTCGTTCCATCGTGCATCCACAAACGTGTATTCGAAGGGATATGCTGGAGCAAACTCCTGGTAAATGGACCCTAAAATGTTAATAGCCTCAAGGTTTTTGCCAGGCTGAGCACGTATGATGAGGTGGTTGAGCCAGTCCGGATCATGAAGCATTAGCAGTGGCCTGATTTTACTACGTGTGGAAGTGAAGTTGAAATCCTCAAAAACACCGATCACTTTTCCGTGCCGCTCTCCCCAAAGAGTAACGGGTTGATCCACTACCTCATCCGGAGTGAAACCCATTGCTGTAGCGCCGGCTACATTCACCATGAAATGCAGCGTGTCTGTGGTAAACTTTGGGTCAAAGCTCCGACCGGCAGCAAGTGGGATCTCAAATGTTTCTGTGAACGTATTGTCAATGGAAAGATTGCTAAACAAAATCTTGGACTGTGGATCCTTTCCCGGCCAGTCAAATCCCCAGGTTGAGTTGCCAAAACCCAGCGGTGGCATGCTCATGGCAGTGACCATTTTGATGTCAGGGTTCTTCATGAGTTGATCCTTGATCACTTCGTACTTATCATTCATATCCTGATGCATCTCCACGTAGATCAAACCCTCCTTATTAAATCCTATCTCCAGATTCTGGGCATACACCAATTGCTGATAAACCACTATGGTACAAAAAATCATGATGATGGAGAGCACAAATTGCGTGGTAACGAGTGCTTTGCGAAAGCGGACTGCTCCCTGACCACTTTTGATTTGCCCCTTGAGGACACTAGCTGGTTGAAATCTTGAAATGTAGAAAGCAGGATAACTCCCGGAAGCCAAGCCAGTGATCAAAACCAGCAAGAGAAGTATAACTCCTGATGAAGGATCCAGGTCAAAGCTGATCGCCTTTTGAGTCAAAAGATTGAAAGGTTCCAATAGTAAAATCACCAAGCCTATAGCGATCAACCCCGAGAAAATGGCGAATACCACTGACTCACTCAGAAACTGGAATATCAGGTTGGATTTCACCGCCCCAACCACTTTTCTAAGCCCGACCTCTTTTGCTCTTTTCACCGCCTGGGCTGTGGCCAAGTTCATGAAGTTGATACAGGCGATCATTAGAATGAAAAAAGCAATGATGGTGAAAATCCTCACGTAGCGAATTCTACCTCCACCATCAAGTACCCCATTGTCCCAACTTGAGTACAGGTGTAAGTTTGACAGTGGGTGAAGGAAGAGTTGAACTGCATTGTCGTCATTTTTTTCGTCCAGAAGGTTGGTCAGTTTGTGACTAAACTCTTCCCAATTCACACTTTCGTTCAGTTGGATAAAGCATCGCACATTGTTATTTCCCCACTGGTCCAGCCAGTTTTTATTCTCATCCCAGAAGTATTCAAAGTTCACGAGGTAATCAAAATCACCATTGGAAGTGTTATCGGGCCATTTTTTTACGACACCTGTTACGGTGAAAAGCTCATCATTATTTAGTTTGATGGTTTTGCCAATAGGATCTTCGTCAGGAAAATACTTCTGTGCCAGCTTCTCAGTGAGAACAAGTGATGTTTTGGTTGTAAATGGGTCTTCAGCATTCCCATGCAAAAACTCAAAAGTGAAGATGCTGAAGAAGTCCTCGTCCACATACCTGCCCATTTCATAAAATGACTGATCGTTTACTGAAAAGAGGTTTTCAGATTCCCAGGTCAATCGAGAGGAATGCTCTACTTCGGGGTATGTTGTTTTAAGATATGGGCCAAGTGGTCCGGGAGTAGAGAATGTTGTACCAATCCTATCTTCATAGTTTTGGTTTTCCATTACTCCATAGATATCATTGATGTTCCTATGATAGGAATTATAGTTGAGTTCATCTTGCACCCAAAGAAGGATTAATATGGCGCATGCCAAACCAATGGCCAGGCCCATAATGTTGATGATGCTGTAAACTTTATTTCGACGGATGGTACGTAGAGCTACTTTCAGGAAGTTTTTGAGCATGGTAGTGTTTTTTCAGAAACAATCGAATAAAGTACTTACCCTACCAGTAAAAGTTGCATAAGAGCAGTGAATAGATCAGAAATAACAAAAGAGTTCCAATCCTTTTCATAAGGGTAAGAACTCTTTAAGTATTTGTTGGTCAAACTGAAGTCGGATAACTAATCAGCTGCCCTTTCTGATAATGATATCGCCCTGCATATTTTTAAAAGTGTACTCAGGCCCTCCGCCATTGATTTTTCCATATACCCAAGTGTTGATGGATACTTCATACTGTCCGTCGGATTTTTTCACGTCTGTTTTCGAGCTTTCCAGCGTCATGTCAAAGTCTGTATAAATGTCTCCGCGATCTGACCGGACTTTTGCAGATGCTTTCACACTGGCTGGTAAGGTTACGTCAACATTTCCATTCAGGGTTACAAAGGACATGGGTTCTCCACTTGTGATGCTCTTAAAAGTAGCTTTCACATCGCCATTCACAGTATTTGAGACAATGGATCCGGATACATTTGAGAATTCCAGCTCTCCATTTACAGCCGAGATATCCATAGCTCCGTTTACCCCGGAGATTTTGATGATACCATGTACAGAGTGTATGTCTAAATCCATATTTGCAGGTACTTTGATTTCAAGATTAAGTCTTCTTTTCCATGAGTCTGAATGCACAGTTATCTTGTTATTTTCCTCTCTTGCTTTTAGCTCAACGGGGTTTACATTGAGTCTTTTCATTCCTGCGGGCACATTATCATCGTCATGGTTGTGATCATTAACATGAGAGTTGCCGCTAGACTTTGCAGAGATGATCACTTCTTTTCCGGAATATCCTGTTACAATAATATCACCGTTCATATGGTCGATTTTAAGCGTTCCCCGTTCTCCTGGTTTGCTGAGGGGCACTGTAAACTGCTCAGAGAAATCTGATTGAGCGAACCCACCAATGGCCAGGAGGATTCCGAGTGTGATGATTGATATTTTTTTCATGATATAATGAGTTAGTCCTTTTAAAGTTTTCTTAAATAAATATTGCCATTGAGTGTCTCAAAAGACAGCTGGGGACCACTTGTCCCAATTTCGATGGCTAGAGATTCGTTGATTTGATAAATAGTAGATGCTCCATTTTTGGATACTTGCTTTTCCACTTTTGGAGACATGGACTGATAGTCAAAAGCAGTGTAAAGCTTGCCATTCATACTTTTGGCTTTGACTTGCGCATTTAATGAAGCACAGTAGAGGTTGATGGTGCCATTGATGGTCTTGTATTGGCCATCCAGGTCAGGGCTACTTTTGAAATAGACGTCTACATTTCCGTTTACCGTACATGCAGATTCTACTGATCGGGCACCTCGGATCACAACTCCGCCATTGACATTGTTGGCTTTTATAGTACCTTCTATATCAGAGATCACAAGTTCTCCATCAGTAACTGTTTGAAGATCCAGGTTGCTGAATGATGGCACTTCAAGCGTGTAATCAAATGAAAAATCATACAGCTCTTTTTCCCGATGGACCCATCTTCCATTTTCCCTGCAACCACTCCATTTATCACAAATAAAAGGAGCAGTGAGGTAGAAAATGATGGAGTCATTTCGTTGGATGACGTTCATCTTTACCTCATTCCAACCTTTATCCATATCTGTTTGTCGCCTGGCCTCAATGGTTTTCAATACAGAATATTTCACAGAGTTTCCTGTGCTTTTTTTCACCTGGATTTCACCAAAAATGTTATCTACAACCACTGTTAATTGATTACCACTTACAGTGAGTTCGTCACGCTCACTCTCTTGCTTTTTATGCTCCTGAGGCAGCATCCAGGCTACCATAAGAATCAAAATTGAAATTTTCATCATTTCTCTTTTTAGTTTGAACTGCAGCGAATTCTAGATCGATCGCAGTGTTTCTATTGTTGATTTCAGTTTTGACTTGACGCTTTCATTTACGGTATCTGAGGTGATCATCTTATGAAAAGAATCCATCGCTGATTTTTCTTTTAGCGCAATCATGGCATCAGCAAGGGCTACTTGCAGGAGTGGAGAATCCTGAATGCCAATAGATCTTACCAATGCCTCTCTTACTTCACTTTGGTTGCCATATGGCAGCAGTGCATCAAGAGCAGCCAGGCGCACATTGATACTTGGGTCACTATTGAGTGTGGAGATCAATACCTCAATGACTTTCGAGTCACCGGAGGATAGCTCACTGGCCATGTTCACAGCCTTGATTCGATCCTGGGCCTGAGGTTGAGCAATCATTGTGAGCATCAGTACTTTTTTCATTTCCTGTACTTCTGCACTTAAAGACCTCACCTCCTGGTCAGGTCCGTTGATGAAAAACACTCCCGCGATCAAACCTGTAGCCAGAGCACCTAACCCCACTTGCCAGTTGCTGACAAACCAGGACCGTATCAATGACCAACCTGGAGTTCGGGTCGAGGACGCTGATTGATAACCTGCCAGCATGGCTTCAAACCGCTGATCCATGGATGCGCTTGGCGCTGGACTATCCAGATCCCCCATACGCTCCCATATAGCAGCTTCTGCTTCCAATTCTTCAGCCAGAACCTTGTGCTCAGATAAGTATTGATCGAGCTGAATCTTGTGCTCTGGTGAGAGGTTGCCGGCGAGGTGATCCATCCACCATTCCGCAGCTGTGTTATCGTCTATTTTCATGATCCATTTTGCTTTGAAATGTTTCCATCAAGTTTCAGGTAGTTGTCCTTTAGCTCTTTCATGGTGCGATGAACCCGCACTTTCACAGCACTTTCAGTAATACCCAGGAGATCGGCTATTTGAGCATACTTGAGTTTTTGGAATCGTGTGAGTTCAATTAACTCGCGCTTGTCAGGAGCCAGTGCCTTCATAGCCAATGCCAGATTGTTGAGCTCATCCGTCTTTTGTAAAAAGGACTCACTGTTTTGATCGTCCTTCAATTGCCCTTCCCAGTTACTCATGTCCTCCTGCCACGAATACCGGTTATTCTTACGCAGGTGGTCTTTGTGTACATTTCTGGAAAGGTGAAATGCCCAGGCTTCGAAATTCCCTGATTCCGAATAGCTATGCTTGTACTTGAGCATTCGTATAAATACATTTTGCACCAGGTCCTCACTGGTTGCAGCACTTTGGGTCATCCTGTAGAAGAACCCAAATAGTCGCTTACTGTATCGATGATAAAGGAGTCCGAGTTTCTCCACATCCCCGGCTTTTACCTTTAGCATTATTTCGTGATCATCTAGTGAATTCAATATTTATACGGATTAAGCGTCATGTCAAAGCGGAAACTGAGCATATCTGAAGAGGTTACATTGAATTTAGAAAATTATTCTCTGAGCAGGAATTTGAAAGATTATGACACCTTAGCTTAGTTTTTCATTTTTGTGAAAATATCAAAAATATTAATTGTAATAATTACGATAATTATAACAAATCGCTGCTTTCATTTAAAATATTTGGTAGCGGAGGGTCTGGTGCCTAACTTACACCTCACACCTAAGTGAAGAAGAAGTATGGCAGCCAAGAGTACACCAATTCTTGTGAAAAATGATCCGTGGCTTTCACCGTATGAAAGCGACATCAATGATCGGATGCAACGTTATAAAGAGCGCAGAAAAGAGCTCGAAAAGAAGTTTGGTAGTCTCGATGCGTTTGCTACCGGATACGAGTATCTCGGATTCAATTACGATAAAAAGAAAAAGGGTTGGTGGTATAGGGAATGGGCTCCAAATGCCCATGCACTTCATCTGATCGGGGATTTCAATAATTGGGATCGCCAATCGAATGC
Organism: Marinoscillum sp.; assembly: GCA_040218045.1. Taxonomy (GTDB): domain Bacteria; phylum Bacteroidota; class Bacteroidia; order Cytophagales; family Cyclobacteriaceae; genus Marinoscillum. The sequence goes on from JAVJQA010000001.1 coordinate 77,993, forward strand.
CATGGTCAAGTCTGAGGACGGGATTTGGGAGATTTTTTTGGATGATAAAACCTATGGCAAGTCATTGGTACATGAATCTGCCGTAAAGGTGGAAGTGACTGGAAATCAGGGTAAAGTGGACCGGATTCCAGCTTATTCTCGATATGTCACCCAGGATGAAAAAACTTACGATTTCACGGCCCGTCTTTGGGATCCACCCAAACCATACAAATGGACGGATAAGAAATTCACACCAGAGCCGGCCTACAGCAACCCTTATATCTACGAGTGTCATGTTGGCATGGCCCAAGAGAAGGAAGGAGTTGGTACTTACATCGAGTTTGCCGATATACTCTTACCTAAAATTAAAGAACAGGGATACAATACCATCCAGGTGATGGCCATCCAGGAGCATCCCTACTACGGTTCGTTTGGATACCATGTAAGCAACTTTTTTGCACCAAGTAGCCGTTTTGGAACACCATATGACCTGAAATACCTAGTGGATAAAGCCCATAGCATGGGCATAGCTGTAATCATGGACATTGTCCATTCACATGCTGTAAAAAACATTTCCGAGGGTCTGAATGAATTTGATGGTACTGATGACCATTATTTTCATCCGGGAGGGCGTGGATTTCACACGCTTTGGGATTCTAAGCTGTTTAACTACGGTAAGGAAGAAGTACTCCGCTTTTTGCTGAGTAATGTCAAATATTGGATCGAAGAGTTTCACATGGATGGATACCGATATGATGGGGTGACTTCCATGCTCTACTTTCATCATGGTGACATTTCGTTTGATCACTATGAAAAATATTTTCGGGATGTAGATTGGGATGTGCTTACCTACTTCCAGCTGGCCAACTCCCTGATCAAGGACCTTAAGCCAGGTGCTATCGTCATTGCAGAGGATATGAGCGGGATGCCGGGCCTTTGCAGGCCTGTGAAAGAAGGTGGAATGGGATTCGATTTCCGATTGGGCATGGGGATTCCCGACTTTTGGATCAAAACACTAAAGCATAAACCTGACGAAGATTGGAACATTCATGAATTGTGGGACGTCCTGAGCAATCGCAGATACGGTGAGCGTACTATCGCATATGCCGAGTCACATGATCAGGCACTTGTGGGTGACAAAACCATGGCCTTTTGGTTGATGGATAAAGAGATGTACACGCACATGCACAAGGATTATGATAGTGTGGTGATTGATCGGGGTATTGCTTTACACAAGATGATCCGGTTGTTGACATTGTCTATGGGAGGTGAAGGTTGGCTCAATTTTATTGGCAATGAGTTCGGTCACCCGGAGTGGGTAGATTTTCCACGTGAAGGCAATGGATGGAGCTATAAATACGCCAGGCGTCAGTGGAGCCTTCAGGAAAATGAGGAGCTGAAGTATAAATATATGTACAACTTCGGTGCAGAGATGGTGAAAATGGCGAATGAGGAGCATATAGTAGGTGCTCTGCCCGCCAAGCAGCTGAACATGGATGAGGACAACAAGACCATGATTTTTGAACGCAATAACCTCATTTTTGCATTCAATTTTTCTCCAACCAACTCCGTGCCGGATTATCGGTTTAAAGTACCGGAAGCAGGGAGGTACAAGATTATTCTTAACTCTGATAAGGCAAAGTTTGGTGGACATGACCGAATAGATGATGAAATGACTTATCCTACGGTGACGCTTTTTGGGGAACACTTTTTAAGTGTTTATCTGCCGAATAGAGTTGCGTTGGTGATGAAGAAGAAGTAGTAGGGGCAATCGCTGATTAGATAGTTTGGGTTAATAGAATGCGGTTCGCTGTATCAGTATGTTCGAGCTGTAGCGACAACTTGAATGCCCGAGATAATCAGTTCGCTTGCGTTGTGTATTCTTCAATATTCTCTCCATTACAATTGATTACTGTCAGGCAGTAGCTTCCAGGTGTCAGAACCAATCCCGATGAATCGTTGATGATGAGTTGGTTTGAGAGCAAGACAAAGAGAAATAAGAGCAAATATTCTTCTATTTGCCAAAATAGGCAGCTGATCAATCATTATTTAAAACCAGGTCTTTAATTTGAACATACAGCTAAATTTATCGAATAGATTGATAAATTACTTCAACCCGTCAAAAGCATACTTCGCATTCTCCCAAAAGGCATCTAGAGCGATGATTCTGGGTTTGAAAAAGGAGATGAGATCTGACCATTGCTCTTTATTGAAAACAGAAGTTTTGGGGAGTTCCTTGTAAATGTGACTGATTAACTTTCCGTTTTCGGTGGTATGGTGTAGTTGCCACTCCCATTCTTCACCTAATTCGCTATGAAGTAAGGTTCTCAGTTCGAGGAACTGCTCGAAAAACAACTCTTGAATGTCCGTGTCATCATGGTCTATGGATATAGCAATGATGGCTGACCTTCTTCCAGCATCCATTCGGAAATACACGTCTTTGAGGCCAGTGTTATAGTTGATCCAATTGACCGGTAAGAATTCCGATGAAGGAACAGGCTTCATGTATTGGCCAAAAGTGGTCCAAAACTGCTGTCTGATCTGTGAGGCTTCTGCTCGGCTAAACATGGGTGTAACTTTTAAAAGTAATCTACAGTCGATAAATAGACTTAAAACTCACATTCCTTTCGGGTTTCGAATCATTTAATTTTAGAAATCGTTACTTTTAAACCAGTATGGACGTACAATCAGAAAAACTTTATTTAATTGAGCAGCTAGCTAAGTTGGAAGATGTCCAATTAATACAGAAGATCAAAGAACTTTTGGAATCCTCTAACCCAGGTTATCACCCTGATGGGTCAGAGATCAGTCGATCTGAGCTCCTTTCCAGGGCGGAGCATGCGAATAAGCAGATAGAATCAGGTCAAACCAAAACAATTGATCGTCTCAGGGGCGAGGTGAAGGACTGGTAATACGTGAAAGACATTGAGATTACGCAGTTGGCGGAAGACAGCCTTAAGAAAATCTACTGTCGATACCCTGATGAGACTGCACAACGGATTATTGAGAACATACTTCAGAAAATAGACTCCTTATCTGCCCTCACAGATAGAGGAAGGATTGTAGAGGAGTTAAAAATGCTCAACCAAAACCACCGCTTTATTTTAGAGGGAAGTTACAAGATCATCTATTTTCATAAAGATGATACCGTCTATGTAACAGATGTTTTTGATACACTTCGAAACCCCGATTTAATCGTTAAAAGATATCGTGAACAATGAATAAAGTTCAGCTGCTTGTTTATCTATGTTTTGCAGGCAAACAAGCCTGTGTTCTAGGGTTATTCTTCTTGACCAGTAGCCTTTGAGGTCGTGTTTCAAAGGTTCAGGTGAACCTATTCCTTCAAATGGATGCCTATCGATATCCTTTAATATGTTGTTGATCTTTTTGAGGATTTTTTTGTCTTGGTGTTGCCAGAATAAATAATCTTCCCAAGCTTGATCTAAAAATAAAACCTCCATCTAATCGAGGAGTTCCCTAACCTTACCTTCACCTGCTTTATCTGACTCTACTGCTTTCAATAAGCGTTCAGCATTTTTAGGACTACACAATAAATGAAAAGTTTCCTGCATGCTGTTATATTCTGCTTTGCTCATCAAAACCATGTCTTGTCCCTTTGGGCGCGAGATGAATAAGGGTTTTCCCATCGTGAATACTTTTTCAAAGTAGGCACGCATGTTCTTTCTAAAGTCTGTAAAAGTAGTTACGTCCATCACCGTTTTATTATGAAGGCAAAGATACAAAAAAGGGACATGATGTTGTACGTATTAAGTTTAAGCAGGATGCGTTTATTCGCACCATTTATTGTTAACTGCTATTGGGGGATGATGATTTTTTCACAAATATTTAAAGTGACTGTGCGCATGAGTTGAAATGGAACATCTTTGTGTTAGAACTATCTGATAGTAGCCATGAAGCACACCAAGTCAACTTTCATCTTTGTTTTCTTCATTTGGACTGGGATTGCTTACGCCCAAGACCTCTCCGTCATGACTTACAACATCCGGCTGGATCACGCCGGGGACAATGAAAACAACTGGCACCACCGAAAAGAAAACCTGGTCAAGCAAATCAAGTTTTACGAACCAGACATCTTTGGGATCCAGGAAGGACTGCCACAGCAGGTAGATTATCTGGACGAAAATCTTGAAGGATATAGTTATATAGGTGTTGGTCGTGATGATGGCAAACGAGAGGGGGAATTCAGCGCAGTTTATTACAGTGCTAATTTCAAACTGCTTGAAGGTGGTACATTTTGGTTGTCCCCAACCCCGGAAGTTCCTTCTAAAGGATGGGATGCAGCGCTGCCAAGGGTCTGTACGTTTGGTCTGTTTGAGCGGAAAGTAGACGGTGCAAAGTTCTGGTTTTTCAATACCCATTTTGATCATATCGGTAAAGTTGCCAGAGTGGAATCGATGAAAGTTATTCTGAAAATGATTGCTGAAAAAAATGAGGAAAACCTTCCGGTGGTCTTAACTGGGGATTTGAATGTGCAGCCTCATGAAGAACCGATCATTGAAATGAAAAAACAGCTTACTGATACCCGCGAGATTGCTGATTTAGCGTTTGGTCCGGATGCTACTTTCAACGGTTTCAACTTCACAGAGCCACCCCAAAGAAGGATTGACTACATCGCAGTAAGTGATGACATTGAGGTGAAGAAATATGCTGTGCTCACAGACTCGTATGATCAGAAGTATATTTCAGATCACTTTGCGGTTTATTGTGAGCTGGTGCTTAAGTGATCTATTTTACTTGGAAATTTGTTAGTATATTCACGTATATACAATTCTTATCCCAATGAGCTTCGAAACACGTAAACTACGTATTATTGAAGGTTTTCTAAAAACCAATGACAAGACATTGCTTGATAAAGCGGAGGCCTTGTTGAACGACAAATCAAAGCCAAGCGAAATGCCAGCAGAAGGATTTTTTGGGATATGGTCTGAAAAGGAGGCGGATGAAATGAAGGAAATTATTTCTGAAGGGTGTGAGCGGATTGACCATGAGGACTGGTGAGCGGTACTTGGTTGATACAAATATCATTATCGATTATTTTCGTGGTGATTCACGTTTGGCTTCTAGGTTTACAAATCATACGATCTTAATCCCCTCCATCGTAGTTGGAGAATTGTTTTATGGAGCCAATCTTTCAGCTAAGAGGCGATTACGAGTAATAGAAGTATCAAATTTTATTCAAAACCACATTGTCGTGGATGTTAATGCTGAAACTTCAGAATTTTATGGAAGCCTAAAAGCTGAACTCAAACAGGCCGGAACCCCAATCCCTGAAAATGATGTCTGGATAGCCGCCCTTTCTAAGCAGCACTCACTAATTTTGGCCACCAAAGACAATCATTTCACCAAAGCCAAATCTATTAAAGTAATATTTTGGTAAACAACCCCAGACAACAATAGCCTCGAATAGCCAGTCACTGGCACATAGTTTTAAAACCGGTATTGTTTAACATTGTATCATGAATTTTGAAGTGCTTAAAAAGCAACTTGAAGGGGAGCTTTTTACCGACCAGACAACAAGGAAATTATATGCCACTGATGCATCCGCTTATCGTGAAATACCAGAAGCAGTGGCGATACCTAAATCAGACGATGACATAGCGCTGCTCATTAGGTTTGCCAATGAGCATAAAACCTCCATCATCCCCCGGACTGCCGGGACTTCACTGGCTGGTCAGGTAGTGGGTGGTGGAATTGTGGTTGACATTTCTAAAAATTTCGACAAAGTACTTGAGGTCAATGAAAAAGAGGGCTGGGCGATTATTCAACCTGGAATTGTGCGGGATGATCTCAATCACTACCTGAACGAGTATGGTTTCTTCTTTGCTCCTGAGACCTCCACTGCCAACAGGGCAATGATTGGTGGAATGATCGGAAACAATAGCTGCGGCTCCAACTCTGTAGTTTATGGAAGTACGCGCGAGCATCTTCTTGAGGTTGAGGTTTTCCTGGCTGATGGCAGCAAAACGAAATTTGGTGAACTGGACTCTTCAGCATTTTTGGCCCGGGCCAATGGAATGGGAACTTCGGGGCTTCTGGAGTCTTCAATCTACTTTCAAATCAAGGAGATGCTGTCCAATGAGCGCAATGTCCGGGAGATCCGGGAAGGTTTTCCGAAAGCTTCAGTACCTAGAAGAAATACTGGGTATGCCATTGATATGCTTTCTGAAATGCTCCCGTTTACAGTTGAGGGTAAACCGTTCAATTTTAGTAAACTAATTGCTGGCTCAGAAGGTACTCTGGCTTTTGTCACCAAGGCGAAAATCAAATTGTCCCCAATAGCTCCGCCACACAAGAGGCTGGTTTGCATTCATTGTCATACCATCGACGAATCCCTGCATGCCAATCTTGTAGCCTTGAAGCATAAACCAACAGCCTGCGAGCTGATGGATCATTACATTCTGGAGGCCACCAAGAGGAACATAACTTATCGGGATTATCGGTTCTTTGTGGAAGGAGATCCTCAGGCAATACTGGTAGCCGAGCTTACCTTAGATTCTGAGGAGAAAGCAGAAGTAGCCGCGATGGCACTGATCGAGGATTTGAAAAAAGCAAGGCTGGGTTACAGTTATCCAATTGTAAAAGGTGAAGATATTAAGCGGGTTTGGGGCTTGCGGAAAGCTGGCCTGGGTTTACTTTCCAATGTAGTCGGTGATGCAAAACCTGCTCCGGTGATTGAAGACACCGCAGTTGATGTGGAAGATCTTCCGGCCTACATCGCTGAGTTCAACGAAATTCTCAAAGGATACGATTTGTCATGCGTGCACTATGCACATGCCGGGTCGGGAGAGCTCCATCTCAGACCAGTTTTGGATTTAAAAGCGAGTAAAGGAATAGAACTCTTCCGTACAATTGCCGAAGAGATCGCTTCACTTGTGAAAAAATATAAGGGCTCATTATCCGGAGAGCATGGTGATGGCCGGTTGCGTGGAGAGTTCATCCCAAAGATGGTAGGTGAGCACAACTATGAGTTAATAAAACAAATCAAGCAAACCTGGGATCCCAATAATATCCTTAATCCGGGCAAGATTGTCAATACTCCACCTATGGACACCAGCCTTCGCTATGAGAAGGATCAGGTGACCAAAGAGTTTGAGACGGTACTTGATTTTTCAGATACGTTAGGCTACCTGCGGGCCGCTGAGCAATGCAATGGTTCCGGTGATTGTAGAAAGTCAGAGCTTTCCGGAGGGACCATGTGTCCCAGCTACATGGCGACTCGAAATGAAAAAGAGACCACAAGAGCTCGGGCCAATATTTTGAGAGAGATGCTGACCAAATCTGATCAGCCGAACCCTTTTGCGCACGAAGAAATCAAAGAGGTGATGGATCTGTGTTTAAGCTGCAAGGGATGTAAGTCCGAATGCCCTTCAAATGTGGACATGGGCAAGCTCAAGCAAGAGTGGCAGTATCAGTATTACAAGGAAAAGGGTGTCCCGTTTAGAAACAGGCTCATCGGCAATTTCTCTGCTGGTATGAAGCTCGCCTCATTAGTGCCATGGGGTTATCGGCTCACTTTCGGAAATGATGTGACGGGCAACCTGGTGAAAGGGATCATGGGATTTGCTAAAAAGCGAAGCATGCCACACCTGTCTAAAGTGACATGGGAGAACTGGTATTTAAAGGGTTTTCAACCTACTGTGACTTCTCCAAAAAAGAAGGTCTACCTCTTTATTGATGAGCTGATCAATTACACTGAAGCAGAGATTGGTATCACTGCTACCAAACTTTTAGACCGGTTGGGTTATGAAATAGAGTACGTTAGACATGAGGAATCGGGCCGGAGTTTCTTATCAAAGGGATTGCTTGAGAAAGCCAGGTCGTTGGCAGAATACAATGTAAACCTTTACAGAAATCTGGTTTCCGCTGAAACCCCATTAGTTGGAGTGGAGCCTTCAGCCATTCTCACCTTCAGAGATGAGTATCCAGATTTACTTAGAGGAGAGGAGAAGGAGGCAGCGAAGTATCTGGCTTCAAATACCTTTATGATCGAAGAGTTTTTGGCGAAGGAAATGGATGCTGGAAATATCGATTTATCCTTGTTCAAAGAACAAAAGAAGCTGATAAAGCTTCATGGCCACTGCCAGCAGAAGGCGCTTTCATCTTTGACACCAGTCAAGAAGATTTTGACCAAAATGGGTTCTAATGAAGTGCACATGATCCCATCAGGCTGTTGTGGCATGGCTGGGTCATTTGGTTATGAAAAGGAGCACTTTGATATCTCAATGAAAATCGGTGAGCTCGTTCTTTTCCCTACAGTGAGGAAGCAGCCTGAGGAGGTGATCATTGCTGCGGCAGGAACCAGCTGTCGTCACCAGATCAAAGATGGGACTGAACGTGTGTCTAAACATCCAGTTGAAATTATTTGGGAGGCCTTGAAGCCTTTGTTTTAAAAAACCAAAACCTTAACTTACACGTATACTTTATTGATAAAGCACACGTGCATGAAATCAAAATTGACATTAGTCATTGAGAAAGACATAATTGAAAAAGCAAAGGAATTTGCAACAGGTAAGCATCAAAGCCTATCTGAGATTGTAGAGAACTATTTTGCATATTTAACATCTCAATCGGCAGAATTACGCAAAAGTACGCTTGTTTCTCCTAGAGTCACGAAATTAAGAGGAGTGGCCAAGACAGATAAAGACTTTGATCATAAAAAGGTATTGGAAGAAGAGATTCAACTTAAATATGGCCGGTAAGGTTTTTCTTGATACCGATGTAATCCTTGACTTTTTGCTTGACAGAGAACCCTTTTCGGAATCAGCATCTAAGCTTTTCGACTTAGGTGAAACTGGCCAATTAGAGTTATTCACGTCTGCATTGGCCGTCAACAATATTCATTATATCCTACGAAAACTTATTGGCTCTAAAAAATCCATTGAGGTTGTGGCTGATTTAATAGATATGATTCAATGTGTTGAAGTTGGGGTTGAACAACTTCGTCATTCCATTCAGTCGAAATTCCGGGATTTTGAAGATGGAATACAGCATGCCACAGCTCTCAAAATAGTAGGATTAGAAGCTATTATAACAAGAAATCATAGGGATTTTAGAAAATCTCAACTTCCTATATTTGACCCAGAATCTTTTTTGCATGTAATCAAGAAAGCGGAATGTTAATAATTGGTATTCCTTATCTTTATTCTAATGATCCTAGATATTGATCAAATTGACAAGGTGATACAATTGCTTCGAGCAAAAATCCGTTCAATTGAAGGTATTGAAGATAGAGCCGTTATTTTAGAGGAAGTTGCCAAAACCAAGACCATTTATGGATGATGTTATTCAGGCAAAAGTAGCAACAATCGAAAAATGCCTTAGAAGAATAAAAGAGGAAACTACAAGTGATTGGAGGCATAACTACACCCATCAAGATGCCCTTTTATTGAATCTTGAAAGAGCTTGTCAGGAAACTATTGATTGTGCGGCACATATTGTAAAGAAACAACATTTAGGTGTGCCCAAAGTCACACGTGAATTTTTCTCACTAAGAAAGATGGTTGGTTTTCGGAATCTTGCAGTACATGACTATGCCCACCTCAACCTGGACATTCTTGAATCTATCATTACCAAGGAACTTGAAGTATTTGGTGACTTTTGCAAGTCCGTTATTGATCTTGACTTCCAGTAGATCCTAAAATCACTATTCAGTCGGACTGATAAAACTTACCTGCAAAAAAGTATGCATGCAGAGTAAATCCACTAAATTTGCCGCATGTCCCAAAAAGTAGCACTTGTATTGTCCAGTGGAGGAGCAAGAGGTCTTGCACATATTGGTGTGATAGAGGCCCTGGAAGAGAATGGTTATGAGATTTCATCGATCTCTGGTTCATCGATCGGAGCAGTAGTGGGTGCCTTCTATGCCTGCGGAAAACTAGAGGAATACAAAAAGTGGGCACTTAATCTGGATCGATACGATGTTTTCAAGTTAATCGATTTTACATTCTCAGTTCAGGGGTTCATCAAAGGGGAAAGAGTCTTTAAGACATTGCAGAGTATCATACCTGATTGTCAGATTGAAGATCTCTCCATCCCATTCTCAGCATTGGTAACAGATATTAAAGCGAAAAAGGAACGGTCAATAACCACAGGTAGCATGTACGGTGCTATAAAGGCATCCGTGGCTATTCCTACAGTAATCAAGCCGGTACTTTTAGAAGGCACCTCCTATATAGATGGAGGAGTGACTAATCCTATTCCTATAGAACATGTTCAAAGATCACCTGGCGATCTGTTGGTGGTTTCCAATGTGAATGCCATGATTCCATACAAAAAAAGTATAGCAGATAAGAAAAAAGAAGCTGCGGCCCAGCAAGCTTACTTGCATAAAATTCAATCATTTCTGGTTGGATGGAACAAACTACTCCCAGGCTCGCAAGAAGCCGAAAAGAAACTTGGCTTTTTTGAATTGCTCAATGAGTCAATTGATTTGATGCAGGATCGCCTGACATCACTTTTGTTGGAAAAACATCGACCAGATATATTGGTAAACATTTCACGTGAAGTCTGTGGAACATTCGAATTTTATAAAGCTGAGGAGCTGATCAGGGTTGGTCATGAACGGTGCGCCCTGGTCATAGAAGAACCTAATTTGGTGAAATAGCCCGCTTGCGAGATTCAATATTAGAATGTCTTTCATAATAGAGTGATTGACACCACCATTATACTGGCAATTGTGTTTCCGGGTTAGATCGACGTTCTTGGCTAAGATTTTATTGAGCAGATTGAAGAGGTCGAATTTCGTTTAGAATTATCCAAATTTGTAGTGTATGAAGACTAAAGAAGAAATAGTAAACAATTGGTTACCCAGGTACACCGGACAAGCATTAGATCAATTTGGGGATTACATCTTACTCACCAATTTCGGTAATTATGTGAGAATGTTTGCTGAATGGAACAACGTAGAAGTTGTTGGTTATGGTCACCCCTTCCAGTGCGCAACTGCTGATGGGATCACTATCATCAATTTCAGTATGGGATCGGCCAATGCTGCTACTATTTGTGACCTGCTGAGTGCCATTCATCCAAAAGCAGCACTATTTCTTGGTAAATGCGGAGGATTAAAGAAGAAGAATGAGGTTGGGGACCTGATCTTGCCAATAGCTGCAATCAGGGGTGAGGGAACTTCCAATGACTATATGCTGCCAGAAGTGCCTGCGCTTCCCTCTTTTGCGCTTCAAAAAGCAATTTCAACCACGATCAGGGAATATGGACAGGACTACTGGACAGGGACAGTTTACACGACCAACCGCCGGGTGTGGGAGCATGACAATAAGTTCAAAAAGTATTTGAAGAAGATTCGTGCGATGGCTATAGACATGGAAACTGCCACATTGTTTACCGCAGCTTTTGCAAATGAAATGCCTGTTGGAGCTTTATTGCTTGTATCTGATATACCAATGATCCCTGATGGTGTAAAAACAGATGAAAGCGATAAGAAAGTGAGCTCACAGTACGTAGAGCAGCACCTGAAGATTGGGATTGATTCGCTCAAGCAACTGATCAACAATTCCCAGACAGTTAAACATTTGAAGTTTGACTAAAAAAGTAAACCCCGGGATATAATTACCTCGGGGTTAGCAGAATTCTCACATAACCTGATGTGAAATTTTTATATGTTCAGGCAATCCCGTTTAGAATTGCTCTTTGATTTCCTAATGTTAAAATAGAGTCCCGGGCTATTCTGACCGGCAGATTCACCCGGGACTACTATTACCACCTTGATGTTTGTTATTAGACAAGACCAGTGCCAAAATCAAGAAACTGCGTAATTTAGGTTTGATCGATCATTTGACCCTTTTCGATTGCCAGATTATTTATCAAATGGAGAAATGAGCGATCAAAGTGAGAATGACCTTCTAGGTGATGCACCAAATTCAATCAAGATGCGTTAGGGTGAGTATGATAAGTCCGATTACCTACTATACTCACAAAGAGGAGTTATTTAATGTGTTAAGCCATTTTGTTGGGCTGGTGCTCAGCATCGCTGCTACTGTGCTGTTGGTCACTTTTGCATCTATTTACGGAAATGTCTGGCACATTGTGAGTTTCAGCATATTTGGGTCAACATTGATCACCCTGTATCTTGCGTCAACGCTCTATCATGCGGCACGCAAAAAGGAACTGCGCCGAAAGCTGAATGTATTTGATCACTCCGCCATCTACTTGTTAATCGCTGGGACTTATACACCTTATTGCCTGGTGGCTCTAAATGGAACCATTGGCTGGGTATTGTTTGGCATCACCTGGGGGTTGGCTTTGATTGGCGTTGGTTTAAAACTATTCTTTACCGGCAGATTCAATCTACTATCCACTATTGGGTATGTAGCTATGGGTTGGGTAGCCATTTTTGCTGCCAAGCCACTTTATGAGAATCTGGAATCCGGAGGCCTTTGGTATTTAATTGCAGGTGGAGTTTGTTATACAATAGGTGCAGTATTTTATGCTCTAGAGCGAATTCCCTACAATCATGCCATCTTCCATATTTGGGTACTTGCAGGAAGCATGCTGCACTTTGTGAGTATTTTCTTTTTCTTGCTTTAGTCGGAATATTTGAATTGAAACGTCAAATCGAAAAGCTCCGAAAAGGATTCGCCAAGATCTGACATGCTTTCGTTAGCAGTGTTACATTTCCAGATTATGTTCATTTCTTTACCAACCTGTTTGAAGGTGCGAAGGTTATCAAACAGAGCAAATAGCACCTTGGCTGTTTTTGGCCCAAAGGCCGAAAAATGCAGTTCAAGAATGGCGTCACCGGTTTCTGTAAGATCATTGTAAATTTTATCCAAAAACGGGGAATAAAACTGATGTGCATCCTCCATGAAGGAATTGCCTGATATCCGCAGGGCATTTTCCCGATTGCTGTATTTCACAAATGGTGATTGCTCTGTTGATTCTAAAATCACATCTTTACCGCTTTTTCCCAGATTTGATAAGTAGAAAGTTGAGTCCATTGTATTGTGTTTTTCGATTGTCATAGCGTTCATCTTAAATACAATGCAAAGTTGGATCAAAGGGCAATCCTGTGAAACCGAAATATTCGTAAACTGGAATTTTACGCGTATCCCTTAAAGCCTACTTAGAAAAAGTACCATGAATAGGTGATCAGGTATTTACCAGTTTGGCGATTGCCTCCATTACTTTTTCCCCATCTACAGCAGCAGATGCTATTCCTCCGGCAAATCCTGCGCCCTCACCACAGGGAAATAACCCACGAATCTGTGTGTGTTGTAATGTTTCAGGGTCTCTGGGAATGCGTACAGGAGAAGATGTTCGGCTTTCTACCCCAACAATTTGTGCCTCGTTTGTGTAGTAACCTGGCATTTTTTGACCGAAAGATTTAAACCCATCTTTCAATCTTGAGGCAATAAAATCAGGAAGTACATCATCCATCCTGACAGAATGCAAGCCAGGTTGATAAGATGTTTCATTGAGCTGATCAGACAGTTTTCCTTCAACAAAATCCACGAGCTTTTGAGCTGGAGCTATCTGGCTACTTCCACCCATTTTCCATGCGCGTTGTTCTACAGCCGCCTGAAATTCCATGGTAGCAAGTGGTCCAAATTTGTGAAACTCTTTAATATCATCAAGCTCCACAGCTACTACAATGCCTGAATTGGCATACTTGCTGTTTCGTCTTGAAGGACTCATGCCATTCACCACAACTTCTCCCGTAGCAGTAGCTGCCGGCACAATGAAACCGCCGGGACACATGCAGAATGAAAAGACTCCACGCTCTACTTTCTGATAGTTTGTCTGACTGACCAGGCCATAAGAAGAAGCCGGCAGGTATGGTCCTCTGTCTGCACATTTATATTGTATCTGGTCGATGAGCTGTTGCGGATGCTCAACGCGTACACCGAGAGCAAAGGGTTTCGCTTCTATTTTAATTTCTCGTTTTGCACAGAGATGGAAAATATCTCTTGCCGAATGTCCAGTTGCCAAAATGGTGGCTTCTCCTGTAATACGTTCAGCATTGCGAAGTACCACACCTTTCAATCGATCCCCTTCAATAATGAAATCAGAAACTTTACTATCGAAGCGGACTTCACCGCCAAACTCAATGATCGTTTCACGCAGGGAGGTAACGATTTTGGGAAGCTTATTGGTGCCAATGTGAGGGTGTGATTCTACCAATATAGTTTCAGGGGCGCCATGTGCCACCAGGATCTCAAATATTCTTCGGATGCTACCGCGTTTTTTGGATCGTGTGTAGAGTTTGCCATCCGAATAAGTACCGGCTCCTCCTTCGCCAAAGCAGTAATTACTCTCGGGGTTTACAATGTGGTCTTTGTTGATGGCGGCCAGGTCCCGGCGCCTGCTTTGCACATCCTTACCTCGCTCAAGGACAATAGGTTTAAAGCCCAATTCGATAGCCCTGAGTGCAGCAAATAAGCCAGCAGGACCAGCACCTACTATGATGATTGGTTTGGCCTGACTGACATTTTTGTACTCTTTCCTGAATTCTACAAAGGCCAGCTCCAAAGGAGAGGAGTCGGCCGTAATGCGCAAATTGACCTTGATCTGTTTTTGTCTGGCATCAACTGATCTGCGCTGAATTTGAAAATATTCCTCATTGGAAAGTAGGCCTTTTGTGATCAGATGGTGCTGAAGTTGATCCTGGTCAAAACCAATTTCCGGAGACACCACAATGTTGAATTCGCGCATGATACAAAAGTAGGTTTAAATGCGTTAGAGCAATGATTTGTTCCTCTATTTATCCGAAAATGTAGTATTTATCGAAGAATTAATATAGATTTATCGATACCATCAACTATAGATTTAAGTATGCTCACTGAAGTTAGAAAGCAAAAACTCACTTACTTGTTTGATATTCTGGATGCGAACAAAAACAAAATATTACAACCGGATGACTTTGTTGCTGTTGCTGATAAGATTTGTGACATTCTGAGTTACCCTGAAGATTCCAAGGAAAGATTACGGATCAAACTAAAAGCATTGAGGTTATTTGTCCAGTTATTAACAGACATGGGCAAATCCGAGGTTTCGGTGACAATGGAAGAGTGGTACGTCCTGTTTGGCTCAAGAGGGTCACTTGCCCCTAAGATGGCCAAAAAGTATATTTTCAGAACCGCTGCCTATATTTTCACCCTTTTTGATCAGAATGGTGACCGGGTGATTTCCAAAAAGGAATACCTGGATATGTTCCGGATTTACAACATAGATCTGCAATACTCCGAGGTTGGCTTTGAAAAACTGGATGCTAATCATGATGGACAGATTACACTGGCAGAAATGGTAACCGGTTTTAGGGATTTTTTGATGTCATCAAATCCTCAGGCAGCAGGTAACTGGATATTTGGTAACTGGGAATCCTACAAGGCGGCATAAAAAAAGCTGCCTTAATCAGCAGCTTTCCTTATCAGATTTTTGGATCGTTTAGACACCTTCCGCTTCAACTTCCTGAACTTCAGGAACCATCCTTTTCAGTAGATTTTCAATTCCCGCTTTTAGTGTGATAGTGGATGATGGACAACCACTGCAAGCACCTTGCAACAGTACTTTCACTTTTCCATCTGTAAATGAATCAAATGTAATGGCACCACCGTCCATTTCTACCGCTGGTCGGATATATTCGTCCAACACGCCCTTGATCCTTGCTTCAACATCAGTGTCTGTGTCCTGGACCTTGTGATCTTCCTCCACGTCTTTTTCAGTGAGGATTTGTTTCCCACCTTCAAGGAAGTTTTTAATGTAATTCTGGATGTCGTTTTTCACTTCAACCCATTCCACATCCTCTGCCTTGGTCACCGTTACGAAATTGCTCATATAGAACACCCTGCGGACATAAGGCAGATCAAAAAGCTCGCTTGCCAAAGGTGCTTCTGATGCACTCTCTTTGCTTGGAAAGTCTCTACTTACCCCTTCTGGCAATAGCAGAAAATTAAGCACAAATTTTAATGAGTTGGGATTCGGGTTTGATTCCGTGTATATGTTGATAGGTTGTTTGGTAGTCGCTTCCATAAGTATCTCTTTACTTCACTGTATTAAATGCAAAAGTCGCTTAAAAGTTCAAAAGTACCCCGGTTTTTGGGAGATTATCCCAGATTCTCTATCGAGCAATAAAAAAGGGCAACTCCCGGAGCTGCCCTTGGTTCTCACCTATTGATGAAAACCGCCCTAGTTCTGTTTTATTAATCGCTTGGTAATAGTGTTGTCACCATCTTGAATTTGAATGAGGTAGACCCCATTGTCCAGACCTTCCAAACTTATTTTCTTATTGATAGGGCCTTCCATAAGTAAATGTCCTGAGAGATCGTAAATGAGAACCTTGCCTTGCTTCGCCTGAACCATGATAGAATTGGTTGCCGGATTAGGGTAGACCACAATTGTGTTTGCCTTTTCGCCAAGGATAATTTCCGGATTCACTGTGATGGTAAATTCTTGAATAATAGAAGCCCCGGCCAGATCTATAGATTGGATGGCCACCAGGTAAGTGCTCCTTGTATCAAAGTTTGCTACTCCGGTGAATTTCAACTCAAAGACCTCATCAGTATTGGTGATCATGAATTGAGCGTTATCCGTTACTGTACCTTCACGATTTACCAGCATATAAGTGTGAGCATCTTCTACGTCAGGATCCGTTGTTGTCAAGACCCCAACAGTTTGTGGAGAACTTTCACCTTCATTGATCGTACTGGAAGAAAGCGATATTGATGTCGGCGAATTGTTGGTGGCCAGTACAGTGATTAAGAACCTATCCTCCACAGAAAGCTCTCCATCCGATGCGGTGACTGTTATTTCGTATGATCCCAAATCGCTTGCTGTTGGTGTCCCAAAAAATGAACCTGACTCCTTTCCTTCATTAGAACCATACGTCAGCCAGCTGGCAGTGAATGTAACAGAGATGTTTAATGCTTCGGATTCCACATCGTAAAATTGATTGGATGGCAACACAAACGAGAATGACTCATCCTGAAAGATGGTGAAATCATCTACAGGTATGTCGAGGACTGGAGCATCATTGACAGATAAAATGAAAACAGGAATCATATAAAACGTTGGGGACTCAGATCGGCCATCTGATGCACTGACCATAATGGAAACGGAACCAAAGGCATCCAGCATTGGTGAAAGGGTAAGTGTGTTGTTGGTGAGTGTTGGAAATACCAGTGAGCTTTCACCCGTTTCATTAGCTATCGCAAAAGTTAAAATATCCCCATCTTCATCAAAGAATATGGTGTTCAGATCAATATCCAGTGCTGCTTCGTCTTCATTCATGGTGACAGAAAGTTGGTTCATAACCACCGGAGCGGAATTTACATCTGCAACAATCACGAAATATTGGTCCGTGGTAGTCAACTCTCCATCTGATGCCGTCAATATCACGTGAGTCGTTCCCACATTGCTTTGATTAGGCGTTCCGCTAAAAACACGCGTCTCAAAACTGTAATTAAGCCAGCTACCAGTAGTTCCATTTAAGCCTTCTATACTAACCTCCGCAATACTTACCACATCTCCATCAGGATCCGTGAAGTTGTTTTCCGGGTATGGAAGAACAAATGGAATGCCTTCAGTTGCCTGCTGATCAGTCGTAGGATTGGATAAAATGGGGGCATCATTGATGCCAGTTACTGCAATAGTGACTTCCAGCGAAGTGGTGAGAGATCCGTCAGAAGCTGAAACAGTGACCATTGCACTTCCAAAGAAATTAGTTGCCAATTCGATTATCACTCCCTGATTAGCATCCACACTCGCAACGAGACCTTGTTCTGAAGAACTGGTTGAGAAAGTCAAAGCATCACCGTCTGGATCACTGAAAATAGCACTTAGGTCGCTCACTAATGTGAACGGTGCTGAATCTTCTTCCAGTGTGACATCATCAATTTCTGCGGAGGCAATCGGAGCTAAATTATCGATAACCGTAAATGTAAGCGTTGAAGAATAAGTGTTGTTGCTTGCTTGTCCGTCATCGGCTGTAATGGTCAGTTCTACTTCTCCAACCTGATCAGTCAGGGAGCTAATCGTCAGTGCTCCTGTTGCCGGGTCTATAGTGACTGTGGCAAAAGAGACACTTGATGGTGTCATTGAGTAGATGATCGTCTGGTCAGATTCATTTTCGGGTGAGAGATCTGTCAGTGAGATGGTCTCCGTCCCAAAATTCTTGGCCCTGGCGATGACCGATTCATCAAGTAGGAATTCAGGCGCATCATTTACTGGATTAACATCGAAGGTGAAGATATTGGCCAGCTCTGCATAAACTACTCCATCACTTACCTTAAAGGTAAAGGAGTCATAAGCCAATCCATTACCGTTTTCCCCTGGAGAATAGACCACAGCATTGATCTGAGATGGCGAGATCACTGCCCCAACAGATATAACAACTCCTTCTAATTGCAAAGAGCCAACAGATGGAAGTGAAACGATCTGTAATTCTGCAAGCGCTTGAAGAGGGCTGTCCACATCGTTGATTTCAAAATCATCAGTTTGGAAAATATAGTTAATATCCTCATTGATCAGCACAGTTGTGTCTTTGCCATGAGGGGCATCGTTTACTGGGTTGACGATCACAGTGATGTCAATTCTTGCTATTCCTGCTCCATCTGATGCGATGAGGCTTACTGTGGAGGTTCCACTGTAATTAGCTATGGGAACAATGTGAATTGTCTGACCATTTTCAATAGTGGCTTCAATGCTTGTTGTAGAAGACGTCAGCGAATAAGTGAGTTCGTCTTCCTCTGGATCACTAAAAAGGGTATCAAAATTGAGCGTTAAGTCAAATACATTGTCTTCATCAAATTCCAGATCGCTAATGCCTGTCAGTGCTACCGGAGGCTCTGACAATTGAATGATGTTATTTTTTAGAATTACAATTGGTTGCAATTGATTAGAACCATCCAATGAGTTTTCCTGGCCGCAGAAAATGTCCAGGTCACCATCATTGTCCATGTCAGCAAGGCTGATAAAAGTTGCATTGATTACACCCGGATTGGAGCCTGAAAAATTTGCATTGGTAAAGTTGAAATTTGCCAGATCACCTGTACTTGTTAGTACACTCACTGCCCCATTATTGAAGCTTTCATAAACGATATCAGGAAGTCCATCGAGGTTCATATCACCAATAGCGAAGAATAGCATGCCCCCATATTGATTGGCATCTGCATTTGATATTGTGGTAGAAGTGAACCTCATTGATCCATCATTGACCAGGATATTGAATTCATGTCTACCATTATTGGTCACCACGATATCCAGATCACCATCAAGATCCATATCATATGGCTCGAAATAGACGGCATTCGCAATGGTTATGGCGGTGTCCAGATTAAACCCGCCTTGCTGATTATTGAGATAAATTTGAAATTCAGCGTTGGTGCCAGACTTGTAATCTGTCAGCATAAGATCATCATATCCATCCCGATCAATATCGAAAGTTTTTAGCCAGATAGGTCTGCTGATAGTGCCTATACCGGTGATTTCAGATGCCAGGTAGGTCTTGATTCCATTCTTATCAAAGAAAGAAGAAACAAATTTGGGTTGATTAGTCTCACTCATAAAGAAGATGTTATTAGTCCCATCGTGATTATAGTCAGACACGTCCATGGAAGCATAGGAAGAAACTCCGTTTACACCTTGAATGAGTTTTAAGCTTGTAGCTCCTGAAGCTCCGGGCATGAATAGATGCTGGTGGATGGATGCCACTTTAGTTACGTTGTGAAAATCTAATGTTCCATTCTTGTCAAAATCCTCAATGATTCCGAAATAATCATTGATGCTGAGCGTGGGAACAAAATCATTGTTACTTACGTCAAATGATCCTACTCCATCTGTATTAGTGCCACTGTGCCATTTTCCCGAGGGTAAATTATTGTAGATTAGATCGATATCTCCATCACCATCTTTGTCAAATGGAATGGTATGGGTATTGACTTGTCCACTTATATGGGTACCAAAATCATATTTTTTAAAGCTCAGGGTGTTTTCTGCAATACCACTAGCAGCAGCAAAGAATTCGAAATAGGTATGTCCGGTTAAAGTCAGACCGGAGGTACTCGTTACTTTGGAGGAAAGGTCAACCTTGATATTTTCGTTGGACCAGAAGGGTTGGTCAGGTGTAAAAGTGACTCTACTTCCACTTACAGTAAACGAACCAGGAATACTCGGCCTGTAGTGGCTATGCACTCTGAAACTTTCATTATCCACTGAGTCAGCAAAAACGTCGAGATTAAAGTCAATGACAATAGAGGTGTCGTTTTTTACCATTGGCTGACCCTGAAGCGGATAGTTAGCGACAGACTTGAACTGATAAGTAGTGAATTGAATTCCTGATCCGGCGGAGATTATTTCACCACCTGTTCCCAGAATGTTGCCTATTACTACGGAGATCGATTTACCTGAAGGCAAAATTTCAGACGGACTGATCGTGATGGTATTTGCGCTTACAGCGTGGGTAAAGTCAATGGCGCCTTCTGAATCATTCAGCTGGATATTTCCTGCTACAGACGAGGCATCGACTGGCAGATCAAATGTTAAAGTAATGTCATCTGTATTGGCCACGTCAATTGCACCATTAGCAGGAACACTGCTTATCAACGTAAGTATGTCAAGATTTCGGAAAAGTTTGATGTCACCAGCCGCTCCGAACACTACATCCATAATACCATCACCTGAAAGGTCTGCGATCTCTGGAGGGAAAATGCCGGCTATTGAGGTTGGATATTCTGTACCCATCAATTGTTGAGTGAAAGTGTTGTCGCCATTGTTCTGGTATAAATAGGTTCTATTCAATCCTTGTCTCATAGAAACTACAATGTCCTGGTCTCCATCTCCATCAACATCGCCGGTGTTGAGATTGATCGTTGAGTTGAAAGTTGAACCAGAATACGCACTGATCTGGTTAAAGGCCAAAATATCACCGAAACCACCAGAACCATCGTTTGGATACCATGTCAGGGTTGAAGTACCTGTAGAATTAGCTCTTGAAACCAAAACAATGTCCAGACTGCCATCACCATTAAGATCGCTGAGTTTGCATGCATGAGCTATGCCGTTTGGAAAAGCTCCATTGTTCCAGGGTAGCTGTTTTACAATTGAACTAGAGAAAGAGAGGTTGCCATTGTTTTTAACCAGTCTCACTCCTTTAGCTGGAGTAGATGCTTCCTCAACCACAAGCAGGTCAAGATCAAAATCATTGTCAACATCACCAATGGAAACATCATATATGCCGTTGGCTGTGTAGATTACAGTTTGTGTGCCAAATGCACCTGTACCATCATTCAGGAAGTAGCTGACATTTCCAGAACCTGTGGTATGTGTATATGCTACAATGTCCAAATCCCCATCTCCTTCCAAATCGGCCAGTTTAATATACCCCGTGCCGAGATAGGTAAGTAGACTGGCTAATGTGTATACACCAGCTCCGTCATTTCTGTAATAGCTTATCTGATTTACCCTGGAGGCAATAGCGTCTATATCGCCATCTCCATCCAGGTCTGCAGCCTCAACGCTGGTTCCTCCGGAAAAGGAATTGGTCAGACCAATTCTGGTCAAACTTCCGGTGCCATCGTTGGAGAAGAAACCTAGGAAGCCAGCAGCAGATGTTGCTGCAAGATCAATATCTCCATCAAGATCATAGTCCACAGCTTTAGTGGCCAGATAATCAGTGCCACTTCCGGCGAACAAATTTTCTGCAGGGTATGAGAACACCACAGGAGTTTCATTTGCCAGGGTGGTTTCTACTTTGTATTGAAAGACGTTTGATTGATAGAGGGATAGATTATCAGTGTCGTTATGAAAGGAAGTATCGACGGAAATGGTGATTTCATCTCCGGGAGCCAAAGCACTTAGCGTGAAGGTGACCTGGTTGTTATTGTTGCTTATGGTCGGATTGAGGGTTCCTTTTAGTTTGCTGTTAATGGTAAAATTACCTGCTACCGGAGTTCCAGTATTTTGATTGAAGGAAAACGTAAAATTCTCTGCGCTAGAAATAGTTGAGTTGGTTGGAGGTGTTGCGGATTGCAAAATGAAGAACTCCGTATCACTCAGTTCCAGAATTTCTAGTGGATTCAACTTTCTGCTATGAATAGTCACGTCATCAAGTAATCCTGTGAATGGCAGAATGATGCAATCACGGGCGAAAGAGATTGCTCCACCCAGAGACAGGGGAGCAGTGCCTGCAGCCATGATTTTATCAGCTGCGTTAATCGTATTGACCAAGGTTTCCTTTACACCATCAAAGTAAAGCTCCACACTTCCGGAAGCCAGGTACTGAAACGTGACATGATGCCACTCACCAGATGCTGAAACGGTAGAAGTGGATTCCCAAAAGGAACCATTCCCGCCGGTAAGTGTCCCTTGAAGGTTGATGCCAAGTTTATTATTTGCAGAGATTTCCAGAAAAAACTGGCGATTGTTCTCACCACATCCTGTGTCGGCATATTTGGCAACCAGTATTTCCCGTACGCCAGCTGTAGACCGGTTAAACCATAGGGAAATGGCAAAATTATTCGTTGCATCGAGCTGCTCTCCTAGTTCCATTGTACTGGTGGTGCCATTAAGGAGTAAGGCTCCTGAAGCTTCGGAATTTCGATCAGTGCCATAAGCTATATCAGTAGACACAGGACTTGTAAATGTTCCGGTAGTATCTAAGGTAGATCCATCAAAGGGGAAATGTCCTATGAGACTATTTTGGATGTTAACCTGGGCATAAACTGCCATAAATGTTGTCAGGGCAATGACGGTAGTAAGAATTCTTTTCATGTGCGGATTTATTTATTGAAGGTCAAAAATGATTCGATAAAGAATCCGCAAGAGTGTCTTTTTAGAAGCCGCATACTGTCACCAAGAATTCGCAGTGGAAAACTGAGAATATGTAATAGCCAGATAGGACTATATTGAGAAAATCTTACAACGATTCAAGAGCCTTCATCAGGGAGTCTCTCTTCCTTGTAGAAACGGGTAGTTGACTGCCGTCTTTCATGAGTACGCTTCCTCCGTCACGTTTGTCGAAGTGGTCAAAGAAGTGAAGGTTAATCAGGTGAGACTGATGGCACCTGAAAAAATCTAAATCATTAAAGAGTGTTTCGTATTCCTTGAGCGTGGTTGATACAAGGATTTTTCTGTTTTGTGTGAGGTAGAACCGGGTATAATTGTCGTCAGATTCACAGCGGATGATTTCGTGAATACTGACCAAATAGACCTTTTCTGAATCCTTTAAGATGATCCTTTTAATTTTTTTTGTTTTTAGGTTGGATTCGAGTGCTTTAAGATTGAGGCCGTAGATTTCATTTTCATGATTACTGATTGCTTTTTCTACAGCCCTGATTAAATCATCCGGATCCAGAGGTTTCAATATGTAATCTATTGCTGAAAATTTGAAGGCTTTGACCGCATACTCATTGTGACCGGTGATGAAAATTACTGAAAAGGAGTGATCCTTTACCGCATGGATAATATCAAATCCGAGTCCATCTTTCATCTCAATGTCAAGAAATGCCAAATCAGGCTTGAGATTTTTGATTAGTGCAATGCCGGATTTTACCCCATCTGCCTGACCAATGACCTCAACATCAGGACAGTAAATAGATAAAAGTGTAAGAGTGGATTCTCTCAGTGAAGATTCATCATCAACAATAACCGCACGCATCTGGTAAATCTATCGCTAAAACGTTAATCTTCAGAACTGTGCTGGAATAATTACGCTAACAATTGTTCCTTTCTTATCCAATCTGTCGTTGACAGATAAGGTGAAATCTTCTTTGAATCTGCTTCTCAGCAATGACAATCTTTCCTGGGTAATTTTGGTGGCAAGAGAATTATGCTTTCCAGTAGTTTTATTTTCCACTTTTAGGCCTAATCCATTATCTATGATGTCAACCTGAATCCTGTGGTCGATGGATGAAAAGGAGATCAGTATTTCTCCTGGGTAGTTTATTTCTTTTAATCCATGTTCTATCGCATTTTCAACAAAGGGCTGGGCAAAAAGAGGAGGAATCCGAATGAAGGAAGGGTCAATCTTTTCATCAACAGAAATGGTGAAATCAAAGGTCCCAAAACGGAATTGTTGAATCTGCAGGTAATTATTGAGCATGTTTACTTCCTCCTGAACAGTGATAAATTCCTGGCGACTGTGCTCTAAGATTTGCCTCATCAGTTTGGCAAACTTTGAGAGGAAAGAAACAGATTCTTTGATATTTCCCTTTAGAATGTAGTTTTGAACTGAGGCCAAAGCATTGAAAATAAAGTGCGGATTCATCTGGAGATTTAGAGCTGACAGACTCACTTCCTGTAAGCTTCGTTCCAGCTTGTTCCGGCGGTTAATATTCCGGATTCTTAGAATAAAGGCACTACTGACAAGAGCAATAACGCTCAGTAAAACCAAAACAATAAACCACCAGCGTTGCCAGTATGGTTTGCTAATTTCAAACGAGTGCGTAACTGCCCTTCTGCTCAGTACTCCATCTTCATTGACAGACATAGCTTCGAAAGTGTACTCACCAGGGGGTAATGTGAAAAAGGTGATCTCATTGTTGGTGCCAGAGACTGATCTCCATTCGTCATCAACACCAAGGAGCCTATATTGATAGGAGAATTTTCCCTCACTTCTCAATGCGATCCCCGAAAGTTTGAAGGTTACATTGTTTCGATCATAAGAAAATTCAGCAGATTGATCAAGATTTTGTGAAATACCCATTACATCAAACTCGTCAAGGTAAATCAGGGGTTTAGAATCGTTGAATCCACTAAAGTTTTTTTGAAGTACCACGAGACCTTTCAGGGTGCTGATCCAGATTTTATTTTCAGTGACCACCACATCTGTGATTTCGTCTGTTGGCAGACCATCTTGTTCATTGAAAAACCGAGAAGAACCATCGTTTAAATCTGTAACCTGCAAACCTTTATTGGTGCCTAAATAGAGAAGATTATCTTCTGTTCGAATCACCCGACAGAAGTTGCTGACCAAACCTTCATTGATGGTTTTATTCTGGACAATTGCGGTGTCCAGCACTTTGAATAGACCCTGGCGTATGGTACTTATCCAAAATGCCTGATCAGCAGTCTGAGCAAAAGAAAGTGCGATAATCGGTTGACCGTTCGGACTCCTAAGCTCATATGACTCCCCATTTTGATAATAAAACAAGCCATCATTGTATCCGATCCATATCCGATCATGAGGTCGGTCAACAAATGCGCTGTACGCTCGCTGATCTCTTAGTTGAAGCTTGTTTCCTACATCCGCCGCGTTATAGAAAAGGTTTTTTGGGGTCGTCTGGGGTTTGTGCTTTAGGGTAGGGTTTGTGACTAAATATGCGCCGTCCCCTGCGGCAATGGCTAAAATATCATCGCTATATCTGGCAATGTCTTTAGGGGTAACTCCACCATAGTATGAGCTTATTGGTTCACCTCCATCAAATTCATAAACCTGTGACTCCAGAATGACCCGATTGCTCTTTTCATCAAAAAATATGCACTCGGTATCACCCGCGGACGTATGATATCTCGTGATGATTTCACCCCGCTCATTTATCAAATAGGACTCAAGACCATTTGTTGCCGCTATGATGTTATTGGCGCCATCTTTACTTAGATGCATCACCTGATCATAGAACAAATTGGAGTTTTTCTGGTCATAAATTAAAGTTTGCTCGTCATACATTACAAACAAACCATTACCAATAGTACTAAACCAGTAGTTGCCTTCATGATCCTGTAAAAAGTCTGAGACAAAATTGCCATTGAGTAGTAATAAGCCATTATTTAACAATTGAGAATTGTTTTCATAACAGATAGCTCCATCAGTACTCAAAATCCAAGTACGGCCTTTGCTGTCTTTTGCCAGATCAATAATTCTGGCTTTTATCATCTTGCTTAACTGATCAAAGCTGTCCATAAGGGTTCCTTTACTCACCTGCTGGATTTTCTGATCAAGTGCATTTATTAAATATACAGTGGTATCAACTATGCTTATTTTGTGTGCGATCTCAATAGGATAATCCCTGATGAAAGTCGAATCGTATTCGTTCAGTTTTGTGGTTTCTAAGATCCAGATATGATTTCGATGATCGGCAATAAAACGACTGTTGTTATTGATATCTACGGATAAGCTAATATCCAATTTTTTCCAACTAGTAAAGGATGAATCGGAGGTGTAAAAGTCGTCTGTTAGGACAAGAAGTCTACCATCATTTAGCAGGTCAAACCCTTTTAGTGGTTTGTTAGATTGGGGTAGTGTTATGCTAGAAATGGAATCACTCTCCATAACAAAGAGTTGATTGCTAAAATTCTTGAAGAAAATCCGACCGAGTTTGTCTTTTTTAAGGTTGTCCACAGAACTTCCAAGGCTGTTAGGTGCTTCGAATAATTTGAAATGAATGCCATCATATTTGCATAAGCCTGCAGCAGTGCCCAACCATATATAACCTCGATCATCCTGTATGATGCTGTAAATGGTTGAGCTTGGTAATCCTTCTTTGGAAGTAAGATGTCTTAAATAAGGGCTTTGGCATACAGATGTATACCAGCTAAGCAGGCCAAAACTCAGCATAAAGGCAGCCTTATAGGCTCTGGAAATTCGCTTCATTTGACCTTAAGGTTCTCACCTTCTTAGTTTAAAACGGTTATAATTTAGCCTGAGCTCGTATTGTTTAGTCTTGCCTTAACTCTCCTTCACTGCTTGCAATCAAGGTAGCTACCGTGGCATCACCAGTTACATTCACTACGGTTCTGCACATATCTAAGATTCGATCAACAGGGAAGATGATAGCGATCCAGGCAGGGTTAAGACCCACCGACTGCAGCACTATGATCATCATCACCAGGCCAGCACTTGGAACCGCTGCAGCTCCGATGGATGCAAGCGAAGCAGTAAGCACAATGGTAAGCTGCTGACCTAATGTTAGATCAACCAAATGCATCTGGGCTAAAAACACTACAGCAACGGCCTGATAGAGACTTGTGCCATCCATGTTTACGGTTGCTCCAATCGGCAAAACAAAGCTTGCCACATTTTTTGAAACGCCCATATTCTCTTCCACACATTCCATTGTAACCGGGAGTGTGGCTGCACTAGAGCTGGTAGAGAAGGCTAAAAACTGGGCTGGTGAAAAGTTCCTAAAGAATTTCTTATAATTGAGATTTTTGATAAATAACACCCCGATTAGTGGATAAAACACGAAAATCATAAATGCCAAACCAATTAGGAGTGTGACTGAATAGGAGCCCAATCCTTTGAAAATCTCAAAGACTTCAGCAGGTGAATCTGCCATTTTTGCAATGACGCCTGCCAGTAACGCAAACACAAAGAATGGTGCAGCTTGCATCACAATATCCACCATTTTCAGGAACACGTCATTCGCTCCATTGATGAATTCAATGACAGGTTTTGCGCTCTCTGCTGGAATCAAGACGAGTGTAATCCCAAAGAAAAGAGCGAAGAAAATCACCTGGAGCATCAACTTGTTGTTTGAAATACTTTCGATGATATTTTCAGGAACCATATCCACCACAAACTGCAAGGGAGGTGAATCTTTGGTTTCTTCTGCAGCTGCCATTTTATCTGACACATCAGCCTTTGGAGCGGTATAATTAGGGTCATTGGTTACCACAGCCACCGCATCAGCATACTGAGGGTCATTTAAGAAATCCTTATTGTCTTTAGGTTTTACTCCGGTAGTTTCATTTACCCAGAGCTCATAAGAAATGCGGTTTTTAACTCGCTGGTCATTGTCTATATAGTCTCCAGGTTTGATCATATTGACCAGAAAAAGACCAATAGCCACAGCAGTAACCGTAGTGACCATATAGATAGCCAGGGTTTTCGCTCCCATGCGACCCAGCTTGGTAATATCACTCAATCCGGAAACACCACTAATAATTGAGAATAGAACCAGTGGTACAGCTATGAACTTCAATAATCGGATGAATATGGTACCGAATGGATCAATCCAGTTGATGGTGAATTCGTTCCAGCCCAGCGCACTAGAGATAAAGGCGTAGATAACGCCCAGGATCAGGCCAATGATTATCTTAACGTGGAGGGGTAGTTTCTTCATAGCATTTGAATCTTCCTGTGTCTTGATGACTTGGTTAATCTTGTAATTTATTGGTTCTTGCGATCAAATAGAAATCAGCGATTACCAGTGCAGACATGGCTTCAACAATTGGTACTGCTCGAGGGACTACACAAGGGTCGTGACGTCCTTTGCCTGATACTGTAGTGGCATTTCCGTCCTTATCAATGCTGTCCTGATCTTGCATAATAGTCGCTACAGGTTTGAATGCCACGTTGAAGTAGATGTCTTGCCCATTGGAAATACCGCCCTGAATTCCTCCAGAGTAATTGGTTTTCGTTTTCACTACACCATCTTCAGTGTAGAAGGCGTCATTGTGTAATGAACCACGCATCTTAATTCCTTCAAAACCGCTACCATACTCAAATCCTTTTACTGCATTGATACTCAGCATGGCCTTACCAAGTTCCGCATGAAGTTTATCGAACACCGGTTCACCCAACCCGGTAGGCACCCCTTTGATCACTCCGGTAACCACTCCACCTACCGTATCCTGATCTTTTCGTACCTGATCAATGTAGTCATACATTTTCTGAGCCATTGTTTCATCAGGGCACCTTACGGCATTGGATTCTGTTTTGGATAAATCCAGATCAGTGTAATTTTTATCTAAAGTAAGCTCACCTACCTGAGACACATAGGCATGAAATGAAATTCCGAATTCCTTTAGCATTAGTTTGGCTATAGCACCAGCAGCTACCCGAGCGGCAGTTTCACGTGCTGAGCTTCTTCCTCCACCACGATAATCACGCACTCCATATTTGGTTTCATATGTGTAATCGGCGTGAGAGGGACGGAATTTCTCTGCTATGTGACTGTAATCTTTGCTTTTTTGATCTTTATTACGAATCAACAAGGCTATAGGTGTGCCAGTTGATTTGCCTTCAAAAATCCCACTCAATATTTCAACCTCATCCTCTTCTTTTCTTTGGGTGACAATTTTGGATTGGCCTGGCTTTCTCCTTGCGAGTTCTGATTGTACAAACTCCATATCGATGGCAATGCCCGCCGGACATCCATTGATAGTTACGCCGATTGCAGCGCCATGTGATTCACCGAAGGTGGTAATGCTAAATATCTTTCCGAATATATTCCCCATGAGTACCTCATTAACTAGGTCAAAATAAAAACCTCAAAAATTGCTTTTCGAGGTTCAAAGGCATTCACAAAGATATTCCCATTTCCTTGCGATGTGCTATGTTTTTAGAGGATTTTGAGCATCTCATTAAGTGATCAGGAGATTAACCTACTTCTTAATAAAGATGAATGCACTGAGTGCGATCATCACCAGGATAAAAATATTGGTGAATATGGTCAACCATGAGCTCTCGTTAAGACTGGCAAGTTTGTTGTTTTTAAACTCTATGCCATCATAGAAAGAGCCCATGTCATTAGACAAGATGTACTCATTCTTTCGGCTGTCTCCAGAGACACTTAATACTTGCTGTGAACGCAATGTGTCGTACTTTTCTGTTTCCGGGTTAAAAAAGACCCATCCAAAATAATCACCAAGTTTGTATTGACCTGGTTCGTTTGGTATGCCGTAGTAGCTAAAACTCTTCGTGCCACGTACTCTGCCGTTAGATCTGGTGATGTCCTGTTTTACATTAGGAGCATAAAAATCAAAAGCATCAGTGGTTGGTAATTTTGGTTCTTCCAAAGCACTGATATTTCCTTCTCCCATGATGTTGAAAGTGTAATTGAAACTTTCGCCTGTTTTTAGATCAAGGCTATTGATTTTCTCGGCAAGTTGATAATCACCAACAGCCACTTGTTCCCTGAGTGGGTGCGGTGGTAGTTCTTTTACCACTACCTGCTTTGCCTTGGAATAAAAGGTTTCAAAATCCTCTTTTCTATTCCTGCCGAAAAACGAGGGATTTTTGGCCACTTTATATTTGATCAGCTTTAGGCCAACTGGCGGAAATTGAATTTTGTCAACGTTTAATGGATAGAACGTAGCCTGGTAAATCCGATACTGTGTGTATGCCCGGTTGTTGATGGTCACGGGCTGCCCGTTGATATTATCAATATTGAAATTTTCTTCCCAACAATTAGAAGGTTTGATGTCTTTGACAATATCAGTGATTTGTTTACCCAGATCATAAAATCTCATGTCAGCCCTGTTGGACTCTGCTACATAAAATGCCAGGGTAGTCGTAAACCCTTCTCCAACAAACACATCCTGCTTATCCGTGGTGAGCGCAAGAAACGCGTCTGCTTCTACATCGATGAATTCCGTAGGTTCGCTATCTCTGTTTCGAAAGGTATCAAAAGGATCACCAAAAGGGTCGGTGGAGCGCCTTTGCTGCTGTTGTGCAGCAGGACCCACGGTAATCTGAAAACCAGAAGCCGAAATTTCTTCACCATTTACATTCATGGTGAAAGCTGGAACAGTGAACTTACCTTCTCTTGTGGGCTGATAATTTTGTGTAATGCTTTGAGATGAAGTCATTCTACCATTCACAATACTGGTGGAGGTAGAGGAGGAAGTGCCTCTTTTGACGAATCCATCTATGTCAGGGAAAGGGCTGTAGTTTTTTAACCGCTCATTCTCCACAGAAAGAGTGATTTTGAAGTATTGGTTAAGTGCCAGATCAGTTGTACCCAATTCAAGCTTTTTCTCCTGTGCAAAGAGGTTGTTGAGAAAAAGTAAAATAAAGCAACAACCTAACCCTATTACTCTCGTACTTATCATAAGTTAAATAATGAAATCGATTGCAAATTGTGGTCGAAAACCTAGCATTAAAGCTATTAATTGTTTAACTTTTCGGTAACGACGTTTTCAAAGGAAAACGACAAATTTACATCATTAGTTAACCCTTTAACAAAATTTTACATTTATGTTAGAGTATTTCAAAACCATACTTAGCAAAGTGAGTTTTGACCGGTGGCTCTTTGAGAAAGAGCTTAAGAAAGCGATTAAGTCTCTCGTCCCGGCGGAAATAACGACCTTGCGGGATTGGTGCTATGATCAATTCGGTCAGATCTATGAATCAATTTTGAATAAATGCTTCTCGAGAGCATTAACCTGAGAATTAAAAAAGGTTTCCCTTAGGAAGCCTTTTTTTATGCCATCCATCACATTACATTTTAATTACAGCTAAAGCATCTCATTCGCCAGATTCGCCAGCTCAGATCTTTCCCCTTTTTCCAAAGTCACGTGTGCGTACATTGGGTGATCCTGGATCCGATCTATTAGATACGATAACCCGTTACTTTGTGAGTCCAGATAAGGCGTATCTATTTGGTAGATATCACCTGTGAATATGATCTTACAGTTTTCCCCTGCCCGAGTGATGATAGTTTTGATCTCGTGCGGGGTAAGGTTTTGCGCTTCATCCACTATAAAGAAGATGTTGGATAAACTTCTGCCTCGTATATAAGCGAGTGGTGTGATCATCAGCTTTTCCTGGTTGACCATGTCCGTGATGTGCTTAAACTCCTTATCGCTTTCCTTAAACTGATTCTGGATAAACTTCAGGTTGTCCCAAAGTGGCTCCATGTAAGGGTTGAGCTTGGATTTAATATCCCCAGGGAGATATCCTATGTCCTTGTTGCTCAGAGGAACGATAGGACGAGCGAGATAAATCTGCTTGAAGTTTCGTCGCTGCTCCAGTGCGGAGGCCAGTGCAAGGAGTGTTTTCCCTGTACCTGCTACTCCATTGATGCTCACCAGCTTAATGTCTGGGTTCATCATGGCGTGGATGGCGAAAGTTTGCTCTGCATTTCGTGGCTTGATCCCATAAACGGGGGTTTTCTCCACTTTTTCAATGGTTTTCTCCACAGGATTATACCGAGAAAGCACAGAATTCTTTTCACTCTTCAAGATGTAATACGAATTGGCGATAGCTTTTTTCTTGGCGAGCACTACTTTTTTATCAGCGGATCCTTTTTTGAAGATCTCATCAATTGTTTCTGAAGACACATCGTCCAGCTCGTACTTGCCAGTGTGTAAGGTGCTTACATTTTTGATTTTGCCCGTTTCGTAATCCTCCGCCGGTAGATCCAGAGACTTGGCTTTAAGCCTCAGATTGATATCCTTACTCACAAGGATTACCTGTTTCTTCTTCTCAGTCTCCTTTAAGGTAAGAGCAGCATTCAAGATGCTATGGTCATTCTTCCGCTCTCCAAATACTTTGTGAGCATCCACAGAATTGGCCATTTCCATGAGCACCTTAAACTTGCCTTTGGTTTTACCGTTGAGTGGATTCCAATCCTGAAGCATCTTGCCTTCGGCTAGCTTATCCAGTAGCCGGGTGAATTCACGTGCTTCAAAGTTTTTAGTGTCGTTACCTTTTTTAAAGGTGTCCAACTCTTCTAAAACAGTGATGGGAATTCCTACATCATGTTCGGCGAAATTAAGAATGGAATCGTGTGCATAAAGGATTACTGAGGTATCTAAAACAAAGATTTTTTTCTCTTTCGTGGTGTTTTTAGCCATAGTCCGAAATTACTTGCAGTGAAAAAAGTGGCCTCCTGTAATATCAAAAATTTCTAATGAAAAAAGGCAGTTTAAGTTGAGATTATTATCCACAATTTTTTAATAAAGAAAGGTATGAAAATCAGTATATAACTTCAGGGATATAATAGGTTTATTATATTGGCATTTTAATGAAGCCATGATGAGAATAATTAGTTTGGTAGTTACTATCACCTTAGGGGTTTGCTTTGGAGTAAAATCACAAAGAATGAACGGCATGTGTGTTGACATGTTCAAAGCGGAGGTCTGGTTGTAAATAATGATCAATTGGATGGTGAGAGTTGTATCAACAGGGATGGAAGCCTTCGCTTCAAAAAGGGTGAGTTAGAAAGAATCATCCATGGATCACATGTTATGTATGCCTTACTTGATTTAGATATGGGGAAATATGAGGTGTATCCATTTCCCTACGATAATAATTCTGACGGTTTAACGGAGACAACTTATTTTGTGAAAATAGCCAATGTAGATGAATTCATGCTCCTTACGACCAAAGTGGGCATTCCTAAAAATTCCGTAGGGTCCAATGGGTTTTCACTTGAATCCTTTGTTTATTCCAATGTAGTTGTATTAGCCGATCGGCAGGGAAACATGATATCTGTTCTAAAGAAGAAGCAACCCCCATTTAAGGAATTTAAGGGTTTTGAAGGGTAGACATGGGTTATTCCAGCAATTGATAGTGATGAAGCAATAAAGTTTAAACTTGTTGATAAGGACTATAGAAAATTCTTCGGAAAGAATTATGCAAGGTTCAATGCACACGTTCGTAAAAATGATCTGGATCTAAATACTATCCATGGTTGGATAGATGCAATTGCTTTTTGATTTTACTCCACGGCCATATACCAATCTTCCTTCTCTCTGGGAATGATTTTTAGGGCATTGGCCAGTACCATTTGCACCAAAGTAGTAGAGGCAGACCTATAATCCAAACCACTTATTTCGCGGAACTCATTTACCGTCACCCGTTCATTGTCATTAAGGTAATTAAAAAGTAATTTTTCATTGATCCCATACCGGAAGTGGGAGCCCTTTGGAGAATTGTTGAATTTAAGAATTTTTCGAATTTCCGGGCTGGCTTGAATGGATCGATCAGCTACACGTACAAAAGCTTTCCCATATCGGTGATGCTTTTTTTCAAACGCGAAATATGGCTTTTTTATCCCAGGTGAGATATGGTAATGTAAAAGGACCCTCTTTTCCGAAATTTCGTAAGTATTCAGTTCAAAATTGATGGCAGGTCTACACAACTCTTTGATGGCTCTTTTTAATACAAAATCTTCTTCATCGGCATATTTTGAACCCACGATCGTGCCATCGTCATCTACACCAACAAATAGATGACCACCCTTTGTATTGGCAAAGGCCACTATTTCCCTTATTACCTTTTCAGGGTGGTTGATCTTGCGTTTGAATTCTACGTATTCATTTTCACCGCTGTAGATCAACCTTTTGATCTCGCGCAATTCCATGATTGAAACATTTAATAGATTTCATCATTGTCATCTTCTCCACTTTCCGGCATAGAAAACATGCTGCTCAACAAATCCTTAAACTGCATACCACGCTCCAGCTTATGTTTACTCAGCATGCTGTATTCTGCCAGTCCGTGCAGGGCAAATTCCATGAGGAAAAGTTTGAACTCCACTGACTGCTTTCCATGTTGATCTTTAACGAGATCTTCCAGCCCCGGGATTTGCATCAATTCCTTTTCGTAATCCGCACTGGTAAAATCATGCAGTATATCGACCATATTTCCCTTTTCAAACCAATCCGTAATTTGCTTGTATGGGTTCTTAGCTTCTTTGTTTTTCCGAATCTTTTCCGGATCAGGGAAGTAATCGATGAACTGTTTGCGGATAGCTTTTCCCAATAAATTTTGAGCGACAATGCCGGCACCTTCTTGTTCACCCTCGTAGACCAGTTCTACTTTACCAGTGATGGCAGGAAGCACCCCTATAAAGTCAGCAATCCTAACATTCGTTTTCTGCTCGCCATTGATCAGTAATCTTCTTTCTGCCGCACTGATCAGCGTTTCGAAAGCCGAAATTGTCAATCTGGCGGATACACCACTTTTGGCATCCACATATTCTGAATCCCGGGCTTCAAATGCCACTTGCTCAATAAGATCCTTCATCAGGTCAAAAACGACCACACTTTCCTTTTGTATTGTCTCCAGGTTTGCTTCCTGCTCGGTGATTCGTTTCCCGATTTCAATGGACTTAGGGTAATGTGTGATGATCTGGCTGTCTATCCGATCTTTCAATGGCGTAACAATGCTCCCTCGATTGGTGTAGTCCTCAGGATTGGCGGTGAAGACAAACTGTACGTCGAGTGGGAGTCTTAGTTTAAACCCACGAATCTGAATGTCGCCTTCCTGCAGAATGTTGAACAAGGCTACCTGAATCCTTGCCTGTAGATCGGGCAGTTCATTGATCACAAAAATACTTCTATGCGATCTTGGGATCAGCCCATAATGAATGACCCGCTCATCAGAGTAAGGTAGCTTCAGGCTAGCTGCTTTGATGGGGTCTACATCTCCAATCAGATCAGCAATGGTCACATCAGGGGTAGCTAGTTTCTCGGTATATCGATCACTTCTATGGAGCCACCCAACAGGGGTATTGTCTCCAAACTCATCAATCGTATCTTTGGCGAATTTCGAGAGTGGCTTGAGGGGATCATCATTGAGATCCGAACCCTTCACTATGGGAATATATTCGTCAAGTAAAAGGGTCATCATGCGGGCAATGCGTGTCTTTGCCTGGCCTCTCAAGCCAAGAAAATTGATGTTGTGTTTGGCGAGAATGGCACGTTCAATATCAGGGATTACCGTGTCTTCATATCCCCAGATTCCTTCAAAAACATTAACCTTTTCCTGAATACTGGCAATCAGGTTTTTCCGTAGCTCCTCCTTGATGCCTATCGGTTGGTAGCCTGTGCCTTTGAGTTCTCCAAGCGTACATATTTTGAGGAGTTTGTCGGTGGGTATATCGTAATATTTCATTCAAGGTCTTCTTAGAGATTTTTTCTTCTGTTTCTTCGGTAATCTTCAAAGACCAGATTACCTAGTCCCTGTAAGCTACTGTAGTAGGCATTGCCATTGTTTGTTTCTGTAAACTCCCTCACAAACTGCTGCAGGTAAGGATCAGATGCAATCATAAATGTAGTGATCGGAATGTTAATCCGCCTGCATTGAGCTGCAAGATTTAATGTTTTATTCAAGATTTTGGGATCCAGTCCAAAACTGTTTTTATAATACTTGATACCCTGTTTCAGGCAAGTAGGTTTGCCATCAGTAATCATGAAGATTTGCTTGTTCTTGTTCTTCCGCCTTCTAAGTAAGTCCATGGCCAATTCCAGCCCGGCAACCGTATTCGTGTGATATGGGCCTACTTTGAGATAAGGTAAATCTTTGATCTGGATCTGCCAGGCATCATTGCCAAAGACGATGACATCCAGGGTATCTTTCGGGTATTTCTTTGTAATCATCTCTGCTAAGGCCATGGCCACCTTTTTTGCCGGAGTGATACGGTCTTCTCCATAG
This sequence comes from Marinoscillum sp., assembly GCA_040218045.1. GTDB lineage: Bacteria > Bacteroidota > Bacteroidia > Cytophagales > Cyclobacteriaceae > Marinoscillum. The sequence continues at coordinate 114,048 of JAVJQA010000001.1, forward strand.
AGAATCATTGAGTGGCTGATATCGATCATCAACACTGTGGAGGTTTGGGTTTTAACCTCCCGTTCGCGTACTTCCAGGTCATTTTCAGTAAGCATGAAGTCTCCGAAACCATGATTGATCTGGGCATTTCTAAGACTCTCTGTGAGTTCGATCTGCTCGGGGCTGTCTCCAAACTGAAACTCTCTGAAATCAGAGCTGATTTCGTCACCTCTACCCGAATGATCAGTGTGATGATCACCTTTCCCTGATTTCCTTAGTTTCCCAAAGATCTCTTCCAAGGCGCTTTTTCGAATGGATTGTTCACTCTTGGCCGTGAGTTTAAACTCTCCTTTCGGCCCTTCATCAGTGATGTAACCCTTAGATTTCAGGTCATCAATAAAATCTCCAACACCATATTCTTCATTACTGATGTTGTATTCTTTGTCAAGATTGGTAAGCCAGCTCAATGCTTCACTTACATCACCCGAGGTGATCACCATCAATTGTAAAAAAATATTGAGGAGATTATCAAAAGTGGTTTGCTCTGGATTCTTCTCAGGGATGAATTCAGTAAATCGATTGCCAATCATAATGAGTGCTTTGGTCTAAGTAAACTAAAAAATACCAAGAATGATTTCCACTTTTTTTAGATTGATGGGGTTTTTTTCAGGATTGGTCTTTATCAATGAAGGTGAAACAAAAATTTCGTCTTAAATTGTTTTCATACCAAAATAGATATGCCTGGACGAAAGCCCATATTGGCAACTTTAGTTTTTGATTTTTACACCTTTCTTAGGGACGGATTGTACAAAGCTGTACTAGAGCCAAGTGCTCCTTCTAAGCGAAGAGCAAAACGAATGAAACAGAATAAGGAGAAAAAGTAAGTCCCCTTATTTTTTTGGCATTGTTCTGAAAATCAAATCCCAGAATGGAGAGGATACTCCAAAAGCATTGTGAGGATCTTTGTAGTGATGTATGCCATGGTGGACCCATAGTACTTTAAAGAAATTCCTTGGTGGTTTGAATGCATGTACCATGTAGTGTACCCACAGATAAAGAGCATAGCCCATTAGAAACCCAGGCAGAAATCCAAATACCAAATTATCCATGATTAGATAATAGAGCCCAAAGAAAAGCGCACTCAAGATAATGCTCAACGGTGGTGGCATAGCCAATCTATCTTTATCTTTAGGATAATCATGATGAACTCCATGCACTGTGTAGGCAAATTTCTCTTGTTTCTCCGTTTTAGGCTGTAGGTGGAAAATGAACCTATGCATGATGTATTCGATCAAGGTAAAAGCCAGCAATCCTCCCATAAATAGTAATGGAGCATTTAATGCTGATATATAACCATGCTGGAATCCGTAAACCAAAAGACCTGTGGAAATCACACTGAACAATATCAACGGAATTGCTATATGTGTTCTCGTTAACTTTTCAAGAAGTGGGTTCCTGAAAAGTGCTTTAGTTCCTTTAGTGTGAGGTTTATTTTTGAGTTCCATACCTACTATTAGTTGCCTTAGCTAGTTTTCGCTGCAAATTTATATTTAAAAACGTAAAATGATGAAGCTTTTATACAATGCTTGGGATGTTATTCTTAACATTCTCCATTATTTCGTGATAGAATTTCACATAAATTGGCAGAATGTTTGAAACATCAAAATCTTTGGCCCGATTCAAAGCACCTTCTTTGAACTTGCCCAGGTTTGCTTCATCAAGAATGTGAATGGCTTTATCCGCCATGGTATTCACATCTCCAACATTACATACAAATCCAGAAGTACCATTTAAATTCAATTCCGGCAATCCACCAGCATTAGTTGAAATAACCGGGACTTCACATGCCATGGCTTCAAGAGCGGCAAGTCCAAAACTTTCCTTTTCGGAAGTCATTAAAAATAAGTCAGCCACCGAAAGGACTTCCTCCACCGCTTCAAGTTTACCAAGGAACCTAACGTCATCAATACTACAGGTCTTGCGACAAAGCTCCTCCATCTGGTATCGCTCCGGGCCATCACCAACCAAAAGAAGTTTAGCAGGAATCACCTTACGAACCTTGTTGAAAACCTGGATCACATCCTGCACACGTTTCACTTTCCTGAAGTTGGACGTATGAACGATCAAACGTTCATCATTCGGACAAATTGCTTTTTTGAAATGATCCTTCTTTTGTTTTTTAAACCTTTCTAGATCAATAAAGTTAGGAATAACTTCAATTTTCTGTGTGATCTCAAAATGATCCTTGGTGTCTTTTTTCAAATCAGCAGAAACGGCAGTCACGCCATCTGACATATTGATTGAAAAAGTAACAACTGGCGCGTAAGTAGCATCCTTCCCTACCAGGGTGATGTCCGTACCATGAAGTGTGGTGATTACAGGAATGCTTATTCCTTTGGTTTTCAGGATTTGCTTTGCCATAAATGCCGCCGAAGCATGCGGAATAGCATAATGTACATGAAGAATATCCAATCTTTCGTGCTCCACCACATCAACCATTTTACTGGCCAAGGCCAATTCGTAAGGAGGATAATCAAAAAGTGGATAGGACTTTACATTTACCTCGTGGTAAAAGAGATTTGCATTGAAGAAATCTAACCTTGTGGGCTGTGAATATGTAATAAAGTGAATTTGGTGACCTTCTTTCGCAAGCGCTTTACCTAATTCTGTTGCCACAACGCCGCTTCCACCATAAGTGGGGTAACATACAATGCCTATTCTCATAACTGCTGCAAAAGTAAACCCGATGGTTTTGCTTTTGTTCTTATTTTGTCCATTTCGCTAACAATGCCTCGTACACGACATCTTGGATTCTTGTACGAATGTTTCGCCGAATAAGTTGGTAGTTATTTGAATTAGGATGTATCCTGTTGGACAAGAAAACAAAAATGAGATTATAGGCTGGGTCTGCCCAGATCATGGTGCCAGTAAAACCTGTGTGGCCAAAACTCTCTTCAGTAGATAAAATCGACGCATTACCTACTATTGGATCTACTTTGTCCCAACCTAATGCCCTTCTATTGTTCGGGAAAAACCGTTGGTTAAAGGTGGCTACTGTATTGGGCTCCAGATACTGAACTCCATCATAATATCCGTCTTGCAGGATAGTTTGAATTAAAACCAGAAGTTCGTGTGCGTTCGAAAAAAGTCCTGCATGGCCTGCTATACCTCCAAATACAGCAGCATTTCGGTCATGTACCACACCCCATACCAATTCATCACGGAAGTAATAATCAAACTCAGTTGGTGCAATCTCGAATAACTCAAATTGCTTTTCTAAAGGATTAAAAGTAAGCCTCTCTAGTCCCATTGGAGTGTAGAAGTTTTCTTCCAGGTAAATGTTTAGTGGCAAGCCCGCCACTTCTTCTACAATCTGCTGTAAGATCATAAATCCAATATCACTGTAATTGTACCCGGGAATACTGTCGTATTTGATCAGAGGAGAGCTGACAATCCAACTTCTCAAAGAATCAGCAAGGCGTACATCTGGTTTGATAGAGTAGCTCCGGTTGTCATTTTTTTCATCAGCTTCGGTCTCATAATAGAAGGTTTCCAAACGATCCGCTGTTAAGGCCTTTTCCCAAAATGGGAGATATGGTTTTAGTCCACCATTGTGAGAGAGCAACTGCTTGATGGTGATGTTTTGCTTGTTGGAGTTGATGAAGTGCGGAAGATAATACCCCACTGTGCGGTCCAGGTTGATTTTACCCTGCTCAGTTAGCTTCATTACGGCAAGTAAGGTGGCGGAGACTTTAGTAACAGATGCCAGGTCATACAAAGTTTTCCTGTCCACAGGGATTAAGCTGTCATAGGTCAAATGTCCATAGGCTTCCTCCAAAATGATAGAGCCATCTACTGCAATGGCCAGCTGGCCACCCGGAGTACTGCCTGTTTGGATCGCCTCAGCCATTATTTCTTCAATTTTCCTGATGGCTTCAGCATCGAGCCCGGTCATTTCGGGGGGAGCGTAGCCCAGGGCATTTCTTCCTTTTAGCGGTTCATTGGTGAATCCTTTTAGCAGGTTGTTGGCCACTGGCAATCTGCCCGAAATGTTATGCGATCCAAATAATTGTTGTGGGATCAGGTAGTCATAAATTTCACTTTCTATGCTGTAAATCAGTGCAGCGCTGGTGTACTGTAGGTGATTTTGGAAGTTTTCATATTTCCCTACAAACACAATCATTCGCTCGCTGCCTATCAATCCTGTAGGCACAAAAGCATCATTGTCCAGGATCACCGGTGCCTGGCTTTTTTCAATGTCATCATACGAGGTGATTACATAAGCATACTTGCGCAACATGTTGGCAGTACTTCCATAAGGCTCATTGGAAAGAAAACAAACGGTATCTCGTGACAATGGCAGTATACCCTGGTGGCGCTGGAGTGCAATGATCGATTCGCGACTTATTTCCACCTGAAGCTTATTGGGTAATCGCCTTTTACTCTGATCGATTTCTTCTGCTATTACCTTGTTGAGGATGCTTTGTTTGATTCGGTTGGAAGCATAGAGCCTATCAAGGATTTTTTCAGAATGACGCTCGATTTTTCTGGCAAGCATAGGTGCTATGCTCTCATCAATAATCCAGAAGTTGTTTCCTCCCAGGTTTTCAATGATGTCTTTTTTCTTTTTCTCATTGTTAAACGCAATCCGTTCCCTGGCTATGAAGAAATCAGGATCATGAGCCATCATGCTGCGGATGAGCAAAACTTCCCTTTCAGATTTACCTGCCACGTCCGGCAAAATCAAGTAATCTATGCCTTTGTCTTTGCTGGTAGATTTGAGGTAATGAAAGTAAGTGCTGAGTAAGTCTGCCCGGGTAATTGAAGCTAGGGTGAAAAGGTCGGGCAATTGTGTTTGGTCGGCAAGGCTCGGATTGAGGCGATCGTCCAACTGTATCGCGACATTCTTGGCTTTGTCAGCAATATTTTGGGTGATTGGCTGGTCAAAGTAGACCCCACCGTACGAATTATTGAGATTCGTATCCTCAGTTTTTACCCAAATCAGCTCACTGATCTTTTCAGCCGGACTCATGTGCTGATAGATGCTGTCTACTTTGAGGTACAGCCGGTCTGTGCCAGCATGAGCCATGATTATGCCCAGGGAACTAATCAAATACAAAATGCTTTTCAAGAAATGCATTGTGTCAAATTAAATTAACTTTGTCCAACTCCTGAAACAGATGGTAATAATATCGGTTGAATATCCAAATTTACCTACTAAAACGACTGTTTTAATGGTGAAAGGGTTGGAACCCAATGTATAACCCAAAAATAGGCCTATGAAATTCCCTTCATTCATGAAAACTGCGAGATATCGAAGATTCGAGATAGAACCTCGCTATTATGATCCTGTAAAAGAGGAGATTGATGAGCGCACAGAAAGGATCAAGCGGGAAATGAGTGGTGAATACAGCACGGAATATTCTGGTGCGCGCATCAGTTTTGACCGGAAGAGTAGAAAAACCGCCAGTACCTCGTTTTTGCAGTTACTCATAGCTGCTATTTTGTCATTGATGGTTGTAGGTTGGTTGTATTTTGGTAATGAAGTTTTCTATGTTTTGATCGCTTTGATTCCTTTCTATTTGTATAAACGATTGAGAAAACCGTTCCAGGAGCGCGACTAAATGGAGGATATTGTCCACTTATTGCCGGATGGTATAGCCAATCAGATAGCTGCAGGAGAAGTGGTGCAGCGGCCAGCCTCAGTAGTCAAAGAACTTTTGGAAAACAGCATAGATGCGGGAGCCACTCTCATCAAACTGGTAGTAAAGGATGCTGGCAAGGCACTCATCCAGGTGATAGATGATGGCAAAGGCATGAGCGTGACTGATGCTCGTATGAGTTTCGAGCGTCATGCTACTTCAAAAATCCGCCATGCCGAGGATCTTTTTAAGATTAGGACCATGGGTTTTAGAGGAGAGGCACTTGCCTCCATAGCGGCCGTAGCTCAGGTGGAAATGAAGACCAAACGAAAAAGTGACGAACTGGGAACACTGATCCAGGTAGAGTCTTCGGAAATAAAAAGACAGGAACCCACAGCCACAAAAGACGGAACAGCGATCTCTGTGAAAAATCTTTTTTACAATGTGCCTGCACGGAGAAATTTCCTGAAATCGAACCCAGTGGAGTTGCGGCACATTACTGATGAGTTTCATCGTGTGGCTTTGGCGAACCCGGAAGTGTCCATGGTCATGCTCAACAATGACCTGGAAATGTTTCAGCTGGAAGCTGGCAAACTGAGCAAGCGCATAGTTCAATTGTTTGGCAAAAATTACCAGCAACAGCTCATCCCCTGCCAGGAAGAAACCCCACATGTAAAAGTGGAAGGCTATGTGGGAAAACCAGAATACTCAAAAAAGACTCGTGGAGAACAATTCTTCTTCGTGAATGGACGATACATCCGCAATAACTACCTCAATCATGCTGTAAGTAACGCATATCAGGGGTTGCTAAAGGAAGATTATCATCCATTTTATGTATTGTTCATAGAGATGGATCCACTGCACGTGGATATCAATGTGCATCCCACCAAGACAGAAGTGAAGTTTGATGATGATCGAATGCTTTATGGGGTGATCAGTTCATCTGTGAGACAGGCACTCGGTTCATTTAATGTGACCCCTTCACTTGATTTTAATACAGATGTAAATTTTGAACAGTTTACATCACCAGACCGACCTCAGTTTACTCAGACCTCTTCGAGTAAAGACAATCAGTACGCACAGTTCAAAAACATCGATGCCAAACGTGATCATGCAAAAAACTGGGAGTCACTATATGATTTTGCCAAAAAGGAAGATATCATTTCTGATGATCAACTGGAACGTGAAGCTCCGGGAAGTACGGTGACCTTTAGCAGCAGCATCAACGAGAAAGATGATCACGAGCTCATGCCGAGCAAGACTTACAGGCTGCACAACAGGTTTTTGATCAAGCAGGTAAAGTCGGGGATGACGATCATAGATGAACGAGCGGCTTTTGAAAGAATCCTCTTTGAGCGATATGACTCCAGGCTAAGGAGTGACCGGGGCGCTTCACAAAGCACTCTGTTCCCACAGCAAGTTTCTTTAAACCCATCCGACTATACACTCGTTATGGAGATAAAATCGGAGATCCAACAGCTCGGGTTCGAGTTTGAGGAAATGGGTCAGCATATGATTGTCATTCAAGGTGTACCTGCCGAGCTTTCCAGTTGTAATGAAAAGGAAGTTTTTGAAGAACTACTGGAGCAGTATAAGTTCAATAAGAAGGAGCTAGGAATCAATCAAAAAGAGAACTTATGTAGATCTTTGGCCAAGCGAACTGCAGCCATCAAGTGTAAGCATTTGAGCGATCAGGAAGCCGAACAACTCATCGATCAGCTTTTTGCATGCAAGCAGCCAAACTATACACCAGACGGTAATCCGACTTATAAATTAATTAGTTTAGAAAAAATAAAAAGCTGGTTTAGCTCATGATGAGAATTACACCAATGGTGAAAAACATCCTGATCATCAACGTTGGGATCTTTATTATACAAGCATTTCTTTCTTTACCACTATCAAGCCTTTTTGGATTAAGGGTGATTTTTGCAGAGGAGTTTGCTCCATACCAGTTTCTAACCTACATGTGGATTCATGGTGGTTTTGGCCACCTTTTGGGCAATATGTTTGCCGTCTTCATCTTTGGTCCAATGCTGGAGCAGGTCTGGGGGTCTAAGCGCTTCCTTACCTTTTACCTGATTTGTGGAATAGGGGCAGGAGTGCTTTACGGGGCTGCAGATTTTGTGGAAACTTTGGATTTGAGAAATGATAAGGAGGCATATCTGGAAAACCCTAATCCGGATAATTTTAGCATGTTTATCGTGGAACACAAATCTCCAAGATATAATTTAAGCAGGTTGGCTGAGTTTTCTGATGATTATTATGATCACGAAAATGATATCAATTACAAATCTCAAGCCATTCAGATTGTAAAAGATATTTATAGAGACCTAACCAATATTCCAATGGTTGGTGCTTCCGGGGCGGTTTTTGGAATTCTAATGGCATTTGGGATGCTATTTCCAAACACCGAGCTGTTTTTGTTGTTTCCTCCGATACCAATTAAAGCTAAATATTTAGTACTGTTTTATGGTCTGTATGAACTTTATAGCGAATTTAGTAGGGTCGAAGGAGACAATGTAGCACACCTCGCGCACTTGGGGGGAATGCTCATTGCATATATTCTGCTTAAAGTTTGGCAAAAGGACAACGGGAGATTTTACTAAATGATGAACAATAGCATACTGGACGACTTTAAGAATGCCTGGAACAAGCCTAACAATGCGCCGGCACAGCTGATCATTATCAATGTGGTGGTTTTTTTGGTTTTAGGTATACTGATGGTGATTAGTACCTTGTCAGGTACAGAGATCATTTTTCAGGTAGTCTACAATCAGTTCTCCATTCCTCCGGTTCTCACCGACTTTATCCTGAGGCCATGGACTTTGTTCACTTATGCATTTGCACACAGCTTGTCAGGTATTTTCCACATCCTGTTCAATATGCTGATCTTTTACTGGTTTAGTAAGTTGATTCTTGAATTTTTAGGAAACCAAAAAGTGATTGCCATCTATGTCCTTGGTGCTCTGGCTGGTGGGGTGGCTTATTTACTTGTTTATAACCTTATCCCATTTTATCAGGAGCAGGCTCCAGGCATAAGTGGGATGGTAGGAGCTTCGGCAGCAGTTTATGCCACTGTAGTTGCAGCTGCGGTATTTATGCCTAACTATACATTCTTTTTACTCTTTTTGGGTCCCGTTCGAATCAAGTATATCGCTGCATTTTACGTTGTAGTTTCCTTTCTTGGAAGTACGGGAGGTAATGCAGGTGGCAATATTGCCCACCTGGGTGGGGCACTCGTGGGTTGGCTCTACATATCCCAGCTGCGAAGTGGCACGGACATAGGCGCGTGGATCATTGGATTTATCAATTGGGTGAAAAGCTTCTTTGTGGCATCACCCAAAATAAAGGTGACCCACAGATCTGCTCCCAAGCAGTCAAAGTCCAGAAAGACAACCTCCGGTGCCAGTAAACCTGAGCAGGAGGAAATTGACGCCATACTCGACAAGATTTCCCAGTCCGGATATGATAGTCTGACCAAAGAAGAAAAGCAGAAGCTTTTCAATGCCAGTAAAAAGTAGATCTAGTCACTGATAAATTCTTACCTGTAGTCGAGTCTTTCGTTGAAATATTTGTGAGAGAGATGTGAATATTTCTTCATTATGTCTACTTTGGTTAGGCATAAATGGACACAAACCTTCACATCGACGAAGATTTTAGTGAAGATAAGGATCACTGGACGAGACTTCTAAAGAAGGAAAAAGCTGCGTTGGCTTATTTTTTCAGGAAGTATTATTCATTGCTCTTTAACTATGGGCTGAAAATTTGCCGTGATGAACGACTAGTTGAAGACACCATACAGGATGTCTTTGTGAAGATCTGGAATACCAGGAACCTTCCTGAAGTTACCAACCCAAAATCCTACGTTTTAATAATCTTTAAAAATGCGCTTCTTGATAAACTCAAAGAAGCCAAAAAACTTGGGTCTGGAACGTTCACGTTCGATCACGACACGGAATCCATCCAGGAAAAGATCATTGAAGATGAATCAATGCGCGCTGTGAGAACGCAGATAGACATTGGTCTTGACCTACTACCTGCCCGTCAGCGTGAAATCCTCTATTTAAGGTTTTACAACGATTTGGACTATCAGGAGATAGCGGATGTGTTGGGAATCAACTACCAATCAGTTAGGAACTCCATTCATGAGTCAATGAAAAAATTGCGCAAAACCATCGTTTTAGGTTCAATTATTCTGGTGCAATATCTCTTCTAAAAATTTTGTTGAGAAAAAATCATGAATAGGCAGTACAAAATATAGGTGCTGAAGTCTATAGGGTAAAAACAGTCCTATAAACGCCTGTATGAACCCAGAAACCTATTCATTAGAAGATTATCTCACTGACCAATCATTCCAGAAATGGGCAAAAGGAACTGCAAGTATAGCAGAGCATAACTTTTGGAATGATTTTTATGAAAACCATCCTGAGAAGCATGAGCTAATTAGACAAGCCAAAGTTTCGGTTTTAAGTCTTTCACGCACTGAGTCTCAGGTCGATCAGGCGACTATTGAGCTCTCATGGAAAACCGTTGAAGCTAGAATAGACGAGAGCTCCAAAAAACCTATTCAACTTCGAAGATGGATGGCCTATGCTGCAATGATTGTTGCCGTGGCTTCTGCGCTTTTCTTTTTCAAATCTGAGAAAGTTACTTATGTGAGGTATTCGGCTGGTTATGGACAGACCAGCAAAGTCAACTTGTCAGATGGAACACTCATCACACTGAATGCCAACTCAAGCGTTAAAGTGGCCGCACAATGGGAAGATGGTCCGCGGGAGGTTTGGCTGGAGTCTGGTGAAGCCTTTTTTGAGGTATCAAAAACCAAAGACAAGCAACCTTTCTATGTTTATTCAGATGGTGTGCAGGTGAAGGTGCTAGGGACCGAGTTCAATGTGAACAGGAGGTCTGATGACACCAGGGTAATGCTTAGGGAAGGAAAAGTTCAGGTATCGCATGTCAATGTTCATACCACACTGGTGCCAGGTGAAATGGCCATCGTAAATCCTAGATCTGCTCATATCAATGTAACCTCTGTTGATGTCAGTAAATATGACAGTTGGTTGCGAAACAAGATCATTTTTGAGAATACCAGCCTTAAAGAAGTATCCAAAATTATAGAAGCACACTATGGTGTCACCACTTATTTGGATGAAGCATTGATGAACAGGGAGATTTCCGGAGAGCTCCCAAATGGCAATCTTGAATTGCTGTTGAATGCCATTGAGATCATTCATGATCTAAATATTACCTACAAAGGTGATCGAGTCACTATTCATGAGAAAATCAGTCAATCCAATTAGCATATGAAGCACTTATACCTTTTTATTCTACTCTTTGGTTTATGCCTGACAGATGCTCTGGCTTATCAAAGCCTGGTACTAAATAATTATCAGGACACTGAGCTGGTAGAGGTGCTTCAAGCCATTCAGGAGGAAGCTGGAATCAACCTCGTTTATGAACCTTCCCTGGTCAGTGGCATCCATGTAGATCCTTCCATTTTGAAATCAGGGAAAAATGGGAAGGCATTGCTAAAGGATGCATTGAAGTCTACTGACCTGGAGTTCAGAGAGCTTGGAGACAACACTTATGCTATCATTAAATCCAGGAAAGAAGCATCTACAAATCCGTCACCTATTCGAATTTCCAAACCTGATGTTATCGTAAAAGGCATTGTGATTTCTTCGGAAGATGACGAACCTATTCCGGGAGTAACAATATTAGAAAAAGGAACTTCTAACGGGACAGTCACAGATATTGATGGCAATTTTTCACTGGAAGTAAGTTCGGCGGAAGCTATGCTCGTTGTTAGTTCCATTGGATTCAAAACCAGAGAAGTAGCGGTTGACAATGCTACAACCATAAATATTGAGCTGGTACCAGACGTACAGGAGTTAGGCGAGGTAGTGGTTACGGCGTTAGGTTTGGAGTCTGACCGACGCGAACTAGGTTATTCTGTTCAAAACATTGATACAGAGGACCTGTTAAAATCGCGCGAAACAAACATATCGAGTGCCCTCAGTGCGAAGGTGCCGGGTGTGCAGGTGATCACTTCCTCCGGATCACCCGGGGCATCAGCCTCAGTGAAGATCAGGGGCAACAGGTCTATGAGCCAGGATAACGAGCCACTCTACGTGATTGATGGAGTGCCTATCAACAACCTCACTGCAGGTAATGGAATTGTTGGAGTGGATGTATCCAACCGTGCCATTGACATCAATCCGAATGACATTGAGAAAATAACGGTACTGAAAGGGCCTTCAGCTACTGTGCTTTATGGAAGCCGTGGTGCCAATGGCGCCATCATGATCAATACGAAAAGAGGTAAGGTGGGCAAACCTGTTGTGACATTTAGCTCTGCTTATGGACTCAATGAGGTAAACCAGTTGCCAGCCAGGCAGAACAAGTATGCCCAGGGAAGATACCAGGCAGGTCAGAGCGTTTACAGGGGGCCTGAGACTGGAGAAACACAATCGTATGGCCCACCGATCAGTGAGCTGGAGTTTGATGGAGATGAGAACTACCCTTATGATCAAAATGGCAGACTCGTACCAGTAGGGACAGGAAATGGTATGCCGGCCCGGGCGTATGACCTGTATGATGCCTTTTGGGTGAAAGGGCATACTTATGACAACAATATTTCAGTAAATGGCGGTACCGAAACGGCCCGATATTATTTCTCTACTGGTCACCTCTTTCAGACAGGTGTGGTGCCAGGTGCTGACTTTGAGCGCATCTCTATAAAGTCGAATATTGATGCTAACCTCACCAGTAAATTGAAGGTTGGAATCTCGGCCACCTACATTCACTCAGGAGGAAACAGAGCACTTCGGGGATCTAACCTTTCAGGAGTAACAACAGGCGTTTTCAGAACCACACCAACATTTGACATTGGAAATGGAAAGAGAGGATTTGCTGCATCTGATGATCCCGCCACGTATTCGTATGGTAACGGCCTCCAACGGAATTTTACAGATAATTATGACAATCCATTTTGGTCAATAAATAAAAATCCCTATGAGGACCATGTCAACAGGGTGATGGGAAATGTGAACCTGAGCTATAAGATCTTCGATTGGCTTACAGCCAGCTATAAGTTAGGGTTAGATCAATACACGGATAGAAGAGAACAGGCATGGGATATCAATTCATCTTCTGAGCCATTGGGCAAAGTCATCCAGTCAACCATTTTCTCCAATGTCATCAACTCAGACTTCTTGTTTCTCATAAGCCATGATTTTAAGGACATAGGAATCAACGCTACAGTAGGACAAAATTACTACAATCAAAACCAGTTTAGCCGGGCGTCGGAAGGCAGTATCATGGCTGTTCCCGGGTTTTATCACATCAGTAATACCTCGCAAATCGCATCAACGGCCAACCAGATTTCTTCAATGGAGTTTTATGGAGTCTTTGCGGATGTTCGGATAAACTACCGAGACATGCTGTTTCTCACCCTGTCTGGAAGAAACGACTGGGCTTCATCATTGCCAAGCGGAAACAATTCGTTCTTCTACCCATCAACAAGTATTGCATTTGACTTCACGGATGTTTTGGGCTTGTCAGGGTCAAATGTGATGCCCTATGGCAAGTTGAGGGCTTCTTATGGCATGGTTGGCAAAGAAGCACCTCCTTTTGTAACATTCAACTACTATGGAAGCGCTACCATTGATGGTGATGGCCTGTTAGGGTCTAACAACTTTCCAGCCTTTGGTGTCAATGGGTTTGAGCGGTCATCACTCCTCGGAAATAATGAACTCGTTAATGAATTGACCACAACCATTGAGTTTGGAGGAGACTTCAAATTCATTGATGGGAGAGTTGGTTTGGACCTCACACTTTACAAGAGCTATACGGATGAACAAATTACCTCTGCTGATATCTCCGCAACCACCGGCTTCACAGCTATCTATGTGAATGCTGGTAGGATTGAGAATAAAGGGATCGAAGTAATGCTAAGCACTTCTCTGGTCCGCACAAATAACATCTCATGGGATTTTGACATTGGATTTTACAAGAATGAAAATATAGTTGTGAAGCTGCCAGCAGACCTTGAGTCCGTCCCACTTGCTTCATTCACTGCCATTTCCTCCGTACTTCGTGAAGGGGAACCTTTTGGGGTTTTGAGTGGCACGCGGTATCTCAGAAATGAGTTGGGTCAAATGGTGATTGGATCGGATGGCTGGCCTCTCTTTAGTGATACCCAGGACATTATCGGTGATCCAAACCCTGATTGGCTAGGGAGTATTCGCAATTCACTTGATGTATACAATGTCCAGTTTTCTTTCCTCTGGGACATCAGGAAAGGTGGTGATGTGTGGAATGGCACCAAAGGATTTATGGATTACCTGGGAACCTCAAAGGAATCAGGAGACCTGAGGGAGGTAACGGGTTATGTCTTTGATGGAGTTACCACAGAAGGCCAGCCAAATACTGTCCCCGTGGATTTTGCGAACCCTGAAAAGGGCATAATCAAGTGGAGGAGAGCAGGATCTAATCTTGGTTTGGCAGAAGACAATATTGAAGATGCCTCATGGGTGAGGTTAAGAGAAGTTACGCTGGGTTACAACTTCGGGTCCGGGCCATTGAAAAACAACAAGGTGCTTCAAACCCTCGAATTGTCAGCTTATGGGCGGAACCTGCTCCTTTTCACACAATATAAGGGTGTAGATCCCGAAACCAACCTTCGTGGACCGAGTAACGCTCAGGGATGGGATTATTTCAACTTACCGGGTAGCAGGTCTTATGGTATTTCACTTAAAGCAGTATTGAAATGAAAAATCTAAAGGCAATTTCGAGAGGATTATTGATTGGGTTTCTCATTGTGATCTCTTCTTGTGATTTTGGAGACACCAATGTGGACCCCTCAAGACTGGATGACGTGCCAGTGTCGCAACTACTACCTGTAGCACAAGCACAGACCGCTCGAAATCTCGGATCTATCGGAGCGCGAATTTCAGGGGTGGTCGTACAGCATTTTGAAGGCATTAGTGCGCAGCCTCTTGCTTATAACTCTTACATACTCGATGAGAATTCGCTGGATGACTATTGGAGGGGTGGGCTCTATGCGGGCGCCATGAAGGATTGTGCCATTCTTATAGAAAAAGGCAAGTCACAGGATATTCCGTATTATGTGGGCATTGGAAAAGTCTTAATGGCCATTAACTTAAATATTGCCACCACATTTTGGGGTGATGTCCCTTATGCTGAAGCCTTTCAGGCGCAGGGGAATCTGAAACCTACCTATGATGGGCAGGAAGCAATATATGGATCCATTCAAGCCCTGCTTGATGAAGCACTGGATGCCTTCAATGCAGATCCTGGGGAAGTTAACCCGGGAGCTGATGACTTGATCTTTGGAGGTCAGCGATCCAGATGGATCGCCACTGCACGAGCACTCAAGGCAAGATATTACATGCATTTATCTAAAAGAGATCCTGACGCTTCTGGTAAAGCACTCGAAATTCTAAAGAATGGCACTATTTCAGCCAACTCAAACCAGCCGTCATTTCCTTTTGGGCCAATTGAAAATGAAGCGAATCCTATTGCCTTTTTTGGTTTGGCACGACCCAATCAATTGGGGATGAACCCGTTCTTTCTGGAGCTGTTGAATGCCTCAAATGATCCGCGGAAAGCACTGTTCACCAAGGTCGATAGAGGTACTCAAGCGATTTATGTTAAGGGTGACAATTCTCTCTATTGGGGTCGCTTTGAGAGCCCAATGCCGCTCATCAGCTTTAGTGAACTCTTGTTTATCCGGGCTGAAGCCAATTTGAGGCTTAACATCCTCACTTTGGCACAAACCAATCTTGATAATGCCATCCGTGCCAATATGGAACAAGTGGGTGTTTCTGAAGCGCATATCACTACCTACCTCACCAACCTCCCCGAGCTATCAACACTGACAGACCAGGAAGCTCGACTAAAGATGATCATTGAAGAAAAATACAAGTCAATGTTCTGCCAGGGAACACTGGAGGCCTGGGTAGATTATCGGAGAACCGGCTACCCTGAATTAACCCCAGCCCCAGATGCAAGTGAAAGTTTCAATCCTAGCAAGATTGTGCCTCAGCGCTATCTATACCCGATTAGCGAACGCAACACCAACCGAGAAAATATGACTACCGCTATGGAGCAACAGGGAGGTCACCTCCTTGATCAAACGCTTTGGGCTTTTCAATAATTCTGAAACTACTCTAAATCAATAGATATGAAAAACATCAACATCACTAAAACCGCATTGAGGAATTGTCTGGTTCTCTGTGCATTAATGATAGGTACTTGTACTGCTACCTATGGTCAGTTGATTATCAATGAAGTTTTGGCTGATCCAGCGTCAGATGCACCAGGTGATGCCAATGGTGATGGCACAAGAAGTGCTTCCGACGATGAGTTCATCGAATTTGTAAATATTGGTACATCACCACTGGATGTTTCTGGCTGGCAGGTTCTGGATACCAATTCACAGGTGCTAGTCAGGCACATATTCCCTGATAACACGATTATTCCGGCAAGAAAGGCACTTGTTTTATTTGGGGGTGGCACACCTACTGGGGATTTTGGAGGAAGCATTGTTCAAACAGCGTCCTCAGGTTCACTTGGGATTAGCAATACAAGCGAAATGTTGATGGTTGTAAATGTGGCGGAGGATACCGTAATTCTATTGGGTTGGGATGATTTTAACAACGATATGGCTTGGACAAGATCTCCCGAACTGACTGGTTCGTATTTAGGTCATTCTAGTGTGAAGGCGGAGGTGCTGTTCTCGCCAGGTACAAAAGCCGATGGAGCAGCTTTTACTTTTGACCTATTGGTGATCAATGAGGTCTTGGCTGATCCTGCTGCTGATGCACCGGGAGATGCCAATGGTGATGGAACCAGAAGTGCCTCCGATGATGAGTTTATTGAATTTGTGAATATGGGCACTTCATCCCTCGATGTTTCCGGATGGCAGATTTTGGATACCAACTCCCAGGTTTTGGTAAGACACGTATTTCCAGAAGAATCTGTTATCCCCCCCATGGGCGTTTTGGTGGTGTTTGGAGGAGGTACTCCTACCGGAGATTTTGGTGGAAGCATGGTACAAACAGCCTCATCGGGATCATTGGGTCTTAGCAATGCAGATGAGATGCTGATGATCGTAGATGGAGAGGAAGATACGATCATTCAATTGGGATATCTTGATTGGAACGGGGATGCTTCGTTCGTAAGATCACCAGAGTATATTGGAGATTTTGCCCTGCACTCAACTGTAGAGGCATCAGGTGGTGCGCTTTTTTCACCGGGCACTAAGACTGATGGTGGTAGTTTCGTTTTTGATCAACTGGTCATCAATGAGGTTCTCGCTGATCCAGCCAACGATGCACCCGGAGATGCCAATGGAGACGGCATCAGGTCTGCCTCCGATGATGAGTTCATCGAGTTTGTCAATAAAGGTCTCACTGACCTGGATATAAGTGGTTGGCAAATACTGGATACCAACTCACAGGTGTTGGTACGTCATGTCTTCCCTGACCATTCAGTGATCCCGGCCGGAAAGGCATTGGTGGTGTTTGGTGGAGGTGTGCCTACAGGGGATTTTGGGGGTAGCATTGTTCAGTTGGCTTCCACAGGCTCCCTGGGTATAAGTAATACAAGCGAAGAGCTCAGAGTGGTCAACTTCACACTTGATACCCTAATCATCCTTGGTTATGCTGACTTTAACAGTGACATGTCACATACACGGGATCCGGATATCACTGGTGAATTTGTGCAACACTCCACCGCCAATGGTTCTGCAGGTGCTCTCTTCTCTCCCGGCAAGAGAGTCGACGGTTCTCCGTTTGAAGCGGACGGTCTTAAGCTGGTAGTCAATGAGGTCCTCGCTGATCCAGCCAACGATGCACCTGGTGATGCCAATGGTGATGGTACAAGGTCAGCCTCCGATGATGAATTTATTGAATTTGTGAACAAAGGCGCTGTGGAACTGGATATTTCAGGATGGCAAGTTCTTGATACCAACTCTCAGCTTTTAGTAAGACATATATTCCCTGATAACACGATTATCCCTCCAGGTGGTGCTTTGGTTGTTTTTGGGGGAGGTACACCCGCAGGGACTTTCGGCAATAGCATCGTCCAAACCGCATCATCCGGAACTTTGGGCATAAGTAATAGCAGCGAACAGCTTTTGATTGTTGATGGAAATGAGGATACTGTAATTGTGGTAAACATTCCAGACTGGGGAACAGACGAATCTTATACCTTGAACCCTGACATTATTGGAAGCAATTATGTGGGTCATTCTGGTGCGGGTGGATCAGGTGGAGCTTTGTTTTCACCTGGAACCAGAGTGGATGGCTCATTTTTTATTGTGCCCGATGCAACGATCGTTCAGTTTCTGGCAGGAGGTGTAGGGGCAAAAGAAGGGGATGGATCCTTTGAAATAGAAGTGAGCATCACAGCACCTAGTGCTTCGGTTGCAACTACTGTGGAATTAGCGCTGACTACAGGCGATCCTGCTCAGCTAGATGGTTACACCACTACTACATTGACCTTTGCCGCTGGGAGTAGCGAAAGTCAGTCTGTAACAATCAACATCACTGATGACGATGTGGTGGAACCAACAGACACTTTGGTTTTTGTGCTTCAAAATGTTGCTGGTGGTGAAGGAGCTGTTTTAGGTGAGGGATTTACTTTCATGCTTATTCTTTCTGATAATGATTTCGCCGCTACCACTCTGGTGATCAATGAATTTCTGGCCTGGCCAGCTGGTCAGGATGGCAGTACAGAAGTGCCGCCGGTTGATGCCAACGGAGACGGAGTGGCACATTTTGAGGATGACGAATTTATAGAATTTGTAAACTCAGGCACAAACGACATAGACATCAGTGGATGGAAGGTTTATGATGAAGTTACCGGAAATGATCCATTGAGACATGTTTTTCCTGATGGTACTGTAATCAACCCCGGTGGAGCTTTGGTGGTGTTTGGCGGTGGAAATCCAACTGGTGAGTTTGGTGGAAGTCCTACTATGATTGCTTCACAAGCCAATCAAGGCCTTGGTATGACCAACAGTGGCGATGCGATCATTGTTAAGAATGCCAGCGACGAAACTGTTATCGAATTTCCTTTCGGTCAGCAGGTTAGATCGACATCAATAACCCTGAGTCCGGATATTACAGGCTCACCAGTGGAGCATCCACTTCTCAATGAGCTGAATATTTCTCCAGGAACTAAGATTGACGGAAGTCCATTTGAAATTCCAACACGAACTGAAGTTAAATTTGCTGTTGCAGGTGGTGGGATCAACGAGACAGGTGGGTCTTACCAAATAGCTCTTGCAATCACCAGACCGTCTGATATAGCCAGTACTACGGCAAGGGTGATTTTGACAAGCATAGGCGCTGAAGGAGACCTTACCTTCACTACTCAGTTAGTCACTTTTGCTGCAGGAAGTTCGGATAACAAATCTGTTTCTGTGACTATTTTAAATGATAGTGAAGTGGAAGGAGATGAACTGTTTATATTCAAAATTGATAGTGTTGGAGGAGGAGAAAATGGTGCGATCGGCTCTCCATCCACGTTTGAGTTGGCCGTAGTTGATGATGACGCATCACTCATTTTCAATGAAGTATTTGCTTCCCCGTCTGGCAACTCCGGTGATGCCAACAATGATGGAGAGGTAAGTGCAGTCCAGGATGAGTTTATTGAATTGATAAATACTTCCGAAGAAACCATGGACATGAGTGGCTGGACGTTTGAGGATGCAAGTGGTGTCAGGCACGTGTTTGATGCAAATACCAAATTATCCCCGGGTACGGCTATGGTAGTTTTTGGAGGTGGTGTCCCGGTCGGTTTCGCCAATATCAACTTCCAGTTGGCCAGTTCTCAGGACCTGAGCTTGGATGATATGGGAGATTCATTGACTATTTATAATACTAGTGGCCAACTGATGGCAAGAACTATTTATGGAGCTTTAGCTGGAAGTGGGCAGTCAATTACACGCGATCCGGACATTACTGGTGGGTTTGTGCTCCATAGCTCAGTGGCTGGTGTTGACGCTTTGTTTTCACCGGGGACCAGAACCAATGGATCTCCGTTTGCAAGTACAATTTTAGGACTGAACCCGAACAAGGCACATATCTACCCTAACCCTGTTCAGGAATGGTTAAGTGTTTCTGCTGAAGAAGCCGCTAGCATATCGTTCTATGCACTCAATGGAGGCGTGATTTCGAAGATTGATTTAAATGAGAAAAAGAGCTCCAGATTGGATGTATCCAACTTTCCTAAGGGATTGTATCTCTATGAGATAATTTCCAAAGACGGAATAGTCCTCGAGAAAGGGAAGGTTATATTTACCAAATGATAAAAGTTACTAAGGCTGCCGCTGCCATTATATGCCTGACGAGGTTAGGCATGGGCAGCGGTTTTTCCCAGGTATCTGCTGAAGCCAACGTATATCAGTATCTTGAAAACAAGATTAGTAACATCCCTGCCTCTAGCTCCAATGTCTACGAAGATCCAACCGAGGGTCAGATAGAAACCTGGAAGGAGGCATTCTTGAGTTTTGTAGATGGAGAGTATGCCGTTGCAGATGGACAATTTTCAGCGTTGGGTTATCGGATAGTGAATATCACCGACACAGAAACGGGTTATCAATTTTACATCATTGAGAAACAGGCATCGTCCTCCAATTACTGGGGGACTTATGCTTTTAATCCAAAGGCTTGTAGGCCAAATTTGGTCCTGCAATCTCCGCATCCCAAGTTTGATTCGAACACCGGATCACAGGGAGCTTATAGTTTTTTAGCACTTAATGCAGGTTCATTTTTCCTGAGTGGAGTGCACAGATGTAATAGTGCGGCTGCATCCGAATGTTCTGGTACTACTTCAGCTTGTGGATCCAATGCAGCATTTCGAATTTCTGATCCGGCTCACAATGACCAAGGAATTTTTCATATAATGACCGAACTCGTATTGGAAAGCAACCCTGCTTCTGTTTTTGTTCAGTATCATGGATTTGGAAAGGATTCAGGAGATCCGAATGCAATTTTAAGCAACGGCACACGGGAGACACCAACAACTGATTACATCCATCTAATCTTACGGGAAATGGAAAGTCTGTATCCGTCGCTCAGCTATAAAGTCATTCATAAGGATATCAGCTGGACAAAGCTTACGGCGTTCACAAATACACAAGGTAGGCTGATCAATGAAAGTCAATCACCTTGTATCGAGAATGCAACAGCTGCTTCCGGGCGGTTCATACATATTGAACAAGAGCGGGCGGTGTTTAGGGACGATGCAGAAGGATGGGATAAGTGGGTTAAAGCAATGTCCCTGGTCTTTCAATGCGAATCAGAAGCGTTGGGAACAGATGCTACGCATACCAAATTATATCCCAATCCAATAGAGGACTGTTTTACCATAACAGGGCTTACTGGCACGTTTACATTACAATTGATCAACTCTCTGGGGCAAAAGGTATTTGAAGTGTCACAGCAGGATTGGAGCAATGTAAATATTGCTACTGTACAGCCCGGAATGTACGTCTACAGGTTGATTGACCATCAGGGAAAAATCATTGACTATGGCAAATTGGTTAAAAATTAAAACAGCATTCCTGTCAACGATAATTATTGCCTGTAGCGCTGTAAAAGAATTACCATCTTTCCAGTATTCAGATCCATTTGATACGACCACCAAGCCTGTAGCTGAAATGGTGAAGAGAACGTTCACAGATGATAGCGTTGTTTTCGCTTCCAATGAGTTTGACGGTGCCAGACTAACCAGTTTTGAACGGATCAATGATTCATCATTTTTGGTGACCATTCTGCCGGAAAATGAGCCTATTAATCCTAGTCCTTGGTATGCATTGAAGCTCTGGTCAACAACATCACAGGGTATTTGTCTGTATTTTGATTATGGATCATTTAAGCACCGTTATTACCCAAAAATCAGCTCTGATGGCACCATTTGGGCAAATCTAGATTCGGCAAGAATTGTAACGGATTCTGCTGGGAGGTTTGATTATCTAAAGATAGATCTGAATTTGGAAGATACCCTTTGGTTGGCTGGTCAGGATGTTATCAACAGCAAGCAAACCACTATGTGGGCCAAGCAGTTTGCTGGTAAGAATAATCTCTATTTTAATGTAATTGGTCAAAGCAGGCTTGGGAGAGATCTGATAATGATAGATAGTGACCCGAAAAATCAGGAGAAAAAAATAATTGCCATTTTGAGCAGGCAGCACCCCCCGGAAGTCACAGGATTTATGGCCATGCAGTATTTTCTGGAGGAGATGTTCAACTCAGAAAACTCGGAAGCGTTTTTGAAAAAGTACCGGGTGCTGATTTTTCCTTTGATGAACCCTGATGGCATTGATCTGGGGTACTGGCGACATAGTGCAGGAGGTGTGGATCTCAATAGGGATTGGGCAGATTATAATCAACCAGAGGTAAGAAATGTCGCTGAGTATATCTATCATCAATCTAACGGTGAACGTGTTATTCTCGGGATTGATTTTCATAGCACTTATCGAGATGTGTTTTATACCAATGATACACTTTCAGAATACACATATGTGAAAGAATATTGGTTCGATTATATGGAAGCCAACATTCCTAACTATGAGGTGAATGAAAAGATTTCTCCAATTACAAAACCGGTATCTAAAAGTTGGTTTTATGTTGCGTTTGGAGCTGAAGGTGTTACCTACGAGGTAGGTGACAATACACCTGATGAGCTTATTGAACTCAAAGGAAGAAGCTCAGCACGAGGTATTCTTCAGTCCCTGACAAAATAAATTGGATTTAATCAAACTCTGAGATTAACAATAGGTTTGAATGCCTATGAAGCCTACTGTAGTCATTGCCGGAGCTACCGGATTCATTGGTCGCTGGTTTATTGAAAAATATTCAGAAAAGTACCAGATTATCGCACTCAGCCGGAGGGAGATGGAAGATCCCTTGCGTGATGGTGTGGTTTGGCGCAAAGTAGATCTTTACTCGGTATCCAGCACGATCAAAGCTTTGGAAGGGGCTGATTATGCATTATACCTTGTGCATTCCATGCAGCCATCAGCTCGACTCAACCAGGGGACATTTGATGATACAGACCTGCTACTTGCAGATAATTTTGCCAGAGCTTCGGAGCACGTAGGAATCAAACAAATCATCTTTGTGGGAGGTATCCTACCTAAGGAAAAGAGTAAGTTTTCCAGACACCTGAGAAGTAGATATGAGGTGGAGCTAACACTAGGTGATCGCAAGCCTGCATTAACAGCATTAAGAGCGGGAATCATTGTTGGTGCCGGAGGTTCTTCATTTCAGATTGTAGAAAAGCTTGTGAACAGATTGCCAGTGATGCTGTGTCCAAAATGGACATTGTCGGAGACCCAACCAATTGCTCTGCACGACATCCTGCAGGTTATTGATTTTTGCCTGGGGAATGGGCAGGCTTATGGTGAAGCGATCGAACTAGGAGGCTCTGAGCAGACCACTTACATGGAAATGTTAAAACAAACGGCCAGGATTCTTGGGAAACGCAGGCACATTACTTCCGTTCCTTTTTTCTCGCTGGGATTGTCAAAACTTTGGGTGGCTCTTTTTTCAGATAGTAGTACGAAGTTTGTATCCCCACTAATCGAAAGTCTGAGGCATGTCATGACTGTAGAGACTCATCCGCTTATGGCAAAGTTGAATCTGGACTATTTGTCATTTGAAGAGGCGGTGAAGACAACACTCAATGAAAGAGATCAAATGCCGAAACTTCCACGAGGTAGTTCTACAAGGAAAGTGAAAAATACGGTGCGGAGTGTACAGCGCCTGCCAAATGGAGCAGGTAAAAATGCCATAGAAGTATCTGAGGAATACCTGAGATGGTTGCCAAAATCATTCAAATCATTGATAAGAGTAAATAAGGAGAATGAATTTGTAAGCTTCTGTATCG
This sequence comes from Marinoscillum sp., assembly GCA_040218045.1. Classification (GTDB taxonomy): domain Bacteria; phylum Bacteroidota; class Bacteroidia; order Cytophagales; family Cyclobacteriaceae; genus Marinoscillum. The sequence goes on from JAVJQA010000001.1 coordinate 137,594, forward strand.
GTAAATTGCCTCTGCTCAAATTACAATATGTAAAAGACCGTAGTGATGAGAGTCGTCAGGTGTTTTACATCACTGGTGGATTGCTTGCCAGGCGAACGGATTATGGATGGTTGGAATTTCGCTCTGTACTTGGTGGGAAATACATCATTGGTGCGATCCATGAGTTTGTGCCAAGGCTACCTTGGTATATCTACATTTACACCCAGGCTCAATTGCATTTGCTGGTAATGAAGAGGTTTGGCGAGCATTTGTCTAAAGCTTAATTCGTATTGAAAGGTTAAATAATTTACGAGAAACTGATTAGTTCAACTGATTTATTTCTAATTTTATTTGATTTTACCACCTTGAGCATGAAAAATATTGGCCTATTCCTTATCGTATTAATGCTATTGTCAGCATGTACTTCTTCCCGCTACGCCTGTGTGGATGTTTACAATACAAAAAAAGAGAAAACACCTCTTAAGTATCGCATTGGAAAAGCACATCCTACCCAATCTGTTGGGCTTTTGGAAAATGTATCAAGAGATTCTATGCCGGAATCACCTGCAGTTGCAAGTCTTGAAGTGATGAGTATTCCTTTGGATCAATTTGAGCTAAGAAAGCGGGATATCCAGAAACTTTTGGAGGAGTTACCACTTCCAAAAAAGGGTGCTCTTTCGCTTGAAGAGATTGAGGGTATGGACAAAAAAGAACTCAGGAAGAAGGTAAAGTCTCAATTAAAAACCTTGCCTGACCCACCTGAGGATGAAAATTATAAGAGTGCAAAAAATCTTGCGATCATTTCATTTGTGCTCTCTATGGTTGGCTTGTTGTTTTTCCCTGTTAGTCTGGCAGGTCTAATCACGGGTATTGTTTCTTTATCTAAATACAAGCGGACAGTCAATAAGGAAAACAGGATCTTTGCCGTACTGGGAGTTATTTTTAGTAGTGCTTGGTTAGCACTTATAGTGGCTTTGATTTTCTTGATTCTAATTGCATTCAACAATTGGTCCTCCAGTGGCTGGGACTAAGCGGCTTTGTTTTTATTGGCCAACTGACCACAGGCAGCATCAATATCTTTGCCCCGGCTTCTTCGCACATTTACGGTGATGTCATTGTCCTTAAGGTAGTTGGCGAATTGCTCCAACCTGTCTTCTTCAGTATTTTTGAAATTGGCTTCTGAGATAGGATTGTATTCAATGATGTTGATCTTGGAAGGAATTTGTTTGGCAAATTTCATGAGGTTCTCAGCATCCTCCAGCGTGTCATTGAAATTATAAAAGAGGATATACTCGAACGTGATTTTATTTCTTGTCTTGTTATAGAAGTATAGCAAGGCTTCTTTCAGAGCCTCCAAGGTATTGGTTTCATTGATCGGCATGATCTGATCCCTCTTCTTATCATCCGCAGCGTGCAGTGAAAGCGCCAGGTTAAACTTCACCTCATCATCAGCGAGTTTTTTGATCATCTTGGCTATTCCGGCAGTAGAAACAGTGATCCTCTTAGGCGACATATTCAAGCCATCTTCCGCCGTGATCCGCTCAATTCCTTCCAATACATTTTTGTAATTGAGCAAAGGTTCGCCCATGCCCATAAAAACAATATTGGAGAGTGGAAGATTAAATTCTTTGCGTGCCTGGGCATCAATAGCCACCACCTGGTCATAGATCTCGCCAGCATCCAGGTTTCTTTTTCGGTCCATATAACCAGTGGCACAAAACTTACAACTCAGTGAGCAACCCACCTGAGAAGACACGCAGGCAGTCATACGCTCATCTGCCGGGATCAGTACCCCTTCGATTAGCTCATTGTCATAAAGTCTAAATGCAGATTTAACGGTACCATCAGAGGACTTTTGCTCTGTTGCAATGGTAATAGGCCTGATTTCAAACTCAGCTTCTAATTTTTCTCTAAGAGCTTTGGAGAGGTTGGTCATTTCATCAAATGATCTGGCAGATTTTTGCCAAAGCCATTCCCACACTTGCTTCGCCCTGAAAGTCATTTCGCCATTTTCCACAAAATATTTTGTGATTTGCTCCAGACTTTGTTTCCTGATATCCGTCTTCTCCATAGTGCAAAGTTAAGTCAAGAAATTAGCTTTGGTACGAAATCTGCTTTAAGTTCAGCGTGTTACACCTTGATAGCTACCACTATGCGCACACTTTTTATCCTTTTCACACTTTGCCTGGCTGGTCATATATATGCTCAGGAAATAGTTGTTGAAGATCGCTATGACGAATATTTTGGGATAGCACCCGCAGGATATCTCTCTTTCCGCAATCAAATTAATCTTGAAGATTACGCCATGGGATTGGAATTCGGAGTGATTAATAAGAATCGTAATTTGGTTTATTTTGGGAGTTTTGATGCACGTCCGTATAGAAAACGTGTGATCCGATACCAGGGAAACAATCTTTTTTATCAGTATCGCGAAGAGCGTTTCTTTATTGGAGCAGGTGTGGAATATTTAAAGCGTTTCAGGCAATCCGGACTTGGGGGGTTTATACAGGTGAATCCAGAGTACACTTGGGGTGCTTATGGTGGATCAGAGAAAAAACCCGAAAGAGGATGGATAATTACACCGAGAATTGGACTTTACTGGAATCCGGGTGATTTCGGATACTTCAAACTTGGCTATGCATATCTGGATTCTAAAAGCTATCAACTGGATAAACACCGATTGTACCTCACTATTGCCGGACTTTTAACAAAAGATAGATGAAAAAGACACTTGCCATTTTAACCTTGGGCACTATTTTCTTCATGCATTGTGATGACACATGCATATGTGATCCCGGCCCATATTTTGCTGATCTTAAGGTCAAGCTGACAATAGATGATGAAAACCCGGAAGTTTTCCTTACCGTTTTTGCCGGGAATATAGAAGACAAGGATACGCTAATTGCGGAATTTGTGAATGAGTCTACGGTCTATTACGAGATGGAAGCCGGGAGACGCTATTCTGCTACAACGCACTATACAAGAGGTAATCGGACTTATATTGCAGTAGATGGACGTAAAATGCGGATTTCTTCGGACGATTGTGATTGTGACTATGGTGAAAGTGCCACACTTAATTTGAGGCTGGCGGATTGACTTCAATCAGTTTTTTGAAAACGAAAGGTTGACCTTTGGAATCAATCCCCTCCACAAGGATTTCAAAAATACCTTCCGTATCTGATGTATAGAATTCCAGCAAGTAAGGTTGCTCAGGAGCTATTGTAACCTCTGGATTCCAATAAAGTTGATCTCGAAAATCAGGCAGCCTATTAGAAGTCCGGTCTTTACTTTCATAAGTTGGGAAAGAATAATCCCTCTTTGGCTCTACACCCTGATGAGTGAATTTCAGTCCATTGTCCCCTGGATTGAACGTGTGCAGATCACCTTGAAAGGTATGGAATGAGACCAATCCATCAGCAATCAATGGCCCATTGAATATCCGATTGTTAATCACACCAATGCTTTTGACTTTATATGGACTGAAGCTTAGGATCCGCTCAGCAGTGGTAGGCACACCATCCACAAGTATTAATGGGTCCAAATCATATGGCAGCAGATATCTGGAGAGTACTTTTATCTTAGAACGAGAACTGTTCTGTCGAGCCACTACCTCCGGAATAAACTCAATGAAATGCTCATGCATTTTAGGGAATCTGTTATAATCATCTAAAACATAGTGCCGGGAGAATTCACCGAATTGTTCAGGAGTTAAATCCACTTCATCATCCTCCTGAGGATCAAATTCATAATAGGCATTTTGAATCTGGTTTCTTACGCTTCTTTCTGCGAGCTCCACCGCAGTTGCAGAATCAATGTTTACAGCAACATATTCAAAGTCAGGATATTCTTTTAAAAATGGGCTTTCCATTTCAAGACTTGTGGCAGAATCGCCATTTAGAATAGCGAGATAAGACAGGTGTTCGCCAACTATCGGATCAATCTGTAGTACAAAACTGCCTTCACTGTCTGGCGCCGCTGTTCGCAGCTGATAATTTTGACCAATTGTGGAAAAGGTGACAATGGTCTCAGCCTTTTCATCAAAGGAACCATTGATCTTTCCAGAGATTAATTCCCCTCGGACTTCTGGTAGGTATTTAATAAAGCTGGATTGGTCTACATATTTTGTGCCTCTCCATTCAGCGCTCAGCCCTATGTCGGCATTATTAGGATTTTCTAGATCTTGATTAAGGTTATTGAGCAACGACTTTTGTTTAATATCTATAGATGAAATGGAGGAGTTTTTTCTGACACTTACTGAGGCCTGGGTGATTTCCTTTGCCTGAATCGGCACTTGCACTAAATCACGTATTTGAAACTTTTCAATCGATTGGTTCGGAGACTTATCCTGATCTATGAAGGTGAAAATGCGTTCAGCATCTCCACTGGACGCGATATAGGCTCCTGTATTTAAATTCTTTTTATAAAGCCTTACTTCACTGTTTGTTTCAACCTCTTCATCATAGACTTGATTTTGCCCATCTGAAACAGATAATTGAACTAACTTCCTTTCCTTGTTCAAAACGGTAATTGAAAAATAGCTTGCATCCTCCTCCACATGAATGGCCATGTCAGATAAAGTTGCTGGAAGATTGAAAAAAAGAAAGTCACCCTGCTCATCTTCCATAATTGCCTGATAGCTTTCTCCTTCTTTTGGAACGATGGAAAACTGACCAATTCCCTGTGCACTTGATTGAATGTCAGCTAGTTTATCCCCCGCAGTATTGACCACCTTGCCTTTTAGCATCACTCCTTGGAGGCCTTTGGCAAATCGAAAAACCATGTTGTTTTCCCGGCCTACAACAAGTCCACCTGACTCAGGATAAAAGACTGCATTGAGTTGGCTGCCTTGAGCTGGTTTTTCATACTCCTCAAAAGGATTGATCACCGTGATTTTTCTCCTGAAGAGAGACTCGAAATTCTTCATCCACCTGGTGTAAGCGATCAAATGGTAAGTACCTGTAGAGACCAAAGAAGGCATGAAAAATTCGCCGTATCCTCGTCCGTTTTTTAACTGAATTTTTTGCTGAAATACCACACGATCTTCTCCCACTAGTTCCACATAAACTATGCTGCTTAGATCACTGAGCCTGGAAGTGGCCGAGCTGGTTACAAATGCTGAGAAGTAAAGCGTTTCGCCAGTGATAAAATTGTCACTATTGACTTGTAGATAAACTTCTTCACGCACATTTACTTTCTGTGCTATGGAAATTTGAGCAAGTACAATTAGTACAAATATGGTTGAGAGTTTTTTCATCAGTTTTCCCAGTAAGATGGAGGGATAGGATCAGCATAGAAGGAACAGTCTGTACAGCCACGACTGTGAATAGCAATCTCGTTTGTGAAGAAATCGTAGTAATAGATATTTCCATCCGTGATTTCCAGATAATATGCAGCACTGTCAAGTGTGGTTACAGTTGCTTCAACACTGTTGCATTGATAAGGGAACCTGGCAATGGTCAATTGATCACTGAGTTCTCGTCTACTGAAGAACTTGCGTTTGGTTGAAACTCCCGAAGCTTCAAAATAACCAAGAATGGCCCTGTCGGGATCGTTTGGCGCATAGATATTGCCTAGTACAGTGCCAGCTTGCTGATCAAAAAGTGAACCACCCGATTCATTGTTTTCATTTAACCTTTTGTAAAACAGATAAGCTGATTCACTAATGGCGTATTGTTTTACCAGTAAAGCATAACGGGTGCGCAGAAGCTGATCTTCTTCACTTACAAATCTTATCGGAAACTCAACCATCTTTTGCTCTGAGGTGCCGTTGGTAGTGCCATAAATAAGTTGATTGGATTTCCCTTCTTTGTAACAAATCCCTATTAAAGTATCTAACAAAATAAGGGAAGTGTCTTCTGGTACAAATTTATACAAAGCCGGGTATGGGGTCTGTATTTTGAAAGCCTCCTCATATTCATATCTAAAATATTTGACTTCACTATTTTCTTCCGAGTCAATAAAAAACTGGATACCTCCTACGTTTCTATCTTCATTGGCATTGGGTAGGGAAGTATATCTGCCATAAATATCAGCTACTTCTGGAGCTTTGAGAAGTAGCTCGGGCTCAGAACGATACTCCTCGCCATTTTGGAGGAGGATATTGAGTTGGTAGGTTTGATTGGGAACTCCCCTGAATGCAGCAGCGGTTTCATAGGTTCCATTTTCGGTAGGATTGAGATCTACCCGGGATCCATCACCTACTTCTATCCAAACCTGGGCATTGTTTATATATTCATTCAATACTGTATCGAGTGGATAGGTATAATTGATGGACACGGTATGTGGCCCCAGTTCGTCTGAAATGTGTCCATCGACTACCAATACCTTGTCAAAATTCTGAGGATCAAAATCATATGGCTTGATACAGGCAACTAAAAATGCCAGCAGGATGAAAACGAGTTGCTTTTTTTCTTTAAACATCAAAATTTGAAATTATAAGATAGCGTAGGGATCGGGTCTCCAAAAACGATAAGCTGTGAACCAACGATTTCTCCATTTCGCACATCAAAAAATACAGAGAACGGATTATCTCTCCCTGTAAGATTGTAAATAGACAAAGACCAAAATGAATGAGAAAGTTTCTGGATTTTATGATTACCCTCCAGGTTGATGCCCAAATCCACTCTAAAGTAATCAGGTATCCGGTAAGAGTTCCTGTCGGAGAAATGAATATTGGATGATCCTTTAAATCTAAAGCCAGCAACAGGTATTGTGACAGGTCGCCCGGTATTGTATGTAGTGTTCAAAGAAAAACTCAATCTTCTGGTCAGCTTGTAATTGGCGACTAGATTAACCGTATGTGGCTTGTCATAAGCCGTTGGGAAATACCTGCCACCATTGATGGTTTCTTCACTGGAGCTACCATCCAGTTGTATAAAAGTTCTTGAGTAAGCATAGTTCAACCAGCCATTCAATCGCCCGGATTTGTTAAGCGAAACTTCCAGGCCGTATGATTTTCCTGGGCCTTGCAGTATTTCTCTTTCTATTTTTTGATTCAGTAAGAAGGAAGAGCCGGTTTTAAAATCAACCAGGTTCTGAAGCCACTTGTAATAACCCTCTAAAGAAACCTCCAAAGTACTTCGGAATAGATTTTTGTAAAGTCCCAGCGAAACCTGGTCTGCTGTCTGGGGGATTAAATGCTCTCCCGAGAGTCTCCAGGTATCGGTAGGTGATAGCGACGCGGAATTGGACATGGCATGGATATACTGTCTTGTTCTGCTCATGCTTAGTTTAACAGAGCTGGTAGGGTCTAGCGTATATCTCCCTGACAATCTCCATTCTGGGCCATGGTAAGTTTTGATGATTTCGCCTTGGTTGTAAGTGGCTGAGTCTATTTCTGTATCGCCATTTTTTGGTGAACCTTCCAGGTAAAGATATTCTGTCTTTGGGCCCATGGCATTGAACATCACATATCGAATGCCGGCATAGAAAGACAAATCTTCGTTTATCTCATATTGACTAGATGCATATAACGCCGACTCTAGCCCATGTTCGTCTTGCACTTTTTCTCGAAGTACAATGGATTCACTCCCCAGTGGTCTTTTTTCACCGGGGTTCACATCATACCTCTTGCTGCTAATTCCCAAACTTACTTTATGGGTTTCTTGAGGATAATAGTTCAGATCAGCCTTGAGCGTGGCTTCATTGATGTAAAAATCCTGTTCAAATGCATTTGGTATGGACTCGTCATAATTGAGTTCATAATCATAATGAGCATAAATAGCCGAAATCGAGCCATCCAGGTTATTGGTGAATTTGTGAGACCATTTCAATGATGTGTTGGCGTTGGTGAAGCCAAAGTCTGAAAAGGAAAAGAGGGTGTCTGAGGAAAGTCTGAATTTGTCCCTGCTTATATAGGTAGTGAACCTCAGGTCATTTTTCTCATCAATTTTGTGATCGAGCTGTGTAAGTACATCAAAGAATGAAACCTTGTTTTCTCTGAAGTTTGCGTTTTTGGCTTTTGAAAGAATCCAATTGGAATAGGTGGTTCTACCTCCTATCAGTAGACTTGTTTTATCTTTTATCAATGGGATTTCAAGGGTAAGCTTACCTGTAATTGGGCTGATGCCGCCCTCTCCTTTGAAAGACTCTTTACTGGCTTCTTTACCCGTGATCTCAAAAATGGATGACAATCGACCTCCGTACTGTGCAGGAATTCCACTTTTGTAGAGTTCCATGTTCTCAATAGCATCGGAATTGAAAACGGAGAAGAAACCAAAAAAGTGAGATGAATTATAAACCGGGGCACCATTGATAAGAATCAGGTTTTGATCAGTTTTACCACCTCTTACATTAAATCCAGATGCTCCTTCCCCCACATTCTGAACTCCAGCTTTGGTTGTGGCAATTTTCATGATGTCATTTTCCCCCAGAACAATAGGTACCGTCTTGACTTCTTCCACATTGATTTTGCTTACTCCCATTTGCACGTTGCGGATGTTGATGTCCCGATCAGACTCTACAGTTACCTCTTGCAGGGCAATCACATCCACTTCCATGTTGATGTTGAGCTTACCATTCGAAAACAGAATAATGTTCCTAAAAGTAGTCTTCATCCCCACATACTGCACGTACACTTTGTGTTTGCCCGTAGGGAGTGTAAGAGAGTAAAACCCACTTTCATCTGTAGTGGTGCCTATAAATGGATTCTGCACGAACACCAAAGCACCCTCAACAGGCTCATTGTTCTCCAGGTTTTTGACGTATCCTGCAAGGGTATATTTCTCTGAAGTTTGCATCTCATTGCGGTTACCAACCTCAAACACGAAGTTTTCCAGGTCAGATTCATCAGTGGATTGATCCTGGTACTCCCTTGAAAATATAAGACCTTTAGTTACCTCTGTTTTACTGTCCACTTTTTTGAAAGTGTTTAGAAACTTCGGGTTGTCAATAATCACGGCATTTTCAGTAATGATTATTCGGTGGTCACTTTGATAGTAACTCAGTGTGGTATTTTCAAAAGCAGTCTTCAATACCTTATCCAGAGAGGCATTCTGGAAGGATCCACTAAAAGTGAGGGAGTCGAGCCATCGATCCTGAAAGTAAAATTGAAAATCGGATTTAGATTCGATCTCTGTTAGCAGTTCTTTAACTTGATGATTGGCATATTCCCCATTAAGGGTGAAGGAATTTTGTGCGGCCAATTGACCAGCCAAAATGAGCGTGATGATCACAAAGAATTTTCTCATGGCTGGTTACTAGCTGTTAGATTGTCAATAAACCTGATGAGTGTGACATAGTCATATTCATTGTCAGGATTTATATCCAGGTTATTATCTTTAATAAATGCCTTGATGGCTTGCTTATCAGGCTTAAAAGCTCTTAATACTGAACCTTTTCCTTTCAGTCTTATGTGTTCATTGCCATTGACGAGGATTAACTTATCTTCTGAAACATAATTCAGCGTTTGATTGGTCTCTGTAGTCTTAATGCGCTTAGCAAGGAGCTTCAGTTCAGCCCCTAAATATAGTTCGTCAAAGAATCCAGATGAGAAATTTAAAATGCCCTCATCGTACCTTCTAAAGTGATGGCCTTCCAATTCGAAAGAAGCGATATCAGATTGAATGAGTTTTATAGCTTGTGAATGATAGCGAAAATTTGTTGGGTGCCTGATGAGCACCAGGTCTCTTTCTATATCATACCTCATATAGACGCTATCATAAGTTTGACCTCTGTATGTAATAGAATTTAAGAGCCATTGGTCTTTGTCAAAGAACTGATGAGAATCCCTTGATTGCCGTTGGATCTGGACGTATTCTCCATTGAGGATGCCTGATTTTTCTTCCCCCAGCCTGGTGTCATACCATTGCCTGATTCCTTCATCCAGATCAAAACCCTCAATGGAATATTGAGCCAACACATTGGTTGAAATCAGAAGAAAAAACAAGCAAATTAATTGGGAGAAATGGTTTTTTCCGGGCATATGCGCAATGATATTCCGTATATTTTGATTTTGGTAATATTCTCCGTGTCAATTTGACTCATTAACAGTTTATTTTACGTTTTTCTCGATTTTCATGAGATTGATAACAATTTGATAGCTTTAGACAGATTATGGATACTAATTCAGAAACCTTCATTGACCGGCTCAATGTTTGGCTTGGTCGGTGTGTAAGTTGGTTAAGTCTGGTGCTTGTGCTGATTATCATTGGGGATGTGTTTTTCAGGTATGCATTCTCTATGACTTCATCAGCATCATTTGAGCTGGAGTGGCACATTTTTGCTGTTATGTTTTTACTGTCAGCCGGGTGGGCATTCAAAGCAGATAAGCATGTACGGGTTGATGTTTTCTATTCACGGTTCTCTCATCGGAATAAAGCTTTTGTCAACCTGTTCGGGTGCATTTTTCTTCTATCACCACTTTGTGTAGTAGGTTTTCTGGAAGGATTGCAGTTTACGGCAAATGCTTACATGCTCGGCGAGACCAGCCCCGATCCGGGCGGGTTGCCAGGTCGCTTTCTTGTAAAATCTGCCATCCCTATTGGATTCCTTTTGCTTGGGTTACAAGGAATTTCTGAAATAGTCAAAGCACTCAAAACCATATTCAAGAAATGATCGAATACCTGCCCCTTATCCTTTTCGTCTCGGTATTTGTGTTGATTCTGATGGGTTTTCCTGTAGCATTTACACTTGGAGGATTGTCGGTTCTTGTTGGGATTTTTGTGTTTGACATTGATTTCTTCTATCTCCTTTCATTGAGGGTGTATGGTACCATGCAAAATTTTGTGTTGCTGGCTGTTCCTTTGTTCATATTCATGGGCATTATGCTGGAGAAATCAGGGATTGCCGAAAGGCTACTGGAAACCATGGCTTTATTGTTTGGGCGGTTTAGAGGCGGTTTGGCTATTTCGGTAGTGTTGGTTGGAGCCATGTTGGCGGCATCTACAGGCATAGTGGGTGCTACTGTAGTGACCATGGGGCTGATCTCATTACCAACCATGCTCAAGCGGGGATATGGCCCCCGATTGAGTACTGGCGTCATTGCATCATCGGGCACTTTAGGACAAATCATTCCACCTTCTGTGGTGTTGGTGCTCCTTGGAAGTGTCCTGAATGTTCCTGTTGGTGACTTGTTCGTGGCAGCAATTATTCCCGGGTTGGGCCTGGTAGCATGCTACCTGATTTATATAGTTGTTTATGCTCAAGTTTACCCTCAGAGGGCACCGGCTATGCCAAAAGAAGAGGTTACCGCTTTTCGACAAAAGGGATTTTCTGTTGACCTGGTGAAATCATTTTTATTTCCATTTCTTTTGATCCTGGCAGTTCTGGGATCAATTTTCGCTGGAATCGCTTCTCCCACCGAAGCTGCCGGAGTTGGGTCTTTTGGAGCTATTATCCTAACGGGGACTCAGAAAAAGCTCAAGCTAAACGTGCTGAAGGAAGTAATGAGGGAAACCACGCTATTGACCTCCATGGTCTTTATGATCCTTGTTGGAGCCACTGCTTTCTCGTTGGTATTTCGGGGTCTGGAAGGAGATAAATTATTTCTGAACCTTATTGAAGGAGCCAATCTTAGTCCTTACGGATTCTTGTTTTTAGTGATGGTTCTGGTCTTTGTGGCAGGCTTTTTCATAGATTTTATTGAGATCGTGTTCATAGTAGTGCCGGTTGTTGCTCCATTATTTGTGGCCATGGGAATCGATTTGATCTGGGTGGGGATCTTATTGGCGGTCAATCTTCAGACTTCCTTTTTAACTCCGCCATTTGGCTTTGCGCTGTTTTACCTTAAAGGTGTAGCTCCACCAGAAGTGAAGACAAGTCACCTTTATCAGGGCATTATCCCTTTTGTGCTGATTCAGTTGATTTTTTTGATTCTGTTGGTCATCTTTCCAGAGATGACTAGTTGGTTATTGAAGTGATTAAAAGGAGTGATGAGCCAATTGAATTTTCATAATCGGCTCATGAAATAGCATAATATTGAGCCGAATAATTTAGCGTAACAGAGAAGGCTCAGTGTGAACTATATGTATAAATAAAAGTGTTAATTTTAAATAAAGCTGAAATCCATGGATAGGATTGAATTTAAGAGAGAATTAGACAGACATAAAAGTCAGATTGATTCCAGTATTTCTTTTTTGCAAAAGGGATTTGAAGATTTGAATAAGAGGAATTATGAATTCCATGAATTTTTAGCGTCTAATTTTTACGACTTAGAAGAGTGATTGACCCGATTAGAACGGCAAAAAAGAGTTAACTAGTTAGATCGCTCCAATGCCTGCTCTATATCTTCAATGATATCATCCATGTGTTCCAATCCAACTGAGATCCTCACCAATCCTGGTGTGATGCCTACTGCTAACCGTTCTTCTTCGGAGAGTTTACTATGTGTGGTGGAAGCGGGGTGAGTTGCTATGGTCCGGGTATCACCAAGGTTTGCTGAAAGTGAAATCATATTGAGCGCATCTAAGAATTTTCGACCTTGCTCAATCCCTCCATTGAGTTCAAAGGTCACGATTCCACCACCTAATTTCATTTGCTTTTTGGCCAATTCATATTGTGTGAATGATGGGAGGAAAGGATACCTGACCTGCTTTAATGCACTATGCCCTTCTAAATGTGTAGCGAGCTCCAGTGCATTGTCGCAGTGTTTGTCCATTCTTACCGCAAGAGTTTCCAGGCTCTTGGAAAGAATCCACCCATTGAAAGGAGACATGGACGGGCCTGTATGTCGTGCCATGAACTTGATTTCCGGAAACAGCTCATCTGATGTAACGATCGCCCCGCCAATGGTTCTCCCCTGTCCGTCAATAAACTTGGTAGCCGAATGCGTGACTATATCGGCACCCCATTTGATAGGTGTTTGGAGATATGGAGTGGCAAAGCAATTGTCCACATTGACCAGGATTCCTTTTGATTTGGCCATCTGGCAAATCTTTTCCATGTCAATCAGGTCCAACGCCGGGTTGCTCGGGGTTTCCAGGAAGATCATTTTTGTTTTCGGGGTGATTGCTTTTTCCCACCCCTCATCATCCAGTATATCAACATAAGTGCTCGATATTCCCCACTTAGGTAGCAATTTGGTAAGGATCTGGTGTGTGGAACCAAAAAGCGATCTGCAAGCTACCACATGATCTCCACTGCTGAGAAATGCCGCCATACTGGTAAACATTGCCGCCATCCCTGATGCCATGGCCATACCTGTTTCACCACCTTCTAGCAAGCAAAGTTTCTCAATAAACTCATCCGTATTAGGATTAGAGTACCGTGAATAAATATTACCTTCCTTTTCTTCAGCAAACAGCGCACGTGCATCTTCAGCATCATCAAATTTGAAACTGGAGGTCATATAGATGGGTGAAGAGTGCTCTTTCTGAGAAGATCGCTCCATTTGATGTCTAATTGCGGCCGTTTCGAACTTTTTATCACTCATGGCATTTATCTTTAAGGCTCGATTGCTCGAGGGTTAGCACTAAGAGGCCTTAAAGCTAAACCAGCAGTCTGATGATAAAAACAGCGATGGAGTTTTAGTCGTTGATTATATTGCTTTTTTTAAGAATTAGAACCTAAATCCTAAGAATCAGGACAAGTAATGAAAGAAATAAGTGTAAAGGAACTAAAGGAATTGATCGATAGTGGTGCAGACTTTCAACTCATCGATGTAAGAGAACCAAATGAATTTGAAGTGGCAGAGATAGGTGGAGAGTTGATTCCATTGGCTACAGTACCTGACAATGCAAATAAAATCTCAAAGGACAAGAAGGTAGTGGTACATTGCAGAAGTGGCAAAAGAAGCGCCAATGCCATCCAGTTTTTGGAGCAGCAGCATGGTTTTGATAATCTGTACAATCTTGTGGGTGGCATCCTCGCTTGGTCAGATGAAATTGACCCTAACGTGCAAAAATATTGATAGTTGGAGGGTGTCTTAATTGGCACCCACTATTTTACCTCAGTAAATGATCGGTAGTAAATAGCTGATCAAAGTAGTGAGATTTCCACTCAGGATTGACTCTATTAATTAGTCTTGCTTCAGCAGCACCTAAAGCATAGAAATAGATTCTTTTCAGCTCTTTTGGTGAGCTTTTGATGAGATGATAGGTAATCTCCTCATTTTGGTTTTCTTTCAAATTTTGAATCTCCTCAAGTCTGAATCGATCCTGATCAATTTGATCGAAATTTTCTATCCACTCAGTAACTAATTCCATTTCAATATATCTGGCAAAGCCTTCCTGCCAGAGCTGTAGATTGAGATACCTGTAGTGTTCATCTCCAATTTTTGACTTTAACTTTTGCTTAAGGTCTTTGTGCTTCTCTAGAATAATATGAGCGCCGATACTATCTTCACTAAGGAGGTTTAGTGCCATCACTTTGATTTGACTATTTACCTGGTCATCTTCATAGGGGAATGGGTGATTCAGCATCCACATGCCGGTCTGGTCTCCTTTGTCAAGATTGAGCGCTTTTTGAGCACTGAAGTAGTTTGGTTTAGAAAACTGGAGTTGGTGAAAATGCTCATGTAGCAAAGTAACTGTCCAATCTATCGGACTCTTGCCTGTGTTTTCTGGTGTGCCTACCACTATAGTCGGTTTATTTTCCAGAAGGGGGAAAGTTGCCAGAAAGCTTTTGTTAAAGCTTGTGGGCCTGGATAGTAGGTTGTCACAAGTAAAGTGAAATGAGGTGTCTGAAGTATCTGTATTCAGTGCATACTCAAAATCATTGTCAATAAGCAGAGTCATCATGGGTACATCCATCCACTCCGTCCAAAAGTTGGCAATGAGTTCTTCCTTGACAGATTTAGCAATACCCATCATTGCCATAAGTTCCTCTCTTGGACATTGTGCAAGTAATATTGATGAGATTAGGGTAAAGACCGTGAAAATTATGTTTTTCATGATAGGAGAATTGTACCATACAATTTTAATCTTCCTACATGTTAAGTGCTGTTAAACACGGTTAAAGAGTGTTAATGTGCCTGTTACCTACCACTTAATTAAGTTAACCACTCATTGTGGATTAATTAAATTGAAAAATGTATTTTTCTTGTCTCTAACAAACCTGATTTTAATTGAGGATATCCTGTTTATTGACATTTCTATTCTTGTCAGCATCAAGTTCTGGCCAGGATTCACTCCTATTCAAAAGGATAACCGAAGAGGATGGCCTTGCTGGCAATTCGGTGAAATGTATGATGGTGGATTCCAGGGGATTTTTATGGATCGGCACCAATGTTGGTTTGAACAGGTATGACGGTTATGATTTTAAGATTTATCAATTTGACCCGGAAGATGCTACAACTATTTCAGGCAACTCAATCAATAGCATCCTGGAAGATAGAAATGGGAATATCTGGATTGGTACTGAATCAGCAGGGCTTAATCGTTTTGACCCTAAAACTGACAAGTTTAAAAGGTTCTCTTATAGCAAGGACGACCCCAATTCCATTTCAGGAGATAGGGTACAGTGTATTGCGGAGGATTTGAGTGGAGACATCTGGGTAGGATTGGACGATGGTGCTGGGCTTTGCAAACTAAACGCCAGCACCGGAAAATTCACTCGTTATGACCCATTTAAGGACTATCCATTCGAAAAGTATGGTCAATATTTCAAAGCAATACGAGACATGTCTTTTCGTCCCAATAATCCAAATGAGTTGTGGATGGCTACTATTCTCGGGTTGATGAGTTTTGATCTGGAGACCCAAACATTTAAGCTTTACGCACACACAACCTATGAGCCTGGTGGTAGACCAGTGGGTACGTGGTGTATTGATTGGCAAGATGAGCAGAATTTGCGAATTGGTTTTTTTGGGATTGGGAGTGATGTATTTAATGTAGTCGATAAGCAGTGGGAAAATCATCATTGGACACTGAGTTATGACTTTCGAGTATTGGATTTATGGAGAAAATCTGAATCTCAATACTGGGTGGCAGCCAGAAAGAAGGGGCTTGGAATCCTCGATATTCCGACCAATACTTACCATTTCCCAAATGCACAACTAGAAATTGAACGGACACCTTTTCCCGGGATGACCAATTGTCTTACAGGGTCAGCCAGTGATATTTGGGCTGGGGGAAAATATGGGATTTCCTATTTTAATGGTGCTCCTAAAGTATTTGATTTCAACCCACTGCCCTTCACAAGTGAAGAATTTGGAAGAGTCGCTACTGCCGTTTATTGGGATGATGACTTGTGGGTTGGTGGAATAAGTGGAGCCGGGCTGATGCAAATGAGGGGCAATCAGTTAACCACTCATCTACCGAAGGGGTATAAGGAAATGACCATCAACGAGATGGTTCGGTTTTCAGATAGGCTGTTGATTGTTGAGGATTACTCCAAACTCTGGTGGTTTAGCAAAAAGTCACATCAATTTACCCCAATTGAATTTGCAAAGGATGTTTCTAAAGAAGTGTTCGTAAGGTTGATTATCAATGCCTGTATCCCTGGCAAGGATTCCATTCTCTACTTGGGTACGACCTACACTGGGTTTACCAAACTAGATCTGGCTACTGGTGAATTCTCTACCTATATGGATGAAAAAGGCAATCCATTATCATCAATCAGCAACAATGATATGATCCTAATTGATGGTAATGTGTGGATAGCCACTCAGGAAGGCTTAGTAGTTTTCAGCCCTGAAAATGAGACGTTTGAACGGAAAAACCTTAAAAGTTTAGCAGGCATGCGAAATCAGCGCGTGCATGCTGTTAGACAGCACCCCGATGGATCTATATGGGTTGCTTCGGTCATTGGTTTGATTGTTATCAAGAATGGTGAGGAAAGGATGCTTAATATTTCTAATTCTCGCTTAGCCTCAAACTTCACTGTAGAAGTGAAATTCGATATGCTGGGAAATGCATGGGTAGGCACCGATAAAGGGATTTCAATGATTACTCCTGATAGCTATGAGATTCGGAATTTTGACCGAATGGATGGAGTTGATTATAGTGGGAGGATTACGCCCTTACCTACCGGACATGTGATTATTGGTTCATATGGTGGTTATACCCAGGTGAACCCCATTGATCTAATAGTTAAAGAAGACTTACGAGATGTTCAGGTTACAGAATTCAAGGTTTTTGACAAAGAGTATCCGCTTGACCAAAATATCAATTTTACTGATGATTTGACGCTCTCCTATCAGGATCAGTTTTTTTCGTTTTCATTTTCAAAGCCTGAGTTTGCAGCTCCTCACAAGGTAAGTTACGCATATCAGCTCACGGGATTTGATACTGGCTGGGTCATGTCCGGCACACGCAGGTACGCGAGTTATACAAACCTCAGTGGAGGGAACTATCAGTTCAAAGTGAAAGCACAAGGTGTGGATGGCGCGTGGACACCGGTCAAGTCTATCAACCTGACTATTAAGCCACCTTTTTGGAAGACCAGCTGGTTTCTTACTGTTGTGCTTCTTGTGCTGATTTCACTCATTTATAGTATTTATAAATGGAGGATGAACTACCTGTTAAGGGAAGAACGGATAAAAAGTGAATTTGAAAAGAAGATTGCTGAAATTGAAATGACAGCTTTAAGGGCTCAAATGAACCCGCATTTCTTATTTAATTCGCTCAACTCAATCAACAGCTACATTATTAAAAATAAAGTGCATGAAGCCACAGCTTACCTCACCAAGTTCTCCAGGTTGATTAGGTTAATTCTTCAAAACTCTCAGACGCATTTGATCAGTCTTCACGACGAAATTAGCGCACTTAGGTTGTATGTAGAGCTTGAGGCCTTTCGTTTTGAGGGTAAATTTACCTATGCTTTCATTGTTGACGAAGATCTGGAAATATCGCATATCGAGATGCCCCCAATGATCATTCAGCCATATGTAGAAAACGCAATTTGGCATGGACTGATGCATAAGGGTACTCCTGGTAAGTTGACCTTAAGTTTTAGAAGATTAAAGGGATTTTTAGAAATTACGATTGATGATGATGGCGTAGGTCGCGAAGAAGCAAGCAGGCTTAAGAGCAAGTCAGCAACAAAGCGCAAGTCTCTTGGGATGAAGATTACCCGGGATCGGTTAGAAGTAACCCGACGGCTTTTTGGACGAGAAATGAATGTAAATATCATTGATAAAAAGAACGATCTGGGGGTTTCTGAAGGAACCCGGGTCGTCATTAAATTGCCATTAGAATGAGTGAATCCTTTATCAACGTGGTTTTAGTGGATGATGAGCAGCATGGATTGGACATGCTCAGGTGGTCTCTGGAACAGTACTGCCCAGAGGTGAGAATTGTTGAATCATTGAGTGATCCCGGGGAAGCTTTACTTTACCTCCAGTCTAACCAACCAGACATCCTCTTTTTGGATATTGAAATGCCAGGGATGAATGGTTTTGAATTATTAGGAGCTATTGATGACATTCACTTTGCCATAGTTTTTACAACTGCCTATGATGAGTTTGCCATTCGGGCATTCAAGGTGAGCGCCTTTGATTATTTACTCAAACCCATTGAGCAGTTGGAGCTGGTTAGCGTAATACGAAAATATCTATCCAAAAAGAAGGAAAATGGCCTTGAACCACAGTTATCACTACTCAAGCAACTGATTCATCAGCCATCTAAACTAACACGGGTCGCATTACCAACTTTTGAGGGCTTGGAGATGATACAGGTGGATCAGGTTGTTCGTTGCGAAGCGGACAACAATTACACACACATTATCCTGGAAACTGGTAGAAAGATCCTGGTATCCAAAACCCTGAAAGACATTGCGGACCTGCTGAAAGATCATCGGTTTCATCGGGTACACTATTCGCATATGATCAATTTGAATAAAATACAAAGATATGTGAAGGGAGATGGTGGATATGTGATCATGGATGATGGAGCCTCTGTCAATGTAAGTAGAAGCAAGAAAGAGTCTTTCCTCAAGGCATTGAATGCCTAAATGATGTAACCTACCACTCTATTGCGTTAGCTACTAAAGAAGCTTTAGTTTTCAGTGGATTTAGGGCCATCTTCAGGGAAGAACTCCCAGTCACGCCCTATGACATCTACACCGATCATCACAGCACTTTTGCTGACAGTAGTCCTGTTGGCAAATGCTCAGTCTACTGACTATAATGAACAGGTTGCTCAAGCCAACCTCTTTGCCAATGACGCACAAAACCCAATAGATGGTATCGTGGCCCTAAGGCGGGTTGAAGCCATCATTCCAAAGGTTACTGATTCTCTTCAAGGACAGTTTTTTCTTGGGCTGGGGATTGCTTATGGACAATTGGGAAACAGGGACTCCTCCTTCTATTTTCTTGATAAATGTGAAGGAAAAGCCAGGGGCATAAAAGATGATTTAATGATAATAAGGTCATTAAATACCCGTGCCCTTGTACTCATGGGCAATGCTGATTATGATGAGTCTCTTGCTACCTATCAAAGAGCCCTGGCAATTGCTGAGGGTAGCGATGAGCCTGAATACATACTGGCTACTTGCAAAATCCTGGGAAATTCGGCGGGAATATTTTACCAGTTAAAGGATTATGAATCCGCGCTTGACAATACCAATAAGGCTTTAAAACTTAATAAACAACTCGAAAATGAATCAGGTCTGGCCTACAATTACCTGAGACTTGCAATTATCTACAAGGATCTTGACAGTCTAAATTTAAGTGTGGAAAATCTCGCATTTGCCAATCAATTTTTAGGTCAAATACAGGACACCATCACTCTTCTATATTCTAAAAATACACTGGGTGGAGTTTATCAGAAAAAGGGTGACTATAAGAATGCGTTAAGGGAATTCAAGGAATCTGAAAAGCTGGCCACAAAGGTTAATAATGTGGAGGAGATTATTTATACGAAAGCTTCCATTGCAGATATCCTAATCGAGATGAATCAGTTTTTAGCTGCTGAGAAATATGTGAAGGAAGTGCTTAACCTTGCCCAGGCCAATGATTTTGCAAACTATATGAGGCGCGGATATGATTTGCAGTACCAGATTGCACTGGCTCAAGGCCAATATAAGGCTGCATTAAAGTATAGGAACAATTACTTTATGATATCAGATTCCCTGAGCAGCGCCGATGTACAAAAACGTATTGCTGAACTACAAACCCAATATGAATCCGAGAGAAAAGAAGCCGAAATAGAACGCCTTAAACTTGAGAAGCAACTGGTAGAAGCAAATCTAAGCAGTTCTAGAAATGCCCAGGCGGGTATTGCTGGAGTGGGGATATTGGCGATAGCCCTGATCATTGTTTACTTCATTCAAAAGGCCAAAAAAGAACAAGCCGAGCGTATTGTTCAGGAGCTGCAGATCGAGGGGCTTCAGAAAAGAATCATGGAGTTGATTTCCAATCAGAAGGAATACAATATTTCCCTGGATTACAATGGGCTGAATACCAAGCTTCACAATGACCTTACGGAAAGGGAGTTTGAGATTCTCCGATTAAGCCTTGAAAACAAAACAAATACCGAAATATCCGAAGAGTTATTTATCTCTGTGAGCACGGTGAAGTTTCATTTAAGAAATACCTATGCTAAATTAGGTGTGAACAATCGCAAGGAAGCATTCGAATATGTTGTTAAAAAGGCTTAGCCCTGCTTTTTTACTGCTCTTTTTAGTCACCATCAGCGCTTTTGGTCAGCCAAGATCATTTATTCAGCAGTTGTTGGATGATGGTGAATATGAAAAAGCGCGATTGCTGTGCGATTCAGCCCTCAGTGACCCTTTTCAAAAGGCGAATCGAGCTTACTATTTGTCTAAAAGAGGAGATGTTTACTATTTCCTTGGTGATCTTCGTGAATCGCTGAGATCATATCTTCAGGCACTTGAGCAATCAGAAATCAACCTACCTGAAAACCGGATCTTAAAGGAGGAGACCACCAGCTACACGGGGTTTGCATATCGAGAACTCGGGCTTGATCAAAAAGCCATACAGTATTTTGAATCAGCCCTTGGTCAGGCATTTGACATTGGGGATTCTATCGAAATAGCCATCTGTTATTACAATATTTCTACGGTCTTGCTAAACCAGGGTGCATTGGATGAATCTATGGAAATGCTGCAAAATGCGTATGAGATAGACTTGATCAGGAAAGATACTGCAGCACTTGGCTTTGATTTAACCATGATGGGAGCGGCAATGATGAAATCCACTCAACCGGAGAAAGCATTGGATTATTACCGTGAATCAATTGACCTGTTAAAAGCTGGGAAGGCCAATTACAATTCCCTTGGCAAGAGATACGGACTTTTGGCGGAAGCCTTTTTGGCAATGAATCAACTGGATAGTGCAGAGTTTTATACCCAAGAAGCTATCGAGGTTCATGAACTTCAGAGTGATAGTCTCCATATAGGGCAGCTTTGGGTACAGCTGGCAAAAATCAAGAACCAGGCCAACGAACCGCGAAATGCTTTGCAATGGGGCGAGCAGGCCAAGTCTTTATTTCAAAAATATCCCCTAAGCAGCAATGCCCTTTATGCCAACACGAGTATGATTGAGTCCTATGAAGCGATGACCCAATGGCACAAAGCATTGATTTTGCTCAAAGAAAATGAGGTTTACGCCAAGGATTTGGGTCTATTGTATGAATTGCGTGATACCTATAAGGGTATGGCTGAGATTTATCAACAGATTCGGGATTCTGGTGCTGTAATTGGTGCTCTGCAAGCGGCACAAATTATGAGTGATTCAATCAATCAACTTGAGACGGAGAGGGCCACCGAGAACATGAAAATCAGGTATGATACAGAGAAGATTGAGAGTGAAAATAAAGTACTGACACTTGAAAATGAAGTAACCAAGGCACATTTGGCTGAGCGCGAGGCTGAGATTCAAAACCTGATTTTGATTGGGTGTATCCTGTTGGTCATCGGGATTGCCATCCTGGTCATTGTAATTATCCGATCCAGGTACAAGACCAGGTTACTTCAGATGGAGGTGAATGAACTGCGAGTAAGAATAAAAGGAATACTGGAATTCAAACCTGAGGAAGTCGGCATTGTAAAGGAGCATATAAACAACTCTTTGGAAGAAACTTTATCAGATCGGGAGTTCGAAATCCTGAACCTAGCACTAAGCAATAAGAACAATGGACAGATCGCTGATGAAGTACATGTATCTATCAACACCGTGAAGTACCATCTGAAAAACATCTACACAAAACTCGGAGTGTCCAACCGCAAGGAAGCGTTGAAATACGCCGTACAGATTGCTTCAAACTAACTGATAATCAATAGTATGTAAAAACTACCCACCTGGGTAGGATCAAAACTAGCCCACAGGGTCAGGTAAAAATCATATTTATTCTTAGAATTTCACAGCATAATAAAACGCTCTAAAATTATTTATGCTATGAAACTCAACAAAAACACGAGAGTCATTCAAGACTCTCGAAAATCAATTGCCAACTACTACTTCTATATAGTGGTAGTATTAACAATGATAATATGTATGGTTCTTGATTCAGCGGCAATCGCTCAGTCATTTGTATCCAATGCTGAAAAGCTAGGTGTTGATGGTTATGTTTATTCCGCAGTGACTGATGGTTCCAAACTCTACATCGGGGGGAACTTCACTCGTGTTGGAGAGCGAACGCCTTATGGTGCCATCGCTGATGGAACTTCCGGGGATGTAATTTCTGGAAACCCAGTCCCCAATGATCAGGTACTGATTACGAAATCGGATGGTTCGGGGGGCTTTTATATTGCGGGAGACTTTACGGAAATAGGTGGAGTCAGTCGTGCGGGGCTTGCTCATATTAATTCTTCAGGAACAGTCACGGCATGGGATCCAGATCCAAACGGAGCTGTTTCCGCAATGGCCGTGGTAGGGTCTACGGTTTATGTTGGAGGTTTTTTCACCAGTGTTGGGGGACAGAGCCGAGACTATCTTGCAGCTATTAATTCATCGGGAAACGCAACCGAATGGAACCCAGATCCAAATTCTACTGTCTCCGTTTTAGAGGCGGATGCAAATTCTGTATATGTTGGTGGTCATTTCATTTCGACCATCGGTGGTCAATCGAGAAGCCGGCTGGCTGAGATCAGTACCTCTACAGGAAATGCTACCACCTGGGATCCAGCTCCTAGTCACGCACCATTGGTGATCAAAAAATCAGGTAGCGATCTCTATGTAGGTGGACAATTCACTACAATCGCCGGTGTGAGTCAGGAGTATGTTGCCGCCTTTGATATGACCAATGGAAGCCTTACAAGTTGGGATCCTAACCCAAGTGGCACGGTGTATGATATTGAATTTTATGGCAGTGATGTTATTCTGGGAGGTTCTTTTAACGCAGTTGGTGGAGCTAGTAGATCAAGACTAGCGGCTGTTGATGCCAGCACCGCGACAGCTACTTCCTGGAATCCGAGTTGTCTTAATTCTGTATATGATCTTACCATAGATGGTGACATTCTTTATGTAGCCGGGGCATTTTTTGGGCTATACAATCAGCCAAGGAGTCATCTGGCAGCATTTGATATGTCTACCGAGGCATTGCTTGATTGGAATCCTGGTGTTAATGCTTCCGTCAATGGAAATGTATTTGACATAGCTGCGGGTAATGGAAATGTATATGTTGGTGGAGGGTTTACAGGTATAGGAGGTGAAAGACGATTGGGCCTTGCAGCAATCAACCTTTCTGATCTATCCCTTGATGATTTCAATGTTGAGGTTGAAGGGTACTATACTCGCAGTAGTGTTTATGCGCTTGAGTTACTTGGCAATGCACTTGTTGTAGGTGGAGATTTTACCACCATCGGTGGGGTTACTCGAAACTATCTGGCTAGTGTTTCATTAACGACAGAATTGCCTACTTCCTGGCAACCAGTTGTAAATGGAGATATTACCAAGCTTCATCTGAAGGATGATATACTGTATGCAGTAGGAGCATTTAACTATCTGGAAGGTAATCGGAATCGAGCTGCCGCCATTGATATCAACTCTGGATTACTCACATCATGGGATCCAAATCTGAACAATCAGGTAAATGATATAGCTGTTACCAGTGGTTCTATCTACTTAACAGGTCTATTTACAACTGTGGGTGGGGAAACCAGAAACAGAATTGCTGAAGTAGATGATGTTGATGGAGATGTCACTAGTTGGGATCCAAACCTCAACAATACTGGCAATGCCCTTTTGGTTGGCCCTGATGGCAATATTTATGTTGGTGGCGCTTTTACCACCGTAGGAAGCGATAGCAGACAAAGATTGGCCTCTATCAGTCCAACCGCTAGCACCGCCACGAGTTGGAATCCATCTACCGGAGGCACTATCTATGATTTAGAATCAACCGGAAATATTTTGTATGTCGGAGGCAATTTTTCTTATACCGGGGGTATTACGCAACGGTCGGCAGGAGCTTTTGATTTTACAACAGGAGACAAGCTGTCGTGGAACCCAGAATTCACCAGTGGAACGACTATCCGAACAATTAAGGTATTAGATGAATCTGTTTTTATGTTCGGGATTATAGAAAGTGCCTTGGGTTCGAATGTAGCCTATGGTACGGCGGTTACCCGGACTAATGATGCTCCGTATGATATTTTGCTCAGTAATAACTCGATCAATGAAAACATACTTGAAAGCAATGTTGGGACCCTAAGTTCTACTGATGATTCTGGGGATACTCACACCTATACCTTAGTAACAGGAGCTGGTGATGACGACAATGAAAAATTTGATATTACTAATACTGCGCTTCACCCAGCAGTTCCTTTGGATTATGAAACGGATCCCAATCCAACGGTTAGGGTCAGATCAACAGATCAAAATGGCTATTATACCGAGAAAGCTTTTTCAATCACAGTTAATAATGTAATTGAATCTGAAAGTGATATTACGGCTTTTTCTGTCTCCGGTCAGACAAGCTCGGCTACAATAGATGCTGTGAATCATACTGTCACTGTGAGTCTACCACCAGGTACTGATGTAACTTCAGTATTACCGTCCATTACAGTAAATACCAGCGCCACTTATTCACCACAAACGGCACAGGATTTTACTTCACCGGTTGAGTATATTGTTACGGCAGAAGATGCCTCAACTCAGGTTTGGACGGTGACAGTACGATCTCCATTATCTGGTATTTATTCAGTGAAAACGGGAGGTGACTTTGAAACAATGAGTTTGGCTGTTTCCTATTTGAATACTCATGGAATAGGCGCAGATGTGACCTTTGAAATAGATGGTTTTCATTCGTTGAATACCATAGTTGGTAGGTATCCCGGAAACACCGAGCACACTTTGACAATTACTCCTGCATCAGCGGCATCAGTTGCTACTTTTTCTAACAGATTAACCTTTCAGGGAACTGAAAATGTAATCATTAGTGGAGATGACCTTCTTTTGTTTAACCATTCGCCCAACAGTGGTACGGCAATTAAACTGGAAGATGATCCCATAACGAACGATCCTTCCAATAATATTCTAATTGAGAACACACTTTTTAAATCAGATGCTTATTGTATTTGGGTGCAAAATGGGCACAATTTGGAAGTTCGAGGTAACGTATTTACACCTTATGCTGTAACCTCAGGAAGTTTAACTGCCCTTCTTGGTAATGGTGACCTAGCGGATATCTCATTTCATAATAATGAAGTGTATTTCAATGAAACCAATGGCGCTAATGGGCCAGCATATGGTGTATCGATTACAGCTTTGACTGGTACACTAAATGTTGAGAATAATGTAATCGCACTAAACCCAGAGGATTACTCAACCCAGTATGGTGTTTACATAGGTGGTGCTACAGAGACAGTCAATATCAATCATAACACTATAATTACAGGGTTTAATACCCCAACCGAAAGTGCAACCATTTATGGTATTCGATTACTTGGAGACCCATCAACTGCTCTGACTATAAAAAATAATATTATAGTGATGGGTGATTTATTTTCTGGGACAAAAACAGGAATTGACTACTCTCCTGGTGAGATAACACTAGATGTTAGCGATAACAACATCAGCTCCACAGGTGGAGGTACCATGCGATATGCTTCATTGTATGGCACTGTCTATGATGACACCAACTTTACTACGCTGCAAGGTATTATTGATGGCACTACGAACAGTACAATAGTATTTACGGATGAAACGAATTTGGATTATTCCCTAGCCGGTGCTTCTCTCAATGACGCTGATCTTAGAGGAGTGCCTATAGCAGGCGTTACTGAAGATATTGCAGGGGTAACCCGTAGTACTTCCGCTCCTTCAAAAGGCGCATTTGAATCACCCAATACCATTGCTACCATCACAGCATTTAGCTTTACTGGTCAAATCGGTGAAGCGGTGATTGATGCAGCAAATTTTACAATCGATGCAGAGATTGATTATCAAAGTGATATCACCAATGTCGCCCCAACCATCAGCACCTTTGCAGGCTCGTCGATCAATCCACTTTCCGGTAATGGAGAGGATTTCACATCGAGTGTTACCTACACTGTGATGGCAGAAGCTGGCAACACTCAGGAATGGGTAGTTAGTATATCTGAAGGAATCACCTGGAGTGGCACCTCCTGGAGCAATGGCACTGGTCCCGGTGCAGGATCTGATCATGTACTTATAGCCGGTGATTACAATACGGCCGACGATGGTACAATTGATGTGAAAAGCATCACCATCAACTCTGGAGCAACCTTCACCGTGGCATCCGAAGACCATCTTTATGTAGTAGATGATATTGTTAACAATGGTACGCTTATCATTGAGTCAGGAGCCGATCTGATGTCTTTTGAGTCGGGTTCTTTTTCCGGAAATGATGTGATCATCAAACGAAATACACGATATGCGGATGGTCGCTACAGTTTCGTTGGCACTCCTGTGGAGCAATCTGCTAATGTCACAAAAACTACCATTGGCTCACATGTATATACTTATGATGAAACTGAACCTTATGAGCCCAATGATGGTCTGGGTAGATGGATTAAAATGAGTGGAGAGCTTGTGCCGGGTGTAGGTTATACACAAGCCATGCAGCAAGAGATTGTTTTCGAGGGAGTACCCAATGTGGGAACGGTCAATGTGACCGGGACGTACACAGGCACCTATGATGACGCCACCAATGAAGAGACAGAAGGATGGATGTTGGTATCAAATCCATACGCTACTGCCATTGATGTAGCTGATTTTCTTGGCCCCAATACGAACATTGAAGGGGCAGTCTATATCTGGGATGACAATGGCTCTAACAATGGACGAGGTACGAATGCAGACTACATCATTGCGAATGGCACCATGGCCACCAATACGACAGATGCCGGAGGCCAGACCCGCTACAATAACCGACTTGGTTCGGCACAGGGATTCTTTGTCAAGCTGAGTGATGATACTGATACAGAAGTGTCATTCACTCCCGACATGAGAGTAACTGGTGGCAACTCGGATGATAATTTTTTCAGGAAGTCTGTACCTTCTCATGCGCGCATCAACCTGACCAATGATCAGGGCCTATTCAAGCAAACTATTGTAGCCTGGATCCCATCTATTGATGATGCGCAGTTTGACCGGAGCTTTGATGCGAAAGTATTTAGTACCAACTCCCCGGACTTGATTTATACTAAAAAGGGAGAGACGAACCTGGCCATTCAGGGAGTGAGCTACGAGCGTAATGAGATCTATCTTGTGGTCAATGTCAGTGAGGATGGCATGTACACTTTAAGTGTAGGTGATATCAATGCCGCTCATGGACAAGCACTTTACCTGCACGATCTGCAAACCGATGAGCTTATTGATCTGAGCCAGAAGGGCTACACCTTCAATGCTCAGTCTGGTCAGGTCCATGATCGGTTTGTATTGCTGAGTAACCATAAAGTGCTGGGGCTTGGAAGCCATTCAATCAAAATCTATGCACATGACCGCACGCTTTACATCCATCAGCCAGAGGGTGAAGAGCGCAACCTGAAGTTGATCAGTCTGTCAGGTAAAGAAGTCCTGAGCCAACAGGTGACCGGATCTGCGAAGCTTCAGCTTACACTCCCAGCAGGAGTGTACATCGCCACTGATGGAGAAGTTTCGCACAAAATCATTTTGAAATAAACGGATTTGACGTGACAGGTTTTTGAAACCTGTCAGGTCCTTTTTTCAAACCAAAACATTTAAACCATGAAAAACTTACTCATAAAATCAATCGTACTCCTTCCAGCCTTATTATTTGTCATACCTGCGTTTGCGCAAGGGGCACCACCAGCTACCCCTATTGATGGTGGGTTGAGTCTCCTGCTGGCAGCAGGTGGAGCCTATGGCATCAAGAAGCTGAGAGATCATAGAAGGAGTAATTAGAGCTGAGGATTTAGGGCGTCCTGGATCGATATGAATCGAATTCAGGAATTAAGCCGGCTCGCTCTCAAGAAATTGGGAGGGGTCGGTTTTTTTTTGCTTTGGGGTTGCGTGCCACAGGTTGGCGTTTGCTAGACAAGTCTGGAATCGTTTCGCATCTTTCTGTCAGTTGGATGGCTTACTGAACTTCAAACAGGTTAAGATTGATCGAAGATCCCGAACTAAATTCGGGATGACGCCTTTGAATGCCAGTTCGGAATGGCGTCACGGGTTGGCGTTTGATGGAAAAGTCTGAAATCGCATTGCATCTTTCTGTCATGCCGAACTTGTTTCGGTATCTGAAAGGTGCTTGGGTATCCTTTACATGGTGAGCGCTGATTGTTATAAATTGGATGGCTTACTGGACTTCAAACAGGGTAATATTGATCGAAGATCCCGAACTAAATTCGGGATGACACCTTTGAATGCCAGTTCGGGATGGCGTCATGGATTGGCGTTTGCTGGAAAAGTCTGGAATCGCTTCGCATCTTTCTGTCATGCCGAACTTGTTTCGGTATCTGAAAGGTGCCTGGGTATTCTTTACGTGGTGAGTGTTAGCCGAAATAGTTGGTAACGCACCTAATATCAAACAGAGCAAAACCTTACGAAGATCCCGAAATAAATTCGGGATGACACCTTTGAATGCCAGTTCAGCATAAGATGATAGATCGTTCATGAGTGCATGATGATACGAAAGACTAAACTAATAGAGGTAAACAATGACAAAGATCCCGAAATAAATTCGGGATGGCGTCATGGGTTGGCGTTTGATGGAAAATGCTGAAATCGCTTTGCATCTTTCTGTCAGTTGGATGGCTTACTGAACTCAAACAGGGAAATATTGATCGAAGATCCCGAAACCAGTTCGGGATGACGCCTTTGAATGCCAGTTCAGCATAAGATGATAGATAGTTCATGGTGCATGATGATACGAAAGACTCAACTAATAGAGGTAAACAATGACAAAGATCCCGAAATAAATTCGGGATGACGCCTTTGAATGCCAGTTCGGTGACTCACCAAAAGATGCCGAGACTCAAGCAAGGGGATCAATGATTTTGATAGTGGATATGGGTAAGATATTGTTGGGCCATAAAAGGAATGTGTTTATTTGGAGGTGTTTGTATTGATAAGATGTTAATCGATTGTGAGTGAATCTCAAGTGTTACGAAATGATGATGAATGGTGTGGTTTTAGGCTAGAACCTTCTTAGTTGCCATTGTATGAAACTGATCGTTTGAAAGGGTCTCGATGATTTCATAATGTTACTGAAAAAAGATAGCCTACTATGGACGATATTATTGCAATTCCTATGAGCCTTTCTGAGTTGGCCAATTCTTATCTAGTAAGCAATAAGGTGATGAGGAAATGGTTGGAACCTCATAAGGCAGTGATCGGTGCGAGGGTAGGTCTCCTCTATACGCCAAAACAAGTTCAGATAATTTATAATCGACTAGGATATCCTCCAAATCCCAAGCTTAAATAGTTATGCTTTTCAAGCCCTAATCATATAGGTGCGTTCATGCACTACCCATGCACTATCCATGCTTAGTCCATGCTTAGTCCATGCTTTATCTATGGAGTATCATAGTCCATAGTCGATAGTCCATAGTCCATTGTCGATAGTCCATAGTCTATAGTCCATGGTTTTTGGCATCCTCCACGTTCTTCTTGCAAAATTTAACCGATGCCAAAGCAAGGCAATTATTCCATTTGGGAAAAGAATTCCTCAAGTGAAAGATCATAAACAGCAAGTACTCTAAGAAGGGTTCTTATGGTAAAGTTGGCGGTTCCAGCTTCCAGTTTCCAGTATTGCTTGGGTTGGATTTCTGCCTCCATGGCAAAATCCACATAGCTATTGTAACCCTTTTCTGCTCTTAATTTCCTAAGGCGTTGCCCGATCTTTTTTATACAGTTATCAAAGGCCTGTTCGTTCTTCATCATCTCCTTTCCAAAACCCAAATACGAGAAAAACATTAAGAATATCAGCGTCTTAAAAGACGCAATTCGATAGAATAATTCTTATATTGCGTTATATAAGACGCAAGTGAGCGTAAATGTGTTTGTTAGAATTAGCTCGTGTTGTTTATGCATATTTTTTGTCCTTGTAATAGAGAATGTGAAATTCATGTATTTGAAAAGAATCCGAAAACAGGATGTGCAACGAAAGAAGGGTTTTATATTTCCTGTCTTTGTAACAGAGATATTCGTGTGTCATGTATAGATCAGAAAGATCTGGAGGAGTTGACCAGGCAGGGATACAAATGCTTAATCAAGGAACGGATAGAAGGTTTACTGCAAGAAAAGACAAAGGTGCTTTATGAATATGGGATCTGGCCATGGAATAAAAAAGCCAATCAAAGACATAAGGTGATCAATCAACAATTAGAGATTTTGGGGGTTTACCAGGGCAAATTATCCTTCAGTGATAATGATCTATGGACAGACGAAGAAAATACTGATCCCTGATATGGCTGATTTTCAAACAGACTTTTTTGTATCGATTGTTTTTAGCCTCAGCCTATTGAGTGTGACGATGTTTTTTTCGACGAATGGGCTGGAACCTTCAAAAGACTTCTGACCCTTAAGACTGGTTAAATATGACTTTAATGAGGATAAGTAGGACTTCATTGATTTGGATAATCCCCCTCCTGCCTATCCTAAGCTCCGGCAGGCAGGCAACCTTTCAGGCTCCACTGGCCGTGCGCCACCGAATCGTCGGGCCGCCCCAACAGGGGAGGATACAGAATCAATTTCAATCATCCAGGATTGATTGTGGAAGTGATTGGGTTTGTTTTCTGTATGGAGTTATAATAAATCCCGGACAGGACAAATCAAGCCATGTTAGAACCAAACGTTCCCAAACCTTACCAAAGTGGGAAGGTAGTATTTAAGAACCTTGGATTTTGCCTGTCAAATCAAACAAATATTTTATTATGGCAAAACAAAAAGGTATCGTAAAACTCGAAGGGAGTATTGGGGATCTATCCTTTTACAAAACTTCGGATGGCTTCTTAGCCAGAGAGAAAGTTGGTATCGACAAAAACAGGATCAAAAATGACCCTGCTTTTCAACGTACCCGTGAAAACGGAAGTGAGTTCGGCAGGGCCGGACGTGCAGGAAAAGTGCTGCGGACGGCATTTAAGATGTTGCTACAGAACTCTTCAGACAAGAAGGTCGTGAGCCGCCTGATGACGGAACTGATCAAAGTGTTGCAGACAGATCCGGTTAATGCCCGGGGTGAAAGAACTGTGACGCTAGGAGATCAGTCCCTTTTAACTGGCTTTGATTTCAATATCAACAGCCAATTGAGCACTGCGCTATTTGCACCATATAGCATGTCTATAGAACGTGCAACAGGTGCTGTGACCGTGAACCTGTCTGCGTTTGTTCCAGGTCAAACAATAGTTGGGCCGCAAGGGGCTACTGATGTGAAAATCGTATCAGGTGCTGCTGCTGTTGATTTTGAACAAGGGATTTCACAAGGGTTTGTGATCAAATCGGAGGATATCCCTTTAAACAATGAGGAGCACGCAGCTATCGATTTGGTGCATGAGTTGCCCGAGAATAGTGGTGGGAGCTTGTTCCTTGTGCTTGGGCTTGAGTTTTCGCAGATTGTGAATGGGGTCAGGTATCCTCTGAAAAGTGGAGGATACAATCCCCTGACGATTGTGGCGATTGATCAGCCGGAAGCGATTCAAGAGAACTAAAGGTTGATGATGGAACAGGCCTTGTGGCAAGTAATTCAAAAATGGTATCACGGATGGGTGCATTACAACCTGTCCTAGTTGAGTACTAGCCGAGAGGCCTGTTTCACAAATTCATTAATTATGGAACATCTTGAATTATCTATCCTTCTCGGAGGAGTGCTGTCTTTACTTTTGGGAATAGTAACCTATTTTCTTCGTCAGATTCTGTCTGATTTCAAGAAGGTGGAGCAAGACCTTTCCCAAGTAAAGAAAACTACGGGAATCATTCGAACCAAATTGAAAGGAATGAGTGATTTACTGAATCAAAGGATCAACTTTCTTGACAAGAGGGTTGAACGAATTGAACATCAAATTAATAATGAATAATCATGAACAAATCCGTAAATAACCTGGGATTAAGGGAACGACTGAAAGCACCTACGCCAAAGTTTTTCCGGATTGTCCGAAATATTGGATTGACCCTAGCAGCAGTAAGTGGTGCGGTACTGACGGCACCTGTCACGCTGCCAGCTGCTCTTGTGACTGTTGCGACCTATTTAGGAGTAGCGGGCGGCGTGTTGTCAGCTGTAAGCCAATCGACAGTAGATGAGGAGGAGTACAGTATGCAAGGCTCTTCGAAGTAATCCATGGATAATTTGTAATGTAGTGCTATGGCTTTTTGGTGTTGATTAAGCCATGGTTGGAGCGGAACTTGGAAGGTTCCGCTTTTTTTTGGTGGTAGGATATAGTTTATAGTCGATAGTCCATAGCTGTAGTTGTCGGGCAGTGGCAGTAATCAGTAGTCAGTGGTCAGTAGTGGGAGTCGATAGTTGATAGTCAATAGTCCATAGTCGATAGTGCATTGTTGGGAGTGATAGTTGCGGGTCTGCCAGAAGACAGTAGTCAGTGAGCGGTAATAGGTATTCGGTGGTGAGTTGTGACTATTTGAACTACTGTGGTGAAATAATAATTCCGACACATCAAATCAAACTACTTTTTGAATAACTGTTTTTAGGTGAACAAGTAGGAAATTCGATTATAGTAATTGGTAGTTAGTGGTGCGTGTCGATAGTGGGGAAGTCGATAGTCCATAGTCGGGAGTCGATAGTTGGGGGTCTGCCAGGAGAAGAAACCATTGAGCAGGGAACAAGAGATTGAAATTGAAAAAAAAATGAAGAGATGGCGACATATACAATCGAGTAAAGAGCAAGTAGGGCAGGTTGTCGCCGGATTACTGGTTTTACTGTTTGTTTATACGGCTGTGAGCAAGTTGATTGACTGGGAGGCTTTTAAATACCAAATGTCCAGTCAGCCTTTGCCATCCTTTTTATCTGACTTGCTGATTTGGGTCCTTCCAACTGTGGAGCTAGCTGCTGCGGGTTGCCTGATGGTAAAAAGCATGAGGATGATTGGCATGGTGCTGTCTTTTATGCTTATGCTCTGCTTTACAGTGTATGTGGGACTGGCTGTAAGTGGCGTGTTTGGAGAAGTACCGTGCTCATGCGGTGGAGTGCTACAAAGCTTAGGTTGGGGTGAGCACCTCGCCTTCAATTTGGTGTTTTTGGCAATAGCCGGAGTGGGGTGGTGGTCAGTAGTCCGAGTCGATAGTCGATAGTCGATAGTCGATAGTCCATAGTCCATAGTCCATAGTCGGGGAGATAAGTATGTGGAGGTCATATTCGGGAGTAGTCTTTGGCTTTTGGGTGGGGGATTGGACTTATCAAGACGAATGTAAAACACGAAACGGAACACTCCGGGAGTGATCCGCTTCAGGTGTGGTCATCTACCGAAGTGATGACGCATAATCATTTTATAACTCTAATTGTAAAATTATGAAAAAGTTAGTTAAAAAGTTGCCCGTAGTGGCATTTGTATTTGCTCTTGTAGCGGCGTTTGCCTTTAACATGCCAAAGATTGCTGAAGCAGATGAACTGCACTGGTTTGATGTTGGGCCGGCAGGTGTGATCGGAGATCCGCTGGAATCTGAACCCACATGTATCGGCGATACTAATTATTGTGCTGTGGGGCTCAATGATTCACAGGTGGATGATATGACCGGTGAGCCAATCAATCCATCGGTAACCCAGTACAATCAGAATGAAATCAGCTTGAGGAAGAAGCTGTAACAGAATGAAGCCGGAGGATTGCTCCGGCTTTTATTTCAATATAAGTTTTGCTCAATTCCGGATAATGAAATGACATCATCCGGTATCGGAAATGCATACCTGGGGCTATTAGAGAGGAGTTGATACTCATTTCCATTCAGGGTTCTTTCTAAAATAGTGGCGTGCTCACTTTCCAGGTTTAACCGCTTCAAATCCATCCAGCGGATACCTCTAAACAGTAATGATTTACGACGCTCCAGAAGTATTTCTTCCAATACCTCACCTGAACGGGTATATGGTTCAAATGAACCTGTTGTCCACCTTGTCACCAAGAGTTCGTTTAAAGTGGTCAATGCGGCGACCTGGTTTTGCGAACGTGCCTGGCATTCAGCCTTGATCAAGTACATTTCATCTGTAGCCAGTCCAGCAAATAAGGTAATATTGGCATCGTATGAGCCTCTGAAATGTATAAGATCCTGGTCTTCCCGGAAGAATAGTTTTTTTCTCAAATCACCGGAATCATACTTGTCATAGAGCTCCGAGCTGATCTTTATATACTGAGAAAACGGGTATAAAGTAGTATGGAAAATCACTTCTTCATTTAACTGCTCAAATGGGTACGACCTGTCCGTGTCAAGCATGTTGAAATCCAATAATGCTGACTGAATATCCAGTGCTGCTTCCGCATGCTTTTCTGCTTCTTCGAAGTTGCTCATCTGTAAATAGACTCTTGCCAGCAATCCATGCGCTGCGGCTAGTCCCGGTCGTGTTTTAATAACCGGCACTTCGGGAAGTAAGCTCAAAGACTCCAGCAGGTCGTTCACTATCTGTTCGTAGGTTTCTTGCAGTGAGGCACGCGTAGAGGTTATATTGATGTCTGATTCCAGACGCAGGGGAATTCCTAAATTGACATTGGCGGACTCATGGTTGTATTGTCTACAAAATACCTGCGTGAGATGATAGAACATCCAACTACGGTAAAACAATGCCCTTCCCCTGATGTGGTTCCAGTCGGCCTGTTGCCCGCGAGACGGGTCTATTTTCTTCAACCCTTCCAAAACAATGTTTGTGACCAATACTGCTGCATAGGGGGTGTTCCAGTTGTAGTTGGTGTTGCCTTCATAGATGTCATCTGCCCATACGTAGGCATTTTTTTCATAAGGGTAGGCCAGGGAATTCCAGTCTTCCGAGGTGAGATAGAGGTTGTCAGCTGCCAGCATGCCGAGCATTGGAGTGGTGTATAGCATGATGTCTGAATTGTCCATTAAGGCGGCCAGGTCTGACAGTGTCTGCGGAACCACTACTGATTTGTTTTGTTTGATATCAAGCCAGTCTTCAGCACATGAGGTCATGGTGAAGAGTAGAATGATGTATGTGATTTTTATTGATTTCATAACTTTAGTATTTGTTAGTAAATATATATTGTTCATTAGGGCCTCACCCCAGCCCTCTCCATTAGGAGAGGGAGCAGTAAGGTTATTTTAAAAAGCAGCATTGAGGCCGACGGAGTAGGTTCTTGGTGTTCGATAAGAGGCATTGGGATAATCCGGATCGAGACCCGACTTGCTGGCTTGCCATAGTATGCCCAGATTTCTGGCATAGAGGAATATCCTAAGCTCCTTTATAGGTAGCCAGGGTTGATCTGTTTTGCTCATGGAATAGCTCAGGTTGATGTCTTCAAAGCGTATGTGATCGCCCTTTTCTACGAGTATTTCTGAGGCATTGTAGATGTAATCACGGTATGAGTCGGCTTCTTCCGGCATGGAGGGTATGTCTGTAAAGGCTTCGTCCCCATGCTGCATCCACCGATCCAAGAAATCTCTGTGCATCTGGCTGCTACGGAACAGGTTGTAATAATTTACCCCGGATCTCCTGAAATAGTACCCGGACTTCCAGCTGACATTGAAGCTAAGTGACCAATTTTGCCAAGACAGGTTATTGCGAACTGATCCGAAGAGGGGCGCTACACTGCTACCGTGATAGACCAAGCTGTCGAAGGTCAAGGACTGAACATATTCGCGGTAATCTTTCACTAATTCACCATCAACATTGACTAAGGGATCTCCATTATCGGGATTGAGTCCCCGCCATGGGAGGCTGTAAAGGCCATCAATAGGTTTGTTTTTCTGCGGAAGTACGGAGCTGTTGATGACGAGTCCTGCCTGAATGAGGCTGTTGGAGATGGACTCGTCGCTGAATTCCAGAATTTTATTTTTGGCATAGCTTACGAAGATATTTGTGGTCCATTTGAGGCTTTGGTCGATATTGACAGAGGTGAGCTGAAAATCGAAACCACTGGTGAGTGTTTCTGCATAGTTTACTCTGTTGACGCTAAGTGATGCACCTGTGGTTGGATCAACGGGCCTTTCTCCGATGATGTCCGAGCCATGTTTGATAAAGTATTCGAAGGAACCGGAGATCCTGTCCCGATGTGAGGCAAAGTCTACGCCTGCGTTCATGATGCTGACTTTCTCCCAGCGCAGCTGGGGGTTTCCAGGCGTCCTTAAGGAGAGCTTTGACAATCCTGAGAACCAATCTGTGGAGTAGGCTGCTGTAGGGAAGGCAGTGACTGACTTATTGATATTGCCATTGTAGCCATAAGTGGTTCTAAGCCTCAGGTATGAGAGCATCGGCATGCTAAAGAATGCTTCGTCGGAAATAGTCCAGCTGGCGCCAAGGGACCACAGCGGTACCCCTTTCTGGTTGGTTTTGACTCCAAACAGGTTAGAAGCATCATAGCGAGTACTTCCGGAAAGGGTGTAGCGATTTTTGAACGTATAAGAGGCATTTGCAAAATAGGACAAATACCTGTCCGTATACTCACTCAGGTAGGAGGAAGGCTGTGGGATATAGGCCGTGCCCCTGGGCAAGACGGGGTACCTGGTGCTATAGTCTAACCTCCCGGAGTAGGTCAGTATGTCCGGGTCGTATCCATAAAGCTGTGATCCCTGCGTATGGGCATTTACCTGCCTGACTTCCATGCCGGCAAGTGCGGACACTGTGTGCTGCGAACCAAACTTGCGGTTGTAGCTGCCCTGTACCCTTGCCGAATGGGCCTGCTGCTCTGTGAGGCGGTTTGTCAGGATATCGCCGTAGGGAAATATCCGGGTACCGTCCTGCTGTGTAAATCGATTTACAAGATTCCTGACATAGTAGCTGTCTTTATCTCTCAGGTTTTCAAAGCTGGTAGCCATGTATTGAAATTGGTATTTCAGGTTCAGCTGCCAGTGGCTGGAGATGTCATAGCTAATACCCGGATCGATCCTGTACTCGCGAGTGGTGGTTTCATAATTGTTAAGTTGCGCTTCCTGGAGGGGTCTGTAATTCCAGTCGAGCAGTCCATTTTCAGCAGTCTCATTTATGTAATCCGACCGCAGGGTGTTCGTTACTTCCATCCAGTTGCCGGATTGATCAGCGAACCGGTTATAGGGTAGGTCGGTGCCAATATCCCCCCATTGGATGCCATTGTTTTCCTGGTCTTGTAAGGTTAAGTTGATGCCCAGGGACAGTTGTAATGGTTTGACAGGTGAAAGGGTATTATTAGCAATGAGGGTGATTCGCTGAAGCTGGTCCCCGTCAATGTTTGAAAGGTTTTTATCAAAACCGGTGGAGACGTAGTGTTGTGACTTGTCGGTGCCCCCAGAAATATTGATGGCGTGCTGCTGCTTGAGGCTTTTTTGGTAAAAGTATTTTTCTACTTCTTCCCGCACGTCGTTTTGTCCGAGTAGTGCTAATCGGGCTTCCAGCTCGTCGGACGAAATGAACCCATCGCGCTGCTGGATGAGCAATTCGACTACCGGGGATAGTGCGGGGTGGGAAGGGCTGTTTTCCGAACTGGCATAGTAGCCACGGCTAAATAGCTCTCTTTCAAGCTCAATGAATTGAGGTGAAGGAATGAAGTCGGGTGCATAGTGAATGTTCGGCTGCTCTCCGAGTGTGACATTGCTATTGAGGGATACGGAAAGCGGCTGGTTTTTGTCCCCGCTTTTCAAGGTGATGACTATGACGCCATTAGCTGCCCTGGCTCCCCAGATGGATGCTGCAGCAGCATCTTTGAGGACGGTGATGCTTTCCACATCATTGGGGTTGATGCTGTTTAGGTCTCCTTCATAGGGGAAGCTGTTGACCACAATGAGGGGGCTATTGTCGGATTCTATGCTGTTGACGCCCCTGATCCTCAGGTTTCGGTGGTCCATCCCCAGGGACTTGCCGGCATCTCTCTTGTCGAATAGAAGTCCCGGTGTGACACTCTCCAGCCGTGAAATGATATCAGTGCCAGTAGACCGCTGAATGAGTTGCTGGTCTACCTGAGTAAATGATCCGGTAGCCCGCTCTGCAGGGAGCTGCTGGTAACCTGTGGAGTAGACCTCTACGGCGTTCAATTGCTGCAGGTCTTCCTCCATGACCAAGTCAAGGGTGGTCTGTCCTGCTACCGAGACTTCTTCTGTTTTATAGCCGATAAAGGAAAAGGTCAGGGTGGCGTCTTCCGAAGAGACGGTGATCCTGTAGTTTCCGTCGATATCGGTGATCACCCCATTGGCGGTGCCTTTTTCTACGATGTTGACACCAGGTATGGGTTGGCCTTCAGGGCTTGTGATGGTGCCAGTGATGCTAGCCTGCTGGGCAAAAAGCACGTTTGCAAATGCGAATGTGATGGTAAAGGTTAATAATGGTAAGTAATGTTTCATGGTTTTTATTGGTTTAGGTTTTAGGTTTTGGGTTTTAGGTTTTATGTTTTATGTTTTAGGTTTTGGGTTTTGGGTTTTAAGTTGGATAGCTGATAGTCCACAGACCATAGTCGGGAGTCCATAGCTGATAGTCCACAGTCGATAGCTGGTATTCGGTCATTCATGGGTTTGTTAATTGGTAGGAGAGGTTTCTTTGAGGACGACCACTTCGATTTCATGATCCTGTTCCACGAATTGGAGGCCGTATTTTTGAATGGACTGATTTACCTTCTCCAGATTGTCCAGTGATCCGGATATCTCCAGATCGATGTTTCCGTTGTATCCTGTGGTATTGATCACGGGCATGCCCAATTGATGATTTTGATAGGCTATTTGCCTCAAAAAGACTTCTATGGGCTGGTTGACCATTTTGCAGTATTCCTGTTCTACTATCAGTTCCGCGGTTTGCTCCCGGGTCTGGAAGGCTGGCGCCCCTACCTGCGAGAGTGCAAGGCACCTGATCTTTCTTTCCTGTATGGAGCCTTTGATGCCCATATAGGTGGTGAAGAAGTTATTGAGGTCTGCCTGCATGGCAGCCTGAATGCCAGCTGTGGATACCGCCGCAACTTTGGGAAACCGGAGGTGATAGCAGAATGTGAAATTTTTTAGCCATTGAAAATAGGCACTGTCGGCCGTGTAATGACCGGTAACCTGTGTCTCAGGTCCGTCCAGCAGATGGCGAAGCGAATCGCTGACCTCCGCCCGGACATAAACTCCGCGGGGGTATGTGGGCCTATTGAATGCGTACCGAAAGAGCTCATACGCATCTGCATTGTATATGAGCAGGTCGCTACTGCTCCTATAAACCCCGGAGCCATACTGAATGGATGGGGTGATGGCCGACTGATAGAGCGGTGGAGGGAGGACAATGTGGTTGAAATCAAGTGTATCGTCCTGCTTAGTGTGTGTCTGTACTTGCTGACCGGCAAGTATCTTACGTGTGTTCGCTTCATTGGCATATTGCCAATCTGTGATGGCGATAACTTTCTTGTCTTTGATCCACACCTGGTGCGGGACTGACTGGTAGGGGAAGAGCTTGCCTAAAAGGGTATCTTCTGTAATAATGGGTAGGGACCAATTGTATTTGCTGGTAGCCGATCGGACTATCGAGTCTTTTTGCCTGGAGACGAGTATGATGCTGAGGTCATCCTGAAAGGTTTGCTGCAAGCTCTCCAGGTGGGGGATGGATTTTCGACAGGTACCGCAATGGGTGTTGATGAATTCAAGGATGATCAGTTTGTCCCTGGAGTCAGTGAGAGACTCACGGTTAGAGGTCCCATTGATACTGATGGTGCTGCTGATGGAAGGCATTTGGTCTCCGATGGATAGGGGGCTAGTTTCCTGTGGTGGGCCCGATCTGGATAGTAAGCTGCTGGCCAGGGTGAGGGTTGTTGCGATGATGAAAAGGATGATGATTGGGACGAATTGTTTCATGGTTTTAGGTTTTGGGTTTTAGGTTATAAGTTTAGGGTTTTAGGTTTTAGGTTTTGGGTTGTTGGGTTTTAGGTTTTGGGTTATTGGGTAGTACCCCCTCTGCCTTTCAGGCATCTCCCCCTCATTGATGGGGAGAATTGGATTCTGAAAAAGTTTGACATTTTGTTGATTTGGGGTGCATGGTTATTTGATTTAGCTCCTGATTTCTCATGTTGGTATTATTAGGTGTTATACAAATGAAAAGGATGTATGATCCCCTTCCTCCTAAAGGGGAGCCATTTGAATTGCAATGGAGGAAATCACTATCCCCACCGACCCTTACTAATGGAAGGCATAGGCATGGCTCTCCCGATCCACTTGCAATGCCGCTCGCAGTGGGTAGGGATTTGGGGATGTGTTTTGAAGAGGATTTTGGCCTCACCCCCAGCCCCTCTCCATTAGAGAGGGGAGTTTTTGGGGAGGAATATTGGCAATTGGCTGTCAGACCGGGTTTTTGGGTTTGCGGGAGTAGAGCCAGTCGTATGCTGTGAACTGGGTGTGGTAATCGGTGATCAGTGATCGGTTAGTGAGTCCATAGTCCACAGTTGATGGTCGATAGTGATCAGTGGGTTGGTGTTCGGTGACCAAGTAATCGGTGACCCAGTAATCAGTGATCAGTAAACGGTAACCGGTAAGCCCCCCTCCTGCCTCTGAGATTCTCCGGCAGGCAAGCTGCCTGTGGACATCTCTCTGCAGGGAGGAGAAAAGTAAGCGGTACATCAGTGATCGGTTAGTGAGTCCATAGTCCACAGTTGATGGTCGATAGTGATCAGTGACCGGTGTGTCCGTAATCGGTGGATCGGTGTGACAGTGGCTAGTGTGTCGGTAATCGGTAAACCAGTAGCCGGTAATCAGGGGCCAGTTGTCAGTGTGCCGGTACTCGGTTAGCCTGTGATCGGTAGATCGGTAATCTGATCCTCCCTTCCGTCCCTCCTGTAGGAGGGAGACCTGTGAGTGCTGCTTTATTTCGTTACTGGTAAATGGATCAAGTGCACGATGCATGGTGTCCTTCGAGTGCCTCAGGACGCCTTTCAGCAAGCTCACGGCGAAGTGGCCTCCTCGTAGAGGCACGCGGATGCTAAGACCTGGTCTAAGCGGTGTGAGTGGGCGATATGTAGGCACTTTCCAATGCATTGTGATCTATATGGAAAGTCTCCGTAGGATAAGTCAAGGACAAGCCAGAAAAAAGATGGCGTGGAACCCAACTTATCGCGTAGAGGTACTGGTATACCATAGTACAATAAGCAGGCCCACGCCAATGGCGTGAGCACTTCACCTATTGTCTCGTACTATTTGAAAATTACCAGTTTTCTACGCAAGACATATAAGTGCGATGCTTCAAAATTTCTTTGTAAGTATCGCAAAACTAGACAAAGCAGGATTTAAAGTTGTATTTGACTGATTTGCTTAGTTATTACTAAGCATAAAAGTAGTGATCTTTTTACTTCTTGCAAAGGGTTATGGGTAAAAAGTCAGAGATTGAATTGGCAGTTGCGATGAAGGTCAAGGAGATGAGGGAAAAAATTGATCTTTCTCAAGATGATATTGCCATAATTCTTGAGGTAAGTAGAGGGTTCATTGGACAAGTGGAAAGTCCAAAATATGCAAGCAAGTACAATCTGAATCACTTAAATACGCTAGCCAAATACTTTAAATGCTCACCAAGAGACTTTCTGCCAGACGATCCTGTGGAGTAAGTAATCTTCATTTCTTTTCCTTAGATGAAAAGAAACGAAGCAAAGAAAAATCAAGCCAAAACAATCACCTATCAGCCCGCAAAGCCAACCCACGCCCGGGTGTTTTGGCAGGCCTGCGCGCTTCACTTCTGGGGAAGTGATTGGTTGGTGTCACTTAGCACTATATATCAAGGACTAGCTGTCCGCACTGTGAAGTAATTCAGGAAATTCAACCTGATGCTGCAATGAATCCAAACTCATCCGATCCCGATTACTATCGGGACGGACTCAAACAGTGGATTCAATATTAATAAGCTTGGGTTGAATTTCTGATCTGAATTTCTTCAAGGTCAGTCCCACGATACTTCATTGCTAGAACCTATATAGTAAGAGAAAAAAGATTGATCCCATGCCCAGGTGTTTTGGCAGGCCTGCGCGCTTCACTTCTATGGAAGTGTTTTGTGATTCTAGTCTGAATATCTTCAAGGTCAGTCCTTCCAAGACCAATGTAGTGAGAGAAAAAACTTCATCTAAGTCCGGGTGTTTTTGGATGTAAATTGTAATATTTAAAGAAGTTTCATATATAGACTTTTTTAAGTGTTCGTATAAATCATCTTATAATAAATATTTCGATGTTTTATTAATCATTTTAACGTTATACTTTTGAGAGAGTAAATTGCATTAAAATTATAAAAACATGAATTTGGAAGAAACTAAAAAAGATATTATTGCAAGTGATTGGTTGCTTAATGGGAAGTCAATCAAATTTTCAGAAAACGGATGGTTAGGGCACCTATCAAACCATTTCTTTCTTTTGGTTTCAGTTGGTGGCGAATTGAAACTAAATATGGAAGGCCCAGAAAGACCTTTTTATATCATTCAAAAGCATACTGAAGGGTTTGATTTACTTGATGAGGGTGGAGTGTTGCGACATGTTTTAACAAGACATTAAAAACGAACCAAAAAAGTCAATCGCACCGCCGAAGCGGACGGAATAATCACTTCCTCGCTCAGGGCCTTTACGCACGCCGAAATGTCGGACCTCCGGATATTCTGTCTGGGCCCTCGCTCTTCACTTCTGGGGAAGTGTTTTGTGATTCTAATCTGAAATTCTTCAAGGTCAGTTTAAGACCCCCGGCCCCTAAAGGGGTGCCATTGTTAATCTGGATTTTGGGGTTTGAATTTAACGGCAAGACTTAATTTAATTGTAAATTCGTCCCAGGATTACCAATAAATAAAAGTTAAATCTGTCAACTTTTTTTAGGACGGGTCATTTGAGTACCGGTTGTTTTGGCAGGCCTTCACTCTTCATAGTGAAGTGACTGCTGTCACTTAGCACTAATATATCAAGCAGTGGAGGCGACCCGTTGTGGAAGCTTAAATGTACTTTAAAAGTTCCTCTACGAGTTTGAAAACGGTTGTGGAGGATTCTTCATTAGCTGGACTGTGATGTTCTAAGCGGTCGAAATTGCGTCGTGCACGGGTTATGGCTAGTTGTTTCCTTTCTATTTGAGTCTGATCATCTATGCCATCCAATAATTCAAACATTTCGGTATTGACGAGTTTATCGCCATTACCATGGTAGGTAACCCCAAATGGGTTTAGGTGTTGATTTATTTTTTGATCATAATCCTTTCGGTGCATACCAGCTCCCTGATGGTCTTCAAAATGAAGGATGAACCAGTATTCAAAAGCCTGATTCGAATAGGCTACCCCGAAACCATTTGCCTCGGCCATTACAATAGCGTTGTTAAAATCATTGGCATCAAAGTCATCCTTGTCAAAAACACACCATACCTGATCGTATTCTTTTTCCTGGCTAATTTGGATGGCTCTGTTGACTAAAGAGACTGTATTGTATCCTTCACCAACTGACTTGATAGTAGCGGAAGTAAGCCTGAACTGTCTAAAGTAAGAAGGCTCTGTGTTTTTTCCTTCACAAACAATCAGAATGGTTGGGTTAGGCATCTTCTCAGGCTCCCTTCTGGATAGATTTGGTTCACCACGTCTTCTGGCTTTGTCCTCCAGCAATTGCTGTTTACGTTCTTTCCTAGCCGCCTCCTGAACAGCCTTTTTATTCTTCATTTTCATCAGCTACTCGTTAGTTTTGGTGAGCTAATTGATCAAAGAAGTTTAGAAAAGGTACGGCTCCATATTTACCCCTAAGATAATTTTCCTCAAAAGGTTCTGACTTTCTTACTTCATCGGATTTGAAATCCCCTAAAGAGTAAAGTTTCGCCGCACCAAACTTATCCTTTTGCGTAAACCAAATTTGATCTCTTCGGAATAATCCTGAACTGAGTAAATTGGTGTCGTGTGTGTTGAAAATTAACTGGGCATTTTTTGGGTTATGCTCTTTAGAGTTGAACAGAGATACGATTTTGCAAACCAGATTGGGGTGCAATTTGGAATCCAGTTCATCTACGATCAAAGGGTATCCATTCTCCAGGCAATCCAGGATAGGTCCTGTAAGAGCGAAAAATTTCCTGGTACCGGAGGATTCATTTTCTAGCATAGAGAAATTGACATTACCAACTGACCTTCCTTTCTCATCGTAACGCTTATGAAAAGTAATGGTATCTGAAACAAATTTTACGTCCCCCTCTTTCGCTTTTCTAAGGATAAATTCTCTGTCTTCCTTAGAAATGCCTTTGGGAAGATTAGTCAGATCCAACACCTCAATGCTCAAATCGTCAATGCCTAAATCCGCAGCCTTTAAGAGTTCCAGAATTTTGGATTTGTAG
Organism: Marinoscillum sp.; assembly: GCA_040218045.1. Taxonomy (GTDB): domain Bacteria; phylum Bacteroidota; class Bacteroidia; order Cytophagales; family Cyclobacteriaceae; genus Marinoscillum. Next base: position 182,188 of record JAVJQA010000001.1, read on the forward strand.
TCTGGCTCATTTGTTTTGAACATGGTATATACTTCATAACCCTCTTCTTTCAGTCCTGAGATGGTAGCCAGATCCTTGAACCAATCGATTACGTTGGAAGAGATCGGCTCATTGAATTGTGCTGCTACAGAAAGAAGGAGAGCATTGTCTCTGATCATACCTTCACGTACTAAGGTTGCTCCCTTGGAGAAGTTTCTTGAATGTGTTTCAAAGTTTTGATAGTCTCTGTAGAAAATTTCAACTTCCTTGGTTTTTTTCTGAAAAAGCCACTCTGCCACTACTTTTTCCCTGGTTACTTCAAAACCATAGCGATATAAAATGTCTTGATATAAGAAAACTGCCTCGAACTCAGAAGGTTCTTTTTCACTTTCTGTATCTAATCCAAATGGCATGATACCAATCGGTTCTCCTTTCTGGCTATCTTTAGAAGAAGTAATCACAAAGTTTTTCATGAACTGAATAGCTTCAATAAACTTGCTTTTGCCACTGGCATTGGCACCATAAATAACCGCACTTTTAAGAATCCTAAGATTGGAAGGAGCAGCCTCAATGATATTGTCATTTGTTCTCGAATCTTTGTCGTAATTAGAAGCCACCATGCTGAGCGTAGATCTTTCACGAAAAGTCTTGAAATTACGTACAGTTAACTGAATCAACATAATAAGATTGTTTTTCGCATTTATTACGCAATAATACGTCTTATTGTGCAATATGTTTGATTTTACGTTTTATAATAATTAAAGAGTAAGATTAATTTAACCCCTCTCCGGCTCTCCCCATGCGGGGAGAGTGCCCTATGAGATCATAAATCCCATGGATAATTTTGGGGCTCTCTTCTCTTCGTTTCTGAGGCAGTGGTGGGTGTCACTAGTGATTATCAATCTAAGTAGTTGATTCGGGGATAAGGTGGCCAAGGTGGTTTGATCAGTAGAAGTAAGTCTCAACTTTAGTTGATATTTATCATGGAATCAGAACCTGGTTGTCATTATTAAAAGGAAAAATAGGACTCTTCTATTACCCTGGTAAATGACCTCTACCCACTTTATGGTATTTTATGAGAACAGGCTCCTTAAATGTGCGAAAGAGAAGCCTGAAATTATTAGCTTGTTAGAAAAAACACCTTGAGATTTCGTCTGACCTTACATGTAAAAAGAGGGAGTATCCTGCCCTTAAATTATCAATACCCTATTTCCTCCTGGATCTACAAGTGTATCAATCGGGCAGACTCTGACTTTGCCAGTTTCCTGCACGAGCAGGGTTACAACGGTGCCAAAGCAGGTAAACCTTTTAAGTTTTTCACTTTTTCTAAACTCCATGTTCCGGAGCGAGATATCTACCAGGACCGGATGGTCATCAAGAGTTCTCAGGTGTATCTGACGTTGAGCTTTTTGGTGGAGCAGGCGGCTGAGAAGTTTGTCACCGGGGTTTTTCAACAACAACATGCAGGCATAGGAGACAAAAAATCGCAGGTAGACTTTGAGGTGGGGAGTATAGAAGCCCGACCTGTACCAATTGGCAATGACCTACTTATTAAAACCAGCTCGCCCATTGTGGTGAGCAGGCCGGAAATAGACAAGGACGGTAAGATGAGGGCTCAATTTATGTCTCCAGAAGATGAAGGCTACAATGATTATTTTCTTAAAAACCTGATCAATAAGTATGAGAGCTATGCCCACTACACGGGGAACTCGATCTCAGCAGCATTTACAGAATCCATGGACTGGACATTAGAAAAGGACAGAGTGAAGTCCCGACTGGAAACGATTAAGTCCGGGACCAAGGCTGAAACCAAGGTTCGAGGGTATGATTATACCTTTCGATTAAGAGCTCCTGAACCGATGGTTCGGATTGGATTGCTGGCAGGCTTTGGTGAGAAGAATAGTTTGGGGTTTGGATGTGGGGAGGTGGTTTGAGCTGTTTGTGAAAGAATAATGGAGGGTTTGGAAAGAATATTACATATAGTTTTAAGAATTAGCTTTAATTGATTAACAATGAGAATTATTATTAAAACTTCAGAGAATCATGAAGTCGTTCATTTCGACCACATCCCTTATCTGGTCGGAGCGATCCATAAATGGCTTGGGGTTAATAACTCAGTGCATGGAACCGTCTCACTGTACTCATTCTCTTGGTTGAACGGGGGACGAAAGGAAAATGGAGGACTCAATTTTCCTTCAGGAGCCAGTTTTTTCATAAGTGCACATGATGAAAACTTGATCAAGCAAATCATAAATGGGGCAATGGAACAGCCTGAGCTTTTTGCAGGCATGAGGGTTCAAGAAATCAAGATTCAAAATACTCCATTCTTCGAAGGGGATGAAGAGCGCTTTCCAGTGGCCAGTCCAGTCTTGATTAAAAAGAAAGAAGAGGATCGGGTCAAGCATTGCCTATTTGATGATCCGGATGCCAATGAATATTTGACACAATCGATGCATAAAAAAATGGACATTGCCGGAATAGATCCTGCTGGGCTGTCGATATCATTCGATCCGGATTATCGATCTGCCCATACCAAGTTGGTAAACTACAATGGCATTAAAAATAGGGCAAGCGTATGTCCGGTGAGAGTGAAGGGCTCTCCTGAGCAAATTGCCTTTGTCTGGAATGTTGGTGTGGGCAATAGTACCGGAATAGGTTTTGGAGCACTAAACTGATTTGAAAATGAACTACTACGTTGTGAAATATTCTGGCCCCTTTGGATTCATTAAGCCATGGACGGCTGTTAGGGACAGTGAAACTTTTAGTCAGCAGTTTTTGACTCCTTCAATAGTAGAGGGTATTGAGAAGAAATTGTTTCCAGAGTTGCTTGGTGAATCTGGGATCAAAAAAATAATTGGTCACCGATTGGCCTATGATCAGGTGACAGGACAACAAGAAGTGATTCAAACCAGAGGTTGGAACTCGACAAGAAAAGGCAGAGAATTTCTGTTTGAACGTCCCAAGGCTATTTTAATAAGAGGAGTTTTGCTGAACCCCGTGCTTCATTTGGCATTTGGTTCAAAAGAGGATGCTGAAATAGCAGATCATCAACATGTTTGCTTGTGCAGAAATGAAGACATGCTGTATCCTGAGCAGGTGATTGAAACCAGCAAACATCAGTTTGAAGAAAGTGAAGAAGATTTCCCGGGGTTCGAATTAGTGTTTGAAAAAACAGAAAAGTCGTTTCTGGTGGGTTATCACCGGGTGACCAATGAGCCTATGTATGGCTGGATACGTGTAGTAGGCCAACCTGTCAATGCAGCATAATGGAAAAGCTCCTCGCAAAATCCGGCCCGGAATGGACAAGTCTGGAAGCTCATTTGCTACATGTCTCTTATGCCTCCACGGCATTCGCACGATACCTAGGAATGGACGAAGGCATCGCATACCAAGGGGCCATTTTACACGATATCGGTAAGGCCCATCCGGAGTTTCAGAAAAGATTGCAGCCTGGCTATAGAAGTATCAAGGTTTTTAGACATGAAATTACTTCGCTGTTTTTTCTATCTGCCTTTCCTGAAAGTGATCATCCTGCATTGATTGAGATGGTGGCGGGTCATCATAAGTCAGTAAAAAAAGACACAGGTGACAAAGGGTTGCTTGATTTAGAAGAAGCTTATGACTATGAAGATTATCATATTGGACAATGGGACAAATGGAGTCCTGAGGCCTTTGTTCTGCTGAATGAATTGGGAATAAACGGCACTCCGTTTTCGGAAGATCAAGCAAGAGATAACCTTCAGAAGGCAATCGAATATTGTGAACAAGCCGTAAAGCACCGTGGATACAGTGATTGGCGCGGCTTGTTGATGGGTGCTGATCATTATGCATCGGCCATCATTGATGACACAGAAAGATTTCTTCACAAGGCTTTCAAGACACCCAAGCTCTCCTTCTTTAATAGAACCCATCATCTTTATCCTCTATCATTCAAAGACACCAGCTCCGAAAAAACACATACGATAGTTGTTGCAAGTACTGGAGCAGGAAAGACAGATTTCTTGTTTAAGAGAACTAAAGGCAGAATTTTTTACACCCTCCCCTTTCAGGCTTCCATCAATGCGATGTACAAACGCGTGGCGCATGATTTAAAGGATGAAAACCCCGAACTGGACATACGGGTACTACATTCCTCTTCTATGGTAGTAAAACGTAAAGGAGCCGAAGAGGAAACTGCCTTGCAGTCCCTGTTTGGATCATCCATTAAGATACTTACACCGCACCAGCTAGCTGCACTCGCCTTTGGGATGAAAGGATATGAGGCGTTGCTTCTTGACCTAAAAGGATGTGATATCATCCTGGATGAAATTCACACTTACACAGGTGCATCACAGGCTATTGTTCTTAAACTGGTATTTATCCTGCATCAATTGAAGTGCCGCATTCATATTGGCACGGCTACTATGCCTACTGCCTTATACAACAAAATAAAGGGGATTTTAGGGGAGGATGTACTGGAAGTCAAATTGAGCGAGGAAGAGATGGATCAGTTTGACCGTCACACCATTCATAAAATAAAAGATTTTGAGGAATCACTTCCTGTCATAAACCATGCGATACAAAATGACCAAAAAATATTAGCCGTTTATAATCGGGTAGCACGCGCTCAGGAAGCCTATTCCGAACTTAAAGAGACTTTTCCTGATGTCCCCATCATGCTTTTGCATAGCCGGTTCAAACGAGGAGATCGGAATGAAAAAGAAAGACAGTTGATGGGACTGGATGAAACTGGAAGTCCAACCGGACAATTCAATACTTCCGTTGAGGCTTGTATCGTGGTGTCCACTCAGATTGTGGAAGTAAGTCTGGACATCAGTTTTGATCTGATGATCACCGAAACCGCCCCCATTGATGCAATGATCCAGCGTTTTGGAAGGGTCAACCGAAAAAGATCAGATGATACAATAGGCAAAACCAAGTCTATTTATGTCATTGCTCCACCGGAAAGTAAAACAGATGCCCTACCCTATAAGCTGGATACCTTAAACCTGTCCTTTGAAGTTTTGCCAGATGGTGACATTTTGAGAGAAAGGGATTTACAGGAAAAGATCGATCAGGTATTCCCGGAAATTGACTTTTTAAACATTGAAACGCATTCGGTTTTTAAAGAAGACGGACGAATTAAAATCGATAAGCTGACCCATCACAGCAAGTCCATTCTTTTTCAGTTACTGGACATAGACTCGGTTTCCTGTATTTGCGAAAGCGATGCAGACGATTATAGAGATTCCTATTTTGAACAAAGACTGGGGATGGAGATTCCCGTTCGCTATTTCAATGTCCAAGAAATGAATCAAGTTCACAACGGCAATAAGCCATTCATTATTCCAGATAAAGCTTATGATCAGGAAACAGGGCTAGACGTCCGGAAAATCAGTGAAAATAATTTTGACGTAAATCTGCAAATACTATGATCACCTCAGTCATCGGAAGGACATTTCTCAATGCTTACAACGAAAAATTCGGTAAAGACCTCTCACCCAAGGCATTTTTCGAGGAAGAGTATTGGGGGCTCTTTTACAATCATCCCAAATATATGCAATGGGTAACCAACTCTCCTTTCGTACAGATGAAAAAGGGTCAAAAGCCTCATTTGCTCAACGAAACTGAGCGCATCGAGAAACTGGAAAGTTTATTAGAAAAGGCAGCTAATGATGTGCCGGATGCCAGCTTTGCCTTGGGCTTTCCTGCATCCGAGGCGAAAGAATATGCCAGCACCTCTGGTATGGTAAGTGATGTATTGGTACCTGTGGATGAAAATGAGGTTTACCTTTCCTGGATTGGAAGTGGACTGGGAATTACAGTGGCGGGTGGTTTTACCATTCTCTTTGATGACCCTCAAATAACCCTGAAAACCTATGAAGGATGGAAGGTTTATCGAAAATATCTGAACGATCCATCTCTTGATAAACTCAGAGGAAACCAAATCAATAGCTGGAACGGGCAGTGGCTCACTTATGCTATGGGCAAGGAATATAGGGGGGATTTTGATTTTACGGATTTAACAAGTCAGGGTATTTTCAAAGTAGATACTTCATTGGCGGAAGTCCAGACAGTGAATTGGTCTCAATTATTTTTCAGCCTTTCCAAACAATTTCCCAAAGCAGAAATGATGGGCTATGTCTATGGGTTCGGACAGACCAACAAGACTATTGGTTTTATTCCCTTTCAGCTCAAATCTGGAGATAAACTCAAAGACGTGTATCGTCAATTGTTTGGAGGGGAGTATTCCAGTCCCAAAGAATTTGAAAGCCTTTTTGGGATGCATATCAAACGAGCCTGTGAGCTGGGCACCATTGGATTACAAGCACTTCGGCCTGACAGTTTGAAAAAGTACATGACTGAAGGCAAAAATCTATCCTTTAAAAAAGAAGAAGACACAATAAATTATCAAGCATACAAAACCTGGTTAATCGCTATGTTAACACGAAACAAAGAAGAAGTCACAGACTATACCCCGAAATTGGCTGAGGTCATTTTGCGGTATAGAAACACTGGTAAAGGAATGTCCCGAATCACATTAGTGGAAAAAGAGATGTTCACCTCAACATCCAAGAAGGGATTTATTGAATCCTTGACTCAAATGATTTCAGACCTCAATGATCAGGATTTGACAACCCTCAAAACGCTGAAAGATGAAGTACACTTGATGACCAATGAGGAGTTTGGTTATTTCCTTACACTTTTAAAATTTGATTACGCATACCAACAAAAGAAATCTTAAACTAAAAATATTGAATGATGAATACGATTTATATCCGAACCCTGAAAAGAGCCGAGCACACTGTTTTCAATGTAGCCAATGGGCAAAAATATTATTACGATTCCCAGTTCGGCAGGCGCATACCGTTTTCTAGTGGTCAGCAAGTAAAAAGGTCTATGATCGATGCTTTATGTGAAGAAATTGGTCAGATTCCATCTCCAACTACCTTCCTTTTCGAAGTGGATAAACAGAAAAAACTCAAAGAGGGTGAAGTATATGGTACTTGTGATCCCACCTATGCCGATCAATTGTTTGGGGGGTGGATGAAAGCCTCTAAAGGTGGTGGAGAAAGAACGCTTAAGCGAAGAAGCCCATTATCCATATCAGCTATGAGAGCATTGCATCCGTTGTTGGCCGGGATGGATTCAAATGGAGGGGAAGCAGGATCATTTGATAGAAGTGAGCGACCCAATAATAAGGTAATTGTACGGGATGAAAAAGACAATATTCTAACAGAAGAGGAGATAGCTGCGATCCTTAAAGTGGAAGGAAATGCTGACAGGAGCCTAAGCAGAAAATGGCTAAATCCTGCAGAGCGTGCCACAGGTCTTTTTGTATTTGATATCGCTATTGATTTGAGAAGATTGTTTTCTGTGAGCATCAATCAACTAGAACCGGAAATGGCAGATTCGACTATCGAAAAATTAAAATCAGACGGTTGGATAGAGTCGGAAAATGTATTTGGAAAATGCCTTGTCGCACCGAAATCATTAAGGGAAAAGTGGATTCCAGGATTGGTGAAAGCCATTATTAACTGGCGAATTACGTCCAACCAATCGAGGACTTTTAGTTTAATGGACACACTGGCTATTTCTATAAGTGATAATGCCAACCTCATCGCTGGAAGTATTAGGGCCAAGCTTTCAGAGGATGATTCTAGAAAAGCTGATCCCATCGTGGACGAAGGGATGTCAGGTGTTGACACGTTTATCACGTTACAAGCCGGTGCCTATATCCATACGAAGGGAGAAACTCCCGATGCTCTGGAAAGGACGGAGAAAAAGTTAGTGGAGTGGATGACTGCCTTTGACTATGAAAACCAGAAAGTAAATACTTAAAAAGTGCCCATCACCGCCACTCATATTAACTATTATCATGTATGTCAACGGAAATTGTGGCTTTTTCATCATGGCATACGCATGGAGCATACCTCTGATCAAGTCTATGAAGGCAAACTCACAGGCGAGCTTAGCTATCCCGATCGGGCAGCGAAATATACGGAGCTTGTACTGCCTGGAGGTAAGATAGATTACTACGACGCTAAGAATGCGATTGTGCATGAAGTGAAGCAATCCAATAAGGTGGAGCATGCACATATAGCCCAGGTCAAGTACTACCTCTATTTGTTGATCCAGGCGGGAGTAGAGAAGCCCAAAGGTGTGATTGAGTATCCCAAACTACGAGAAAAAGAACAGGTACTTTGGGAACAGGGTGATCAGGAAAAAGTGGAACAATGGATCGATAGGGTTAAAGAGAATATTAAAATGGAGCATCCTCCAGAAGTTATCAACAGTAAGATCTGTAAGTCGTGCAGTTACCATGATTTTTGTTATAGCGAGTGAAAAAGTCCTACTACTTATTTAATCCAGGCCGGCTGAGCCGGAAAGACAATACCCTCAAGTTTGTACCTGTAGATGAAGAGGGGACAGAGGGTACACCTAAATACCTCCCTGTGGAAGGCGTGTCAAATCTTTTCGTATTCGGAAGTCTGGATGCCAACAGTGCGCTGTACAATTTCATGGGCAAGCAAGGTATTAGTGTGCACTTCTTTGATTATTATGAGCATTATACAGGTTCATTTTATCCTAAGGATTACCTGCAAGCCGGTCGGGTATTGGTTGCCCAGACCAATCACTATACTCAGGAGGATCAAAGAATTATCTTAGCGAGGAAGTTTATAGAAGGAGCGGCCTTCAACATGCTTAAGAACTTGAGGTATTATCAAAACCGTGATAGGGAACTTGCTCACCAAATTAACCAGATAGAGGAGTTTGCCACCTCCATCGGTTTTTGTCACGCAGTGGATGAATTGATGGGACTGGAGGGAAACATCAGGCAAGTTTATTATGACAGCTTTGATGTGATCATGTCTGACTTTGAGTGGGTCAAGAGAAGCCGCCAGCCCCCAACCAATGAGCTAAATGCATTGGTTTCCTTTGGCAATATGATGTGCTATACGCTTTGCCTGGATCAGCTTTATCATACACAGCTGAACCCTACCATTAGCTACCTGCATGAGCCAGGGGAACGTCGGTTCTCACTTGCACTTGACCTGGCAGAGATATTTAAGCCACTGCTGGTAGACCGGACTATTTTCAGGGTCATCAACAAAAAGGAGATTACCAAAAAAGATTTTGACTTCAAGACCAACTATATTACCCTGAAGGAAGCAGGAAGGAAGGCATTCGTTAGGGCATGGGAAGAGCGATTATCCGAAACGATCAAACACCGGTCCCTTAGGCGATCTGTCAGTTACAAGCACCTGGTAAAGCTGGAGTGTTACAAACTCAGCAAGCATGTACTGGGAATGGAAGAATACAAACCTTTTAAAGCCTGGTGGTGATGTATGTAATTCTGGTATATGATATAGGGCAGAAGCGAGTCAATAAAATGCTCAAACTGTGCAGGGTTTATCTCAACTGGATACAAAACTCGGTTTTTGAAGGAGAGATTACGGGGGTAAAGCTTCAAGAGCTGAAAGCAAAAGCCAAAGTGATCATGAACAAAGAAGAAGACAGTTTGATCATATTTAAAAGTAGGGATGAGCGATGGCTGGACAAGGAAGTGATTGGTAAAGAAAAGAATGAATTGGACAATATGCTGTAGTCCAAAGTTTAGTAAATGTCGTCGATCACATTAGCTTGCCATCCTCGAAAGCACCTTAACGCCACTGTCGATACTAAAAACCACCTTTATTCCATCATAGTGCAGTTGTCTAAACCCACCTAAAGTCGGGTTATTGACGACTGACGACTAGAGACCACAAAAATGAGTAGAACAATATGCTTTTATTCAAAAATAAGGACTATTTTGGATGCTTGAGCCACGGCTCTTAATCGCACCACACTGGAATTGAAATCGAGCATCCAGTCATCACGCCAGTCTTCCAGCTGCTCTTAATCGCACCACACTGGAATTGAAATATGGCTTTTCGGCAGGGTATGAAAACAGGAACCGGAACTCTTAATCGCACCACACTGGAATTGAAATGGTAGTGGCGGGTATAGCGTCGAAGTGTTCGGCTCTCTTAATCGCACCACACTGGAATTGAAATTCGTATACCCCTGCTTTTTGGCGTTTTCTGCAAACTCTTAATCGCACCACACTGGAATTGAAATATTATGAAGCAAATAGTAAGGTGTTTGTTATGGAGCTCTTAATCGCACCACACTGGAATTGAAATCCATAAAGCATCGTAACAGCTACAACGCCACCGCATCTCTTAATCGCACCACACTGGAATTGAAATAAGTATAACGGGCTTCATGACGGCATCATGAAGTACTCTTAATCGCACCACACTGGAATTGAAATCAAGAAAGGAAAAGTACGATGAAGGCAAAAAGGTAGGCTCTTAATCGCACCACACTGGAATTGAAATGAAGTTGGAACAACGAGGTCAGAAATTCACTGCACTCTTAATCGCACCACACTGGAATTGAAATTGAGATATGTTTAACCCCTCTCCTATGGATTGGGGTCTCTTAATCGCACCACACTGGAATTGAAATAACGTTGAAACTTATTTGGATGAAACAGCGGTATCTCTTAATCGCACCACACTGGAATTGAAATCACTTTCACATGGTTATTAACAATACCCCTGCAGGGCTCTTAATCGCACCACACTGGAATTGAAATTTGTTATCTGTAACCGTTACCGTATATATCGTTGTCTCTTAATCGCACCACACTGGAATTGAAATACGGTTAGCCTGACAAACAGCATTGTTGATGTTTCTCTTAATCGCACCACACTGGAATTGAAATAGTTCGGGCGTATTTGAACAAGCTTACAATCTATGCTCTTAATCGCACCACACTGGAATTGAAATGCATTTCAAATTCATATAAAGGCCGCTTGCTTTTCTCTTAATCGCACCACACTGGAATTGAAATGGCCATACGGCTAGGGTGGTGTTTACTCATTTCCGCTCTTAATCGCACCACACTGGAATTGAAATAACTTAATAACAGCAACAGTAGATGATGATCAGGTACTCTTAATCGCACCACACTGGAATTGAAATTAAGTTCGTATATGAGTGCTATCTGAAATCACGACTCTTAATCGCACCACACTGGAATTGAAATCTCCCTGATCAATACCATGTTTAAAACGCTCCTGGAGCTCTTAATCGCACCACACTGGAATTGAAATCAGACTATGAACTCATGGTTTAAGAAACACAAAGCTCTTAATCGCACCACACTGGAATTGAAATTCAATTTTTTTGATTACAATTCTACAAACCATCTAGCTCTTAATCGCACCACACTGGAATTGAAATATAGTTGAAGCAGGATCTATTTTAAATATCTGTACTCTTAATCGCACCACACTGGAATTGAAATAAAGGTAAAGCTCTGCCATATCGGTGTAAACCAACTCTTAATCGCACCACACTGGAATTGAAATAAGAATCATTGCTACAGGATATTCGGGAGTTTGTCTCTCTTAATCGCACCACACTGGAATTGAAATATCATGTCTTTGATCTC
>JAVJQA010000008.1:0-13563 GCA_040218045.1 Marinoscillum sp.
ATTGAAACTAATCTCTAGAATTATAAAGGCTATTAACAGCTTTTATCGGCACTTCTCCATCAAACTTGACCAATCAACTTTACTGATGAGAATTTGAAAATTGCTTTAAATGAAAGAGGCTATCCTTTTTGGACAGCCTCTTAATTCTTAGGTGAGTTTTTTAACAATTATTCGAAATTTGAATTGGGCTTTGGTTGTCCGGCCATTATTTCTTCGTTGGCGAAAGCCTCAAACTTTTTGAAATTCTCATTGAACTTTCGGGCCAGGTCATTGGCCTTTTTGTAAAATGCTTCATCATTTTTCCAGGTCTCACGTGGAGATAGGATTTCGTTGGGCACATTTGGGCAGGTCAATGGGATTTCTGCACCAAAAATGGAGTGGGTTCGATAACCGACGTTATTCAATACTCCACTTAGCGCTGCTGAAATCATCGCACGGGTATACTTCAGGCTAATACGGCTCCCAACTCCATAAGGGCCACCAGTCCAGCCGGTGTTGACCAGCCATACATTGGTTTCATGTTGTTCCATTTTCTCCCCGAGTAGTTCAGCGTATTTTGCAGGATGCAATGGTAGGAATGGTGATCCGAAACATGCTGAAAATACCAGTTGAGGTTCAGTTACTCCGGCTTCTGTGCCAGCCACTTTGGAGGTGTATCCTGAAATGAAATGATACATGGCCTGACCCTTTGACAACCGCTGAATAGGAGGGATCACACCAAAAGCATCACATGTCAGGAAGAAAATGTTCTTAGGAATTCCACCAATTGATGGCTCAACGGCATTTCTGATATGGTAAATGGGATAGGAGACCCTTGTGTTTTCAGTAACTTCACAGTTTGTATAGTCAACATCCCTGGTGCCTTGTTTGAAGCGGGTGTTTTCAAGAATAGCACCATAACCAATAGCATTCCAGATATCCGGTTCTTTCTCTTCACTCAGATCTATGACCTTGGCATAACAGCCTCCTTCAAAATTGAATACATTCTTTTCGGTCCAGCCGTGCTCATCATCACCGATCAACAATCGATTGGGATCTGCAGAGAGCGTTGTTTTGCCTGTTCCGGAAAGCCCAAAGAACACAGCGGTATCGTTTTCCTGGATGCCCATGTTGGCAGAGCAGTGCATGGACAATACATTTTCTTCATGTGGGAGCAGGTAGTTCAATACTGAAAAAATGCCCTTCTTCATTTCACCCGAATAACCTGTGCCTCCAATGAGGATCATTCTTTTGGTGAAATTGATGATTGCAAAGTTCTTTTGTCTCGTTCCATCCTTTTCAGGATCTGCTTCAAATTCGGGGACACAGAGAATGGTAAAGTTAGGGTCAAAGCTTTCCAGCTTGTAATGCTCAGGACGTAGGAACATATTGAAGCAAAACAGGTTGTGCCAGGCCAAAGTATTAATCACTCTTATTCTCAAGCGATGGGTCTTATCGGCACCGGCATAAGCGTCTCTTACATACACCTTCTTGTCTTCCAGGAAGTTGACCATTTTATCATACAATTGATCAAAATCGCCTAGGGAGAAAGGTTGATTGATGTCTCCCCACCAAACCGAATCTTTAGTTTTATCATCCTTGACGATGAATCGATCTTTAGGGGACCTGCCAGTGAACTTTCCGGTATCGCACATGAGGGCTCCTGAGCCGGTCAGCTTGGCTTCCTTATTGAGAATAGCTTCCTCTATGAGCTCAGCCTGAGGAAGGTTCCAATGGGCCTCTTTGACACTTATACCTAGGTCACTTAGGTCCTTTTTTTGAGATTTTAATCCGAACTCTTTCATGCTGGAATTCGATTTTGTTTGTTCTGGGAATGTGGGGTTCAAAACAGCCATTATGTTGTTTAAATGAATTTTAATTTATTTGGTCAAATTCACGTTTTGCCTTAACGTCATTAACTTATGATACATCAATCATAGGGTCATTTCGTAGAAATCTTGTCGAAAATCATTGTAGGATCGGAATAGATTCTTACAGAATGACTTATTTGGGCTTAAGTTAATGACTTTGATTTTTGGGTTATGAAAACGTTTGCAAGCGAAGTTAGATCAGATTTTGATGAAATCTAAACGAAAGCGTAAGTATCCTGCTGAATCGGGTGATATTTTAGCGAAATTTCGCTTATATCTTGATTACTTCTCAAAGAAAGGGTCTACTTTCTCTTTAGGTGACGGATTGGTGAGCAAACTCACTACCACCAAAGCAACCACGGATGCGATCAACGCCGGAATGGCTACCATCTTGGAATCATATGGGAAGGAAAGGAATCCCAGATCTATAACTATGCCTGACCTGTTTAAAACCTCAATGATTACTACGGAGAGCATACCGGCCAATATCGAAGCAACCCCACCTTGTTTGGTCACTCGTTTCCAAAAGAAAGTAGCTAGAAGCGGTGGAGCCAAGGCCGCACCAATCATCGTGTAGGAAATAAATGCCATTGAGAGAATCTCTTCAAACTGGGTCATGATGAGATAAGCTATGAATCCCAGCACCACAATGGCACTTCTCTGAATGAGTAGCTTTGTCTTATCGGATGGGGTTTTGATATAATATTTTTCAATAATGTCCCTTGAGAAATTCGTGGAAGTTACCATCAGGAAGGTGTTGCCTGTAGACAAAATGATGGCCGCACCACCAGCAAAGAGGAGTGAGCCAACAAAAGTTGGAAGCTTTTCAAATCCAATTCTCAAAATGATTTCTTCAGACATAGGAGCGTTAATAGATCCATCAGGCATAAAGAAACGTGGATCGTGCGCATATATGGCAAACCCCACTACAGCCAGAAGGCACATAAGAAATTCTATTGCTACCACACCTATGAACATTCCCATAACGGCTTTTTTTGCTGATTTGGCATCCTTTGCGGAAGAGAACTTTTGATAAACGCTACTTTCACTCAGTAAAAGAATAAGCGTAGGAAGCATAATGCCCACATACCACATGGGTTCATGGCCTTCAGTAATTGATAGATGGTCCGGGCTCACTTCGTTGATCGTATTCACCACATTTTCCCAACCCCCAAAGCCTGATATTGCAAAGGGTACGGCCAGGATAATGGCCGCAATCATGATGATTCCATTGAAAATATCAATCGAAACAATAGAAACCATTCCTGCCAATGCAGTGAAAGCGATAATGATCAGAAAGGTAATCAGGGTGCCCTGTTCTACTGAAATTCCTCCTTCGGTTAAAATAGACAAGAACCTACCTCCACCTTTGAATTGATAACCGGCTATTATCAGATAGGCCACAATGATGGTAATGGTACCCAAGAGTCTTGCCAATGGTGAGTATCGTTTTTCAAGAATATCAGTCAATGTGAATTGAGAGATGCGTCTAACCCGTGCAGCAATGAAAAATACAGCAAGAATACCAATCCAGGCACCAAGTGAAAACCATAATTCGGAAAACCCCACCTGAAAGGTAAGACCAGCAGTGCCAAATAAACTACCTGACCCAATCCAGGTGGTAACCAGTGTGCCAATGAGTAAATAAACCGGAACGTTTCTTCCAGCGACCACAAAATCTTCTTCATTCTTAACTCCTCGACTTTTGTAGATGATGATGCCTGTGAGAATGAGGATGTATCCTAGGGTTACAAGAATATGAGTCATTTATGTCTGGGGTTTTGCGGCTCGAAGATAGTAATTTCTGCTTAACCGACCGCCCATTATCTGACAGAGAAAACAGCTCCAAGTGAGATTTCCAGGCCTTCAAGTGTTGTGCTGGCATCAGTAATATTCACTTCTCTGGTGATCACTGATGAGCCATTGTTTTCCACACCGGAGTAGGATCCATTTAATGTTGCTTTGGCAGACCCTATGAGATATACTGCCTCTGCGCTCAAAGAAAGTTTATCATTTAACTTCAGTTGAAATTCCACTCCTCCCAATAAACCAAGTCCAAGTTTATCCTTGTAGGATAAACTGGTATTGAGTACCTCCCAGTCCTCATAATCCCGAAAAGCACGGTCCATGTTGCCTTCGTTGATCCTCGGGTTAATGTTCCACCAGGTAAATCCACCAGCCATGAGTTTGGTGGTGAATGAGCCGATGGGAATACGGAGAAATAGATCTGCAGGCACTAAAATAGAGAAGTGTGGCCCAACAAGGGGTTTGTCGCTTTCGAAGGGCAGGTCTTCCATTCCCAGACCCGGCACATTGTAAAGTGTGGCACCAGTTTCGATTCCCACTATTTTGCCAAAGCCTAACCCTCTCACCGAAAATGGACTGACGGGGGCAGAGAGGTAGCCATTTTTT
Source organism: Marinoscillum sp. (assembly GCA_040218045.1). Classification (GTDB taxonomy): domain Bacteria; phylum Bacteroidota; class Bacteroidia; order Cytophagales; family Cyclobacteriaceae; genus Marinoscillum. The sequence continues at coordinate 4,263 of JAVJQA010000008.1, forward strand.
GGAATAAGGTAAGAGAAGGATACGCCTTGTGAAAAACCTATTTTAAGAAATAGAAATGTCAAAAACAGAATGTAGCAGGCAGATTTCTTTCTCATATGAGTAGCGTATTAGGTGTCTGTAGTCAGCGATCAGTTATCGGTATTCAGTAGTCAGTTTTCAGTGAACGGTATTCTGTCGTTCAGTAAACGGTAGTAATAGTCGATAGCCATGAAGTTTAAATGGTCTTACCTATACAGCACTTCTTGTATTTCTTACCGCTTCCGCAGGGACAGGGGGCATTTCGACCTGGGGTATTGTCCTTAATATATGGTTCCACGCTGGAAAACTGAGGCCAGTTGGTCTTTGTTCCCGGGCTCCATTCAGACAAATCTGGGATGTCTTCAAAGTGCTCCTCGTCCCTATAGAACAGGTATTCGCGCTGTTTCAGGTTAAGCTTCCAGGAGCCTTCACGTGTCAAACAGAGGGGCTTTATAGTTTCAGGGTCAAGAATTAGATCACCTTCCAGGATTCGGATTGCTTCTTCTGTTTCTACAATAGAGCTGTATCCAGGTACCTGATTAGGATCGGCCTTCAGGTTTTCCAACCTCTTCTTCAGGATCGGTAGTGCTTCTGTTAATTGCAAATCAGCAATGATTGCAGTCAGGGCATCATACCAGAACAGGTCGTGATGTTCGAGAAATGCTAGTAGGCGTGGTTTGAATGGATCTATATCGCAGAAATAGAAAGTATCAAACAGATAAAAAATATGAGGATGTGTGTTATGTTCGACATTTTTTTCCATTACTTCCAGTACCTTCTGTGTGGTTAGGTCAGGGCACTTTTGTGCCAGTTTCCCTATCAGGTACTGTCCTTGGTCAGAGAGCCAGTCCGAATCACGGTTATTGGCTTCACTAAGCCCGATCACCGGATCGATCAATTCTTCACAGAGGTGACCTTCTGCAGCTAGTGCATAAAAAAATGGAGCGAGGGTACAATCACCCCAGCAGTACTGGTGATCAGCGTGGTTTCTTAGTGCATCAAGGATGGCTGAAGTAGCGGCAGCTGTCGTATCATTCTGCAGCGCTTCAATGGCCAAAAAAGGAACGCCTTTTGTACAACTATCAAGTACCGCTAAAGTGTCCTCTAGTCGTGGTAGTTCCAGTGGTGTTTCGGGAAGATGACGGAGGTTGTACTCATAGCGGTCTTCCAGGTGGTCAGTACCATACTTCAGGTCATAATACCACTCTATGGACAAGGCTTCCAGTATAAGGCCCTGCGTCTTTTTCTCGTCAAAGCCTAAATTGAGCAAGCGTTCAGAGGTTTGATATTCTATGGAATTTTCTTCATCGAGTGCTGCCTTCACCCAAGTTTCCATGCCCGAACGCTCATATCTGTCCAGGAGCACATCTTCCGGACAGTTGAACTTCTTTAGGTAGCTATAGGTGTCATCTTCGCTCTCCTCATCGAACAATACCTCATTTTCTTCTAAACTCTCTGCAATTTGTCCAGCTTCCTCATAGATTTCTTCCCATTGCTCTGCATAATTTTGTAATAGAACACTGGTGTGGTTACAATCAAAAAGCACGGGATCCCAATCTTCACCTATCCATGTAGTGATGTCGTCATACTCGGGATGACTCTTATCGGTCAGAATACTCAACATATCCTGATAGCGCCAGATACCACCGCAATCCTCGGGTGGGCATGCGCGTTCACCATCAAGGCAAACAGGAATGGTATTCTCCTTTTCCTCCGGGAGGATTTTTTCAAGTTGGATCGTATGTTCCCAATGATCACCAAAGTCATATACATAAGTGAACTTGGTTTTGACCAGATTCACCAATTCGTTCAGAAAGGTGTCCATGCTGTCCCTTTCGGAAAGGGTCGTACCATCATCGATAACATCCCCGAAATCGTAAATCCTGACCTTTTTTACAGTGAATTCATAGAGGTGTTCGTCTTCCCAGCCCATGGCAAGCTGAATGATGTCATGAAGATCGGAAAAGGTAGTATCCTCTGATACCTGTATTCTACGCCAGATTTTAGGGGTGCTATCCCTGAGTTCTATTTTAAGTTGATAGACATGCTTCATATTCGCTATAAAGTTAAGTGTCAGGTGTTAATATACACAGGTCTTTTTCATAGAAATGGTGATCAGTGAACGGTAGTCGATAGCTAATAGTCAACAGTCAATAGCTAATAGTCGATAGTCGATAGTTAATAGTTAATAGTCGATAGTTAATAGTCGATAGTCGATAGTTGATTGTTGATAATTGATAGTCGATAGTTAGTAGTCGGTAAGAGGTATCTCATGAATGAATTTACTGGACGAAACGACTTACTAATGGATATTGAAATGAAACCTGCCTCATGCAATATAACTCTACGACAACCGCACATTCCCGCACATTCCGGAAAAAATGCCTGATAGAATATTTGCAGTACCTTGAGCCACAGCTTCTTTGTTTCCTCTACCACGGGTTTCGGTAATTTCATCAATAATGTTTAGGTCAACAAACGCTCAATAAGTTCTATGGAAGGCAATCGATAGAATAACTGACCCGTAATTGTCATGCACTATCCATGCTTAGTCCATGCTTTATCTATGGAGTATCCATACTTGGTGGTAGTAGATCAACAGTCGGTACTTGGTAGTGTACTAAGAAATTAAGATCCGATGAATCACATAAAACAATGGAGGGGTGAAGCCCTCCATTATGACCACAGTGCTCATGACATTTTGTTGGCGATGCTTCGAACAACACTTTTTAGCGTCCCATTAAAACCTATGTAGATGGTTGTGCTCTCACCTGAAGTGTGATGGACATCAAGCACCCTATACACATTGGGTTCGCCATCCGAAGCAGATAAGATTACATTTTCATCAACACAGGGTAAATGTTCAAATTGATATTCTTTGACAGGGCTCATTTTCCCATCATAATCTATTTCTACTACATTGATTGTTTTCATAATATTTCTTTTAATGGTCGCTATGGGATCCCGTTGACAATTGTCCTTGTTTCAATCCTATCCCAATAGCGATTAGGGTGATTAGCATGGAGAAAAGTACCAGTACTAGCATAAGAATTTTTTTACAAATGGATTAACCCTCAAATCGTTAAGGTTAATAATTGATAAATCAGGAATCAGTAACGAAAGATTCCTTAAGACAAAAAGAAGAAAGGGATGCCGGATTTAGGTGGCGGAGATTGAGAAGTTAAGAAAGGATTTGTATAACTAATTAAGACTGAACCAGTAGCATTGTGAAAACAATATTGCAATAATGCCTCTAATCTAAAAGGATTGGAAGGAATGATATGGTCCAAACCAAGAAAACAGGTTTCCGTTTCAGGATCTGGCTCATCATGTTCAGGCAGAATATCACCTTTGTCCATGACAACTTCCAGAACCAATTCGAAGACAGATTCAATCTCATTTATCCTGGGATCAAACCTACCTTCCATGTCAGCGGCATCTATCGATAGGTTTATCATATAGGCACTCAACAAAATACTAAGTGGTTTGGCGATATAGTGCGAAATGAAATGAATCACGGATTAAAGAAAAGTAATGTTCTTATCAACTCAAAGAGCTTTAGGATCTTTAAAATAAAGCATAAATTATTTTAAGGTTTTATCTGGGGAGGGCAATACAACGCAATCCTTATTTCATTGGATCAAATTGTTATCTGAAGCTTTGTGTACCGCTTCCAATTTATTGCTTACCTGCATTTTTCTGTAAATGTTCTCGATGTGTTTTCTTACGGTGAAGTAGCTGATGTTCAAATTGGAAGCTGTTTTTTCATAGGTCAACCCGCTTTTTAGCTGATTGAGGATCTCGATTTCCCTTGGTGTAAGTCCAAAATCCTGTTGTGGCGTGGAAGGTGCCAAGGGCTTTCGGATCATCTTCAATACTTTGAGTGCTATACCCGGGCTCATTGCTGAACCACCCTCCAGCGTATCCTTTATTCCCTTGTAAAGCTCCTCACCACTGCCTTCTTTAAGCAGATAGCCGGATGCCCCGGCCATAATGGCATCAAAGATGCTCTCGTCATCATCAAACATGGTAACTACTAGTATCTTGATCTGAGGCCAATGCTTGATGATTTCCCCTGTAGCAATTATTCCGTTCATCTGCGGCATCTGCAGATCCATAAGCACCAACTCTATCTGTGGGTCTTCCTCCAATTTATTAAGCAGAACAACGCCGTTTTGTGCGGTGTGTTTGATCAGAATGTCCTTATATGGTTCCAGTTTATCCATAAGGCTTTTGAGTACCAGCTGATTGTCTTCCGCAATGGCTATTCTGATCTTCATGTTTCAATCAACGAGTTTGTTAAACAAAGAGAAAGTACCACATATACGTGTACCTGTTTCGGTGTTGCCCTTCACCTCTAATGTACCCCCGAGCTTGTTCATGCGGTAGTGCATATTGATGATACCATTGCCATCACTGTGAGGGGTTAACTCAAAACCAGCTCCATTGTCCCTCACCTCAAATGAGATTACGTGTTCATTGCCATATAGTAGGACTTCTATCTGAGATGCTTTGGAGTGTTTGAGTGAGTTGTTGATTGCTTCCTGAATGACCCTGATCAGGTGAGTAGATTGGATATTGTCCAAAACGAGCTGGTCATTGCCTATCACATCAGCTGAAAGGGATACATCCTGCTTATTGAATTGCATTAAATCCCTGATTCTAAGTATGATTTCTTCCAGGGTAATGCTTTCATTATTGAGGATCCAAACGGTATGGCGGAGCTCAGTTGCAGTTTTTTTCATGAGCTGTATTACTTCGTTTACCCGTTCCCGGCTATGATCATTATAGCCCTGCCATTTCTCCAGACTGGTTTTCATAAAGGTTAGATAGGTGCCAATGTTGTCATGGAGTTCCCGGGCAATGTGCAAGCGTTGTTCGTTGAGTTTCTGCTGTGCTGCTATCTGGCTATGTGCCTCTGCAAGCTGTGCCTCCTTTGCTAGTTGCAGGTTTTTCAGTTTTTGCTGCCGATAGAGTAGGCTGCCAATAATCAAAAGAATCACTATGGCGAAGATGCTACCAAAAATCAGGAGGTTTTGCCGCTCGATATGTAGTTCACGCTGAGCCAGGTGGGCCTGTGCCTGGGCGAGCTCGGCTTCCTTTTCTTCGGTCTTGAACTTTACCTCCAGGTCGGCAAGTGCCTGAGCATGATCTTGTGCGAAAAGGGAATCATTGATAGTTATGAACTCTTCAAGCAATTTACGGCCATCCTCCATGTTGCCGAGCAAGTAATGGCTTTCTGCTGCATGCTTGTATAGTGTACCCGCAAATACCTTCAGTTTGGAGTCTTTCTCCACTATTTCAAATCCATATTTAGCATATTTTAAAGCTTCTTGTGGTTTGTTCTGATAGGTATAGGCTGCTGTGAGGTTACTGTATGTGCTCAGGTCAGATTTGGGATATTTGCCTACTATTTCCGGCCGACTGAGTGCTTTCAGCAACACGTCTATGGCCTTCTGGTATTCTTTGATATCGATGTATAGGCTTCCCAGGTTATCGTTTAGAGAATAGTACATTCGCATATTGCCTACCTCAAAGGCAAGCTTCTGAGCTTTAAGGTATGCTTCTTCAGCTTCAGCCCATTTTTTAAGTCGTTTAAAACATACTCCGAGATTTGCATATGAGATGACCTGTCCCGGTTTAAGGTTCAGACTATCACGTATATCCAAGGCTGATTGGTGGTATTCTATGGCTTTTTGGTATTGCTTCAACTCCTGATGGATCAGGCCAATATTGCTTTTGTAATTGGCTTCTGGTTCTTTCTCATTCTGGAAATATTCTTTATTGATTTCAAGGGCTTTGGAGAAGCAATCGAGTGCATCCTGAAAACCGCCAGAATTCCAGAAGTGAAGCCCCAAACTATTAAGGGTCATTTTCTCCAGATTCTTAAAATCCTTTTCTCGACTTAGTTTTAGCGACTTTTGCATGTAATGCCTGGCCGAATCTTTTACTCCTGCTATATCAAAATAGATTCCCTTGGTGTTGGTCAGTTCGTTCTGACAAAATACAAGCTGCTTTTGAACTGCTTCTTTTAATCCTTCGTTCAGCATTGACAAGGCCTTTTCACTGTCGTTGAACACGTAATAAAAAGCCACTTCGTTGATGAACCGCAAGCGGGTAGAGTCATCGGCTGTTTTCGGGATTACTTGTATGAGACTATCAATACGATCACTACCGGAGGTGGTACTGTTGAAGATTCCAATAGTAAAAAGAAGTATCCAAAGTTTAATGAGCAATGAATTTCTTGACATAGATAAAAATAACTGGTTTTTCAATATGTGACAATAGGAAAGAGCTACCACTTATCTGGTTACCTCAACAGGGGAGGTAGAAGTACTTGTTATTTTCTTTATTCCAAATATTCCTGTTAGTTAAGCGGGACATCCTTAAATGTGCCAGAGGTTTTGTAATCACCTTGTAGCGATTGTGCATAGAAATCAAAAGAGCCAGAAACGATTCTGTTGACCCGGTCAAATTTAGTAAATATGACATTTCCTGAAAATGTTTGTTGGATGTTGAAAAACCAAATGCTGGCCTGTTGATTTCCATAAGTATAACTCACATTTTCCATAATCAAATAAGTGAGCTCGCTTTGGTTTGGGGAAGGCTCAGAAAGAAAAACCTTGATAATAAAATCCCCCGCTGACCTTGAAATTTCTATTTCTAATTCTTCAATAAGAAAGCCGTTGGCATTATAGTGCCTGTAAACCTCCGGATTTGCCTGTGCGCAGGTGCGGTTACCGAAAATGGTCATATCGACATTCTTGTCGCATTCAAAATCGTCTTCTTTATCGCAACCACCAATGGTCAGGAGAAAGAATATGGACATAAGTGCTGTTAAATTTCTCATAATGTTAGACTGAATTTATGTTTTCAGTGGTTGTCCTAAAGTGGGCCGATTTGTCAGTGATCAGCTTAATCTATTATCTCAGCGCCATCAGGGAGGGTGTTTTCTATCCTGAACTGGCCTTCTGTTACCTCAATTCTTGCTCCATCGCTGGCCATGAAAGTACCTGCAAACTGTCCTTCCACTACACCTATAAATTGGATGAGTTCATACCCAAACAACAAATACCGGGTGTAGGACCCCTCTAAAGTCCTGATCTTTACCTTACAGACAGATCCGGGAAGGAGCGCATCCTCCAGATACCCGTATGCATGCGACGAATAGGCATAATGGTGTTTATCACCGCTTTTAACTTTGGCTACCATGTAGAGGTTGTTGTCGTCAAATGTTCCATTGCCTTTACCATTGTTATAACCAGTCTCATGGACACCTTCAGCCAGTGGCAACCATGAGATGCCTGCGAAATCATAATCTGTGCCATTCCAGAAGTTTAGGGACAATGTCTTGTCTGTTTCAAGTGTGTTGAGTATTTCGGCATGGTCGCTTATCAGTGTGCCGTTGATATTCATACTATAGCCTGTTTCTCCTTCAGAATAGGTATAAGGGAAGTCAAGCGCAACATCTGGTTTATCCTCAGGCAGTGGATCGTTTTCATTGCTACAGGCCAGAGCCAGTAAAACAACTGTGATGATAAGGAGTAGCGGACGTGTTTGTGGTATCATGTGGGCGTTAGATTTTAGTTATTAGAATTCTTCATTTGGTGTTTTCATCCAATCTGCCAAGACCCAAATCCAGGAATTCGGTCATTATCCGGTAGGTCTCTTTTTTATAGAGTTCCGGATTGCACTCCATGTAGTGCGAGGCGTTCATGTTATTGTTGTTGACGAATACGACAGTTGCGTAATCCGGAATCATTTTGGATGCTGCTGCGGCAGATTCTTTGAACTTAGCATCTTTATCAAAAACTGCTTCAGGGCTGTAAACAGGCTTTTTTTAACGTTGTGTGGATAGCGGCATTAGAGGCCGTTAGGTTTTTCCCAAAAGCGTAGTTGGTACTGGTAAGTACCTGATTGTTAATGTCGCCAAGTAACCGTGCAAAATGAAAATTTGGCTTACCGCTAACTTGAGAGTACCCGAGCATATCTGAGTCGTATGTTTTCATCTGCACGAAGTAAAACGTCATGTTTACATCAGCAATGATGGCATCATCCAGGTCTTTGGACAGTATGCCCGTATTGGCAAAGGCACCTGACTTTTCCTTGCCTTTTTTGGTTTCATTTTTGATATAATAGGAATATCCTTTAGGGGTTGCTTTGGCAAACCCCACTGATTGTGCTGAGTTAAGATCTCCTCCTTCTTTCCTTATCCATCCCTCAAGGGATTCAGCTTTACCGGCTTCATCTGCTGAAACGATCTCGAATCCCTGTGCTTTGAGTTTGCCGACATACTCATCATATACCTTTGTGGTCAGGTCGATCATTTCCTGGCCACTTACCCCGTCCAGAAATACGCCCATCGCTACATTGGTGTTTCCTTTCAGTCTCCCCAGGGATTCGCCCCCGGTAGTACCTGCCCTGGCGCTTCCAAATACCTGGAAGTAAACATTGAAGCTGTTGATATAAACCTTTTTGGGAGCTTTCTTAAACTCCTTCTCCTTGAAGGATCCGCTTGAGGAGATGTCTTTTTCTGTGAGCTGTCCGTACAGGGAAATGGTCACAAGGCAAGCCGCGCAAAGTGAGAGTAGTGCTTTCATTGGTTTGTGTATTGATTCGTATTATTTACTTCACAATACTAGCTTGCGCATCACTAGGGATCAATAAGGCGAATTTCCTATATTGAAGTGCTGGAAAAGGTGGATTGTGGATTGTGGATTTGGGATTTTGGATTGGGGATTTGGGATTTGTGATTTCGGATTGTGGATTACTCACTACTCACTACCCTCTACTGTTTTACTTACTACTGTTTTACTGATTACTGATTGCGGATTGGGGATTTTAGATTGAGGATTACTCTCTACCCTCTACTGATTACTGATTGTGGATTACTCTCTACCCTCTACTGAATACTGATTACAGCAGCGTCCGAGATTATGCTGGCGCAGAGGGATTATTAGAAGTTAAATTTCTGGATTAAGGAAGAGGTCACACGCGACACGCGTGCGGCCAATGCCGTTTAGTTCAGCTCTATTCACACTTTAAAAGGTCATTCTGTTAACCTGCTTTGCCGGCAAGCAGGGAATCTTCAGGCCAACTTTTGTTTATTATTACTGTTGTCCGACTAAATTTTAAACTCGGGAATAATGAGCGTTTAAACTCAATAGCAAAAGATTTTTCACTGAATTCGAAAACTACCCGTTCCACGTCGGCCCTGCCCTAAAGGGTGACTATCTAACCATCCCTTTAGGGAATTAAAGGGTCATCTTCACAGAAATCTTGC
>JAVJQA010000019.1:0-290564 GCA_040218045.1 Marinoscillum sp.
TCCAGAAAACTAATTTTAATAGAAGTTAACTATAAAGCGTTATAAGGAAAGAATTTTAGTGGAATTTTACTCTACCTGGACTCAGACCTGAATATCTGTCAAAAAATGCTTGTATGCTGAACAAAAGGTGGAAAGCGACCAAATCAAGCCAATTAATGGCCTTTTGAAGGACTGAAGAGATTCCCCTCTGTGTCTGAATGGTCTTTTTATCAAATTTCAGGTATTTCTTCAGATTGTAGGCTATGGCTGCCATAATGAACTGCTTATTAGCATTATGGATGCCTTTGGTGTACACCTTGCGCATACCCATAAACTGGGTGAGCACTCCTAAAACCGGTTCCACTGTAGCCTGCCGCTTTCGCTTGTAATACTGGCCCTTGGGCTGTTCACCCTTTCTATGGCCCGCTGGTACTCTCTGATGTGGTTTGACTACCTTGAAGCGTTTTTCGGTCTTGTTGCCAATACAGTCCTCCTTGAATGGGCAATCCCTGCAGTCTGCCCATCGAGTGGCCATCAGCAATAGCAGGTTAGTTGTTGTCAAAGATGGCAAAGTAACCTTTCGGTGGAAAGATTACCGTAAAAGGCTCAGCAAACAACTGCTCACTTTAGGGGCCCAGGAGTTTATCGGCAGGTTTATGCGCCATGTGCTTCCTTCTGGATTTTATAAGATCAGGTACTATGGGCTGTTGGCCACAGCCAACAAAGGAAAGAAGCAGCAGTGCTTTGCACTTACTTTAGGGAAGGATATCAAATGACTGAAATACGAACTCCTAACGAGATATTTAGAGATGAAGACAGCGAATAAAACAAAGAAAATGGTAGAGCGGATGAGGGAGATCCGTGATGAGGTGAGTCATAAGATCATGAACATGTCTCTTGAGGAGGAACGGAAGTATGTTCAGCAGCAGCTTGACGAGCTGAAACGAAAAAGAGCCGACAGATAACCTTGGATAGAGCCGAATGGCCTATTCACATTCACCACAAATGACCACCCTACCCATGCTGGAGTTATCTGGTGCTATACATACACGTTAGACCTCAATTCCGGCTGGTTAGGTTTTTGGAGTGAAGGGGAAATAGCGCTAGACGGCTCTGTGGGATCTGAACAGGAAAAATCCCTCCACTTCCTCTACGGGCGGGGTTGATCTGGGATTTCCTAATCACTGGTCACGAAAAACCAAAAGGAGATTGGTCGTCCCGGTTGCAATTGATGGGAGCCAATACGCTACCAGGACGATTTCATGAAGAATTTAACCACTTTAAACCACCTAACTAACCACATTGGGCAAGTTTGGGCATAAAAAAGCTAAATAAATACCGTTTGGGCACAATCGGACACCTAAAACAGTGCATAGATGAAGCATGGATAGTGTATGGGTAAAGCATGGATAGTGCATGGATAGTGCATCGTGAGGGTGTGTGAGTGCCTCAAAACCTCGTTTTCAGTGCTAAAAAAAGGGGTTGAATGACTTGAATTTGACATTCTCTTTGACCATATCCGCCTATTAAATGTTATACCCACCATCTGTTTACTTCAGTCGAACGATCCAGATTTGAATTTTCCTGAACTTGGTGGATTAAATCCATCCTGGAACAGAACTGAATGGTTTGATACCAATCGAAAAAACACTAAAGCCCAACGTGATGAATAAGGTATATGGTTAGGTATTGTCTGATCTGAACACGCCCAGCAACTAAAAATAAAATACTACCCAGTAACTAAACTGCACCATCATTCACTCAAATGTTTCTTCGGGAAGATAAAATCATCTATTTTAGAAGAACCAGTATACGCCCTGACCATGAACTCCATCCATCCTGATTACCGGCCAAAGAATTACACAGAACTCCTCGAGAAGTATCGGAAAGTGCCTCCGAAGATACTAAATGTAGCCGATACCGGAGGTTTGCGGACTGCTACCAATGAATCAGGCCTGGAACCTTACACTGGAGAATGGACTGAAACCCAGCAAATACATTTGTTGAGAAGGGCATTGTTTGGCGTAACCAAAGCCGATTTAAATGAGATCAAAGGGTTAAGCCTGTCTGATACCATTGACCTGCTTCTTGTCAAAGGTACAGCCCCTGTACCTCCCGTAAATGATTACAATGGATCCGATGAAGGAATCATTGATCCTGAGATAGCCTTTGGCGAAACCTGGATTCAATCAGCGCATGGGGGCGACTATGAAGGCCCGAGAACCATTTCCCTGAAAGGATGGCTGATCAAAGGCTTTATCAATCAACCCACCACGTTGGAGGAGAAAATGTTGCTTTTCTGGCACAATCTGCTGCCCATCCAAACGTGGGGAGTCTTCTATGCCAAGCTGAGCTACCGGTATTTCGAAATGCTTCGCCGCAACCTTTATGGGAATTATAAAACCATGATTCGGGAATTGACATTGGATCCGGCCATGTTGCTTTACCTCAACGGAACATTTAATAGTAAGGAGGCCCCTGATGAAAATTATGGAAGAGAACTCCAGGAGCTATTCTGTATAGGAAAGGGCTCCAATGCCAACTTCACTGAGGGGGATGTGCAGGCATCCGCACGGGTTTTGACAGGATGGATTGTTGATTGGGAAAAATTTAATGATTCGGGAGATCTGGCGGTTCGGTTTGAACCATACTTTCATGAAACCGCTGATAAGCAGTTTTCAGCATTTTATAGCAATACTTTAATATCCGGGAGAGCAGGAAGTGAAGGAGCTGAGGAGTTAGACGAGCTGTTGGATATGATTTTTAATAATCAGGAGACGGCCTTATATATCTGCAGGAGACTTTATAAATTCTTTGTCTACAATGATATTGATGAGAATACAGAGCAAAATGTGATTGTTCCCTTGGCCCAGCTTTTCCGGGACAATGATTATGAAATCAAACCGGTGCTGGAGGTTTTATTGAAAAGTGCTCATTTTCACGACGCGAGTAATCATGGAGCCATGATCAAAAACCCTGCTGAGTTCATTATAGGATTGTGGAGGACACTGGGCATTTCGGGTGTTTCCCAGGGAGATATTCTTGCAGAATACGAGCAGCACCGGGGAATGCTCTGGCAAATGGCCAATCTAGGACTGGAGGTAGGGGATCCGCCGAGTGTCTCAGGATGGCCGGCATACTACCAGGCGCCTAGTTTTGATAAATACTGGATTACCACAGATACCATTACCAACAGGGCAATCATGAGTGACTCTATGTGCGACTGGGGTTTTTGGGTAGATGACGACAAGCAGTTTGCTGCTGACTTAATTGCTTTTCTGCAAACGTTAGATCAGCCGGAAGAAGCCAACGAAATGCTCCGCGAAAGTGGAAAGCTGATGCTGGGGATTCCTCTTGAGCAAGAAGAAATCGATGGATTGAAGGAAATATTGCTTTCAGGTCAGCAAAGCGATTCCTACTGGTACATTGCCTGGAATCAATTGATGGCAGATCCTGAAAATGACGAATATCGCCTGATCGTCAGGAATCGGCTGGTGCCAACATTCAAGCACCTTCTTCAACTTGGTCAATCACACTTAATGTAACTGCTATGAAAAGAAGATCTTTTTTAAGACATGTGACCCATTCTGTTGCAGTTCCCGGAGTACTTGGATCAATGGGTTTCAGAATGCCTGGTGGCAATGGTTCACTTTCCAGATTGCTCAATCTGGCTGCAGATTCGGATCGGGTATTGGTGATGATATTTTTAGAAGGTGGTAACGATGGGCTGAATACCATTATTCCGCTGGATCAGCTTTCTGCCCTGAACCAGGTTCGCCCTCATGTCATCCTTCCTGATAGTTCCTTGCACCAGTTATCAGATGCTGACGTAGGACTTCACCCTGCGCTGGGGGGACTTAAGTCATTGTATGACGAGGACCGGTTTCAGATTATCCAAAACGTTGGTTATCCCAATCAAAACTACTCTCACTTCCGGTCAACTGATATCTGGATGAGTGCATCCGACTCCAATGAGTTGGTGAATTCTGGCTGGTCGGGTCGTTATCTCAGCGAATTGTACCCGGACTACCCGGATGCATTTCCCAATGAAGAAGTGACCGATCCATTGTCTATTGAAATCGGGTATGGCAGTTCACTGCTCTTTCAGGGCCATCAGTCATCCATGAGTATGGTGCTTAATGATCCTGAGTTTTTCTACAGCCTGCTCAGCAACGAGGAAGAAGAGGCACCAGATACGCTTGCAGGGGATAAGTTGAAGTATATCCGGTTGATTGCCAAGCAATCACAGCAATATGGAAAAGTGGTTACTGATGCTGCCAAGAAGGTACAAACGCAGGCAGCGTATCCGGAAACATTTCTAGCGCAGCAGTTGAAAATTGTTTCAAGGCTCATCGCAGGAGGACTTAAAACACCACTGTACCTGGTTCGCCTTGGAGGTTTTGACACACATGATGCCCAGGTGGAAGCCGCAGATCACACTACGGGTGAGCATGCAGAATTACTAAAGGAGCTCAATGATGGTATCATGGCATTTATGAAGGATCTGGAAATGCAGGGTACTGAAGATCGGGTAGTGGGAATGACCTTTTCGGAATTTGGAAGAAGAATCGTTTCCAATGCCAGTCTCGGTACAGATCATGGTGCAGCTGCTCCCATGTTTTTCTTTGGCAATGCTGTGCAGGGTGGCGTGACCGGAGCCAATCCTAACATTTCGCCATCAGCAAGCTATGATGACAACCTCGAATGGCAATTGGATTTCAGACAGTTGTATGGCTCTATTTTAAAGCAATGGCTTGGAGCCACAGATACCCATCTGGATGATTCACTCCTCGGGACATTTGAAGAAGTGCCCATCATAGGAGAGCGCAACAAAGCCTTAAACACCACCAGGAAAACTGCCGGACTAATGGTCTATCCAAATCCATTGAATGGTCAGGCAACAGTCAGAGTTGCACCAACGAATGAATCAGTGACCATAGACTTGCTGGACCTGCAGGGAAGAAAGGTTGTGAATATATACAGAGGCCGGATCAATCAGGAGATGGATATTCACTGGACTACAGCTCACATTCCTTCAGGAAGGTATCTTGTGACCGTCAGAGGACAATACACGAAAAGGGTCTTCTCGGTAGTTAAATAGGTTAGTTGAGAGATTTCTCAGTCTTCGGGTGCAAGGGTTTTGAATCTGCTTGCTCAAGATGAGGGTGGTAATGTTTTTCAAAAAACAGGTCCTTATGATTTCTGTAAGACTTCACTCCGCCAATGATGTGCAGTCCTTTGATGTAGAACCATGGTAGATCCAGCTGCGAAGGAAGGAATCCATTCCTCGCACTATTTGGAAATAAGTGATGGTTGTTGTGCCATTCCCCAGCTACATATCCCGGCCAATATTGATTCACTGAAAAATCACTCCTATTGAAGTCAAAACCTTCCTGTCGCTTGTCTTCACCCTGACCATGTCCATCATAGTTGAAAGTACGTACGCCAAATGCCCAAATTTGTGCAGCACCAAACAGGCAACAGGCTAAAGCATGTCCACCGATGAGGAAAAAGACTCCATACCAAAATGCCCAATTGAGCATCACATGAACCCATGACCAAAACGGATGACTAATAGAACCCCATTTTTGATATTGGCTGTAACTATTGATTTTAACTCCTAAATTTTTAAGGAAATTGGAGGTTTTCTTATAGTCGGTTTCATTGAGATCCAGTGCAATAGGCTGGTGGTTGACATCTGCTAAAAAACAATACAGCCATCCGGCCTGGGCATTGTATGGATCTCCCGGCTCATCAGATAGGGAATGGTGCACATGATGTGAAACCACATATTGTTCTTCAGCGAGAACTTTAATCACCAGGTTTTGCGTAATAAACCGCCAGAATTTGTTGCTGAATTCATAAGTGCGGTGAGTAGAGTACCTGTGATACCAAATGGTGCCATGGCAGCCCATCACCACCATACTGTAAAGGAAAGCCACTAGTAACAACCACCAACTAAAGTAATTGACAAAGAACAGCACCAGGAAAGGTGTGAGACCAAATGCCCAAACCCAACTGGAGAATGACAGCCAGTGTTTTTTAGATTTTACAACGTTGAGTCGATCGAAAAACTCGCGGAAGATTTGCCGTTTTTTAGGAATAACAAGATTGCCATTCTCAGTTTGCCAACCGTAGGATGGCGGCCTAAGAATTCTTTTAATAAATGTCATGGAAGAGGGTTGATGAATGACCTGAATGAAATTGATGATGTAAAGTAATGAAAATTAGCCAATTTGGAGCTTTTGAAAGTCCGGGTAGCTGGTCATCTAAGAGAATAGTTAACCATGCAACCCGGACTAATTATGTCTTGACGTTAGCGGGTTTTATTCTTCGTTCTATCATCAGTGGTCATACTTAACTTGTTTCAGTATCTACTTATTAACTTGATAACGTTGGATTACTTACTTCCTTTCCGTTTAGGACGTTCTCTTGGAGCTTTCACCTTCAGTTCAGTTGAGGTTTCTTCATCACTTACCTTTAAAGTGAGCGTATACGCTCCCTCAGGTAGATAGTAGGAACCATTTTCTTTTTCTTCTAAAGGTTCATCCAGTTCAAGTGATGAGCTCAATGCCTCTGCCTGATCAGAATCAAGGGTATAATCATAGCTTACATAGTTTAGACCTTTGTCCAAATCAACAGTCCATGATTTGAGCACTTGCTCTTCCATTGAAACCGAAACGGTAGCAGACCCACCATTGAGTGCGTAAATCTCAATCTGAGTTTCCGGGCTATTGAAGTCTCCCCAGTAGTAACCCTTGTTGCCCCATCGGTCAGAGTGTGTTTTGTCCGAAATGGCAAATATTTTATCACTTGTCAAAGAAGGGACTTGCTGAAGTCCGGAAACGTCAGCTGTGAATAGCGATCGCCCGTGCGTTCCCAAAATCAACTCATTTTCTCTTGGATGAATGACCAGGTCATGAACGGCAACTGCAGGTAAACCTTCAACAAAGCTCATGAAGCTAGCACCTTTGTTGGTACTCACATAAGCTCCATGGTCGGTACCCACATAGAGGATGTTCTCGTTTTTTGGATCTTCCTTGATGACGTTGACAGGCTCTTTTGGGAGGTTGGTGCCAATCGCTGACCATGTTTTTCCAAAATCATTGGATACATAAACCATGGCATCAAAATTATCCCAACGATATCCATTCAGTGAAGCATAAACCCTTCCTTCTACATGACTGGAAGTAGTTACTCTACTCACCCAATAATTTTGTGGAAGTTGATCTGATACTTTCGTCCAGGTTTTTCCTGCATCTTTTGTTAAATGGATTAGTCCATCATCACTGCCGACATAGATAAGACCAAAGCTCATGGGAGATTCAGAAATTGTGGTGAGTGTTCCATAACTCACATCACCTTTTTTTCCGCCATTGGTGAGGTCACCAGACATAGTTTCAAAATTTTCACCTTGGTCCATAGATCGGTGAAACTTGTTACTGCCAAAATAAATGATATCCTGATTGTGCGCGGATAAGGTTATTGGTGACTGCCAGTTCCAGCGGAGCGGAGCTTCTCCCAACTCATGCTTTGGGGTGATGTATTTTCTATCTCCGGTTGTTGTATTGATCCTGAAATAATTCCCAAATTGATAACCAGTGTAAACCAGATCATTGGTACGCGTGTCGATAGCTACCTGCATGCCATCTCCACCCATGATGCGCTCATAAGGGTATTTTCCTTCTTCATGCCAAGAGTAAGAGTGTTCGTATGTACTCGGGCCTTTCCAAACGCCATTGTCCTGGAGGCCACCATAGACATTGTATGGTTCAGCCATGTCATAGTTGACGGTGTAAAACTGACCAACCTGTGTGGAGTTACATTTTACCCAGGTCTTTCCATAGTCATATGAGATATTTACACCTCCGTCATTGCCATTGATTAAGTGACCGGACCTGTTGGGGTTGGACCAAAGCGAGTGGTGGTCAGCATGAACATTTTCAGAGGAAGTGGCTTCCCAGGTTTTTCCCCCATCCATCGATTTCACAAGAGGTACACCCATAGTATAAACAATATTAGGATCCTGGCCATCCACGGTGATTTGCCCAAAGTAGTATCCATATGAATACACGAGAGCTTCTACATAATCCTCATGCGTTTTTGTCCAGGTAGATCCGCCATCTTCTGACTTGTATACCTCTGCACCTTTAACTTCTGTGTCGAAAAGCATGGAATTGGCATCTTCCAGGTACTCCACAAGATCAGTTGGTTTGATTTTACCTGACTTAACATCAGATTTAATGTCAACAGCGTTGTATTCACTTGGAAACCGTTCTCTATCCAGGAAGTCATTCAAATCATCATCTGTCAATGCGAGGAATGCATCTTGTGTGGTATTTCTGAGGAGCTCCCTTGTTACAGCGTATGTTTCTTCGTCTTCATCCTTCTCCCTGCGGTCCTGGTTGTCAAGCACCGCATAAACAATGTTTGGCTTAGAGCGAGCATAAGCAAGACCAATTCTTCCAACACCATCGGTGTCAGGAAATCCACTGTCTCCACCGGATGATAATTTCCAGGTTTCACCCCCGTCAGTTGACTTGTGAATGCCGGATCCAGCACCTGCTTCCACAAAGTCCCATGCTTTTCTATCCTTTTGCCAGGCTGCTGCCAGGAGTTCTTGCGGGTTGGAGGGATTGATCGCCAATTCCACAATTCCCGATGCATCATTTACATAAAGGGTTTTTGTCCAGGATTTTCCACCGTCTTTTGTTTTATAGACTCCACGATCAGTATTTTTAGAATAAAGGTGTCCCAATGAGGCCACCCAGATAATGTTTGGATCAGAAGGATGTAAAACCACTCTACCGATGTGGTGGGTGTCTTCAAGACCCAGGTGTTGCCAGGTTTTACCATTGTCAATGGACTTAAAAAGACCATAACCAGCGTAAGAAGATCTACTGGAGTTGTTTTCTCCACTTCCGACATAAAGCACTTCATTTTCCCAGTCCACGGCGATATCACCTATAGTCATGACGATTTCATTGTCAAACAATGGGGTGAAGGAAGCGCCTTCATTTTTTGTTTCCCAAAGGCCACCAGAAGCATACGCTACATAGAAATGTGTAGGATCCTTTGGGTTTACCGCAAGGTCTACTACCCGACCACTCATGATTGTCGGTCCAATATTTTTGAATGGGATGTTTTTTACCGTGGAGTTATTGAGAAGCTCTTTTCTCTTTTCAAAACCTGCCCATCTTTCAGCGGCAGAGGTTGCTGGTGGCACCTCACTTTTTTTCTTTTTCTGTGCAATTATTGAGGAGGTACTGCCTGTGAATAAAATCAGTACAGTTAGGATTCTGAGGGTGTATTTCATAGGATAATAGAATATAGATATGTCAACGCCGTTCAATTTAACAGAATTGGTGCATTAAAATAAAGGGCATTTGATAATCGGTAAAATGGAACTTTCAGTAATGGTGTTTTAAGTTTCGATGATCTTTTAGTTTTGTTAAAAAAAAATTACTGTCGTCCGACTAAATTTTAAATGTTCAAAAAAAGTACGTTTAAACGAAATGAGAAAAGATTTTCTCGATTTCCTAAAACTACCCCTGCCCCTAAAGGGGTGATCGAAAGTCCCCTTTAGGGGATTTAGGGGTAATTTTGACGGATTTTCTTCGAAACCAAAATCTTTTCTCGGACGCTACTAAAAAAAAAAGAACAATCATGATACGCATATTTCATAATCCAAAATGCAGGAAAAGTAGAGAGGCCTTAAATCTTCTGGAGGAGAAAGGTGAAATGATCACAGTCATTGAGTATCTCAAAACTCCTCCTTCCGTAGAGGAGCTCACCAAGATCATCGAAATGCTTGGCATTACTCCCTTAGAGTTGATTCGGAAAGGTGAAGATATCTACAAGGAGCAGTTTAAAGGTAAAAACCTCACGGATCAACAATGGATCGAGGCAATGGTTGATTATCCAAAGTTGATCGAGCGGCCAATTGTTATTAAAGATGGCCAGGCCAGAATCGGCCGGCCACCTGAAAATGTATTGGAAATACTCTAGTGGTTCAGGCTATATTTTCGAGGTTTCCGAATACCAAAAGGACGCTCTTTCTTGAGCCATTGCATGGAAATAAACGAAATCATACATCCTGAAGCCAGGGCTTCTATAAATAGAATAACTGCAATGGCCAGCTGATTGAGGTAAATCCCCTGTGGTTCATAGATTTTGATCTTTGTCAGAAAATCAGGGAACGCGAAAATATAAAGGGAAATAAATGCTGAAAAGAGCAAGGCCACAACCAGGGATGTAATGACTCCAAGGCCGATTCCCTCAAGGTAGGAGAATTTGTTTGGGTTCTGTTTTTTGTATCCACTGATGGCCCAATACACTCCAACCGACATTATAATTCCATTAAAAAACCTGAGATTTACATTGTGAACCAATCCAAATGCTTTCATTGCAAGAAAGTACAAAACAAGTAGGGCGGTAGTTATCAGACCAAATTTGATCGCTTGTGATTCTATCGTTTTCATAATCGTACGTTTTGGTTAACTACATTATATATTAATGCTTTGGAATCTATTTTTGTTCATTCTAATCGCAATACATTATGATCAAAGCTCTGGTATGCCACCAATTTGGCGGGGCAGAGAATTTAGTATTTGAAACAATTCAGCCGATTCAACCTGCATCCGATGAGGTACTCATTGAGGTTGATTATGCGGGAGTAAACTTCCCGGATACCCTGATTATTCAGGGGAAATATCAGTTCAAGCCCGATTTACCATTTGTGCCCGGGCAGGAGGTGTCTGGTAGGGTTATTTCTGTTGGTGCGGATGTTGACCATGTGATGCAAGGAGATGTTGTTATTGCTTCAATGACCTGGGGTGCCTTTGCAGGCCAGGCTGTAGCTATGGGGATCAATACATATCTTTTACCACCTTCTCTTTCGCTGGAAGATGGAGCCACAATACTGGAAACCTACGGTACCGCAATGCATGGGCTCAAGGATCGAGGTGCCATCAAGCCGGGAGAAACGCTCGTTGTGCTCGGTGCATCAGGCGGAACCGGTTCTGCTGCGGTCCAGCTCGGTAAATTGTTGGGAGCGCGAGTGATTGCCGTTGCATCAACGGAGGAAAAGCGGGGTTTTTCAAGGAAGAACGGTGCCGACGAAGTTGTTGGTTATGAAGGCCTGAAAGAAAAGCTCAAAGAATTTGGCGGTGCAGATGTTATTTTTGATCCAGTGGGTGGGGCAGTTTCTGAGTTGGCTTTCAGATCGCTACATGCTGGTGGTAGACACCTTGTAGTTGGGTTTGCTTCAGGGGAAATCCCTGCTATTCCATTCAATCTTCCATTGCTGAAAAGTGCTTCTATTGTTGGGGTGTATTGGGGTGGATTTTGGCGAAGCAATCCTGACGACAACAGACGAAATGTGCAGATGTTGCTAAATTGGTTCGAACAGGGGAAATTAAAAACCGCAGGTACCCAATGTTATCCACTTGAGCAAGGCGCTAAAGCCATTAAGGATTTGATGGAAAGAAAAGCTATTGGAAGAATTGTATTGAAAATGAATTAAAATCGCTGGTTCATCCGAATGCCTACATAGGAATGGGTCATGGCTGTTTCATTTTCCTGAGATCTCCAGTAATAGATAAAACTCAGATCATACCTTGGCCAGCCAAACATGATCCCCACGCGATGTTGAACTACCCAGCTGATAGCATCCACCGTATATTCAGAGGCATCGCCGAAATAACTTCCTTCGAGTGTCGCATTATGAAGGACATACTCTAGACCGGGTGAGTAGAAGATGTAAAATTCGTCCAGTTTAGGCTCAGGTAATCGTGGTTTTCGAAGGTTACCGAGAAAAGAACTCGTGTATGCAGATTGATGAATAGGGAACAGTTGTCCGGTACGGATCATCAGTTCCTGCCTCACGTTGTTGTAAACAGTACCAAAACTGAGGTTTGTTTCCAGGGACATGTCCAGTCTGTAGCTGGTGAAGAATGGTCTGATGTAAGTGACATATCCATTAACAACAGGCGTGTCGTTAATCTGGTATTTCCATCCCTTAGGTTCTGGCATTCCAAACCAGCTGTGATATAATTTCTGCATTCCACCCATGTTGATTGAAGGACCCATCCAACCCAGCTCGAGTTGGGTTTTGAGATATTGATTGTTATGAAAATAGAATTCCCAACCACCAGTAGCTGATACCATGCCCGCATAGGGTCTGTCTAAAAAAGTCTTTTGCTCCCAACCAATCCAGCTGGGAGTATAAATTCTGTGATTGAGTTGGAATGAAAGAATGTTTTTGGATTTCGTAGTGCTATCCATTAAGAATCTTACGGACGGGTAGATTCCACTGCTGTAATATTGATCTTTGGAAAGGTCAAGGGTGAATACATCATTGTCCACCACCAACTGACAATCAAACGTGAGGAATTGCTTTTTGAGGTTGCTTTGGGCGATGATACTGAATGCAATCAGCCAAAATAACAAGAAGAATGTTGATCTTAGCATGTGGGACAAAGATAGATAATTGGCCAAATTGTGATCATGAAATTAGACTTCTTGCTTGATAAATTAGATGAACGGAAGAAAAGGGGAAACTTACGCCAGTTGAAACCTACCTCCAATCTCATCGATTTTGTTTCTAATGACTATCTGGGGTTGTCTCAAAATGAAGCGCTTTCACATCGGATTAAAACGAGACTTCATTCAGAATCAATACCAAATGGAGGTACAGGAAGCCGGCTTCTGAGTGGAAACCATGGCTGGTACCACGAGGCTGAAGAAATGCTCACGAAGGTGCTGAAATCAGAATCTGTTCTTCTTTTTAACTCGGGATATGCTGCAAATCAGGCATTGGTTTCAGCCGTTGCGGACAAGGGGGATACCATTTTGTACGACTTGTTAAGCCACGTGTGCCTGAAAGAGGGAGCGTGGTTGAGCAGAGCTGATTCCATTGCATATCGGCACAATGATCTGGAGGATCTGGAGTCTAGGCTCAAGAGGGTTAGGGGTCGCTGTTTTGTGCTGACTGAATCTGTTTTTTCGATGGATGGTGATATTGCTCCCTTGGAAGACATCATCAACTTGTGTGAGCAGTATGGTGCTTATTTGATCGTAGATGAAGCACATAGCACCGGTGCCCTGGGAGAAGGTGGAGGAGGTATGTTGGTTGAAGAACGCTTACAGGATCGCGTTTTTGCAAGAGTTTACACCTTTGGTAAAGCCATGGGTGTACATGGGGCATGTGTAGCAGGTTCTCAAATTTTGACCGAATACCTTATCAATTTCGGCAGACCCTTTATCTACACTACCTCATTGCCGCCACATAGTGTCATTTCAATCACAGAGAGTTTTAAGTTTCTGGGTGAGCATATGAGCTTGCAAGATGAGTTGAAAAGTAAAATATCATTATTTCAGTCCAACTGGGCATCGGCCAAAAGTAACACAGCAATTCAACCAGTGATGATCGGAAACAATGAAAAAGCACGGAAAATCTCATCAGATCTACAATTAGTGGGTTATGATGTACGGCCGATCCTAAGTCCAACAGTTGGGGCAGGAACTGAGCGGTTGAGGATCAGTTTGCACGTGCATAATGATGATCAGCAGATTCTCAGTTTGTGCATCAAGCTTAATGACCTAATCAAGGAATCCACTTAATATCAGAGAAATCAGGCTTACGCTTTTCAAGGAATGCATTTCTGCCTTCTTTTGCTTCATCAGTCATATAAGCCAAGCGCGTGGCCTCACCAGCAAATACCTGCTGACCGACCATGCCATCATCGGTCAGGTTGAATGCAAACTTGAGCATTTTGATTGATGTCGGAGATTTTTGCAGGATCTCCAATGCCCAATCGTAAGCGGTATCCTCTAGCTCCTCATGAGGAATCACTGCATTGATCATCCCCATTTCATATGCATCCTGTGCGGAATAGTTTCTGCCTAGAAAGAAAATCTCCCGAGCTCGTTTCTGACCTACCATTTTCGCCAGATATGCAGAGCCATACCCTCCATCAAAGCTCGTTACGTCCGCATCTGTTTGCTTGAAAATCGCATGTTCTTTACTGGCTAGGGTCAGGTCACATACTACGTGCAATGAGTGCCCTCCACCTACAGCCCATCCGGGTACCACGGCTATGACAACTTTAGGCATGAAGCGAATCAAGCGCTGAACTTCGAGGATGTTGAGGCGTGGCATGCCATCATCATCTACATAGCCCTGATGCCCTCTGGCATTCTGATCCCCACCAGAGCAAAATGCCCACTTGCCATCTTTAGTGGACGGACCCTCACCTGAGAAAAGCACAACTCCAATTTGAGTGTCTTCTCGCGCATCCAAAAAGGCCTGGAACAACTCCGCCACTGTCTTTGGTCTAAAGGCATTGCGTACGTTTGGTCTGTTAAAAGCGATTCGCGCTACGCTACCACACTTTTTATAGGTGATGTCTTCAAATTCCTTGACGGTTGTCCAGTTTGCTTTGCTCATGAGTAGAGGTGTTTTTTAATTACAAGCGCAAATATGGGCAATGTGAGTTTAACTTCATTTCACCCTCAACCTGAAATGTACTGGGAGCCAGAACTTGACGGCATAGTAATCATTCCACTTCGTCCCAGTCTACTGTACTTGCCAGGTAGATTACAGCCCCACCAAGCAGGAACACACCCATACCTGCCCCGGCCTCATTTACGTCCATTTTACTAAATTGATTATGTTTGGTGGGTAGATTTGCATCAGCGGTGACGAGCAGTCCGCTTGCCCAAAATTCCTGGTGCAACGTTAGCGGCTGGCTTTCATCAATACTGTTGATATAGAGGTAGCTATCAAAGGCGAAAGGAGTATTTTCTCTGGTAAACTCGAAATACTTAAAATTATTAGAGGCTTTATTATAATTGTTACGGTCAATAGCATCAATAAAGTTTAAGCTGATTGTTTCAGAAACGTATGATTGGGGTGGTATATAACGCCGCTTAATGTTGTCATGGATAGTACCTTCAAAGTTTATTTCATTGTAATAATTCAATTGGCTGGTTCCCTGAAAGTAAGACTCATTATATGGGAATGGTATACTCTCCTGGTCCAGAAGCAAAGAGGATTTCTCCCAATCAATAAAGATTAAGTTCTCAGAATTGTTAAATATTACAATCGTCAATTGCCCATCCCCTGAAAACTTGTAATTCACTGAGGCGGTTTCGGTCTCAATCATAAAAGAGTTGTCTGGTTGAGGTTGAAGCTCGCTTGACATGGTAAAGTACTGATAGGAAGTGCACGAAATGCATAGTATTGCAAGCATTCCTGTGGAGATGGTGTGGAGTGTGGTTTTCATAAGGAAGTATCAAAGTGTTTTGCAATAGAGGAGTAGCAATAATTTTGCCAGCATGATAAAGGATAAATAGAAACTGCTTTAATTAATCCTATTATAACTTCGCTGCATGAATTACTTTGTGACAGCCATTGGGACGGATAGTGGCAAAACATTTGTAAGTGCGATACTCACGGAAATGCTCCATGGTGATTATTGGAAGCCCATTCAATCGGGTACACCTCGTGATACTGAAATTGTAAAGCGTCTGGTATCTAATGGTCAAAGTAATTTTTACCAGGAAGCATTTCTTCTGAAAACACCATGTTCCCCGCATGAAGCTGCTGCTCTTGATGGAGTAAGAATTGACCTGAGTATGATTACACCTCCGATTTCCAATCGGGATTTGGTCATAGAGGGAGCAGGAGGGGTATTGGTGCCCATCAATGATACTGACGTAATGCTGGATCTGGTACCGAAATTGAATGCGGAAATTATCCTGGTTTCAGATCTTTATCTTGGAAGCATCAATCATACGCTGCTTACAGCCGAGGTAATTAAAAGTAGGAACCTGAAAGTAAAGGGAATCATTTTCAATGGAGAACCCAATGCTGAAAGTGAACGAATCATTTTGCATAAAACCGGATTTAAGCTGTTGCTAAACATTGCAAAAGAAGACCATGTGGACAGGGAGGTTGTATTAAATTATGCCGAATTACTAAGAAAGACCTGGTAAATGAATCAACTGGAAAGAATAGACAGGGAAAATATATGGCACCCGTTTTCACCATTGGCTGGAAATAAGCCGATATCGATCAGGAAGGCCAAAGGCGTTTATTTGTACACCCACGATGGTCGAAAGATTATAGATGCCATCTCCTCATGGTGGGTGAATATCCATGGGCATAGTCATCCTAAAATCAACAAAGCACTTAGTCGGCAGGCCGCAAAGGTGGAGCAGGTAATTTTCGCGGGATTTACACATAAGCCGGCCATTGACTTGTCCAAAACCCTAAAGAAACTGCTTCCTAAGAGTATTTCAAAGATTTTTTTCTCTGATAATGGCAGCACTTCTGTAGAAGTAGCAATAAAATTGGCTATCCAATATTGGTACAATCTCGAAAAACCGCGAAAGAAAATCATAGCACTGGAAGGAGCTTATCATGGGGATACTTTTGGGAGCATGTCCGTAGCTGAACGAAATATATTTAATGCACCATTCAATGATTTTCTCTTTGAGGTGGATTTTATCCCTTTTCCTAAAGGAGATGGAAAGGAAGCCATTGACGCCATGAAACTGTTGGTTGGTGAAGACACTGCTGCATTTATTTTTGAGCCTTTGGTGCAGGGTGCTGCTGGAATGCAGATGTATGATCCTTCCATTTTGGATGAATTGATTGCCATTGCACAGAGCAAAGGTGTCATTTGTATTGCTGATGAAGTGATGACTGGATTTGGGAGGACGGGCAGAATGTTCGCCTGCGACTATCTAAAGAATGACCCGGATATATTTTGTCTCTCAAAGGGTATAACCGGTGGGTATTTGCCAATGGGTGTTACTGCTGTGAACGCAAGGCTTGTTGAAGCTTTTGATGTGGCGGATAGGAAAAAGGCCTTTTTTCATGGCCATTCTTATACCGCCAATCCCCTTGCATGTGCCGTTGCCAATGCAAGCATGAAGCTCTTATTGACTAAGAAATGTCAGGATGATATTGATCGAATTACTCAAAGCCATGCTGGCTATGTCGCAAGGTTTCAAGCTAATAATAAAGTGCTGGAAATACGTCAACGAGGCACAATCCTGGCTGTAGAAATAAAAACTGATGATGCGGGATACACGAGCACACTTAAGGAAAGAATCTATGATTTCTTCATGGAAAGAAATCTACTTCTAAGGCCGCTGGGGAATGTTATTTATGTTCTCCCTCCTTATGTAATTACTAATGATGAACTTCAGAAGTTGTATACAGCAATTGATGATTTTTTATTGTTTGATTAGGGGTTCTAAAACCCAAGGGTCGTACTATACTTGTTTTCAGTAACTGTGGTTATAACTTGACAGAAGTAGGATTAAGATGATTTTTAACAGATTTTAAAGTAATGAATAGGATATTATTAGGGTTGATCGTACTGACTGTGACAGCTTGTCAAACCAAATCTGATCAGGCAAAGCCTGTCATCAATAAGGTATTTGACGCACATGGAGGTTATGCCGTGTGGGAACAAATGCAAGCCATCAGACTAGTTCTTGAAGATGAGGTTCACCTCATTTCCTTGAAAGACCGCAAAATACTGATCACCAATCCTGAAAAACAGATTGGGTTTGATGGTGAAAAGGTATGGGTAAGTCCAGGTACCGCGGATGCTTCAGGTGCCCATTTTTATTACAACCTTTACTTTTATTTCTTTGGAATGCCATTTGTTCTGGGAGATCCTGGTATAAACTATGAGCTGCTGCCATCTAGGGAATTGCTTGGCAAAGAATATACTGGTATTAAAGCATCTTTTGAAAGTGGAGTGGGTAATTCATCCGAGGATAATTACATTCTTTGGGTAGACCCTGAAACATACAAAGTAGAATGGTTGATGTACACAGTAACCTATCAGACTGGTGAATCGAGTGACCAATATAATCTGATCAGATATTCTGATTGGGTGGATCGGAAGGGTTTAATCGTCCCACAAAAATTGCAATGGCATGTTTATAAAAATGACACTGTTGGTGAGGTACGCAATGAAGTGGTTTTTACGAAAATACAATTATCCAAAGATCGAACCAGCGAAGTGAATTTTCAGATGCCGGAAAATGCACAAGTGGCACCAGTAACCAGTAAAGAATAAATAAAAAAAGCGCTCGCTAAAATGCGAACGCTAAAACTGGAAAAGATTTTAAGTAGCAGCTCATGCCTTTCTCTACTTACCTCCGGTCTGCTTCTTTTCTTAATATCTTATGTTGCAATTTAAGCTCCAATATTAAGATCTGAACTACACACTGTAAGGATAACGGATGAACCGGCAAGACTCTTGAGTCATCAGGAAGCAGCCTCATAAAATTTGTGATGTTGCCTCATTTTTCTAAAAATTGACCCGAAGGGAAATGATGAAATTTCTGCCTGCGCCGGATATCCCGGAGCTGTAAGGTCTATACCGCTGATCTGTGAGGTTTTCTATACCAGAGGTGATTCCCAGGGCCTCATTGATCTGATACATCCCTTTTA
This sequence comes from Marinoscillum sp., assembly GCA_040218045.1. GTDB lineage: Bacteria > Bacteroidota > Bacteroidia > Cytophagales > Cyclobacteriaceae > Marinoscillum. Next base: position 18,461 of record JAVJQA010000019.1, read on the forward strand.
GGTTGAGCGTGTACCATGCTGGTGAATAGGCATTGCCATTTTCATCTTTAGCATAGATCTCGTCCTTGCCTTGTTCTTCCTGCGCCAGGTCTGCATGCTTACGTTCCGACTGATAGTTGGAATAGAGCTGCAGTTTGAGCTTACCATAGTTGTAAGAAAGCCTGCTCACGCCAAATGAAGGAGCCGCATGACGCAAGTTACTTGTAGACCCATTATCAAGTTCTTCTTCTCCATATTGGAAATTGTAGTCTGTGGAAAAATTAAATCCACCCCCAAGCTTCACATCAAGACCCAACTGAACCCCGTAGACACTCGCTTGTGCCGCATTTTGGATGGCTTGCACTTTGCTCATCAATCCATCATAGACAATACTATCCTGTTCATTGAGTGTGAAATTCCTTAGCACAAGTGCGTTATTCAACAAAGTATAATATCCAGTAATGTCCACTTTGACCACATCCGAAAAGACTTTGGCAATACCCAGGTCCACATTATAGGCGTATTCAGCTTTCAGATCGGGGTTTGGTATCGTTACAAGTCCATCGCCACTATCGAATACTTTCCCTATATCATCAATATTTGGAGACCGAAAAGCAGTACCTAGATTTGCTCTTATCACGAGAGATTCTGATGGCCTGACTACTGTACCAATACTTCCCGTCAATGCGCCATTGTTCAGATTCGCTTTTTCAAAAGGAAAAGGGTAGAATGAAGTATCGAAAGTAGCATCTATAAGGAATCTGTTGTATCTCAAGCCAGCCTGTAGGGTCGTTTGACTGTTGAGGGTAAACTCATCACTCACATATGCCGCTATTGATTGCCATGTAGATTGTGGATATCGTGTAGAACCTTCAGTGGAGATACCCGTGTTGATGTTCTCATCAATCCCGGACGATTGTACGTCATTCAGAACGTATTCTACTCCATAGTACAACGTATTCCTTTGAGAAATTCTTTTGAGCAAATCAGCATTCAATGTATAAGCATCAACTTCCTCAACCCTAATAGTGCGAGAAGCACTGTTTAGTGATCGGTCTATACGACTTTCTTCAAAAGATTGCTGTGCCAAGCGTATCGTCAACTGATCATAAAGTGGATTCACGTAATAGTTGGTCGCACTGAGATAGTTCATGAGCCACTTCTGCGGGCCATAGTTCCACTCTGCATACCGGGCTTTGCCACCACTAAGCCTGTTGTGACGATCGTACCGTCCATAAGGAGTAGTTTCCGAAAAATGGAACCCGTATAGAATGTCCCAATGCTGTGAAGGCCGATACCTGACTTTTTGCATAAAGTTGATCTGGGAATAAGCTGAAGGTATTTGCAACAACTCATCTTCTTGTGCGATGATGACATCCATACTGTCTTGCCTTTGGACATAATAAGGTTTGATGTAATCATCCGGGCCATTACTGCCTTGCCGCAGGTGGTCATAGTCCCAGCTACTGAAACTTGTCACCAGAGCCCATTTTTTCCAGCCAATGTTGATGTCAAAATGACCAGTCTTTTCATCGTTTGCAGAGGAGTATCTGGTCAGTGCCTTGCCTTGAATCAATGGTTTGTCTTCCAATGAAAACTGAGGAGTGAGGGTTTGAAAGCTCATCACTCCACCTATGGCATCACTGCCATAGATCACCGATCCGGGCCCGAAAAGGACTTCTGTGTTTTCAACTGTAAATGGATCCATGTTGATCACATTTTGAATGTTTCCACCTCGGAAGATTGCCGTATTCATCCTCACGCCATCAATGCTGTAGAGGAGTCTGTTAGTCGCAAAACCACGAATCATTGGACTTCCGCCTCCTTGTTGACTCTTCTGGATAAACACCTTACCGGAAAGTTCAAGTAAGTCTGCCGCCGTTTGAGGATTCTGGAAGGCCACTTCCTTTGCTGAAATATTGATAAGCTTGGATGGCACCTTTTTTGAGTTTTGGCTCCATCGGTTTGCCGAAATCACTACTTCGTCAAGATTGATATTTGTTTGATCCATAATTAGATCAAACCTCAATTCTTCCAACTCCGGGTAACTCAAAACCATTGTTTCGTAACCAAATGCGAAAAACTCGATCCGGTTGGAATTTTTAAATGCTGTCAGGTCCGCCTGACCTTTTGAATTTGTGCTGGCGTACTCTTGTGGTTCATTACTCATGATGATCACCATCTCTATAGGACTATCAGATTCTTTGTCCTTGACTGTAATGGTTTGTGCATGAGCAATGCATACTATCCCCAGGAGCATCCACACACCTAGTATGTGTTTCATTTGTGAATGTTCAATTGAAATAAATGAATTGTTAAATCAAGTACAGAATTCGTACCATTAATAATCAATGATCATTATGACTTGGGAGGAGGGACAAGTGGTCTTTGATTTAGTGACCACAAGTTGTCGTCATTACAAGTGAAAAATTTGGTGGAGCTCTCTGGGCCGAGATCCATATCACTGTGCTGTAGCTGTTGGAAATACAGAGATTTCAGAAAAGAAATCAATTGGGCTTGCCGGGCTTTTTTCTCAGGGTGATTGTCAAACACTCCACTGAGAGCTGAGGCCAATTGTTTATTCAGTTTGGTTTCTTTATGGTCCCACCAGCACCAGTACTTAGTCGTGTCTCGGGTCTTTTCCTTATAAACCACGTCATACATTTGACCTTTATATTCAAATTCACGTGAATGTTCCCATTTCAGGCCACCAAGTTGGGAATCTGCGAACACCAGCAAGACCAGTTCGTCTCTATCGATTCCTTCGATCATCCGGTGTTTGGTCTCTCTCCGAACCATGGATTTTTTATAGCACAGCCACCATGTAGTCACAATTACAGGAGTGATGAGCGTGATGAGAAGTGTTATGGTGATGATTCTAACTTTCAAGAGTACAAAGATACCTGCGGCAATTATCGCTAAAAAGTCACTGAATAGAAATATAACGTACTCATGGTTTTTACTGAGTAGAGATTACAGAATTTTTATGATCAAAAGCAGCAGCCGGTCATTCTACCTTTGTTAGGAATTAAAACCCAAAAGTTATGGCAATAGTGAGATGTATTTTAGTGATTGTGATTTGCTCGATAGGATATCTTGATGCTTCATCACAAAGATATGCTTCAGTGACGATTGAGCAAGACTATCAGCTGCTTACTGAGCGATTTTCTGAGTTGGCCAATACACTCGCTAGCTATGACGGCATGGGGGAATTCTGTGCCGAACCGGACTTCAGGGCTGAGACTATTTCCATTCTCAGTTACCTGCATCACTATGACTCTCTGGTCTTACAGCTTATGTTGGATCCTACTTCTGGTATGGATATCAGCCATAGAGAGTTTAAGAAGACCATGGCGGACATTCAGAAATTTGAGGATGACTACAGTGTGGAAGCATTTGTAGATGTACTTAAAGAAAGTTGTCTCGCACGAAATGCCATGGAGAAAGATGCGGATGACTTAAGAAAAGAGTCTGGAGTCTACTCTTATGATGGCCAAAAGCTAATTCTCGAAACCAAGCTGGCCAAGTACATGAAGCATCTGGTTAAAAGATTAGTGGCTATTGAAGAGCACATTCACTTGATTCACCCGGATCAGCTTCAGAATGTAAGGATCCTGGCGGAAAACCTTTGATTCACTATTGCTCAAAAATCATTGTCTGATTGCCGGCTCCACGTAGCGAGATCACAATTTATTTTTGGTATAATTCATACGTTTTGAAACAGAAGATATTTTTTTCGCTCCAATTCACGTAACCGGAAGGATAAATATTTTTTTTGGAGGAATCCACGTGAATTGCTCACCGGCAAAATTTTGCACGGATTTCTCCACATGATTTAGAGCACAAAAAAGTTTTGCACAGACATCTTCACGCGAATTGTGCCTCGCAATTTTTTTTGTCGGGTTCGTCACGTGAATTGGAGCAAAATAAGTCCGTTTACGGGATTTTTCACATGATTTGCCCTGCAAGAAATTTATCTGGCCAATCTACCAGTTTACTGAAATCCAGTTTTTTGATAATACAACAAAGACTCCAACTTGGTCACCATCAGAATCTTTAAAACTTCGTGGAAAGGGTTGGTAAATGACTGCTTCTTTTCTATTATCGAGGATTGTTCATTTCTAAGTTTTGATCGGTTGGAGTATCTGGGGTACCCAATAAACAGGCATAAGATAGAAAATAAGGGAGGAATAAATTTCATCGCTGCTCATTTTAGGGTTGAGTACAGAGACCTCAATAAATGTAGCGGGAATTGCTTTGGGAAAGTAAACGAATCCTTGTATTTATCAGGAAAGAGGAGGACAAAGGGCAAAAAAAAACCACCTGTTGGTGGTTCTTTAATATCTTAGTTGAGAAAGTGCTTAAATCTACTTTGTCTCTTCATGAACAATTTCCAAACGCTCTGAATTAAATCATCGAACGCGTAATGAAGGATGTTCTTCAGGTTGTTTGCGTGATTTGGCTTTTTCATGTCTCTAGCTGTTTACTGGTTAATAATGATGTATCGAAGATACTTATAGTACGATATCAATTCAAAAAAGATTTCGGTGAACAGGGTTTATCTATTGATGAACGTGGATTTCTTTGCATTTTACGATATTTGACTAAACCTATTCTCAACTAACCTAATTACTGAATATGGAAAATTACAAGCAATGTATCGAGTGCGAAAGGGATTTTCTGGGCCGTTCGGATAAAAAGTTTTGCTCAGATGGGTGCAGGAGTGCGTACAATAATAAAATCATTGGGGGCTCAGACAAATACGTGAGAAAAGTGAATCGGACATTGAAGAAAAACCGGTCTATTATGGAGAAGTTGAACCCTGAAGGAAAAACAACTACCCATAGAGACCAATTGCTCAAGGCCGGATTTGATTTTGACTATCATACCAATACCTATACCACTAAGGAAGGAAAACAGTATCATTTTTGTTATGAATATGGTTACCTATTGCTGGAAAAGGATTTTGTATTGCTTGTAAAGCGGGAAAATAACGAGAATTGATTCATTCGTCCCTGAGTAGCCTGGTTGGGTTGATATGAGAAGCCCTGGTTACCTGTAAACCCACAATAGCGTAAGCCAACACTACAATGATCAAACTAGGCACCACTAGTATGAGGTTGTTAAAGTCTGGTTTAAAAGCATATAAGTCCAGTAATTGGTTCTTGAGAAAAACGCCCAATGGGAGGGTGATCAAAGAAGCGATCAAAAGAAGTGTCAGAATTTCTTTCCCAAAGAGATTGAGTAAATCCCTGATCTGAGCTCCAAGCACCTTTCTAATGCCAATTTCATAGAGTCTACGCTTTAGGCTATATGAGACTACACCAAATAACCCTAACAATGAAATGAAAAGACTAAGGACAGAGAAGTAAAAGACAATTGAAATGGCTTCCAACTCTTGTTGATAATTGCTCATCAGCTTATTGTCCAACCAATCTATTTTGAAGTCTCCTGGTGTCCAGTGTTTGAGGATTCGAGCTTCCAGCAATCGATATTTATCAATGGTGGTCTTGAGATATAAGTGAGTAGGATTGTTGATTTTGTGTTGGGGGATGAGGATCAATGGGTCTACCTGATTGTGAAGTGACTGGTAGTGATAGTCCACTATCACTCCACTAATCACCGGGTTACTTAACCAGGGCAACTGAAAATTGCGGTTGATTGGTTCTTCTAAAAGTTTCGCAAGAGACTGATTAATGAGTACTTTCTTCTCTTCATTAAAGTGGTTTTTTCCTTGAAATAGATGAATGTCAAAGACGTTCAGGAAATTTCTATCATAATTGATCACATTAACCGGTACTTCCTGTTTCACTCCTGCAATCTCAAACGTTGCGGAAGTAAAACTAACGTCAGATCCGGGAAGTGAACCCCAATTTCCTATGCTGATGTTTTCACTACCAATTAATTCTGACAGTTCGTTGTTAAGAGGAACCACATCAAGTCTGGGATTTTGAAGACTTACGACCAGTACATTTGAAGCATTGAATCCCAGGTCCTTGGTTTGAATGTACTGCCACTGAAGTATTAAAATCAATAGTCCTGTCACTACTACGCCTGTGATTACAAACTGAAAGACGACCAGGATTTTTCTAATCGAGGTTCCTGGAAGATTGCTGGAAAACTTCTTTTTAAGAGCCAGAATGGGATTAATGGAAGAAGAAATGGTATCTGTATATACGCTTGTGAGTATAACCAGCACTAGTAATGCGATGATAAAGATTGTGATGATTTGGAGATGCTCTTTTGCCACTATTGCAATACCCGTCAACTCAGTGAACACCGGAGCAACAAACTGAAAAAATGTACTTCCCAGTACCCATGAAATGAAAAAGATCAGAACTAGTTGCAAAACATTCGATCTTAGGAGTTGCACTTTACTGGCACCCAGGATTTTTCTTAATCCTGTTTGTTTGATGCTATCGACCGCACGAATAATGCCGAGGTTCGAAATGTTTATGAGAAGAATAAGTATCAGAATACATCCAGAGGCAAACGCCAGGTACATGTAAGTTTTGCTTCCTTTTGGTGAATCCAGCGCTATGCCTGGAGCAAAATGCATCCCTTTAAGTGGTTGCGCTTCCATTAAAATTTTCTCACCTTCGAAGGTGTTTTCATCATAGTTATCTTCAGATATATTGTGCAAGGCTCCTTGTAAATCGGAAGGTTGATTGCTCGTCAGGTTCACATACGTCCTGAACCCAAACATCTCCCAATTATCTGTTGGGAAGTCTCCGGGGATGACACCTTCCATTGGCAGATCAATATTCTGTGGCCAGTCTTCATACACTCCTGAAATTCTTTTTTGCTTTCCATTTACTGCAACCAGTTTACCCAGACAGTCTGTTGTTCCAAAAATCTTATTTGCCCATGAGACATTGATGATGATGTCTTTTTTGTCTTTCAAGGCAATACTTTCATCTCCCACCACGAATTTGAAAGTAAACACGTCCAGTATTGATGGTGTAGCTTCAACGAAATTTTTGGCGATGAATGAATGGTTTTCACGGTTGATTGTGACTTGTTCATTCATAGCTGAAATAGTGGCACTCGACTTTACAAAGCTGTAATTCTCTGCGAGGACAGACCCCACAGCAGGAGGTGTAATCGCCATGGACCTTTTATCTGTTGCCCCAATCCAGCTACTGTTGACTCTATAGATCGTCTCCAGGTTGTCATGATATCTGTCATAGTTGATGCTATGAAAGACATAAATGAAAATGAAGGCACAGCTCATCAAGCCCAGAGAAAGGCCGATGATATTTACTAACGAGAAAAGTTTGTCTCTAAGCAGTGACCTAAATGCTAGTTTGAAGGCGAGATGTAGATTCATGTTATTCGTATCGAAGAGATTTTACCGGATTAAGTCTGGTGGCGCGGATCATTTTGGCCAGTATAGTGGTGCTAGCAATGAGCAGGACAAGTGCTAGCGGGATCACCAGCAACCACCAACCCAGATCAATGCGGAAGGTATAATTGTCCAACCACTGATTGAGCACATACCAAACGACCGGCATGGCGATGGTGTAAGAAATCAGAATGATCCATACGTAGCTTTTTGATAGGAGCATGATAAGATCTGAGGCGGTTGCGCCAAGTACTTTCCTTATCCCTATTTCTTTTGTTCGCTGTTTGATGGTAAATGAGGTTAACCCGAAAAGCCCTAGACAAGCAATGAAAATAGCCAGACCAGAAAAAGCACTGAAGATCCTGCCAAAGCGTTCGTCATCATTGTACTGCCGGTTGAAATAGTTGTCCAGGAAGAAGTAATCCATTTTGAAATCAAAAAACTTGTCCCATTCTTGCTCTACATTTTTGATCAGGCCCTGTACCTGGGCATATCGCTCTGAATCACTTAGCTCGCTGCTGACATCAAACTTGATGAAGTAGTACTCTGTCCATGAACTGAGGATGTAGATGATTGGATCATAATCATAATGCAGTGAATTGTGATGGTGGTTTTCTAACACACCGCGCACTTCTACTGGCACGTAGAAACCAGTAATTTTAGCACCAATAGCATCCTCAGGATTCTCGAACCCGAGCATTTCAGCCATTTTTTTATTGATCACCACGTCACCTTTGGACCATGGGTCGTCACCGTCTTGAAGAGGCCTGCCGGCAATTGTCTTAAGGCCGAGGAAATCGGTGAACCCGAGTCCCATCGAGACCAAACAAGTTTGTACTGATTCTTCTTCAGGTTGGTTTTGAAGTCTGATCTGTGCAGAATTCCATGTAATTGGTTCTCCTGGTATTTCGCCAGCGTTTACCACCATTTTGATTCCACTTTGTCGCAGGAGCTCAGTTTTGAAGGCGTTATAGCTCACTATATCTTTTCTGTCTTCACTGTTGATATCTCCCGGGGGTGCCTGGATCACCATGATGTCATCGGAGTTGAACCCTAGATCGGCGGACTTCATATACGAAATCTGCTTTTCTACCACCAGGGTGCCTGCCACCAGCAGGAAAGTGATGATGAATTGAAAACCGACTAAAACCTGGCGAAATGTAAGGCCACCAACCTTGTGCTGGCCAGTGCCCATTAGTATACCGGAAATACTAAATCTATTGGAAACGGCCGCTGGGTAAATGCCAATGAGCACAGTGCCGATCAATACGATGCCTATAAGTGTGCATGTGACCAAAGGGTTTAATAGGGCACTAAACTCCAATCCCGTGAGGTCAGATATGTATGGTGACAAAAGCTGGACCATGGTCACAGCTATAACAAATGCAATTAGGTTGATAAATAGTGCTTCGAGAAGGAACAGGATGGTTATCTGGCGTGTGTTGGATCCTAGGGATTTCCTGATCCCTACTTCTTTTAAACGCTCAATAGTTCGCACCAGGCCAAGGTTAAGATAGTTGATCCAAGCTATGACCAAAATGGTAATGCCTATGATCGCCATGGCATTGACTATTTTAACTTGCATTGGTCTTGTGAAATCACTTCCGCTTTTAGAATACAGGTGTATGTCTTCCAGTCGCTGTATCTGATGGTTAAACTCATAGCCAACCTCGGCCAACCTTTTAGCTCCGTGTTTTTGGTGAAGTGCATTTACTTCGGCGATGAATTTTTCTTTACCAAAACCATTCTTGGTCAGTATGTAAGCAAAAAAGTTAGTGCTGGCCCAGGCTTCCCGACCTTCTGTGAACCGGTCCAAAGAAGGCATTGACATGAGCAAATTAAAATTTAAGTGGCTCTTTTTGGGCAGGTCTTTTACGATTCCCACCAGCTCAAACTCTTCTTCGCCATTGTTGCCACTGAAGGAGAAAGTTTTACCAATTGCCTCTTGAAAATCATCAAAGTGTTGGCGAGCTGTGGATTCATTGATAATGGCCTTCTGTGGTGCATCAAACCGTTCTGCCGATCCGGCAATAAACGGGAGGTTGAAAATATCAAAAACGGATTTGTCCGCAGCGTAAACACCACCTATATCTGCCATCGATTTTTTCTCTTCATTTTTGACGATTATCGAGGCATTCATATAACTCATGCTCCTAAATCGAGCATAGTTAAGCACATCCGGGTTTTGTTGGGCAGCAGTTTTAGCCAGAATTCCGCTTACCTGGATTGTTTCCCCAAGCTCTTCGCCATTTTTGAAGGCATTGGCGGTGATCCTGTAGATGTTTTCTGAGTTTTCATGAAATCTATCAAAAGTGGAGTGGAAATAGACAAACTGAGCAATCACGAGACAAGCTGCCATACCTATTGCCAGGCCCAGCACATTAATAATGCTAAACTCTCGCTCCTTCCGAATTTGCCTGAATATTGTTTTGAAGTAGTTTCTGAACATGTTTTTATTCGTATCGAAGTGATTTGATTGGATTATTGGTGGCGGCTGTATAGGACTTATGGCCTACAGTTAACCCTGCGATCAATAATGAGATCAGGAACCCGAAAAGGTAATAACTGAAATTTGGAGTGATCCTGTAAGTGAACTCTTCCAGCCAAAGTCCGGAAAGCCACCATGCTCCAGGAGCAGAGATGAAGAAAGCTAGCGTGAGTAAGAAGGCATATTCTTTTGCGAAAATAGCTAGAATGTTGCCCACGCTGGCACCAAAGACCTTTCTAATGCCAATGTTCTTTGCATTTTTATTGGCCATGAACGACACCAAACCATAAAGGCCCATGGCACTCAGCAAAATAGTGATGAACGCAACGAACTGTATGATTTTATGAAGCATGTTTTCCAACAGGTATCGATCGTTTATTTGATCTTCCAAAATGGATAGTTCAAACAAGTCTTCGGGATAAAATTCTCTAAACTTAGCCTCAAGAGAGGCCATTACCTCTGAGTTGGGTTTTCCCTTTAGCTTTAAGGCCATTTGCCTTAGCTGCCCAGGGTTATAAGAGAGAGCGGCAGGTTGCAAACCCAACTGAAGTGGGTAGACATTAAAGTCTTCCATGATCCCAATGATTTTTAGATCATTGCTTCCCATGTCCAGCCATTGTCCTAAGGCCTCCTCAGGTGTATTCCAGCCGAGCGAGCTGATCAATCTTCTATTGACCACCGCTTCGGCTGTAGAATCACTTAATCTTCTGTTGGTAATGTTCTTTCCGGCAAGGAGCTTTATATTGTAAAAGTCCAGATAGTTTTCATCACCAAATTTCATATTGGCATTATTTCCATCTTGGTATTCTCCACCTCTTTCAAAGTAGGAATTGTTCCAGTTGGACCCACTCATAGGTGCAGTGTAGCTAAGTGTAGCATCTGCTATGTAGCTTTCAGCTTTATAAGCACCGGCTATGGTTTCCAGTTTTTCTACTTCCTTATCCTGAAAGTTGATCAGCGCTACATTTTTGTATTCAAAACCCAGATTTTGCGACTTCACATAATTCATTTGGCTGGCAATGATGATCGTTGAGATCAACATGAGGTTGGTAAAAGCAAATTGGGTAATCACGAGGGTACGCCGAAGCTTGAAATTGCCGCTTCCTTTTTTGATATTGATCTTGTTGTTTAATGCTTCTACTGGTTTGTACCTGGAGAGGATCATTGATGGATAAAACCCGGCCAGGAAGGTTACCAATACGGCCAGTGCTAGTCCAAATAAAATAACATCAGGACTATAACTCAGATCATATTCAATTTCTTTCAGGAAATCATTGAAGCGACTGATGAGTACCTGTCCGAAGGTGAGTCCAATCACCATGGCAGCAGCCACTATCACGAATGTTTCTGACAGGAATTGGCCAATCAACTGCGATTTTTGCCCGCCGAGTGTTTTTCTGATTCCTACTTCTTTGGCTCTTTTGATGGCCTGCGCAGTAGACAGATTGATGAAATTAAGACAAGCTGTACCTAACAAAAGCAATCCCAGAATGATGAATGCATAGATCATTAAAGAAGGTGTCACATAATTATTGCCATCCCCATAGCGCTCATCGTTATGTATTTCTGATAATGGTTGTAGTTTCACTTCCAGTTTGTCTCTATCTTCTTCATCGGCGTGCACTTCCAATGCTTTATTCATTTTGGCTTCCAATGCCTGGATATCTGCATCTTTTTCAGTCAAAACGTATGTGGAGTAAGACCAGGTCATTCCCCAGTTGTTTTTGAATACGTCTGGCATGATTTCCCTCATGGTCGCTAGCGAGACAATCATGTTATAAGGCAGATTGGTGTTGTTGGGGCCGTCTTCCACAATCCCCACAACTTTCAGCTGTCGGTCACTGTCTAGTTTTAGTGTTTGGCCTATTGGGTTCGAATCACCAAAATATTTGGTTGCTAGTTTTTCAGAAAGGTAGACTGTGTTTGGTTCGTTCAAACTTTCCCCAGTTGCTCCTTTCAGGATTTCAAAATCCAAAACTTCAAAGAAGTTTGCATCGGTGAATAGAATGCTCTTTTCACGAAATACCTGGAGGTTGCCGTTTTGGTCGGTCAATGTGATCTTGCCGTCTTCCGGGCCATGAAACTGAACTACCTTTTTGAAATCCGGAATAGTTCTTATCAACTCATCTCCAGTTGGGTATGGGATTATTCCATTATAACTGAGGCCATTATCTCCATGATAATGCCGTACTACACGGTAGATTTGGTCTTTCTTTTCATGCCAGTTGTCAAAGGAGTATTCGTAGCGAATAATGGTGAAGACGAATAAGCAGCTGGCAAGACCAATCCCCAGGCCGAAAATATTTAGTAAAGAGTAGACCCTGTTGTTCTTGAAATTTCGAAAAGCCGTAAGAAAGTAATTTCTAAGCATGTGACTATAGTTAAGATCAGTGCTTTCTTTGATTCAATGGCTGTGCCATCATTGTAACTTGTTGGTAATCAGCAATATGATGTGATAATGGAATAAATACTTTGTTCCAAAGTGAAACATTGACTTGTTTTATTGTGAAACAATCAGGTGATTTGTGAAAACTGAATGATATTCAAATTTTGATCAATGAATAAAGGCCATATTCTTATAGTGGATGACGATCCGGATGTACTGCACACCGCCAGACTGGTGCTGAAGAGATACTATGAGCAAGTTACTACCGAGAGTTCCCCGGTGAGGCTGGAGACATTGCTGAAAAGGGAGCAAGTGGATATCATACTGCTGGATATGAACTTCAAAGCTGGAGCGACCACTGGAAATGAAGGGTTGTTCTGGTTGAAGAAAATTAAAGAGTTAAACCCGGACATTTATGTGATCATGAACACTGCATATGGTGATATCCAATTGGCTGTAGAATCGATGAAACTCGGAGCAGTGGATTTTTTGGTGAAACCTTGGGAAAAAGAGAAGCTCTTGTCTACCGTGAATACCGTTTTCCAATTGGTACGGTCCAATGAAAAGGTTAAAAAATTAGAAGGTCGCGAATCAGCGCTCAATCAAGATATTGATGCCGGATATGGTCACTTAATTACCAAAAGTGCCTCTATGAATCCAATTCTGAAAATGATCGCCAAGGTGGCTGCTACAGACGCATCCGTGCTGATATTGGGAGAGAATGGTACAGGAAAGGAATTGGTGGCCAGGGAGATCCACCGCCAATCCAACCGTAAAAATGATGGACTGATTAAAGTAGACCTTGGATCATTGCCAGAAAGCCTTTTTGAATCAGAAATGTTTGGTCATGTAAAAGGGGCTTTTACAGATGCTAAAGAGGATCGGGCAGGTAGATTTGAGATAGCTGATGGAGGATCACTATTCCTGGATGAAATTGGCAACTTATCTTCTCCCATGCAGTCCAAGATGCTATCAGTCTTGCAGAACCGAATGGTTACCAGAATAGGTTCGAGCAGGAGTATTCCCTTTGACGTAAGGCTCATCAGCGCTACCAACCAACCTCTGTATGAGATGGTCAATGCAGGTAAGTTCAGACAAGATTTGCTTTACCGGGTCAATACCGTTGAAATTGAGATCCCACCTTTACGAGAACGCAGGGATGATATTATTTTATTGGCCGAACATTTCTTAAAATCGTTTGCGGAGCGTTATCAAAAAGGTGGAATAAAGCTCGAAGAAAGAGCAAAAAAGCAAATGATGAACTATCCATGGCCCGGTAACATCCGCGAACTTCAGCATGCGGTAGAGCGGGCGGTGATCATGTGTGAGAAGGGAAGCATCTTATCCGAAGATGTGCTGCCAGGCAGAAGGGAAAAGTCACAGCCTAGTCAATCACTCAAAGTAGAGGATATGGAGAAAAGCGTGGTGATCAAAGCAATTGAAAAATCTGGTGGCAATCTGTCTCATGCAGCCGAAGAGCTTGGCATTGGGCGAACCACCCTCTATCGGAAAATGAAAAAATACGGACTACAGCAATGACCAGGTTCAGGATAAATATTATAGTAAGAATAATCCTCAGTCTGGCGTTCGGTAGTACTGCGATTTACTTTGGTTTCTATACGCCCTTTTGGTTGTTGAGTGGTTGGATGATTTTGTTTTTTGTCTTAATCATACTCAGTCTCATCCGTTTTGTAGAGCGGTCTGATAGAGATCTGACCAATTTTCTACTGGCCATACAGCAAAATGATTTCACCAACACTTATCCGCAGGTTGGCCATAAGTCAAAAAGGCTCTACCAGGCATTCAACGTCATTACCGCTGAGTTCATTCGGATAAGGAATGAGAAGGAAGCGAATTTCAGGTTTTTGAAAACAGTAGTGGAGCATAGTGGAGTTCCTCTTATTGCTTATGATACTCAGGATGAAACCATTACCCTGATCAATCAGTCTGTAAAAGACCTCTTTCACATTCCATTCTTCACAAAACTGAGTTCTCTTTCACGGGTTGATCCTGAACTGGTGCGAGCTGCCAAAGAGCTAAATACCAACGAAAAAGTATTGATCAAGGTCCATATTCGTGCGGAACTGGTCTATTTATCAGTCATTGCCAGAGAGCTGATCCTTGGGGGCAAAAGACATAAAGTAATTGCATTTCATGACATCAACTCAGAACTTGATCAAAAGGAAGTCGAATCCTGGCAAAAGCTGATTCGGGTGATGACTCATGAGATCAAAAATTCTGTGATTCCTATCTCCACCCTCGCAGAGGTGATCAACGATATGTGTTTGGATAAAAAGGGAGGATCTGGGATTTCGCACCTTTCTGAGGAGGATCAGGAAGATCTTTTGGTTAGCTTGAAGACCATTGAAAAACGAAGCAAGGGCCTAGTGAAATTTGTATCCAATTATGGGGACCTTGCAAGAGTTCCTAAACCTGATTTTCAGAAAGTGGACCTGGTGGAATTGATTCAAAATGTTGTGAGTCTTGAGGACAAACAGCTGAAAAAACAAAATATTTCAATCGCCACCCATTATCCAAAAGGAGAGGTTTGGTTATCACTTGATACAGAAATGATCGACCAGGTAATTATCAATTTAATGAAAAATGCCATAGAGGTATTGAAGGAATCTGCTACCGATAACCCGGTCGTGGATGTTAGTTTGAACAAGTACGCGGGAGAAGTGATTTTGACAGTAACTGACAATGGGCCCGGTATTGATCAGGAGACTATCGACCAGGTTTTCATACCATTTTTTACTACCAAGAAGGAAGGATCTGGAATAGGGCTGAGCTATAGCAAACAAGTGATGAAGGCGCACAAAGGCAATATTAGAGTGAAATCAAGATTGGGAGAGGGAACTACCTTTGAATTGATTTTCAGAAATTAATTATGAGCGAACCCATCAGATACATCAAGCAGGTCAAAGTGAGTCAGGAGCATCTTGATCAATTAAACCATGTTAACAATATCGTCTATCTACAATGGGTGCAGGAAATCTCTGAGGAGCATTGGAGAGACCGGACAACCAATGAAATCCGGGAAAAGGTTATCTGGATGGTTTTGGACCACCACATCATGTATAAAAAGCAGGCTTTGCTTGGAGATGAGCTCCGTATTGTCACATTTGTAAAAGGAATGACCGGTGTACGTAGTATCAGGCACGTGGAGGTCTGGCGTGGAGATGAGTTGCTGGTTGAAACACATTCGCAATGGTGTATGCTTGATATCGACACCTTGAGGCCAAAGCGGGTGCCAGAAGAAATTATTGAGCTGTTTTAAAGATCACATATGAAGAAGATTTTCAAATTTACGCTGGGGACTATATTGTTTATAGTTGCACTCCTGCTGATAACCAGAATGGTACTGAACAGACCAATGCCAGAAGGGGAGCCGGGTGACAAAGCAGAACGACTGACCGATCAAATGTTGGAAGCATTGAATGTGGAAGCATATGATACGTTAAAAGTCATTGAGTGGGATTATCCCCGTGGACATAGCTTTGTGTGGAGAAAGGTTGAGGATAGCGTGACAGTAAGCTGGGATGACTATAAAGTCACCTTTAAAACTAAAACACTTGACGGCCGGGCTTATGATGCAGGAAAAGCACTAAGTGGAAATGACAAAGCCGATGCCTTGCAAACCGCCTGGGAGTTTTTCGCTAATGATTCATTCTGGTTGGTGGCTCCATTTAAAGTTCGCGATCCGGGAACGAGCCGGGCTTATGTTAAATCAGAAAGGGGTGAAGGAATTTTGGTTACTTATTCTTCGGGTGGGGTGACTCCCGGAGATTCCTATCTCTGGATCCTGGATGAAGACTTCAGGCCAAAATACTGGCACCTATGGACCCAAAAAGTGCCCATAGGTGGGATAGAGTTTATGTGGCATGGCTGGGAACAGCACGAAAATGTCTGGTTTGCACCTTTGCATCAGGGGCCGGGGCCAGTTTCAATTGATATCAAGAACCTTAGTGTCCGCTGAGATTTTTTTATCTTGAAAGTAAAAACGATCATGAGAAAACTATTGTTTCTTTTTGTAATTATTGCAGGGGCCAGCTGCGCACCAAATGACGATTCAGACATCAAACCAACAGGTGAAATCCAGATGACCGATGGGTATAATGATGGATACGATGACGGTTGGGATGACGGATACGATTAAGATTGAATCCGAATGTAACTAGGAGTTGATGCTTCTGAATACTACCTACAAAATCGGTATTTTGGTGCTTAGAACGCCGACTTTTTGATTGGAAACTTTGTTTTTAGTTAGAAAAGCGTTCTATTCATTTAATGATTGATCGAATATCAATTCGGTCAAAGAACATCAAACTTCTTATTGGCAGCTAGGTCCTGGCGGGAAGTCGGGGCCTTTTTTTATAACCTAAAACCCACTTTAAGCCCACCATAGTAGTTGATTGGATTACCCGGATAGTAGTAGCGCGGTTGGGCTCCGTTAAATCCTGTGGCGTTTATCAGGAGCATCGAAGCATATTGGGTATTGGTGATGTTATTTACACCAAAGTGAAAATCCAGGGACAGATGCTTTGAAGTCCATTTGTAGCCTATTTTACTTTTTAGTAGCGAATACTCGTCCGAAAATTGAGAATTAGCATCGTCTATAGGTATTTCTCCCACATATTGCAGATTGAGGTTTCCATAAATACCCTGTGAACTAATAAGCTCTACTCCGGGATTGCACATCCACTTTGGTACTCCTGTGAGTTGATTACCATCAAAAGTTTGATCACTGGATGTGAAATCGACAAACTTAAAGTCCATATAGCTCAACGAACTGAATATATTTAGCTTATACCCGGGTTTTGAGATCAGTTCATAGTTGAATATGACGTCTAATCCGAGGTGATGGTTAAGTCCGGCATTTACCCCAATATAGCGATCGTCATCTATACGCTGAGCTACTAGCAGGTTTTTGATTTCCATAAAGTAAGCGGTGATGTCGTAATGCCATTTCTGATGGCTTCCCCGCAATCCTATTTCATAATTCCAACCTGTTTCCGGTTCAATATTGGGATTGATTTGACCACTAGGGTAGAGTGTTTCCTCAAGGCTTGGTGGTGAAAACCCATGACTGACATTTCCGAAAATCGCATGTCTTTGATATTGATAAACCAGGCCAACTTTTGGTGAAATTATAGGGTCAAAATCATAATCCCCTGAAATATTCGTATCAGCATTGAATCTATCATCTATTTCATATTGCGTGTAGTTTATGTTCAATCCACTGGTTATCACTAGGTGATTTGTGATGTCAAAGCTAAAATCCGTGAAAGCGTTGAGATAATTTCTTTGTTCATAATTGTCAGTGAACTGTGACCCCTGTACACTTCCGTTGGTAGTGGCATCATATTCGTTCTCAAAATTCTTCCACTGATACCAATCGGAGAAAAGCTCGAAGCCCAGGTTCATTTGCACTTTACTCCAGCTTTTGCCAATGATGGCACGGGTGCCTAAAGTCTGGGTTTTTTCATCCAGGATATCGAACGGCCGTGGTTCATAAGCATCCCGATAATTTCCAAAGACAGTAGCTTTGAGGTCTAATGAATGTGGTAGATGTAGTGAATAGGTGAGGCCTAAAAGCCCCTTGTCATAAGATTCATAGCCTTTGGATTGAGCCCAGGTAAAGGCGGCCGATTTTGGGTCGTTTTCAAAATCGTCCTGGTTTATGGAGCTTGGGATATATGCTTTAAGTTTGGTGAATACGCCCAATACAGACAGGGTACTCTTATCACTCAATCGGATTTTTCCGGATAGGCCGGCCTGGTTTCTGTCAAACTGACTGTTTTCTCTATATCCATCACTGGACAAGTCAGTATAAGTCAACGTGAAGTCAGTGTTGTTATCCTGGTGCCTGGCTGACGCATGGATCTTTTTAGTTCCAAAGGAACCCAGTGTCAAACCGCTTTCCACTGATGTTTCTAATGTGGTTGGCTTGAGACTAAACATCCTGATGGTGCCACCTAATCCCGCGCCATAGAGACTTGAATTCGGGCCTTTGATAATCTCTATCCGTTCGATCAGTTCCTGGTCTATATCTTCAATAGTGGAATTTCCACTGCCATCTGTAAGCGGAATCTCATCAAAGTAGGCTTTTACTTTATTGGTGCCGTAGAGTGTGCGTGATCCAATACCTCGTATGGTAATTCTGTTGGTGTTGTAAGTGCCCGAATGCATGTACACGCCTGGTACCCTATTTATGGAATTGGTGAGTGTGAAAGGATCATCCCGCTGCACCATTTTTTTGTTAATCACATTAATGCTCGCAGGGCTCTGCAAGATGGTTTGCCCACCTACGCCACTTGTGACCACTACTTCGCCAAGGGTGATAGTGGAAGGAGTAAGACTGGCATGGATGAAGTTAGGGTTTTGTGTGGATAAGGAGAATGTTTCATAGCCAGTGAACTGTATAGAGATCAATCCATTGCCCTCAACAGTAAATCTTCCTTGCTCATCTGTTACTGTAGTGTCGCTGCCAGACATTACCAGCGCTCCAACTAATGGTGCCTCATTAGTTGCATCAGTCACCGATCCGGATATAAGCTGGCCAAATGAAGAAAAAGCCACCAGTAAGTAGAAAGAACATGTGAGAATTTTAATCATTGAGTAAAGCTATAGATGAGTATGTGTTATTAAAATGAACAATGAATAAAATGTTGGGCCAGGGGTGTGTTTGTTTATCCAAATTGACTGAAATTGGCAGAACGAATGAAAGAACTTAATTTTAGCTTTTAAAAACAACACAGAATTATGAACAAATTGATGACAATATCCCTGGCTATTCTCGCTGCTTTCCTGTTTGCCTGTGGTGGTGGATCAGAGAAGAAATCTGAAAACCTGGAAGAGCAGGCTACTACTAAAATGGAAGAGACAGCTATGGTGCCTGATTCCACCTCTTTGGTTATTGAGGCAAACGACCAGATGCAGTTTAGTACGGATGAGCTAAAAGTAACCGAAGGTCAGGTGGTAACGCTGACGCTTAAGCATACAGGCAAGATGGCAAAAGAATCTATGGGGCACAACTGGGTGTTGTTAAAAGCAGGAACCGACATAGCCGTGTTTGGAACTGCCGCTGTGACTGCTCCTGACAATGAATACATTCCAGAAGACAAAGCCAGCCAGGTAATTGCAAATACCAAAGTAGTAGGTGGAGGCGAAGAAACCAGCATTACTTTCACGGCTCCAAAAGCAGGGTATTACAAATTTATATGCAGTTTTCCGGGCCACTGGGGTGTGATGCAAGGGACTTTCACTTCTTCACCTCGATAGCTTATTCTTTATCAATGTCAAGGCGAGTCTGCAGCGACCAACAGCTGAAAAAAATAAAAAACTCACTCGTGAAGAGTGAGTTTTTTGGCCGCCGTTGAAAGTATCTATTTTTTCAAATGGATATTAAACGAGTCACTAATGTATTGGCCAATTCTGTAGACATTCTGGAGATTTATTCAGAATGGTCCCAATTCAATTCAATGGTGTGTTCTTTTTTGTCCTGGCTGTATTGGTAATCGATCTTCATATTGTATTGTGTAGTAATTCGCTTCACGATAGACAAACCAAGCCCTGTGGATTCTCTCAGGTTACTTGACCTTTTGAACCGTTCGAATAGTTGGTCTGTAGAAATTAATGGTTCCTTGCCCGAATTTCTAATCAGTAGACTGTTTTGGTTAAGGATGATCAGTATATATCCCTCCTGTATATTATGCTTAATGGCGTTGCTCAATAAATTGGTAATGAGCATATAGGCCAAGTCATTATGCCAATGCACTGTTGGTTCGGAGTGGAATGTGGTTGTGAGCGTGATTTGTTTGAGCTCAATGAGCTCTTCAAACGACTCAAGTCTTTTCTCTAGATATTGCTTTAAATTAATTGCTTCCGAAGCAATGTATTGGTTGTTTTCAATTTTACTCAACAGTGAAAGGCCCTCCTTGAGTCGCGCTAGTCTTGTAGATGCTTCATAGATCTTACTTACCTCCATCATTTGACTCTCCGTGAGATCCTCCTGCATCAGGATTTCCGCTTTGTTTTTTATGATCGCAAGAGGTGTTTGAATCTCGTGGGAGGTGTTGTCAGTATATTCCCGAAGTGTTTTGTAGTCCTTAATGTTTTTGGTGATCATCTCATCAAGTACTGCGCTGAGCTTGTTGAATTCATCCACATCGGATGGTTCTATATCTAACGGTATAGGCTGTGAAATCTTAAAACGTTGGAGTTGATCTATGATCTGGTAGAAAGGCTTCCAAAGTTTCTTAAAGATCCAGCGATTTAGAAAACCAAGGGAAACCATAAGGAGGAGGGCAATCCCAATCATAATTTCGCTTACGCCTTGTATTAAATCTAAGTTGGGAAGCAAAGACTTTGATATAGTAATGACATAGTACTTACCCTTGATTTCTTCAGAAAATGTAAGTTGTCTAAAGGGTAATTCTTTTTTTTCATACTGATCATACATGGTGGTGTCTATCAGTAATGAGCTAACCATCGGGTTGGTTTCTACTTCTCTAATATCAATAACATCCCCAATATTTAAGTAATAGGTCTTTTGGAGGTTCTCATAATTGTTGAGTTCAAAGATGAGCTGTTCTTTTTCTGCAAAGAGCTTTTCGTTGAACTCGTGGTTGATAATGCCCTTGAGTACACTATAGGCTGCCAGGCTACCAATGCTAAAAACCAGTATGAGCACCACAAGATAATACCTGTTGGCAATGTCAAGCAGTTTCACGTCTTTGTAAATTTGTAACCAATCCCATAAACTGTTTCCACATAGTCATTTCCACCTTTTTCCTGGATTTTTTTCCTCAGGTTTTTTAGGTGAGAGTAAATGAAATCGTAGGAATCAGCCATATCCATATTGTCTCCCCAGAGGTGTTCGGCTATTGATTCTTTGGTGACCACCCGGTTTTGGTTTGAAATGAAGAAGATCAGCAAATCGAATTCCTTCCTGGTAAGTGAAATGCTTTGATCATTTACACTAACAGTGCGGTCGTAAGGGCTTACGCGAATTTCATTGAATACAATCTCGTTTTGGGCATCAAAATTTCGCCTGCGGATAATAGCTTTGATTCGGGCGTTGAGTTCTGAAAGGTCAAATGGTTTGGTGATGTAGTCATCGGCTCCAATGTCAAGTCCACGGATTCTGTCTTCAATGGCATTTTTTGCGGAAATGATAATAATCCCAGATTTGGATTTGATCTTTTTTAAGCCTTCTATAAGATCTAACCCATTGCCATCAGGAAGAGTTATGTCTACCACTACACAGTCGTACTCATAGGCCCAGGTCTTTTCACTCCCTTGAGTAAAATTCTCTACCCATTCACAGTGATACCCGGATTTCTCCAGGTAGTTCAGGATTGATTCGCCTAAAGATTTTTCGTCTTCAACTAGTAGAATGTTCATTTTACCTCAGTCAATAAAATT
The DNA here is from genome assembly GCA_040218045.1 of Marinoscillum sp. Classification (GTDB taxonomy): domain Bacteria; phylum Bacteroidota; class Bacteroidia; order Cytophagales; family Cyclobacteriaceae; genus Marinoscillum. Next base: position 40,088 of record JAVJQA010000019.1, read on the forward strand.
ATGTATCAAAGAAATGAAATTTAACCGAAAGTAAAGTGCAAACCAGTCAATGAGTTGTATTGATGGTTGACTCCATTCAACTACCAGAATGGTACTATATGCTAACCTGTCGCTTTAAAGGGCATGATTTACCTATAAAATCTACCCGTTGATCGTAAAGATTATGGTGGTTGATGGAGTACTTATTAGTTTACTTATACCAACGATAGGTTGTTAAGAAATTTGATTTCGAATCTATCACCGCTACAGTGAAAACCTGCTCCAGATCGAAGGAGCGGGTTTTTTTATGCTTCCGATATCCTCACCTTCTTCTTTTTGATCCGTGTATTGTTAAGGGATTGGATGGCTTTACCGGCCATATTTGTTTTAATGGCAATAAAAGCACAGTCCTGTTTGATTTCAATTGTACCAATATCTTCGGTGGCAAATCCTCCTTGCTTGAGGAATGTTCCGGCTATATCGCCTTTAGATATTTTATCTTTTCTACCGCCCGAAATGAACAAGGTAGTCCAGTCCGAAGACTTTAAAGTATGCGTTTCTCTGAGGTGTTCTTCCGGGATATTGCCAATAAAGTCCGGCAGTTCTTCCTCCTGCCATTGGATGACAAAAGCGGTCCCCTGATTGTGCATCCTGGCGGTTCGTCCGTTTCTATGGGTAAACTCCTCTGCCCGGTGTGGAAGCTGATAGTGGATAATGAAAGCAAGCTCCGGTATATCGAGTCCACGTGCTGCAAGGTCTGTGGCAAGCAACAGCTGGTGGGAGTCATTCCTGAACTTTATCAGGGACCTTTCCCGGTCTATTTGTTCCATTCCCCCATAGAAGCAAGCATGGCTAATCTTGTGCTGTTCAAGATGCTCACTGATGTAGCCAATGGTGTCTTTATAATTACAGAAAATAATACCAGGCTGATTGCCAATATGCTGAAGCAATCGAACCAGTGTGTTGACTTTGTCCTTTTCAGGGGATATAACCCGTTTGATCACTAATTGCGAATTTGATGCCTTCAGGTGATTGACATAAACGGGGTTTTTAAAGTTGACAAACTTCGGTATGGTGACTCCCTGAGTAGCTGAAGTAAGGATGATCTTTTTTGTCTTGCGAACTGCCTGGATGATTTCCTTCATTTCATCCTCAAAACCAACTTCTAGGGATTTGTCAAATTCGTCTAAAACGAGCGTTTGGGGCACATTTGTGTCAAACTGGTTCCTTCTTATTTTATCTGCAATTCTCCCTGGGGTCCCGATCAATATTGTTGGTGTTTGTTTTAAATCTTCCCGGTCTTTACTTGCACTGCGCCCACCATACAGGGCATTCACTTTATAGCCACTCCCCATGTTTCTGACCACATCTTCTATCTGTATGGCCAACTCCCTGGAAGGGACAATGATGAGAATCTGTGCTCCTTCAATATTCGGGTCGAGCGTTGAGATGATCGGCAAGAGAAAAGCAAGGGTTTTGCCAGTACCGGTAGGGGAAAGAATGACTATGTGATTTTGGTCTTGGATTGTCTGGGCCGATTCTTCCTGCATAGCATTGAGCTTATCTATCCCAAGCTTTTTGAGGATTTCGGATTGACTTTTAATGTTGGACATATATGATGTTTATCTCTACAGCAAATGTCAGCAATTTAAATTGGTTTTGACTGTGGCAAAGATGATATGATATCTAAGCAGGGTCAATTGTTTGGAGAGAAGCCGAGCTTGTTACATCGTTTCAAGTGCTTTTCACTAGCTTTTACATCCCCATTTTTGGCATAAGCCTGACTGAGATAATAGTGTCCTTCGCCAGAGTTCTTTCTCCGCTTGATGTACTTTTCCAGATCTTTAATTGCCTGTTCATTATTTTCATCTTTCAGATGAAATTTACCTCTTTCCAACAAATATTTGTAGTCGTATGAATTGTATTTAACCAGCCGGTTATGGGCATTAATAGCTAGATCTGGAGCGTTAAGTTTTATAGCTTCTTGTAGTAGTTCTTTGTGATAATCGTCATTGTAATTTGAGTGCTTGGAAGCACTATCAAGCAGTGATATTGAGTTTACACTATCACCCATTGCTAGCTTGCATTGATATTTCCAGTAGTAAGCGTCTCCATCAGACGGTTTGTTGCTAATAATTATATCTAAATCTATTACGGCATTTTTATGATAACCCATTTTAATGGCCATGAGAGCCCTATTGAAGTAGAGATCGAGATCTGTAGTATCTATGGCAAGTCCATATGAGTAATCCTTATATGCTTGTGCATGTTCTTCTACTTCAGCAAGTATATTTCCCCTGTTCTTATATCCTTCTTTCGTTTTGGGCTTAAGTTCGATTACTTTCGAATAATCCAGATAAGCCGCATTTACTTCGCCTTGTTTCATGTATTCTTCCCCTCGGTAGGAATAAGCTATCCAATTGGTGGTGTCTAATTGAAGGGCTTCAGTAAACGTAGCTATTACTGCTTTTTCTGAAAGGAACATTGTCCTCTGAGTGCTTCCTTTAAAAAGGTGAATCGCCGGATGATTTTCAATTTCTATAGCCTGATCGAACAAATCAAGTGCGTCTTTCTTGGATCCATCAATAGCCTGGCATATACCTTTATCCAAAAGCAGGCGAGCATCAGCGTCCAATGCATAATTGTCAAAGTAGTAATTCAAGGACCGGTGCATCCCCTCGTTTCTCTTGAATTTTGAATTAAACTTGTGCTCACCAATCCTTAGTGAATCACCTTCCAGATTATAGGCATCCCTAAATAGTTTGACTGCTTCTGTATATTCCCCTAATTCTGCTTGAAGATATCCTTTGATGGAATAATAATGGTAGTTATCAGGAGCCAAATCAATTAAGTAATTAATGTCTTTTTCGAATTGATCGAAGTTTTCGTCCTGTAAAAGTGAAATCATGGCACGAATGATAATACCCTGTTCCCACTTGTTATCAGCAGTTAGTGCTTGCTCAATTACCTTTCGCGCAGAGGTAGTATTCCCCAAGTACATATAGATACTCACCAAAGGAATATATGCCTGTAAGAATGAAGGGTCGCTTTTGACAGTTTTTAAGAAATAATTCTTTGCTTTATAGACGCTGCCTGCTTCCAAATAGTACAGTGCCAATCCATGTTCCCCGTAAGCGTTATAATCCGGTACATTTACAAGTTCTTTAAAAAGTGTTTTGGCAGCTTTTGGTTCACCTGCATCAAGCAGCACAATACCGAGCATGTACTTGGCATCCAGGAATAGCGGGTCCAGCTTAAGAGAATTCTTGAAGTATTCGATAGACTCTTCATAAGCTTCCCTTTCATAATTGATCATTCCGAGGTAGTATGGAAATATGGGTGTCTCAGGGTATTCATCAGCGAGTTGTTCAAATAGATATTGGGCCTCGTCATAGTTGCCAGAAGACCAAAAATCGATTCCCTTTTGAATTTCAACTTCCCATTGAGAAGACTTGGAGACATTCTGGTCTTTATCAAGATTATCAGAATCAATGACTGGCTTTACTGCAAAAAGATCGTCGGTGGCATACTTTCTTACATCTACCTGAGCATAGGTAAAGTTTAAAATCAGGGAAGTGAGTAGGGTTAGGTGTATTTTCTTCATCTCTGGCTGGATTAGTGATTACAAATTAATCCAATTGACCTTAAGTTTTCAATGAATGATTCGGTGAATCTAGGGAATGGTCTGATAAAATAAACGGATTAGATGTGTTGCTATTTTTTCATACGAAGCTCATCCATGAGCTGGTCCACTTTTTTATTCAGCTCATCAATCTTGTCTTCCAGATCGTCGTTGTTGTCCATGATCATTTCATCTACAAAAATCGCATTGACGATAGACATGCCGAAAACGCCCCCTGTGATTACCACAAAGAAGAAAAAAATCCTGGTGAGAACTGGTTTCCACGGGGCATCGTGGACATTGGCAATGATGGTATTGGGGATATCATTCCAGCCCTCCAGGGTAAAAACCTGGAATATCGAGTATAAAGAAATGGCTGGATTTCCAAACAACTCAGGTGCTTCTTCCCGGAAAAGATGACTGCTGAGTACCGAAAGGAGCACATTGTAAATCACCAGGGCGACGAGTACGAACAAGGACGCACGAAATGCCCGTGCTATTCCAGCAATCATTTTTGAAATATTGGGTATGAAGCGCATGAACCTCAGGATGCGCATGACCCTCAGTAATCTGAAAACAAGGAGATAAGAAACATCGGGAATGTCAACTACAAGTACAAATAGTGAAGGAATGGAAATCACGACCAGAAAAAAATCAAAACGATTCCATCCATCTGATATATAAGGTTTCCACCCGCGCATCCCCACCTTGATAATCACCTCAAAGACGAAATATATGGTGAAAAAATGATCCAGTATTCCTAGGAAATGGTTCTCATGCATTTCCTCATATCCCATGATGAAAAGTAGGATTGAGTTGAGCATGATCATCACTACGATCACGAGTTCATTCGTAAAAATTTTAACAATCCTGGAGATCAAGGTGACTAGGTTGTTGGTGATTAAAAAATGGACTATTGGGTTGGACTCGGAAATTAATGAGAATTATACTTTTTAACTAGCGTATTTTCTGAAATCGTGAGAATTACGTTTGCCAGTAGCTCAGGGACGAAGGGGGCTCACCGCTAAATGGATATCATCTAACTAGAAAATAAACGTACTCAACCGATTTTCATGAATGGGCTTGGATATGCGCCTTAAATTTGTCTTGAATACGTTATTTAAATGGCGCTTTCAACCAGGTGTTTTTCATCAACCAATGGTCGCCTATCCTATCACCGCTTAACCTATCACCACCTAACCTAAAAAATACAGGCATCACCGATTGCCGTTATAATGCACAAGCTCTGATAGGAGTTTTTAACTAATTTGTTTAGGGTTATGAGGAAAAACCTGCCGAGTGGTAGGTTTTCCTCATTTGGGGCAATTCCGGTTATTAAACATAAATCTCTTTGAGGTACTGGAAAGGATTGTTGTTCATTGAGCAACCCGGCCTTCTATGCGCCCAGATGTCTAGCGTCATGATATTAAAGGCAACAGTAACAATGCGGTGGTCATCCCGTAGGGATCTTTTTGAAAAGTTGGTCAGGACCGGTATTCGGAAAGCCTTGTAAAAACGCAAACGCCTATTCTTCAGTCTTTTGGGTTTATTGCCATTAACCCGTACCAAAAAGTTTTGCTTTAAGGATTTACAAAGAGAACCCCGGGTTGGTATTCAGATTGGATCCCAAACCTTCACATTAGCTGATCATAATGACCTCCTATGGCAAAGATGTAGATGTAATCATCATCGAATTTGTAGATTAGTCTGTCCCTGTGTGATATTCTTTTGGACCATAAACCTGATAGATTATGCTTTAGCGGCTCGGGCTTTCCCATTCCTGATGACGGGTCTGAACGAAGCATTTCTTTAAGCAGTTTACATAGGGACTTGTGAAGATTCTTATCTCTTTCTCTTAGCTTTTCATAAGTTTGCCATGTATTTCCTTCAAAAACCAGTGATCTCATTCATCTGGTCTTTTGTCGGGGTATAGCCCTTATTTCTATTGTGTGTGGACAGGGATTCTGCGATTTGTTTCATCAAGCTCGTATTTTGCAAAACATATAAGGTCTCCTGTTCACGGTCCCAATCTTCCGCACTCAATACCACAAAGTCTTTCCCCGATCTGCGGGTAACCTTAATCGGAACATTCGTATTGATGGCTTTTTCCACAAAAAATTTAAGCTTTTCCCTGAAAAGATTTACACTGATACTGTCCATAATTAAATGTACGGGTTTACGGTACAAAAGTAATTCAAATTTGCAATTTATATTCCGGCCCAAACCCTCCTGTTCTGCTTCCTGAGTCGAATGATGATAATCAGGAAAATTGTGTCGTTCAGGACTTTCCTTTTTCCATCAAAAAACGATCCCGATAGCTATAAGCCAAGACCCGTTAAAGCTGGCGGCAACATGCCATTGGAGATTCCGAGAAATAGCATTACCGCTGCAATGATCAATAAAGTAAGGCTTTATAGTGGTTTTCGTATGGCATAAATTTAAATATGAAAATACTCGGCCTTCTAACTAATTTCAAATCATGCTCTAATTTGATCAAATAAAATCTATCTCTGCCCGGAAAGGAAACTTCATGAGGTACTTGTGGGCATCATCTACGGTCATTTCTTTTTGGATCACGCGATGAAGGGTTTCTGTGATTGGGCAGCGAACTTTGTAAGTCTGAGCGAGTTCATTGATGATTTCAATGGTTTTTACTCCTTCGGCCACTTCTTCCATGGACTCAATGATATCTACAATGGTTTCACCCTTGGCCAGGCGGGTACCTACCGTAAAGTTTCTGCTTAAGCTGCTATAACTTGTGGCCATTAGGTCTCCAACTCCCGCAAGGCTTAAGAATGCCTGAGCATTACCTCCGAGTGCTTTCCCGATATGAACCATCTCTACGAGACCCCTGCTTATGAAGAGTGCTTTGGCATTTTCACCCAGACCCAATCCAGCTATGGTACCGGCGCCTACAGCAATGATGTTTTTAAGAATTCCACAAAGCTCAATACCTATCAGGTCATTGCTTCCGTAGATGAGGAAACGGTCATTTTTGAGTAAATTTTGACCCACCCGGATTACCTCGTCGAAGTGGCTGGCTACTACCGTAGCTGCTGGTTTTTTTTCACTGATCTCTTTGGCCAGGTTAGGTCCTGCCAGGCAGCCTACACGAACTACTGAACTTTCTTCTTTGATGACCTCACTCATCGTACGCACATGCTCACGGGATAGTGGATTTTGAGCATCAATCTTACTTCTATTAACACTCAAGTCAAAGCCTTTGGTGCCATGAATGAGTATGTGGTAAGGCTTCAGGAAAGGAGAGAGCTCCTTCATCATATTCCTGAAGTTTGCCGAAGGCACCACCGGGAAAATGACATCACAAGAATTACCCACAAGCTCAAGGTCATGTGTTACACTGATGTGATCGTGGAGTTTGTGGCCTGCGCTTTCTCTTGTTTTATTGAGTATCTCGGCTTTCCCTTCTGTGCGGGCATAGAGTAGCACATTTTGATTTTTTTCAGCCAGGATGTTGGCCACAGCTGTGCCAAAACTACCTGCACCGATAACCCCAATCGATTTTTTAGATGTGTTTTTCGAGACCATAACCTTCCATTCTATTGTGGTAGTAGTACAGTGTGTTCATGTCCTGTATGATAATCTTATCCCCCTTTTTTATGAGAGGTCGTTGTGCATGGTACATGCCCACATTTTCCAGTCCGTGCTCAATGGCCCCATCAGCTTTGGCTTTCAGATGATCCGCGGAGCTCACCCTGCCTTTCTTCTCTAGTTTCAATATACGTTTCCGGAGCTTCTTCCAGGCTTTTTTAAACTCCAGATAATCAATCGTAGTGTCTTCGTCGGGTAAGCGAAGCAAGTTGTACAGATCTAATTTTGGGTTTTTGCGCTCCATCATTTTGAATGCTGTATAAGCTACCAGATGGCTGGCAAATACCCTGTTGTATTTATGGTATTCCTCTACTATCCTCTTGGCGAGAATTCTCACATATTCCTGCTCGCGCTGATGATCTACATTGATTTCACCTTGTGAAATGAAATAATCCTTGGGATCTATCGTATTGCCACCACTGTCTATGCTGTTGCCCTCATCGTCCACATAGTTTCCAAGGATGTCCATTCCCTTGCCAATGCTTACCGAGATGTTTGAGCCTTTTGTGAAAAACTTAAAAAGGAAAGTGGCAATCTTGTAAGAAGTAGTAAACTCATCCGATTCTTTATAATAGCGCTCCTGACCTGTTCTCTTTAAGTGTTCGTTGATCAATGCAGGAGCTTCCAATGTGAAGTTGTAATTGATCACAACAGGGACCACAAAAATCTTCTTAGGTGGATTTTCGGCTGATTCCTGCTGATACATGATCCGCTGAGCTTCCACTGTGGTACTTAAAAGTCCCAGCTTTAGTGCTTTTTCAATCTGACCCGACCGGGACCTGGTGCCTCCAGGGAAAAACAAACTATGACATCCTCTCCTCAGTGCCATGCTGGAGTAGGTTTTGAGCGTTTCCAGGTAAACCGGGTTTTTCTTTCGCCTATCCACCTTGTATGCTCCAAGGCTATTCATGAAGTAAGCGAATATTTTAAGGTTAAAAAGGTTCAATCCGGCGCCATAGATAAAAGCAGGTAAACCCAAAAACTGGATCACCCAACCGATAAGAATGGAATCGAGGTTACTAAAATGAGTAGGAACCATCACCACGGTGCCTTTCATGGCCAGCTTTCTGATGTGCTCCGGCTCTCCTACAATGTGAATTTTGTCATCCAGGTCTAGCTGCTTGCTGAAAAGGGAAGTGAAACCCTTTACCCGGGTTGCATTTAATAGCCTTGCAAACCCGAAAGTGATGAATCCTCTGGCAAACTGGTAAGAGTTCTTCTTGAAATTTCCGGCAATTTCCTCAGCGTACCGATTGATGATCTCATAGAGCAATTTCTCCTCAACATCTTTGGCTTCAGATGGGGGCAGGTTGGTACTGTCCATCAACCGGTCCTGTATGCTTCTCCAAAAAGATTTTTCATCCTTTGGATCCACCCGCCACGGATTTGCTTTGATGCGGAGTTTTTCCCGATACACGGTCATCTCTAGCTCTTCACGAAGAGATCGGCCCCTGGTGATTTGTTTTAAACTTTCGAATGATTCTTGTGTGACCTCTTCAATGAAAGCCTTTCTGTCCCGTGCTAGCTGGACAATTGGCCATTGACGCGTGCGGGGTATTATTTCAGAATATCTTACTTTCTCTCTTTGTTTTCTCATTCAAAAGGGAATGTCTACAACTATTGATAGCACTGCAATTTAGACGATATATTTCACACCGGATCGACAAAGTGAACGCCTTCACCAGTGAAGACGCTCTTGCCGCTCACTTTCACTGCGGTAATATTACCATCACTGTCAGTTTCAGTATCCAGGTGGATTTGACTAGGTCTTCCCATCTCATAACCCTGTAAACTTACTGCTGGCATTTTGATGAGTTTATGTTTCGTGAGGTAAGCTGCCAGTGGGCCATTTGCAGATCCGGTCGCCGGATCTTCTGTGATCCCGAGCTCGGGCGCAAACATTCTGCCTTGTACATTGCCGCCTTGCACACCTTCAAGGGTATATGGATACATCAATGCATTGCCCACCTTTGCTTTGAAGTTTGCCCAGATATCTGCTTTCAGCCTGATGTTTTTCAAAGAATCCGTAGACTTAACTGGTACGAGTAGGGTATTGTTACCACAGGAAACTTCCTGAATCGGCGCATCGGCTATATCGTCTATGGACAGACCCAGTATGATCGAAAGTTCTTCACGCTTGTCATTGTGCATAGGGCCGAAAACAGGGAGTGGTTGATGCATTGTGATAATTCCCGGCTGATTGTCTTTCATTTCCACATATACGTTGATCAGGCCTACCTTTTGCTGAAGAGATATTTTCATTGTGCCTGTGGGCTGATGATCTAAAATGCCAGCCAGGTAATGAGCCGTGCCCACAGTAGGGTGTCCAGCAGTAGGTAGTTCTTTGCCTGGTGTAAAGATTCGCATGGAATAATTTCCTGATTCATCAGGTGGAAAAAGGAAGACCGTTTCCGAAAGATTGAGTTCGCGCGCAATTTTCTGAAAAAGATTTTCATCTATTTGATCAGCATTGGGAAAAATGGCTAATTGATTTCCTCCGTATTTCACTTCAGTGAAAACATCCAATAGGTAGTAGGGAGCTTGATTCATCTGGTAAACTATAGGCTTTAGAAAAGTATTGTTAAAAGTATCAAACACTTTATCTCTGACAAAAGGTTAATGCGTATAAAAAAACAGATTTGTAATACGGGTAGGAGGTGTTAATATTGCAATCCCATATTTATGCCACTCAAATTAAACGATATACAAGCTCCGGTAGCCACCGAGATGTCGGAGTTCGAACAGAAGTTTCGTAAGAGCATGCGTAGCAACGTGATGTTGCTTGATAAGATTACGAGCTATATCGTCAGGCGAAAGGGCAAACAGATGCGTCCTCTGTTTGTGTTTCTAAGTGCTGGTGCCGCAGGTGGGATACAGGAATCCACCTATAGAGGAGCTTCATTGATTGAGCTTCTTCATACTGCCACACTCGTGCATGATGACGTGGTGGATGACTCTCACTACCGTCGCGGTTTTTTTTCAGTGAATGCACTTTGGAAAAACAAGATCGCCGTACTGGTTGGAGACTTCTTGCTTTCTCGTGGCTTGCTGCTATCATTAAACAATGATGATTTTGATTTACTGAAAATTGTCTCCAATGCAGTGAAGGAGATGAGTGAGGGAGAGCTTTTGCAAATGGAGAAGGCCAGGAAGCTTGATATCACAGAGGATATTTATTACGAAATTATTCGTCAAAAGACAGCCAGTTTGATCACAGCATGTTGTCGGGTAGGAGCTTCTTCTGCCGAGGCAAGCCCAGAGGTTATTGACCTGATGACGCAATTTGGAGAGAATGTAGGCATGGCCTTTCAGATCAAAGATGACTTGTTTGACTATGGCACTTTTGAGATTGGCAAACCTACAGGGATAGATATCAAAGAAAAGAAGATGACCCTGCCGCTGATTTACGCGCTCAACCAGGTGAGCAGGTCAGAGAAGAAGCGCATCAAGCGTATGATCAAGCGTAGTGCAGATGAGCCTAAGCTTGTCAATGAAGTAATTGATTTTGTAAAAGCATCCGGAGGTATTAAGTATGCTACAGGAGTAATGGAAGATTACCACGCCATGGCAAATGATCTGCTGGCCCGGCTTCCAGAAACAAACTATCGCACCTCTTTAAAACAACTGGTCCAGTTTACGATTGATCGGACCAAGTAAGAAATCCATTCTGATTTTACCGAATCATATCTTAATTTCATGAACTATATGCTGATCGATTAACCCCAGAATCATGCTTAAGAATCTATGGAGAAGGTACTCATTTATTGGAGTTGATGAAAATCATGATCATCAGCATAAAATCAAGGTGGTAGTTGCCAACCAGATCAGCCTGATGATGATCCTGATTGTTGTATTAATACTTCCTGTTTATCTGGTTTTTGAATTTCCTCCAAAATCAATTATAGCACTTATGGTACCCGTATTCATGAGTATAGCAATTCCCATTCTAAATGGTTATCGTAAGAATGCATTAGGTTCGATAATTGGTTCTATGGTTATCCCCATATCGGTAATAGTAGCCAATGTATTTATTAAGATCAATACACCTATTAGCGATTTATCAGAGAGTGAATACTTCAGGAGTTACCTCTGGTTGATTATTTCATTGATTGTTCCATTTTTGGTGATTGATTCCAGAAGGAGGCTGACACTTTATTGCCTGTTGTCACTTCCGTTTTTGGCAATATTTTTCACCAACTCCATTTATGAAGCCTTGGGTGTGGGTTTTGCAGATGCTGGTTATGACCCTAATCATCTTTATTTGTATAATTCTATGGCTACCTTGGCTGGTTTTTTTGTAGTGATGGGATTGTCATCCATGAATAACCTTACCAAATATTACAGAGTGAAAATGGATAGAATGCATGAAAAATTACTTGAATCTGAGAAAATGGCTTCTATCGGAGTTCTAACTTCGGGAATAAGTCATGAAATCAATAATCCTCTGAATTTCATAAAAGGAGGCTTTGAAATCATTCGAACTGAACTCTCTAAAAATGAAAATCCGTTAGGGTTTAGTGTGCCTGAATCTCTTAACCTCATAGATGAAGGTGTCAATAGGGTGATTAAAATAATAAAAAGCTTACAACACTTTAGTGAAGGTAAAATCAATCGGGCAGAGCAATGTGATTTACGTCAAATCCTACTGGAGTGCGTACAGGTTTTTGAAAATGAAGGTAGGCCCAAACTCAAGATTCAACCCATATTTCATACTGATGAAATATTGATATATGGTGACAGGAGTCAGATGTACCATGCGTTTTTGAACATATTGACAAATGCGTATCAAGCGATTGACGATCAGGGTACCATTTCAGTTTGTACCAGTTTCAGTAAAGATTCCATTATGATCACTGTGAAAGATAATGGAGTTGGGATTAAGCCAAAGTACCTACCTCGGGTTTTGGAGCCATTTTTCACTACCAGAGACCCGGGACAAGGCGTTGGAATGGGGTTGAGTATTGCTTACAATATCATCAAACTTCATCAAGGTACGTTGGAGATTGAGTCACAACCGAATATTGGTACCAGGGTGAGCATTGAGTTTCCTCAGAAAATAAAGTTTGGAGAAAAAGAATAATTGGCTCAAATGCCGGAGTTTATCCGTTAATTCCTTGAATTTCAGGTATAAAACTCACCAATTAGTTTCATTCCCTATATCATTTGTTAACTTTGCGGGAAGTTTCCAGTTATAGATTACAAGCTGTCAGTATTGTGCTGCTATTGATTCGCTTCTTGGCGGAGTGCCTAGTGTCCTTCTGGCCCCAACTAAAAATTCTTATAAAACCAATAACTAGATTATTATGAGTAATGCAAAAGCGAATGATACCGTAAAGGTTCATTACACAGGAAAGCTTACTAACGGACAAGTATTTGATTCTTCATTGGAGCGTGACCCACTACAATTTACAGTAGGCGGAGGTCAGATGATCAAAGGGTTTGATGAGGCCGTAAATGGTATGGCAATAAATGAGAAAAAAGAGGTTACTATTCCATGCGCTGAGGCGTATGGTGATCGAAATGATCAGCTGATCCAACAGGTTCCAAAAGCAGACTTGCCAGCGGACATGAAACCGGAACCCGGCCAGACGCTTGTGGCGACGAATGAAGCAGGCCAACAAACACACGTAATTGTAAAGGAAGTGGCGGATGAAAAAATCACAATTGATGCTAACCACCCTCTAGCTGGTCAGGATTTAATTTTTGAAATCGAATTGGTAGAGATCGTATAAGCGCTCTATTGAAAAAACATTAAGAGGTCAATTCTATTTTGAGTTGGCCTTTTTTTGTGCTTGCCTGATCCATTCCAACCAATTGGGGGTTTTGAGGCTCATCATATATAATCACCAGTCTCAATCATTATGAAAAACTTGCTAGTCTTCGTTTTTTCCCTACTCTTGCTTAGTTGTACGGACATTTCAAGTGTAGATGAAATGGACATTAAACTCATTGAAAACATTCCGGTATCGGCCAATACTCCCAATGCATTCTCCTATGTGATCAGGGCCAATGATTTCAATCAGCAGATCAACTCTCCGTTGAATTTTGATACAGCATCCTTTGTCGCTGCGATCGTCATCGGGGATTACTCCAGCGGCTTGCTTTCTTTAACCATCCATAATGAAGATTCTTCAAAAACTTACAACCAGGTCATTACCTCCAATATGGTTTTTTCTGATTTCCCCACTTTTCATGCGGCTAGCCTGGAACTGAAACTTGAATCGTTTAGTGGTAGTGTGGATCTGGCTGTTACGGTGGGGGACTGATGAGAAGACTTTTTTTCACCTTTTTACTTTGGACTGGTTTCTTGGGGATTTATTCTTGTATCCTTGATTGTCCTGAAGTATTTCCTTATTGGGATTTGAATGATTTCTCCATTGAAGTAAGGGATGTTGAATTCAACCTCTACTCACCTGGAGAGGAATTTTTAGGGGATACCATGTTTTTCAACCTGGATTTCCAATATGAATACCTTGAGTTTGAGCACTTTTCATTTTTGAATAGCGCTACCGCACTGGAGAAATGTGACGAGTCTGGTGATCGAGGTGCCAAAGACCCTATTGTTGCTTTGGAGTTTACTAGTGATCAAGCGTTTAATGAAATTGCTTCTGGAGAGTTGCTTAACTATTTGGTGAGAATATACCCACTGCCTACTTAATAGTATAGAAGAGTGGTTAAGTGGCATTAATGATTCCCAGGGTTCGTATATATCTTATTTTTTTATTCCGCTAAAACCAGACCAGGCAGTACCACGAATTTTTTCTGTGAAGATATCTTTCATGTCTGGAAAAACACTTACCAAAGTTACCCCGCTGATTACATGGAAATGAGTGAATTTTATTTACTAATATAATTAGTTGAATACTAAAATAATTAGATTTGTAGGATATGAACTCTATCCTACATCTGGATCTTGATACCTTCTTTGTCTCTGTGGAGCGGTTGAAGAACTCTAAGTTGATTGGCAAACCGGTGCTGATCGGAGGAACCAGTGATCGGGGAGTCGTGGCGGCATGCAGTTACGAGGCCCGTCAGTTTGGTATTCACTCTGCCATGCCTATGAAGCTGGCCAGGTCGCTATGTCCGGAGGCAGTTATTGTGCGGGGAAACTCCGCCGACTACACCAAGCATTCTAAAGTGGTAACAGATATTTTGCAGGAATCTGTACCGGTGCTGGAGAAGAGTTCCATTGATGAATTTTATGTAGACCTGACCGGGATGGATCGGTTTCATGGTACCTGGAAGCTGGCCAATGAACTAAGATCAAAAATTGTTGACCACTCTGGCTTGCCGATCTCTTTCGGCTTATCTGAGAATAAGACAGTTTCCAAAGTAGCCACCAATGAAGCCAAACCGAACAATCAAATGCATATTGCTTATGGTCATGAGAAAGCTTTTTTGGCGCCTCTTTCGGTAAAGAAAATTCCCATGGTGGGCGATAAGACTTATGCAAAATTGGTGAGCCTGGGGGTACGAAAGATCCATACCATACAAGAGATGTCTGTTGATCTGATGCAGCGTGCTTTTGGCGTGAATGGGACTACCATCTGGAAAAAAGCTAATGGGATTGATCATTCCAGGGTGATTCCTTACTCGGAGCGCAAGTCAATCTCTACCGAACGCACGTTTGACCGGGACACCATAGACGTTCATAAGCTTAAGGGCATCCTTACGGCAATGGCCGAAAATCTTGCGTTTCAACTTCGTAGGGGCGAGAAACTAACCGCGTGTATTACCGTGAAGGTGCGCTATTCTGATTTCAACACTTATACCCTTCAGTCAAGAATCCCATATACAGCGGCAGATCATGTGTTGATTCCCCGTGCCCTGGAGTTGTTTGACAAGCTCTACAATAAACGGCTGCTCGTGCGACTCATTGGTATCCGTATGAGTGATCTGGTCAATGGGTTTTATCAGATTGACTTGTTTGATGATAGCGAGGAGCAGCTCAGTCTTTACAATGCAATGGACAAAATACGGGACAAGTACGGCGATCGCTCTGTGATGCGTGCATCAGGAATTATGGCGCGTACCATCGGTCGCTGGAATCCTTTCACAGGTGAGCCACCACCACTTTTAGCCAACAGGAGACAGTAGTAGTTCTAATGATTAAAAACATTTAACTTTATAATACCATGTCTACGGCATATAAACAAAAGGAAACGGATATTGATGATATCTCAGTGCTGGAGCCAGAGGCTACCTACTCCTATGCAGACTATCTACGGTGGTCATTTGAAGAGCGGGTGGAGCTGATCAAAGGGAAGCTGTTCAGGATGTCTCCTGCTCCAAAGCGGTCTCACCAGGAAATAAGCACCGTAATTGGGGGTGAGATTTTTTCTTTTTTAAAAAACAAATCTTGTAGAGTCTATCACGCACCTTTTGATGTTCGTTTTCCAAATAGTCCCGATGACACTGATGATCAGACGTCTACCGTGGTGCAACCAGATATCTGCGTGATCTGTGACCACTCTAAGCTGGATGATGCCGGTTGTAAAGGTGCTCCTGACCTGATAGTAGAGATTCTTTCTCCATCCACTGCGTCTAAAGATCTGAATGAAAAGTACCAGCTTTATGAAGAATATGGGGTGAAAGAATATTGGGTTGTATATCCTGGCGAGTGTGTGCTGGAAATTTATGATCTACAGGATGGGAAGTACGTTTCTCGAGGAAAATTGGTTCGTGAGGATGAGGTGACTTCCAATGTCTTACCTGGATTAAAAGTCAAACTCAAGGATGTTTTTGAGGAAGTTGATGGGTGATGAAGGAGTATAAAACAAAGGAAACGGATATTAATGATATCTCTGTGCTGGAGCCAGAGGCTACCTACTCCTATGCTGATTACTTGAAGTGGTCGTTTGAAGAGCGGGTGGAGCTGATCAAAGGGAAGCTTTTCAGGATGTCTCCTGCGCCGAAGCGGTCTCATCAGGAGATCGGAGGAGATTTATTTGTATCAATCTATACCTTTTTGAAGGGAGGGATATGCAAAGTTTATCAGGCACCATTTGATGTGCGTTTCCCAAGTCGATCTGAAGACGCTGATGATCAGACTTTCACAGTGGTACAACCAGACATCTGTGTGATTTGTGACCACTCTAAACTAGATGATGCCGGTTGCAAAGGTGCACCAGACCCGATCGTGGAGATTCTTTCTCCATCTACGGCCTCTAAAGATCTGAATGAAAAGTATCACCTCTATGAAGAGCATGGAGTGCAAGAGTATTGGGTAGTGTATCCAGGTGAGTGTGTGCTGGAGATTTACGACCTACAGGTTGGGAAGTATGTTTCTCGAGGAAAATTTGTCCGTGAGGATGCTGTTGAATCAAAAGTCGTGAAAGGACTTAGAATAGCGCTTTCGGATGCTTTTGAAGGGATTGACTAATAGGATGTAGGTTTGTTTGATCTATTCCACAGAGGTTTGAATTCAATTTATTTCTAAAAGGAGTTGTGTATAAAACGCGGAATGGAATAAATTTTGCGATTGAACTAACTAATCATTTACGCAATAATGAAGCTAACTATCTTATCAATTATCTTGACATTTTTTCTGGTAACACCTTCCATCGCTCAAGTTAAGGCACCAAATAATGCACAGTATGAAGCAGGAGTTGCCCTGAAGAAGTTTTCTAAACAATATTTTGCTGGCGTTGGCGTGATGGCAGGAGGATATGCGATAACTATTTTGAGTTTGTCTAACGGTGGCGATGATCGAAGTGCTGCACTTTTGGGGAGTGTGGCTGTATTGGCCGGAGGGGTTCTTACAATTATTAGCCATGCCAATATTGGAAAAGCTGGTGAACAATTGATGATATCCAGCCAGCAAATAGGGTTTTCAAATCAGAGGGTCAACAACATTGGCTGGGCATTTAATATAGGAGGGAAAAGGAAATCACGAAGGCTAAAATTACTGGCTGGAAATTGACGACTGCTGTGTTTTTTAAAGCTAAAAATATTAGAAATATACTAAAATAGTTAGCTTTGTGAGTGCTCAATGTTCACTCATACTTCAGTTTTAAGTATGGCTTGCTCTCTATTGACAAGCTAATGGACTGGGCTATAGCCAATCAGGTAAAGACCCTTGCGCTGACTGACATCAATAGTACTTCCGGGAGTCTGGAGTTTGTGCGGCAGGCTCAGAAGCACGGAATTCGCCCGATTCTTGGGGTTGATTTTCGCAATGGAGCCAGTCAGCAGTTTTTGGCCATAGCCAGGAACAATTCTGGGTTTCAATCTATCAATACTTTTCTTTCGGAGCATTTGCATGCTGGTCAGTCTATCCCGCCTGAGACTGATCGAATCATTGATTGTTACATCATCTACCCTCAGCACAATGTCCCCAATAGGCCGCTCAAGTCGTTTGAATACATCTCAGTGAAGCCAGCTGAGGTTACCCGCACACTTTTTATAAGCAAGGTGCCAAAAGACCGGTTGATCGCTTGTCCTACCTATACATTGCCACAAGCAGAAGATTTTGAGCTGCATAGTGTACTCAGGGCCATAGATCTAAATACGCTGGTCACCAAGCTTGGTGAAAAAGACACTGCTGATCAGTCGGACGTTTATATGGGCAAGCAGCAGTTGATGCGCACTTATGAGCAGCTTCCAGAGGCGTTTGAAAATCTCAAGCATGTAATCAGGACCAGTCAGGTTCATTTCGATTTTAGTGATAAAAGGGAACCTCAGAATCTCAAAACCTGGAGTGGGAGTGAGGAAGGAGACTATGAGAAAGTTCGGGAGTTGTGCCTTGAAGGCCTCAGTTATCGCTACGGGGAAAAACCGTCTATGACGATTTTACGCAGGGTTATCAAGGAACTGGATGTCATCCGTAAGCAAGGATTTTTAGCTTACTTCCTCATCAGTTGGGATATTGTGCGTTATGCCCACGAGCAGGGTTACTTCTACGTTGGGCGTGGCAGTGGAGCCAATAGTGTGGTGGCTTATTTACTGCGGATCACAGATGTGGATCCTATTGAGCTGGACCTGTACTTTGAGCGATTCATCAACCTCTTCAGGAAGAGTCCACCCGATTTTGATATGGATTTCTCTTCGTGGGACCGGGATGATGTGACCCGCTATATTTTTGAGCGCTATGAGCATGCAGTACTGATTGCTACTTACAGTACCTTTCAGCATCGTGCTGTGATCCGTGAGGTGGGTAAGGTTTTTGGAGTGCCGGCATATGAGATTGAAAAGCTCCAAAAGCAACAAGATCGGGAGCTTGATCATCATGCCAGGCTCATCCTGACTTATGGGGTGCGATTGTCTGGATTTCCAAGTCACCTGAGTGTGCATGCAGGGGGAATCATCATTTCCGAAAAGCCTATCCACTATTTCACGGCGACATCTTTACCTCCAAAAGGATTTCCAATTACCCATTTTGACATGGTGATAGCCGAGGATGTGGGGCTGTACAAGTTTGATGTGCTGGGCCAGCGTGGCTTGGGCAAGATCAAAGATGCGCTTGAGATCATTAAAGAAAACAGGCCCGACCGGCTACCAATTGATATCCATGACATTAAGCTTTTCAAGGAAGATCCCCTGGTGAAGATCAACCTGAGTGAAGCAAAAGCAATCGGATGTTTCTATGTGGAGTCGCCTGCCATGCGAATGCTGCTCACCAAGCTGCACTGTGATGACTACCTCACACTGGTGGCGGCCAGTTCCATCATTCGGCCCGGAGTGGCCAAGTCGGGAATGATGCGTGAATACATCTTACGCTTCAGGCTCCCTGAAAAGCGAAAGGAAGCACATCCGGTGCTTTGGGGCATCATGCCGGATACTTATGGGATCATGGTGTACCAGGAGGATGTGATCAAGGTGGCACATTATTTTGCGGGCTTGAGCCTTGCTGAGGCCGATGTGCTCAGGCGGGGAATGTCCGGCAAGTATAGGTCGCGAGAGGAGTTTCAGCAGGTACGGGACAAGTTTTTTTCCAACTGCAGGGAGAAGGGGTACGCAGATTCATTAACTGCAGACGTGTGGCGACAGATTGAGAGTTTTGCTGGTTATGCTTTCGCAAAAGGCCACTCTGCTTCTTATGCCATAGAGAGTTATCAAAGTATGTTTCTCAAGTCGCATTATCCACTGGAGTTTATGGTGGCTGTGCTCAATAATGGTGGCGGGTTTTACAGCCGGGAGCTTTACATTCATGAGGCACGTATGCACGGGGCAGATGTCCAGCTTCCGTGTATGAACTGGAGCGATGATGCGGTAACTATTCGTGGAAAGACGATCTACTTGGGCCTGGGCATGATCAAAGAGTTGGAACATCAGGTGATTCGGGAGGCGATCATGGAGCGCAATGAGAACGGATTGTTTATGTCGGTGGATGATTTTGTGAAGAGAGTGAGTATCTCTCTTGAGCAGCTCAGTTTATTGATTAGAATTGGGGCGTTTCGGTTTACCGGAAAGGATAAAAAGGCCTTGCTTTGGCATGCGCATTTTTTGCTGGGCAACACGGGAAAGAGTTACAATAAGCCTTCACTGTTTGATCCTCCAGTGAAAAAATACCAACTTCCGGCAATAGAGCATGAAGAGATAGAAGATATCTACGATGAGATCGAGCTGTTGGGGTTTCCCCTGGAGAGTCCGTTTTACCTGCTCAGGGAGCGACCGGAGAATTACCTGCTGGCACATCAGCTAAAACAAAATATCAATCGATTTGTGCAGGTGCTCGGTTATCTGGTAGCTACGAAAAACACTGGGACTTCCAAGGGAGAACGCATGCATTTTGGGACGTTTCTCGATGAGCTGGGTGAGTTTATAGACACCGTACACTTTCCTCCAGTATCTAAAAAATACCCGTTTACCGGAAAGGGGATTTATCTACTTCAGGGAAAAGTAATGGAGGAGTTTGATGCGATCAGTATAGAAATCACAGGAATGGTAAGACTGAAGTACAGGACGATGGATGTGTGAACGCAACCAAACCACTACAATTCAAATGGACTTTTGATTGTTAGCATATCTATTTTTTGACTATGGTTTAAATCTTCTGTTAGGAGCGTTGAGCAATTGGCTTGTTGAGCAGCGCTAATGATGAGAGAGTCCCAGAAACTTAGTTTGTTAGTAATTTGAATATCGATGGCTGAATTAATTGTATCCAGGTTATTAATCACAAGTTCGAAGCTAGTGAAATACTGAATATGTTTTTTAACCTCTTGAGGACTTCTTCCAAACTTTTGTGTGAAGGTATTGTAAAATTCTTGTATCACCTGCGTGCTCCAGACCAGAGAATATTCCTTTTCTAATGAAAGTAATAACTTGTTGCAGTGGTTTCTTTTTTCTGGCTCATCACTGCTAAACAAATAGATTAACACGTTAGAATCGATGAAAATTTTACCGTTCATGAAGCTCTTCTCTATCGAACCTAAATCCTTTTGTTTTTATACCGATTTCGTTGATTGAAGATTCAATTTCGGAAAGACCTGATTTTGACTCAACGGTATTTTGTAAAAGAGTTCTGACCATATTGTTGACCGTAGTACCATTTTTTTTGGCGTACTCCCTGCTTTTCTGAAGGAGCTCTTCAGGTATGGAAAGTGTGATGTTTTTCATGAATTGCACATCTTATGTGTAATATAAACGTTTTTCGGAAGTATTGGTTTTTGACCTGTGGCTCAATTCCCAGTGGATTTGTCTCTTCAGGAAAAGTTTTGATGCCATCAGTATAGAAATAACAGGGATGGTAAGACTGAAGTACAGGACGATGGATGGTTAGTTTGACGTGGAGTTGATAAAATTCCCTCAATTTTCCTAAACCATCTGGGCTCTCACTAGTACTATAAGTAGAGTTAGACGCAATAGGGATAATTGTTAAACTAAAAAACAGAAACAATTATGGATACTTTAAAGAACAGGCAAATTGCAATACTAGCTGAGAACGGATTCGAAGAATCTGAACTTACATCTCCAAAAGAAGCACTGGAGAAAAACGGAGCAAATGTGACCATTGTTTCTCCCCGTGAAGGCAACATCAGAAGCTGGAAAGGTGAGAACTGGGGAATTGACCTTCCTGTAGATGTTCACATCTCAGAGGCTAGCGCAGCAGATTATCATGGGTTGTTGATTCCCGGTGGAGTGGCCAACCCGGATTTGCTGAGGCGAAATGAAGACGTGGTGAAGTTTGTGAAGGATTTCTTTGAGAAAGGGAAACCAATAGCAGCAATATGCCACGGCCCGCAAGTGCTGATTGAGACAGAAGCACTACAGGGTAGGGAAATGACCTCTTTTCCATCCATCAAAACGGACTTAAAGAACGCCGGAGTGCGATGGGTCGACAAAGAAGTAGTGGTGGACGCAGGATTGGTAACTTCCAGAAGTCCTGCTGATCTTGATGCTTTCAATGCAAAAATGATTGAAGAGTTTGCGGAAGGCATTCATGAAGAGCAAATGACTGTATAAATCAAGGTTGTAAATAATTAGCAAGAGGTATCTCAAAGATCCTGAAAAAAGTTCAGGATGACTTTTTGATCAGTTCAGGGACTCATAAGTGTTTTTGAGATACCTCTTCTTTTTAGACCATTTACTCATATCTAAGCGCTCGGGAAGGATTCATTCGAGCTGTTTTCAATGTTTGTAAGCCCACAGTGGCAAAGGAAACAATCAACGTAACAAGAGCTGTTAAAACAAACATGAGCGGGTTGATCGACGTGGCATAAGCAAAATCAGCCAGCCAGGAGCGACCAAGATACCAGATCAGTGGAATAGCCAGCACATTTCCAATCAATACTAAAATCATGAAATCCTTTGAGAGTAAAAGGATGATTTGGCGGATGGATGCACCAAGGGTTTTTCTAATCCCAATTTCTTTGGTTTTGCTCAAGGCAACAAACGACACAAGTCCTAAAAGTCCGATGGAAGAGATCACAATGATCATGACCGTGAATACACCCAATAGAGTAACGAGCTGTTGTTCCTTTTTGTATTGGCGATCAAAGTCCACGTCTAAGAAAGAGTATTCCATTGGATAATCGGGGAACAATTGCGTCCATTTTTCCTCAAGTTGAGTTATGAGCTCAGTAGTGTTTCCTGATCCAAACTGAATCGCAAAATAACGTCCGTAGCTAGTGCTGGAGTAATCCATGGCTTTAGGCCAAATAGGATTCTGTAAACCCAATCCATGATAATCTTTGACCACTCCAATCACTTTGCCCTCAGGTGTGCCTGATGGAGATACAATTCGTTTACCTATAGCCTCTTCCGGGCTGTTCCAGCCCATAGCAGTAACACAGGTTTCGTTGATGATAAGTCCATCCTCCAGTTCAGATGGCCTATCCAGTTCAAAGTTTCTTCCGGCAATTAATTGCAAATTGAGTGTGTTGATATAGTCTTCATCGATGGCCATGTATTCAGTGGTCACATGATCTTCAGAGACTTTTTCGGCATAAGCCCACTGGCCTTGCCATCCTGGTCTTCCAGGTAGGACATTGTTGAAACTCGCGTTTGTGACGTTGGCAATCCCCTTCAGTTCGTTTTTGAATGAAGCTTTTTTAGTAGCTCCGGGTACATTGGAAGCATCGATGATCAATACCTGTTCTTTGTTAAAACCAAGGTTTTGATTTTGCATAAACCTGATCTGATCCATCACTAAAAATGTGAAAAGGATCACTGCGGAAGCTGTAAAGAACTGAAATACGATGAGTACTTTTCGTAAAGGGATTCCTCCGGATTTCAATGATTTACCCGAAAGCGCTTTCAATGGCCTCACTCCAGAGATATAGATGGCTGGGTAAAGACCAGCCAAAAGGGAGGTGACGAGGATGAGTCCAATGGCTGCAGATATCGCTTCCAAACTAAACAGGGACCAGAGCGAATAGCTTTTTTCCAGTATTTCGTTGAAAAACGGGAGCCCAAGTTGGATCAAAATTAAGGCAAGCACAAAAGACATTGAAGTGATGAGCAAAGACTCAATGAGAAACTGGATGGTGAGGTTGCCACGTGTTGATCCTGCAACCTTGCGCATCCCGACCTCTTTGGCCCGGTAAATGGATCTTGCCGTACTGAGGTTGGTATAGTTCACGCAAGCCAGGAGTAAGATAAATACAGCAATGAGGGAAACGGTTCTGACTCTATCTTTGGAGCGTAAGGTCCGAAACCATTGTAGAGTCCGGAATTGAGATAGATATCTTTCATGGGAACAAAACCTACCTGAAAGCTTACACCCATTTCAGTGAGCCAATCGCCTACATTGTCCATATAGAGCGAGGAGGCTTTGTTTTCTAATTCAGATATATTGGCTCCATTCTTTAGTAATAAATAATTTCTTACGTTAAAATTTCCCCATCCTTCCGTATAGCTGAACCATCCGGATACTTTTTCATAAGTCGAAAAGGATATCAACATGTCAAACTGAATATGTGAATTTCTGGGAGGATTAGCTACTATTCCTGTAATTTGAAAGTCCAGGGAATCTCTAAGCGTAATTATTTCTCCAAGTGCAGAACCCTCAAAGTATTGATTTTTGATGTCTTCAGTGATCACTATGGAATAGGGTTCTGTCAGTGCAGTTTTGGGGTTTCCTTCCAGCATGTGGAAACTAAAGAGCTCAAAGAAATCCTCACTGGTAAAATGAATGTCATGATCAAAGCGCTTGTTATTATGATTAAGTTTGAAACTACCGGAGGCTTTTTTGGCGTAAACAATGGCTTCTACTTCAGGATATTCGGTCTTTAAAGTATAGGCTACAGGCCACGCATTGGTTTCCATGGTACCTTCTTCACCTGAATGGCTCACAATCTTATAAATGTGGTCACCTTTTTGGTGAAACTTGTCAAATGAAAGTTCATCAGCGATGTAGTAGAACATCAGGCCAGCAATGGCCAGACCAAGTGCCAGACCGATCAGGTTAATAGTTGAGTGTACTTTGAACCTTAAAAGTGATCTGATGGCAACTTTAAAATGATTTTGGAGCATAGCAATAAATTGAAATCTTAATATCCAATTGAAGTTTTTGAGGAGGTTAGGTTTGAGTATTTTAAGGGTTTCTAAGATGAAGCGCCTTCTGGCCCGGGAGCTTGATCCTGTGGCTAAGTCGTCTGCAAATACTTCCTCCATATCACCAAGTACTTCTTCTTGAAATTCAGGTTTGATGCAGCGCTTGACAAGCCAGGTAGCGCATTTGGGAGGCTTAATTTCTGTTTCAGAGCTCATAGGTTGCTCGTGGCGATTTGAATGTTTGACCAGAACCCTTCCCGAATTTCTTTGATTTCCCTAAGTGTTTGATGAGCGTAGGGGGTAGCGGTATAGATCCGCTTACGTTTGCCACCTCTCTTGTTTGTAGCATCGCCAAATTCAGAATTTAGAAATCCTTTTTCTTCCATTCTCTTCAATGCCGACTGAATAGACCCAACGCTTAAGCGTTCATTTAGTCTTTCTTCCAACTCTTTTTTAATGGCGACCCCATAGGCTTCATTGGCCAAAACAATGACTGTAAGCAAAACGAGCTCTTCAAATTCTCCCAGTTTGGTTTTCTTCATGTCTATATTATTCGTAATTGCAGTAAAAATAGTTACAGATATTAATCGTAATTGCAGATTAAATTACTAATGTGGGTTTAAATCTATTGAATGGCTGTTTTGAAATTATTACTATAAAAATAGTTGTATAACTATAAATATAGTAATATAATTGTCTCATGAAAGCGTTGACCAAAGCAGAAGAACAAGCAATGAAATATCTCTGGGAGCTGGAGAAAGGATATCTCAAGGATATCGTAGCTCAGTATGATGAGCCAGCTCCCGCTTATACCACCGTGTCTACTGTGGTGAATGTATTGGTGAAAAAAGAGTTTATTGGTTTTGTAACTCATGGCAAGTCCAAGGAGTATTATCCTTTGGTATCGAAGGCAGACTATGCCAGAGAGTCCATCCAGGGGATGATGCATACATTCTTTGATGACAGTCCAAAACAGTTTGCTTCATTTTTCACTCAGGAAAATGAGTTGAACCTGGAGGAGCTGAAAGAATTACAGGAGATGATCGCTGCTGAGATCAAAAAACAACAGGGTAATGGCTAATTGGATGATTTATTTAATTAAGGTCAGCTGCTTTCATGGAGTACTGATCTTGTTTTACCTGGTGTTTTTAAGAAAACTCACCTTTTATAAATTCAATCGGTTCTTCTTGCTTGGAACGATCATTTTTGGATTGTTTCTGCCATTGATGCGGGTTGAGCAGCCTCCAGTACAGGAAGCAAATCAAGAGTTTGTCAACATGATTGCCACAAAAATTGACCAATCATCAAGACTTGTGAGTAATCCTATAGTCACGGCAGAGCCCTTGATTAATTGGGACTGGCTACTTGCCTTGGGTTACGGACTGGGTGTTTTTCTGCTGTTTCAGCGCTATTTAATCAACTTTATAAAGATCAGAAAATTTAGATATGGATATCAGTTAATTAATAAAATTGGAGCAATTGAGGTGTTTAGAACGCCCTTTTCTCAGCCATTTTCATTTTTTAAGTCAGTTTTTATTCCAGGTAATATTGAGGAAACCACTGATTTAGATCTGGTGATGGCACATGAGCTAGAGCATGTCAGTCTTGGTCATTCCTATGACCGCATGTTTGTTGATTTCATTGTTGTTCTTTTTTGGTTCAACCCTTTCATATACCTATTGAGGAAGTCCCTTATAGAAGTCCATGAATACCAGGTAGATGCAGTAGTGGCACGTGATGCCAAAGCAAAAATCTACTACCAGATGTCATTGGTCAAAATGGCTGGAGGTGGGTTCGTGGGTCCGGTGAGCTTCTTCAATTTTTCAACCATTAAAAAAAGAATACAAATGATGAATCAAAATAAATCTAAAAGAATTTCACTTACCAGTTTACTCATTTTAGTGCCTGTGTTAGTGGTTATGGTGTCTTTGTTTTCATTTGAGATGAAAGAGAGACATGTGAAAACACTAGTTTTGGATGCGCCAAAACCAATAGTTGAGCATAAAACAATTGGTGAAAAGCCCTCTGTTTTCCCGGTATCAACAGAAGATGGCAAGGTACGGGTATCGTCGACTTTCGGTATGAGAGACGATCCGTTTGATAAAAAGCGGAAGCACCATTTTGGGATAGACATTTCAGCTCAGAGCGGGACCCCAGTGATAGCAACTGCAGCTGGGGAAGTCATAGAACTGGAAGTACAGCCCAGTGGATACGGCAAATATCTGGTGATAGATCATGGAGACGGGTATACCACTAAGTATGCGCAACTGTCTACTTTCGAAGTTCAAAAAGGGGATATAGTTGTGAAGAAGCAGTTGATAGCGCGAGTAGGAAGCTCAGGCCGATCTACAGCACCGCACCTGCATTATGAAGTAAGGAAAGACGGGAAGCCCGTAGATCCAATTCCATATATTTCTGATTACAAGTTTTCACAGGAAATCCAGCTAAAGAGTAAAGCATTTGCCGAAGCTGATCAAGCTCAGAGGGAAGCGGAAAATCAAAGGCTTCTAGCTGGAAATCAGCTTACTGAGGCCGATTTACAACGAATGGAGGCAGAACAAAGTAGGTTAAAAGCTGAAGAGATGAGACTGTTGGCAGAGGAGCAACAACTTGCTCAAGAGGAAAACCGGGAATTACTTGAGGAAGAGCGGGCTGAGCTGGTGGTGCAAAGAGAACTAGCTGAGCAGAATCTAAGGTTGGCCGAACGTGAAAGAGATCTTGCTGAGCATCAGGAACTAAAGGTAGAAGAAGCTGCAAGGCTGATTGAAATCCAAAACCAGGAGCTGGAACTGCAAAAGGAACTTGAAGTAAATAACGAGGTAGATGTGGAGAACAACTTAAACTTAAATCAGGATGTGAAGGTAAACCCCAATGTAACTAATGATTTAAACCTGAAAGTGAACACGGATAAGGTCAAAGTCAAAGAGAAGGAGCCTAAAGACAAGAACAAGCAGAAACCTAAAGATAACCACTAAAGAGGAGCCGGCAGAAGCCGGCTTTTTTGTTGGGTTTGTAAAACTCGGTAATACGAAAAAATTTAATTACATTGATTCAAAATATCTACCGTATGCATCTACCCGGATATTGGATTTTTTGTTTAATTTTTCTGACTGGGTGTGTGAGTTCTTCAAACCTTTTTCAGGATGGCCACACCAATGGGAGCAAAGAATGGAGTGCAGCCCTTTCAGCATCATACAATTATGTCTCGAAGTATGAAGCAGATTCTACCAATGGATCCGTTAAATTAGAACCATATAAACTTGCAGCACCATGGTTACAGATCCAGGGTCAATATGGATTGACTGATCGATTGGATGTAGGAGGAAGTTTTGGTCTTGGACTATTCACACTTGGCTTTCAGGGCTTTTCCAAATTATCACTGTTCCCCAATGATCAGAAATTTGGAATTTCAGCTTTTGGACTAGTGGGTTATGCTACCCTCAATGAAAATTTTAACACGAACAACGAAAGTGTAAACTATTATAATTTCTTGGTTGGTCTACCTTTAAGTTACAGTTTTACGAGTAAAAATTCCCTTGTATTTCAGCCTATGATTTCCTGGGACAACTATATTTATAAATTTCCAGAAGATGGGGTAGTTTATATGGGAGAGCAACATACTATGGCATACCGTTTAGGTTTAGGATGGATCCATACCAATTCAAAAGCTAACAAAGTACATTATAATCTTGCTTTGAATTATTCGGAGGCCAGTGGTCGTGTACTGCCATCTCTGGGAATTGCTGTACATCCGGCAAAATAGCATGGCACTAATGGTTTAAGTACCTTTTGATCACCTTGAGCAAAACCTCTGGACTCAATGGTTTGGTCATAAAATCCTGAAGCACCTCATATTCCTTTGCTTTAGAGGCGTCATCAGGATTAGAACTTGTTGTGAGCATCATCACCACTACTTCTGCCTTTAGGTCATCTGACAATTCTTCATAGGCATCAAGAAACTCCCACCCATTCATTACAGGCATGTTGATGTCAAGGAATATTAAGTTTGGTAACAGGTCTGAGCTTTTGTTTTTTAAATAGTACAGTGCTTCCGAACCATCAGTTTTCACTATGATATTCACATCCTGTAGGCTTTTACGGATGACTGACATGAAAAAAATTGTCGTCCGGATTGTCATCTATAAGCATGATGTGTAAGGGATCTTTCATATCAGGTCATTAGATATTGTAAAAATGAAGGAGCTACCTTGCCCAGCAGTTGAATCTACAGAGATGGATCCACCATGAAGTTCAACAATTTTTTTTGCAGTTGGCCAAACCAATACCCTGTCCTTCATGGCCAGAATTGGTAGCTCTTCGAAAAACTAAGAAAATTTTATCAAATTGGGATCGATCGATCCCAATTCCATTATCACTAACGAGAAATTCGTAGTAGATAGATTTGAGTGAACAAGATATTGTGATTTTAGGAGCTACATCCAGTTTTCTGAATTTCACCGCGTTGCTAAGTAAATTTTGAAAAAGCTGGCGGAGCTTAAGCTTGTAGCCGCTGATCGTGTGTGGCAGCTCCTCAATGATAATTTCTGCTTCATTGCTATCAATCAGGCTTTGTAAATCTTCTTTGACAGATTCGATCAATTCTTTGCAATCAATTCGTTCCAGGGCTGAGCTCATCAACACGAAGACCAATTGTCCGACAAGCCTTTCAAGTTACTGAAGATCAATTACTTTTTTCAGGTACACCTGACCCACGAATAAAATGATGGTGAGCAGAGCCAGAGACAGGTAATACTTTAGGTTAGCAAGTTTTGATAACATGGATTATGACTTATCAGATTTAGTCAATGATGACATTAATCAATGAAGGCAATAAGATAACCGAAAAGATTTTTTTAGAGTAGCTAAAAATCGATTTTAGCCATTTTGATTAGCGTGGTTGAGTCTTGAACAACAGTCCATGCGAAGAAAAGCGAATCTTTGTATTTTTCCATCTGAGGAAATCCACTTCCACGTGAGTCACTGGTTTCAGCAATGGTAAGAGAAGGTTCCGAAATCCCAGTGATATAAACTTTCTTGGCTTTGATTACTGACTTGTCCATTTGTTTTCCAAGCCAACTGATCATTGCCGATTGCTCATCGAGCATCACCACATCTACACGACCCAATGGCGTATTGTTATCAATGATTATAGGATCCTGAAAGTGCCTTCCTCCATCTGTTGAAAATGCTAATTTAACCTGAGGTTGATCTTTGGCACCTGTAAACCAGGCTACCGAAAGTGTATTGTTGATTGCATCAATTCTTGGGCCATTGACAGGGCAACCAGCAATGTTCCAGTTGTCCTGTGCAACAGTAGTAGGCTCTGTCCATCTGCCTGCTTCTTTTCTGACAATTGAAATGTCACGAATCTCTAGTTCGGAGCGATCACGATAAACAAAAACAGGACCCTGAGATGTCATTGCGCCTCCAGTTTGACAGCAGTCACAGGTTTTACTATCCAGTTCCTTCTCCTCAGTCAGCGTACCATCAGTTTTGACAACAGCTGTCCTCAGTGTCATGGCGCCACCATGAGAGTGGTTGTTACCTCCAGTATTTCGTCCGTCGAGCCAAGCTACCTGAAAGGTGCTATCGGATAGGGGGAGCATAGTGACAAACCCATGCTCTGTCGGGGTACTGTCTGTATGAAGTAAGAATGGTGAGGACCACTCTCCATTGGATTTTGTCTTCAAGTTTACATCATAGGAGTAAGTGCCTTCATTGCTTTTTTTTAGAAAATGTGCGAGTAAACCTCCATTAGAAGATGAGGAAATCATTGGGTAATCTGCCCAGTTGACAAACCAGTGCACACCAGAAGCTATTTCTTCCACTTCTGACCATTCTTTTTCATATCTGGAGTACCTCAGGCTTACGGAATCACCAAATTGCTCCAACCAGGAAAAATAGAGAAGATTATCTCCACCAAGGATCAGGTGTGGTAGGCTGGCTGCTCCACCCGAAGGGTTGTCAATGTAGGCAATAACCGTCTTTTTTTCCTGTGCATTTCTAGGGCTACCACAGCACGCCAGTAATGATATGGCTAACAATCCGAATGTAAATTTCATCGGATAAGTTTAGCACAAAAATGGTGAACGGGAGTATTTTGAAATGACTTAGTTATTTCTATGCTCGTATTTGGAGAAGATCATAGAGACTGCATTTCTGACCTCTTCTTG
This sequence comes from Marinoscillum sp., assembly GCA_040218045.1. Lineage (GTDB taxonomy): Bacteria > Bacteroidota > Bacteroidia > Cytophagales > Cyclobacteriaceae > Marinoscillum. The sequence goes on from JAVJQA010000019.1 coordinate 70,409, forward strand.
TTTATTTTTGGTGTTTGTTTCCAGAACTTCTGGCGCGTACCCTTGCCATACGAGCTGTCGTCTATCCTTATCAATCAGTTCTATGATTACTCCTCCTTGTTTCCGCTGGGAGGTACTTGTAGTAGGCGCAAAGGGGTAGTAATAATAAGAGTAGGGCGAATAAGCATAACTACTTTGATTGCTCTTTTGCTCCACCAATACTCGTGAGTTCACCAGTAAGTCAGGATCTGATGCATCCAACACATAGCCTCTGCCTTTCATTTCGGATTCTAATGCAGTTTTTAAACGTTTTTTGGTCAATGAGTTATAGAAGAGCGGATCTTTTCCATTTTCACTTTGAAACTCATCTGACCAGTAGTAAGATTTGTATTGATTGAAATCTGCGTCCTGATCAAAATCAGTAATTACAGAGTAGGGTGAGACCGCACACCCAGTGATGGTTAGAATGGTGATTGCTATATGAAATAATCTGAAGCGTTTCATTCTTCCTCCTTATTTTGGTTTAACAATCCTTATTTCTACAACGGTTTAATGCAGCAGGTGTTTGGCGTAATTAACCTTTTCTGATGTTATTTAAGTTAGTCAAATTAAGAACTTAAGGATGAGTCCGATCCCTAACCAGACGTAGCAGATTAGCGCTAAATATTTTAATGTTTTTTCCAATGCGGGGCTTTTCTGTGCCATTTCACCATGGTGCATCATGCCTTTTCCTTTTACAAACCCGACATAAGCCAGTACTCCACTTATTGCTACGAAGATCAAGTTCAGAAAGAAGGTGTAGTTGGTTTTGAAATGATCACCTTCTGTAATTGAAGATTTTACTGAAGTATCAGGTAGTAATTCCGCAAGACTAAAACCGTAGTGTAGAATAAGTGAGGTAGTTATAAGCGATGAAAATAAGAGAAACAGGATAAACAGGGACATCTTCCATCCGTAGTATTTGGCATTGATCCGAAGTACGGGAAATACCACCAGGTCGCTAAATATGAATGCCATGACACCCGCAAAACTTACTCCTTTGTCGAACAGTAAAGCAGCCAGAGGGATGTTGCCCATACTTCCGATAAAGGTGAGAAATGCAGCTACTGGCCCTACAATGACATGCTCTAACAAAGTGAAAAATGAATAATCTGATCCACTTCCACTATTGATAAAAAGTGTCTGGAAAAAACTATCTGGAACAAACACCGCAACTATACCTGCTATGGTAAAACCCACAGTTACATCTTTCCAGACCATTTGCCATTCCATTGCATATTTTTGTCCGATCCGCTGCCAGCTTTCATTTGACCTGAACTTTTCCCAAAAACTTTGGTCCTTCATATGATGATTATCGGGCTTTCCGAGTGACTTCCGCGCAGCTTCTATGAGCTTTTTGGGTTTAATAAGCTTGATTAGTAACCAGCAACTTAGGATGAGCAATATCCCACCTACATATTCTCCTACCACAAACTGCCATCCAAGAAAGATAGAAATAACCACTCCTAATTCGATCACCAGGTTTGTGGAAGCAAGTAAATAGGCTATTGCTGCTGCAAAGCTTGCTCCTTTTTGGAAAAGGGATTTGGTGGTAGCAAGTGCCGCGAAACTGCATGAGCTGCTAATGAAGCCAAAAAAGCTGGCAATTGATAGGCTTTTGAGGTTGCTTTCACCAATGTATTTGCGCATGCGCTCCCTGGTAACAAACACCTGAACCATACTGCTCACAATGTACCCAAGGATAAATGCCCACATCGCCATCCAGAAAAATCCTGTGGTAGTGTAAGCTGCTTCTCCCCACTGTTGTAGAAATTGCTGTGACATAAAAAAACCTTAAATCCGGGTTCAATGCCGTTTAGTAAGCTCTAATTGCACTTTAAAAAGTCATTCTGTTAACCTGCCTGTCGGGCTGCCTGTCCGGCAGGCAGGGAATCTTTAACTCAACATTTGTTTATCATAAAGATTCCTGACGGAATGACCTAAATAATAAAGCTTAATTAAACGGTATTGAATTTCGGTTAAAACGATAATCATTTAAGGCTGCTAACTACATTTTGTTTTCAGAAGTAGGTAATTTGTAAGTGTGGAGAAAAGAAAAATCCGCCTTTTCTGTCATCCTGAACTTGTTTCAGGATCTTATTGAAAAGGCGGATTTTTGAAGATTGTCTTACCAAATATTTAATGATGGTCCTCGCTATGCGCTCCGTCTTTGCAGCACAGTGGTAGGTTCTCATAGGCTATGGGATCCCTTTTTACATCATCTGCATGGTATCCTACTTTAGATACACGCTTTCTGATCGTTTGAGGATCAGTTTTTTTCTCATTATAGACTACAGTGAGCATTTTGGAATCTACATCCAGGTTCACGTCTTTCACTCCTTTTTCGAAGACTAAGTCACTTTCGATGGCCTCTTTGCACATTTCACAAACGGCCGAGGTTTTGATTTCCACTTTGTAGCCTTTGTCTACTTTTTCGGGTTCCTGCTGTGCATATGTGGTTAACCCAATGAAAAGGGATATGATGGTAGTTATTGTTTGAATCTTCATTGTTTTGTTGTTTAATTATCTCTCAATTTTATATCTAAATCCTACATAGATCATTCGGCCTGTTATTGGAGCCCATATCATGGAAGCATCAAATTCATTGCCAAAAGGGTTTTCTGCATCTACAATTGGGTTGCTTTGTGTGAAATTTAGAAGGTTTTCAGATCCTAAATAGATACTGCCCCAGCGAAACCCGCGACTAACCTGTGTATTGAGTAAAAGGAAATCTTTTGTTCTTGATCCTAACTGAAATTCTGTGGGCTTGTCAGAAGTGTTGGGTAACCTTTTGCTTCCAAACCACTGGAGAGTAGCATCAGCCTTCCATTTATCATATTTCGTAGAATAGGATGCATTTAGGAATAATCTATTTTTTGAGATGTACGGGACATGTCTCAATTGTCCATCAATTGTTGTGCGCACGTCGTAATATTTGTATGCTGACTTTAGCCCAAAAAATTCATTGAGCTGATATTTAGCTTCTATTTGAAAACTGTGCGCATAAGACTGCCCATCGAGGTTATAAATGGTCACTCTATGTGAGTTTTGATCCATATCGTAAATCAACTGATTTTCGAATGTGGTGTAGAAGTAGTCCCCAATTAGGTTGATATGCCGATCACCCACATCTAGTTTGGTAGTGACACTTCCGCCCATATTCCACGAAATTTCAGGATTCAGCTCTTCGGTAACCATGAATTGTCGGTTAGAGACGAGTGCATTGATATTCTCTACCAATGGGTTGCCCACTCTGTACCCTCGACCAATGGCCAATCTTACTGCCGTGTGTTCGGTCAACTGATACCTGGTATGTAGGCGAGGGGTCAGGAATGTTCCATAAAGGTTATGAAAATCTGCTCGCCCACCAGCGATCAAACTAAAGTTGTCCCCAGGCAAAAAAGAATATTCAAAAAATGCTCCAGGAACAATCTCCGTCCTTGCGAAGGCTGAGTCGACATACACTTCGTTGAAGTCATCATAAAGCATACTTACACCAGCTTTATACTGATGAAATGAATTGCCGATGATATTCTGATAGATTGCATTTCCATAAATGGTCTTTTCCTGTCCAGAGTAATCATCCCGACCAAAACCAGCATCAATATCCGTATAAGCTCCTGAATACATAAATCCCCAACCCTGATAGGGTTTGTTAGGAAACAGCACACCTGTTTTACCAAATAACTCAACCCTTGTAGTTTGGTTGGAAAACCCATACATAGGTGATGTTTTGAAGTCATCTCCAAAGCCAAATCCTAATTGACCGCCAGCTTTATCATCGTGCATGACCTGCAAGCCTATTTGTGACCTTATGCGATCGCCCATGTACTTGTACCGGTTCATAAAGTTGATCTGTCGTGATTTTGGCAAATCCATGAAATCATCATCATTTCCATCTATTTCAGTACCCAAGTAATTGGAGTGTAACAATAGGGCTGTGCTCCATTTGTCATTGAGATCAGTGGCGTGATTGGCATTGACTTCTGCTCTGCCAAATGAGTTGACGTATCCGTTGAGGTATAGCTTCTCACTGTTTTCGGGCTTCTTAAGCTCCACATTGAGTTGTCCGGTCATGGATTCATAGCCATTCACCACAGTTCCTGCTCCTTTGCCTACATCAATTGACTGTAACCAGGTGCCGGGAACATAACCCATGCCATAACGACTAATAAGTCCCCTAATGTGCGGTATGTTTTCACGATTGGTCTGAACGTACCTTCCATCAAGACCAAGCATTTGTATAGTTTTGGCTCCACTAACTGCATCAGTGTAAGATACATCCACTGATGCGTTTGTTTCGAAGCTCTCAGAAAGGTTGCAACAAGCAGCTTTGGTAAGCTCTGCTGAAGAAATTACTTCAACATGTTTGGCCTCTAGATCATCCATAAAAGTACTGGACCCTGTGACTACCACATCATTGAGGGATTCGGAGGATTCAGTCATCTCAATACGCATGATAGATTTAAAATTAGGTTTGACCAGTTTGGACTCGAATCCAGTAAAGGAAATCTGAAGCATGGATTGTGGACTTGATAATTCAAGGGAAAACTTACCTTCCACATCCGTAATGGTTCCATTCTGAGTGCCGGATTCCAGCACAGTAGCGCCGATGAGTGGTTCGCCGGTGTTATCTATCACTGAGCCTGTGAGTGTTTGGGAAATAGCTGCTTGTGCACACAGGCTGATGCAAAGCATTATTGAATATTTTATGATTAATTTCATTGTCATTGATTGAAATTGAACATTAGTACAGGTGAGCACAGCTCACCTAAAAAATGAATCTCAATGACTTAAAGAAGGAAAGATTGAATCATGACCGGAATGTCACGCTCAATCAAAGGGGGCTTATATTTTGAGTATGCAAAGTTATCAGTGGAACCTTTAAGCAGGTCCAACTCAATGATGAAATAGGAGAGAACACTGATCAAATGAAAGTCTGTGTGCAGATCAAACTCAAAAGAGGAGGCATTCATTTCATCTACCTTGTATTCCTCTTTGGTATCCTTGCAGCATTTCATCGGGCATTCCTGATTCTCATTGTCAAGACCGGCCATTTCCATGCAGTGCTTTCCATTTTCAAAATAGGACACTTCCTGTAGTCTCCCCATGCAGTAGTGCTTGTGCATGGTGATACCCACCGTGGCAGCGATCAATAAGATTGCCATGGATACGTGTGCTATTTTCTTTAGAGTTTGCATTCGTTGTACAAAAGTACGGATTTTTATACTTAAGGTTGGTTTTATGGTTGTCTGAAAATTGCTTGAATATCCGCTGGAATCTCCAGTGGCTTTAATGGCCGTATATTAGCTCCACCAGTGTTGCCCAGTGGTACTTTCCCGACGAAGGATTTTACACCTCCAACCAGCAATCTGGGAAGCTGGCCCATGATTTCTCTTACATCTTTGATATGGAAGCCGAACTGTAGCATCTTCCAATGTACATAGCTATGCTGATATGGATAGGACTGACCGATAACATGTGCCCGCTCCAGGTGATGCCAGGCTTGCTCTAGATGGTTTTGTTGAAACGCTTCTTGATATGCAGCTAATTCCTGCTCATAGTAGGGTTTGAGTTTACTTGGTAATGTTGTGTTGAACTTCATAGGTTTAAGGGATATTAATGAATAAATAGCATCCAACCTGCCATAGCTACCATGGCCAGGTCTTCGATGATCGTGACTGTACTCATTGGTAGATTAAATACATCTCCCAGACAGGCGCATTTGATTTTGCGCTTGTTGAGATTACTTTCAATAACTCCTATGCTACTTATCCCAAGGACTACCACCGTGATGAGGTTGGTATAGAATGGTGCGAAATTGATCAGATAGGATATACCAAGCCCAAGCTCTACAAATGGATACACATATCCCCAGCTTTTCCACCTTGTAGCTACAATGTCATACATGCTATAAGAGCTGGCAAAACCACTGAGGTTCAGTAGTTTGAAAAAGGAAAAAACCAGGAAAAAACCAGCCATAAAATGTCGCATCCAAAGCATCCCTGAGAAGTCACTAAATGGATATTGAGTCAATAAGCTAACGCCGAAAATGAAGCTGACGATAATGATTAGTGGTTTATAAGTACTGAATGAAATACCGGGTAGGGAAGAGCTACTTTCCTTGTTCTTTCCTATGACAGGTAATGGAGCTAACTCTTGCTTTTCAGAGGAGATTGCATAACGGCCTTTTTCCCTAAGTAGCTGATTTACTCTATCCAGATTCAATGGTTTTTCCATTTCAACAGTTGCTTGTGGATATTTCAGCTGAACTTTGGCGTTGGTTACACCTTCTATCTCGTTTAATATTTCGGAGACTTTTGCAATGCATCCATCACAGGTCATTCCTGAAATGCCATATTCCTGTTTGGTCAATTCATTTAATTCCATGATACAAATATCACGAAATCATCAGGAGGAAGTTTTACAGGGTTTTGAGAGTATTTTATAAGATTTTGAACTTGTAATCTTATCTCAATTTTCCATGCTTCCATGAGGGGATTATTCCTAACCCAAACGCTGCAATTATAATAATTGATACTATGAGCATAAGTGAAGGTATGAAATTCAACGAAGAAGACAAAATCGCTTCGCTTTAGGAGACGCATTTTAATAAATTGGAACACTAAATATTCGAATCCAGAAAGATTTTCCATCCATCATCACCCCGTTTCCAAACCAGTAGATATTTACCATTGTAGGAACCACTACATTGCCCAATCTCAAAGGCCATGTGTTCATTTACGGGCTCTACGATGAGCGGGGTGAGGGTAAGTTGATAAGTGTCTCGGCGCATATACGAGTAGGTTTCCGTGATTTTTTCCCGGCCATTTATCACAGGTCGATGGTTGTAATAGATCGCATCAATCATATACAGGTCATTGACCAACAGATCCACATTATGCTGATTGCAGTACCGGATCCACTCAGCCCGCCTTGTTGAAATGTAAGATGTGTCAGCTTTTTGCGGCTCAGACGGTGCTATAAATTCCAAAAGTCTTTTTTTGGCTCTTTTATCCCAGATCAGGAGGTGTTTGTAAGTTTGGCCAGTGGAATCTGTAAACACACCAATTTCGTAATCAAACTGATCCCCTTGATCAGCCTGCACTGTTTTTATTACTTCAACTTTACTCACTCTTGATTGAGATTTATAGCTTTCAAGGATTTGGGTCTTACCTGATAAAATCTCACCTGAGGGCAATACTTTAATGGAGTTGTCCAGATAAGAATTCGATAGAGAATCTTTGTGTTCATTGATCGCCCTAACCCAGAGTTCATTTCTGGTTAATTGAACTTCAGGCGATTGCCCTGGATTCTGGGATTTCTCAGCATTATTTTGGCTGGAAGTACACCCGCTGAAGAATAACAAGTAAATGGTGAGATAACGCATTTTACTGAATTTTGAATTTAGAAGGGAATTAATTTACAAGAATCTGTTGATTTCAGGGAGTTAGGTCCATCAAAAAGATGTTATTTTGGAAGTCAATTTATTGATCAGTTAGATGAATTTAAAGGGTAATGTGGTTGTGGTCACGGGAGCAGCCTCGGGTATTGGCAGAGAACTAGCCATTTGTCTTGCAGAAGAAGGGTGTCATCTCGCCTTATCTGATATCAATTTTTCAGAACTTGAAGAGACTGCTAGACTTATTCAGAACAATGAGATTGAACTAAAACTGAACCAGCTTAATGTAGCTGATCAAACAGCCTTTTTTGCTTATGCAGATGAAGTTGTTGCCCATTTCGGTAAAGTGGACCGGGTAATCAATAATGCCGGTAGTTCAGTCGCAGATAGCTTTCTCAATTGTTCAATTGACGATTTTAGAATGATCATGGACATTAACTTCTGGGGTGTTTTTTATGGTGCGAAGGCTTTTTTGCCACATCTGTTAAAAAGACCTGATGCTACCTTAGTAAATGTGGCCAGTGTGAATGCTTTAATCCCTTTTCCTAACCAAAGCTCCTATAACGTTTCCAAAAGTGCCATCACTGGTTTGTCTGAATCACTCCAGCAGGAATTGTACGACACTACAGTGCGAACCATGTTGGTTTTTCCCGGAGGGGTCAAAACGAATATTGTTCGGAATGGGAAGTTTGTAAAAGGGCCGAAAGAAGCAATGTCTCAGCAAGAGTCGGCTGATTATTTTGAAAAACTTGCTATGACTTCTGCATCTAAAGCTGCCAGGTGCATTGTAAGAGGTATCCGACGGAAAAAGAAACGGCTTAGAATCGGACTTGATGCTTATTTTATGGATTATTTGAAACGTCTTTTACCCAGATTTGCAGTGTGGTTTGCCCGTTGGCTAGCTAAGCGCTAACTTATTCATACTCCTGGCCAAACATTATCCTATGGCCATCGATGGTACGGATTGCAAATTCTCTTTGACCCCAGGGTTTGTTTTCCGGTGCGGTAAGTATTTCCACTTTCTTCTTAATGAATTCATCGTAAAGCTGGTCAATGTTTTCTACTTCTAAATAACCGAAGTAGGAATGATTGTTAGTTTCAGCCGCAGGTACATCATCAGCACATTCTCCGAGCATAATCATACAATTTCCTCTGCTTATAAAATGCCATCCTTCACCGGCCCAGACTGATTTGAACCCGAGCTGATCAATATAAAAATCCGATGATTTTTTCAGGTCCTGTACAGCCAGAACATAGCGCGTACCAATTATTCGAAGTTGGTTGTCCATAACTCAGTTATTAATTTAATTAGTTGATCAGATATTCTTTTGCATCACATAGTCATCCATTACATAACCATTGCCTATGTCCTGTACGATGGAGTTGATGTTGATAAATCCCATTTTTTCGTAAGCATGAATGGAGTTGGTGTTGTATTTATTTACTGTCAACTCAATTTTATCACACTTAAAATTTTGTGCTCTTTTAATGATAGCCTCCAGGGCTTTCTTCCCAATACCGAGCCCGCGGTGTGATTTGGCTACATATAGCTTGCTTAAGAAAAGGTGCTTATCTTTCAGATAGTGACTAAAATAACCTGCGTCTTTGTGGTCATGAACCAAAAGGCAATACTCAGTACCATCCAACACCTGTTGGCCAATGGCCGATTCAGATTGGAATTTTTCAAGCATATAATTGACTTGCTCACTTCCAATAATGGGTGTGTAATGTTCCGTCCAGATCTCTCGTGCCAGATGGGCTACCCGCTTGAAGTGATTTGAATTTTCTGCATTGAGTATTTCGGTCATTCGCGCTTGTTTACTTATAAAAATACATCGTTATACTAAATCTTGTCAAGTGATTTTCTGTCTGGATCTCTTTGTTTCTTGAATGCTGAAGGGGTCATTCCTGTTTCTTTTTTGAACTGTGCCGAGAGGTGAGCCACACTACTATAGCTCAATTGGTAAGAGATTTCAGAAAGTGAGAATTCACCATAAAAGAGTAATTCTTTGACTTTTTCGATCTTCTGACTGGTAATGAATTTTTCTATGGTGATCCCCTCTACAGAGGAAAAGAGCCGGCTTAGGGAGTTGTATTCCTGATGGAGTTTTTCTGAAAGGAAGGTGGAAAAATTTACTTTAAGTGGTTCTTTTGAATAGTGGATTTGATCGATGATCGTTGATTTTACTTTTGCGATAATCGCCGACTTTCCAGGGGCCAGAATTTCAAACCCATGAGATTTGAGCTTTTCAGCAATCAAATGAAGGTTTTGCTTTGTTGGCTTAGAGGGCAATCTCACTTCACCTAGTTTCACTTCTTCCGGTTTTGAATTGAAAGATTCAAAGATTTCTGTGACCACTGAAATGCATCTCGGGCAAACCATATTCTTCACATAAATTGTCTCTGCCATTTTGTAAATCTAAGGTAGAATCCAACCCCACACCAAGCCTGAATAGCGAGAGAAGGGTAAACGATGACAAATTGACTCCATAATCCGATTAAATACACCATCAATTGGGGTTTGAACCTCCCATTAAAAACCATAAATTGGAGCTGATTTTTGAACCCTGTTTTTGACTTGAAGATGATGAGATATATTCTTTGCCTATTTGTTTTTCTTGCTTGTATAAAACTCCATTCTCAAACTTTATCCCTGCAATCTCCCGATGATGAGCTTACGGTCACTATTGAAATAGCAGATAAGATTGTGTGGTCAGTTACTTCCGCCAGTCAAGTGGTGATACCCCGAGTAGAGGTTGCGATGCTGCAATCCCAAGAACGAAGCCTTGGGATAAACCCGGTCTTGAAAAATCAAAGTCGTGAATCAGTAAAGAAATATGTGGATGTGGCCACACCGCATAAAGATTCAAAAATAGAAGAAGAATACAATCAGTTAACATTGGAATTTAAAGGTGGCTTCTCGCTGCTTTTTAGAGCTTACAATGATGGCATTGGCTATCGTTTTATTGATCTAAAGAAAAAGTCGCGCCAAGTAGTCAAAGAAGTTTTGAAAATGGAATTTCCTGAAGGTTCTCGATCTCTGTTTCCTCAAGAGGAGTCAATGTATTCTCACAATGAGCGGTTGTATCTCGATAAGGGTTTATCGGATTTGTCAAGTGAAGATTTCTGCAGTTTGCCAGTATTGTTCAAGTCTAAAGATTACAACGTGCTGTTTACTGAAACTGCCTTGCATGACTATCCGGGCATGTTTTTGAAAGGTGGTGAGGGTACTGCTGTGGAAGCCATTTTTCCGAAATATGTTTTAAAAGCCATCCCATCTAAAGACTCACCTGATAGAAATCAGGAACTTGTGGAACAGGGTGACTATATCGCTCAACTGGATGGAGCTAAAAAGTTTCCCTGGAGGGTATTTGTGATCAGCAAGGATGATCGTGATTTGATTGAGAGTAACCTGACTTACCTCATGTCTGAAGAGACTGTGATTGATACAGATTGGATCAAGCCGGGCAAAGTAGCGTGGGACTGGTACAACGCCAACAATGTTTATGGAGTAGATTTTAAGTCTGGCCTGAATACAGAAACTTATAAATACTACATTGATTTTGCGGCAGCCAACAAAATTGAATATGTAATCCTCGATGAAGGCTGGACAAAAAGCACTACCGAGATTTTGGAGTTCAATCCTGATATAGATGTTTCGGAATTGATCAGTTATGGTGATTCTCAAGGAGTGGGAATCATTCTTTGGGTGCTTTGGAAACCACTGGACGATAAGTTGGATGAGATCTTGGAAACCTATAAGTCCTGGGGAGCCAAGGGAATAAAGGTGGACTTTATGCAGCGCAACGATCAGTACATGGTCAACTCCTATGAGCGGATTGCAAAGAAGGCTGCGGAGCTGGAGTTGTTGGTTGACTATCACGGCGCTTTTAAACCATCAGGACTTAGAAGAAAATACCCGAACGTGGTAAATTATGAAGGGGTCAAAGGAAGTGAAAACAACAAATGGAGTGCGGACATTACCCCGGAACACAATGTCACTATACCCTTTATTAGAATGGTAGCGGGACCAATGGATTACACACCGGGTGCCATGTCAAACCGGCACGAGATTGACTATAGCATCAGCTTTGAGCGGCCGATGAGTTTGGGAACAAGAGCGCATCAAGTGGCTATGTATGTGGTCTATGAAGCACCATTTCAGATGTTGTGTGAATCACCATCCAGATACAAAGAAGAGCAGGAGACAGTTGATTTTATGACTCAAATACCCACCACTTGGGATGAGACTGTAGTGCTGGAGGGAAAAGTAGGGGATTATGTAGCCATAGCTAGACGAAAAGGCGCAAAGTGGTATATTGGTGCTATGACCGATTGGACGGCAAGGGAAATGGATCTGGATCTGAGTTTCCTGGGGGAAGGTCCGTATAAAGTCACAGTTTATCAGGATGGCATCAATGCAGATCGGTACGCAGAGGATTATATAATCAAAAACAGTGAGGTCAAAGCATCTGATAAGCTGAATGTCAAATTGGCTTCTGGTGGTGGCTTTGCTGCTATTTGCACAAAACAGTAATTAATCCTACTTTTCAAATTATAATCACATACTGAATTCATTTCAGTATCTAAACTTGACAAGTAGGATTAGCCTCACCCGAAAATATTTCTTGTGAAGACTACTTTAATGCGTTGCTGGAATTTGTCAATGACCTTAAAGATTTCTTTCAAAGTGACTACCTCAATCTTGGTTAGGGATTTAGGGTTGACGTAGTTGTGAGGCTCATCCTGATCATGGATAATCTGTTGTGATTGATACCTTAACCGCATTCCCATAAGGTAGTAGTATGCTTGTAGCAATTCGTGATACTCTTCTTCTGAGAAGACTTTGATTTGGCGCAATGCTTCGAGACGTTCTCCTGTATTGGTTTTCACAATTTTATGTTTCAATGCATAAACCCTGACCAGGTCCACAATTGGTGTCATTGCACGTTTGATGTTAAACACCTGCTGATCATCTTTGGAGATAGTGCGAATCCCTCTAAAGAAAGTCAGAGGAGGCTCATACTGTAGGGCATTGTTGGCCAGCAGCGTAAAAAAGTAAACGCTTGGATCAGCAAGTTTATCGACTATGTGCGACTGAAGCTCAACGATAAGAGACTCTTCTCCATAGATGTGTCGGCAGTCAAAAAATGTGGAGAAGTTCATTACGGCTTCCGGGTCAGGATTGGCAATCCATTCGTTGTAGTTGCGCTTCCAGTGAGATAGCGAATGGGTCCATCTGGGATTCTTGGCCATCAGGCCGCCTGTGCAAAAGGAGAATCCAATGAAGTTTAACCGTTCTGAGACCAGCTCGGCAAAATGAAGAAAATAGTCACGGGTTTTCTCCCGGAATTCATTGGCTTTATCTTCATAGATGATCGCATTGTCCTGATCGGTTTTGAGGGTTTGTTCCTTCCGGCCCTCACTACCCAAAGCCATAAACACAAACTTAGCTGGTGGTGGCCCTATTTCTTTGATCACTCCATCAATTACCTTCTGGGCAATGCTGTCTGAGATATTGGTAATCACCTGGTTGACTATTTCGGACCGTACTCCCCGGGTGAGCAGCTGATATACTACTTCGGGCACCTGGCCCCATTTTCGCTGTAACTCATCGTCGGACAGTGCCAGTCTCACAGACTGTATAAAAACGAACGGAGATTGCGCCTGGTCAGAGAGGAGTTTGTTTCGACTGATCACTCCTACATCTTCTCCGTTTTCCTGAACTATGATGTACCTGATCATGTGATCAAACATTAACAACACAGCCTCATAAACATACTCTTCACGACTAATCCTATAAATGGGACCTTCCATAATTTCCCCCACAGGCGTGGCTGAGTGGCGCTGTTCTGCTACGATCTTATTTCGGAGCAAAATATCCGTCACATACCCTACATAGTCTCCATTGTTTTCTACAAAAAGACAGCTCATCTTGTGCTGCTCCATGATTCTGGCAGCGTCATGGCTGGGTGTGTGGACATTGCAGCTGATTATAGGCCGTGTATTTACGGTATCAAGTCTCCTGACAAAATATCGATCAAAGGAGAGGGTCTCTACGTCAATGGTTGGATAGGTGACAAAATTTGCATACTGATCATTGAGCATCTCCCGGCCAAAAGCAGAGAGGAAGTACTGGTAGAAAGCGTCGTTTTCTTTACATAGTTTCTTGAATAGATCGGCTTTAATCCGGTAAATCCTGGTGTTCTTTTGAGTTGATACAGTGAGGATGGATTTTCCTTTGTTGAGCAGGATTGAAAAAGCTCCGTAAGTCTCACCCGGAGGAATAGTGATTGAGGCTTTTTTCTTCCCTGAACTACTCAAAAAGAATGTTTCATAAGTGCCTTCCATGAGGATGTCCAGACCTTCCAGTTTGGTCTTATGCTGTTGGTAAATAATTTCTTTACTGCCATGGACCACCTCAGCCATACTCTCGGCTAATTCCACAAGTGTATCCTCATCAAGTTGATTATAAGGATTTGTGTTTTTCAGAAATTGGAGCTTATCCGTCATAGTAGAAGCAGCGCTAAACCTATTGTGATAAAAAGAAGAACAGGTAAACCACAACCTGTTTTATTGCCAATTTTATTGCCAATTTTAATAAATAATGGCTGGTTGTTTAGTATTTCATCATTCAATTCACCACGACGATAGAGTTCGAAAAAGCATTTTGCAGTGGCTGCAACATCTATGGCTGCATCGTGGGAGCGTTCCATTCGTTCATTAAAGAGCCGAATGTGGAGTTCTTCCAGTTTGGGATACTCATTATTGGGGAATACCGCATAGTCCGTTGTAGACCGCATAGTGCAAAAATGTCTATAGTCTTTGAGGATGTTTTTTTGACCGGCTCGAAACAGGGCCACCTGCAACATCTTACTGTCGAACTCTACAAAATGCCCAATAACCAGTGGTTTGTATTTTCTCAAGTCAGAGGCAAACTTCTTAAGGACGTATTTTCGATCCTCGCCTTTTGCTTTCAATTCATCTTGTGTAATTCCATGGATCTTAATAGAGGATTCCTGAATGTAAATATCTTCCTCATAAATGAAATGATTTGCTTCCTTCAGCAGGTTCCCTTCCACATCATATACCAACCAGGCAATTTGTAAAACGAATGGCCAATTATCAAGGTCGGTAACAGGGGCATTGAGGGATTGAGGAATACCCGAGGTTTCAGTGTCTACAAATAGAAGATGATTGTGCATAAACTACGGAAAGTTAACCAGAGTCAAGGATTTGATAAGGCTTTCTTGTATAGCACTATGAAGTATTAAAAGTTCAATCGATTGTCTTTCGAAACTCCTAACTCATCAATTAAGAAATATTTCATGGAAAAACTGGCAGATTTTTAGGATGATTCAATCATTATGTAATATTTTGACAATCCGTTTTTGTAACGATTACTAACCAACCTATGTTAAAAGCTTTATTGCTGATTTGGACGCTTCAGTCGTCACAATCCGATAGTTTACTTTTAGTTGATTCCAATGAAGTTCTTGAATCGGTGAGCGGTTTAAGATCAGAAGACAAGTTCGAGGAAGCAATAAAGCTTCTTGAAAGTGTAAATGAAGAGGATTCAAATTATTATAAAATCCAGGCGACATTGCTCTCCACCTACAATTCTGCGGAGCAATATGATCAAACTGTTTTAAAGTCTAAAGAGCTCCTTCAAAAGTCGAATGACATTAGAGCACAGATTTACTTATCTTATGGTAATGCTCTTTTAAGTAAGGAATTATACGACAGTGCCAAGCAGGTTTATTTGGAAGGATTAGAGCAATACCCGTATCACCACATATTGCTGTACAATCTTGGTATTGTCAATTTTCGCCAAAAGCACTACGAAGTTTCTAAGGAATATTTTAAACGATGCTTGAAGATCAACCCATTCTACTCCAGCAGCCACCTAATGCTTGGGCATATCTCCATACTCGAAGGTTTGAGAACGAAGGGACTGATGAGTTACCTCACTTACCTAATGATTGCACCGGATAACAACAGTGGCTTGGTAACAATTGAAAATCTGGTCACAGATGGCTTGAGGTACGAAGGTTCAGTGGAGTCCAATGATACATTGTTTGAGGAATATGATAATCTGTTAAAGTCCAAAGCTGCGTTTGACGAGAGGTTCAGGTACAATGTGAAATTCAATGCGTCAATAGTCAAGCAGACCGAATTGCTCATTTCAAAACTGCAGCCTTCCAATGAAGACGATTTCTGGGCTCAGTTTTACCTGCCAATGTTTTTGGAGATTGGTAGAAATAAGCTGGTGGAAATGACGCTGTACAAGATATTGCAATCCACAGGTAGCGAGGATGTGGTTTCTTATCTTGAAAAAAACTCGTCTCAGGCTGATACATGGGCAGATGTAGTCAATTCTGAACTTGTATTATGGCGAGATAAAGATGAGGCTACACTTCTTGGTAAGACCGATGTTTATGACTTTTGGCACTATGACAACAATAACATCAATGCGATCGGTAATAAAGATGCCGAGGAGAATAAAATTGGGCCTTGGGTGTTTTATCATGACAACAGCGAAGTAAGTGCTTTTGGAACATATAATGACACTGGTGCAAAAGTTGGAGTTTGGAAATACTTCTTTGAAAATGGGGTGATGAGCCGATTGGAAACACGTGACGATTCTGGTAACTTTTCTGAGCCAGCCCTTTATTATCGCGAGGATGGTAGCATTGCTACTGAAGTGCCCTACGAGGGAGAGGATGTGCAAGGCCAGGTGACTTACTATTATCCCTGTGATCAGGTGAAGGAAACGGTAGAATACAGCAACAATAAGTCCAATGGGAAAGGAGTGGTGTATTATGAGACGGGGGCTAAAAATATTGATTACTCCATGTCAGAAGGAGCACTTCAGGGAGAATATACCCTCTATCATCAAACGGGAAATGTGAAAAGCAAGTATCACTTTGAGGCGGGAAACAAAGAAGGCAAATATCAGATTGTCTATCACAATGGGGTAGTAGAGGAAGAAGGTTCTTATCAGGAAGATCTGGCCGAAGGGCAGTGTGTTGGAGCATTCTCATCTGGTAAGAAGGCATACGAGGGAGCGTTTAATCAGGGAAATAAAATTGGTAATTGGAAGTATTTCCATGAAAATGGCCAGTTGCGCTACGAAGAAAATTACAACGAAGATGGAGCCTATCACGGAGACTTAACTTTTCACAACATTGAGGGATTTATGGAATCCAAAATCACCTATGATAACGGAATCCAGGTAGCTTATGCGTATTACGATGATCTGGGAAATGTGCTTTCCAGTGGATCTGATCCTGAAGGCAATATGCCGTTTGAAAGATGGAGGTGGACGGGATTTCGTTATTCAAAAGGAACACTTAAAAATGGTAAGTTGGAAGGGGACTATACCATATATTATGAAAATGGGGCAGTTTTTCAGCAAGGCGCTATGAAAGAGGGGAGTTGGCATGGACCTTTCACTGAATATTATCCTTCTGGAAAAGTATCCTTTAAAGGCGCGTATGAAGAAGGATTGGAGCAGGGCTATTTTGTCTATTATAGCAAACAGGGGAAAAAGGTAAATGAAGGGCATTTTATTGATGGTCAGGCGCAGCAGCGTTGGATAAGCTATTATCAAAATGGTCAGATTGAAGGAGCCAGCTATTTTGTGGATGCAGAGTACCAGGGATGGTGTCAGTCTTACGGCCCCAATGGAAAGCTTTGGAGTGATATGAAATATAACGAGGGAAGTGTGGTGGCATATCGCTTATATGATACTTTGGCCCAAGTATATATGGAAAGAGAATTGCCAAATGCTTCTGGATCATTTGATTACCTGTATCCCAATGGTCAAATCAATTTTTCCTCGCTAGTAGCTTGTGGGTATTATATGGATAAGTACAAGCACTACTATCCTGACGGAAAGCTACTTTCCGATAGACCTATGGTCAACGGCGTGTTTCATGGAGATTTTAAGAAGTATAGTCATAGTGGAAAAGTACTCATTGAAGGGGCGTATGAGAATAATCTCCGAACAGGAACCTGGAATTATTACACTTATGATGGGAAATTAGAACGTACTTATCAGTATCTGGATGATGAACTTCACGGTGTTTACACCCGATATTATCCTAACGGTCAACCCGAATCCAAAATAAGTTATTATATGGGTAAAAGACACGGGCCTTCACATTATTATGACATGCAAGGTAACCTTCAAATCATTAAGTATTACGATGGGGAGTTTGGCCTGGTTTCCTTTCAGTACCGGGGCTCGGATGGCGAACTGGTAGATAAAATCAAGTTTGATCATAACATGGAGAAAATTGAAGCATTTTTCCCGAACGGAGAGAGATCGGCTTTTCAAGAGTACAAAAATGGAGTTCTTCATGGCCAGACAGTTTATTACTCAAGTGACGGCAAAGTACTTGAGGAGGGTTTTTTTAAAGAAGGAGAAAACCAGGGAGATTATATACAGTATTATCCAAATGGTAATGAAAGATCTAAAACTACTTACCTCAACGATGAGGTCATTGGGAAGTCTTATGAATACTTTGAAAATGGTAAGGTTCAAATTGTTCGGGAATATTCATTGGATGTACAGAATGGTTGGGAAAGAATTTTTGATGCAACAGGAAAGGAAATAGATACGTGGTATTACTGGAATGATTATATCTATGAATAAGGGGGTTTTTCTTGGTTTTTTATGGCTTGCAGGTTTGGCTACATATGCCCAAAAGCCTGATGAGGTATTACTGAGTTATACCAGTAAATATCCATTAAACAATGCGGTTCAATTGGTGAAGTCAGAAGTGATTGATCTAAGTATTCAAGGAGATAGTCTTGTGGCCAATTCCGATGTTTATGAGGAAATAATCTATTTGAGTGATAATCCATCGGGATACTCGAGGGAGCGTATATACTCTTCGGGTTTTACTAGGGTGGATAACATTGAAGCCTATAGCTTAATCCCTGGTAAGCGTAAGTACGATCAATTGAAAGTAGAGAACATGAAGGATTCTTATGAAATGGAATCTTTTGTTTTTTATGATGATGGCCGGGAAATCACCTTTAACTATCCCTCGCTTGTTAAAGGGAGCAAATCAACCTTGAAGTACAAGCGTCATTATTTGGATACACGGATTATCAATATGTTCTTTTTTCAGTCTTACCTGCCCATTGAGAGGGCGGAATATAAGATTGTTTATGATCCCCAAATAGAAGTGGCTGCTGAGATATTCAACGACCCCAAAGGTTTGGTGGAAGTGAAGCGGGCTACCACTAAAGATGGAAGAAAAGAGATTTCCTGTGTAGTGCACAATGCACCAAAGATTAAGCTTGACCACAATAGCCCCTCTTATCAATCCATTGTGCCAACCGCTCATTTTCGGGTGAATTCTTACCAGGTTAAAGGCAAAAACAACAAGGTACTTAGCGATGTGGGTGATCTTCATGGCTGGTACTCCACCTTCATTGCGGGCCTAAACCAACCAGATACTACCATCACGCAACTGGTGGAGAAACTTGTAAATGACAAAGATACCGATCTGGACAAACTCAAGTCAATCTATTATTGGGTGCAGGAAAATATCAGATATATAGCTTTTGAGGATGGTATGAGAGGTTTTATTCCACATGCAGGTGGTTATGTACTTGAGAAGCGATATGGTGATTGTAAAGACATGAGTAGTATACTCGTAGACTTGCTCCGTGCAGCTGGTTTATCTGCTTATCACACCTGGATCGGTACCAGGGATATACCTTATGGATACCGGGATACACCAACCCCGATTGTAGACAATCACATGATCGCCACTTGTAGTATTGATGATAAATGGTACTTTCTGGATGCTACAGGATCTTATACCCCGTTAGGTTTACCTACGAGTATGATCCAGGGCAAAGAGTGCCTGGTTAGTAAAGGTGAAAGCTATGAATTGGTCTCAGTTCCAGTAATTCCGGCTTCCGAAAATGTCATGCGGGATAGTGTATCATTTCGTATTGAAAATGGTAAGGTCACAGGTTCTGGAGAAGTAAAACTAACCGGATATGCCAAAGTCTTTAATAACTATCGCCTGATCAAGTCGAGCAAGAAAGAGGTAGATGATTATGTGCACAGATTGTTAGGGAAGGGAAGCAATAAGTTTCTGGTGGATAATTATAAACTGACCGGAACAAAGGATCTCGATGTTCCGACCTTCATCTCTTATGATTTCAATATCAAAGATTACTACAATGAAGTTGGTGACAAAATCTACGTCAACCTGATATTAGATCAGTCAATTTTGGATGATCTGATCGAAAATAGAGAGGTACCAATCGAGAATGAATACCTGTATACAAATGAGAGTATCTCTGTTTTACAAATCCCAGATGGCTCAACATTAGAATATCTTCCAGATGATGAAGGGGAAGAAACCGAGTTCTTCACTTATTCCATTAAGTACGCTCAAGACGGGAACAACGTGATTGCCACCAAAACATTTACAGTCAACTATCTCACACTTGGGGTAGATCAGTTTGATGAATGGAACAAGGTGATTAAAAAGTATAGCAAGGCTTGTCGCAATGCGCTGGTGCTTAATAAGACTAACAACTAACTATGATCTTCAAGGCTTATAAACTGTTTTTTTGCGGACTTCTTTTGTCCATGTCTTTCCACTCCATAGCCCAAGCAAGGTATCAGCCATATGAATGGGAAAGTGAGCGCCGGACACTTATAGAACATGGTGAATTTGAAAGTCAACCTCTTTATGCCATCTATCAGGGTGTGCATTATCAATACCAGTATGACTATGGGGATTTTGTGTGTTACAAAACCACTCATAAGATTTTTAAGGTAAATAATGAGGAGGCACTACAGTCTACCAATAGGATATACATTCCATTGAGAACTACAATTGAACTGAAGGCGGTTAAAGCCAGGGCAATTACAAAGGATGGGAAAGTTACTAACCTTGATCAAAACAACATCAAGGAGCTGGAGGATGAAGAGTCTGGAATGAAAATATTCGCAATAGAAGGCGCCGAAGTAGGTGGCGAAATTGAGTTTTATTATACACAGAAAATTGTAGGCAACACTTTTGGAGTTGAGTATTTTCAGGACGATTATCCAATCCTGAAGGCGGAATTTTCAGTTGCTACTCCTGAAAATCTAGAATATGAGTTCAAGGTAAGAAATGACGAACGAAGTGTTGTTCAAACAGATACCACGGACAAGGAAAATCGATACCATTTCATAGCAGAGAATGTGCCTGCCCTTTATGAAGAGTCTTTCAGTGCTTATCATGCTTCACTCAAACGAATTGATTTTAAACTGGCATACAACAGTGTAGCGGGTAAAAAGCGGATCAATACCTGGGGTGATGCTGGTAAAAGGGTTTATGATCAGGTATGCCTACGAGACAAGTCAGATCAAAAGGCGGTCGTAAGTATTGCTAAGCAAACTCGTCAAACAGCAGACTCAGGTTTAAGTGGGTTGAAAGCAGCGGAGCATTTTATCAAGACTAATTATTACTATGATAAGCAGGTGAACAGCGATGGCGATCGCGTTGACTTTATTAAGAGCAATAAATTCGGCAGTGCACGTGGATACACCCGTCTCTATGTCGGTTTAATCGAATATTTTGGTTTGAATTATGAGCTGGTCCTGAGTTGTGACCGGTTCAAGATGAGATTTGATCCGGATTTTGATAACTGGAATTACCTGGACGATTACCTGATCTATTTACCAAAATTTGATCTTTATCTGGCTCCAACAGCCTTTTCTTTTCGCATTGGTACCATCCCTTCTGATATGATCACCAACTATGGACTATTTATTAAACCGGAGCAAATTCAGGACTTCAATTACCCCGTCAGCAGGACTGATCAGATTCCTGAACCAACTTATAAAGACAATTTTGACAACCTCTATATAGACGTGAGCTTTTCTGATGAACTGGAAAACACCCTTGTTCATGTGAGGAGATCGTATTTGGGATATTCTGCCCAGTATTATAAAGCATCGATGATGGTGCTTGAAGATGACCGGAAGAAGGAGATGTTGGATGAAACCGTGAAGTTTCTGGCGCTGGATGCTGAAATTGATAAAATCAATGTAATAGAGTCCGATATGAGTGCACAAAATTGGGATAAGCCTTTTACCGTAGAAAGCGACTTCAGGGCTAAAGGTTATTTGCAGCGTGCTGGCAACACGGTTTTGCTCAAAGTTGGTCAGCTCATCGGGCCTCAGTCTGAAATGTATCAGGAAACGACCCGGCAAACTGAAGTTGTAAATGCTTATAACAGGGGATATTACCGGGAAATCACCATCAAAATTCCTGAAGGGTATAAGGTAGAAAACCCTGAAAGCATCAATTTGCTAGAAGAAGTGAAGTCAGGTGATCGATCAATTTACTTGTTTGACGCATCTCATAGTATTGATGGTCAGGTAATTAAAATTAAAATTGATGAGTGGTATGATCAGGTCCATTATCCTTTAGCAGATTTCGAGGCGTTTAGAAAGGTTGTCAATGCAGCTGCTGATTGGAATAAAGTGACTTTAGTGCTGAAGGAAATCTAGAAGTGGAATTTTTAGATCATAAAATTTGAGCCAGTACCTTTGATGAATGAAAACAGTAGAGGTCACTGTAGGAGCCGTCATTTTTAACCCTGATCAAGAAGTATTGCTTTGCAAATCTGCAAAGTGGAACAATCAATACGTCATTCCCGGAGGCCATGTAGAGTATGGAGAACAACTTGAAGATGCGATCAAAAGAGAGGTGAAGGAAGAAACCGGTTTAACAATTACCAATCTCCGGATTGCGAGCTTACAAGAAAGTGTGAATAGTGAACATTTCCATGAAAGAAGGCACATGCTCTTTATTGATTACTTCTGCGATACAGACTCCTCTGAAGTGGTTTTGAAAGATGAAGCCGATGAATATCAGTGGGTCGTTTTAGATAAAGTTTTGTCTTATGACCTTGGAGGATTCTTGCCCGATCTGTTTAGGGAAATATTGAAAAAGCCATCTGAACACGAGCATCAGGTACTTTATGGATACGTAGGGTGAGAGGATTCTGCTAATTGATTGTTAAATTTCTGGCACTATGGTGTACAGTAAGTATTTGGACTTCTCGCTCCTTGACTTCATAGATAATGCGGTAATTACCTTCAATTATTTCTCTAACCTTCTCTTGGTTTAGTTCAGGTACAATTCTGCCTATTTGAGGATTACTTTCTAGGACAGATACCTTATTATAAAGTTTGGTTACCGTCCTCTGAGCGTACTTGTGTGAGTCTTTGGCTATATACTCTGCAATATCTAATAGATCAGACAAAGCCTGATTCGACCAAATTATTTGAGCCATTTACCTAGCTCTTTTTTGACTTCTTGGTGAGTATAAGACTTATTATTGGCAATATCTTTTCGACCCTTCTCAATCTTGTCTAAAACCAATAAATGCTCAAATAATTCTTCCAGTTCGAAGTTGTCTGGAAGCTCCTTTATGGAATCGATTGTTGCTTGCTTTTCCATTGACTCAGTTTATTCTTGTGCTAAATATAAACACAAAGAACAACAGAATCATTTTATGTATTTGATGAAATCAGTCCAAATGCCAAAAAAACATCAATTCTGTTTGATTATATTCTAATAAACCCATCTCAGCCCGACCACCCAGTGTTTTATGGATACTCACGCTGAGATGGCTTTACTTATTGCTAAATTCTATTCAATCTACCATTCGGTATGGAAAATTCCTTCCCGATC
Source organism: Marinoscillum sp. (assembly GCA_040218045.1). Lineage (GTDB taxonomy): Bacteria > Bacteroidota > Bacteroidia > Cytophagales > Cyclobacteriaceae > Marinoscillum. The sequence goes on from JAVJQA010000019.1 coordinate 93,557, forward strand.
AACTCTTTCGTAGGTATGAGATCCGAAATGATCTCTTTGGGCCTGAATAAGGTTGAGAGGGAGACTTCCTGATCTGAAAGCATCGAAGTAACTAACAGATGAAGCCAGCCCAGAAACTGGAATCCCACTACCCACTGCGAATTGCACGACTATTCTGGCATCACCTTCGATGGTTTTAAGTGTTTTCACAAAATTCTCATCGAGCATTAGATTGGCCAGATCAGCTTTTTTATCATAAGCCTTTCTAATATCTTCCAATAGACCAGCACGGATGATACATCCACCCCGCCAGATTTTGGCAATCGTCTCCAGGTTTAGATTGTAATTGTACTCTTTATTGGCTGCAGCCAATTGTGACATCCCCTGGGCATAAGTGACAATAAATGCGAAGAATAAAGCATTTTCGAGTGTTTTTGCATCAGGCTTATCTTGCCCAATGGAAGGTGTGTGATAGACCGTGTCGGCAGCTACACGTTGTTCTTTCATTGCAGAGATTTCTCTCATGGTCACAGCCGCATCAATGGTAGGCACTGGTATTCCTAGGTCCATCGCATTTTGAGAAGTCCATTTTCCGGTTCCCTTTTGTTTAGCCTTGTCAAGGATCACATCTACCAGGTCTTTGCCAGTGAGGTCATCCTTCTTTTTGAAAATCTCTGCAGTAATCTCCACAAGGAAAGATTGAAGCACTCCTTTGTTCCATGTATCAAAAATGCTCGCCAACTTTTCATTAGAGTAACCATTTCCGAGTTTGGCCACACTGTAGATTTCAGATATCAGTTGCATTAAACCATACTCAATTCCATTATGTACCATTTTCACATAATTTCCTGCTGAGCCACGACCCATGTATTCCACACAGGGATCACCGTTTACTTTAGCTGATGCAGCCTCAAAAATAGAGCGAACATGCTCATAAGCTGCCTGGTTTCCACCGGGCATGATACTCGGGCCTCTTCTTGCTCCCTTTGCACCACCGGATACACCAGCCCCGAAAAAATGAATCCCTTTGGCTTCCAAATAAGTGATTCTGCGCTCCGTATCCTCAAAGAATGAATTCCCCCCATCGATAATGATATCTTCTTTGTCCAGATGAGGCAGCAACGTTTCGATAACCGCATCTACGGGTTTGCCAGCTGGCACTAACAACATGATTTTTCTTGGGCTGGAAAGTGCTTTTACAAAGGTGGCCGCATCGGTTGTTCCGTTTACTTTCACATTGGCTCCTTCTGATTTGAGTGCAGATACTTTTTCGTCATCGGTGTCCAGGCCCATGGAAGAAAATCCATGATCTGCCACATTCAAAATAAAATTTCTGCCCATTACTCCTAAACCTACTAGTCCAAAATCGTGTAGTTCTGCCATTATAATATAATTTTAGATTTCAATAAATAAATGACCACCTATGTCAATTGTTTGGGGTGTAAATTGAGGCCTTGACACGAAGGTGGTGTTTTTTGAGTGAAATTAACGCTTCCAGATTTATAATTGAAGAAATGATAAAAAATGATAACCAGATTCTGGTAATATTCGGAGCTTCGGGTGACCTAACCGCCAGAAAACTCATACCAGCCATATATAATCTGTATAAAAAGAATTATTTGCCCGAGAAATATGCCATTGTCGGAGTAGGAAGAACACCTTACGATGATGAGGATTTCAGGAGAAAAGTAGTTCTGGAAAATGAGCACATCAAAAAGGGAAAGGACCATGCAGTAGAGGATTTTGCGAAGTTGGTCCATTACCATTCTTTGGATACTTCAAAAGCAGAGGATTATCCCGGATTGGCAAAAAGACTTTACTCCATTGATGATGACTTTGGGACCAATTGCAATGTGATTTTTTACCTGTCCGTACCTCCCAGCCTCTATGCCACCATTCCTAAAAACCTGGCAAGTGCAGGGCTCAACAAGGAGAAAACAGGTTGGACACGCCTGATCATCGAGAAGCCATTTGGTTATGATCTGGCCTCCGCAAAGGAGCTAAACAAGAGCCTCCTGACAGATTATAATGAAGATCAGATCTATCGAATTGATCATTATCTGGGCAAGGAAACGGTTCAAAACTTATTGGTAACACGATTTTCAAACAGCATTTTCGAACCGTTGTGGAACCGTAATTTTATTCATCGGGTGGAGATCACATCTGCCGAATCGGTTGGAGTAGAAAAGCGTGGTGGTTATTATGATGGGTCAGGAGCTCTTCGGGATATGGTCCAGAACCACTTGTTACAGCTCATTGGCCTAGTGGCTATGGAGCCACCTGTAAGAGCTGATGCATCAAGTATTCGCAACGAAAAACTCAAGGTGTTTCAGTCGTTGCGTCATTTAACTCCGCAAGAGATAAAAACAAACGTGGTTCGAGGACAGTACCTCTCCAGTAAAGTTAAAGGAGAGGAAGTTAAAGGCTATCGGGAAGAGGAGGGAGTAGATACCGAATCAAGAACTGAGACTTTTGTGGCATTGAAGTTTTTTATTGACAATTGGAGATGGTCAGGAGTGCCATTTTATATCCGATCAGGAAAGAAGCTGCCTACGCGGGTTTCTGAGATTGTGATCCATTTCAAGCCCAATCATCACCATATTTTTAAGAACAATCAAAAGGTGAATGCCCAGAACATGTTGGTTCTGAGGATTCAACCGGATGAGGGTGTATTGATCAAGTTCGGAATGAAGGTGCCTGGAGCTGGATTTGAAGTGAAGAATGTCAACATGGATTTCATGTATTCAGATCTCACTGATGCTTATGTGCCTGATGCTTACGAGCGATTGATCCTGGATTGCATGCAAGGTGATGCTACTTTATATGCACGTGGGGATAGTGTCGAAGCAGCGTGGGAATTCATTGACCCAATCCTGAAAGCATGGAAAGAAGATACCACGATCCCGATCTATGGATACCCTGCGGGGTCCTGGGGTCCGGAGCATCAGGATAACTTAATTGATGGTGAGAATATGGCCTGGAGATATCCTTGTAAAAACCTGGCTGAAGACGGAATATATTGTGAATTATGACAAAAGATCAAATCAAATCATATAAAAGTCCTCAGCTTACTGCTGAGGCATTTGGAGACTATTTGGTGGAAAAAGCACGTGAGAAGAATGATCAGTTTCATGTGGCACTTTCAGGAGGGTCTACTCCAAAAATACTTTTCGATTACCTGGTAAAAAACTACAAAGATGATCCCATCTGGTCAGAAATGCATTTCTACTGGGGTGATGAGCGGTGTGTACCTCCAACTGATGATGACAGTAATTTCAAAATGACCAAAGAAAGGCTCTTTGATCATCTGGAAATTGACGAAGCACAAATTCATCGTGTTTTTGGAGAGGATGATCCTTCGGAGGAAGCGGAACGCTATTCTTCAGAGCTCGTTGAGTTTATGCCAACAAAAAAGGGTATTCCGATTTTTGATCTGATTATCCTGGGAATGGGTGAAGATGGTCATACCGCTTCTATTTTTCCACATCAGATTGAGTTGTTGGAATCTGATAAGGTCTGTGATGTGGCTACTCACCCTATTTCGGGACAGCTGCGAGTTACACTGACTGGTCATGTAATCAATGCAGCTGAAGAAGTGGTATTTTTGGTGACAGGTGCAGGTAAACAACCTAAGATTTTTGAGATTTTCCATCGGTCTGGAGAGTGGCACGGTTATCCAGCAGCCCATATATCCCCACTATCAGGAAAACTTCTTTGGTTTGTGGATGAGGCAGCAGTTGCGGGTGTTTGAGTAAGCTCAAGTTACTTTGTACACTCAGTAAGACCGGTTATCACCAGAAAGCTTCCATTCAAATAAAGCCAGTTCTGTAATTATAGTACTTGTGGTTTAACCTATATAACCAAACAGAACTATCATGAATAAACAATTACGACCTGCGCTACTTTTCCTTGCTCTTCTCATAGGGATTGGAGTAGACGCACAGCTAAAAAGCTTGCCACCTAGTGGTGCCAACCAGAAGAGTATGGTGAAGCAGTATATTGGCGGGGTTGCCTGGGTTAAAATAAATTATGGCAGTCCGGATGTTGCTGGCCGTGAAGGACAGATATGGGGTCAGCTGGTACCTTATGGAAAATCCAACCTGGGTTTTGGTGCAAGTAGCGCTGACAACCCCTCTCCATGGAGAGCAGGAGCTAATGAGAATACTGTTTTTGAGATTTCTCATGATGCTTTGATTCAGGGAAAAGAGCTTCCCGCAGGAAGGTATGGGTTATTTGTAGAACCTCAGGAATCAGGTCCCTGGACGGTCATTTTCAGCAAAGAAGCTGATGCATGGGGTAGTTTCTTTTATAAACCGGAAGATGAAGTTCTAGTTGTAGAAGCTACGCCAGGCGATCTGGATACTTCCGTGGAATATCTCACTTATGATTTCGTCAACAGGCTTAATGATCAGACCACAGTACAGATGAAATGGGAGAAAAAGGTGTTACCATTTACTGTCGAGATCAAGGGAGCAAATGAGGTGACTCTGGCTGCTTTGACCAGTGAATTAAAAGATTCACCAGGATTCACATTTAGTAATTGGGTCAATGCGGCAAACTGGGCTTCAGGAGCAGGGTATCACGAAGAAGCAGAATTATGGGCGGAAAATGCAATCTCTTTGCCATTTATTGGCCAGAGGAATTTTCTAACCTTGTCAACTAAAGCGACGGTATTGAGGAATGCTGGCAAGACTGAGGAGGCGAATCAGGTAATGGACGAAGCTGTAGAACTGCCAGGTGCTCCGGCTTTTCAGGTGCATGCCTATGGACGCCAGTTGATTGCTTCGGGCGACAAAGAAAAAGCACTTGAGATATTCAAAGTCAATCACAAAAAGAACAACGGCACATGGCCAACCTGCTATGGTCTTGCCCGAGGGTACTCAGCAGTAGGGGATTACAAAAACGCCATTAAATACCTGAAGCTGGCTAAAGCGAATGTACCAGCCAATGACACGGTAAATGGACCGATCATTGATGCCAACATTGAAAAGCTTAAAAAAGGAGAAGATATTAACTAAGATAAATCCCCGTGATGAGCGGGGATTATTTTTTCTTTAAACAAATTATAAATGCAACATTATTGCATAAAAGAAAGGGAATGGTATATTTGTAGAAACAACACTATACAAATATGTCTGATGAAGATTATGAGGTAATTATTGTTGGAGGAAGTTATGCAGGTTTATCAGCTGCGTTGACTCTGGGACGATCACTGCGAAAGGTGCTTGTTATAGACAAAGGAGAACCTTGCAACCGATTTACTCCACATAGCCACAACTTCCTGACAAGAGATGGACAAGCCCCAGAAGACATATCAAAACGGGCAGTATCAGATGTGCTAAAGTATGAAACTGTTCGATTAATTAATGATTATGCTGTAGAAGCAGTTGTTCTGGATCAGGGATTTTCGATTGTAACAGATTCTGGAAGTCACTATACAAGTCAGAAGTTGGTACTTGCAACCGGTCTCAAGGACATACTTCCTGAAATCAACGGATTTGCTGAATGTTGGGGTAAGTCAATAGTACATTGTCCATACTGTCATGGTTATGAAGAGAAGGGAAGGTCGACTGGTATTTTAGCAAATGGTGAAGGCGCTATGCATTATGCTCCATTAGTGAAAAACCTAACCGGTGAGCTGACTATTTTCACCAATGGCAAGGCTGAGTTTGCACAGGATGAACTTACACTACTCGGTCAAAATGAGATCACGATAGATGAAAGGCCATTGGTTTCTGTACAACAATCGAATGGCCGGATTGAAGCACTGAATTTTGACGATCGACAGCAAGTGCCACTTGAAGTGCTGTACTGTGCGGTGCCTTTTGAGATCAACGGGAGGCTTCATTCACTCCTAGACTGTGAATTAGATGAAAGAGGTCTGATAAAGGTAGATTTCGCTCAAAAAACCAATGTTAAAGACGTCTTTGCCTGTGGTGACAATTCAGGAATGCGGTCCTTGTCAAAGGCAATAGCTGCAGGCACCATGGTTGGCGCCATGATCAACTTTGAATTGGCAAATGCCAAATTTCAGTTTCCTGATAAAGTGCTAGGAGACTAGATAGTCTTTAGCACTTTCCTCATTGTCAAAGGGTTTCATTGCTCCTCCGAGAATTCTATTATAACCAAGAAGAAGAACTTTCTTCGCTCCGGTAATTCCAACAATCGCTGCCTTGGTTGGGATGTGACGGGTTGCTTTGCCAAGTTCCCTTATGTATGTTGTAAACTTGGTAGTAGCAAATGCTTCTGAGATGTTGACCAACCTTAAATGTGCTTTGTTCTCAGCCAAAAGAAGCTTCTTCAGGGACTCAGCGGTCTCCAGCATTTCGTCCTCAGTTTGGCCTCTATAATCTTTGTAGATAATTTCCTTCCCGGCATGATGATTTTTTTTAACTCCTGACATGGATTGGTGGTGCAATTGGGTTGTTCGTAAAACCAGTTTGAAACTAAGAGTTTAGAAGTAATTATTCAAATGACTGATCGTGATTTTTTTATCTGTGATGGTTGAGGATGCAAAGCGTGTTATAAATAAAGGTGACCATAGGATGGTATTTTTACAAACTCCACACCAAGAGTTTGAAGAAGGTTCTTAACATCTGGTTTCGGTGGATTGACATACACGTAACAGATATCTATGCCTTTGCCAGGATGAAAGTCTCGGTAATATCTTTTACGCTCTATCAGTAGCCAACGCAGAAACGTTTCATGTACTCCAAAACCGAATCCAATTATGATTATGGGCATGTTGAACCATATGTCCAGCCAGGTATTGGAGCCATTCCAGTAATCACGATGTTTCTTTCTGGAGATGCGGTTTCTTCCATGGTGAAGAAGTTTTCTTGCACGCTCCACACTGCCCATATAATCAGCCAAACCAAGCCGGATTGAATCTCTATAGTTTACATCGCCATGTACCTTCCAGATCCCAAAGCCTTCCGTTGGTCTCCCGATCGCTGTATGTGCATAGTAAGATTTCCACGGATAGTATCGGGTAAAATCTCGTGAATCAATGTGTTTGATTCGGGCATCTATGGATGACTCAAACGCTGCATCGAAATTGGTAGTAAGTACCGGGGATTCGGTGGTAATGGCCAGGTTCATCAGGTTTTGGTGAACAGAAAGGTCGTCTTTCTTTTTCAGAGCCAGTTGTTTGATGATCCGGGTTTTAATACCTTGAGGATTGTTGGAAGCTAACTCTACCAGGTCATAAACTTCCGTATAGGTCAAACCCTCCAAAGCAAACTCAACTGGCCCATCTCCGGCAGTCTTTAGTAAGTTTGTCCATGAAGGCATGATATCACTATACAGGTTTGGGCCATTCCCAATGAGGAAGGCAGCTTTTTCATACCTGTTCCTAATGGTCTTGAGTTTCGTCATGTCTATAGGTTGGTCAAAGACATGAAATTAACATTTTTATATTTAGGGTCTGCTGAGAAAGTCAGAGGTGAATTCAGGTTCAATGCCTCTCCATCCATTCCTGAAGAAACACGGACAACTTCAGAGTTTTTAAAAATGGAAGTATAATATTTTGCCGCTTCTTCTGCTTGACCATTAAATCATAAAAAGGGAGTGATCTTTTGTCCTGGATTGATTTTCATGACTTTTTTATCAAAATTAGAACTGAAAAATCATAAAGAACGTGTGTGTAAACGGCACAATTAGGGGGTGATACCGACAGGTCAAATAGCTATTCATTTAATCTGAAAATGTAACTCAGCGAATCTGATTCAGTGTAGTTGTAATTGGTATGAAAAAGCGACTGGTACCTGTTTAGGTTTTTGAACGATTTAATAATGCCCTTGGAGGGATCACTTGACAAAATGCTGACACCCTGTGGGCCTTTTATGTAATCTTTATAGTTGTCTAGGCTATTCATTTCCGGTGTATATCCTGCTAAAAATAGCGTCTTGGCCATTTGCATGGTTTCTGTTGCAGCTTTTTCTTCTTTGGTAGGTTCTACTCTTGACTCTAGTATCTCCTGTTTGAACTGTGCTTCTGAGGGCAACAGGCCAATGATCACTTCATTGAGCAGAACATCACTGGGCTTCAGAAAAATATTCATGGAATCCGATGTGACGATGGCCCTGAATGGTTCAAAGTTGACATGCGTGATTAAAAGTGTATCTCCTACATTGACGGGCATTCTGAATTTGCCCTCCAGGTTGGAAGTGGTGCCAAGTGTAGCAGAGATAATGTGCGCAAACGGAATGGGTTCTCTGGATTGTAAGTCAATCACCTGCCCAACAGTAATTTCCTGACCAAAGGAAACGCCCAATGTAATGACAAAAACGGAGACAAGTATTGTGTATCGCATGTCTGTTGGTAGAGGTGTTTAAGTTAAAACGCCCTGAGTGCTAATTGTGTTTTAAGAGTGGTGTTTCCAGTCCGAGTATTCCATTTAAGGGTTTGTTATGTTTGAAATTAAAAAACCTAAAGTGGAGATTAATTAATCCATACCTATTAATTTGAACATTTTAACTCACTAAACCTAAATAACCAATGGCAGACATTAATGTAACCGTTACTGTAGACACGCAAAACATCAATTCAGGCAATTTACAAACCACCGTGGTATTGACCGACGATCATGGCGATTCCGATGACACTCCTGGGGATAGCGAGACTTTCGATATCCATGCGACTCAGGGGCAAACAATCGGCTTTACCATCGTTGCTCTGGGTGACATTGGCACGGTAAGCCTGGTTTCTTTTGCACAGGAGAGTGGTGTAGCTGCTTTTTCAGATTTGCCATCTTCTGGGAATGGGTTTGTTGGAACGGTCTCTTCTACGATAACAGGCTCTGAACAGTTTGGTATTACTTTTTTAAGTAATGGTACTCAGTATACTTTGGATCCTATATTGAAGGCAGATCAAGGATGATTAAGAAGCATCTAAGCGGAATGGTTTTATATGCCATTCTGCTACTTATTGTTGGGGTCGGCAATTCACAAAATAAAGACAAGGCTGACAGTTTAAGAGAACTATTACCTCAAATGGAGTTGGATACCAACAAGCTCTATGTTCTTTATAAATTGACCACTTTTTCATCTGATCCTAACAATATCCTTGAATATGCTAATCAACTAAAGGCCGGATCATTAGAGTTGGGGAGTATTAAATATGAGGTCTTAGCCAATCATCATATTGGTGTTGGCAAACGAATGAAAGGTGAGACCGAAGTGGCGCTTAAATATTTATTTGAAGCTGCAACAAAATCCCAAGAACGTGGGCTTTCGGTTACTTTAACGAAAACTTTTTTAGAGATAGCGGGTACGTATATGCTGAATGAGGATAAGAAAAATGCTCTAATGTATTATACAAAAGCAATTGAAATTTTAAGAAATACGAATGATAATCAGACTTTGGCAATAACACTTCTCAATACAGGCTACAGCTACTACCAAATAAACTCCCTGGACACTGCCCTTTCCTACTACAACGAAGCAGAACCGATTTTTGAAGAGATTGACCTGGAGATAGGCAAAGCCTACACCATCGGAAACCGTGCATTGGTTTTTTGGAAGCAGGGAAACGCAGAAAAGGCCATTGAAGACCTTAACCTGGCTATCGGAATGCTGGAACCACTGGGGGATCAGTTTGGAATGGCCGACTACTACAACCAGTTGGGAAGTATCTATCTGGAGATGGATGATCATGTAAACGCCTTAACCAACACAGAAAAAGGGCTGGAAATGGCCATGGCTGTGGACCTTAAAGAGCAGATACGTGATGCATCACGACTTCTGGCTCAGCTTTATGAAGAGAAGGGTGATTACCCCAAAGCATTTGACTACCAGTCGCGATTTATCGCCTACAAAGACAGCATCCAGGATGAAGAAACTACCAGGCGGCTTGCTGATCTGCGCACAGAGTTTGAAGTAGGTCAGAAGGAAGCTGAACTTGAGGTGATATCAGCTGAAAAGCGTACCCAGCAGATCTTATCTGTCGGACTTGGTGTCATCCTTCTGCTCACCGGAGTATTTGCAGTAGTCACCTATAAGAACTTTGTGACCAAAAAGAGGATCAACAGCCAGCTGGAAGAACAAGCGGTTGTTTTAGAAGAACAGAAAGAAGAGCTCGTGAAGCTGAACAAAACAAAGGATAAATTCTTCTCAATCATATCGCATGATTTGCGTGGTCCAATCACCTCCTTCTTTGGCATATCACCGATCATTAAGTCATTTGTCAAGTCAAAAAAGACCGATGACCTGCTCGAGATTGCTGAAGATATTGATAAGTCAGTTCGTCAGCTCTCGGATTTACTTGATAACCTGTTGAGCTGGGCTACACAGCAGCAAGCACAAATCCCCTTCAACCCGAAAGAACTGGACATTCATCACATGGCGAACAGGGTAAAACAAAACCTTCAAAATGTGGCCAGTGGTAAGGGGATTGAATTGACCGTAGAGGTGTCTGAGCACCTAAGAGCATTTGCTGACCGCAACATTGCAGAAACAATAGTTCGAAATTTGACTTCAAATGCATTGAAATTTACTCCAAACGGAGGAAGAGTGACAATTGGTGCGCAGCAGAATGGTTCAATGATGGAGGTTTTCGTGAAAGACACTGGCGTAGGGATCCCTGAGGAGGTAATGAAAACAATGTTTGAGTTGACCAGTGCCCAAAGTACCTATGGGACCGATGGAGAACGAGGGCTTGGTTTGGGACTCCAGTTGGTTCAGGAGTTTACACAACTCAATGGAGGCCAACTCCATGTGGACAGCAAGGTTGGAGCAGGAACCACTTTTACTTTTTCACTTCCCAAAATGGCATAAAAAAGGTGGCTATACAGCCACCTCTTCATCGATGTAGTTTACCTGATGATGGAGTAGGGACACCCCATTGTCATAGGTCACATGACAAACTTCCTTCAATTCAAGATGTGCACATGTGTTGCCAAACAAGGAAATCCCAGTACCATAGATTATTGGGTTTTGTTTCAGGATCACCTCGTCTATCAGCCTGTGCTGCAGTAGGAACCCTGCGAACTTACCACCGCCACATAAGTATATGGGTGAACCTGTGGTTTCCTTCAGGTCCTGAATGTATGCCAACTGGTCTTCACTAACCACCTTCACCTGCTCATGCGGATCTTCAAAATTTAGCTTACTGGAGAAAATATGATGCGTCATGTGTGGATAAGCCGGCTGACCTGGTTTTAGACCATACTGATAACCATATTCATAGGTTTTTCTACCCATGATGGTATCGTCATAGTCTTTAAGTGCATTGAGGTAGTCTGTTACATGTTCACCCTCATCACTAAATCCTGGGGTTGAACCGTCTTTTTTGGCAATGAAGCCGTCTAGCGTAACTGCTACGTGATATATAATTGGTCTCATTTAAGAATCGATTTTATATAAAAAAATGAATGTAGGTGGCGTTTTACGCCTTGGTAAAATCAATTAAATGAATCATGGGCTTAAGAATTTATGATTGATTAAATAATAAGTAAACATCAAGTTGTAGGGCAACTTGCTGATCAGATTTTTATCTGAAAGTATCAGAACAATTCTGGAGCTGGACTCCGGTTGGATGTTGAAATTAAACAATCATAATGATAAAGTTAAGTCAAACGAATTGATCACCAACTATTTATTCAAGGTTTTCCTCAAGCCGGTATTTAACGATCCTTTGAATGAGATCGATTGGTAGTGTGTCTTTATATGGAAATTGAACAGAACCCTTAGCGCCTTTATACGTGGCTAACTCTTCGCTAAATGCCTTAATTCCGGAAGGTGCCGGGTAAAACCCTATGTGGTTCTTAAATCCACCAAAATGCACAAGGTTCCCATTGATTTGGTAAGTGGGAATCCCATAATTCATCACTTCCTTTACATTGCTTGGAAGCACACTTTTGATTGCAGTCCGGATAGCTTCAAGTTTGGCTTGTATTGCAGGTTCAAAGGTTTGGATATATTCATCTACTGCATTCATTATGATTTATAGGTTATGTTGGATTTATTCATTTCACTTCTAAGTGTATCCAGTGCATTCCTGCCGATTCCATGGAGGTTACTGATCTTTTCTTCTGAGTAATTGGCGAGCAATTCTATAGTTGTTATTCCTTCTCTCATCAATGCTCTGCGTGCAGGAGCAGATAGTTTCCCGAGGAAATTGTCAGGTTTATCTTCATTCGCACAGATAGGACACACAGGGCAGTCTGAGCTTTTGTAGTACCTATGACCCTCTTCACAAGTCCGAAGTGTTTTCATTGATTATTTGCCTCAATAAATGACAATACATTTCCACTAGGGTCTTTGAACCAGCAAATCGAAGGGCCGTCTTCTGCGGATTCTGCCCTCATAATGCCATCCTCATCTTGCCACAACCCATCATATTTTTCTAATGAGATACCGTGTTTGGCAAGGTGTTCTGCTGCTTCTTCAATATTTGGCACAACGAGGTTCAGTACTGTAAATGTTGCCGGGATGTGCTGCTCATTTTTTGGATAGAGAAAAACCTCATGTTCATCAGCAATGAATACATGCACACCCATTTTGTCTTTTTTGGTTTTTAGTCCCAGCACTTTGTTGTAAAACTTTTCTGAACTATCAAGATCAATGACAGAAAAGGAGCTGAATATATTTTGAGGGTTTATCATATCATTAAGTATTTATTTCATTTCAAAGTTAATTTGATGTCTTCCAGAATCAAACCGTAAAAACGGCAGCCTAAGGGGGTGATTCCGCCATTGATTATTTCCTATTTCATTATAACTTGATAGCATGAAAAAACAATTGCTATGGAAGTAAATGATGCAGCTAATTTGATCCCTCTGAGAACCAACCTTAGCGCTGAAATTGAGATTTGGGCCGATTTAGGATGCGGTGCCGGTACCTTTACCTATGCTCTGGCCATGCAATTAAATCCACAAAGTACGATTTATGCGGTGGATACCGATTATCAGTCTTTACAAACCACTTACAACCAGGTGGAAATAGCTTTTGTACAATCCAATTTTGAAACGAGTTTAGCGCAACTTCCGGGTCTCCATGGTGTGCTGATGGCCAACTCCTTACATTTCATAAAGGATAAGAAGAGTTTCCTGCTTGGTTTGAAAAGTAAACTGATCCATCAGAGTAAGTTGATTATAGTGGAATATGATACCAGTAATGCGAACAACTGGGTGCCTTATCCAATCAACTTTATTGCCCTAAGGGATCTGATTAGTGAGGTGGGCTTCCAAAATATTGAGAAAATAGGAGAACGTACCTCAATGTATCAAAGCAGAATGTATGCCTTAAAAGCAACAAAAGTTAGCTGACCAGTTCGATGCGTATCCCAACACCCAGCATTTTGTCACCATTGACCCACAGTGCCCTGGCATAGATGGTCGTTTGATTGATCAGAGCTGGTTTCACTTTTTCGGCAAGGTCTGATTTAAGAAAACCAATTTGATTTCTATTTTTAGATAGGACTTTAATAGCATTCGGGTCAAACTCATTATCCGGATCTAGTTCAAGGTATAAGGCATCTTCTTCTTTTACTTCACTTTTGATAATAGATTGCCTTGAGGTACCGTCCTGATTGGAATGAGAGACCCCAACCACTTTGGATTCGTACACAAACGCTGAGGGTATTTTTATGATTTTGGCCATACTCAAAGACTAAATTTATAAAGTCTTGGTGAGTAATGGAAGATGGCCTGCACAATTGTGCCACAAGCTTTGGAAAGCTTGTGGCCTTTTGCTAGCTGTCAATTTCTATATAAAGTTGTAAGCTAGTTTTCTGTATCCCGGATTATGATCCATCACATCTCTTACAAAAGGACATGTTGGCTTCACTCTTAAGTCATGATTTGCGGCATATTCGAGCGCATGCTCGGCCAGGGAGTGACCTACACCTTCATGTCTGGATTCCTGGGGTACAAAAGTAGAAATGAAATCAATGTATTTGTGACCATGAGGTATATAGTCGAGCTCAGCTTTTCCGCCATTTACTTCTGCATAAAACCTTTGGTTGTCATCGTCGTGCTTGATTTTGAGATTTTCCATGATTCTTTTCGTTTTTGGGTTTAAAAAGGAGTTAGGTTCATGTACTTAACAATATCGTGCCATGTGCGAGATAGTTTCAAAATCGAAGATTTTTGACGTTCACCATGTAAGAAAATCCCACAAAATGTTGGATAAAACGGCGTAGATTAAACCTCTTCTTTGTTGAGTTTGAGATGCAATGGCGAAATCTCATCTCCCCAATAAATAGTGCGGTGTGGAAATGGAATTTCAATACCACTACCATCAAATGCTGCCTTGAGTCTCTTGTTAAACTCTCTGCCCACCACCCATTGCTGGATAGGTAAAGTCTTTATTCTTGCTTTGATCACTACTGCACTGTCCCCGAACTTATCCAAACCAAAGATTTCAATTGGTTCAATGATTTTATCTTTATAGTCCCCGTCAGCTTGAAGTTGGGTACCCACTTCTTTGATTATTTCAATAACCTGATCCACATTTTCTTTATAAGCAACCCCAATGTCAAAAACCATGGCAGACCAATCTTTGGTCATGTTGGCTAGGGTATTGATTTTACCATTTTGAAATGTATGAACCACACCAGATAGATCTCGGAGGGTGATGGTTCTTAGGTTCACTTTTTCTACCAAACCCCCAGTGCCGTTGACTATTGCCACGTCACCTGTTCTTATTCTGTTTTCAAGCAGGAGAAAGAATCCAGAAATGCCATCGCGGACAAGCTCTTGAGCTCCAAAACCTACAGCCAGCCCAACGATACCTGCACCAGCAAGAATAGGGGCAATGTCCATTCCCAACTGTTTCAAAAAGATCAGAATGAAGACAGCCCACATAGAAATCACTACTATACCGCGTGCAATACCGATGAGTGTGGTCGCACGTTTTTCCTTTTCCAATTGGTTGTCATTATCATTCTGAACATGTGCGATTATTGCTTTTCTGAGACGTCTTAGAGCCGCCTTCATTATCCATAAGGTGATAATAAAAACTACAATAATGAGTAAAAGTGCTGGTACGGTTTCAACTGACCAGTTGATGAATTTATCGAATAGGGTCTCGTAGAATTCTTCGGTGAATAGATCTTTCATTCTTAATCGTTTGGGTAAAAAAAATTAACCCCAAATTGGTTAAAAATGTTGGCATACATTATTATTTCCTTAACTGAGGGAGCATTTCTTGATGATCTTTATTGAGTTTTTCATAATTTTAATACGATCATAAAGCTTTAAACATGAAAAAATCATTTTTTACCTCAGTAATTGTGTTCACTCTATTTTTTAGTGCTCATGATTTATTTGCACAAAAAGAAGGGCCTGAGAAGACAAGGGTATTACTTGCTAATACGGCAGATTCAACCCAACTTCTGTCTTATCCTATGGATGTGATGGCCATTATTACCAATAAATGTTTGGGTTGTCATTCCCCAAATGCCAGAAATGAAGAGTCGCGGGACGCACTTCAATGGATAGAATTGCAGTCCATGGGAGCTGTAGATATCGTTGCTACACTTGATGAAGTATCAGAAGTGCTGGAAGAGGGTAGCATGCCTCCGGAAAAGATGTTGGAACGATTTCCACATTTGAAGCTCACAGATGAAGAAGTTGCTTTGCTGAAGGCATGGGTAGAATCAACGCTAACTGAAGTGATGGGTGAATAAGATGGTTCGAAATATTGGCTTAGGTTTATTGGCTATTCTGCTAATCCTTCAGTTCGTTGGGCCTTCCCGACCCGAAGTTATAGAGGACAATCCCGGGGACATACTCCTAGCTAGTTCTCCTTCTGTAGAGATTGCTGGTACCTTAAGGTCTGCCTGCTATGATTGCCATTCAATGGAAACGAAATACCCCTGGTATGGATATGTGGCACCTATATCCTGGTACCTGATTGAGCACATCGAGCATGGCAGGGAAGAGCTGAATTTTTCTACATGGACGGATTTGGATAAAAGGGCTAAGTTGAGAGTACTCAAAGATATCCAGGAGGAAGTAGAGGAAAAGAAAATGCCGCTTGAGTCTTATGCAGATTTACATGAGGAGGCAGAGCTAACCGAGGAGCAACGTGCGTCGATTGTTCAATGGGCGAAAGCCTTAGCTATAGATGTGCTTAAACAAAAGTGAGCAGGAATAATCTGTGGGCTGCATGAAAAATAAAGACCACTATTTGGGCTTGAGCCCAAATAGTGGTCTTATAATTTGAATTCTTCTGATACCTTCATAACTGGCGAAACACCCTGCGAAGGTGAATAGCACCAGCGCAAAAAGCTTAAGCCATGGATTTATTCCTAAAGGGAAAATTAGGACACTGCCTAAATACAGGAAAATCATGTGTACGATGTAGATTGGATACGCAGCAGGGCTCAAGTATGTTAGTGCTCTATTGCTCTTATTTAAATACTTGTATCCGATACCCAGCATGGTGAAGACCCATAAATTGGATTCCAGGGACATCAGGTATATAGGGGATTTAAGATTAAATTCTGCAATCCGCAATACATATAATCCCAAAGCCAATACTCCGCATATCCACCAGGTTTTACTGATCATTTGCCAGAACTTATCTCCACTGATGACACAGCAAAAGCCAAAAAAGAAAACCAGTAGACCCAACACATATCCATGGAGTGTCTGCGCATATAATTCAAATATGGCTGGTTTGATAAGCCATGCTTCAGTAGCGCAACCTACGATAATGATCAATAGTCCGGCAGGTCCTGAAAACAGTTGGTGAATAACCTTGCTAATCCTATGATTATCACTCTTAAGAAAGAAAAGAAGTGGACTGAGTACCAGGGTATAAGTGAAGATGTTTCCTAAAAACCACAGATGGCCAGCATTAGGCATGAAGTTAAATGGTATCTTGAAATGATACTGAAGAATAAATATGTGAATGGGTACAATACATACCAGTCCAAAGATAAATGGTATTAGGATCCTTCTGCTTCTTTCTAGGAGTAAGGATTTCCAGTCACGTTTCTTTATTGCAAAGGCCACGCCCATACCGGATACAAAAAACAGGAATGGAATACGCCATACATTGAGCATGGCCATGATAGTCCATATTTCTGTCAAGCTTTCATTATTTCGGATAAACCCAATCATAGGAGCCCATGGTTGAAAGGCTATGCTGATGTGATAGATCAGTAACAATCCGATGGCTATGACTCTTAACCAGTCGATATCGTATCGTCGTTGGATTTCCATACTATTGTAGAATTGTCACGATTTCCGGTCGTGTTTTTTCTATATACTCCATATCAACCTTTACACCCATAGGGCTCAGTTGTTGCTTCATCATCTCATAGATAGGCTTCACGTCGGCAAAAGGGCCAGCAACAGACTCAAGTGCTGTGGCTCCGTAGTTATTTCTGATCGATTTGTCAGCACCATTCATAATGAGCAGGTGAACCATTTCTTTTTTACAGAAAAACGCTGCTGTGTGCAAGGCAGTAGAGCCCTCATTGTTGGTAAAGTTGACTTTCACTCCGGCATCAAGTAATTCCTTTGCGATCTCTGGTTGACCAAATAATGATGCGGTAATCAAAGGACTGGAGCCGCCAAATGGGTCAGGAGCATTGAGGTCGGACCCAGCCTCAATGTGTTGTTTTACTACATCCAGGTTACCACTGATCACAGCAGTGTGAATGTCCACGTCCGGAGCACCAGCTGCTTTTTCATTTGTGTTGTTCGATGATTGGCCACAACTAAGTAGCGCAGTGAATAGGAATGTTACTAGTGTGTAAATACCGAATTTTGTGTTTCTGTTTTTCATTTCGTTTTTGTTTTATTTTGATAATTGCAAAGTTGAAAATTGACTGTCAGGTGCTGTTATCATGGATGTAGCGAAAAGAATGAAGTTTGGAGCACGGGTATCAATTATGACGAAACCATATAAATTATGACGCAAAGAGGTACATTTGGAGCTAAGTATGATCAGGAATAAATGCGTCTTAAATGAAAAGTGAATTCATCATACGAATCACCGAGTGCACACTTGAGAACCTATCTAACGAGCAATTTGGGGTTTCTGAATTGTCAGAGAAAATAGGAATGAGCCGTTCGAATCTGTTACGACGAATAAAGAGTGAGACCGGGAAGTCTGCTAGCCAGTTTATTCGTCAGGTACGTCTGGAGGAGGCCATGACGCTTCTTTCAGCTAAGGATTACAATGTTTCGGAGGTGTCGCATCAGGTAGGATTCAGCAGCACATCATACTTTATCAAATGTTTCAGGGAGCATTATGGATATCCTCCCGGAGAGGTGGGCAAGAAGCCAATTTCCTCTGCTTTATCAAAAGCGTCCCGAAGATCGTATAAGCCTCATGTCTTGATTGGAGCAGTCGTAATCTTTGTAATATCTTTTGGAGCTCTCTGGATTTATCAACCTGATAAACCAAAGTCTACGGAGAAGTCCATAGCTATCCTACCTTTTAAAAATGACAGTAACGACTCATCAAATATTTACCTGATCAATGGACTCATGGAGTCAACCTTAAGCCACCTTCAAAAAATCAAGGATTTAAGAGTTGTTAGTCGCACTTCAGTTGAGAAATACAGGGGAAGCAGTATGTCGATCCCTGAGATTGCCAAAGAACTACCGGTAGGCTACTTTGTAGAAGGTAGTGGTCAGAAAGTAGATAACAAAATACTGCTAAACATACAATTGATTGAGGCATCCACTGACCGTCACATTTGGTCAAGGCAATATCATAGGCAGGTCACAGATATTTTCCAGCTTCAACAGGAGATCGCTAAAAATATTGCGCGAGAAATAGAGGTAGCAATTACACCTGCTGAAGAGGAGCGGATAGATCAAATTCCCACCGCTAATTTGGATGCTTATGATAGTTTTCTGAAAGGAGTGGAAATCATGAATACTGGCGGCGCGTCTGGGCTACAAGAAGCCATATCTTATTATGAGAAAGCCATTAAATATGATCCTGAGTTTGGTGTAGCGTATGGCAATATGGCCATTTGCTATTACTATATGGACTTCTATCAAGCAGACAAGAAGTTTGTGGAAAAAGTAAATAGTAACGCTGACAAAGCATTACTCTATGACCCCAAGGCATTGGAGAGTTTGACGGCCAAAGCCTACTATTACATTCAAATAAAAGAATACGAACTGGCCATACCTTATTTGGAGCGGGCTCATGAATTTTATCCCAATTCAGCTCATCTAATAAACATGATGTCCAATTTCTACACTAATAACCTTCCAAACACGGCCAAGTATTTAGAGTATGCCCTGAAAGGTATTCGGCTGGAGGTAGGAGTGAATGATTCATTGACAAATAGCTATTTGTATCTCCACCTCAGCAATGCTTTGATTCAAAATGGGTTTGTGAAAGAGGCTAATAAGTACATTGATGTTTCGCTTGATTACAGTTTAAATAACTACTACTCCGACTATTTGAAAGTGTTCATAAGATTAGCTCAACATGGAGACATGCGAAAAGCCGAACAACAACTCCTGGTTGAATTGGCAAAAGACACGACTCGTGTCGACATCACACAGGATATAGCTAAACTTAATTTCTACATGCGAGATTATGAACGTGCCTTTGAGTACTATAAGCGATTTCTTAACCTCCGTGAGAAGAATGGGTTGGATGTCTTTCAGCTGGAAGACCTTAAAGTGGGTATCACATATGAGAAAATGGGTTATGAAGAGGAGGCGCAATACTATATAGAAGAGTTCAAGAATTATGTGGATAACGATCGCTCTATTTACAAAGACCTCAGTCTCATGTCTTATTACGCGTATGTTGGCGATACCACAAAAGCAATAGAACACCTCAGATTGTTCACGGAGGAAGAAAATTACCCGTATTGGATTGTCTTGTTCCTGGAATTGGATCCTGAATGTGAAAATTTGGTGTCCATTCCGGAGGTGCAAGGACTCATGGATAAAATAAAAAAGAAGTTTTGGAAAGGGCACGATGAGCTAGAGGCTACATTAAAAGAACAAGGGCTGATCTAAATGGAGAGTTTAGTTCAGTGTACCTTTAATAAAGGATTCATACTCTTTCAATGAAATGGAAAACCTTCTATATACTAGTGGTGATGTCTTTCGCAATTGCCTGTGACGAAATTGAAGATCCTTTTTCGGGTTGCATTTTGGAAAGTATTCAGTTTGACTCGTACAATCGGCTAGAGTTCATGACACTCTCTGGTGGCATGGTTTACCAGGTCCGTCAGGTTTATGAATACGAGGATGAGTACAAAACATTAGCGTCTTTCCAGTTCACATACTATCAAGATTCAATCGTTGTGAAAGATCAGCTGGAACCTGGTAAACTTCCATACCTAACTGTGAGCCTTGCCAATGATCTACCAATTCAAGTAGTTAAATATTTCCCTTCGGCGGATGTTCAGATCATCCATGATTTCACTTATAGTGACGAATTTATTAGAATTGACCTCACACGTTTAGCCAGCAATGGAGAATCCCTGCATGCCGCTTATGCTTTTTATCATATGAATAAAGAAGGGAATGTAGAACGAATAGAGCGTTATGAAATAGAGAGTGAAAACCTAAATAACTTTGAAAAAGTAGAGGATCGATCTTTTGTTTATGATTTTTACAACAATCCATTCAAGGGTTTATTCCTTCCATTTTTTGCGAATTCTGAACTTCCTGATATCAAGTTCTTTTCTAAAAACAATATTCTCGATATACAAGAGCAAAATCAGGTATATCGCTATACTTATCAATATGGGGAAGAAAAAAGCACTAGGGTTTTAACCGATCCAAATGGCCAATCTGTAGAATTCAGTTATCTGAATTGCCCGTAATTTACGGAATTCTTCGAGCCGTCATGAATGACTAACTGGTACTTGAGGATTGTTGGGAGTGAATCTGATAGGTTCACAGGTATTCGCCCTGGATGTGGAAAAACGGCATTTTGCATACTTCCTTTTGATCGCAGGATCCATGGGTTAGGGTAACCTGGGTTATCAGGATGTGCGATTATGGTAACACCTCTATTTCCGGATCCGCCAATTGATCCTGTCATGTCGATCCAGGGACCACTGTTAACTGGTAAATTTTCTGGTTCCACCTTGCCCGATTGTCCTGTGAAAACAAGATCATCTGGCATGTTAATTCGAGCAGAGAAACCACCGTAACCTTTTTCATCCTCTGATCCGCCAATGCTAACATTTCTTTCCAGCGCTAAAAGGCTAATCTCGATAGTGATGCGCCTTTCACCATCAAATATTGGCTGTACGGTGATTTTAGTTACCTCTTTCACAAAGGGTTTTTCATTGCCTTCCTTGTCCTGCCAAAGGGGAGACTTCCAGTAAACAGTTGCCTGGATGGTTCTTGATGGCTCACTAGTGAATATTTCCTTTACTTCAGCAACCTCCCATCTGAAATCCTCAATCTCCCAGCCATCACCAATTCGCTTTTCACCAATATAGAGCTGGTGCCAAGCCCAAAATATCCCACGGTGGTGCAAATGGTCTCTAGGGAAATCTTCAGTTAACACAATATCATCAAGGCTGTACAGCGGATGAATATAGTTGGATCTGGAGTAGGTGTTATCCATTGATTTTTCACTGATTTGATACACCAGAATGCTTTGGCCATTCTCAGTAAAGGTCGCTGAATCTCTTTCAATGTCAACCTCTATCTGTGCACATAAGGTAATTGCCGTGAAAGTGAAAATCAACGCGGATAGTAGTTTTACTATTGTTTTTGAAAATATCATACCTACCACTTTATGGCCACCTTACCAATAGACTGGCGTCCTTCCAAATAGTTGTGAGCTTCTGCTAAATTTTTAAAATCAAATTCCTGTCCTACAGTGGGTTTGATTTTTCCAGATTCGGCAAGTGCTATCACAGCTTTCAAACATCGCTGGAATGTCGCCGGTTTATAATCAGCGATTTTAAGCATGTTGATTCCAATCAATGACTTAGAGGTAGATACCAGTTTAATGGGGTTCCAAAATCCAAAACCAAAGACCAGCTTTAAGATTTTAAAGGGATTTCCTCTGGCCTCTGTCAGTTTAGATGCACCATAAATAAGCACACGACCTCCAGCATTCAATAGCTCAAAATCCTTTTTTACATAATTTCCACCCACAGGATTGAAAGTAGCATCAATTTTCTTCCCAAACCCCAATTTCTGGATTTCTTCAAGGTAATCTGTTTGACGGTAATTGATTGGGTAATCAACACCAAGGCTTTTGAGGTAATCTAGCTTTTCCTGAGAGCCTGCAGTGCCAAAAACAGTACAACCTTTATTTTTGAGCAATTGTACCAGAGCAGTACCTACTCCACCTGCGGCTGCATGCACAAGCACACAATCTCCCTCAAAGAGGTTTGTTGCTTCTTCAGCTGCATAATAAGCAGTAATATATTGTGTGGCCAATGCTGTTGCTTCGCCAACACTCAATGAGTCGGAGATCTTAGCAATAGCCATCTCCGAACTGATCACGTGATCGGTATATCCACCAAACCGGGTGAAGGTCAATACACGATCCCCTACCATAAAGCCCTTAACTCCGTCACCCAATTCTTTGATCCTGCCCACATTTTCATACCCAATGACTGTTGGGAGAGGGGGACACTCTTTATAAATCCCAAGACGTGCCATCACGTCTGCGAAGTTCAGTCCAAAGCCTTCTGACTCTATGAGCACTTGACCAGGTCCAGGGGAAGGAATGTCTTGTTCCTTTAGTTGAAATGCAGAATCGGCACTTCCATTTTTAACCAAAACGAATGATTTCTTCTTCATAGTGAGTTCGGTTTATTTGTTCTTTTTATCAATATACAATAAGAAAAAGTAATGTACGTACATTGAAAATAAGTGTTACTTTTACAATTCAACCACAAGACAAGCTTTAAGTAATTACTATCATTTGAAATACTTTGTATAGTGCTACGCAAGCTTACTGCTGCAGTATTCGTATTTGCAGTTTTTCTAACAATTATTGGTGTATTTTGGTACACTGAAGTGCAATATCTGCTTCCAACTCCAGTGCCCGAGGGCTATCAGGAGGTATATATCAATGAAAAAGTTTTCGTTGGAGATACGGAGTCTGCTAGATTGGACAAACCTGTCTTTTATCATTTCTTCACGACCAAATGTCCATGTTCGAGATTTAATCTGACGCACTTCAATTCGCTCAAGCGAAATTATGCAGACTCGATAGACTTTATTGTGGTCATTCCTGAGGAAGATGATATCTCCAAAGCTCGACCGTATTTCGAAGGAGAGACAAGAATCATCAGAGATGTTAATCAACAATTTGCTATTGCCTCTGGGGTATATACTACTCCGCAGGCCGTGATCATAGACCGTGACCGTTCACTCTATTTCCGTGGAAACTACAACAAGGCAAGATACTGTACAGACCCACTCAGCAATTTTGCCCAAATGGCACTGGACTCATTGCATCATGATGTTCCTCCACCTGAGTTTGGCCATTTGGCTTCAATAGCCTACGGATGTGGAATAGACTATAATCTTTCACTATAATTCAAATCATTTACCATCATAATTCAAATAGACAAATGAACAATTTAGAGTTGACCAGAGAGCAAGAATTGGTCGTAATGGCCGACCTTAATAAACGCTCTGATACCTTCACCTTTAGGTTTTTGATGAGCTACTCGATCTTCGGAATTCTTATATCATTTTATTACGATACATGGCTGATTGGAGTATCAACGGCTGTACTAGCTATGGGTAGTTGGTTTATGCTAAAAGCACTTTTACCAAAAGCCAATTTGTACAGATACGTCGCTAGTGGATTTTTTGGTGTTTTTGTAGGCACCTTCATTTACCAAATGCATGGTCTTTTCGAAATGCACTTTTTTGCTTTTATCGGCAGTGCCATTTTGATTGTTTACCAGGATTGGAAATACCAGATCCCACTTATAGGGTTCGTGGTGGTACACCATGCAGTATTTGCATTTATGCAATATACTGGGGTGCCTGATGTATACTTCACACAGTTGGAATTTATGAGTCTTCACACATTCATCTATCATGCGGCACTGGCTGTTTCTGTGGTGATGGTTTGTGGGTATTGGGCACATCACTTTCGTAAGTTGACCATGGACAATGCTGTAAAGTCGATAGAGTTGAATAAACGGATGAAAACCATGGAGCAAATGAACAGGAAGCTCAAGGAAGCCGGGACGGCCCTGCAAGTGAAGAACAGGGAACTTGAAGACAACAAATCCAAATTGCTTTCAATTACTGAAAAACAAGCAGCAATGTATGAGAAACTGCGGATCGCTTCGGAAGTTCCAAAGCCATAGCAAACGACTCGCGGCTGAAATTTTTCAGCCGCGACTCGCTTCATTCATTTCTTAAGTTTATTGCTGGGTTGATCCTGATGATCTTGTTGGTTTGCCACAAAATGGCTGACGTACCTAACCCAACAGTAATAAGTACACTAAGGGCAATTTCTATGAAACCGACTCCTTCACTGAACTTGTTGTACATCCGAATGAGGGCGAAATCATAGAACACATAAGCGATCGGAATGCCAATGGCGATCGCTACTGCCCACAGTTTGAAAAACATTCCTGCAAGTGCTTTGAGTAATTCAAACTTGTTTGCCCCTAAAATCTTCCTGACGGCTACTTCCTTGGTCCTGTTTTCAGTGGCGTAAATCACCATGCCCAAGAGCCCCAAAGATGAAATAGTAATAGCCAGAAAGGCCAGGAAACCGAATATTTTCAATGCAACTCTGAAGAAGTCGTAGGCCTTCTCTATTTCGTCCTGAAGAAAAGTAGCGGCAAAAGTTTGATTTGGAAAGAGTCGATCCCATGATGTTTCAAGGCTGCTCATCGTCTGCACCAGGTCTGATGAGGCAATGGAAACCAATGCATATGGAGCCTGATCAGTATGTCGTAGCATCATTGGATAAATTCTTGAATTTAGAGGTTCGTGATTGTAGTTCACCACAACTCCCGTTATCCTTACTTTTTCATCATGGAGTTGTACCAGCAGACTATCGGCTTCTGGGTTAATCAGTTTTAGGTCTTTCATAAACTCCTCATTTACGGCCACCTCAGGGATTTGGCTGCCCTTTCCCGTTGGTGGAGTGCCCCATTTCATCCTGAGGTTCATATTAGCGATAAAGGAATCGTCAATATCTACATTATAGAAACGCATCGAATCCTGAAGGTCTTCAAAGTAGGCAAACGCTCTGTGATTCAAATTGGTGCCTGGTATGCTTGACGAGAAGCTTACAGAATTCACATCTGGGTTGGCCATTAATTCAGTTCTAAAAAGCTCTTGTTTCTCTTTATCGAATGGAATGACCAAAACATTTTCTTTGCTAAAACCCAAGTTATAGGTTAGTGAATGACGGTACTGTTGGAGTAATGCCCCGATCCCTATCATGAAAATTAACGTGAGTGCAAACTGTGCGATTAACAACCCTTTTCTAATTCCTGAAATACTTACTTTTCCGTCCGACACACTACTTTTTAATGCAGAAAGAGGTGATATTTTGGCAAAATAGAGTGCAGGAACGGCTCCCGTCAACAATCCCGTGACCAGAGCAAACAGGAGAAAAACCAACACCATTTCGAAAGAAATATCCAATGAAAGAGCTGAACCAGCTGCTAATGTACTAGTAAATTCGATTTTAATCAGTTGAAAAATGTAGACCGCTAAAACTGTTGAGATTAATGCTACAATGGTCGTTTCCACCAAAAACTGCTCTATTATTTGTCTGCGTTGACTCCCTAGGACTTTTCTTATGCCAATCTCTTTGGATCTTTTCAGGGCTCTGGCGACTGACATGTTGATATAGTTGAAGCACGCGGGCAGCAATATGAGAAGAGATATTCCAAAGAACAGCCAGAATCCTGATCGTTCAAAGATACAACCGGTTTCGTCCTCTATGTCCTCACTGGGGTTAATGTCCTGGAGCGACTGGATCCTGTAAGTGGCTTTCCTGGTTTCTTCATTGAAGTAGTTGGCTCCTTCAGCGGAAATGGATTCTACTTGTGACAAGAATTTGTCTTTTGAGTAACCCTCAGCTAATTTGAAGTAACAATAATTGCCATAAAAATTGGTCCATTGATTGTGAATGGATTGATCCTTAAATCCGGAGATACTACCCGGCCCAATCAACAGGTCAAACATAAAGTGCGTACGCTCCGGGAACGTGGCCAAGACACCACCAACCTTAAGCTGTCCCCATTTTTCAGTAGGTAGGGTTTGGTTAAGTGCTGAAGTTTCACCAAATATTTTAGACGCCAGCTCCGCAGTGATGATCACCGAATTTGGTTCATTCAGTGCAAATCTACTTCCTGCTTGAAGGGGGAAGTCAAAGGTTTCGAGAAATAAAGGTTCAGTAATATAGCCTTCTACCCTGATATCGCTTCGGTCTGTCTGTATCTCAGCCGAAAACTGATCATTGATCATTACAGAGGATTCAAGCTGAGGAACCTGATCGGTAAGAAGTTGGCTCAACCGTGGTGGAGTAGAAGCAAATATCTCCTTGTTTCCATCTTTCTCCACTATGGTATTGATCCTGTAAATCCGATGAGCATCTTGATGAAATTCATCAAACTTATGAAGCTCCACTAACATGGCCAGAGCCAATACTGCAATAGACATGCCCATGGACAAACCAATGATATTAAGCAGGGTGAATGCCTTTTGATTCTTGAGGTTTCGAACGGATATTTTCAGGTAGTTCGAAAGCATGGTAAAGCGATTCGGACTGTAGAAGTGAGAATAGGAAACTGCCTGCTTTCTCTTTTTGAGGCTATAGGAAAAACCTAACGAGAGGATTTGCTTCCAATAGATGAATTGGGCTCGGAGTAACCCTTTTGAAGCTACGTTGTGCAGGAAGAGTTCATCTACGTCCCCTTTGAGATCTTCAATGAAAGCTGTTCCACAAAGCCATTCAAATATTTTGGTTGCTAGTTTTGGTGGTTGTCTCATTGTATGCTAAGGTTGATTTTTGAATTGGCCCAAAGTTCATCACGAAGTGACTTCATATCATTTAAAGCGGAGATGGCAGATTGTGTAAGCTCAAAATATCGTTTTCTTCGGCCGCCACGCTCAGCGGTAGGTTCCCCTAAAAATGAGGTGATATAGCCTTTTTCTTCCAAACGAGTGAGTGTGGAATGTAAAGCGCCAATGCTGAGTTTGCGATTGGCACGGTGAGTAATGTCTTCCATGATGGCCACACCATAAGCCTCCTTACTGAGATTGGCTATAGTGAGTAAAACAAGTTCTTCAAACTCTCCAATGAATCCTTTCATATAGTATCTTTCTATTTTTGAGAATAAATAAAGATACGCTTCCCGAGATGATATGTTTCAGTTTTTAAGAATAAATAATAAAAGCCATTATGATAAGCCCAAAAAGTCCTTCTGAAGACTTCTGAAAATCTTTTCCGACAGTACTTGATTTACTTAAAACCAAAAGAGCCAGCCAAATGGCCAGCTCTTTCCAACTTTCGTGTGATCTTTTTTTTACTTGTTCGTATCCACTTTTGTGTTGTCTTCAATCACGTTTCCTTTCTCGTCCAAATAGACAATGTCATACCCCAGCTTGGCGAGACCCTCTTCGATACTCGCTTTATCACCCACTACCACGATGTTCATCTGGTCATACGGAAGATTTTCTTTTGCCAGTTGATTGATTCGCTCTACTGTGATGTTGTCAATGATTTTGTTTTGCTCTTTCACATAGTCTGTAGATAAGTCATAATGAATAATCTGTCTGAGGAAGCCTGTTTTTTGCCATGGAGCCTCATATGACCTGGACTCTCTCTGACCAATGGATTTCTGGAGGAAAGTGAGTTCATCTTCATCGATTCCCTTGTCAGCGTACAGAGTGATTTCCTTCA
Organism: Marinoscillum sp.; assembly: GCA_040218045.1. Taxonomy (GTDB): domain Bacteria; phylum Bacteroidota; class Bacteroidia; order Cytophagales; family Cyclobacteriaceae; genus Marinoscillum. The sequence continues at coordinate 121,345 of JAVJQA010000019.1, forward strand.
TGAATTCAGCAACCGCACTGTCTGTGACATTGGCACGTACACCAGCACTTGCTGTAAACGGGCCTGGATCGTCATCACTGCTGAAATATGATCTCGCACCATAGGTATAACCTTTATCCTCTCGTAGGTTTAAGTTGATTCGGCTATTGAATGCACCACCAAGGTTGTAATTCATGAGGTAGTTTTCAAAATATTCACCCGTAGCATCATAGGTCATATCGGTAAGGTATCCGATTCTGATCTCCGATTGTGGTGCCGATTCTTTGTCCACCAAATAGATTTTAGTCCTATCAATTTCAGTAGCCGCCTGACTGTCAGGAATCTCCACCTTTTTAGCCTCCCATGATCTCAAAAACTCAATCTTCGGAAGCAATTCTTTTTTGGAAACATCTCCTACTATGACCAGTTCGGATACAGAAGGCGAGTAATTGCTGGCATAAAACGCCTTAATGTCGTCCAAGGTAATATTATCCACTGTTTCTTCAATACCAGATGCTGGTACTGAATTCACATTGTTGTCACCATAGATTAACCTGCGGTAAACATTGCTCGCAATAGAAGCAGGTTGTTTTTCCTCAGATTTAACGCCTTCTAGCTGCTGTTTTTTCACCCGGTCAAAATCAACCTCTGTGAAGGCCGGCCGCATGATCACTTCTTCGAACAGCTTTATTGTGGCATCAAGGTTTTTAACGAGTGTGCGCATGGAGATGACTGTTGTGTTGTCATCGGCATAAGCATTGATGCTACTTCCAAGTTTCAAAAGTTCTTCAGACAACTGCTCTGCGGTATAGTTTTGAGTGGACTCTGTAAGCATAGAAGCTGTCATTTGGGCCAACCCGGATTTATCCAGCATGTTGGCTTCCATTTTATGCCCACCGTTAATGGTCAGCTCTATGGCCACAGTTGGGATTTCCTTGGATTCAGTTCCGATGATTTTGATGCCATTCTTGGTTTCATCAGTCCACACTTCAGGGACTGAAACCAACGGGCTTGCACTTGGTACCGGTCTTACGCTTCTATCAAATTTGTCAGTTGCTTTGTTATAAACCAGTCCTTCATAGTCTGTTTTTGGGAACTTGTTTTCGCCTTCAGTAGGAGGAGTGTAGTTATCTGCCTTAGCTGGGGCACCATCTTCTGTGGCAAGTACACTTTGGATGATGGCTGGTTGACCTTTGATGTACTTGTTATAGACGCGCATCACATCTTCCTTGGTCACCGCCAAATATTTTTCAAGCTCTTTTTGAATGTAGTTGGGATTACCAGTATAAGTCTCGTAAGAAGCTAACTGAGAAACCTTTCCACTCACGGTGGCCAGGCCATTTACTCGCTGCGACTCATAGCGTGCTTTGAACTTTTGAATGTCTTCATCTTTCACACCATTCTTTTCAAAATCAGCAAGAGCAGCTCTCATTTCTGTTTCAAAATCACTTAGCGCTATACCTGGAAATGGCAATACAAACATGGTGAACTCACCGGCTAGCTCACTGGTACTGTTGAATACACTTGCCTGAATGGCTTTCTGATTTTCAACAAATGATTTATAGAAGTAGCTGCTACGCCCAACTCCAATGATTTCACTCAGGCAATCAAGTGCAGGCTCATCCGGGTGAAACTGCGGCACAGTGGGATAAGTCACAAGCAGTGCCGGGAAACGAATGTTCTTATCATAGTAAGAGACGTAGCGATCTGAGTCCAGTGTAACAGGGTCAAGCTTCAATGGTTCCACTTCGGGACCTCTTGGAATGCTCCCGAAATACTTTTCAACTTTTGAGATGACATCATCCACATCTACATCTCCGCCCACAGTAATTGTGGCATTGTTTGGTCCATACCATCTTAGGAAAAACTTCTTCAGGTCGGTGACATCCACCCGATCCAGGTCTTCGAGCACACCAATCGTCAACCAGGAGTAGGGGTGGCCATAAGGGTACAAAGCACGGCTGTTGATTTCTCTCCACTGGCCATAAGGTCGGTTGTCATAATTCTGGCCCTTTTCATTTTTTACAGTTTCACGCTGTATCTCAAATTTCTTTTGAGTAACTGCATCTAGAAGGAATCCCATTCTGTCTGCTTCCAGCCAAAGTGCAGTTTCCAGCTGGTTTTTTGGTAAAGTCTCAAAGTAGTTGGTTCTGTCCCTGTTGGTTGTACCGTTCAGGGTGCCACCCGATTCACTGACTATTTTGAAATGTTCTTCATCGGCCACATTGTCAGATCCCTGAAACATCATGTGTTCAAAGAAGTGTGCGAAACCTGATTTCTTCAGCTCTTCACGTGCTGAACCAACATGGTAGGTGACGTCCACATGTACCAATGGATCAGAATCATCTTCATGAATGATTAGAGTGAGTCCGTTATCTAGTTGGTATTTTTCATAAGGGATGACTATTTCTCCCTCTTTTTGTTCCACTTTCTCAATGAGTTTGGTTTGAGAAAATGCAGTAAAAATGCCCGAAAGCATTAAAGTTGTAATGAGTAATTTCTTCATAGTGTGCATTTTGTAGTTAATCAATTCGATTATTTAAAGGTTGAAAATTGTTGATGGTGGAAAGTAAATATCGTTAAACAGAACGAATAATGATATTGAAAATTGGGTAAACGGTATAAGCGGTGGATTTGGAAGTGAATTTTAAGGTTATTTAACTATGAAAGACTATTCTTCCCTTGAGGGTGAGGAGGGTTGTTTCATAAAACCATAGCCTTGTTCCCCTGACCAAAAAAAGAGTTTCAATTTGGGAAGAATTGAATGAGTAGGCAAACCGCAGTTTTGACAATCGATACCAGCGTAGAAATGTTTTCCTTACATCCATTTTTGATCATGCCTATAGGGGCTAAATGGAAGGAGGTTTAAACACATGGGACTATTGATCAAAATTTTGGTAATGATCAGGTAGTCCTTGATCCAAATGAAAGCCAGCTCTTTCTGGCTTTTCGTTACTCATATTTCAAGTTTTCAACCGGATTTTGTCTGGCAGCCCTATAGGAAATGATGCTGACTGTGCCCCAGGCCAGTGCCATTACAGACATAATTGGTAGCACGATCATTAACGCACTTATGTCAGTGCGATAGGCAAAGTCATTTAACCAATCGGACATTAAATAAATGCCAATAGGAAGTGATAGGTTAACTGCTACAACCAGAAGTTTAGTATATCCTGAGAGTTGCCGGATCATAAGATTGGCCATAGAGGCGCCCAGAACTTTTCTTATGCCAATTTCTTTTTTGCGCTGATCTGTAGTGAAGGCAGCCAAGCCAAATAGCCCCAAACAAGCTATGAAAATGGCCAGGCTTGAGAAGATGGTAAACAGTGTCCCTAACTTCTGTTCTGAACGATACTTAGCCTCAAACTCCTGATCCATAAATGAATACTCAAAGGGAAGATTGGGATTAAACTCATTCCAGAGTTTATCAAGATAGCCAATGCTTTCGGTTACGCTCCCTGCGTCCACACGTAGTGCCATGTAACCATTCGAAGGGACATTTAAGAGAACCAGTGGGTCGATGTTTTCTTTAAAACTATCATAGTGGAAATTGTCAACCACACCGATGACCTTGAATTCATTCATCCCTGCTATTGGGAAATCGTGCATTGTTTTGAGTGGTTCTCCAACAGGATTGGCAAAACCAAACTTGTCCACTGCAGCCTGGTTAAGGATTACTGAGTTTGAATCTGAGGCCAGCGCTTTATCGAAGTTTCGCCCGGCAACCAATGTCATATCCATAGTAGGGATGTAGTTTTCATCTACCCGCCAAATCTGCATGCTCACAAAGTTTTCTGCTCCGGTTGATGATTTTGGCAACATAGGGGAATCTGACCTATTGCCGCCAGTGGGCAAGTAAGAAGTAGTCGTTACTTTTTGTACTGTAGGATGGTTTTTTACTTCCTCTTCAAAAGACTTCACCCGGTCATCCATCATGTAAGTATTTTTCAAGACCAGTACCTGGTCTTTGCTGAATCCGAGGGATTTGCTCTGAATGTAATCCAACTGTGAGGAGATTACCACCGCCCCAAAAATCATGATTACTGAAGTGCTAAACTGTACGATCACAAGGGCGTTTCGCATCCAGCCACTACGTACGCCGAGTCGCAACTCGCCTTTCAAAACCTTGATAGGTCTAAAACTGGAAAGGTATAATGCGGGGTAAATCCCAGCCAGCAAACCGACAATCACCGTTCCTAAAAGTACCCAAGGGAAAAGGAACAACTGTCCGAAAAAAGGATCCACAATGCTTTTGTCGGTTAGTGCGTTGAAGAAGGGAAGGAGTAAGTACACAAATCCGGAGGCAATTGCTGCCGCTAAAAAGGCATTGAGCAAGGACTCCATCATAAACTGGTTGAAGAGGTATTGCTTTTGCGAACCCATCACTTTGCGCATGCCTACTTCCTTGGCACGGGTAGAAGATCTTGCTGTGGAGATATTCATAAAATTGATGCACGCAATGATGAGTACAAACAAACCGGCTGCACCAAAGAGTATGATGTATTGAAAGCTTCCGTTTTGCTCTATTTCATAGGCAAGATCTGAATGCAAATGGATGCTTTCAAGGGGTTGGAGATAGTAATCAACAAAAGACCCACTTTCAAGGAACTGCTCCCAGGTAGACCCGGTGTGGGCTGACAGCATAGGGCCAAAATACTTTGGATAAACCGAAGAAAATTTCGATTCCAGGGTGTGATAATCAGCTCCCGGCTCCAATAAGAAGTACGTTCTGAAATTATTGCTTCCCCATTCAGTGCTTTTGCTATTTTGCCAGGTTTCCATTGAACCCAGGGCGTCATAGTGGAAGTGTGAATTGTCAGGTATGTCACTGTAAACGCCGTTGATGCGGTAATTCTTGTCGTAGAACTTGACCGTTTTGCCAAGGGACTCCTCTACTCCAAATAGTTTAAGCGCAGTACTCTCAGAGATTAATATTGTATTTGGATCAACGATATTCAGTTCACCGGCAATCAACCTGAACGAGAAAATGTCGAAAACCTCCTGATCAGCAAAAGCGAATTCAGGGATTTTAACCATGCGCTTGTCATCCAATTCGAAGATCATGGAACCCAGGTTCCTCATTCGTCCGGCTTGCGCTATCTCTGGAAAATCAGACTTAAAGGATGACCACATTGGTGCGGGTGTCGTGGACAGGCTAAATTCGTTGTTGCCAAATTTTAAATGACCAACAACCCGATAGATGTTTTTGGATTTGTCCCAATGAGAATCATAGCTCATCTCATCTTTGATAAACATCCCAATGAAGAGACAGGTGATGATTCCCAATGCCAGACCAAGAATGTTGATAAATGAGAAGAACTTGTCCCTCCGCAAGTTTCGGAAAGCAATTTTGAGGTTCATTTTAAACATAGTCGCAGTATTTGATCTTTGAAATGGTGATTTGAGGGCATACAGCCTGAGAAATTGAAAGGACTGATACCAGTATTTGAGTGTCTTGAATTTTGAGTTGCGGGTATTGAGTTTGGCGTAATATTCTTCCAGGTCGCCGAGTATCTCCTCAGCGTAGCGCTCCTTGCAGAGCCATAAGATCAATCGGTCAGCCCACTTAGGCGTTGAGCGATTTAGTTCCATAAAAGGGTTGCTTTTAATCCTTTCCAACCCAATTCCGGAATCTGGCTCCAAAGGTTGTTTCGAAGCTCTTTGCTGGTTTCCAATGCTTTTTTACCGGGAATGGTGACTGTAAAAATCCGTTTACGTCTTCCGCCTCGTTCGGCTGTGGCATCTGCCAGGTTGGATTCCACAAAACCTTTTTCCTCTAGGCGGTTCAGTGCTGAATGGACCGCACCTATAGCAGCTGCACGGCCGGTCTGTGCTTCGAACTGTTCCTGGATGGCGAGTCCGTAAGCATCATCTTGCATGACGGCTACCAGGAGTAGCACCAACTCTTCAAATTCTCCGAGGTATGATCCCTTCATAATAGGTTATTTCGTATTTGTAGAATATATGTACGGATGAACTGAGAGTAATGTTCTACAAATATGAAATTTGATTGGGTTTGACTCATTACCATGAAATTATTTTCCAATTTTGGATCATAACCGTTAATTTGAAAGCCAAATATTTTGATTAACTAAACCAACCTTACGAATGACTATTGAAGAAAAGTTAAAGTTCAGTAGAGTATGTGAAAATTCGAAAAATGACTGCAGAAGTAGGAATAGTTTGCGCTCTTACAAGTGAAAAGCCCGCTTTTGAAGACAAATGCGCCGATTTCAAAATTGATCAGGCCGAGGCAGATCGGATTATTAAACTGGAACAAGAGGTAGAATACGAAGAAGAATTGAGAGGCTATTTTGAGATGGAGCAAAGGGTGTACAAAAAGGTGTCACTGGGGGAATCATCATAATGGTTATTGCTGTGATCTGGTTTTTTTGGAGCGTTGGCTGCTGGTTATATCTTTTATTATCCGCCCATCCTTTTTACAATCGGTTTGTATGCCTTGGTAAAAGGAATTATTAAAGGAAACATAAGCCGTAAGTCCAGGTGATCGAATACTTTTGAATATTGTGCAAGGTTTTGATTTGAAAAGCATTTCCAACCTTTTTTGGTTTTTAATTGTCTCTGTTATTATGAAACAAATCATCTTCATACTGCTCATTACTGGCCTGTTGGCATGTAATGAGGATACAAAAGAGCCAGAATTTAATGGCGTTTGGATAGAATCAGTCACTGGTGACCGAATCACTTTCTCCAATGATGGAAAGACTTTTGAATTTGTAAGGGGATCAGAATCGGCGTCTGGTGCCAATATACCCGGATCGGGGAGTGGTTTGTATGAATACAAATTTGATGGAGATGGCATTTCCCTGCGATGGACTCTTTCGAGCAATAGCGCTTTTCATACCTATTATTTCAATCAGATGGATGGCACAATCGAGATGAGTAGTTTCTACGACCTCACCATGTCAAGGCTTCTTATTTTTGAAAAGCAGTAGAAGAACAAAAAATACACACCGTTTGAGATGCCTTCTTTAATTTACTTACCAATCAGCTTTTCCTAGCATCAGGTTGAGCCATCAAAGCACTTGTTACAAGTGATGTAAATCAGACTTATGTCTACTGATGCAACATCAACTTCTCAAGTCGACTTAAAATACTATACGATCAAAGATTGATTCCCAAGTTTAAGTACAAAGTCCAACTCAGCTTATTATTTGCTGGCCAATGGACTATTTTTGACAGGATCGTAATGACCGAAAAATGAGGCAATTTGCTTGTTTGAATTATCTTGCCCCGTTAAACTCACCGTGCAATTATAGATCAAGCTTAGTCACTTAACCAATGAAGCTAACCATAGTCATACCTGTTTACAATGAAGAACAAACGATTCTCAAGGTACTTCAAAAGGTCTCTGAAGTCAACTTGATCCATGATGTGCACAAAGAGATAGTCATTGTCAATGATTGCTCCACTGACCAATCAGATTTTCATATCAAAAATTTTATTTCCAGCAATTCTAACTTGGGGATTGTCTACACCAAACATGATATCAACAAGGGAAAAGGTGCCGCATTGCACACGGGCATAGGACAGGCAAGTGGTGATTATTTGGTTGTTCAGGATGCTGATCTCGAGTATGACCCACAGGAGTATAACCTCTTGCTTAGCCCTATAGTAGAAGGGCATGCAGATGTAGTATATGGCTCCAGGTTTATGGGTGGCCATCCACATCGAATTTTGTTCTTTTGGCATAGCATTGGCAACAATCTGCTAACTTTTCTTTCAAACATGTTTACCAACTTAAATCTCACAGATATGGAAACATGTTATAAAATGATCAATACCAAAATCTTAAAGTCACTCAACCTAAAAGAGCAACGGTTTGGTTTTGAGCCTGAGGTCACTGCAAAACTTAGCAGAATTAGAGGAATACGAATTTATGAGGTGGGAATCTCTTACTATGGAAGAACATACGCTGAGGGTAAAAAAATAAGCTGGAGAGACGGATTGCGAGCGCTCTTTGTAATCATAAAATGTGGACTATTGAGATGAAAGACTCTTACAAATCATACATTGACAACCCCTGGGTAGCATTTATCCCTTTCCTTTTTCTCTATGCTCTTGTTGTTATTTTTTTTGGTGAAAAGGAACTGGTTGGGGATGAGCCGAGGTACTTAGCTTTCGCAACAAATATTTTAAAAGGTTATTATTCTCCCAAACCTCCTCACATCAATCTTTGGAATGGGCCCGGCTATCCTATGTTGCTTGCACCTTTCATGGTATTGAAGGACCATGTTTTTTTGATTAGGCTTCTCAATGCCTTCTTGTTGTACTTTTCACTTGTGCTAACCTTCAAAACAATTGGCCGCCTGAGCAACAAAAGGACCGCATATGTGACGTGTAGTATTCTTGGGTTGTATTACCCAATATATGAGTTCTTACCGACAGTCCTGACCGAATGCTTTACCTGGTTTTTAATTTCAGCAATATGTTTTATTGCCTTTAGGCTGTTGGGAGCTCAGCGCTCATCCAGAAAACTTTTCATCAGTTTTTCCATCACATTAGCTATCCTAATACTCACCAAGGTCATATTTGCCTACGTCATAAGTTTGCTCCTGGTCATGAGTGTATTCTTCATTTCATTGCCTAAAACGCGTTATATGGCTCGCAAGGCCGCTCTTGGTCTGGCATTGTCACTGCTGTTTTGTACGCCATACTTGTTTTATACTTATCAATTGACTGGCAAGGTTTTTTATTGGGCCGATAGCGGAGGTATGTCGTTATATACCATGAGTAGTCCTGCTCCTGATGAGTACGGGGACTGGAGAGATGGAGATCAACTTCTCGAGGATCCTGATCACACAGAATTCATGATAGTCATCAATGGCTTAGACCCAGTACCCAGGGATTCGGCATACAAGGCACAGGCTGTGGCCAACATTAAACAGTATCCAAAAAAGTACCTGATGAATTGTGCTGCAAACGTTGGTCGGATGTGGTTTTCTTACCCATACACTGATACTGAGCAGTCGCTCACAACCTTCTTTACCATTCTCCCCAATATGTTTGTGGTGGTTCTGATTGGGTTGTCATTGTTGGTGGCTACATGGCGCCTGAAAGCACTGCCGCACACTCTTATTTTTCTTCTTTGTTTTGTATCAATCTATCTTTTTGGCAGCACCATGGTGAGTGCATACAGGCGCATGTTTTTTATTACCCTTCCTTTCTGGGTGATTTTTTGTGCATACGTTTGGACTGTATTGGTAGCCTTTGAGTGGAAAAATCCCAATCACAAGTCCAGTTAAAGGGCTTAGATTGATTTCTGCTTATTGATTTACTCAAACCCACCAGCATTTAGTACATCATTATTCGTGTCCGCATGCCGTGCAAATCTTTTGCTTTGGCCTTTCATTTGGATTCAAATCCAGCAATTTTGTAAGGCAGGTCTGTATAAAACAAAAGACACCTAATCAGGTGCTTTTGTGTACTTGATGGCAAATCCAATTAGCCCTTCCTGGCATCATATATTTTCTTGATACCATAAGCGGTTGCACCTGCCAAAAGAAGACTTAGTCCTCCATCTATTGGTGTGGCTGGTGGAGCCTGTTGAGCCATTAATGCTATAGTCCCAAAAACTCCGCAAAATGTTAGGGTAAATTTTAAAATAGTATGCATTTCTAAGTATGGTTAGTCAATGATAAATTTTAGTTGGTCAGTTGCTACGCTGAGTAAGTAAATATAATGTTTCTCAGGGTGAAAATTAATTTGCCCCTCGCCATTAGCAAATTCTACTAATTCTTCATGGAGCAGTTTTCCTTCTAAATTGTGGATCGTCACTGCGTAAGTTCCATTGTGTTTGTATCCGATATTTATTCCTTCACCAAAGCTTATAAGTTCAATAATCTTGGATAGGGTAGAAGAACCTAACACTTTGGTTGGTGCCATGATCAACTCAAACCTGTCTGAATTGATGACTTTAGCAGAGTTAAAGTTGATTTCCGTTCCTTTTACAATGACATGAGTGATCCCCGTCTCATTGTCAAGAATGCTAAGCTCAAAGCCATCAAAGTTTTCCAATCCAACAACCTTGATTTGGTAATCGCCTGGAGTGGATAAGTCATAACCCAAGGATATAGAGTGTTCTTCAGTGATATATGGTATGCCCTGTATGGCATAGTGGAGGTCATCACCCAGTCTTGAGTAGAAAGAGATATCCGCATTGCCGGTTAGTTTCACTGCATCGAGACCATAGTCACGGCCAAATGTTGCATTATTGGTAGCTCCTATGATCAATTCATTGTAGAGGTCATTTCCTGCTAATGCCAGCCTGAGTATGCTTTTGTCATTGATCAGTCGATAATGATCCGCATCATCATTGGCACCCTGAGCTGTGACCATCATGTTGGTGCTAAATACCAGGTCTTCGGAAGTGGTTTCTGAGTTCACAAAGAAGCCTTGCGTAGAGGCAATGTTGCCTGTATTGGCAGCTGTTTCTCCCTCATTGCCATTTACTCCATCGTCGAGGTTATTGGTGCTTACAGTGGCACCAAGGTTATTGACCGTGATATAATCGCCACCACGGTTTCCGCCTACATTGCTGCCACCATCATCCCACAGGTAGACGGTTCCGTCTATTCGGGTATTATCTGAGGCATTTTCTGTGAGAAATTCGCTAATCGAAATTGGTGCTGCATAAGGGTTGCCCACAGCTTGAAACTCTGTAGTGGTGAGCGGCACATTGACTTCTCCATGGTTAAGGTCACCACTAAAAGAAACCTCTGGAGTAGCTGTTTTATAACCAATGAAATAGCCCGTACCTGCGGAGAAGTTGCCAGTAGGTACTTCATAATCCTGAGTAGTGGCATTATAACCATATACGTGATTGGCTGAGATATCGGCGATTGCTTCATCGCTGACAGGCGAACTCATAAAGCTTAGGGCACCACTCCCGGAAATTTTTCGCTTCACATTAGTGGATCCGGTTCCTGAGTAGCTGCCTTTCAAGGCCAGGGTTGATCCCGACTGAACGGTAATGAGGCCATTGTTGGTAAGGTCTCCTGACACGATCAATGATCCACCACTTCCGGCAGCTGAGGAAATTTCTAATTCTCCAGAGCCATCAATGTTTAGTTGGTAAATTTCTATGGTTTCCGTTTCAGTAATGGCGACAATGTCGTCTATAGTGACCATATCATCAGCACCTGGAGCTTCATCGTCACTCCAGTTGGAGTCTGTGGTCCAGTCAGCATTTGATGCATCTCCATCCCAGGTGACTTCCCTGCGTACGGTGAAAGCTTTTGTGGAGAAGGGGACATCTGGGTCTTCACCATCATTGTGCACATCAGTTCCATCTTGCGCTAACCAATTGTTTCCATCATTGATTGCGCTCAATAATTCAGATAAAGTACCTTCTCTTGTTCCATTGTACTCAGCAATATCGGCGTCAGTATCCACTGCATCCAATTCTACGGCGTGGGTTCCTATTGTAAGTCCGGTGCCAGCCAAATCTACTTCACTTGCCACAAAGTCATCGTTGGTGATGGCAGCCAGAAATCCCGAAGGAGAACCTAGTGTTCCAACATATGCAAGAATTGCTTCTTTACCAGCATTGGGACTAAATCCACCGGAAACTTCAGCAAGGCTACCAACAGAAACTGTTTCAGATGAATTTACGCTAACACTGTTAAAGCTGACAACTGTACCCGCTTCGATTAAGGTATTAATCGTCCACTCCAAAGTACCTTCACCACTTGTCAGGTTAGAACCATCCCATTCATCATCTGTAAAAAAGATGGAGATCGACGAGCTCGACCCATCTAAATCTTTTAAAACTACAATAGAGAAATCTTTATCCCCATCGGCATTGTAACCCACAAAGGCAATGTCACCAGCGCTTTGAGCATAGGAGTGGAGAACTCCTACGAGTGCAATCGTAAGCAGTAAATATTTAGTCATTTGGTTAGGTTTTTTAAGTGATTTTCTAAAATAATAAATGATCCCGTATAATGGGAGTATCTGTCATGATTTTTCATAAAAAGTTACTTGTTGGGGCAATCAATAAAGTATTTTCAACCATGTGATGGTTTCCACTTGCTGATATGCTAGGGAGGTGCCTGTTCTTGAGGAAGACCAGCCTTTGTCATAACACCCCTCTCCGCAGATCGGCAGAATTATTGATTTCATGCAGTCATGTTGGGGAGTTTTGAAATGCTCGATTCCAGTATCTTTGTGTTATTCAGTTCACAACTTTAGACCATATATGAAATCAATCCTATTCCTTACAGCGCTCCTTTTAGGAAGTACAACTACACTTGCCCAGACACCCATTGATATTTTACAAGCTAGCAATACGCAGTATCTGGCCAAAATGGAGGCTGAGGGGTTTGAATTCAGGTCCCAAATCATTACTGAGTTCAACTTAGATCATGCTGAGCAAAACGTGAACATCCGCTTGAAAGCCGGATATACTTACCAGCTGGTGGCCATGGGAGACTCTGGCATTAAGGCCCTCAACCTGGAGGTCAATTCTTTGAAGAAGTTTAAGCTAAGCAATTTGGGATATGGCGAGGAAGTTGGGAGTGGTAAAATACGGAGCCTTGTGCCCGAAAAATCCGGTAAATTCAAGATAACCTTGAGCGTGAAGGATTTTGGGGAATCCGATAAGGGGTTTGTCAGCTTTATGGTATTGAGAAAGTAGTTTTAATCCTACTTTGTCAGGTTTAGATACTGAAATGAATTCAGCAGGACGTTACCTGGTTTTTAACCTTCGTTCTTTCACCTCTGTGGTCATACTGAACTTGTTTCAGTATCTACGCCAATTAACCTGACACAGTAGGATTAATGTCAATGTAATTAGGTAGAATTCCACCTCCAGCCCTTCCAGCGGGGGATATGCCTTGAAAATCCATTGGTGGTCTGAGATTATTTCCGGGAGGCAAGTTTGGATAAAAGTGTTAGGATTTTCGAAACAAACTATTCTCCCTTGAGGGAGATACAGAGGGTGAGGATCATCGTTTTTCTTACTTGTTATGCTTTCTTTTGGAAGGACTGATGTTCCTTTTACTCATAATGGATGAGGTACACGCTTCGGCTTTGGTCATGTTCTTTCTAAATGAATTTTGGCACGAAGGTTTTTATTGTAGCTGTAGTTGTTTGATTTGGATGCCTTCATGGGTTTAAATTAATGAAAAATTCCACCCCCAGCCCCCGCCAGCGGGGGATATGCTTTGAAAATCGATCGGTGGTCTGGGATTGCCGGGAGGCAATCGAATAAAAAAAAGACACCCCTTCCGAGGTGTCTTTCACATTTAAAGCTTGTTTCTATTAGCTTGCCTTACTGCTTACTTATCTGGTTGAGGAGTCATTCTCAGGTAAGGCTTGATCACTGTGTGACCCTTAGGAAACTTACCAGGTACATCTTCATCCTTTACTGCTGGTGTGATCACCACATCCTGGCCTTGCACCCAGTCTGCCGGAGTAGCCACGCTAAAGTTGGCTGTTAGCTGCAGGGAATCAATCACTCTTAAAATCTCAGCGAAATTTCTACCGGTACTTGCCGGATAGGTGAGTGACGCTTTGATCTTTTTGTCAGGGCCAATGAAAAACACTGAACGCACTGTAGCTGTGACTGAAGCATTTGGATGAATCATGTCATAGGCAGTGGCCACCACTCTGTCCGGATCAGCAATGATCGGGAAGTTCACTTCGCAGTTTTGTGTTTCGTTGATGTCCTTTACCCAGCCCTGGTGTGATTTCAGGTCATCCACGCTCACTGCCAGTACTTTTGTATTTCGCTTAGCGAATTCTGGTCCAAGTTGAGCTGTTCTGCCCAGCTCCGTGGTACAGACAGGTGTATAGTCAGCAGGGTGAGAGTAGAGGATTCCCCAGCTATCTCCCAACCATTCATGGAAATCAATTTTGCCTTCGGTAGTTTCTACCTGAAAGTTTGGTGCATCATCTCCAATTCGTAATGCCATAATTGATACTTATTTATTGTGAAAAAATGATTGACTTGGATAGGCTAAACGAGGATTCAAAGGGCATTGTTTGGTGAATTGGGATTGATTTTGAAATAACTGTCCAAAAGGTGGCTGGCGGACATCTTGATAGAGTTAAAGCAAAAATAGAGTGTGCTCAGGAACTTGTTTTCTGGTGTGGTAGATTTTGTTGAGCATAGATATTAGCCGAAAAAATTACTTACCTGAAAAATATTCTTAACCAACTCACCCCAACGAGGCTATCTAAAAAAGGTTGGAGTCATTCTGAACTTGTTTCAGAATCTTTGATTTTAACTGTTAATCGCGGTTAGATCCTGAAATAAATTCAGGATGACAGTTTGTTAAGACCTTTTGAGACAGCCTCTATCGGTAAGAATAAAATCTTCGAGTATAATTGATCGTGAGTTGGTAGATACAGCAGGTATAATTTGTCCTGATATTAAAAAAGAAGGTGCCCCAGGAACTTCTTTGGCTTAGAAAGTGGAGTTGAATTCGATCAAGAAGATTAGGGGATTGATAATTTAATATCATTATTAAACCAACTCACCCCAACCCCTCTCTTTGGAAGAGAGGGGCTTCGGCAAGAATAAACATTTCGTGTATAATTGATCGTGAGTTGGTAGATACAGCAGGTATAGGGTATCCTTGATAATTGGTTTTGCATTGGAATTGTGAGTTTCTAAGCTCTCAAGTTAGAATATAGCTTGAGACAATGATGTTGAAAACCTCGAAATTGAATAAACCCTAATGCTTTCGGGGTTTTTAGATTGGCATTGAAGAAAATGTGTTAAGAATTTTGATGCTGGGATCGATCAGAAAAACATACTGTTTGACGACAAAGGAGGACGAGTTTTATGTTTTTCCGACCCCAGCATCAAAATTTAGCTATTTTCTTCACAGCCTTGATCTTTTTGACGGTTCGCCGCTGCGATTCGTTTTTGGATCAAACCAAAAATGAAGAGCCCGTCCGGCTAGAGGACATAAAAGGAATAAACAAGTAAGCCCAGGTATAATTTGTCCTGATATTAAAAAAGAAGGTGCCCCAGGAACTTCTTTCCCAGCGACACCTACACCGTCAACATAACTTTAAAATGTGTGAAAAGAAAGGTGTGCCGAACCCGCCATTGCCCGGCACGACCTTATCACCGCAACACATTTACATTAAATTTCTTTTTGGTATTTGCATGTTTTGAAAGTAAAACGGGAGGTTGAAATAATACCCTACCAATTTTTTTTAATTATTTGTAAAAGGGTCTGACCACATAGGGTTTGTATAAACATCACTCCCGGAAAGGGTCTTTAAAAATGCTGTGATGGCGGTGATTTCATCATCAGAGAGGTTTAGCACCTGCGCTTGACCATTTGGCGTTAACCGCCGATCCACATTGTTGTTTTGTACTCCTACGCTATTATAATGAGCTAAAACCTCATCCAGTTTCATGTCTCCTGTGTGCATCAGCGGGGTGTTTAGTTCACCGCTTTTATTGAAGAGATCACGCAGGGATGGTGCCCTGGTGACATCCGTATCGGTTGCATTTGAGAATGAGCCGATCACGCCATTGTTTCTTGAGTTTGGGTCAATGTCAAACTCTGGAGCCCGATGACAGACATTACAGCCAGCACCGCCATCTGTTCTTACGCCGTTCAAGTTAAAGTCCGGCCTTCTGTTGAATAGGTTTTTACCTTCGTTTTCTAAATCAGAAAAATTGGGAAAGGGCCTGTTGTCATCGTTGACCTGAGCCCTGCCTGCGTCATACTTGCTGTCGAATGACTGGATGCTCCGAATAAATTGTGCCAGTGCATTTTGAACTCGCTCTTCAGTGATTTCAGCATCTCCATAAGTGAAAGGGAAAAGCTCCTGATAATAGTCCAGTTGCTCTAGTTTGGTGATAAGATCATTGAAAGCAGGGTCACCGTTTTCACCACTGAAACCCATCTCCGTATGGTCCTGGATGGGCATGGTGGTTTGTTCTTCCAGGGAAGCAGCACGTTCATCCCAGAAGAAATTTTCTTCATCAGCAAATCGACTATTGATCAAGCGCATGGAGTGCCTTCCCGTAGTGCCATTTACTCCATTGGAAGCCTGGAGCCCATCACTGAATGCAAATGCCTGCTGGTGACAGGATGCACAGGCTACCGAATTGTCAACAGACAGATTCTTGTCATAAAACAAGACACGTCCCAGTGTAGCTCCTTCATTGGTTATTTCATTGTCATCGGTATTGTCCTTGCTGATATAGTTAGGAACGTCCTGGGTTTTGTAATCTAGCAGGTTGTCGATATCAATATGATCTCCAAAAGTGGATGAGATGATCTCAGTATCAACTTCAGGTGTCTCAGTTATAATCTCCTCTTCATTGGAATCTTGCTGACAGGCACATATTACTAAAAGTAGTCCGAATAATAAGTTAGTAATCTTCATGGGGTATTTGCGTTGATTTGGAATAGAACGGAAAAACGCTGAAATACCCTACTGTTGAATTTAAAGAGACTTAAGAAACCCTAACCCCCATCATCACACCTGTAGACCAGTTCATTTGGGTGAAATGGAAGTCTTCTCTTGATATGAGGTATTGAGCAAGTCGTTCAGCCTTTGCGGCATGTCCTTCTGGCCAGTTGGGTTGCTCGCTCATATCATCGATCACATAGAAACCTCCGACTTTCACCATATTTAGTGTTTTGTCAAGTTCACTGTATTTTCCAGGCCATGCATCAGCGAAGATGAGGTCAAAATTGTTTCCCTTGTGCTCGGAAATCCATTTATCACCGTCTTTGCAGAGAATGGACACCCGTTTATCTTTTTCGAAATATGGTTTGATGGTTCTGACAAGGTTAGGGTCATTGTCAATAGTGGTGATTTTGGAGTATTCATCCATTCCATCGACCATCCAAACCAGAGATAAACCAACACCGGTTCCAAATTCCAGGAAGTTGCCTCCTGGTTTGGAGGAGATAAGGGTTCTCAATAGTGAGCCGGCATACCTATCAGAGGGCATAGTAAACCCAATTTTTTTGCACAGCTGCTCCAACTCGGGAAGGAGCTTAGGATAACCACGCTCTATTTGGTCTTTCATTACCCTAAAAGGAATGCTTTGAACTCCTCATAATCGTTGTTGATGGGTGTGGCCACTTTTTCTTTCGACATCAGATCAGACACAAAATCAGGTAATTCCATTTTTTGATCCAATGCTTGCTCTACAGTAGAAAGGAACTTGCTATAATGAGCGGTTTCCAAAAATACGCCCGTTTCCTTTTTCTGTAGTTTTTCTTTCAGACCCTGGTAAGCGATGGCACCATGCGGATCGAGTATATAGCCATTGGCAGTATGACAAGCCTTCATTACCTCCAGTGTTTGCTCATCATTGAGCGAAAATCCTTCGGTATCTTTTACGATATCCTTAAATACTTTATCGTGCAATTCCAGCATTCTCGGGTGATTGCTAGGGTCGCTCACGTCCATTGCATTGGAAAGTGTTGCCACAGTTGGCTTTATTTCATAATTTCCATCCTGCAAATATCTCGGTACAATGTCGTTGGCATTGGAGGCAGCAATGAACCTATGTATAGGAAGGCCCATTTTCTTCGCCAACATACCCGCAGTGATATTTCCATAATTACCGGAAGGCACAGAGAAAACAACCTTTTCTTTATCCTTCAACTGCTTGAAGGCTTCAAAGTAATAGATGGATTGAGGTAACCAGCGCGCAATATTGATGGAATTGGCTGAGCTCAGGTTGAGTTTTTGGTTGATGCTCACATCAAGAAATGCTCTTTTTACCATGGCCTGGCAGTCATCAAAGTTCCCTTGAACTTCTAGTGCTCTAATGTTACCACCAAGAGTGGTGAGTTGTTTTTCCTGTAAAGGGCTCACTTTACCACTCGGATAAAGGATTACCACGTTTACACCTGGCACGTTGTAAAAGCCAGAAGCCACTGCGCCTCCTGTATCTCCAGATGTAGCCACCAAAATGGTGACTTCTTTGTTTTCAGTCTCATTGAAATAACCCAGGCACCTGGCAAGGAACCGGGCACCTACATCTTTGAAGGCATAGGTAGGGCCGTGAAACAGCTCAAGAGTGCTTATCCCTTTCTCCACTTCTTTCACCGGAATTTCAAAGTCAAGCGCATCCTTGACGATTTCTTCCAGTTTATCTTCAGGAAGGTCTGTCTTGGTAAATTGTCTGAGTATTTCAATACCTATATCAGGTAAAGAGTAGTAGTCGAGTGTCTCCACAAAAAGGAAGTCGAGCTCGGGTACCTCTTCCGGGTAATAAAGCCCCCGGTCTGATGGTAAACTTTTGATCACCGCATCTTTAAAGGATACAGCTTCGGATTGTTGATTGGTAGAATAAAACTTCATATTACCTGGCAACCATTAGGGTTGATTTTTGAAAGGTTAAGCATCACCGGTAGGTTCGCTTTATGATAAATTTTTTCGATTTCTGTCATACAGGATTTGGCGGCACCTGCACTTTTGAAAAAAGCAAACATACTTGGGCCTGATCCAGAGATATTGAAACCTACCGCACCAAATTGCATGGTGGTTTGCTTTACATGTCCGTAATGCGGAATCAGCTTTTTCCGTACAGGTTCGGCAATTCGGTCAGTGATGGCATGAGACAATAATTTGTAGTCAGTGGTGTGCATGGCATGGATCAAAGCTCCTACATTGCCCCATTGCTCACGTGCATCTTTTACACTAAGTTCTTTAGGAACCAGGCCTTTTGCTTCAGAGGTCTTTACCTCCACATCCGGAAAAATAATCAGCACACGCAATTCCTCAGGAGTGGGGATGCGGAAGAGCTCCAATGGTTCATAACTGCGTACTACCTGGAAGCCTCCCAAAAGAGAAGGGGCCACGTTGTCTGCATGATAGCTTTTGGAGGCTAAGGCTTCACCCTCAAGGGCAAATTCCAGCAGTTCCTCATCTGTGAATGGTTCATCCAGAAGTTTGTTGGCTGCATATACTGCACCTGCAGCACTTGAAGCGCTACTGCCAAGGCCACTGCCTGGTTTGAAAAGTTTCTTAATATGAACATCAAAACCCTGATTGCTCTCCAGGTTGTCAAGCATGGCCTGAATGGCTACAGTAGCCACATTGTCCTTAGGGTCAGTTGGCAATACAGCCCCTTCACTCTTTAAGATATTGAGCTTAGAGTCATTGCGTTTTTCCAATGTGATCACATCACCGAGCTTCTCTATCGCAAACCCAAAGGTGTCGTATCCAGGGCCCACATTGGCCACTGAAGCTGGAGCAAATACTTGTATTTTATTCAAGGTCA
Source organism: Marinoscillum sp. (assembly GCA_040218045.1). GTDB lineage: Bacteria > Bacteroidota > Bacteroidia > Cytophagales > Cyclobacteriaceae > Marinoscillum. The sequence continues at coordinate 140,564 of JAVJQA010000019.1, forward strand.
TCTTAATCGAAAATCGATTTGTCAGAAAGGGGAGTTAATCCATTGTGGATGGTCAGAATTTGAATTAAGTCCTTTTCGTATTTATAAATTATTCTAAAATTTTGATAGAGGAGTTCTCTAATGAATGGTGATTGAAACTCAGGTACCTGACGACTCATTTCAGGGAAGTCGCTAAGCATTTCGCCTTTTTCAAAAAATTTATCTACAAGTTTCTCTCCGTAATCTAGGTGACTTAACGCCATAAAACTCACTGATTTGGTAGATACACTCAATAGACTTTTTTGTCCATTCTACTTTTGTCATTTCTTTAAAATCTCCCTGGCTTTTTCAGTAGTAAATGTTTCTCCTTTTTAGTTTGTTCCAGTCCCTCTTCAATACTAGAAATAAGGATCAACCTATCCACAATTTCGTCTAATGAGAATGTATCCGGTAAATCTTTAACTGTTTCTTGAACTTTAGCTTTACTAAGCATTTCCTTTCGATTTATTAGTAAATATAATTCATCTATGGGTGTCAAAGTTTCAGTTTTACAAATCACTCTGAGCTAACCTCAATACATCCGCAAAAATTCCTGAAGCCGTTACCTCTGCTCCGGCACCTGCACCTTTGATCACCATCGGCTGATCATCGTATCGGTTGGTGTAGAACAATACGATGTTGTCTTTGCCTTCCAGGTTATAGAATGGATGTGATGCATCTACAGCTTCCAGCCCTACAGAGCCATGACCGTTTTTGTATTTTGCAACTACTTTGAGTCGTGCACCTTTGGCTTTTGCATCCTCATATAGTTTCTTAAAGTGTGCTTCTTCTTGCTCCACCTTCTTATAAAAATCTTCTACACTGGAGCTTTCCATGCAGCTTTTCGGTAAGAAAGAATTCAACTCTATATCATCATACTCACAGGTGTATCCGCTTTCCCTTATAAGGATGAGAATTTTTCGTTTTACATCAGATCCAAAAAGATCTAAACGCGGATCTGGTTCGGTAAAGCCTAATTCCTTCGCTTTTTTGATGACGTCTACAAATTTTTTGGTGCCATTGTATTCATTGAAAAGGTACACAAGAGTTCCAGAAAGAACCGCCTCAATTCTATGGATTTGATCTCCGCTTCTCACCAGGTCATTAAGTGTTGACAGCACAGGAAGACCAGCACATACATTGGTTTCAAACAGGAACTTGCTTCCGTAACGCTTGGTCATACTTTTGAGCCCCTGGTACGCTGATTGAGGGCCTGTCGCCGCAATCTTGTTAGGGGTAACTACAGAAATACTCTTTTTCAGAATATCCGGATACAAGGCGGCAATCTCATCAGAGGCGGTGATGTCAATGAAAATACTGTTGCGCAGATTCATGTTATACATTCTATAAACAAAATCCTCTTTAGAGAAATTCTCACCACTGGCCAGACCGGCTTCCCATTTAGATAAAGGAGTGCCATCTTTTTCAAAAAGCATTTTCCTTGAATTAGCCAATCCAATGATTTTGATATTGAGTTGATGGCTTTTCTTCAAAAAGTTGAATTGTTTGACCAGCTGATTGATGAATGCTTTCCCAACATTTCCAGTACCGACAATAAAGAGGTTAATGCGCTTGGTAGCGAATAAAAAGAAGCTTTCATGGAGCACATTCAGCGCTTTGTTCAAGTCGTCTTTGGCAATAACAGCCGAAATGTTTCGCTCTGAGGAGCCCTGCGCAATGGCTTTGATGCTTACGCCATTCTTACCCAACACATTGAACATCTGACCACTAACACCCACCTGGTCGCGCATGTTGGAACCCACCAGCGCGATGATGGAAAGTTCTTTTTCAACGAGGATCGGGTCAATGCTTTTGTTTTCAATAAGTTCTTCAAATTCCCTGTTCAGTACTTTTAAGGCAATTTTAGCATCCTTGGCATCAATCCCAACTGAAATCGAGTGCTCTGAAGATGATTGAGTGATTAAAATAATATTCACCTGACCTCCGGAAAGTGCCCTGAAAAAGCGGTAGGAGAATTTAGGTACACCTACCATGCCACTACCACTCAGCGTTACCAAAGCAATGTCTTTGATGCTGGAGATTCCCCGAATCAGCTGCTTGTGGTCATCCCATTCTTTGGTGATCAACGTGCCCTTTTGATCGGGTTTGAAGGTGTTTTTAATGGTCATTGGGATTCCTTTCTCCAACGCTGGTTGGATACTTGGTGGGTAAATTACTTTGGCACCAAAGTGGGAGAGTTCGAGAGCTTCCTCATAGGAGACATGCTCTATGAAGTTGGCTTTCTTCACCATCCGCGGATCTGCAGTCATCAGGCCATCCACATCTGTCCAAACTTCAAAGTGCTCTGCTTCCAAAACTCCAGCAAGAATAGCGGCCGTATAATCGGATCCACCACGCCCAAGAGTGGTCGTTTCATTATCTTCCGTAGCGGCAATAAAACCAGGGAAGAGATTCACTTTTGTAAATGATCCTTGGACTTCAATAAGCTTTTCTGTGGTCTTTTTGAAATTGACATTGGCATGACCAAAATGATCGTCCGTTACGATGTACTTACGACTATCAAACAAGGTAATATCAATACCTTCATTTCTGAAGAATTCGGAGATGATCAAAGATGAGAGACGCTCTCCTATGCTCAGAATGTAGTCTGAACTACGTGTGGTAAGCTCCCGGAGGAGATAAACACCTTTACACAGGTCTTCAAACTCACCGATGATCTTGTAGAAGTTCTCATCTGGTTTGTTCTCAATCAAGTTGTAATACAACTGCTCGTGCTGAACCTTCACGGTCTCAAAATGAGAAATGTAAACACGGTTACCTGAAGCTGCCACTTCACCAATTTTTACCAGCTGGTCGGTGACTCCACCAACTGCTGATGTGACCAGCACAGTTTGGTCTACATATGATTGAACGATTTTTGCTACTTGTCTGATAGCGTCCTCACTGCCTACAGAGGTTCCTCCAAATTTTAATACTTTCATATTTTGCTTTGGCTTTAAGCTCTTTGCCTTTAGCTCTTTTGATTTTTTAATGACATTGCCAATGGTTAAAGGCCAAAGGTCAAAGTTTATTTATACTATATAACCGAAAAGATCGGGTTTCTCATTGAGATATTCCCCTAAGAAGTTTCTTTCTCTCATTCGGGTTATCAAAGGTTGAAAATCCTCTTTTGATTTCAATTCAATGCCTACTACTGCAGGACCTTTTTCGCGGGAAGTCTTCTTGGTATATTCGAAGTGGACAATGTCATCTTCAGGCCCAAGTACTTCTGCTACAAATTCTTTTAATGCTCCGGCTCGCTGAGGGAAACGGATGATGAAATAATGCATGAGCTCTTCATGCAATAAAGACCGCTCCCTGATTTCCTCGGTCCTGGTGATGTCATTGTTGCTCCCTGATAGGATGCAAATTACATTCTTTCCTTTGATTTCTTCTTTGTACTGATCCAGTACCGCTACAGAAAGTGCGCCTGCTGGTTCCAGCACAATTCCACTCTCGTTGTACATGTTGATCAGTGAAGAACAAAGTTTTCCTTCATCCACCAAAGCCACTTCATCCAAATATTCCTTGCAAAGGGGGAAGGTATTGTCACCCACACGCTTTACTGCCGCACCGTCCACAAACTTGTCAATGTGTTGGAGCGTCACCACTTTATTTTGTTTGATAGATTCATACATGGCAGGAGCGCCAGCTGGCTCCACACCGATGATCTTTGTATTGGGGCTAAGCAATTTCATAACGCTCGAAACCCCGGCAGATAATCCACCACCACCTACTGGTAAGAAGAGATAATCAATTGCAAAATCCGCATCCCTGAAAAGCTCGAGACCCACAGTTGCTTGTCCTTCTATAACTTTAGGATCGTCAAAAGGGTGAACAAATGTGCTGTTGTTGGCATCACGGTATTCCATGGCTGCCTGGTAGGCATCATCAAATGTGTCCCCTTTAAGTACCACTTCCACTTTGTCCTTCCCAAACATCTTGACTTGATTGACTTTTTGTTTTGGAGTGGGGGCTGGCATGAATATAACCCCTTTCACACCAAGCTTATAGCAGGAGAATGCTACGCCTTGGGCATGATTTCCCGCACTAGCGCACACCACACCATGAGCCAGTTCTTCCTTAGTGAGCGAGGTGATCTTATTGTAGGCACCACGGATTTTGTAGGAACGTACGATTTGCGTGTCCTCTCTTTTCAGATGGATTTTCGCACCGTATCGCTCACTCAGGTTGAAGCTATACTGTAGTGGTGTTTGGTAGATGACCTGGCTCAGGTTGTTTTGAGCTTTTTTGACATCTTCTATCTCTGGACGGAAAGTGGTTTTTGTATCCATTAAGTTTAAAGTTGAAGGTGAGCAGCGGAAAGGAATATTCTTCGCCTTCCACTTGCACCTATTAGTTTTCAACTAATTTGTTGTTTTCAGGTCTCAGCTTTCTTAGGGGCTTTGTCTACCTGCCACATTTCTGATGCTTCGACTTCTTTTAACTCAGCTTTGAGTTTTACACGATAGTCAGATAGTGGTTTGTTGCTTCTTCTACTATTTCATTGAGGATTTCGGATGGAGAGCACTCCTCTCTTGTTACTACTTTCTCTTCTATCCCTTCCAAAATCGAATTTTGCCATTGTTTTAATTGGTTCGAAAATGATATTTTAAAAATCTTTGATACTTAAATAATGGGAGGGTGCATCTTCCAACTGCTTGATATACGCCTCGGTTTTTCTTTTTGACTTTGAGATGGCCACCCGGCCAGACCTCACAAATTCCAGCAAGCCATGTGGCTCCAGTTTTTTGTAAAGATCGTGTGTGTCTTTTTTGTGACCGGTTTTTTCAATGATGATGTGGTCTTCCTCGATGACAAGGATCCGCGCACCATTGTTCCTGACCAGGTCTTCAATCTTGCTGCCATTTAAAAATACTTTGGTAGGTACCTTGTAAAGGGCGATTTCCTGGTAATAAATCTGGTCTTCTTCATAAACAAACGCGCCAAGCACATCAATCAACTTTCTGATTTGTTTCACCACTTTTTCTATTTTCTCCTTGGTGCTGGTGAGCACAATGGTAAATCGTGAAACACCCTCCACTTCTGTGGTAGAGACGTTCAGACTGTTGATGTTCATCTTTCGCCTGGTAAAGATGATGGTAATGTGATTGAGCAGACCAGATTTATCCTCGGTGAGGACTGAAAGAGTAAACTCCTTCTCTATCTGGTCAGAATTATCTTCGCTATATATCGTGGACATAATTGCTTCTATTTTAAAAGAGTTACTCTAATCTGATGTCTGATACAGAGGCACCTGATGGCACCATTGGAAATACATTTTCTTCTTTTTCAACGACTACTTCCAGCATTGAAGGGCCTTCATCGCCCAGCCACTGGTTGATGGCAGCATCGATGTATTCCCTTTCAGTTACCTTCTGTGTTTTGATGCCATAACCCTCAGCAATCTTCTGGAAGTTAGGGTTGGTCAGCTCAGTAAATGAGTAGCGCTTTTCATGAAAGAGCTGCTGCCACTGGCGCACCATTCCCAGGAAGTTATTGTTGAGGATAAGGATTTTCACATCTATGTTGCTTTGGAAGATCGTGCCGAGTTCCTGAATGGTCATCTGGAAACCTCCATCACCGATTACGGCAACAACTTGTTTTTCAGGGCATCCATATTTTGCTCCCATGGCCGCTGGCAGGGCAAAACCCATTGTGCCCAGGCCTCCAGAGGTAACATTGGCATCAGTACTCTCAAACTCATAGTATCTGGAGGCTACCATTTGGTGCTGACCTACATCGGTAACCAGAATGGCCTTTCCTTCTGTTTTGTCAGAAATCATCCTGATCACTTCAGCCATGAGTAGAGGCCCTTCGGTTGGGTATTTTTCACCCTTAGTGACCTTTTCTTCTTCTATTATGTCACAATCCCTAAACTCATTGAGCCAATCCTTGTGGTTGTTGTCATTGGTTTGTTTGATCAATGATCGCAATGCTTGTTTTGCATCGGCATTGATGGCCACTGTGGTTTTTACATTCTTGTCGATCTCAGATGGATCTATTTCGACATGTATTACTTTGGCTTGTTTGGCGTATCGCTTGAGGTCACCAGTCACCCGATCATCAAAGCGCATGCCAATAGCGATAAGTACATCGCATTCGTTGGTCTTTACATTAGGGCCATAGTTGCCATGCATTCCCAGAAATCCGACATAAAGTGGGTGGCTAACTGGTACGGCCGAAAGCCCCATCAGCGTGGAAGCCATTGGGATGCCTGCCTTTTCCGCGAAAGCGATTAATTCTTTCTGAGCCCCTGAAAGTAGGATACCATGGCCAACCAAAATAAGTGGTTTTTTAGCTTCATTGATCAACTTGGCAGCTTCGGTTACCTTGTCTTCCTCCAACTCAGGGTAAGGATGATAGCTCCTGATCTTGGTACACTTCTCATAGGTGTACTCAAACTGCTGGAATTGTGCATCCTTAGTGATATCTATTAATACAGGCCCTGGTCTGCCCGTTCCGGCAATGTAAAATGCCCTGGCTATGGCTTCAGGGATTTCCTCAGCTTTGGTCACCTGATAGTTCCACTTGGTCACAGGCATTGAGATGCCAACCACGTCAGTTTCCTGAAAGGCATCAGTGCCTAAAAGGTGTGAAGGTACCTGACCCGTGATGGCGACCATTGGTGTGGAATCGATCTGGGCATCAGCCAGACCAGTAATAAGATTGGTAGCACCTGGGCCAGAGGTAGCAAAACAGACACCAGTACGTCCGGAGACTCGGGCATAACCCTGCGCAGCATGAGCTGCTCCTTGTTCATGCCTTGTGAGAATATGCTCTAATTTGTCAGTGTAGCCATAGAGTGCATCGTAGATGGGCATAATAGCACCACCTGGATAGCCAAATATGACGTCTACACCTTCTTCGATTAAGCATAATAGTACTGCCTCAGCACCCGATACCTTGATCGCGGCTTTAGTAGGCTTCTTTGCTACCTCCAGTGTGGGTGAATTCATATTCTTATTCATCAGTTACGCAGCCTTCTGAGGCTGATTTTACAGAGTTGATGTATTTTTTTAGTACTCCTTTGGTGGCTTTGTAGGCCGGCTGTTTCCAGGCCTTTCTACGTGCTCCCATTTCTTCATCCGGAATCAAAACTTCCAGTTTGTTATTCGTTGCGTCTATACGAATGATGTCTCCATTTTTGATCAACCCCAATGGGCCACCTTCCTGAGCCTCTGGGGTGATGTGTCCCACCACGAATCCATGAGAACCCCCAGAAAATCTACCATCAGTGATTAAAGCCACGTCTTTTCCAAGACCTGCACCCATCACGGCACCTGTTGGTTTGAGCATCTCAGGCATTCCCGGAGCACCTTTTGGCCCAGAGTATCGAATGACGATCACTTCACCTTTTTGTACTTCATTTTGGATTCCTTTGATGGCTTCAAATTCATCTTCATAACACCTTGCAGGTCCTTCGAAAAGTTCACCTTCTTTACCGGTGATTTTGGCCACAGCTCCTTCAGGAGCCAGGTTTCCATAGAGGATCTGCAGATGTCCTGTTTTTTTGATTGGCTGATCAAAGCTGTACATGAGGCCTTTGTCGTCTTTAAGGTCTGGAACAGCTTCAAGGTTCTCAGCGATCGTCTTGCCAGTGACTGTGAGACAGTCCCCATGAAGGTATCCTTCCTTGAGCATGATCTTCAGGACACCAGGTACTCCACCTATGTTATGTAGGTCTTCCATCAGAAATCTTCCAGAAGGCTTCAAATCCGCCAGGAATGGAGTTTTATCACTTATTCTTTGGAAATCATCCAGTGTGATGCCCACATCTACAGATCTGGCCATTGCGATCAAATGCAAGACTGCATTGGTAGATCCACCCAGGATCATCACGGTACTGATGGCATTTTCAAATGCCTTTTTGGTCATGATATCTCTGGGTTTGATGTCTTTTTCCAGCAGGTTTCTTATCGCCTGCCCAACTTGCAGGGTTTCTGACGTTTTGTTGTCACTTTCCGCAGGGTTTGAAGAGCTAAATGGTAAGCTCATGCCCAAAGCTTCAATGGCAGATGCCATGGTGTTGGCAGTGTACATGCCACCACAAGCTCCTGGTCCAGGAATGGAATTTTTGATAATCCCTTTATAGTCTTCATCAGAAATATTGCCACCCATTCTGGCACCATAAGCCTCAAAAGCAGATACGATGTTGAGGTCTTCGCCTTTCCATTTTCCTGGCTTTACGGAACCACCATACACCATCAGTCCGGGCCTGTTTAGCCTACCTAAAGCCATGATCGCACCGGGCATATTTTTGTCACACCCTACCACTGGCACTACAGCGTCATAGAACTGTGCATTGACCACTGTCTCTATCGAGTCGGCTATAATATCCCTTGAAATGAGTGAATATTTCATGCCAACAGTACCGTTTGAAATGCCGTCACTTACTCCGATGGTATGAAAGATCAGGCCAACCAGGTCAGCTTCCCTAACACCTTTTTTGACTTGATGTGACAGTATGTTCAGGTGCATGTTGCACGGGTTTCCTTCAAAACCTGTAGACACGATACCCACCTGGGCTTTGTCCATCTCCTCTTCGGTAAGCCCAGTAGCGTAAAGCTGTGCTTGTGACGCAGGCTGTGTTGGGTCCTGCGTAATTGTCTTGCTATACTTGTTTAATTCTTGCGCCATTTTATACGATAGTGAGTCCGCGGTACTCGTCAAACATTACTTTTTGCTGATAAACTTCCAGCAGGTTGTGCCCGATGGAGTCGTCCCATTTTTTCTTGAATTTTTCACCGTTTACAGAGCTGATATGTGTGATTTCGGTGGCTGTACCACAGAAAAAGCCATGATCGGCATCATAAAACTCTTCTGGAGTAATATCTTTCTCAGTTACTTTTACGCCCATTTCTTCACAGATTTCAATGATCGTTCTTCTGGTGATGCCCGGCAGGATATTCCCCAACTTAGGAGTGAAGAGTTCACCATCTTTTTCGTAAAAGATATTGCTTCCAGGGCCTTCAGAGATGAACCCACCATGATCCAGGAGGATCGCTTCATCAAAGCCCAGTTTTTTCGCCTCGGCGGAAGCTAAAGTGTTAGCTGAGTAATTGCCAATGATCTTTGCTTCGACGGGTGTTGATTTGGGGCTTGGCTTGAGGTAAGAGGAGATCATGGTGTTGAGGGGTTCAAAACCAGGGTACTTGGCCCATTTCCATGCAGCCATAAAAAAGTGTGTCTCTTTGGCCGGGGCCAAAATCATATTTGGGCCAGTAAAAAGCAAAGGTCTTATATAAGCATTGGTGAGGTTGTTTCTGTCAATTAGTTCATACGCGATCTTGATCATGTCTTCAACTGAGTAGGGGACTTTCAGGAAGGTTTTTTCAGCAGATTCGTGGAGGCGTTTAAAATGCTCAGCGGGCTTGAAGATGTTAAAGCCATTGCCGTTGTTGTAGGACCTGAGGCCGTCAAAAACCCCGGTTCCATAATGGAGTGTCTGGTCAAAGAGGCTTGCTTTGGCATCCTTTGCTTTGATCCATTCCCCATCCAAGAAAACCTCTGTGCGATCGTCGTAATACATAGTTTTAATTTGGGTTAAAAAAAAGCGCCATTCCGAGTTGGGAATGGCGCTTTGTATTTATTCTTTATTTTTAGCTAAATACAGCCATTCCCCTTGCCAGCCACTGTAATGACCAGAATAATAATTGGAGTAATGACAATATTTACAAGGATTCTTTTCATATCTGATTCAAAGCTAATAGATAAGCTCTCAAAACAACAAGCAGTCACCGGTATTTTTACACAGAAATATTTATAAATACGATTTCTATTTGTTTCAAAGGGTTTAAAATGGGATAAATCAGTTGACAAGGCCTGCTTATTCTACGATCTCCAATTTGATCAATAAAAAAAAGGGCGAACATAGTCGCCCTTTACATGCTTTTATCGAATTCCCGATCTAGCGGATCTTTCCAGTACCATAATTTATATCCAATATCCTTGTGATACCACTCAACGAAGTATGATAAGAGGTGCCACTAAAAGATTGAGCACTGCCCGGGTTGTTACCGTTGACATATCCAACTCCTCCACTGGTGACAGTCACTCCGGTAATCCGACCCCCTACAGATGTCACTGCACCAAGGAATCCAGATCCTTTGGTAGACTCAATCATTACGTTGGCAGCTTTATAATTATCTCCACCACTAATAATGTTAATTGCGGTGATCACTCCATCCGTGACTTCTACCTCCGCTTCAGCAGGATTTGATTTTAAAGTTTTGTTCACCTGATCATAGGTCATACCAGGATCCAAAATCACTACCTCCACGTCGCCAACATTAATGTAACCACTACCTGCACTAGAAAGTGTGATTGAAGTCACACGCCCGTCAGTAAGATTGGCAGTGGCTTCTGCACCACTGCCTGCATTACTATGGTCTACAATGAGCAAGTCAGGTGCTTGAAGATAACCTGCACCCTGATTCGTGATGTTAAATCCACTGATCTTCATTTCGTCGAATACAGGCTGGCCGGATGCTCCATCCCCGGACAAGAGACTAATAGAGGGAGCGGAATAATAGCCTCGGCCATGATCAGTAATATTGATTCCAGCTAGTCTCCCATTGGAGATTATTGCGGTACCAGTTGCACGTCTTGCATTTGTGCCATCATAATCTGGCTCAGAGAATACAATGAGAGGGGTGTTGATGTAAAGATCGGCATCTGACCCACCATATGATGAAGTAATTTGATAACTTTCTACACTCATACCTTCCCAAACTGCAAATGCGGACGCTGCGGCATTTAGAGCTGTGGTAAATGTGATGACATCACCTACTGTATAGCCGCTACCTCCGTTTTGAACCTGAAGATTCATAAGGCCAAAATTATTAGCAGCATTGTTGATCTGTACAGATAGTTGAGCACCGGTACCTCCAGTAGAGTTTACATTGATCTGGGCCACAGCAGCGTAGTATTGCCCGGTGTTTGTCAGATTCACACCGGTGATGGAGCCAGTACCATCGACAGAGGTTACTTGCCCCAGGGCGCCTGATCCTGCGGAGAAGGTTACTGACGGAGTAGAGGTGTATCCATAGCCAGGAGAGTTAACGGTAATAGACCTGATATTGCCTTGAGCATTCATCGCAACAGTCACATCCGGTATATTGGCGGCGCTACCTTCGAGCACACCATTAAAAAAGACAAAAGGTGTAACAGGAGCTGTATTCCAGAACACGCCTGCACTTGTTACATGAACTGAACCTACTCCACCTCCGGTGTTGTTTCCACTGTCAAAATCGTTGGGGTATAGTGCTGAGACCACTGCTGATGCTCCATCTCCCTCTGTTATGGTTACGGAAGGAGTGGAAATGTAGCCACTGCCACCATTTGTTAGGGTTATGGCTGTCACAACTCCATCAGACACAGTGGCTGTAGCTGTTGCCCGGACTCCTCCAGCTGTAGCTGGGGAACTAATGATTACACGTGGCACCCCTTGAAAGTTTTGGCCACCATTTACCAGATTGATAGCAGTTACACTACCGGTGCCAGATACTTGCACTGTTGCGGATGCTCCACCTCCTGCAGAGAAAGAAACAGACGGCGTCAGGGTGGTCGATGGCACTGTAGAAGCACTATGTGACGGTCCATACACTGCAGAGACTGTCCGCTCTGTCAGATCTCCGTTGTCCTCCACATAGGCTACCTGATTGGCTATGAAATCTGAATATTCTAATCTGATAGGTAAACCAGACGGACTTGCAGGAAGGGTGAATGAGTAATCTCCTGCGGCATCCAGGGTGCTGTGCAATGCTGGGCTATAGCCAAATGAGATGATGTTGTCAGTAAATAGTTGCTTGTTCTGATTGTAGACGTAGCGCTCTTTGAATCCTTCATCATCTACATTGATATAGGCCAGAAACCGAGTGCCTTCTGGTGCTAATTCAGGAACAGCATTTGTAAGGTCTGTCTCTACAAAAGCGCGTCCTCCAAGAACTGAAGAATTTTCACCTGTCAATGAAAAGATAGCAAAACTATGTCCCAAAGAGCTATTGACTACATATACCATATAGTCTTCGTCATCAATAAGTTCTTCAGTAGGTCTGATGAGGGTCTCTGTGGAAAACTCTACCGTGCTGTATCCTTCTGCTGAGATGGATCCAATGATGATTCCCCGGCCTACGTTTTCAAAGTGGAAGATACCATCTGATGAAGTTTGTGTTTGTGTAACCCCAAACTGAGCTATGGTGACAGTGACATCACCACTAAAGGCAGCAACACGTTCTCCACTTGAATGTTCCCCATTACCCACGGAAGTATTACTTCCATCAAAAACCAGGACATTATATGAGAAGGGAAGGTTTCCTGAATTGCGAACAGTAATTGAGTCTGCACGTCGGAGAGAGTCAACGAACTGTCGATACTCTAATTCTTTAAGCTTAATAATATGGTTTAACGAATCTTTGTACTTGGAATAACCAAGGGTATCAATGGCATTTTCCAGCTCATCGATTTTGTCATTTAACTCTGTGATGTCATCGTCTTTGGTGCATGCAACAAAGAATATAACCCAGAGTAAAATCAGCGGAATAATTTTTAACTTTTTCATAGGATTGCAGTAAATAGAAATTGTTTAAATGGGTTATTATAAACAACTGTGGTTTCAATTGTTTAAGCCTGCTCAAAGATAAGTCATATTTATTCTTTATTAAATACCACTTTTAGGGTATCTTTAGCTTAGCATGATCATGTAACTCACCAAGAACCGACCCTATAGATTAGGGTCGGTATGTATTAAAAAGAAGGGTTGTTATTGTGTGCTAGGCCAGAACTTCTTTTACTCTTTCTGCTGCATCTTTCAGTACAACGGCTGAAACTACTTTCAATCCTGATTCGTCAATGATCTTAGCACCTTCTTCAGCGTTGGTTCCTTGCAGGCGTACAATGATCGGTACACTAATGTCTCCAATGCTCTTATAAGCTTCCACCACACCATTGGCTACCCTGTCGCATCTCACAATGCCACCGAAGATGTTGATTAGGATTGCTTTTACATTAGGGTCTTTCAAAATGATCCTAAATCCAGCTTCCACAGTTTGTGCGTTTGCCCCACCTCCCACATCAAGGAAGTTTGCCGGTTCGCCACCTGAGAGTTTGATAATATCCATGGTTGCCATCGCCAAGCCAGCACCATTGACCATACAGCCAACGTTTCCATCAAGCTTCACATAGTTCAACCCGCTTTCGGCAGCTTCTACTTCTAATGGATCTTCCTCGCTAATATCTCTCATTTCAGCAATGTCCTTGTGACGATAAAGGGCACTGTCATCCACATTTACTTTTGCATCCACTGCAAGGATCTTGTTGTCTGAAGTTTTCAAAACCGGATTGATCTCAAACTGAGAAGAGTCCGTTGCTTCATAGGCTTTGTAAAGCGAGAAGATGAATTTTACCATTCCTTTGAAAGCCTCACCTTCCAAACCGAGCGCGAAGGCTACTTTTCTGGCCTGAAATCCCTGAAGACCAACAGCAGGATCTATCCACTCTTTTATGATTTTCTCAGGAGTCTCCTCAGCTACGGTTTCAATGTCCATACCACCTTCAGTAGAAGCCATGATCACATTGCATCCTTTGGCCCTGTCAAGAAGAATGGACAGGTAATATTCTTTGGGTTCTGATGCTCCCGGGTAGTAGACATCCTGGGCAATCAATACTTTATTCACTTTCTTTCCTTCTGGTCCGGTTTGGTGTGTCACGAGCGTGCCGCCGAGGATGGCTTTTGATTTTGGGCCAACTTCGTCAAGGCTTTTGGCCAACACTACACCATTGGAATCAGTTTCCTGAACTTTTCCTTTTCCACGTCCACCAGCATGGATTTGCGCTTTGATTACATACCATTCAGTTCCAGTTGTTTTGTTGAGTTCTTTTGCAGCCTCAATCGCTTTTTCTGGAGTGTCAGCTACGATTCCTTCCTGGATGGTTACACCATAGCTTTTTAATATTTCCTTCGCTTGATATTCGTGGATGTTCATGCTGTAAAAATTTTTGTGCGAATCTACAGCATACGGCTTGTTTATTCAACCGAATGCAACTTAAAGTTGCCACATATGGTGTGAAGTTTTGACGTTACTTAGTTTTAATCTTCGTTCTATCCATCTAGGAGTCAGTATGGCTAGCAATGATTTACCAACAAATTAACTGTTGGCTTCAAAATATTTCAGGGAAGCTTCTTTTCTGGTGTTGATTTCCAGTTTCTTATAAATGTTTCGGATATGGAACTTGACAGTATTGACTGAAATATTGTGCTCCTCTGCAATCTCCTTATTGACCATGCCTTTTGAGATACCTTCCAGGATTTTGATTTCTTGCTGGGTAAGGTCATGTTGGTCCATAAAGTATTTTATCAGTTCCTGCTCATTGTTTGTTTCCAAACCAGCACGGCTGGTATAGTTTTTTATTTTTTCAGTGATCTTTTGCTTTTCGATGAGCAACTCCTTTCCCTGATAGGCTATAGCGTATGTAAACACAACCATTTCGGCAATTGCCCCAATCCTGAATTGATTGAGGTTAAGATCCAAGACATGAAGGCCAAAGTGTGGGCTGATGTAGAAATCAAAGGACGAAAATAGTATGATCCCATAAGCTATTGAGAAGAATCGGGCATAAACATTCTTCTTGAAGAGGTAGATTGCTGAGAACCAGTAAATAGAAAGGACAATGAGAATAGATATTTCTGTGATTGAAAAAATCAGGAAATTTCCCGAATAAAGATAAGTAATGAAGAGTATAATACTGATCAGAACGGCCAGTCCACCAACTCGTTGAATTTTTGGGAGGTATTTATCAAGTTGTAGGTATATAGTGGCGAAGAGCATAATTGAGATGCCAACACACAAATTGAAGAATGGCTCGAGGTAGACGTGGATCCAATGGTCATTAATTAGCCAAATATTAAGGCCATCGCTGCAGGCCAAACCAAGAGTAGTGGATATAAGCACCAGTACATAATAGAGGTACGTTTTATTACGGTAGTTGATAAATGAAAAAAGGTTGAACATAATCACTGCCAAGACTATACCATAGTATAAACCCAGATAAATGTTTTGGTTGCTGTAGGCATGGTGGTAAGCCTGTTCTTCACTGATACGAACCGGAATTATAGCTTCTTTCTTACAAGTCACTTTTAGATAGTACGGTTCTCGTTTCTTATCTTTAGAAATCCTGAAAGATGGAAATCTATTATTGGGAATTTGGCCAATTTCGGTTTGGCCATAGTAGAGTTTGGTATGGAAAATATGAGCACTTGGAACATGTAAGATCAAATTTCCCTCAGGTAGTGCCTTGATCTGAAACCAGTAAACACCATTATCCAACCCTTCATAAATATCCTCTTTCAAAACAAGCCACTGATCGTCACCTAAACCTGTCACCTGATCATATGATAAATCACGATGAATGTAGCGTATATCTTGAGAATAGGTACCAAAACAGACTCCTAATAGAGCAGTTAAAAAAATGAAAGATTTCAAATCAGCAAGGTTGGTTGCGGCCAAAACTAATCGGTTTTAGAACAGGGTGAATTTATTTTTACAATAATTGCAATGGCATAACGAAGTTTCTGAAAATATCTGAATTTCACCGAAGCTATGGTCGGTTTTGTCGAAACAAAGCGAATAACTACCCGATTACTACCCGCGTCATTTATTCTCTTTTCTAATAGTAATGCTTTTTTTACCATTGAGTTTGTGGTTGAGTCACGATCAAAAAGAAATTAACGAATAAAGTTTTTGGTATGCTCTCAACCCAAAATAGATGTAAAGCCTAATGAGGTCTTACATTGATTGACTAATCGCTTATTGAGATAGGTTCAGTTACAAACTTTAAGGATCTATTTCACAACCTTGAACACATGAAAAGAATGATTACTGAAAATGCACTGAAATCCACAGGACTGATCCTTTCAATGCTATTATGTCCCATATTAAGTAAAGGGCAAACCTATACTGGAGTCCAGAATATTACTACCGCAGAGAGTTACGGCGTTCCTGCAGTTATTAATGCTGGGGCTACTGTGACTATTACTTCTTCTGGGTCACTCACATGTACTGACTTGGATTTCAGTGGTGGAAATGGCACCCTCACAGTAGAGTCTGGGGGATCCCTAACTGTAAATGGTCAGCTATTGAGCAATGGATCTGCCACTTTGACCATTGAAGATGGTGGTTCGTTCGTTACTACAAATACTGATTTTAGTGCAGGATCATTCGTGTCGAATATTGTCATAGAGAAGTCCGCTAGTACTACAGGTTACAGTTACATGACTATTCCAATTACAGCGGAAAATTATACTGGTTATGAATACTATTTTTCGGAGAGTAGCTCTTCCAATAATTATGGTGCCTGGGTAAACTCTACGAACGGCAGCCCCAAGACAGCAGGTATAGGATATGCCATTTACCAGCAAGGGGATGTCACATTTACTGGGACACCAAATAACACTACTGTTAGCTTAAGCTTGTCATTGACCAACCAGGCAGGTAGGGGAACTGATGCAGGCCAGCACATCATAGGCAACCCTTTTCCAGCGGCTATTGATATGGATCAATTTTTCACTGGTGATAATCTAGACAATACCTACGCAAGCTACTATGTGTACAACGCAGATAAAGCTCCATCAGGGGGATATGATACATATACGGCCGCAGGAGGTGATTTTATGGCTTCTGGTCAGGCATTTTTTATTCAGCTTGACTATTCTTCTTTGGCTGATGGCAATCATACAATTGAGTTTGAACCAAGTATAATGGTAGATGATAACAACACTACTTTTTACAGGAAGGCAGATTATAACTTTGCTGAAGTGGTGCTCAACTTTACTACTGGGAATGACATTTCCAATAAGCTGACTTTTAGGTTTGAAGAAGGCCTGACAGCCGGTTTCGATAAGCGCTTTGATGCATACTCTTTGGGTTTTGAAGAAGAGGGCAGCCTTAGGGTGAAATCCTTATTTAATGATAAGAATTTTGATATCCTGGCATTGCCTCTTGAGAATGTAAACATTCCGATCACAATGAAGACTTCTGCGGCAGGAGATGTAAATGTAGAAGTGGTGGACATGAAACGCATTCCTGAAGGATATACTGTGAGTTTGCTCAATAAGTCCAATGGTCAGGTTACAACACTGGAAAACGGTACTGCACTTAGTGGTTCCTTTGAAAAGTTGGAGTATGGTATTGGTTTTGAGCTTCGGTTCCACAATAGCTCAAGTGTCTTAAGTTCACCTGTTTTGACCAATGGGATAAAGGCTCATTATGCAGAGAGTCAATTAAGAGTAAAACTGGATCATGAAGATGAAGTGTTGAAGAGTGTTTCCATCTATTCCTTACATGGCCAACTACTTAAAGAATGGAATCATCTCCCTGCTGAGTCTGTGTTTTCCGAAACATTGACTGCATCAGCTGGGCTATATCTTATAAAGGTAGAGTCTTCAAAGTCAACCTATTCTCAAAAAGTAATTATTAAATAAGAAATCAATGAATCGTCTTTTGATCAAAATATTATTTGCAGCAGTTCTCGTTTTTTCGTCAGTGATAATTGTCATGGCACAGGCTGCTGCGCCACCACCACCGCCTTCAGCTCCTCCGGGGCCTGGTGTGCCAATTGATGGAGGTTTGACAATATTGGCAGCTGCTGGTATTGGTTACGGAGCTGCACGCTATAGGAAATCAAGAAAAGGTAAGAACGAGGCATAACACCTATTTACTTTCTATGAGATTATTTGGTAAGAAGCTATCAGCAGGGCAGCTATTTATAATTCGGGCTCTCGGTTTGATTGTTGTTTGGAAAGTGGCATACTCCATGGTGATAGCTCCTTATACCACTATCAATCCTTGGCTTACAAATGCTGTTGGCAGCTCTACAGCTGCCTTCTTCGATTGGTTTGGGATGAACAGTCAATTTCAGAATGGGTTTTTATACATCAACAACCTGCAGTCTGTTTTTATAGGGCATCCGTGCAATGGTTTGGAGCTGCATGCACTTTTTATTGGATTTTTACTGATTAGTCCCGGGACGGTATTGAAGAAGGTTTTATACACTTGTGTTGGGGTAATGTTGATTTTCCTGGCCAACATTGTCAGGGTTTATCTTTTAGGCTTTAATTATGTCAATAACCCATCAACATTTGAATTCAATCATAAATACACTTACCTCGGCTTGGTATACCTTCTGATTTTTATTCTCTGGATAGTTTGGATTGAGGTGGTAAATAAGAGAAGAATAGTTGAAGCTTAATTCCAGGTTTTTTTTCGGCGTTTTTCTACTGATTATTTTTGCCATGTTCAGGTACTTTGGTGATTACCCGGAATTGATTCAGGACGGTTCTCAACGATTGTTGGAATTCAACTTCGTCAAAAAACCACTTAGCGCATTAGCACGGGTAATGGATTTTAACACCCCGGATGCCGCCTGGCTGGCCGCAAGAATTGTGGTATTTGTGAGTTTTTCACTCAACTTTTTTTTACTCTGTTTATTCCTCAATATCCGGATTGGATATTTTTTTGTGGCTTTGGCACTTGGAACAACCTTGCTAAGCTCGATTTTAAGTCCCTTTGGTTTTACAGAATTGAGATCTGTTTTGTATGATTTTACCAATCTCTTCAGTCAGGCGTATTTGATCTTGATTGTATACCCTGTTTGGAGACTTTCCGAACTTATTGATCAAAAGAAGACTGGTTGATTCAGTAAATGCTTTTAGGGATGGGTTAAAGGATATTGAGCTTTCTTACTTGATCGGGAAGAATCTTATCTAGTCGACATATATTTGCGCCATGCTGAGAGCACAGGGAATTTTTAAAGCATATGGTCATCTCCCGGTATTGAAGGGAATAGATCTTCATATCAAAGAAGGCGAAGTGGTATCCATAGTAGGTGCATCCGGGGCGGGTAAAAGTACTTTACTCCATGTGCTGGGAACGCTTGATAACCCTGATACTGGTGAGATACTACTCAGTGACACGAGTGTATTCAAACTTTCCCAGCAAAAACTGGCAACGTTTCGGAATCAACATATCGGCTTCATTTTCCAATTTCACAACCTACTCCCAGAGTTTACAGCACTTGAAAATGTAATGATCCCCGGACTGATCGGAGGAAAACCTCAAGGTGAGGTGAAGAAAAAGGCTGTGGAACTGCTGACCTTGCTGGGGATTTTGGAGCGGAAAGAACATAAACCTTCAGAACTATCAGGTGGTGAACAGCAGCGAGTATCGGTAGCACGGGCGCTGATCAATGATCCGTCCATTGTCTTTGCTGACGAACCTAGTGGTAACCTTGACTCTAAAAATGCTGATGAACTCCATCAGCTGTTTTTTGATCTACGGAACAAGCTGAATCAAACTTTTGTGATTGTTACCCACAATAAGGAATTGGCCGAAATGGCAGATCGCAAGCTCGAAATAGCCGATGGTGTAATCCTGAGTAGCTAATGAGGCTGTCCAAAGGCGTGCAGTTTATGCTTTTGGCTACGTTCATGTTCACCTTGATGAAGGTGTGTGTAAAGCTGGTTCCGCATATTCCAGCCATTGAAGTAATATTGTTTCGGTCAGTAATCTCCATGGTTATCAGCGTGTATTATTTGCAG
The DNA here is from genome assembly GCA_040218045.1 of Marinoscillum sp. Taxonomy (GTDB): domain Bacteria; phylum Bacteroidota; class Bacteroidia; order Cytophagales; family Cyclobacteriaceae; genus Marinoscillum. The sequence continues at coordinate 160,176 of JAVJQA010000019.1, forward strand.
AAGCAGCGTGTGAGCGTTTGGGGCAACAACAAGCCAATCCTGATTCTTCGCGGTGCTGCAGGAGCGATTGCTTTGATTACTTACTTCAGCTTGCTGCAGCAGATTCCGCTGGCCACTATGTCTACGTTACAATACCTAGCCCCGATCTTCACAGCTATTCTTGGAATCTTTCTGGTGAAGGAAAAGGTGAGGTCATGGCAATGGGTGTTTTTTGCAGTGAGCTTCGCAGGCGTATTGGTGGTTCGTGGCTTTGACGAACGCATTTCGCTTCTCCACCTGGGCATGGGTATAGGTGCTTCGTTGTTTATGGGACTGGCCTATAATTTCATTCGTATGCTTAAGACGTCTGAACACCCATTGGTGATCATCTTTTACTTCCCATTGGTTTTGCTTCCAGTTGCAGGGGTTTGGTCAGCCATGGTCTGGGTGCAACCGCAGGGATGGGATTGGTTGGTGTTGTTGGCAGTAGGATTGTGTACCCAGATTGCACAGTTTTTTATGACTAAGTCTTATCAAAGCGAGGAACTTTCCACAGTCTCGATACTCAATTATATAGGGTTGATTTATGCCATTGGCTTTGGGTGGGTGCTTTTTGATGAGACGTTTAACTTCATGACATATATGGGAATGGGACTAGTGATAGTGGGTGTAGTGTTGAATGTGGTATTTAAGAAGTGATCATTAGTCTTTGTATTTCGAGCAATCTTTTCGCTCGGCTATATTTTCAATGTGGCTGGAGCTTTGATCAGCAATTGAACTGCCCTTCCTAGACTAAAGGAGCAATGCAATTGCACCCAACCGGAATCTTATGCTTATCCGTTGAGCAGCCGATGCCTATAGGATTTTTTTTCTATACGCATAGAAAAAAATCCTATAGGCATAAGTTTTGATCTTGCAGTTGCTACCCTACAGGATTGACATATCACAACCATCAATGCTGATGATCATAGTACACTCTATTGTTCAAAACAAAAAATCCCGACCAAATGGCCGGGATCTTTCTTAGAAATTTTACGAAGAGTAAAATATTAACCTTTTGAGGCGATGAACTCAAGTAGTTCAACCACTTTCGTAGAATAACCCCACTCATTGTCATACCAAGAAACAACTTTTACGAAGGTAGGAGTTAGCTGGATACCTGCACCTGCGTCGAAAATTGAAGTTCTTGAATCACCAATAAAATCATTAGAAACCACTGCGTCTTCTGTGTAGCCAAGCACACCTTTAAGTGAACCTTCCGAGGCTTTCTTCATCACCGCACAAATTTCTTCGTATGTGGTTTCTTTTTTCAACTGCACAGTTAAATCAACCACAGATACATCCGGAGTAGGAACCCTGAATGCCATACCTGTTAATTTACCATTCAATTCAGGAATAACTTTTCCTACTGCTTTAGCAGCACCTGTAGAAGAAGGGATGATGTTTTGACCTGCACCACGTCCGCCTCTCCAGTCTTTCATAGAAGGACCATCTACAGTTTTTTGAGTCGCTGTAGTAGCGTGTACGGTAGTCATCAATCCGCTTTCGATACCAAACTCATCATTCAATACTTTTGCTATCGGAGCCAGACAGTTGGTCGTACAAGATGCGTTTGATACAAACTGCATGTCAGAAGTGTACTTGTCCTGGTTCACACCCATTACGAACATCGGCGTGTCATCTTTAGATGGCGCCGACATGATTACTTTTTTGGCTCCAGCTTTGATGTGCCCTTCTGCAGATTCCTTGGTCAGGAACAAACCTGTGGATTCTACAATGTATTCTGCACCAACCGCGTCCCACTTAAGGTCTGCTGGATTTCTCTCAGAAGTCACCCGGATTTCAGATCCGTTTACGATGAGCTTACCATCTTTCACTTCCACAGAACCTTTGAACTGGCCGTGAGTGGAGTCATACTTGAGCATGTAAGCGATGTATTCTACATCCAGCAGGTCATTGATTCCTACTACTTCAATATTTTCTTTTTCGGCAGCTACACGGAATACCAATCTTCCGATACGTCCGAACCCATTAATTCCGATTTTGACTTTTGACATGTTATTTGGTTTTTTACGGATTATTCAAAATAATTCTCTGCAAATCTATAACTAGATTTTTGACAAGCAAATATGTTGTATGTTTAGTTTATGTCTGTTTAAATAAAATATTGGCAGGTTCATGGTATTTACTCAAATCAGCATATCCACATGATTTCCAACTTATTAAATGATCTACAACATTTTTAATTCCCTGGAATTAAGAAAATTTAAGGATCAATATTCGAATTGTCGTGTTGAGGATAAATAGGGCTGTTTTGGGACAGGTTAAAGACTGAATGATTCAGGTCTTAAATGGTGAATCTGATTTTTATTTCTATTTTTTTCAATTCATCATTTGTAAATAATAAAGGTGGTTTTATATTTGCACTCCCAAACACAAGGAAGCAGTTAAAATGGCTGAGTTTGTGCGACAAAATGGTCCGTTCGTCTAGGGGTTAGGACGCCAGGTTTTCATCCTGGTAACAGGGGTTCGATTCCCCTACGGACTACTGAAGACGAATAAACCAGATTTACACTAGATGTAGGTCTGGTTTTTTTATGTAATTTCCTGAATATCAGGGTTTTCATATTCTTTATTATTGTTCCTTAGGGGTTCGACTTCTTAGATTTAGGTACTCATTGATGTGTTTTATAACTAATTGATAATGAGGGTAATGCAGTAAATTGTGGGGTTCGATTCCTAACTCACGCTATCACTTAAAATTATGGCTTGGACACTCATATTCAGAATTATATTGTTCAACATCTGATAGCAGTTTTGACTTGTCCATGTGTCTTGAAATGTTCTCTAGAACAGATCTGTATCCGCCATACTGACCGTACTGATATATTCTTATATGCTTACATTCTCTTTTATTTAGTATTGTGCTCAGGAGTGTTCTGTCCGATAGTCCGCAAGAGTGTCCTATTATTAATACTTCAAAATCAATTTTGATTGCATTTAATAATGATTTGTAATTCGCTGTTCTTAGATAACTAAAGTATTTAAGCCACATTAAGAATTCGCTTCTATTTATATTTTCTAGTAAAGTGTATTCATCATTACGCTCATCTCCATAACCAAAAATAATTGGATTCTTTTCGCTGTTGAGTTGGCCATGAATATCAATAATCTGAACATTATTATAAAGAGCAAAAGCATCTTTGTATAAGTGTATTGTATTCGTGTAATTGAAATTTAGAATGTAGACATTATCCGCTTGATGAGGTTTTTTGTTAACAGGGCGACTATTGAAAATATCATTGAATAGAGAATTTTTATTGATTTTGTTAGGTATTTTCCCAAGGACAATATCGCTTAGATAATCATGAAAATGTGTTTTTATCTGATCAAATTCTGAATTTAATTTATTGATATCATCAAGCTTTAAATTAGTTAGGTCATATTTTGAAGTTGGCTTAATGAGACGCTTTAATCTATCAAATAGAAAGTATTCAATGTCATTCCAATTGTTGAGGTTATTGCGATTCTGGTATAATTCCCTTAAGAAAACGTTGTTGGTAGTTGGGTTATCAAAATAATGACTTAATCCAGTTTGGTATTTATTAAACCCATCAATTGTATCAATTTTTCGAATGGTGTCTTTTTCATTACTAATAGACAATGTAGGTGGGTTTCTCTTTATTGAAAACAGAGACGGACTGTCATCAGCGAGTAAAGCGTTTCTGAGCATGTAGCATAAAAAGTCTTCGTACCTGGTCGGAAGACCATGAGCCAAGTCAAAACCATTTCCAATAATTATCAGTCTGTTCATTAGGCGTTGTTTAGATGTAATCGTAATCAGATACTAATATAAAGTCCTCAATAGACAAATCAGATATGGGGTTCGATTTGTGGTCAGGGGAGACTACTTTAAAAGTGAATAGAAAGGGTTTATAGCGAATGAGCTATTGACCCTTTTTTCATTTTAGAGTCATATCTGTTAATTATTAGTCACAGCTATTTGTGGCTGAGCTCTTTACAGTTTCAGGTCTGAAATTTTCAAAACAAGTTTTAATGCCAAATTTGGTATTTCTCTAATCTTCCTGTTGAAGGATATACTTGAAATCATGTCTGGATTTTACATTCTACTATGTCTCGCAGCATACTCTGAAGGAGTCATGTGATACGCTTCCTTAAAGCATTTTCTGAAATACTCGGCATTCTCGAACCCCACATAATTTTTGACTTCCTTAATATTGAATTTTCCTTGTTCTAACAATTGACAGGCGTTTCTCAGACGAATGCTCCTTATGAATTCTATTGCCGTCATATTGGTAAGCGCCTTCATTTTTCGGTAAAAATGAACCCGACTTAGACCAAGTTCATGACTTAGCTCATTGACTGTGATGTTGGTGTTTGAAATATTGGCATTGATATAATCGATTGCCTTTTTGAGCAACTTCTCATCTACCGAGGTAATGGACAAATCTTTGGGCTCCAAAATTTTCTCAGTGTTGAAGTGGTTCTGTAAAATTTCTCTTTGTGATAGGAGGTTTTTGATTCTGAGCAGGAGATAGCTAGCACTAAATGGCTTGGTAATATATTCATCTGCGCCAGTTTCAAACCCCTCAAATTTAAATGTGATGGCAGTCCTGGCTGTAAGTAGTATCACTGGTGTATGGCTGCAGCGATGGTCTTTTTTGACCTCACGACACATTTCAATCCCATTCATCTCAGGCATCATAATATCACATATAATGAGATCTGGCCCATATTTGAGAGTTTGTTCAAGTCCATTTTTTCCATTTATGGCCTCTATGACATTGTATTCAGATTGAAGCAGGTTGGTGATGAAAGATCTTACTTCAGCATTGTCTTCTACTACTAGTAGGGTTTTTTTCTTTTTGCTTTGGATCGTTTCTTTAGCTTCAATTTGAACGGCAGCATCGAGTTCAAATTGTTTTTCACGCTGAATGAAATCATATGTGTACTGGCTTACATCCTCACTACTTCGAAAGTCATTGATAATTTCATCAGTTTCGAAATGTTTTTTACCGTTTGGCAAGAAGATGATGAAACTTGTAGAGCCCTTTGTTTCCTGAGTTTCCACTTCACTATTTACAGAGATATAACCATGATGAATGTCGACCATTCGTTTGGCTAGTTCAAGACCTATACCTGTCGGGTTTTTGTTAACAAGATCTTTTTTAGAATAGTATCTTTTAAAAATATTGGTCAAATCCTCTTTTGGGATACCTTGTCCACTGTCTGAAATACTTATTTGAATCCCTCCATGACTTCCCTTTTTACTTAATTCAGAGGGAAGTTGAGCTTTAGTTACTTTTTTGATATTGAGTGATATATTTCCATGCTTAGGTGTGTACTTAAATGCATTGGACAGCAGATTGTAAAAAACAACCTCCATTTTATCTCTATCAAACCACAGCAAATGACTTTCTTCATCTACCGTGACTTTCAGGTCAATTTGATTGATCCCAGATACACTATCAAACGCAAGACAGATTTCTCGCACAAACTTCACAATGTCACCTTTAGCTACCTGAAGCCGTTCATTGCCAGTTTCGAGTTTCCTCAGGTCCAGGATTTGATTGATCAGGTGAAACATTCGGGTTCCATTTCTTTGAATCATTTGCAGCTGATTTCTAAACCTGCCTTTAATGTCGCTTTGTTGCAGGATGTTTTCAATCGGTGCTAAAATCAATGTAAGAGGAGTGCGCAATTCGTGAGACACATCAGTGAAAAACCTCAGCTTCGACTCATGCAATTCTTTCTCCTTTTCTTTTTGAAATTGTCCCATCAAAAGACTGGATTTTAAATCTGCCCATTGAAGTGAAAAATAGAAATACAAATAGAGAAGTACTGCCAGTATGATCACATAAATCAGATAAGCCCACCAGGTTCTCCAAAAAGGAGGCAGGATAGTGAGATTTATTTTTTGGTAGCTTTCACCCCAGTGATCCGGATTCGAAGTAGCCTGCAACTTAAGTTCATGCTTACCTATAGGGAGGTAGGTTAAGTTGAGGGTCCTCTGTTGCTTCAGGTCATTCCAAAACTGACTATTATTACCAAGACTGTATCGATAATAGAGTTGTTCAGGGTTTACGAAATTAATCCCGCCATATTTTAGCAGTATGTTGCGTTCGTCATAAGTAAGGGTAATAGAGCTATCCCTGGTTAGTTTCCTTAAGGGATAAGAGAATGCTTTAATGTTTTGATTATCAGCGAATACCGTAAGCTCCGAAATAAAAATCGGCGGATAGTAATTGCGTTTGGTGATATTTTTTGGATAGAATGCGTTGTATCCATTCACACCACCAAAATATAACTTCCCTTTTTGATCCTTCATGACACTTGAAGGATAATACTGCATGCTCTGGAGGCCATGGCTAATGTCGAACTCCGTGTGTTCGAATGAAATAGAGTCCGCATTTTTCTTAATCCCCACATTTACCAACCCATTATTAGTTGAGATCCAGTAAGTGTTGGCACTGCTTTCTATTACAGCATTTATTGTATTGCTGACAAATCCATTTTTTTGATTGAGCCAATTAATTTTTGATCCATCTATTATACACAAGCCGTGATTCTGAGTACCAATAAGAATCCGACCATAAATGTCACTTGTTATGTTATTGACAAAGAAGAGTTTTTCATCTGGAGTTTCACTTTTGAATTGAATATCAATAAGTTCTCGGGTAAGCAAATCCACGCACTCCACACCTCCATTGCTGCCAATCCACAAACGATTGTTCTGATCTTGAAAAATATTATTAATATTCAGGAAATTATTTGACACTACTTCAAAGGAGTCTTTTTCTGGATGATAGACCTGAATACCACCACCATTTGTACCAATCCAAACATCCCCAAACTGATCCACATGAACTGCGTGAATTTGATTTTGAATAATTGAATTGGGATCATTTTGTTTATGAAAAAACGTTTGGAAGGTGCGCTGTTTTCGGCTATAGTAGTTAAGACCATTATAGGTGCCTATCCAAAGATCTCCCTTTTGATCAAAGGACATGGACTTGATGTTATTGTTACTAATACTCGAATTTTTCTCTGTGAAATAAATGAACTCACCCGCCCCCTTATCAAAATAATTGAGGCCACCTCCACCTGTGGAAACCCACAGACCTTTTTCACCGTCATCTAAAAAGCCCGTGACGCTGTTGTCATTAAGGCCTTCATGAGGTAAGAGGCTCTGATAAACATGAGGAAATAAATTGTTTTGCAGATGGTAGTAGTTAACACCGTCCGTATAAGACGCCAGCCAGATACCTTCATCGCTATCCACTAAAATGTCGTGAAATGAACTCTGACTAAGGCCTTCACCAGTTATCTCAGTAAATGTTCCCTTACCAGGGTTGAAGGTGTCCACCCCATCAAGTGACGCCATCCACAACACTTCGTTGATCATTTCAAGCTTGCGAATCTGATTAGACAGGATACCTGAATTTGACTGATTGTAATTTTTGACATTTGAGGGGTTGCCATTTGAAAAAGAGAAGGAGAACAAGCCATAGTTTTCTGTAGCAGCCCAAAACAACCCATTTTTATCCTGGATAAGATCTCGAAATTCGAAGAAATCTAAACCAGCTTCAAGAGGCTCATCCAGAAATACCCTGCTTATGGACTGATAGTCCTGAGAAAAGAACAGCCCACCACGTGTGCACAACCACAGATTGCCGGTCAGGTCAAAGTACATATCAATAATGTTATTGGCATTACTAACCATGTTCTTTACCAGGAGGCGCTCAACTGTATCTGCATTATTCCTGAAAATGTTTAGCCCTTCCGACGCCCCAACCCAAATATCTCCGTTAGGCGCCTCTGCGATACATTTGGTGTAGCGATGAGAAATGGACATGGCCCCATTGTTAGAATAGAACCTTTTAAAACTATTATTTTCTTTGTCTAATACATTCAAGCCATTTGCCGTGGCAATCCATATTTTGCCCCTTGAGTCTTGAAACAAGCTATTAATATGGTTATTGGATAAGGAGAGAGAGTCGTGAAACTGGTGACGATAAATGGTATTTTCTACTCCATCATATTTATTGAGTCCGTCACGAGTACCTATCCATACAAATCCCTCCTGGTCCTGAATGAAACAAAGTACAGAATTGAAAGAGAGACCCTCGTTCATTCCTATTTTTCTAAACCTGGCTCCATTATCCAGAGCATATATATGATGTAGCAGAAAGGTGAAGATGATAAAGAACAGCAGCTTCCTTGTTACCCCTTTTAATTCTTCCGTACCTACTGAAAAACCTTGCACACAGAGTTTCAGTCTGGTTGTCTCTGCCTGACTATTTTGATCAAATCTGAGTAAGAATCGCATCATATTCTTCCGTTGCAAGAAACACCCACGATATGATCTGAAATGGTGGTTGCCTGGTTGGGGTTTCATTCCATGAAGGTAGAGAAATATTTGAAATATATCGACCTGACATCTTACTGGTGAAACATGTTAATGTCTGAAAATCAAGTATTTATAATTTAGAGAAGTTACATCTGATAGGGCATATTGTAACAAGTTTGATGCCTTATGTAACATTTGGTCCTCTATCCTGAAACACGCTTTTTTTATGCTGTGAGATTTAAGATTCATGTTTACGAAAGGTTAAATGACAAAGCGTTGAAGCAGTATAAGGATTTGATGACAAGAAAAGAGTGGTTCAAATTATTTCAGATAGTAGCACTCGCACTGAGTATCATTATTCTTTTTCTATCAGGGATCTACATACTGACCTAAACACCTCACTTGGCCGATTTATAAACTGTACTAAACCTAATAAATGAAAAACCATTACAAATGAGAATCAAACTAACAATTTTTAAAACTGGCGTGTTCATGCTTCTATTCCTCTCAGGGATAACTGCATTTGGACAAGGGCAAAAGATTACTGGAGTAGTCACTGATGAAAATGGGGCAACACTACCCGGAGCGACTATTCAGGTGAAAGGTGAGTCAAATGGAACAATTACGGATGTTGAAGGAGGTTATTCTTTAACCGTAAGTTCCACTGATGTATTAGTCATATCATTCGTGGGGTATACACCTCAGGAAGTAAAGGTTGGGCAGCAGTCCAAAATCAATGTTTCATTGGAGCCTGATTTGACAGCTTTGGATGAAGTTGTTGTAGTAGGATACGGCACAACCAAAAAGAGTGACCTGATAAGCTCAGTAGCTTCAGTGAAGACTGAAGAGATGCTGAAGGTTCCTTCAACTGATATTGGAGAAATGTTACGAGGTAAAGCACCAGGCTTGCTTATTACTGTCGGTAGCGCAGAACCTGGAAGCTCCTCTAATATTCAGTTAAGGGGACAAAGATCCCTTCAAGGAGGCAATTCTCCGATTGTAATAGCTGACGGAGTAATTATAGGAAGTATCAATGACGTCAACCCCAACGACATTGCTTCAATGGAAATCCTAAAAGACGCTGCTGCTCAGGCTATTTATGGAGCAAGAGCTTCCAACGGTGTTATCCTTATTACTACTAAAAGAGGAAAAGGTGGTCAGACGAAGGTTAACTATACAGGATTCTACGGAGTTCAGACGGTCAACAGAAATTTTGATGTCTACAGTGGTGAAGAGTTTGCCGCATTAAAAAGAGAAGCTTACCGCGCGGATAATCCTGGGGTTGCTTTGGAAGACATCAATGATGCACTGATTTTTACCCCTACAGAGCTTGAGGTATTAGAGAGTGGTGAATTCATTAACTGGGAAGAAGAACTGTTAGAGTTGGCTTCTACACAAAACCACAATTTGAGCGTATCATCGGGTACAGATAAAGCAAGGGTCTACTCTAGTGTCAACCTAATGAATCAACAAGGTGTGGTGCCAGGTACAGATTATACCAAGGTAACTATCCGACTCAATGCAGATCAAAAAATCAACGACTGGCTGGCTTTAGGCTTAAACACTTCATGGCAGGTTTCTGAAAAGAACAATCCTGGTACTGGAGGTACATTGCAGAGAACGATTACTACATCTCCTCTTGGAAAAATATATGACGAAAATGGGGATTTGAATATCAACCCTACAGGAGTTCAGGAGAGTTTCAATCCATTGTTAGACCTGGCTGAGGTTTCAAACCTGGTAGAAGATCGAAATGACATCATGAACCTGTTTGTGGATTTTACACCTTTCAAAGGATTCAAATACCGCATAAATGCAAGCAGAAGATCATGGAACAGCAAAACTTCTAACTACAGCACTGCATCATCTTTGGGAGGTAGAACCAATGGTGGAGGAAACGGTAGCATTTACTTCAGAGACAATACCAACTGGATGCTAGAGAATATCGTTTCTTATGACTTTAATGTTGGGGGCAATCACAATTTTGGGCTCACTGCAGTACAAAGTTTAAATGAAAACAGCTATCGTGATTTCAGAAATTCTGCTACAGCTGTTCCAAATGACCTTTTAGGGATTTATGGTCTACAGGCTGCAGAAACCAACGTTCCGACAATCGGAGGATCTGATTGGCAGATATCTTCGCTGGTAGCCAGATTACAGTACGACTATGCTGGGAAATACTATTTAACAGCTTCTGTACGTCGTGATGGGTCAAGTAAATTTGGTGCTAACAACAAGTGGGCGACTTTCCCGGCAATGGCCGTTGGTTGGAACGTGCACCGTGAAGCTTTCATGTCAGGAGTATCAACCTTGAGTAATTTAAAACTGCGGTTAAGCTATGGAAGTGTTGGGAATGAGGCTATTGATTCCTATGGAAGTCAGGCCATTGCAGACCAGAGAGACTATGTAGTAAATGGGGTAAAAGTGTCTGGTTACATACCCGGAGGGCGATTAGCTAACCCTAACCTCAAATGGGAAACCTCTACCACACTCAATGCTGCAGTGGATTTTGGGTTATTCACAAACTTCATCACAGGTACAGTTGAAGTGTACAATACCAGCACCAAAGACTTGTTGGTAGATAGATCTTTACCTGCATCAATTGGTTACCCAAATTACTTTGACAATATAGGTGAAGTACAAAACCGAGGTATTGAACTTTCTCTTAACGCCACTTTGGTGGAGAAAAAGGATTTAACTGTAAATGCCGGTGTAATGCTCACCAGCAATAGAAATGAGATCGTAAGTCTATATGGTGTAGACGAAGATGGTGACGGAATGGAAGATGATGATGTTCAAAACAGATGGTTTATTGGACGTCCAATCTCTGTTTATTATCAATATAAGCCAATCGGCATCTATCAGTATGGTGAGAATATTGGCAACACAAACAGACCAGATGCCCAGCCTGGAGATTTGATTCTATATGATCGTGATCCTACAGACGGTCCACTTAATGATGACGATCGGGTAATTACTGAGGCAGGTCCGGAATGGTATGGTTCATTTAACTATAGCATGAACTTTAAAAATTTCGATTTCTCGTTCAGTGTTTACACTGTGCAAGGTAGAGTCAGATACAACAACTACTTATCAGGATACAGCGAAGGTGGATCTTTGAGGGGTATTTTCAATGGAATTAAACAAGACTATTGGACCCCTGAAAATCAAGAAGGTAACTGGCCAAGACCGAGTGAAGCTAATGATAGAGCATTTATCTGGACTATGTCATTGCAAGATGCTTCTTATGTGCGTCTGCAAAATGTCACTTTAGGATACACGTTGCCTGCTTCGGTTTTAGAGAGGATCAATTTCTCTAATATCAGGCTTTACGTAACCGGTCAGAATCTATTCACCTTCACAGAATATCAGTCTTATAGTCCTGAGTTAAATCCAAATCAATACCCTGAGCAGGTAACCTTGATTGGAGGGGTGCAAATCGGTTTCTAAACAATGTTTGAACGGTTTTCCCAATGGATTTTACCCATTTTGAAAACTAGAAGTTAAACAACGAAAAACTAAGAAAAATGAAAAAGATATTTAAATACATATTTGTTTTGAGCCTGTTCACGTGGCTCACGGCATGCGACGATTTTCTGGAGGAAGTACCAGTAGATAATATTTACTCAGACTACATTTATTCATCTGAAGAGGGGCTTGAAGTTGGTGTAAATGCGCTCTACAATCGCATGAGAGTGTACAATTTCCCTGCATTTGAAGGAGCGGCTCTTCAGTCTAATGTATTCTTTTATGTAGCGCATGATCTGGGACATACACGTACCTGGCACAGACCATATGGAGAAAATCATACTCCAGGCGGATTTACAGATACCAAATGGGTAGTTGCTTACAACATTATAGATAAAGCAAACGCCTTGATTACTGGAGCCAGATTTCTTGAAGGAGATCAAGATGAGATAGATGTTCAGGTAGCTCAGGCACGAGCGATAAGAGGAGAGCTATATTTTGATTTGATCAGAATGTACGGAAAAATCTTATTGGATACGATAGCGACAACTCCTGAAAATGCCTTCGATTCTGTGACTTACGTGCCAGCGGATGAAGATGCCGTTTTCGATCTAATCACTTCAGATTTTGATTTTGCGATTGATAATCTAAGCTACAATGAAGGCCATGGCAGATATGGTCAGGGTGCGGCAAGACATCTAAGAGGTAAAGTAGCTATGTGGCTAGGTGACTGGGCAGAGGCAGCCGAACAATTCGATGCAATCGTTCAGGATGGAACGCATCATCTTGTAGGAATTAATTCCGTATTTGGACAAGACCTTACACACGCGGAAGCCCTGTATGTTTACACAAGAGATGAATTGTTAGGGTCTACCGGTGGTGGTGATGCTCTGGCGGGTGGAGCAGGTACCTGGATCGGTAGTGTATTTAACAATCGTGCATACGAGATTTCGGATGAGATTATCAATGATGTTGAGTATGGAGGACAGGCATTGGGCTGGTCATTTCCAAATGATTACTTGCAGTCGTTGTATGATCAGGACAATGATTTACGATATTCTACCTATTACTACCCATTGACCAAATACGTGAACAATCCGGCCTCTCCAAACTTTGGTGAAGAGATCGCTGAATACCCAGATAACTTTAGACAACACCACTTTAGTCTGAAGAAATTTCATGACGAAGAAAAGGGAGCGTTTACCAATGATAGTTGGAAAGACATCATGTACTACCGTTTTGCTGAAACACTTCTATTAGGTGCTGAAGCTCATTGGAGATTGAATGGTGAGAACCCTGGTAACCCTCAGGCTCTGGAGTATATCAATATGGTAAGAAGAAGAGCTTTTGGCGTAGACGATGCCTCCTTTGACTTAACAGCTTTTAATCTTGATACGTATTTGGAGGAGTCTGCGAGAGAGCTTGCATTTGAGAAGAATAGATGGTTCTTGTTGAAAAGAATTGGCTTGCTAGTAGAGCGCCAGAACATGTACTATACCTACGGATCTAGTACAACCAATCAGACATTGGAGCCGATGGCCCCACACATGGTGAATATGCCAATACCACAAAGCCAGATTAACCTGATGGGTGATAGTTTCCCACAAAACGACGGTTACTTCTAGGATACAACATGCCTGTCTCTATATGGGGCAGGCTCTATCCACTAATTATTTAAACAAATGGGCGTATTCAAGTCGCCTAACACCTAATAAGAAAACTATGCAATATTTTGAGCAATCATTCATCAGTAAACTAGCCCTGTTAGTTGGGTTGGTTTTCATATTCGCTGCATGCGAAGAGGAAAATGGCATTGACATCTCTAATCTGGAGCCTGGCGTTGTTGAAGCGGAAGTTTCCAAATTATCTGTTAGCAATTCAGAAACTGTGACATTCACAGACTTATCAACCAAGGTTAGCTCCAGAACCTGGACGTTTACTGGTGGAAATCCAGCGTCTTCCACTGATTCTATTGTCACTGTCAGCTACGCTTATGGTGGTACCTGGGAGGCAACTTTGAGCATCCAACATGTAGACAATACAACAGGCTCCAAAACCTTTCAGATCGAAGTAGATGGCCCAGCAGCTCCGCAATCTTTACCGTATACCGGGACAGCTGTTTCTATCCCAGGAACCATAGAGGCAGAAGATTACAACCTTGGAGCACAAGGACTGGCTTATTTTGACACGGATGAAGGAAATAACGCGATTACAGCAGGTAGTGCGGTATATCGAACGGATAATGACGCTGAAGGAAACGTGGACGTACAGGTAAACGATCCTGGCGTGACCAATATAGGTTGGACAGCCGGTGGCGAATGGCTTAACTATTCGGTTAATGTAGCTTCAGCAGGTACACACACTATTGAATTTGTGCTGGCCAGTGATTTAGGGTTGGCATCTGTCCAATTGAGTAGAATATCTGGAGAGGACACAACTTTCCTTGCTGAATCAGGTGATGCTCCTTCTACAGGAGGTTGGGGCACATATGAAAGCTTTAAAATTGCTGCGAATCTGGAAGCAGGAGAGCAGTTGTGGCATTTGTATTTCACAGGAGGAGCAACTAACCTGGACAAAATTGTTGTATCGGAAGGTGAGCCGGTTATTGATGCTAAAGTCGATGCTGAGGCTTCTACTTTAATTATCAATGCTGGAGAGACAGTCACTTTTACGGATAACTCTACATTGGTGGATACTCGAAGCTGGACTTTTGAAGGAGGCAACCCTGCTACTTCATCGGACGCTGAAGTGATTGTCACTTATGCAACACCGGGAACCTATGCGGCAACCATCGACATCAATCACACTGATGGAACTTCAGGATCACAGACATTTGAGATTGTGGTGAGAGATCCAAATGCAGACTTAAAGCCATTGGCCTTTTATACAGAACGAACAGACCTGGATGACAGCAACCCTAATGATCGTGACCGTCCTTCACCAACAAACAGTAGCAACTTTAACCTGTCATATGTGACCGATGCTGCAGAGGGATCAGAGGCAATCTATGCGGATTTCGATCCGGGTAATACTGGTAATGATCAGACGTGGGGTGCTATGGTTTCCATGTATGCACAGACTTCACCAATGGATTTAAGTGCTTACAACTATTACAATATCAGTTTGAAAGTACCTGCTGAGAATACGAAAAACCTGAGAATAAGACTGAGAACCAGTGCTGGAAACTTCTGGGTGACCTTGTCAGATCAGTATGGCTTCCTTAGAGATGGCGAGTGGCACTCGTTGAAAATTCCGTTTGAGGACTTATTGAATAACGGAAACGGAGATGGACTTGGTTCTGAAAGAGCAGAAGTTACTGAAGTGATTTTCAGATCCGATGATGCGGACTGGGATATCGAAGCAAACTTCGACTGGTACATAGACGACATCTATTTCTCTGTTGACTAATAACATAGATTAAGCGAATACTTCTTCATACCTGATGATTTGGTGGCCGAATTTATTTTCGGTCACCACTTCTCTTAACATACTCATGGAAAAGTACTGGCAATACGCTAAACGAATGTCCTAATATCGATTACTACAAGGACGGAATAAATAGAAATTATGAAGCGAATAAACCTTCTATTCCTTTTACTCATACTTGGTTTCTACTCATCTCATTCGCAAAAAGCCTTAGATGGTACTTCCGAAATGGTTTTGGTAAAAGCTCGAAAAAATGCAAAAAGCCCAGAATGGGGTACTTATGAAGCTCGAACCATCGATCGACTTTCAAATTTCCATTACTCAAAGGATCCAAAATCTAGTAACTACGGTGGTTGGAAAGTGAATAGAGCTAAGGCTACGGGCTTCTTTAGGGTAGAAAAACGAGATGACCGATGGTGGATCATTGATCCCGATGGATATCCGTTTATTCATAAAGGAGTTGCAGTTTTTAGACCGGGCAGATCCGAAAATCAAAAAAAGGCTCAAGATGAAAAATATGGATCAGATAAAGAGTGGATTGAGCAGGAAGCTAAATTTTTAAATGATTATGGCTTCAATGGAACGGGAGCATGGTCAGATGTCAACTTAATTCGAGAGACAGAAGCGCCATTGGTTTATACTGTGATTGTAAATCCCATGGGTTCATACAAGCATGACCATCTTAAACGATTTGGAGGCAAGTATAAAATCACTGGTTGGCAGGGTTATCGATTTGATTTAGCCATGGTTTTCGATCCGGAATTCGATCAATATGTGGAGGAGGCCATCAAGCCCATTGCTCAATATGCAAACGATAAAAACCTTCTAGGGTACTATACAGACAATGAATTGCCGTGGAAAAATGATGCACTAGATCGTCACCTCAACTATTTAGCGAAAGATGAAGCAGGATACATTGCTGCGAGGCAGTGGCTAGATGAGCGTAAAGGGGAAAACGCAACCATAGAAGACATTACTGACGAAGATCGCGAAGCTTTCAATGCTTTCTATTTTGAAACGTACGTCAAAAAAGTATCAGCCGCTATTCGGAAATACGACCCTAACCATCTGTATCTGGGATGTCGATTCAATCAGGAAAAGGAAGAACTTCAAAGTAAAGCCATATTCGAAGTTGCAGGTAAATACATGGATATTATATCCATTAATCACTATCGAAAGTGGGAACCTGTACAATCCATCATGTCAGACTGGGAAGCATGGTCTGGTCGACCATTTATTATCACCGAGTGGTATACCAAAGGCGAAGATTCAGGTCTGCCAAATAACACGGGAGCTGGATGGAATGTGCCTACTCAGGATGATCGTGGATATTTCTATCAAAATTTTACCATCGAATTACTGAAGAGTAAAGTCTGTGTTGGGTGGCACTGGTTTACTTATCAGGACAATGACCCGAATAACTTACAAACTGATCCATCCAATAGAGACTCGAATAAGGGAATTGTCAATAGCGATTTTGAGCCATACACACCGCTATTAAAAAATGCCAAAAAGGTCAACGATCATGCCTATGAGTTGATCCAGTATTTAGATAAACGATAACCACCAGAATATTGAATTGTAATAAGTACATATTATTGATCTTGACCTTATTCCTTCGGATTATAGCGGAAGCGCAATCTGGTGTGCAAATAGGTTCATTCCAGGGACTTGCTGATGTTGGCAATCCTACGATAGCCGGAATAGCGCAGTATTCTGAACCAAATCAGCAATACATTTTGAAGGCGTCCGGTTCGAACATCTGGTTTGGAGAGGATAGCTTTTCAATGGTTTGGAGGAAAATGAATGATGACTTTATTGTCCAGACAAAAATTGCCTTTGAAGGAGAAGGTCATGAGGCCCACCGCAAAACCGGTATCATGCTGAGGTCCACACTCTATGAAAGCGCACCAATGGTGGCCTGTACCATCCACGGTGATGGACTTACTTCATTACAGTTTAGGAGAACAGAAGGAGCTGATGTAGAGGAGATCAAATTGGATATTTCTGGTCCGGACGTGTTGCAACTAGAGAAAAGGGGGAATACGTACATTATGTCTGTTGCCAGGTTTGGTGATGTCTACCAGCTAGCAGAAGTAACGGATTTGGATTTAGGAAACGACCTGTACTCAGGCCTGTTTGTTTGTTCACATTCTAATGAATATGCCGAGGAGGTCACTTTTAGTAATACCAGGATATTTAACACCGCACCAGATGATTTGGTCCAATACCAAACCTACTTGCCAAGTCTTTTGGAAGTGTTGGATGTTGTTTCAGGAAATCGTAGTGTACTGGCGAGCAGTGAAAGCTCATGGCAAGCACCTAATTGGACAACTGATGGAGAAACCCTGATTTACAACTCCAATGGGTTACTCTATAGCTTCGATCTTAACTCCCGAGAATCTACCGTTCTAGAGACGGGTATCGCCATTAAAAACAACAATGATCACATCCTGTCATTCGACGGTCAACAGATAGGAATCAGCCATCATTCCAAAGAACAAAATGGAAATTCGTTGATCTATACCATGCCTATAACAGGAGGTGAGCCCAAATTAATTACAGAAAAAGGCCCTTCCTACCTTCATGGATGGTCACCGGATAACCAATTTCTGATATACACCGCCCAGCGTGATGGAGATTATGACATCTACAAAATCCCGGCACAGGGAGGCAAGGAAAAGCGCTTAACAAAGACCAGGGGACTGGATGATGGTTCCGAGTATTCGCCGGATGGAAAGTATATATACTTCTGTTCTACGCGAACGGGTACGATGCAGCTTTGGCGAATGGACGCCAACGGTAAGAATCAAATCCAGCTTACTCATGATGCCCTCAATGATTGGTTTCCACATGTCTCACCTGATGGCAAGTGGTTGGTTTTCATCTCATTTCCAGAAGACATTGCACCAGACGAGCATCCCTTCTATGAACGAGTGTATATCCGGATAATGCCAACGGAAAGTGGAGAGATCAAGACCATTGGTTATTTGTACGGAGGACAAGGTTCCCTTAACGTACCGAGCTGGTCTCCAGACAGCAAATCGATTGCTTTTATATCAAACGGAATTTTTGAATATGCACAACAATAAAAAGACAAGTCAAGCCCAGCTCATTTTAGTATCAGCGATGCTACTAGTTAGCACGACTTTTCAATCGTGTTCGTCCTATGTGAATGCTACTGAGGTAGAGAAAAGACCAGAGATAATCCTGGGAGTGAACGCCTACTCTTTCGCAGACTTACTCTCTGCTCGAGAATCACGCGACAAGGATCAGGTTTATTCATTGTTTAACCTTTTGGATTGGTGTAAGTCACAAAACATTAAAGCTTTGGACCCTACCGGCTACTTTTTCCCTACCTATCCGGAAGTGCCTTCCGATGAGTATCTGGAAGAATTTAGAGCTTATGCCGACAGTTTAGGAATAGCCATCAGTGGAACTGGAATCCGAAACCATTTTGCTTCACCTGATTCTGCGATTAGAGCTGAAGGTGTCCAACTGGCTAAGGATTGGATTGTAGTAGCATCGAAATTGGGAGCGCCGGTTCTGCGTGTGTTCGCCGGAGCAATTCCCAAAGGATATGAAGATAACTGGGAAGTACCTGCACAGTGGATGATCGAATGCTACCAGCAACTCTTACCGACAGCCGAACAATATGGAGTGAAACTGGGCATTCAGAATCACGGTGAAATGCTTCAAACCGCTGAGCAATGTCTTTATGTGATGAGTAAGCTAAATTCTGAATGGGCAGGGATCATCGTTGATATAGGAAATTTCACTACGGAAGACCCATACAAAGACATACAGCAGCTGGTTCCATACGCAGTGAATTGGCAAGTGAAGGAGTTTACTGATGGATACGGAGGGACGATCAAAACCGATTATGTTAAGCTCATTAAGATTCTTAAGAATGAAGGTTACTCTGGTTATTTACCAGTAGAAACGCTGAAGGTCAGAGGGGACTTTTATGATCCATTCAAACGTGTGAAGGGAATGATGGATTCACTCAGTGATGCCATTGATCAAGTATATAACAATGAATAAGCAGAATATGACTAAATATCTTATTGTAAGATCATCTCGTTCGGTGCTTTCAATAGTACTTATTGCTTTTTGCATGTTAGATGGCTTTGGCCAGAGTTCAAGTGATGATCCGCAGTTTGCTTTTTATCAAAATGAACGGCTTGGGCGAGGAATAAACATCATGGGATATGATCCCATATGGAATGATTTTTCTGAAGCACGCATTCAGCCTCATCACTTTAAAAAGATCAAGGAAGCAGGTTTTGATAATGTAAGGTTGAAGATTTCTCCTTTTCGGTTTTCAAGAGACGAAAAATTCACCATCGATCCTAAGTTTTTCGAGGTTCTTGATTGGGGTGTGAATCAGGCGCTGGCCAATGACTTGATGGTTATAGTCGATTTTCATGAGCATGGAGCTATGGGAGATGATCCCATTGGTACCCAGGATATATTTCTGGCTATGTGGGAGCAGATAGCGACGTATTGTAAGGATTATCCGCAGGAAGTGGTTTTTGAAGTGGCCAACGAGCCAAATATGAAGGCCGAGATATGGAACGATTTGCATGCCAGGGCCTATAAAGTCATTCGTGTGTCAAATCCTGAACGAACATTGTTAATTGGGACCGTATACGGTAATCAGATCAAAAATCTTAAAGACCTTTCTTTGCCTGAGGAAGACCGCAACATCATCGTTGCTGTTCACTATTACTCACCAATTCAGTTCACTCATCAAGGTGCACCCTGGTCAAAAAACAACAAAGACCTTAGTGGTATAACCTGGGACGGAACCCCAGAACAGAAAAATGGGGTGAAACAAGACTTCAATATTGCATCTGATTGGGCCCTGGAAAACAATCGTCCTATTACCTTAGGTGAGTTTGGTGTCTATGGTAGTGCTGATTTGCAGTCCAGAGTCAACTGGTCAAACTACATTACCAGACAGGCAGACATGCGAGGTTGGTCATGGAGCTACTGGCAGTTTGATAAAGATTTCATTGTCTATGACATAGACAAGGATGATTGGTTCTATCCCATTCGAGATGCCATTCTTCCCAATCCTCAACAAGACTTTCAAACGGTAATGGGCCCTATCAAAAAGGAAGCGTTAGGTTTTTGCCTAACTCACGAGCACATTTTTTCCAACTTTGGAGAAATCCCACCCAAAACATCCATTTATGAAGAGGAGCAATTGCTCAAGCAGGTAATCCCTTATCTGAAAAGTATCAAAGAATTGGGCGTGGAATCAGTTTTTGATTGTACGGCCTCCAATTTTGGCAGAAGACCGGATTTATTAAGACAGTTAGCTCAAAACACCGGAGTAAATATTCTGACCAACACCGGATGGTATGGTGCTGCTAGTGATCGCTATGTACCAAAAGAAGCTTATGAACTATCTCCTGAAGAAATTGCAGCAATTTGGATTGCAGAATTTGTAAACGGAATAGGGGGAGCTGGAGTAAAGCCTGCGTTTATCAAATTAGCTTTTGATGAAGGAGCGCCAAGCTCCATAGATCTAAAACTTTTTGAGGCAGGAATTATTACGCACCAACAAACTGGAATGACCCTGGCCGTGCATACGGGCAACAATCGACTAGCTGCTGCGGAGCAGATTACTTTACTGGATCAATATGGAGTTGATTACAACCAGTGGATTTGGGTGCATGCGGACAAATTTGATGACACTGAGTATCTGATGACTTTAGCTTCAAGAGGAGCCTGGATTTCACTGGATGGAATTAATGAATCCAATATTGATTTGATAGTCAATCAGCTAAAATCATTCCAAGCTGCTGGTTTGCTGCATCGTGTGCTGCTTTCACATGACGGAAACAGCTTTACAGTGGGTGGAGCAATAAGGCCTTATGATGGCATCATGAAAGATTTGGTACCTACTCTATTGAAGCAGGACTTTACTGAATCTGACATTCAGCAACTTCTAAATGAGAATCCGGTAGTGGCATTCTCAATTTCAAAACCTAACCTCCCTGATTATGAACAAGACTGATCTCAAAGTATATATTGTTACTTTTTTGCTTTACGTCGGGGTATCCATCTCTGTATGGGCACAGCAGTTTACCGTTTTACTTTACACAAGTCCGGATCGCTGGCATGATCAGACCATTCCAGTGGCTATGGAGCAGTTCAGAAAGATGGCCTTAAAACATGATTTTACTCTCATCTGGGCCCAGTCCAATGGCAGTGGTGCAGTGACCAATGTTTTCACAGATGATTACCTCAGGAAAGTAGATGTGGTGGTATTCCTTCACAGTAGAGGGTATGATCTTACCGATGAGCAGGATGCCGCTTTTAAAAAGTACATACGAAATGGAGGAGGCTTTGTGGGAATTCACGCAGCGTCAAGTAATAAGGAGCAGGAGTTGTGGTATCAGCAGTTGGTTGGCCGGGTTTTCACAGATCATCCAGAGGAACAAACGGCGGTGGTGACGGTGATGGATCACACACATCCAGCAACCATGCACTTGCAGAATTATTGGGTGTGGACAGATGAATGGTACTCTTTTGGACCCGCTCTCACCGACAGTTTGCAACTGCTCCTCTCTGTGGATGAGTCGACGTACGATCCAGATAGAACCTGGGGAGATAATAACAGATTTACGGCAATGGGAGAGTTTCACCCCATCTCCTGGTATCAGGAGTTTGACGGAGGCAGGTCCTTCTATACCGCTTTAGGCCATCTCCAGGAATCTTATAACGACCCATGGTTCCTTGCGCATATCTATGGTGGGATTTATTGGGCAGCAACTGGGCTAGGTATTAAACAATAACACATTTAGATGAGAATGAAACTCATACGCGTAGGCATTATTGGATCTGGATTTGCAGCTCAGTTTCACTATGAAGGCTTAAGAAGAGTCCATGGTGTTGAGCTGGAGATCGTTGGCGTATTGGCACGTAATGAGGAACGTTTGAATCTTTTCGCCCAGCAACATGACCTAAAGGCTTACTTCTCAATTGAAGATTTAATGGATGACTCGGATGTCCTTCATTTGTGTACGCCCCCGGCCACACATGAGTCCTTAACCATACAAGTTCTTAAGCAAAATAAGCATGTGGTAGTCGAGAAGCCATTCACAGGATATTTTGGAGATGGCTCAGATCTATTTAGAGGCAACACCTGCAACAAGGAGATTGCTTACCATCAATCTATAAGCAGTATAAAAAGGATGTTGGAAGCAGAGAGCATCAGCTTTGGGACAATCTACTATGCTGAAAACTGGATATATGCACCGTCCATTCAAAAAGAAAAAGAGCTCATTGAAAAGACAAAGGCTCAAATATTATGGATTCAGGGTCAGCAGGCACATTCTGGTTCTCATTCTCCGGATTACGGGAAATGGAGACTTTCCGGAGGAGGCTCGTTAATGGGAAAAGGGGCTCATCCAATTGCAGCAGCACTCTTTCTAAAGCAAGTAGAGGGGCGATGTAGGATTGGAAAACCAATTCGGCCTGAATCTGTCACTTGTCGAACACATCAGATAACCGGGTTGCCCAATGTTGATCTGGCTGGCAATATTCGTGATTCTTACAAGGATGTTGAAGACTATGCCAGTGTTCATATCAAGTTTCAGGACGGCACTATCGCTGATATCGTGGCAAGTGAACTGCTACAAGGTGGTGTAAAGAACTACATAGAGATTCATGCCAATAACCATCGTACAATTTGCAACATCGCGCCAAATGATGCCATGCAAACTTACAATCCCCAAGAATCTAATTACGATGATATCTACGTGGTTGAAAAGATTGGCACTAAGCAAGGGTGGTCTAATATTTCTCCAGATGAAGCGTGGTTCAACGGTTATCAACAAGAGATGCAGAGTATTTATGACAGCATTGCCACAGGGAGCATCAATCAAACTGATAGTGGCCTGGCAGCGGATACCATTTCAACGATTTATGCAGGTTATGTATCTGCAGAGCGCAACGGGCAGGAAGTGTTCATGGATCAATTAAGGGAGGCAACTATATGAGTACGGTGATCGATCAAATGCCAGTTAAAGCCAAGTCTCCAAAGCAATACCGCTGGACAATTCTAAGTCTGGTATTCTTTGCTACGACCATTAATTACCTCGATCGGCAGGTGATCAGTTTACTCAAAGACGATTACCTGGAGCCTCTATTTGGCTGGAGTGAATTGGATTACGCCAATATCGTTATTGCATTTCAGGTGGCTTATGCCATCGGTATGGTTGGTGGCGGATTTTTAATTGACTGGATCGGCACGAAAGTGGGGTATTCGGTATGGTTGACCGTGTGGAGTTTTGCGACAGTGGTTAGTGCGTTTGTTCAGTCTGTTTTTGGTTTCTCGCTGGCTCGTGGTATTCTGGGATTGAGCCAGGCAGGTAATTTCCCGGCAGCCATTAAGACAGTGGCCGAATGGTTTCCAAAAAAGGAAAGAGCTTTTGCGGCGGGAATCTTTAATTCCGGAACCAATGTTGGAGCAATTCTGGCTCCATTAATTGTACCACTAATTGCTGTTACTCTTGGGTGGAAGTGGGCGTTTATTATCCCCGGTTTGATCGGTCTGATTTGGCTGATTTTTTGGTTTTTGTTTTACGACAAGCCAGCAGATCACCAAAAGATTTCAACAGAAGAGTATGATTACATCCATAGCGACGATGAAGCGATACCAGATAGACTGGCAAAGGAAGAAAAAGTGGAGTGGGGGAAATTGCTCGGCTACAGACAAACGTGGGCTTTTGCTGCTTTAAAGTTCTTTTCTGATCCTGTGTGGTGGTTTTTGTTGTTTTGGCTGCCATCTTTTCTTAATAAGGAATACGGGATGACCAAATTAGATCTCGCTCTACCAATAGCGATCGTCTATTTAGTAGCCATGATAGGGAGTGTTTGGGGAGGTTGGCTTTCAGGTTATTTCATTCGAATCGGTTGGCCGCTTTATAAAGCCCGAAGGGTTTCGTTACTCATTTTCGCACTTATGGCAGTACCGATGGTTGCGGCACAGGCAGTGGGTCATTACAATTACTGGTATGCTGTCGCTATTATTTGCCTGGCCACTTCTGCTCATCAGGCCTGGTCTGCGACCATTTTCACTACCGTTTCAGACATGTTTCCTAAAAAAGCAGTGGCTTCAGTGGTTGGCATTGGTGGAATGATTGGGGCCATTGGTGGCGTATTAATGGCTCGAACAGCCGGTGTGTTGCTTGATCATTATCAATCATTAGAAAATATCGAAGCGGGCTACTACATCATGTTCGTCATCTGCGCAAGTGCTTATCTGATTGCGTGGGTTGTATTCAGCCTTTTAGTCCCCAAAATGCCCAAAGTAAACATATGAACAGACTAATGATCATGACTCATTTCCGCATACTTATACTTCTTTTTGGACTTATTGGTATTCCATTCGGAGCCTATTCACAGCAACCAGTTTACAAGGATGCTAGTGCTTTTATCGAAGATCGAATTACTGATTTGGTTGCCAGAATGACGCTGGAAGAGAAAATTCTCCAAACGAATCAATGGACTTATGGCAAAAATGCTAATCCCAATAACATAGAATCTTCTATGAAAAAGGTGAGACCTGAAATAGGCTCATTGATCTACCGTAGTACCAATCCGGTTTACAAGAATCAGATCCAGCGTAAAGCAATGGAGGAATCGCGCCTGGGTATCCCAATCATTTGTGGGTTTGATGCCATTCATGGATATAAAACCATTTTTCCGATTCCATTGGCACAGGCCTGTTCATGGAACACAGAACTGGTGAGAAAATCAGCCGCAGTGTCAGCTAGAGAGTGTTGGTTGTCTGGGGTGGACTGGACTTTTTCACCAATGGTGGATGTAGCTCGTGATCCCAGATGGGGACGGGTTGCAGAAGGTTACGGTGAGGATCCTTATGCCAATGCAATTTTTGCTGTGGCGGCGATACATGGATATCAGGGAAATGACCTATCTGAAAAGTACACAATTGCAGCGTGTTTGAAACACTACATCGGTTACAGCTTATCTGAAGGCGGGCGGGATTATCACTATAGTGATGTGTCTGATCAAACGCTATGGGAGACCTTCATGCCTCCATACGAAGCAGGCGTTAAAGCTGGTGCAGCAACGCTCATGAGTGGCTTTAACGACATCAGTGGAGTGCCTGCCTCTGCCAATCATTACACCCTTACCGAAGTGCTCAAAGAACAATGGGGCCACGACGGATTTGTTGTGTCAGATTGGGGCTCCATTGAGAACCTCATTCCACAAGGTGTAGCGAAAGATCGAAAAGAGGCGGCATACCAGGCTTTCATGGCAGGTGTAGAAATGGATATGGTGGACGATGTGTATGTTGAAAACCTTGAAGATCTTGTCAATGAAGGTCGTATACCCATGTCGGCTATTGATGAGGCTGTTGGCAGGATTTTACGAGTCAAATTTCAGCTAGGCCTATTTGATAGACCTTACACAGATGAGCTCCTTGAAGCAGACAGGTATCGACAGCCTGAAGACCTGAGCCTGGCCGAGGAGCTGGCGGCGGAATCGATGGTTTTGCTGAAAAATGAAGGTGATCTATTGCCGGTAAAGTCTTCTGTAAAAAAGATCGCTGTAATTGGACCAATGGTCAAAGACTCCATCAACCTCATGGGCTCATGGGAAGGTATGGGAGAATCGGAGCACGTTGTGACCATTTTTGATGGACTGATCAATGAATTTGAAGGTAAGGCCGAGCTGCTATATGCAAAGGGTTCGGATTTTGAAGGAACCGATGATTCAGGGTTTTCGGAAGCAAAAGAGGTAGCATCAGCTGCTGATTTGGTCATGGTCTTCTTGGGAGAGAAGAAGAAGTGGAGTGGTGAGAATGGAACAAGGTCTACATTGGCACTCCCTGAAATTCAAGAGCAACTGCTTCTTGAACTAAGCAAGCTTGGAAAACCTATTGTACTTATCCTTTCCAATGGGCGTCCGATTGAGTTGGCCAGATTGGAGCCAGAGGTTGGCACTATTCTGGAAATCTGGCAACCCGGAACCATGGGAGGTCAGGCTGTGGCAGGAATTCTATCCGGTAGACATAATCCTTCAGGCAAACTGTCTATCACCTTTCCATTGACCACAGGTCAGATTCCTATGTACTACAACATGCGCAGGCCTGCGAGATACATGGGCTATTATCAGGACATCCCCAAAGATCCGATGTATTGGTTTGGTCATGGTCTGAGCTACACCCAGTTTAGCTATTCAGACATTACTCTTTCTGCGAGAGAGATTTCAAAGAACGAGTCTTTAAGAGTGAGTGTAACCCTTACCAACACAGGGAATAAATATGGGAAAGAGGCGATCCTTTGGTACATCAGTGACCCTGTAGCTTCTATATCTCGTCCGGCTAAAGAGCTTAAATTTTTTCAGAAGGTGCTTTTAAATTCTGGGGAATCCAGAGAGGTCTTATTTGAAATAGACCCGAAAAGAGACCTTTCCTTTTATGATAAGTATGGACAAAAACACCTCGAAGAAGGAGTCTATTATGTGCAGGTGGCAGATCAGAAAATTCAATTTGAAATAACAGAATAATACGAATACCCCTCGTAAATAAATGTTCAATAAACAAACTATGAAAATGATGAAACACTTAACAAATCAATGCTTAACCGCCACCATGTTCCTGTTCATATGGCTTTCTTCTGGCCATGTTTCTGCCCAAGATGCCGATCAGGTGATTGAGGAGATGGGGTTTGGCTTTAATCTGGGAAATTCCTGGGAAAGAGGAGACAATTCACGGGATTCCTATACACTCCAAAAATACATAGACGCATATGCAGACCTGGGAGCTGGTCATGTACGGATACCAGTTACATGGATGACCCCCGTAGCAGGAGGTGATAACTCCATAATGGTAGTCAAAGATGGTAATTGGATTCAAAACATCAACAACCCCAATCACAATTATCTGGAAGAATTAAAACAAACCATAGACTACTGCATTAGCAAGGGGTTGTATGTAATCATCAACACCCATCATGAAGATTGGTTAAAAGATCACTATGGTGAAAACGGACAGTTTGACTACTACGATATCCGGTTCGATAGACTATGGACATTCATAGCCGATGAGTTTCAGGGATATGGAAAGAAACTGGTTTTTGAAGTGCTCAATGAGCCAGAAGGACAGTTTGGACAAGACGGTACGTCTAATGTCCCCAACGCTACCAATAGTTTATGGACAAGACAGATCAATCAGGTAGGTTATGACGCCATTAGAAATACTGGTGGAAATAACAGTACACGGATCATTATGGTGTCTCCAAATGGTCAATCTGCAGATCAACAGATGGACGATGTATGGCCAACAAGTTCCACACTGCCTGGTAATGGAACAGATAATAATCTTGCCATCCAAGTTCACTCTTATGACCCATGGGGTTTCTGTGGACAGACAGGTAGCACGAATTATTATACGTCCCAATACGGGAATGACTTAGATGCCAAAATTAAGGCAGAAATTGAAGCAGCCCGTGACCATGCAAATAGCCTGGGGGTGCCACTGCATTATGGAGAATTTGGAGTTGGAAGAGATAATAATCAGTCTGACAGGGATGATATTCGTGTTCGATCCTGGCACAGAACTTTCGTAGAGACCTGTTTAAATAATGAAATAGCTGTGACTCTTTGGGAAGATAGAGGGTGGTATCGTTATATCTCAAATGATGCCAATTCATGGACCTATGACATTGTGCCCTACATGTTGGCAAATGTCCAAACGAATAGTGGATTTGAAGGGCAGTATTATCAGCTCGTGAATGTGTACGCTTCTACATCAGGAGATAAAGTCTTGCGACCCATTGATCATGCTAATGCGACTAATTCGGGAGTAAAAGTCGATGATGATGCAGCCTCATGGAATTCGGGACAATGGGAATTTGTACCTGCAATTACTTCTGATTATTACTATCTGAAAAATCGATCTACCGGTGAGATATTAATGGTGGATTGGGAACCCAACAATCCTACGTTGGTGACACTCACCCTTCAGGATGATACACCAACCAACCGAAACTACAACCGAGCTCAATGGAGGTTGGAAGAGAATAATGGTGCGTATAATATTCTTAACAAATGGGAAAATCATGCTTTAAGACCCATGAACGCTGGCCAAACTGGAGCCTCAGATCTTGACGATGCAATAGTTTATGGCTACACATTAGATGCCGGTTGGAGTTCACAGAGATGGACGCTAAATAATATGGGCAGTACTAACGCCCGTGAAGCTGGTCAATCTGAAGTGGAGCCATCAGAGGATGTTAGCCTCCTAATCTATCCTAACCCAGCAACCAGTAAACTGTTTTTATCAATGGAAAGCAGTTGGCAATTAATTGGTCTTTCTGGTCAGGTCCTTGGAACTGGTAAAGGAACAGAAATCAACGTTCAGGGGATTCCGGAAGGCATATACGTGGTAAAAGCTTCGGGTAAATCACTCAAAGTTGTGGTAACCAAATAACCAATTAATTCAGCTCCTTGGGGGTGAGGAGCTGAATTTTATCAACTGAATGAAACGATCGCTCACTAACAATAGAGAATTGGTCAAGGAATTACATCCGTCATATATGTACAGAATAGAACCAGGTAAATGAATAGAAAAATGAATTGTATAAGCTCACCTATAACCAACATGCTTCTCATTGTCATTGTAGGAGTTTGGAGTAGCTGCTCCCAGCCCAAAGAGGCTAAGAGAGGTGAGAACCCTGAGGTTGAAGAGATTTTGGACAGCGCAACCATTCGCTCAGAAAACACCTATCAGATCTACTGTTCCGGATGTCATGGCGAACAGATGTTTGCTTTTGTGGATCGGAAATGGAAGCATGGAAACACCAAAGACAGTCTCATTCAATCCATTGCTAATGGATATACAGATGCTGGAATGCCAGGTTGGTCTGCAGCATTTTCAAAAGAGCAAATCAGTGAGATGGCGGATTACATTCTCAGTGGAATCGATCATGTCGAAAAATACGGCTTTGAAGAAGTCAAGATTGAATCAGATACATTTGAGAGTGAACAGCTTACCTTTAGCCTGGACACTGTAGTCTCTGGCATGACCAATCCATGGGGGATGACATTTTTACCATCCGGAGATTTATTGGTAACAGAGAAGAGTGGAATACTCTACCGCGTAGACAATCGGGGAAATAAGACGGTGATCAATGGCACACCGAAGGTTAGGAATGACGTACAGGGAGGCTTGCTAGACATCATTCTTCATCCGGAATTTGAGAAAAACAATTGGCTATACCTGAGTTATTCAGACTATGTGGTTGAAGATGGAGATACCTTATCCGGAACAGCGATAAACAAGTATACCTTGATCAATGACGAGTTAACAATGTCATTAAACCTGTTCAAAGGAATACCTTACTCGTCGGCAAAATGGCATTATGGATCACGCATGGCTTTTGATAATGAAGGCTACTTATATTTCACAGCTAGTGACCGGGCCAATCAAAAAGAAAATCCACAAACCTTAAAGAACCCCAAAGGTAAAATCCACAGGATGTATGCTGATGGAAGCATTCCTGAGGATAATCCTTTCATTGATACACTCAATGCCGTGGCTTCAATTTACACCTACGGACATAGGAACTTGCAGGGCCTAACATACAATGAGGAAACAAACGTAATGTGGTCACACGAGCACGGGCCAAGAGGTGGAGATGAAATCAACATCGTCAAGCCAGGAATCAATTATGGGTGGCCGGTTATCTCCTATGGGATCAATTATGATGGAAGCACATTCACCAATCTCACAGAAAAAGAAGGAATGGAGCAGCCAGTGCATTATTGGACGCCATCAATCGCTCCATGTGGAATGACCTTTGTGGACTCAGATAAGTATCCTGAATGGGAAGGAAACTTACTTGTAGGTTCTTTGAGGTTCAAATACCTCAACCTATGCGTAATGGAAGGGGATAAGGTCGTGAGTGAAGAAATACTCATGAAAAATATTGGTCGACTGAGAAATGTGAAGCAAGGGCCAGATGGCTACATCTATGTGGCAGTTGAAGATCCCGGGTTCGTTTTCCGACTCATTCCAATTAGACATAATCAATAACTCAATTCGCATAAAATGAAGCACTTAGCAACAATACTTTTAGTTTTTTTTAGTGGACTTGAACTAAACGCACAGTCAGACAAGTTTGCCGATCTCTTGCAGAACATCCAATCACGAGAGAAAGAGACGCTGGATGGTCAGTGGCAGATTATTGTGGATCCACTGGAGAATGGTTTTTATAGTCACCGCTATACGGAAAAACCAAATGGTTATTTCAAAAATGCTAAAATGACTGATCCTTCGGATTTGATTGAATATGATTTCGATTCAGATTGGCAGCTGATGGTTCCCGGAGATTGGAATACGCAAATTGATAAGCTTTACTATTATGAAGGTACTGTTTGGTATAAAAAGGAATTTGATTTTGAACCAAAAAGTGATGAGATCAGCTACCTCTATTTTGAAGCGATCAATTATGAGGCGACGGTTTATTTGAATGGCGAAAAACTAGGTGTGCATAAAGGTGGGTATACTCCATTCCAATTTGAGGTATCCAATAGACTCGAAAACGGCAAGAATTTCGTTGTGGTCAAGGTGGATAATAAACGGAGGCGAGAGGCTATTCCGACTATCAATACAGATTGGTGGAACTATGGTGGGATCACCCGATCTGTTTATTTAGTTACCACACCCAAATCACATATAAATGACTACCTGGTTCAATTAGCTAAAGGTTCTGTCAATACCATAGAGGGATGGGTTGCCGTTGCGAATAGTGAGGATGGTCAAAAGGTGAAGGTGAAGATCCCTGAGCTTAAGAAATCTGTTGACGCGACAATAAAGGATGGTATAGCTACTTTTTCGATTCAGGCCAAACCATCTCTTTGGAGTCCAACCAACCCCAAGCTTTATGATGTTGAACTGAGCATTACTGGTAATAGTGTAACAGACCAGATCGGGTTTAGAACCATCAACACTGATGGATCCAAAATTCTCCTGAATGGTAAAGAGATTTTTCTAAAAGGGATAAGTATTCATGAAGAGGCTCCTTTCAAAACAGGAAGGGTTGTTTCCAAAGAAGAATGTAAAATATTGCTTCAGTGGGCAAAGGAATTGGGATGTAATTTTATTCGATTGGCCCATTACCCACACAGTGAGGCCATGGTTCGTGAGGCCGAGAAAATGGGCTTTTTGGTGTGGTCAGAGATTCCGGTTTACTGGACGGTGTTGTTTGACAATGAAGACACGTATGCCAATGCTGAAAACCAGCTGACCGAGATGATCTCCAGGGATAAGAACCGTGCGGCAGTTGTCCTTTGGTCAGTAGCTAATGAAACACCAGAGGGCACCCCTAGACTTAATTTTCTAACCAATCTGGCTAGTCATGCAAGACAACTGGATCCAACACGATTGATTACCGCGGCACTAGATACACAGGGTTTTCGGGACGGAGCTAAGTTTATCGAAGACCCACTTGGTGAGGTTGTGGATGTAATTGGCATCAACAATTACTGTGGTTGGTACTCGGTGAAGCCAGAGGACTGTGGTGCCATAAGGTGGGCAAGCGATTTCAACAAGCCCATGATCATGAGTGAAGTGGGCGGTGGGGCATTACAGGGACTTCATGGTGAGGTTAACGAACGCTGGACAGAGGAATATCAGGCAGACGTTTATAAAAACAACATTGAAATGATGCGTCACATCGACTTTTTGGCTGGTGCATCACCATGGATATTAATGGACTTCCGGTCCGCCAGAAGACACCTGAGGAGAATTCAGGATGATTTTAACAGAAAAGGGTTGATCTCCGAGCAAGGCGTCAAAAAGCAAGCATTCTTCATACTTCAAGACTACTACCAAAATGAAAATAAGTAATATTCATATTATAATAGCTAAAGCAATCTTCTATCTAATTCCGTTTACTCTAGTTTACGGAGTGACCGCTCAGGAGATTAGTCCAAGACTAGTTGGCAATAATGCCTGGTATACTAACCCGACAGATGAGGTGTGGGCACTGACTGGTGAATGTGGTGTTCAAACGATTCGAATCGGTGGGAACGGGTTTAATGACAATATGCCCTCCAATGCTACTTTATTGAATTGGGTGGAAAAAATCCGTGGTATTGGAGCTGAACCAATTATTCAGGTATCTCAACATCAATCTGCTGAAGCTGCGGCAGCTGTGGTGCGATTCTTCAATGTAGAAATGGCTGGAGAGATTGAACCAGTTAGGTTTTGGAACATTGGTAATGAACCCTGGCTTGAAGCCAACAGGCCACCAACTTCTGAAGTGGGAGCTTTGGTAGAGGCATATTACAAGCCCAGAGCTGAGGCGATGAAAGAAGTGGATCCCAGCATAAAGATTTATGGACCCGACTTTGCCTATTATATAGAAGATGCCTTGGACGATCTTTTTGGTGGGCCTAATGATATAGCAGGAAAGATACCCGGTAAGGATTATTACTACTGTGACGGCTTGTCCTGGCACAGATATCCTCAGGATGACAACATCAACCTAGCATACGAAGGGCTTGAAGATTTTAGAGAGTCAATAGTCAAATGTAAAGCAAAGGTAGACGCAATCAATGCATCCTATAACCGCACGGGAGGTGAAGCACTACAATGGGGTATTGGTGAGTACAATGCTAAAGGTGGCTCGGTAGTGCATACCTGGGAAAATGGTCAGATGTTTGGTGGCATACTGGGGTTATGCATGAAATATGAAGCTGATTATGCGGCTACCTGGAGCATGTTTGAAAACGGGGGTAATCGTCAGGGTACAGATTTCAGCTTTATCGATGGAGAAAACATGACACCAAGGTCTTCCTATAGACACATGCAGTTTGTCGCCCAAAATTTTTCTGGAACCTACATTGATGGATCATCATCCAATGAACATGTGATTGTTTACGGTGCACAGGATAAGGGTAAGACGGCTGTTATGATCATGAACCGGGAGTCCGGACGCCCGTTGAAATATGCCCTACACCTAAATACAGCAAGTAATTCTGGTGATGATGTAATTCTGAAGGTCGATGGAAAGCTTGAAGAATCGTATGCGGATATCATTGGAGAAAAAACCACTCATGTGTTGGTTTTTCAGGGTGATTCGGTAGTCAAACATAACTATTCTAGTTACCATTTTGACAATCAGCTGCCTCCGGTAGAGACCATTTTGGCAGACGTAACAGCACTTCCAGATATGCCTACACAGTTAGAGGGAACCAGTCCGGCTTATGATCGGATCATGTTGGCATGGACGGATAATTCCACAAATGAAGCAGGTTTTATCATTGAGAAGAAAATCAATGATGATTTTGAAATCGTCTCATTGGTAGATAGTAATGTAACCAGCTTCATGGATGCCGAACTTACTGCCTCTACCACATATGAATACCGAGTATTGGCGTACAATGCTCTGGGTGAGTCGGATTACACCGGCGCTGTGAGTGTCACAACCGCGGAGGCACCTGCTCAGGTGACCTTTAATGGGCCACATGTCATACCCGGTAAGATTCAGGTAGAGGACTTTAATGAGGGTGGCCAGGGAATTAGCTATTATGATTTGGAGGAAGAGAATCGCGGTGGTCAGTATAGAACCGGTGAGTGGGTAGATCTGGAAGCTTCCACTGATGAAGAAGGTGGTTTTAACATTGGATACGTTACTGACGGAGAGTGGCTAAACTATAACATTTCAGAAGTTAATGCTGGAGAGTATGTCATTGCAATCCGGCAGGCGAGCAACAGCACAGAGAATAATGTCAAGCACATTCATGTGAGTCTTGGAAGTGAGCTGATAGGAACGCTGACGCCACAGATTACCGGTGGTTGGCAGGAGTGGACGACACTCTATTTAGAGAATGTAATGTTGGATTCTTCCACAGATCAGGTATTGCAATTGGCATTTGAAGGTTCAGGATTCAATATTAACTGGATAGATTTTGTGGAAGTCATCCCAACCAAAAGTCCGATAAAAGAAATGGGAATTAATTTATTCAATAACCCGGCAAATAAGGTATTAGAAATATCGCTAGATAAGGAAGTGAACAGTTTAACGCTTCAAGTCTACAACTTATCAGGGCAAGTCTTTCTCGAAAAGCAAAAGGCAAGATTTTCTAACGGGACATTCTCAACCGCCAATTTTCCAAAAGGAATTTATGTCGTGAAGATCATCGCAGATCGGCAAACACTAAATCAAAAGGTATTCATTAATTGAAAGTAGAGCTATGAAATTGATATATAAAATCAAAGAATTAATAAGATGGAGTTTGGTCTTATCTGTACTAATCGCGTTGGAGGCATGTGGAGAGGAAGAGCCAGCTATACCAAATGAAGAGCCAATTGAGGAGCCTGTTCCTTCAGATATCCTGACCGCTCATGATATCGTTACAGAAATGTCCGCTGGATTTAATTTAGGAAACACCTTTGAGAACGGAAACAACAGCACCAATTTCTCAGACATAAGACCTATCATCAATTTGTATTATGAAGCAGGAATGAGACATGTAAGAATACCTGTAACGTGGATGGATCGCTTTACCTCAAATGACCATCTGGCCGATGATGACGGCAACATCGATACTGATCATGAACGATTTAAAGAGCTCGTTAAAGTCATTGACTACTGCATAGCATTGGAAATGTATGTGGTGCTCAATACACATCACGAACATTGGTTGAAAGATCACTACGATGGCACTGCAAGCTTTGATAATACTTTCAGTAATCTCTGGACAGAAATAGCTAATTACTTTAAGGATTACCCCCAGTATCTCATTTTTGAAGTATTGAATGAGCCCGAGGGTAAACTGGGAGAGTGGAGTGGTAGTGGCGAATGGCCAAGTCCAACCAGCGGTTTGGCTTTAGCTTATACCAGGCAAGTAAACGAAGTGGGTTATGAAGCGATTCGTGCTACAGGAGGTACCAACGAAACACGGTTGGTGATGGTAACCACAAATGGTCAGGGAAATGAGGTGATGATTGAAGAAGTTTATCCTGTTCCGGCGAGTTTGCCTGGAGGAGGTGATGATAAATATCTTTCCATTCAGGTGCACAGTTATAATCCGTGGGCTTTTTGTGGACAAACTGGGAGTAATTCTGCCTTCCCCGGGAATAGCACTATTGCTTCAGCTATTGAAAAAGTTGGCGTTCATTCTGAGGTTCTGGGAGTACCAGTTAATTATGGTGAGTTTGGCGTAGGTCGTGATGGAAATGCCAGTGAGCGCAATACAGATTTGGTTAGAGGATACTACAAAACCTTTGCGGAGACTACTTTAAGTGAAAATATGTCTTACTCTGTTTGGGATGACAGAGGTTGGTTTGGATTGATTTCAGGCTCCGGTTCATCATACAGTTTTACCAATCAAATCGTACCAACAATGCTGGATTAATAGAGAAAACAAATTAGAGCGAATTAATGGAATTGTGCTTAATACAAGAACTGCGGAAAATAAATTATTGCTATACCTAATTAGTCCCATCTATTTACATTTTATGATTTACAAAATGTTTTATGAAAAGTGTATAACTAACTGAATATCAATGCATAACATAGTTCCCTACGGACTACTTTAAAAGTGAATAGAAAGGGTTTATAGCGAATGAGCTATTGACCCTTTTTTCATTTTAGAGTCATATCTGTTAATTATTAGTCACAGCTATTCGTGGGAAATGTTTAACAGTTTTTAAATGATATGCAGTATGATTTCCAGTGCAGACAACAGTAATATCAGCCAAATGAACAACCAATAATTGGTAATTCTTGGATTTAATTTACTTAGCCCAATATTGGTATACTGATTCATACCATTGAAGGAGTAGATGTGCAAGTTCCTGTATCACTGAGTTAACTCGCTTCTTTGTGAGCTGTGGTATCCCTAAATGGAGCTATAATGTTAGGAAGCTCGCATAAAGGCTGGTGCAGGAAATCGGGAAGTCCTCCAGCCCATGAAGCAATGAGCCAAGATTGGTTTAGACTAGTGGGGCTTATTCTTCCAACAGATTACTATCGCAAATATTTAGAGAAACCGCCCAGTATGAGAGTATGCTAGGTGGTACAGACGCTATCGGTCAGTATTTGAAACGTGAGGGGACGACAAAGATGGGTTTGATCACCTACTTTTGTCTCCTACTCGACTTTGTTTGGTGAATCAGCCATTTCATACCCTTTTTGAATCATTAGGGCTCTTAAAGTCAGTTTATTTGAATCAATTCAGTTTTAAGGGATTTTGAAATTGGAAATAAATACGCCAGTTTAGAGGGTCAAATACCAAACTTTTTAAAAACTGGTGGCTTTTTCTATAAACTTTGGAAGCGATAGTGAATTAGTAACTCGCCTGAGAGATGGAGATGAAATTGCCTTTGGTAAGCTTTACGAAAAATATGCATCTAAAATTTACAATATCAGTAGGAAGATGGGTTTGGTGCATGAAGACGCAGAAGGAGTCATTCAGGAAGTATTTCTAAAAATTTGGAGAAATCGCGATAACCTTGACAGCTCACTATCTTTCAATGCTTATATTATCGCAATTGTGAGGAGTATTGTATTGAAACAATCCCGAAAAAGAGCCCGATTTCTCGCTTTCCAGCATTATGCCATTACCTATTGGCCAGGTGATACCAATGAAACAGAAGATTATGTAATCTTTTCTGATTTAGATGAATTATCAACCAAAGCGATCGATGAGTTACCGGCCAAACAGAAGCAGGTCTTCATGATGAAGAACTTTGAGCACCTTACCAATGAGGAGATTGCGGAAAAATTAAAACTCTCCACCAGAACAGTAGAAAATCAAATCTACCGTGCTACAAAGTCACTAAAAGAGAAGCTGATTGACATGAAGGTGATTACACCGGGTGTTATTGGTGTGATCTTTTTATTGCAATAATTCCAATACTTTATCAATTCCATTGTTATTTCATTTAGCAACTCAGTGCTTAGAGTAAATATATTGTAAATATGCAAAAGCCCTGTGAGTAAAATGAGTGAGTTGAGGCTATATAATAGCGTAAACCAAAAACAATGGATCGACTCACACAAGTACAGAACTACTTTGACGGCAAGCTTTCTAAAAAGGAGGCAGAGGAATTCTTGCAGTGGTTTCTTTCTGAAAGCAGTGAAGAAGAAGTGCATGCCGAATTGGATAAACTTTGGTATGCCAAAGGTAAAGGTGAGTATGACTGGAAGGGTGACACGCTCTATCAGCAAATCCTAAAGAAAAAGGATAACCAACGCACTTTGAATGTTTCCAGAAAATCCAAACCTGAAGTAGCTGAAGGTATGAAATGGTGGAAAATCGCTGCTGCTGTGGCGTTACTGATCGTTTCGTCTTTCTTATTGTATACAGGAGGTGTTTTTACATCAAGTCCTACTGATTTCACGGAAATAGTGAAGTCTAATCCAGCAGGTCAAAAGTCAAAAGTGTATTTGCCGGATGGAACAATTGTCAATCTTAATTCAGAAAGTTCGATCACCTATACTGATGAGTTTGCTGAAGGCCGTAAGGTGTATTTGAAAGGAGAAGCTTTTTTTGATGTGACGGAAGACCCGAGCAAGCCCTTCACAGTTTATAGCGGCAAGTTGGCCACTACGGCATTGGGAACCTCATTCAATATTAAATCTTACAACAAAAGACAAACAGAAGTTGTGCTTGTCACCGGAAAAGTAAAGGTGGAAAAAGCGGATTCTAAGGAGCTGGTGTACCTGGTTCCCGGTGAGCGGGCATCCATTGATGAAAATCAGACAACCATTCTGAAAGATCAGACTGATCTAAAATCCATAACCTATTGGAAAGAAGGGGTTCTTCATTTCGATCGGTCAGAAATCGATCATGTTGTGGAAACACTAGAGCGGTGGTATGGCGTGGAAATAGAAACAACCGGGAGTTTACCTGATGTAAAATGTTCTGGTACTTTCCAGAAGAACGAATACTTGACTAACGTGCTTGAAATACTCAGCCACTCTGTTGGCTTTGAATACACCCTAAACGGAAAAAACCTAAAACTAGACTTTAACCAAAAATGAAAGCATATGAAGAAAACTTAACACGCTAAAAAAACCCGGGGATCGATAGACCCCCGGCTGAATTCATTAAATCAGCACAATGCAAAGTTGCAGCTTTCCATTGTGCCTTCTTGACCTAATGTTCAATTAACTCTTTACAAAAATATGAAATACAACATATTTCAAACCATTCTTATGGTGACAAAATACTCTATGTACACTTTTCTGGCCCTGGTGCTTACCATGTCCTCTCTTCTGGCAGACGCTGTGTCAGGCCAGGTGAAGAGTGTCAAAGAGGTGTTTATTGAGCTCAAAGTGCCAAATAAGTCACTCGATGCAGTGCTTAAGGACATTGAGAAGCAGACCGATTTCCGGTTTTTCTATACAGATAAAAGTTTGAGTGAAAATGTGAAAGTGACCCTGTCACACAATAAAGCAAGCGTGGCAGAGTACCTTATGGAGATCTCGAGCCAGGCCGGGATCCAGTTTCGTCAGATCAACCAGACAATCAGTATCAGTAAAAAAAAAGGTGAACAGTCCGAAAACATCGAAGTATTCATCAACAAGCAAACCGGAGTTTCCGGAAAGGTGACAGATGAAAATGGAGAAGGTTTACCTGGAGCTACAATCGTAGAAAAGGGAACTACCAATGGTACGATTACTGACGTAGAGGGCAACTTCAAGCTCGAAGTGGCCGATGATGCGGTGCTCTTGTTTTCGTTTGTCGGTTATAAAAATGTAGAGGTATCTGTAAACAGCCAGACAACCATAAATGTGACATTAAACCCTGACTTTACGAGTCTTCAGGAGGTTGTGGTTGTAGGCTATGGATCCATCAAGAAAGAAGACCTAACCGGATCAGTGACCCAGGTAGAAATGAAAGACGTTGAGGATATTCCTGCCAATTCTGTGGAACAGGTATTACAAGGTAGAGCTGCTGGTCTTCAGATAATTAACAATTCCCAGGATCCAGGCGCTGGTTCTACTGTAAGAATACGGGGCGGTAGCTCATTGCGTGGTTCCAATTCTCCACTGGTTGTTGTGGATGGTTTTCCTCTGGGAGGAGCTGGTGACTTAAAGCAGATCAACCCGGCGGATATTGAATCAGTGGAAGTGCTCAAGGATGCTTCGGCCTCAGCTATTTATGGCTCTCGTGGTGCCAATGGAGTAATCATTATTACTACCAGAAAGGCAAAAACCGGTCAGACCAATATTAGCATTCGACAGCAAGCTACTTTGTCTCAGTTTACTTCAGAACTCAATCTATGGAGAAACCCAGCGTTGATGGCTCAGCTCAATAATGAGTCAAGAACCAATGGAGGTTTTCCAGCAGTGTACATAGGTGAAGTTTCCCCTTCGGGTATCTACTACCCATCAGTGGAGGAATTGGCCACTGGAGAATGGCCTCATTACACTGAGTGGGATGATATTGTGTTCAGGGACAATCCAATATCCAACAATACCACGGTAACCATTTCCAGTTCTAACGACCGTACCAATTTCAATTTTAGTGGAAACTACTTTACCGATAAAGGGGTGTACATCGAAGATGATTACTCAAAGCTCAACTACAACCTGAATATTGGTCATAAGGTATTTGATAACTTCAAAGTGACCTTCACCAACATTCTAACGCGTGGAAAAAGGAATTCGAATGGAGGATTGGCCTATTGGAGAAATCCTATTTTCCCGGTCTATGATGAAGAGGGCGACTATTACTTGCTCAACAATAATGATTTCGGTCATCCGGTAGCGATCACTGAGAATCAAAAGAACATTTCTAAAACCCTGGACGTCTTGTCATTCCTAGATTTGGAGTGGAAAATCATTCCATCCCTGACCCTGACTTCACGCCTGAATTACAAGTTTGGACATAGCATCAATGACGTGTATCAGCCAAAAGTGTATACACAAGCAGGTCAGTTTAACAATGGAGCAGCTTATATCAACAACTGGAATGGAAACACACTAGTCACAGAGACTTTTGCCAACTTCAATAAAGCTGTTAATAAGCACACCTTTGGCGTTACACTTGGGTACTCTTATCAGTTTGATGAAGTAAGAAGTTCAAACCTTGGTGCATTTGATTTCGTGAATGAGACCCTCAACAATGAAAACCTCGGGGCAGGTAATCCGGAACTCAACCAGGTAGGCAACGGCTTAACTGAAACTCAACTGGTTTCTGGTATTTTCAGAACCACTTATGCTTATGACAATAAGTATTTGTTCACTTTCACTTCTCGGTCGGATGGTTCTTCCAAGTTTGGAGAAAACAACAAATGGGCGTTTTTCCCGTCAGGTGCTTTAAGCTGGAAAATCCACGAAGAAAGCTTCATGAATACAGGGGTTTTTGATCAACTGAAAGTGAGGGCCAGCTACGGTATTTCTGGTAATCAGGGGATCTCTCCCTACCAGACACTAAGTAGATACGGCATTAGCAACTATTACAATGATGGAGCCTGGATTACGGCTATCGGTCCTGGCCTGGAAGTAGGCCGTACTGGTCAGGATGGGATCGAAGTACTTTGGGGTGGTATTCCCAATCCGGATCTAAGGTGGGAAACCACTGCTCAGGTAGATTATGGTGTTGATTTCACAGTTCTTCAGAATAGACTAAGCGTCACCTTTGACTACTATAAAAAGAATACGGATGACCTGCTCCAAGAACGAATCCTCCCGCTTTCTTCAGGTTATGATAGAATGTGGATCAATGACGGGTCTATTACCAATGAAGGAATTGAGCTGACATTGGATGGCGAGATCATCCAAAAGAATGATTTCACTTTTGGAGCTACTTTGATCTACTATCGAAATAGAAACGAAGTGACCAGCCTGGGCAATGCTGAGGAATCGGGGTTAATTACAGATGCAAACACCGGAATGCAATTCCAGTATTCAGGAAACTCCATAGAGATGTTCAGGGGGTTCCCCAACTTATTGGCGATTGGTCAGCCATTGAACGTGTTTTATGGCTATAAGACGGAGGGTATTGTACAATCACTGGAAGAAGGTGTGGAGGCAGGCCTTGAAGGTGATTTGGCCCAGCCTGGTGAATTCAAATATGTGGACATCAATGGTGACGATATAGTTGATGAAAATGACAGAACGATCATCGGCGATCCAAACCCGGACTTCATGGCAAGCATAAACCTGAAACTTACCTACAAAAACTTCGATATGAGCATTTTCCTCAATGGTGTTTTTGGTAACGATGTATTGAATACACAGGCTTTTAACCAGCCAAGTATCGTTCCGTTCAGATGGACTCCAGACAATCCAACAAATGATTATCCAAGTTTGAAGGATGGTCGATTGACCAAGTTTTCTGACTGGTGGCTGGAGGATGGTTCCTTCGTGAGAATTCAGAACCTGAACCTGGGTTATACTTTCAAACTTCCCCAGGAGATTTCAGCGAGATTTTTCATGAATGCATCCAACCTTTACACTTTTTCCAAATTCAATGGGTATGACCCGGAAGTAGGAACTGACGGCCGCTATTGGGGAGGTTATCCTCGGTTGAGCAAGTGGACATTGGGTACAAACATTACATTCTAAAAAAGACACGATGATGAAACTTAGATACTATACTTTGATAATTGTTGGTCTTTTGACGACTAACGCATGTGATCTGTCAGAAGAACCTTATGGCTTCTATTCAGAAGATAACTTTTATCAGTCTGCAGAAGATGCAGAGGCGGCGATCACTTATGCTTACGATGCTTTGACTTTCCTTGAGTATTCACGTACCGTATTCTTCCTCGGAGATTTACCAACTGATGAGTGTGGTCCGAAGGCAGATGAAGGACCTGATGCACAGGATCTGAACAATTGGAAAGTAGCCAATTTCTCAACAAACAGAAGCCTGGTAAACTTTTTCAAATATGCGTACATCGCGATCAATCGATCCAATGCTATTTTGGAGAACATTCCAAAATCTCCGATCGAAGAGGAGTTGCAGAATAAATACCTGGGCGAAGCATATTTCCTAAGAGCCTGGAACTACTTCAACCTTGTCCGAAATTTCGGAGAAGTGCCGATTCACAAAAACCTGGTGGCTTCTTTGGATCAAACTTCTGCTCCATTAGCAGATGGCCTTGGCGAAGTTTACAGTTTGATTTTAAGTGACTGTAGAAAGGCTGCCAGTTTACTTACTGAATATCAAACCACAGGTAGAGCAGATAAAGTTGCTGCACAGGCATTAGCAGCTAAAGCATATTTGCACATGGCTTCTGCGAAGGAACATGGGGTGTTCCTTTACGATGGACTTAGTCAGGATGTATCTACCCTGTACGATAGCGCAGCTTTCTTCGCAGATCAGGTGATCAACAGCCAGTCTACGTTCGGCTTTGATGACAACCTGTTGGACATCTATGATGTAGATCAACCAAAAGGTCCTGAACATATTTTCTTAATGTCGATGGATCGGTCTGGTA
Organism: Marinoscillum sp.; assembly: GCA_040218045.1. Classification (GTDB taxonomy): domain Bacteria; phylum Bacteroidota; class Bacteroidia; order Cytophagales; family Cyclobacteriaceae; genus Marinoscillum. Next base: position 202,877 of record JAVJQA010000019.1, read on the forward strand.
CTATTGAGGGAGACTATTCTAAAATCTCAAAACTCTTCATTCCATACATCGCAGGTGGAGACATTTATCTGGACAATGGTGATGGCTCCATGACCAAGTCTCATGATGGCTGGAGTGTTTTCCAGACGAAAGACAGTTTTTATAACTCCTTTGATGCCTCTGATTCAAGAGGTCAGGAGCTGCTGGTAGATGAAGTATTCGATGCGGACGGCAATAGTATTGCTACCTATCCCGGAGCCATTCCTTATCGGTTTAGCAGAAAGTACGTGGATCCACATTTCATCACGGATAAGACCAGTACCAAACCTTACCTGTTGAGATACTCAGATATCGCACTGGTATATGCTGAAGCTGCTGGACCAACCGCAGAGTCTTATGGTGTAGTGAACTACATCCGCAACAGAGCTGGGTTGGGTGATTTAACACCTGGGTTTTCCTTGTCGGAGTTTCGTGAGGCAGTATGGCAAGAAAGAAGCTGGGAACTGGCTTACGAGGGCAATCGCCTGTATGATCTACGTAGGTTCAATCGGGTAAATGACCTGGTAGAAGAGGCCTCTGGTCTTTCAGATGAAGAGGTGGCCTTTTATCCTCTTCCACAGATTGAGATTGATCTCAATCAAGGATTAGATTAATTCACCTAAAAGATTTAGACATGAAACTTTCAATAAAAATATTATTACTCTTCGCAATCGTTACACAGTTTTCGTGTGTCAAAGACCCCTTTAAGGAGTTTGAAGAAGGCAACTGGAACAATGAGAGAAGTATATTGGGCATCAGGTTTGAAAACCAGGTTGGCTCTGCCGAAATAGTAAGAGATGGAGATGCAACCGGAACTATAGTTGTCGGTATCAATGTGGATGCAGTACCAGATTTCAGCAACATTAAGTTGAGTTCATTGGTGCTGTCTTACGAAGCAGCGTCCTCTGTAAATGTTGGTCAGTCCCTTAATTTCGAAAATGAAAGCAACAGTGCAAGCATTACTGTTACCTCTCCTACAGGAATTGAGCGACAGTATACAGTAGTTGCAGAGCCTTTCACGGAGACAATTCTTGGGACTTACACCATTTCCAATCTCGTTGTTTGGGGTGGGACAGGCCCCGAATACGGAGGAGGAGCTGTGCTGGCCATGACCGACAAACCATGGGTATGGCCTGAAAATGGTGGACCCTCTGCAGAGCTTGATAATACAATTACGTTGGAGCTAACAGGATTTACAGAAGACGGCAATAGCTATGGCACCATTACCAACAGTGCCGGAGCAGATGGTGCTTATGCAGACTTCCAGTATGTACTGGATCCTGCGACGAATGTAAATGGATTCTATAGGAAAATACCAAGAGGAGAAGGAGAATGGTCTCGTAACTATGCCGCAGGCATGGTCACTTTCACTTTCCCTGATGGTGCTACTACGACTGGGGTTTTCAGGGAGTCTGCAACCACGTTGGATTTGGGTTGGGACCAAACGAAAACTATTGAAAGTCAGGCTTTTGAATTCAGCTTAAATGGAACAGACGATTGGGACAATATTTATTCTGATTATGACAAGTTTGTGAAACGTCCCAGAACATTCTGGATAGACCTGAACAGACAATAATTCTTCTTCATACGAGAATCGTTATCGATCCCGCACTTCGGTGCGGGGTTGAAGCGATTTCAATGTAATTCCATTACAAGTCTTGACTATACGAAATGAACTATCTGTACACAGCAGTTTTTACTTTATTGATCTTGATTGGTTGTTCCCCTGTGGACCAACCGCGCATTCCTCAAAAGGAGCCTGAGTACGAAAATGTAACGCTAACACTGGCTGATCCGAATGCTACCGAAGAGACCAAAGCACTCTACTCCAACTTGTGGAAGCAGCAGTTTGAAGGCTTTATGTTTGGGCATCATGATGATCTAATCTATGGCCGTGAGTGGTACGCAGAAGCCGGTAGATCTGACACCAAAGAAGTCTGCGGAGATTACCCAGCGGTGTTTAGTGTTGACTTTGCAGAGATCATGGATGACCGGCATGAGTCTAGTGACCTCAATGATGATAGGCGAAGAACCATCTTGGAGGCCAGGGCAAGAGGTGAAGTGATTACGGCTTGTGCTCATCTGAACAACCCTTTAACAGGTGGTGACTCCTGGGATAATTCGAATGTGACGGTAGTAAAAGAGATTCTTACCTCTGGCAGCGAAACCAACGTGAAATACAAGGTTTGGCTGGACCGGTTGGCAGATTTTGTTCTAGACCTGAAAGACGGGAATGGAAAACTAATCCCGATTATTTTCAGGCCATATCATGAGCATACTCAAACCTGGTCATGGTGGGGTAGCCAATGTACCACTCAGGATGAATTCATTGATTTCTGGAAGTTCACAGTGGATTATCTCATTGATACGAAGAACGTTCACAATTTGATTTTTGCCATTTCTCCACAGATTGATGGGCCATCATCACCTGATCGTTTGCTGTATAGATGGCCTGGTGATGATTATGTGGATTTCATTGGAATGGACAGTTATCATGGCACTAACTCCAGTGCATTAAGTGCTAATGTTAAAAACCTGGCGGCACTTTCCAAAGAGAAGCTAAAACCATGCGGAGTGACAGAAACGGGAATAGAAGGAATCCGGTCAAATGGAGAAGAATATGCTAAATACTGGACTCAGGAGATATTGACTCCTATCATAGGAAAAGACATCAGTTTAATCGTAATGTGGAGAAACAAGTATGACCCACAGTATGGAGGGATTCACTACTACGGGCCGTGGATTGGCCATGCATCTGCTGATGACTTTGTCGACTTTTATGAAAGTTCTTTTACCATTTTTAGTCAGGATCTGCCAGACATGTATTCCATGGCAGAAGGTGTGAATGTAGAATAAAACAGTCCATAGTGAGCTAACTACTTATCTGATTTAACCTGGATTATGTAATAGAGATTGTGATAAAGACACAAAACGCAAAGAAAGAGGGACTTATGTTGATGAGACATAGCATCGCTATGGTGATTCAACAAGTTTATGGTAAGTGCCTGTTTCAAAGTGTTTTGGGGCTGGAATAGATTTTCTATTGCATAATCCAGATTTTAATAACCACAAAAATGACTATTATGAAATCATTGAAAATCATGAGCATGCTGATGTTTTTAGTAAATGTCAGTTATGCACAAACACCCTATGAATCGCTAAACTACCTGTATAGTATACAGGGCAATTACACTATTGGAGGCATACACAACCGGCAGCCGATTAGTAACCCCAATCAGTACAGCACACAGCTCAATGGCATTCTGGGTGATTGGCCTGGCTTGTACAGTTCTGACTTTATGTTTGAATACAATGAAATAGACGATCGTCAGGGTATGATTGACCAGGTCATCACTGAATGGAACAACGGTGCCATGATCAATATAATGTGGCATGCGTGCAACCCTGTCAGTGGTGAGGCATGTAATTGGGATTCAGGTAGTGGAGATGTGAAAAGTTACCTCAACAATACACAATGGAGTAACCTCCTGACTAATGGAACTACGATCAACAACAACTGGAAGGCCATGATGGATGAAATCGCAACCTACCTTCAGCAACTGGAAGATGAGGGAGTGGAAGTATTTTTCCGTCCGCTTCATGAGATGAACCAGGGAGCATTCTGGTGGGGCGGCCGGCCAGGGTCGGGAGGTACTGCTGCGCTGTATCGACTCACACATGATTATCTCACCTACACCAAAGGACTATCGAACCTGATTTGGGTATGGAACCTCCAGGATTTTGGTTCGTTCACCAGTGACCTCAATAACTACGATCCCGGGTCGAGCTATTGGGATGTATTGACTATGGACATGTATTGGTCAGATGGCAATGGATATACATCCACTAAGTATAATGCGATGGTCAATAAGGCAAACGGCAAGCCAATAGGAATAGGTGAGTGCGAAGACTTGCCTGCAGTGAACCTGCTTAACCAGCAGCCGCTTTGGACTTTCTTTATGGGTTGGTCGGAGCTTGTTTTCTCTGGTAATTCTAACCAGAAAATTCAGGACATCTATTGGTCAGGGAGAGTCAGGGTGCTTGATGAAATGCCCGGCTGGAATGGCACTGGTAGCTGGCAAAATGGTGGCGGCGGCACTGGTGGCACGCAATACATCCAGGCCGAAGACTATGACAACATGAGTGGCATCCAAACTGAGACGACAAGTGATCCCAATGGCGGTAATTTGAACGTTGGCTGGATAGACTCGGAAGATTGGCTAACCTATAACAGTATCAATATTCCATCTAGTGGCAATTACAGCATCGCATATCGCGTAGCTAGTCAAAGCGGAGGCGGCACGATCCAGCTAGAGCAAGCCGGAGGCGGTACGGTATATGGAAGTATTAATGTTCCTTCTACCGGAGGTTGGCAAACCTGGACGACCATTTATCAGACGGCTTATCTCAATGCGGGCACGCAATCATTCGGTATTAAAGCCACCTCAGGAGGTTTTAATTTGAACTGGTGGGCAATCACGCCATCAGGAGGATCGCGAACAGCCGAGTCAATAGATGAAGAAGTCTTGGCCGGGCTATCGGATGCTTACCCAAATCCTTTTACAACTACTGTGTCCATTCCACTGAGCCACTGGGATGGAGAAACCGAATTTTTGGTGCAAATATTTGATGTGTCAGGAAGTGTGATCCACACCATGGACCAATCATCCATCTCAGCCAATAAAGAGGTGATTTGGGACGGTACCAGTTCATCAGGGGGTGTCGTGCCGAAAGGAGTTTATTACTACCAGTTTCAAGCTGGGAGGCAAGCGGCTTCAGGTAAACTGATTAAAGAATAAGAGTGATTAAAGAATAAGAGAAGGAATAGATGAAGAATGAAAAATTTCCAACGGTCAGTCATCCTGAATTTATTTCAGGATCTGACTCAGCTCATTTTTCATTCTTCATCATTAACAAAGATCAATATAGATGAAAAGGCAGACATTGGTTATACTCTTGGTGCTTGGCGGCATTGTAGCACAAGCCCAAAACAAGCAGCAAGTTATCGACTACTTATACAGTATATCGGGTAAGAAAATCATTGCCGGTCAGCACAACAAAGAGCCTAATGCTGAGCCAACCAAGTGGACGGACTATATCTACCAAACTACGGGAAAGTATCCGGCGCTTTGGAGTGGGGACTTCCTTTTCCAGCAGGAGAATATCGACAACCGGTGGAAGATGATCAAGGAGGCCGAAAACCAATGGAACAGCGGTGCGCTGATCAACCTGATGTGGCATAGCTGCCCCCCTGATATGGGCGAGCCGTGCGGGTGGGATCCCGGATTGCTCAATGCACAGCTGGATGATCAGCAGTGGGAAGAGTTGATTACGGCAGGAACCGAACTGAATAAAACATGGAAGAAACGTATGGATGATATCGCCGTGTATCTCCAGTATTTGGAAGACAGAGACGTGGTAGTAATGTTCCGTCCATTCCATGAAATGAACCAGGGATTGTTCTGGTGGGCTGGTCGGAAAGGAGAGAAAGGAACTGCCGAACTCTATAGGCAAACACATGATTATTTTGAAAATGAAAAAGGGCTATCCAATTTGATCTGGGTTTGGGACATGCAGGACATGAGCCGTGATTTTGAAGACTTCAATCCTGGTGATGATTATTGGGAGGTCTTTGCTTTTGATATCTACGATGGCGGTTACGACAAGTCCTGGTACGACTACATTCTTCCAATAGTTGGAGACAAGCCGATGGCGATTGGTGAGTGCATGAAAATGCCTTCTAAGAAAGTGCTGAAGGAACAACCACGCTGGATTTTCTTTATGCCATGGGCAGAGCTGGTCAAGGAACATAACTCAGAAGAACAAATCAATAATATCTACAACCATCCAAGGGTACTGAGCCGCGATGAAATGCCTGGTTGGTAGTTAAAAGCTTGGTCATCCTGATATGTATTCAGGATGATGAATTAATGAGGTTTTGCCTTAAACTTTTACAAATAGAAAATGAAAAGCATAAATACTTTAATAATTCTTGGTGCCTTTATTCTTCAAAGTTGTGGTGACTCTTTCTTTCAATCGGAAAAGCGGTTTTTTAAGCAGATATTCCAGTACCAAAAAGCAGAATTTGAATTGCTGGTCAATGAGCAGTTCGACAATGCATACGATCAGGAAGAGGTAGCTGTAGACATGAAGCTTACCGCTCCGTCTGGAAAGGAAATTACGCTTCCGTGCTACTACGAACCAAATACTTCTACGGATCAATCAACAGCTTTTCGGGCACGGTTTGCACCAGCAGAAGAAGGTGTTTATACCTATCATTTTGAAGCCAAAATAGGTGAGGTAACCAATCGGACAGCAGATAAGGACATGATGGTGTTCGCAGGAGAGAGCGAAGGGTTTCTTCATGTCAATGATTACTGGACATTAAAGTTTGATTCAGGGAAACCATTCCGTGGAATCGGAGAAAACGTGGGCTGGGAAGCGAGAAGCTATGAGGATCCAAAATACACCTACGACTACTTGTTGCCCACATTGTCACAGAATGGAGCCAACTTCTTCCGCACGTGGATGTGCTCCTGGGACTTGCCAGTCTTTTGGCAAAAGATAGGCGCAACGGATCGCTACCAGGATTCTGATGCTTATTTTCATCCACAGGGAATCGAGAAAATGGATGAGTTTATCAATAAGTGCGATTCGCTGGGACTTTACGTCATGCTGGCCATGGACACACATGGAGCTTTGATCCAAAATGGTGGTTGGGAGCATAATCGGTACAACAAGATCAATGGCGGTCCAGCTGAAACACCAACTGACTTTTTCAAAAATAAAGAAGCCCGCAAGATGTCCAAAAACAAGTTTCGTTTCCTCATCGCGCGATGGGGTTACAGTACGCACCTGGGAGCCTGGGAGTTTTTCAATGAAATAGACAATTCGGCATTTACCCGTACACCTCACGATAGCATTCGCATTCCGCACAAATACATCACCGACTGGCACGAGGAAATGAGCGCTTATATCAAAGCCATCGATCCGTATGGGCACATAGTGACTACCAGTGTATCTCATAGAGAGATTGAGGGGATGTTTCATTTGGAGGATATTGACATTGCGCAGCATCATATTTATAAAAAGACGAATCAGATTCCGGGGTTGATCAATCAGTATGTAGAGGAATATCAAAAGCCTTTTGTTTGGGGAGAGTTCGGTTATGAGTGGGACTGGAACCTGGACTTTTCAAAGTTTGCCAAGGAGTCCGATTACGACTACCGAAGAGGCCTTTGGTACGGGCTGTTCAACCCAACCCCGATCCTGCCGATGACTTGGTGGTGGGAGTTTTTTGATGAGCGTGGCATGACTCCATATTTCAGAGGAGTTCGTCAGATCAGTGATGAGATGCTTGAAGCTGGCAATGGCTCATTTGAGCAAGTAGAAACCACTTCTGATGTGTTGGAAAGTTTCGCAGTGAAGTGTGGAAACAAATACTTTGTGGTTATCCTGAATAATATGCCGAACCCACAGGAAGAGCAGATTGCTATTTCGCTTCCACCAGGTAAGTATCAACTAGCCTCATTCAACCCTGATGACCTCACTCGCTCAAGTTTAGGAGAGGTGGAGTCGGTAGGTAAATTGAACCTGCCCTCTGTGAAAATGCAAGGATTTGATGAGATATTGTTTGTCCTTTCCAAGGTATCAGAATGACAGATAGTGTTTTCCTGAAAGGATCAATTCGTCAAAATAAGGGCGTAAAATGACTATGAATTTAGTGAAGTGTTAAAAACACGCCAAATTCATTACCGGGTAAGCAATCATTGTCATATCCCTAAATGACATTCAGAATAAAAGAGAAGAATTAGAATAACCAATGAGTAAACCGATAGATAAAGTGAAGGCACTGCTCGCAGCGCATGAGCAGTTTCTGAGCATAGAAAACGAACCTATTGCAGAGACAAATGGTGTTTATCAGCGCTATAAAAATCCAATACTGACCGACAGACATACGCCGGTGATCTGGCGATACGATCTCAACCCTGAGACCAACCCATACCTGATGGAGCGCCTGGGAATGAACGCCGCATTTAACTCAGGAGCTATTGAGTTCAACGGGAAGTTTTGTCTGGTAGTACGGGCCGAAGGCTATGATCGCAAGTCCTTTTTTGCGGTAGCAGAAAGTGACAATGGTATAGATAATTTTCGATTCTGGGACCATCCAATCACCCTTCCCGAAACGGAAGAGCCAGACACCAATGTGTACGACATGCGGTTGACCCGCCACGAAGATGGATGGATTTATGGACTGTTCTGCACCGAACGCAGGGATCATTCCGCACCTGAGGCGGATCAGTCAGCGGCTACTGCCAAATGCGGAATCGCCAGAACTAAGGATTTGGTCGAGTGGGAACGGCTTGCAGATCTGGATTCCGGAGGCAGCCAGCAAAGAAATGTAGTACTTCACCCAGAGTTTGTGGATGGGAAGTACGCACTGTACACCCGTCCGCAGGATGGGTTTATTGACGCTGGCAAAGGTGGGGGCATAGGCTGGGGTCTTGTTGATAGTATGGAAAACGCCAAAGTGGTCGATGAGCAAATCATTGACCCGAAAGTTTACCACACCATCAAGGAGGCGAAAAATGGCCAAGGCCCGGCACCGATCAAGACCAGAGACGGTTGGTTGCATCTGGCTCATGGAGTGAGAAACACTGCCGCTGGATTGCGCTACACCTTGTATATGTTCATGACGGCTTTGGAAGACCCCACTAAAGTGATTCACAGACCTGCCGGCCACTTCATGGGGCCGCAAGATGACGAGCGAGTGGGAGATGTATCCAATGTGTTATTCACCAATGGCTGGATCGTTAAGGAAAACGGAGATCTCTATATCTACTATGCGTCCTCCGATACCCGTATGCATGTGGCTACTTCTACGGTAGACAAATTGGTGGATTACTGCAAAAACACGCCAGAGGATGGTTTAAGGTCTGCTGTAAGTGTACAAACCAGAAATCAATTAATTGACAGCAACCTGGCTTTCCTCAAGGCCAATGGCCTTAAATAACACACTATGAGTGACTCATCAACCATTAGTATCAAGGAGAAAATTTCTTATGGATTTGGAGACTTTGCCTCGTCCATGTTTTGGAAGCTGTTCTCCATGTTCCTCCTATTTTTCTATACCGATATTTTTGGTATTTCAGCCGCGGCAGTAGGTACCATGTTTCTGGTTACACGCGTATGGGACGCACTCAATGATCCTTTGATGGGGATCATTTCTGATCGAACTAAAACCCGATGGGGAAAATTCCGCCCTTTCCTACTTTTTGGGGCGGTGCCCTTCGGGATTATCGGAGTGTTGACGTTTACTACCCCAGACCTTACGGCGGACGGTAAGTTGGTCTATGCCTACATCACCTATACCCTTATGATGATGGCCTATACAGCTGTAAATGTGCCTTATGGTTCACTAATGGCCGTGATGACGGGTGATAGCGTGGAGCGAACTTCCCTGGCATCCTGGCGGTTTATTGGGGCATTTTCCGGTGGATTGTTTGTGACGGCTACAGCTAACTCCTTGGTGGAGTACTTCAGCTCAGGGGCAGATCAAGCTACAGGTTATCAGATGACCATTGGCGTGTATGCGGTGGTTGCAGCTGTGCTTTTTATCCTGACTTTTGCAGGGACTAGAGAGCGACTGGCTCCGCCGAAAGAAGAAAAGAATAATCTCAGGGATGACCTGAAGGACTTGGCGAAAAATGCACCATGGTTCATCATGCTTGGTGCCAATATTTTTATTCTCATTTTCAACTCTTTAAGAGATGGTTCCATCCTTTTTTACTTTAAGTATTATGTAAAGGATCAGACGATTGAACTTTTTGGTAACACCTTCGAGGCTTCGTCTTCTGCACTATCTTCAGCCTATATGTCTATCTGGTTGGGTACCAATATCCTTGGCGTATTGCTGGCAAAACCTGCTGCTGCGCGTTTTGGAAAAAAGACTGTTTTTAGTTGGGCAGCGCTGATTTCTGCCGCGTTGAGTTTCTTGTTTTTCCTTATCCCGGGAGATTCTATCATCCTGATATTTGGCCTCAATGTGCTGATAGGTATTACTGCCGGGATCATCCTGCCTCTTGGGTGGTCTATGTATGCAGACATTGCAGATTACTCTGAGTGGAAAACTGGGCGAAGAGCTACCGGGTTGGTGTTTTCATCTTCCTCCATGTCGCAGAAGTTTGGGTGGACGCTAGGTGGAGCCATTTCTGGATGGATTCTGGCAGGATTTGGGTTTGAGCCAAATGTCGAGCAATCAGAGGAAGCACTCTTGGGCATTCGTTTGATGATCAGCGTAATTGCCGGAGTAGGTGCTTTGGTTTCCTTTGGATTTATGAGGCTCTATAAACTGGACGAGTCATTTATGGTTCAGGTAAAGTCTGAGCTAGAAAGTGTAAATTCGGAAAGTAATTGATTTTTTAAACCTAAGTCACGAATGATGAAAACCCTGTTACTATTTTCGATCCTATGCATCGGTTTTTCCAGTCTCCAGGCACAATCTGGAAAAGTATTTGACAACCTTTCTGTAGAAAGTAAAATCCTTAAATCCCAGCGCAAGTTTGCGGTTTACCTTCCACCGGACTATGAAAGTTCCCAGCGTAGCTATCCGGTACTCTATCTTTTGCATGGAGCCACAGACAATCACACCGGTTGGGTGCAGTTTGGTGAGGTACGGCGCATAGCGGATGAAGCCATCAAAAATGGCACAGCTACTCCCATGATCATAGTTATGCCAGATGCAGATACTGAGAGGATGGGCTATTTCAATTCGATTGATGGAAAGTGGCGATATGAAGATTTCTTCTTTGATGAGCTCATGCCACATGTGGAGAAAACCTATAGAATTAAAGGCGAAAAACGTTATCGTGCAATAGCCGGATTGTCAATGGGAGGTGGAGGTACCTTCATGTATGCTATGCGCCACCCGGAGTTGTTCTCATCGGCTTGCCCGCTGAGTGCCTATGTTGGGGCGCTCGATCTGGAAGGAATGCGACGGTGGATGTCAGAAGAAGAGAAGAAACTAAGCGACGAAACCCTGGAGGCTTACCGCCAAAACCACAATGCGCTGGAGCTCATGAAACAGCGTACTAAGGAAGAACTCAATTCAGTGCGGTGGTTTATTGATTGTGGGGACGATGATTTCCTCTATGAAGGAAATAGCCTCATGCACATAGCCATGACAAAAGCACAAATCAAACACGAATATCGTGTTCGGGATGGTGCCCACAACTGGACTTACTGGAGAGCTTCTTTACCTGTTGTCCTGGAGTTCGTTTCTGACGCTTTTCATCAATACTAAGTTTTGGTTTTGTCCATTGAGAAAGTGCTTTTAGAAAGTTATTATATAGGTTTTGGTTGTTCCAGAAATCTGAAGAGCTTCTTTTTCCAAAGGGGATGTTTAGAGGAGTTTAATGGTATTATTTGTACTTTTAAATGCAACCTATGAGAACACAAAAACCCGAAAATCCCCACATTGGATTCGTACACGAATGCCAGAAGATTCTAAGTGAAAACATCCTGAGTTTTTGGAACCGTAAAATGGTGGATCCCCAGGGTGGGTTTTACGGACGAATTGATGGACGTGGCAAACTTCATGAGCAGGCGGATAAATCTGTCATTCTCAACTCACGCATATTATGGACTTACTCAGCTGCCTATCAGGTGACCGGCAATCCAAAACACAAAATGATGGCCGAGCGTGCTTATGAGTATCTGGTCAAATGTTTTATTGACACCAGGAGCGGAGGCGTTTACTGGCTTTTGGATTATCAGGGCAGGGTTTTGTCAGACAAAAAGCAAATTTATGCTCAGGCTTTTGCGATTTATGCATTTGCCGAGTTTCATAAAATCAATGAGTATAAGCGGGCCAAAGATCATGCTATCAGGATTTTCGAGCTGATAGAGCTGCATAGCTTTGATCAAAAGTTAAATGGGTACTTCGAGGCGCTGGATGTCAACTGGCAGCATCTTGATGATGTGCGTCTCAGTGAGAAAGATATGAATGCCACGAAGACCATGAACACCCACCTGCATATTCTTGAGGCATATACCAACCTGTATCGCATCTGGCCGGATGAAAAGTTAAAGGTTCAACTGGAAAACCTGATTACACTCATGTCCACAAAGTTTGTGACCAGTGAAGGGCATTTTAAGTTGTTCTTTGATAACAACTGGAAGTTACTATCCGATGAAATATCTTTTGGCCATGACATAGAAGGGAGTTGGCTCTTGTGTGAAGCAGCTGAGGTGCTTAAAAATGAGAGTCTCAGTGATAAGATCAACATAGTGGCTCTGGAAATGGTCAAAGCAGCACTCAAAGGCCAGGACAAGGATGGTGGATTGATGAATGAAGCAAACCCAAAAGGACTTACTGATACGGACAAACACTGGTGGCCTCAGGCCGAAGCATTGGTTGGTCTGGTGAATGCCTGGCAGCTTACCGGAGATGAGGATTACCTGAAAACCATGAAAAGTGTGTGGTTGTTTACCAAAACTTATTTGATTGATAAAGAAGGAGAGTGGCACTGGAAGGTAACCAAAGATGGCCATAATGATCTCCAGGAAGACAAAGCCGGACCATGGAAATGTCCTTATCACAATGGTAGGGCAATGATTGAATTGATAACAAGATTGGGTTAATAGAATTTTAAATGAAGATAACAAGCGTTGCACAGTTTTCAGCTCTGATAATAGTACTGATGAGTGCCTGTACTCAAACGAATGACATATTGGTGGTCAGGGGAGAAAAGTTGGATACTAGTTATGATTTCGATTCGGTGACGGTTATGGATAATCTTTCAGAAGAGGTACTCAAACTCGCAGGCCATGTGATGATCAACATTGATGAAGCCAGGCTGGACTTTGTAGAGAGAAGTGCCGTAGAGCGTTACCTGGAAGCCGGGGGATTCGTCACTTTTAGCTGCAGGGACACTATCTACAATTGGGGGCAGCTTAAACCTCATATTGAATCAGGGAGTGCTCGTATTTCCTGCAGTGACGAATCACTTAGGCGAGGAAGTCTTAATTATAACCGTGTCACCACACCATTGAAACCTGGCAATGATCGGCTAGTTAGAAATGTCCTTACAGCACCATTGGCTGAGCCTATGGATATCGTAGTGACTGACAATTCACTCGTTTACTGGATCGAGCGGAAAGGTGCCATTCATACCTACAATCCCGGGTCGGATCAAACACGAAAAATAACTCAAATGGAGGTGTATACGGGCGAGGAAGATGGCCTTTTGGGGATTGTTCTGGATCCTAATTTCCCGGAAAATAGATGGGCTTATATCTTCTACTCTTCACCTGGGGATGAACCCAAACAGCACGTGTCGAGGTTTGTGTTGACTCCCGACTCATTACACCTGTGTACGGAAGTAGTGGTCATGCAAATCCCCACACAGCGTGAAGAGTGTTGTCATTCTGCCGGTGACCTGGTTTTTGACCGAATGGGTAATTTGTACATTAGCACCGGTGACAATACCTTTTCTCGTGCTTCTGACGGTTTTACTCCATTGGATGAACGTCCAGGTAGGTCTCCATTTGATTCGCAGAAGTCTTCATCCAATTCCAATGATTCACGTGGCAAGATTCTTAGGATTCACCCGGAAAAGGATGGCAGCTATACGATTCCAGATGGCAATTTGTTTTCAAAAGATGGAAAGGAAGGAATGCCGGAGATTTATGTGATGGGTGCACGAAATCCATTTACCATGGCTTTCAATCTGGATAAAAACTGGCTCTACTGGGGGGATGTTGGGCCTGATGGGAATGTAACCTCCGAGCGTGGCCCTACTGCACATGATGAGGTCAATTTTGCCAAAGAACCGGGAAACTATGGTTGGCCCTACTTCAATGCAAACAACCTTGCCTATGCTGATTATGACTTTGAGACCGGAGCATTGGGGCCAATATTTGATCCCGAAAATCCGAAAAACACTTCTGTGAACAACACTGGGGCTGTTGATCTACCTCCGGCTGTTCCCGCGATGATCTATTATTCCTTTGATGAAACTCCAAAATTCCCAAAAGTAGGCAAGGGCTCTAGATCTGTAGGAGCTGGGGATGTGTACAACTACCGCGAGGTAAGAAAGCATGGATATGAATTTCCTCCATATTATCATGACAAGCTTTTTGTCTTTGACTGGGCACGGGATTGGATCATGGTCGTGAGCCAGGATGATGAGGGGAATTTTCAATCGATTGAGCCACTGCTCGATAACTCGGTGCTGGCTTCTCCCATAGCCATGGATTTTGGGCCGGACGGCACTTTATATGTGCTCGAATATGGCATTGGCTACTTTACAGACAACCATGACTCTAAGTTGATCAAACTGGAATTTGTCAATGGCAATCGTCCACCGATTGCTCAATTTGAAAGCTCAAGCCTTAATGGTGCTTTGCCACTTGCGGTAAATTTCGACGCAAGTCAGTCCTCCGATCCTGATGGACAAGCACTAAATTACCAGTGGTCAATCAATGACAAGGTACTTTCCGGCAAGGAAATGAGTTACACCTTTGGTCAGTCGGGAATGTTTACTGTTGAGCTTACCGTAGCAGATCCTGACGGTGCAAAAGCGACTTTTAGTAAAACGGTAACTGCCGGGAACACCGCACCGGAGATTGTAATTGATTTTCCAACCAACGCAACTTTCTATGAGCCGGGTGTGCCAATAGACTATGCTGTGACGGTGAGCGATGCTGAGGATGGTGTGGTGGGGAATGGGATCAGTCCAAACCAGGTGAAGGTAAGCATTACAAAATATGAGGGAAGTGACAACAGGGCTGCGGCGGCCCTTGCCCAGTTGGGAACTCTTGATCAAAGTGCACTTTCAGTAGGACAGCAGCTTATCCAATCGAGCGATTGCAAGAGTTGCCATAAATTGGAAGAGCAATCCATCGGGCCGAGTTTTAAGCAGATTGCAGACAGATACGATACGGACTATATTCAGATGGATCTTTTGGCCAAGAAAATCATCAATGGTGGTTCGGGCGTTTGGGGAGATGGCATGATGATCGCCCATCCGAATTTTAGCATGAAAGCTGCCAGGGAAATAATAAAGTACATTTTTACGGTAAACGATCCACCTCCTGCCGAAAGCATGTCAATAGACGTAAGCGGGCAAATAGCAACCGCTGCGCAGAAAAAGGAGTACATCAGGATTGAAGCATCATACACTGATAGGGGAGGGAACCTTGGGTTGACTGAAAAAGTAGAAGTAACGCTTTCTCCGCCAGTGCTGCAGGCTGAGTTGGCCGATCAATATGTAGGGTTCAATCTTATGGGGGCGATAGAAGACGGTGATGAAAGGGCATTGCAAAAATCTGTCTCATACGCATTTATCAAATATGAAGACATAGACCTTTCTAATATTGGCAGCATTGATATTGTCAATAGGGTAGAGAAAAACGGCAAGGTAGTGTTGGTGCTGGATGATCAATCCAACCCGTCGGTAGCTACGGCCACTTTAAATGATTCAAAATCCACGTTGGTGGTAACCTCATCGGGAAAGCATGACCTGTTCTTTATTTTCGAAACAGGGGGCGCTTTACTTGTCGATGAACTAAAATTTAATCTAAATCCAAAATCACTATGAAGACATCACGACGAAAAACGATCAAAACACTCGGGTTAAGCGGTGCAGCTTTAGGCATGCTGGGTGCCAGCAATATCATTGCCGCCTGCTCTACACCCAAAAAGGAAGAAGAACAAACAGAGGCAGTTGCTAAAGCCGCACCCTCGTTATTTTTTAGCATCTCTTTAGCACAGTGGTCATTGCACAAATCATTTTTCGGGGATGGCCTGAAGTCCTGGGAGCATTTTGGCAAACTATGGGCAGAGCATCCTGACAAAGTACTGCAGGGCAAGCTGGATCCGGTCAACTTCCCTACCATCGCCAAGCGCGATTTTGGTGTGGAGGCTGTCGAGTATGTCAATGTGTTCTATTTTTCTAAAAAGGACGACAAGCAGTTTTGGAATGACATGAAGAAGCAGTGTGATGAGCAAGGCGTGAAGAGTCTCTTGATCATGTGTGACAGGGAAGGAAACCTGGGTGATACCGACGAAGCAGCGAGAATTCAGGCGGTTGAAAACCACTATGGATGGGTAGATGCAGCGGAGATTTTAGGTTGTCATTCCATCAGGGTAAATGCTGCTGGCAGCGGCACAGCCGATGAAGTGAGGACTGCAGCCATTGACGGACTGGGGAGATTGACGGAGTATGCCTCTGCGAAGGGCATCAATGTCATTGTGGAAAATCATGGGGGCTACTCATCTGATGGTCAGTGGTTGAGCAGTGTGATTGCCGGAGTAGGCAGTGAGTACTGTGGCACTTTGCCTGATTTTGGCAACTTCTGTATGGAAAGAGGCCCTGA
This sequence comes from Marinoscillum sp., assembly GCA_040218045.1. Classification (GTDB taxonomy): domain Bacteria; phylum Bacteroidota; class Bacteroidia; order Cytophagales; family Cyclobacteriaceae; genus Marinoscillum. The sequence continues at coordinate 219,275 of JAVJQA010000019.1, forward strand.
TGGATGTGCCAATGAGTACGATCGCTACAAGGGAGTGAAAGAGCTGATGCCTTACGCGAAAGGTGTGAGTGCCAAGGCGCATGACTTCAATGCTGAAGGGTTTGAGACACATACTGATTTTGTGAAGATGCTCCAGATTGTCAAAGATTCTGGTTTTACTGGCTACATCGATATAGAGTACGAAGGTTCAGGGCTATCTGAGCCGGAGGGAATCAAAGCAACAAAAGCCTTGCTGGAGAAGGCTGGTAAGATGGTTAGTTGATAAAGGAATAACGTTTTGTCAAGTTAAGGTTGGGGCGCAATTGCATTGCGCCTCTTGACTTTGACGGGCATTTTTATCCTGCAACATGTATGTTTAATGCCGTTTGGCAAGCTTTCTTAATTCAGTCATTCCGTAGGAATCTTTATGATAAGCAAAGGTTGATAGTGTTAGTAGCATCTGCCTGTGATTAAAATTTACTTGCCATTAAGGCGAGGTTACGCTATTTTGGAGGAGTGTTATTCCCTCAGCTCTTACTTGTTCACTCAGTCCGAGGTTTGTCCAGCCCATTCCGGGGTATACTTTGTACATTTCGGGCTTTGTCCAGCCTCTTCCGAGGTATACTTTGTGTATTTTGGGGTTTATACAGGACATTTCCATGTATGATTGTGTAGGTGGGGGTATTACCAGCGCATCCATACAACTTGCATCATAGAAATTTAAACCCATGTGGCAACAAACGCTTTGTCCCGTATTAAAAACCTACTAGATTAGTCAGACCATATGTGAAATATCCTGAAGTTTTATCAGTATACACGTATGTTGTGCGTCATACTGCGAAATGAAAATTCTTACCACATATTTACTCATCTTTCTCTCACTAACTAGCTGTGATATGTTTTTCAAGAAAGCTAATGCACAAGACTTGGATCCTTTTGCTGGATATGAGCCTGAAAATCAATTAAGACCTAAAATCGCTAAGGCAGACTTCTTCAGAACAACAGGTTTTGACTTTGGCTGGCTTCTATTAGAACCTATTGCGATTGTCAATTCTCGAAGTGAGGAACCTGAACTTTCAAAGAGATTTTCACCGGGACAGAAGGCTCTTTACTTCTGGTGGTATTTAGATGCTCAAGTGACGAACGGTGGATTTGTTCAATTCTACTTTAACGATTACGAAATTTATGTTCCAGCAATCATAAAGGGACTTGAAGCTATTGGAGATCAAGAAATGGCTGACTTAGTAAAATCAGCTCATAAAATTTATCTATCCAACAAAAAAATCATGGATAAAGCCAAGAAAAGGGATTTATTCGATAGTGCTCTTTATGAGCGATTGGAGCAGTTGGGCGAACTAGATGAAGAATACTATTCTCTTCATGAGAATACCATGGCCATTCTTGAAAAATATGCGAGAAAACATCCAAATGAATTTTGTGTAGATGAATTCGGACAGCAGTTTGACACTAGTTTTTCTGGGACACTATCTACCAAATTTTCGAATGGAATACTTAAGGAAGAATTTCAATTGTCAAATGGTGTTATCAATGGGTTCCTAAAAACCTATTTCGAAAATGGTCAAATAAAGTCATGGAATGAATTTTCTGATGGAGAGCAGATGGGGGAACAAAAGGAGTGGTACGAAAATGGAAACCAGAAAAAAGTTGTCGCCATTGATGCCAAAACTTCAAATGTGAGAGAACAGCTTTATTACGATAATGGGCAACTGGAAGAAGAATACTACTCTGATAAAAATTCACAGAGAATTGGGAAATGGCTCAAATTCTGGAAAGATGGAAGCAAGAAACTTGAGGCTGAATTCAAAGGAGGAATGGTCTATTTCCAGAACTATTGGAACGAAGAGGGAGATCAACTTCTAATAGATGGAAATGGACTTTATATTAATGAGTATTCAATATTCGAAGGTCAGCTACAACGTGACGAACAAGAGTATAAGAACTACAAAAGAGACGGTAAGCAATGGTCGTACACAAACGGCATCTTAACACTTTACCAAGAAATGAAAGATGGTAAGGAACATGGAATTACTAGGGTTTACGATGATGATGGGAACTTAAAAGAAGAAAAGCTCTATGAAAATGGACGACCAGTCAATCAGTAAAACGAACGCACAACAGACACTATCATCCATAAGCTAACTGAGCTATTTGCAAAGGTTGTTGCTATCCGATACTTTTATAAATATTTGAAAAGTCCAGCTTACGGATGATGAGCTTGGCGTTACCCTGCATAATTCCTGATCAAAATGTTTTGGAAGAACAAAAAATCACAACCTCTATACAAATGTTCGCAATGTGGTGAAGTTCATGAAGGTTGGCCTGCTTTAGCCTATGGAGCACCTTGGCACTATTCACAACTTCGTGAGGAAGACAGAAGCAAAATAGCTAAAATCAATCCAGATTTCTGCCAAATTCATTGGAGCGATCAAACAGACCGATTCATCAGAACAACTTTAGTGATTCCAGTGAACAACTTCGAACTTAATTTGGAGTACGGCTTGTGGGTTTCATTAAGTGAGGAGAGCTTCAACGATTATTCGGAAAATTACAATAGAACCGACTTTGAATCTGGATATTTCGGATGGATTAGCAACAAACTTCTTGGTTATGATGATACTTTGAACGTTCCAACTGACGTAAACACACAACTAGGAACTATCAGACCTTTACTCAACCTTCACCGTGACCATGAACATCCGCTTGTAACAGACTTCATCAACGGGATAACAAAGGAGGAAGCAGAACGCAGAATTCATGAAATGCTAAAGAACGCAGGGTAACAAACACTGATCGGTTATATAACTTTGGGAGTGCTTTCTAGTATGGCGCATGAAGACTCGGAATCCATTAGTTTTACCTAAAACTTGCCAATCTAGCAGCCGTGCAAACGGATTGGCGTTAACAATAGAGCAAAACACTTAGTAATGAAATACGGATACACAATAGCATATGTGGAAAATGTAGAAGCTACAATCAGCTTCTATGAGAGAGCTTTTGGATTCTCCAGGAAGTTTATCACCCCAGAATTGGACTATGGTGAACTTGTATCAGGTGAGACCACATTGGCATTTGCTTCATTCCAGCTAGGCAACTCTAATCTAAAAATGGGCTATGAACGATTGTCAAATTCAGATAAGCCAACGGGAATTGAATTGGTCTTCGTCACTGAAAAAATAGAAGAGGACTTCACCAAAGCGATTGAAGCAGGTGCTATCACACTAGAGCCACTAACCCAGAAACCCTGGGGCCAGACAGTTGGATATCTACGTGATCCAAATGGAATTTTGATTGAAATCTGTACTCCATTACCAGCAAATTGAAGCCACTAACATTTGTATGAAGGCATGTGATTAAGTGTTTTCTAGCAAACTTTGGAACACCGGAAGACTTCACTACTTCGTGCTGTCCATAAAGAGAAAGGGGGAATTAACCCTCGTTCAAAATAGACTGTTCAACTGTTTTGATTGGAATGAACATCTTGCCGGTTCCTGACAACTCTATGAAACCATATTTGTCATAGAAATTAGTCGCATTGCTATCAATTGAATCAACGACTACTGCCAATGTTCCTAAATTTTGAGAGATTTCGACACACCTATTTAAGGCATCGATTAAAATTAATCCACCATAACCATTTCCTTTGAAGTCCTTATCAATTGCCAGCCTTCCTAACAATATCGTTGGAAGATTAACATATGATGGCGGCATCTTTTTAATTAGATGGTCGGGAAAATCGTCTTTTGGTATTGGATTAGATGATAATGTGTAGTAACCAATTACCTTTTGATTCAATCTATCACTGAGAACAAAGCACGCAGATAAAACCCTTTTAACATCTTGCTTAGCTTGTTGCTGAATGTAATTATTCAGCATCGAATGGCCACAATCAAATTCTTTCTTGTGGTGGCAATTATTTAGTATTTCTATGGTTATTTCCACTAGAGTCAATAAATTTTTTATAATTCAATTGAGCTCTCCTGAGATTTGCATTCGGAGTGGGTGGATTTAAAATACCTTCAATAAATCTCTCCTTATCTTCTAAAGAATTGACAATAAGATTGTTGTCTTTAACGATCTTATTTGACTCTACAAAGACACAGTGTATGACAAATTCTGACAAACTTTTAAATCCGCCCAACTCTGACGCATACCTGAAAAACTCTTTCTGTTCTTTGCTGATTCGAACATCAATTCTGTCTTTTGATAATGTTGACATAACTTTCCTTGTCTTCTTTCTTTGACTTACTCTTTGTCTTGTTTCTTTGATTTTGACTTACTCTTTGTCTTTTTTCGTGACTTAGAGTAATTCAAAATCAGCAATACATATGTACGTGTAATTTCCGTACAAATCAAAATAAACACTCAGTTGTGCAACAGCCATTGCCGATATGGCCTACCGGGCTGATAGTTCAGTGCAATGGAAACTGATCTGAAAACTGAAGAAAACAGGTTAAATACACTGATTTTGGTCTATTTTCAATGATATTAGCCTGAATTTTAGAATTTTAAATTGAAAGCTGGTACTCATAAATCCATCGCCGTACTTCCATTTCGGAACCTTAGTCAAGATACTGATAATGAATATTTCTGTGATGGAATTACCGAAGAGATCATCATTGCATTGTCCAGGATTCAGGATTTGAGAGTAATATCCCGCACCTCCAGTTTCTATTTCAAAAACCAAGAGACCTCAATTAAAGAGATTGCTGAGAAACTGGATGTTACCAATATTCTGGAAGGCAGCGTGAGACTAGGGGCAGGGAAAATGCGCATTGCGGCTCAGCTCATCAATGTGAGTGATGAGACAAACTTTTGGTCTGAAACATGGGACCGACCGCTAGAAGATTTGTTCGAGACTCAGGATGAGATCAGTTTACAGATAGCCGATAAACTAAGGGAGTTTGGGGGTCACCTGGAGATTTCAGACCACCTGGTCAATAGTCCCACCAAAAGTCTTTCTGCTTACGAGCATTATCTGAAAGGACGCTTTCATTTCTTCCAATGGAATCCTGAAGATACCCATAAAGCTATTGAGCACTTTCATCAGGCCGTGGTAATTGATGACCAACTTGTGGATGGCTATCTGGGACTGGCTGATAGTTACAGCTTTATAGCCGTAGCAGGTTTTGCTCCACGAGAAGAAGCGTGGATGAAGGCCATTGAAGCGATAGCGTCAGCCAAAAAGCTGGATCCGAATCACGCAGGACTCAATTACATGCTCGGACATCAGTACTTCTTCGTAGAGGCCGATTTTGCCGGAGCAATGCAGTATGAACTGAAGTCGGTGGCAGTAAAACCAAATAATCCAGAAGCACTCCAATTCCTGTCCTCGCTCTATGTGTTTCAAGGGGATTTCAAAAAATCAAAAGAACACATCCTATATGCCAAGTCGCTGGATCCTCTAAATCCCGAAACGAGGTTCTTTGAAGCCAATTACCTGTACCGATCTGGCGATTACCCGGCAGCTGAGGAGATCCTCAACGACTTGCTGGAAGCTAACAACAAGAACCTGCCGGCGATTATCGTCAGCCTGTATATGCAGATATTGACTAATCGGCTGGACGAGGCAAAGGCTTCCCTGGAGGGCATTCCGGATGAACTCATGACACCAGATGAACTACTGGGATTGAAATGCCTGGTGGAAATCTCCAGTGGCCATACGGATACTCCTTTGCTGAAAGAACTCGAGCAACATGCAAAGGAGCCAACAGCACATCATGCGCATTCCTACCTATTTATAGCCTACGCCAGACTCGAGGAAAACGACAAAGCGTTCCAGGAATTGGAAAAGCTTTTTGAGTTCAAGTCATCGATTTTGCTTTTGGGCTTTAGTGATCCGATGGCACAGAAAATATTCACCGACCCAAGATATCCGGAGTATCACAAAAAAGTATATCCGAACAAAGCCATTAAACCCGCTCCAAAGCGAAAATCTACCAAACCCCTGGAAAATGACAAGGCAGAAGTATTGGTGGATAAAATACAGCACTATTTCCAGGATGAAAGGCCCTATCTCAACCCGGCGCTCACACTGAGGGTTCTGGCAGATCAGGTGGACATTCACCCCAATACTTTGTCGTGGCTCATCAATGAACACATCGGTAAGAATTTCAATGAGTTTATCAATGAGTACCGAATCGAACACTTCAAAAAACTGGTCGTCGACCCTTCCAATTCTCACATCTCTCTCATCGGTCTTGCTTACGAAAGCGGCTTCAATTCAAAGACGGTTTTCAATACCGCATTTAAGAAAACCGTAGGCATGACTCCCAAAGCATTTCAAAAGAGTCAGAGCTGATCTCGATAAATTGGTTCGGATTTATAAATCAGAACCTCTATAGGGTTTTCAGAACAAATACGTCTTGCTGGATTAGTCTATTTGTCATGAATCTAATCGCAAAGAATCATGACAGCAGAAAAAATGAAAGCAATAGTAGCCACAGGATACGGATCTCCTGAAGTGCTACAACTACAGGAAGTAGACAGACCACAACCTAAAGCCAAAGAGGTATTGGTAAGAGTAGCCACCTCGGCAGCTACCACAGCAGACACCATGATGAGAACCGGTAAACCATACATAGCAAGGTTGTTTGTTGGTCTGACCAAACCGAAAAATGCCATTCCGGGAACCGGATTTTCCGGAGTAGTGGAGCAAGTAGGCGATAAAGTTTCCAGTTTCGAAGTTGGTGACAGGGTTTTTGGGGAAACCACTTTTGGCTTCAGCGCCAATGCAGAGTACCTCACCATCTCTGAGGAAGGAGTCATCCTGCGTATGCCGGAAAATCTTGATTTTTCGGAAGCAGCCAATTTCTGCGATGGACACCTCACGTCCTTTAATTTTCTCAGTGAGATTGCCAATGTTAAAACAGGCCAAAAGGTACTCATCAATGGGGCCTCTGGAGCACTTGGCACCTCAGCCATCCAGATAGCCAAGCACATGGGAGCACATGTGACGGCAGTATGTAGCAATAGAAATGCTGGTCTCGTGAAATCTTTGGGTGCCGATGAGGTGATCGATTATCAGCAAAAAGACTTTACCAAAAGTAGTGAGCAGTACGATTATGTGTACGACACCATAGGTAAGAGCTCGTTCAAGCGGTGTAAAAGCATCCTGACCGAAAACGGCACCTACCTATCTCCAGTACTACAGTTTCCGCTGCTACTCCAAATGATGATTACCTCCGTAATCGGAAAGAAGAAAGCGAAGTTTGAAGCAACAGGTGCCAATAAAGAAGAGAAACTGCGCTACATGCTATCCGAGGTGCTTAGCATCTTTCGGGCGGGTAAACTGAAAACGTACATCGACCGTCAGTTTCCACTAGAAAAACTTGCAGAAGCCCATCAGTACATCGACTCTGGTCGGAAGAAAGGAAATGTGGTGATAGTCACGACCAAATAATTCAAACACCTAACACAAAACAAGAATGAAAAACTATACAGGAATTGCACTAGGCCTTCTGATTGGGGTAGTGGTAGGAATCACTCAAGACAATATCGGATTGTGGCTAAGCCTTGGCCTGGCAATCGGTGTGGCCATAGACTACACAAGGAGCAAAGAATCATCTCGAAACGAGGATAACAAAAACCCACATACCGGATGAAAAAATCAGCTATTCGCTTCATAATTTATATCTGTGCTCCATAGTTTTCATGACTTCTACAAACTTTATAAAGTTGGCTGCATAGCTAATAGGTCTCGCTTTCACTCCTTCCTGACCTTTGTAAAAATCAATTAATCACACAGAACATTAAAAAATTAAGATCATGAAAACTCTATTAACAATTCTTTTATTTTCCTGCACGCTTAGTGCTTTTGCTCAAACTGATTCAACAATGGTTAAAGAAACCGAAGTTGATTATAAGTGGAGGGTAAGTATGCCTTATATTGTTCCAGATGAGATTATCTATGGTTATGGCAAGCGTACAAGTGTTCAAATGGTAGAATTACATGTAAAGCGCAACCTGGATAATAAGAACATCTTTGGGGTAAAGTTTGCCACCTGGCGCCTATTCCAACCCATGGGAATCACATGGTGGGATGGTGTTGTTGATAAAATTGAGTCGGGAACTGAATATTACGATGGATTCTTAAGAGAAACAGGAATTGGCGTTACCTACCAACGCATGCTTTGGAAAGGGCTTTTTGCCTCTATTGAAGTGTTACCGCAATTTCAAACCTATACCGATCTAGACGGTAATAAGATTAAAAATGGTTTTAAACTTTATAACTCGGTTCATTTAGGCTATCATTTCGCATTTGGTAAGAAAAAGCGGTTTTTCATAGAACCTCAGGTTCATATCAACCAGTGGATGTTTGATAACAATTCCCCTGAAGGGTTTAAGGAGTTTGATGACAAATATGGAAACGTCTTTCTTTTTGAGCCGAACATTTACTTCGGGTGGAAATTTTAAGCTATCGTCTGACAAGTCGGGATTACAATTCCTGGCTTGTCAGACCAAAAGTACAACGACAAATAACATGTTCAACGAAAAAGTCCATACAGAGCGTGACAAAGCTGGAACCTTTGTAGGGGTTCTATAGTCCAATAAATCCTGGGTGGATACTCAATTCATATTCTCAAAAGTGGGTAAAACATTTTGAATCTCAACACGACTATTAAGCGGAGACTCAGCAACTGAAGCTGAAACTTCTCAAATCCTGGATCAATTAATACAAACTCAAAAAATATAAAAATGACTTCTTACAATAATAAATTTACCTATTTCATCTTAATTCTGGCATTGTTCTTATCATCATCCTGTGAGGATGAATCTCCCGACCTTATAAATGTTGTTTATCTAGACATTCCAGATGAACATTTCGAATCTATTTTAATCGAACAAGGTATAGACTCAGACAGCATCATCAACCAACAAATGTTACGGACTGATGCGGAAAAAGTAAGTCGATTGGATCTAAACCTCTCAGCCCATTTTGGTGAAGTGAAAGATCTAACCGGCATTGAAGGTTTTGTGAACCTTAAGTTATTATCGGCAGGTAATCAGGAACTAACACATGTTGATTTAAGCCATAATACCTTATTAGATACCATATACCTTTTGGGTAACATGCTCACCAGCATAGACCTTAGCAACAATACAAGTTTAATTTTTGTAGATCTCCAGGTAAATGAGTTCAGCTCAAGTAGTTCGATTATAGGGCTATCCAAATTGACGTTCTTGAAAGACCTGGATTTATCGTGGAATTACCTGGAAGAGTTTAGTATTCATAATGAATCATTAGAGATTCTTCACATAAGTCATAATGACCTGGTATCTCTTGATACGGATGGAGCAATAAGTTTGCAGCACATATTAGGAACCTCAAACAAACTAGAATCAGTTGATTTTAGCACCAACGTTTCACTAGAAACCTTATTGATATCTGATAACAATCTTCAACATTTTGGCCTTGAAACTAATACCAGTTTAACACACCTCTATAGCTCGAGCAATCTGCTTACCGGCCTTGACATTAGCAAAAATCATCAAATAATAGATTTAAGAGTCGATAGAAACCCTTATTTAACCTGTATTAAAATTCTGGCAAGTCAAGAAATACCCACAGTGTCGATATCTGAATATCAGCAGTTAAATACTGCGTGCAATTAGCTCTAGATTCGGATACCGTGATACTAATCACCTTGATGAAACCGACCAAAACAGAATCGATATCTAAACCATGTTAAAGGCCATCTCATGATCAAGTATCGGCCTCCTGCTTCATAATTGCAATGCATGCAGCATAGTTTCTATCCAATCTTCAAAATTGATAGCATTCGCCACATAGCTTATAACATTACCTGAGGGAAGCTTCAGACCTTTGTAGCTGATCAAAAACTTAAACAATCTGACCAAATGAAAAAGCGATTTACACCAATCATTTCATTCATAGCAACTGCCTGTGTTGTTGTATTATTATCGGGATGTGCCTTTGGATTACAGCCATTGCCAGACACTATCCAGGAGCAACTAAATGATGCGGTAGATCAGGGCATGGATGGTGTCATCGTCTGCGTCAATCGACCAGATGATATTCAATTGTACGCTGCTGGATGGAAAAACCGTGAAGAACAGATCCCTGCAGACCCGCATGCATTGTTCAAGATTGCCAGTATCAGTAAGCTGTACATCGCCGCTGCCACTACCCGTTTGATCGCCAATGAAAAACTGTCATTGGACAAAACGCTGGCCGAGTATATTCCAGAAGTTTCAGGTCGCATCGAATATGCAGAACAGATCACCCTGAAGATGATGCTCCAACACCGAAGCGGCCTACTGGATTACAGTTCTGAGCCAGAAATTACCGGCGAAACATTTGATGATTACCTCTCATTCACAGCACGGATTTATGACCAACCTGCGGTCTTTGAGCCGAACAAGAAATATCGATACTCTAACACCAACTATTTGTTAATCGGGGAAATTCTTGATCGAACCTTAGGCTATTCTCATCATACCTACATCCAGGATGAGCTTTTAACACCACTTGGTTTGAACAATACCTACAACGTACCGGGCGAGGTAGATATGGAGGAAGTGATGAGTGGGTACCTCAAAGGTTGGGAACCGGATCTGAAGGATTGGGAGTTTCCGCTGCCTGGCGGCTCTATGATCGCTACGGCAGAAGATGTAAGTATCTTTCTAAGGGCACTCATCGATGGCACCTTGTTCTCATCTGAGGAGCAGTCCATTTACACATCTGTTTACCCTTACGAACATACCGGTTGGCTACCCGGCTATACCAGCATCGCTCGCTACCATCCTGACATTGACGCAGTAGTGGTCCAGTTTGTTAGTACCAGTGGCAAAGAAATCTACTGGCTCGAACTCAAAAGGCTCTACAAGCGCATTGTCCGAATCCTCGAAACGAAATACTAATCCCTAAAAATCAAGTGATGATACGATTCATGCTAATTATCCTGATTCTCCTGATCCCTATGGTGCATCATGCACAGACAAGTGCTGCGGAAAACACCGGCCAATGGGGTGTTGTGTTAAATGCTGGTTTTAACGGTGAACTAGGTGCCTTTCAAGCAACTCCAAGTCTGGCCTATTTGAAAGGCAACAGTCAGTTCGAACTAGGCCTTGGTTTCAATCCATTTGATCGGACCGACCAAACGCTACTGAGTGGAGATATGAACTACAAATATTTTCCTAATGGAATGGAGCGTAAATTCAATCTATATTTCATCACACAACTATCCATCATTCACAATCAACGAAACACCTACTATCCGGCCACCTACAACTACCTCTTTCTGAATGCTGGATATGGTTTTCAAATCAACCTCTTTAAGGATGCTTACCTGGGCACTAATGTTAAAATCGGTACTTTCACCTATAACAAAGCCTCCGACAACCCCTATGAAGGGTTTCGTACAACAGACTTTTTTGATGAAACTGGATTTAATTTAGACTTGCAACTACACCTTAGCTATTTTTTGTAAACCACCTCTTAATACGATAACCTAACTTCTAAACCTACATAACCATGACCTCTCGAAAAACCAATATTATTAGAATACTGCTCTTTGTTGGAACCGCCATTTCCATGTTTTTCGTGCCATGGCTTTTGGTCAAGGCATGGATACTTCCACTACCAGACACGGTCCAGGAGCAGCTGGATGAAGCCATTGGTCATGGGTTTGATGGAATGGTCGTTTACATAGATCAGGGCGGTCAACCACCTCAGTATTTTGCTTCCGGTTGGCATGATCGAGATGCGAAGATCCCCGCCAAGCCTGACGCACTGTTTAAGATTGCCAGCATCAGCAAATTATACGATGCGGTGGCCGTCACCAAACTGGTGAGCGCCGGACGGCTTTCTTTAGATAAAACGATCGCTGATTATTTACCAGAACTTGTCGGAAGAATCGAAAATGCTGATAAAATCACTTTGAGGTTAATGATCCAGCACAGAAGCGGCATCCCAAATTTCACAGATGCGCCAGGTTTTTGGGCTGCTCCCACGGAAACGTTTGAAGAAAGTCTTGCCCTGATTGCGGGTATGCCAGCCAACTTTGAACCCGGTGAAGACTATGAATATTGCAATACCAATTACCTGCTCATCAATAAGATCATGGATGAGGAACTGGGTTATGCGAACTTTCAATTCATCAAGGAAGAAATTCTGGAACCGCTAAATCTAAACAATACCTACGGTTCGCTAAGTGAAGTGAATATAGACGATGTAATGAGTGGCTATCACGTAGGATATCCGCATGATTTAAAAGGAAACGATCACGGCATGCATGCCACAGCAGAAGATGTGGGCACCTTCCTAAAGGCGCTGAACAAAGCCCGCCTGCCGGCGAGGCAGGGATCATTATTTACACCAGAAGAGCAGGAAATCTATGCTTCCATTTATGAATACAAGCATGCTGGCTGGGTGCCAGGATACCAGAGTTTTGCCGAATATTACGAAGATCCTGACGCGGTGGTGGTTGTGTTCTACAGCACTACGGACCCTAAGCTTTACAATTGGAACTTATCAGAAATCATCAATAGTAGAATGGTAAAAATACTGAGACGCGGTAAAAGCTCTTAGACTACAATATGAAAGCCACATTACTCTGACCATTCTGAAAATGAACCGACTTAAAGTTGAAAGAAGATTTTTGGACGACCTCCGCAATTTGATCATTCGGCGCTAAAAGATTAATTGCCATTCAGGGTAAGGCTCAGTCATATAAAGCCGAAATAATCTATATTTGCAATCCCTAAAACAGGAAGCCAGATAAGAACTATGTGAAAAGTAATTTCTTTCAGAAAATTTAAAAGACAGCAAGCTGTGAATTGGTTTGTTCCATTTTTAATCTTTAAAGAAAGAAATTATGTTGACTTTACAACAACTTTCATATATACATCCCAATAGAGACTTATTGTTTGCCAACATCAATCTTACGGTAAATGACAAGGAAAAGATAGCCTTGATTGGTAACAACGGGGCAGGTAAATCTACCTTACTCAAAATAGTTGCAGGTGAATTGCCATATGCTGATGGACAGCTAACTGTTGATTCCAAACCTTATTATGTACCTCAAATTTTCGGACAGTACAATCATCTGACCATTGCACAAGCCTTAGGAATGGACGGAAAATTAAATGCTCTCAAGGAAATCCTTGATGGAAATGCTACCGAAGAGAATTTCAGTTTATTGAATGATGACTGGACCATAGAAGCCCGCTGCAAAGAGGCCCTGGACTACTGGCAGTTGAGTGATTTAAGTTTGTCAGTAAAAATGGAAGCATTGAGCGGCGGACAAAAGACAAAAGTCTTACTTGCCGGGATCGCCATTCATGAGCCCAATCTGGTTTTATTGGATGAACCTAGCAATCATTTGGACATTGAGGGGAGACAACTACTCTATGACTTTATACAGGCCACAAAAAGCACTCTAATCGTGGTGAGCCACGACAGGAAATTGCTGAACCTACTGGAAACTGTATGTGAGTTAGGTGAAGAAGGAATTAAAGTATACGGGGGCAATTACGACTTCTACTCTGAGCAAAAATCAATTGAAAGCAATGCTTTGAACCATGAAATCCTGAGCAAAGAGCGCGCTTTGCGAATTGCCAAACAAAAGGACCGTGAGACATTGGAGCGCCAGCAAAAACTGGATGCCAGAGGAAGTAAAAAGCAAGCCAAAGCTGGTATGGGCCATGCTATGATGGACAAGATGAAGAATGATGCCGAGAACAGTAGTTCAAAATTAAAAAATCTGCACACCAAAAAAGTTGCTGCTATTTCGCAGGACTTGAGTGGGCTCCGTGCTTCATTATCAAGTATTGACAAAATGAAATTCGGATTTGACAATTCGACATTGCACAAAGGCAAAATACTGTTCACCGCCAAGGACGTCAATTTCAGCTACAACACAGAACCTCTGTGGAATGAGAATCTGAATTTTCAAATTGCCAGTGGAGAGCGCATTGCATTGAAGGGGCAGAATGGTTCTGGAAAGACCACTCTAATCCGGCTAGTCTTGGGGCAGATAGAACCACAGACTGGTACGCTTTACCGAGCCGTAAATCGATCAGTTTACATTGACCAGGATTATTCTTTGATTGATAATAATCTCAAAGTTTATGAGCAGGCTCAACAGTTCAATTCTGCTGCATTGCAGGAACATGAGATCAAAATCAGGCTTAACCGCTTTTTATTCGGAAAAGAAGGCTGGGAAAAGCAATGTGGTGCATTGAGTGGTGGTGAAAGAATGCGTTTGATGCTTTGCGGTTTAACGATCAGCAATCGCTCACCTGATGTCATCATTCTGGACGAACCAACCAACAATCTGGACATACAGAACATAGAAATCCTTACGGCCGCTATTGATGAGTACAAGGGAACATTGATTGTAGTTTCACATGATGAAACATTCTTGGAAAAAATAGCGATTCTTCGGACAATTGACCTCAAGATCAATAAATCTTAATCAAATAAAATACCGTACTGTAGGAGCACTACTAAAGCTTCGGTAGTGGAAACTATTGTTGTTGTTGTCGACTTCCGCTATTTTTCTGCTCAATGTCTTAACAATTCTGGCCCATTCTCTCTTAGCATATTTGACTCTGATCTGACCCCAATGATTAGGACAGAAGGAGCTGGTTTTAGGACAGAATACCCTCTTTCACTGATACAAAACACCCACTTCCCCCGATGGTATGAATGTAGGTGAAAATTAAATTTACCATTAAAAAAACATGGAAAAATTTAGAATTCAACTATGTGCATTTCTATGTGTGATCATGATGGCCTCTTGTGGTGATGATAGCAATGACATGAATCTCGATAATGATGATAATGAGAATGGTACCCTGGAAGCCCCGGTGGGAGCGGAAATTGTAGCAGATCTGGCAGGGACTTATACCGTCACTGAAACGACAGCAGGTGAGCACACCAGAGGTACTGTGACTATAGGAGCTGATGCAGCGATTGACTTTGATTCTAATGTGAGTTTTACAAGTGAGGATATAGCAGTGGGCAATGTGTTTGATCGGCTGGAGTGCTGCAACCGGATCAGCGTAAACTACGATGAAGATGATGACGGAAGAAGTATTCGTTTGTACGTAGATGATTCAGGGGTACTTATACGAGTACAATATAGTCTATCCAATGAAGATGTAAATATTGAGGTGAATGTGGAGTAAAATGAATCATAGTTCTACAGAAAAGGCATGCGAACACATGCCCTTTTTAGTTCATGGGGAAATCCAGTCGATCAGAACCAAATAAAATTCCGTCCTGCTGACGCACCATACCTTCCTGCCAAATACTATTCTGTCCTGCCAATGCACGAGCTAGTCCTGCCGGGCAGGAAGCAGTGGTGCATAAGCAGGAGCAGGTGATGCAGTAGCAGGAAGGCATGGTGCAGTGGCAGGAAGGTATGGTGCATTGACATGAGACAGTTATGGCTATCCTTGGAGGTATTTTGACGTGTATGAACTGTTATTTACCGGCCCAGTAGGAGCTTTTGTACCCTCTCAGCTTGCGCGGGTTTGCCCTGAAGACAAATTTGCCGGCCAGGCGTATTTCCTCCACGACCTCTTTCAGTAGGGTATATGCTTTGTCCCTGGCCAACTTAGTGTTGTTTTTATCCGCACTCTTGCCATTGACTTTAGCCAGCAGTCGACTCAGCTGGGTGCTAAGAGCGGCTGCCGTTTGAAGTTTGTTTGTATCAAAGCTGATTTTTTGGAGCATCTCCTGGTTGGACAATCCAAGCACCGACAGGTCATATAAGACCTGGATCAGGGTCTCGGCACTGCCTCTACCTCGGTTACTTTTGATTTGACGGGTCAGGTCTGGCCTACTCCTGTAGCCATACCTAAAAGCAGCCCTCAGCTCATCCCTCATTGCTTCAGCTTCAACCCGTTTTTGTTGGTACTCCTCATAAGTTTCATCGGTGGACAACTGCTGGGCTGCCCAGGCGCTTTGGGCTTTGATCAGTGCATCTATGCGCTGTGGTAAGGTTGCTATGGATGCGGGGTTGACCCCAATGGCAGTCAGTGCGGCTTTGTCATCCGCGATCCAGACCAACAGGTCACTGGCTTCCTGGATGAACACGTCTATTGGCATGTTTGGTTTTTTGATGGGAAGGGAGTTGTAGCTTGTTTTGCTCATGTTTTCAATCATTCCTGGCGGATTGGGGTACAATCCTGGTTTCAGATATTGATAAAAATAGTAAAGTAATCCGCTATTGGCCAAGTTTATAGCCGAGAGAAATGTTGGTAACCCTTGATTTGCTTCATTGCGAGAGGGGATTAAAAGATTGCGACCAGTCAATTTCACGAGCCAATAATTCGAAAACAAAAAAAAATTGCCATTCCGGCAAGGTTCCGTTATTTTGGAGGACGGTTATTCTCTCACCCCTTATTTATTCATTTGATTTGGGATAGCTGTTATTGGTTATGTGCTCTTTGGATTACTATAATGGATCAGGCACATAATAATGAATGTTGTGTCAAGCTAAAACGATGAAAGACTTCCTCAAAAAAATACATGTAATTGACCATGAAATTCTTGATAATTACGTTTCGTACTGGACGGGATACACTGCTCCTAAAAAAACCATAATGACAGCTCCAGGCGAAACAGAGCGATACATGTATTTTGTGCTTGGCGGAATTCAAAAATCCTATTACCTAAATGAAGACAAGCAACACATCATTGCTTTTACCTATCCTCCATCGTTTAGCGGAATTCCCGATTCTTTTCTAACCCAAACACCTTCAAAGTATTTCTTAGAAACAATCACCGATAGTTCATTCCTTCGGATATCTTACCAAAAGCATCAACAATTGATGCAAGAGCATCGGGAAATAGAAACCCTGTTTAGAAAAGCCACTGAACTCTTTTTAATTGGTATGGTGCAACGCCACTATGAGTTAATGGCTTTTGATATAAATCAGCGCTTTAAATCCTTTGCTCAAAGAAGTCCACACCTATTCAGTTTAGTTGCTCACAAAGACTTAGCTTCCTATTTACGTATTGATTCAACAAACTTTAGCAAGCTTTTCAACACGATTAAGATTTAGAATTACTGGCGTCCGAGAAAAGATTTTGGTTTCGAAGAAAATCCGTCAAAATTTACCCCTAAACCGGGCGTCCCTAAATCCCCTAAAGGGGACTTTCGATCACCCCTTTAGGGGCAGGGCCGACGTGGAACGGGTAGTTTTAGGAAATCGAAAAAAAATCTTTTCTCATTTCGTTTAAACGTACTTTTTTTGAACATTTAAAATTTAGTCGGACGCTACTAATTTAGAATCTTGGTTTATACCAAAAATAAAATGTGATACCTGCCTGACCTTTGTTTCAAATTAAGAAACAATGAAACAGCTTGTAAACATTTTAATCTTATTCATTATGAACTCAACAGCATTTTCCCAATCGTGGGTGGACACTACACTTTATCCTTTTGAAAATAAATTTCTGCGCTTAGAAGCAGGCAACATGCATTATGTAGATGAAGGAAAGGGTGACGTTATTCTTTTTGTTCATGGTACCCCAACATGGTCATTCTTATACAGGGATTTTATAAAGGAACTTTCAAAAGATTACCGTTGCATTGCCATAGACCATCTGGGGTTTGGGTTGTCTGATAAGCCAGATTCCGTTTCGGGAACACCTGAATGGCACTCGAAAAACCTTATCGAGTTTATCAAAAAATTAAACCTACAAGCAATTACACTGGTAGTACATGACTTTGGCGGACCGATAGGATTAGCAGCCGGAATTGAAAATTCCGAGAGAATCAAAAGAGTTGTATTGTTCAATTCTTGGTTATGGGCTACAGATGATGGGAAACAAGCTCAAAAAATTGACAAGACCATAAACAGTTGGTTAGGCACCTTTCTATATCTGAATATGAATTTCTCTCCCAAAGTATTATTGAAAAAGGGCTTTGCCAACAAGAAAAACCTATCGAGCGAAGTACATAAACAGTACAAAAAGCCTTTTCCTGATAAAAACTCAAGAATTCCATTACTAAACCTTGCCAAAGCATTGGTTGGTTCTTCAGATTGGTATCAAAAACAATGGGAGCAGCTTGACCGATTATCGGACAAGGAATGGTTGATCCTTTGGGGAACTAAAGACGAATTTATCACCATGGAGTATCTAAAAAAATGGCAAGAGAGGCTTCCAAATCATAAAACAAAGGATTTTGCATGTGGTCATTTTGTTCAGGAAGAAAAGACAAAAGAGTCTGTTAAAGCAATAATTACCTTTATGAACGAATAGAGCCATCACACACATTCTATAAACTCAATAGCGGTTTAAGTTCAGGCTTTAACCGCTCCTGCTTCTAATTGAGTATCCTTTTTTATCAGAGAATGAAAATTGCAAACCAGACAGGGAGTCCGAACTGCATTGTATCACCTTGGAGCAATTTTCCTTTCGGTCTCCGGAACATTTACTTACCTTTGGCGTTAGTAACGTAATACGTTGGCATGATTTTATCTTTTGGCTCCAAGGAGACTGAGAAAGTATGGAGCGGGGAACGAGTAAAAAAATGGCCCCAGAAAATTCAGACTGTAGGAAGAAGAAAGCTAAGAATGCTTAATAACTCCCAGAATATAGCTGATTTAAGAATTCCTCCATCAAACAGACTTGAAAAATTAAGTGGGAACCTGAAGGATTTTTATAGCATCAGAATTAATGATCAATGGCGAATAGTTTTCATTGGGGAAGATGGAAATACGCAAGAAGTTGAGATAATTGATTATCACTAAAAAAATGAAATGGACAAGCTACCGAACATACATCCAGGTGAGGTTCTCTCGGAAGAGTTTCTAAAACCATTGGGAATTACGGCTTACAGACTTTCAAAAGACCTTGGAATTCCTCAGACACGGGTGAGTGAGATATTGAAAAAGAATCGACGAATAACAGCTGATACGGCTTTAAGGTTGAGTCAATACTTTGGAACATCCCCCAAATTCTGGCTTGGACTTCAAGACGATTTCGACATTGAAGAAGAATCAGCGGCTAAAGCAAAGGAATTTGCGGCGATAGAGAAAATCACGACAGCCCAACAGAAAATATAGCACATGCTCTACAGAGCTACTTGAAACTGCTATGCAAATCCGCTCCTCAGAAGAAATTTAATAAGTCCAGAGGCACTGTGTCAGGAACTCTATCGGTAAGCAAACGTTGCCCGGCCGTGTGAGGGAAAACTTCATGCACAGCCTGTCCCTGTGGGAGTTTGATGAAGGGGGCGCTGACTAGGCGTTCCCGACAGTTCTTATTTGCTATATTTATGGTGAATAGTGGGGCTGTCAGGCTCTACTCTACCAGACCATGACTGCAGAACTCAAGATACGGAACGGACAGCTTGAACTTACTGAGAACAATCAGACTCCATGGTCAATTGAAGCAAATTCCATTCTACTTATTGGGGAATATACAACAGAAGACGGCCCATTTGTGGATGACTACTTTTTCATATTTGGCAACTCAGACGGAACCCTTTACACAGTTTCTAACGACCATGCCAACGACCCGACTTTATGGATTGAACTTTCGAACATTTTGAACAGCCATGTAAAACCCGAACTTGTCAACTCCACTCATTTCAACTCTCGGATTATGTTTCCTGAAAATTTGATTGGTGAACCACTTTTCAACTTAATCACTTCTGGGTCTGGAGAGTTTGAACTTTCTGAACAGGCAAGCGCGCAACTAAAGAACGGTCTGTAACATTGGATAGAGACGAATAGCCTTTACTACCTTCAAGCTATCTTCTCTGCAACCTGATCACTAAATCTGCCCTGGGAAACTGAGCGGTTATCTGCTGAGTGATTTATGCAGGATCAGGAAATTTTCAGAACGCAGTGCGAACTTGCCAGTTGTGTCTCACGGCAGATTTAGCTACTTTAGATTTTTATTAAATTTGAGGGGTCACTCGTTCTTTCCGGTCATAATCAGCAATCACTGCAAATTGTAAACCTTGAAACAAACTCCATATATCAGATTCATAATTTGTGCGGCAGATTTCACTGGATTGTGCTCTTTACAAGCTATGAGTATACAGCCAATAGTCCTTTCCTAACTACAGCATGAGATATTTTCTCGTTTCATTGGTTCTTATATTGTTCACCTTCGAATTAAGGTCTCAGGTGTTCAATGAAATTGAAATTGCAGCTCAGAATCATGACGAACCTCCAGGAAAAAAACGCCATTTTCAGACACACCAACTTACATTCAGCTTGAACGAGGGCGTTTTAATTCTTTCTGAATACAGAATTTCTAAATCAAAAGTGAATCATTCTAAAGAGGTAATTCCCAAATATTTAGTTGACAGTCTATCAAATCTTCTTAAAACCCCTGTAAGTACTTTTAATATTAAGAATGGACAAGGTGACAAAGACATTTACACATTGGATTTAGACAGTCTCGAATTTTGTCAGTCTTTTAATGATTTAAAAAGAATCGTAATGGGGGGATTTATAATTAATGTAAAAGTAAAGAACACTAACATCAGATTACTAGAATTTGAATTTGATACTACGTATCCTGATAGTTTAGACCTTCAGAAGTTCTTAACGCTTTATCCTCTTCTTCAAAATAGACTGCCAGAAAAATTTCCTGGCGCAGGATTATTTGATAATAAGTTTCTAATGGAAAAAGTATTTGACTATCAGGAAGTGATTCAATGTGAAGATTATTACTATCATGAGTTTGTAAACGCACATCCAGAGCGAACTCCTCAACAGAACCGAACACGGGAAGGATGGAACTTTGAAGGTTACTTAAAAAATAGAAAGGGCAATTAACAGTATTGGGGATATGGCCTTACAGCCCATGAAATTCACGAGCTAAAAGATTACTTGCCATTCAGACAAGGTTCCGTTATTTTAGAGGAATGTTATTCCCTCAATTCTTTGCGTATTTATCGGATTTGGGATAGCTGTTATTGATTTCTGTGCACGTTTGGTTCATAATAACGGATCAATAGCACCATAATAAATGTCGGACATAATTTAAACTACTATGAAAAATATTGGGTTGAAAATCACTACTGGAGCTTTGGGAGTAACTCTACTTTTTATTGTTTTATTGTCTGTTCAAACTGTTCCAAAACCAACCCTTGAAAACTCTGTAAAAATTGAGGGGCAACTCTTGAACATTTTAGCCGATCAACAAACGAAAGATCTGGTTTTTGAGATTGCAGGACATACAGGAACATATTATATTAATAGAGGTCTCGAACTTGAAATCAATGTTGACGAGCTAAAAGAAGAAATCTTGAACGAGGATGTTTCTGTGTACTACGTGAAAACTTCCAACTTGATAGCAAATGCGACCAATACCCAACATATTTCGCGAATCGCGTTAAGAAACAAGGTATTATATGATGAAATAGAGCAATAACTATGTTTTTTGCCGGCCTTTTGCTTATTCCGGCCAATAATTCTGTGAGTAAAAAATTGTCATTAAGCCAAGGTTCCGTTATTTTGGAGGACGGTTATTCTCTCATCCCTTATTTATTCAACGGATTTGAGATACAGTTATTGAACGGAACGTAATTTTCCAACCTCACTGCATAAATGAAAAAGACCTACAATATCTATTTTAAGTCCTTGGTCGGAATTGCTACGATAATTGGACTTGGAATTTTATTACTTAACAGATCTGCTAAAACAAAACAGGATTTTATAGAAATCAGTGGGTCAATTCACTATTTGGATCAAGAATATCAGAATCTCCCAATAAGGAACAAGGGCAAGTACAAGTATTTAGTAATTGATGGAACAGAACGAGTCTTTGAAATCTTTGTAGGAACTGATCCAGGTGACTTTAGCCCTAAACTTTCAAGAATTGATGAGCTCACGGTTGGAGACACAGTAAAATTATACTATGATGACAATTCTTATACCAGGGGTGAACTGGTTAACAGCTTGACAAGATTTATTGACAAATCAGGAGAACCGTATTTCATAGAGAATTCTGGAACTGATAAAACATTGGGATTTGTGGTTTTAGCTCTAGGCGGAATTTTATTGATTGTTGTTTTCACATTAAAGTTCGCTGGAAGGATCTACTAATCAGGATGTAACGGTCACTTAAGTTGCATATGCCAATAATTTAGCTTTCGTGTACTACGGGATGGTCTTTTCCAA
This sequence comes from Marinoscillum sp., assembly GCA_040218045.1. GTDB lineage: Bacteria > Bacteroidota > Bacteroidia > Cytophagales > Cyclobacteriaceae > Marinoscillum. The sequence goes on from JAVJQA010000019.1 coordinate 241,397, forward strand.
CTTGAGCTATTTCTCTTAACCCTTTTGAAGACCAGAAGTAATCGAAGCGAATTTGCTACTAAAGAAAAATAGCTGACTGGTAACCGATCCCGGATCGAAATATTTCTCCCAAGACTTTGATTTGACTTTTTTGGAACCTGACCTTCCGGCGTTGCTCAAATATACCCTGAGGACGGTATATTTTGGTGACACCGGCACATCTAGCTTTGAGTAATATTCAAACAGCTATACACATGATACGAACCTCACACATTTTAAGCAATCTTACTTATTTACGTTTTCCGGGTATTGCCGGAATATTGATTAAGTCAGCAATGCTATTGCTGGTGCTAGCCATGCTCTCTTGTAAAGAGGGGGATGAACCAGATGCGCTGATCGAGTGCTCTACGTTTGATGTCGGGAGAAACGCCGTGCTAGACGCTGAAGAGAGCGATCAAAAATGTGTCTACGGAGTGGCCAACTACAACCTCATATCAGACTTGTCAGGTGAGGATGGAGAGTCGATATACTTCAAGTTGAACGGTGACTTTTCTGTCACTTTCACTACTTACGAATCTTACTACAATGATGAGAATATGTGGGTTAATGAAAGTAATGGGATCTTCGAAGTGGGTATGGAGTATCATGGTGATGCCCGTACTGGTAATGCTACCTTCTTCTCTGATGCCAAACTAGAGATCACCAGTATTGATAGAGTCAACAGACTAATCACAGGCAAGATTACCAGTCAGGCGCCTATTCGCTGGGAGTCAGCTACTCCAGTCATGGGATATGCCATCTTCATCTTTACCGATCTCAAAATTTAGTAGACCCCTGAAAACACTTGGACCCCGGCTACAAATGATTAAAGTATATACAAAATAATAATTGCGTTCACTTTGTGGATAGGTATGGGCGGCATGCGTGGTTGTCAGAGGAAGAACCTGCTGAACTGGGTGCTTGTGCGGACAACCGCTGGGCTACAGTAGATAGAAATGGGGAGTAGGTTTGTTTTGGAGACCTCACAGCGGTGTTTGATTGTAATTCTTTAATTCATTGATAGATATGAAACGATACATTTTTAGAATTTTGTTGTTACTGGCGGTGCCCACTATTGCATCACTGATGTCATGTGGCAATGACGAGCCTGTTGGGCCAACAGGTGGTAATGGCAATGTGACCGCTGAGGTGCTGATGGAGTCGCCTTCCTTTTTTAAAGCAACGAGAATGGCTGTAAGTGAGAATGGGCAATATGTCATCGCCACACTTGATACCCAGTTTGATGGTAGTCAGCGAAATCCGGAGTACTACTTTTCCAGTGATGGAGGGGAGAGTTTCACACAGGATAATAACCTAAAAGATTATGAGGCCGTCAGCAATGATGGAAAAGTGCTCATGAAGAATAGTTTGGTCGATTTGCAAACCAATGCCAGTAGTTCATTTTCTACCAATACCAATGTAGAAGCCATATTGAGTCCGGATGGCACTGTTTTTTTCGTAGATGAGGATCCGGATAACAGTTTTGCGCTAACACTTTATAAATTTAAGAATAATGTCAAAGAGAGCACGGGTATTGCAAGTCCCAGCCTCAGCGGCACATTGATGTATGACCAGGGAGCAATCGGAATTTTTAGCTACTACGGCCGCAATATGAGTGAGTATGAAATCGCATCAAATACACTAAAGGAAAGAACCCGCCCGGCATTTGATGAAAGGGCCATTAGTGGCTTATACTCTATTGTTAATTACAACACCCCCAACTATTCTCAAGGTTACTGGTCGATAGCTTCTACCGAGGGAGCGGTGGTTATTTCGCCGGATGATCAACTGACCTATTATTTTTATGAAGTTGACTATAAGTATGCAGACAGTCCTGTAAGGACATTGCTGCACGGGAATAAACTTTACCTGCAATTGTATAATTACAACTCATTTCTCCAGGGCGAGGGGCGGTTTGATTCATTTGAAACTTCCAATGGAGCCCTGATAAGCAATGACCGGGACTGGCCGATGATCAAAGCTGGTGATCATTTGTATTACTCCGGATTTATAGAAGATGGCAATAGAGGCTACGATAATCTGGTAAAAGAGAGTGCCACAGGCAAAACATACCTCAACTCACCATTAACTCTGGCCGACTATAATTTTTCATTGCGCTATGTGGCCAAAGTAGGGGAGAAGGTGTACTATCTGGATAAAGAATATGACACCTCATCCGGCAAGTATTCCACCTCACCATTTGAGAAGATCAATTATGTCTATTCTGAACCTGGTAAAACCATTGCCTATGCAACCAATGGCACCTTCCTATCCACTGATAATGGAAACTCCTGGAGGTTGGAAAGTGATACAGAACCATCGATGCAGTTTGTGATCAAAAGTGACGCAGGTGGCTACTATGGCATGCAGTACGCTACGTTTCTCTATTATTTTGGAGGTACAGGGTTTAGCACTCCGGCCTTCAGCCTGCATACTTATTCATCTACAGATGGCATCACCTGGCAATCTATTGCCAGCTATCCGCAGATCACCGGAGGCAATCCACCCGGAGGTATCAGTCCGGTTGGTGAGATTCTTTATATAACCAATGCTAATCCGCTGGGTAATCCCGACTATTTTACGAACCTGAGTAATGATGCCGGTTTTAGTTTTACAACAAGCTCAACAAACGGGCAGATTGTACAGAATGAGCCAGGTTTATATCAAACTTATAATGTCATCAATGGCAGACATGTGGCCTTTACCAATAACCCCATATTTAAAGCGTTCAATTGTAATGATTTTGTCGGAGGCTGTACGGGATATGAGGTAGAGGGTATTGCGATTGATTACCTCACCGGAGTTCCGCACTACACCCCAGAAGGTCATGCAGTGGTAGCATCCACAGCGGTTTATGAGATCAAAGGACTGTAGTAGGATGAGAGGCTGAGTAAACCGAATTTAGCCTCTTGATTGGGCACTATTGCATTGCGCCCTTAACTTTCGAAGTGCATTTCTAATGCTGCTTGCTGCACTTTATTTTCAAAGGATGATCGAAGCTCCTATGACAATTGTCACAGGGTGAGGGAGCTTTCTTTTCGATCTAAAAGATATTTACAGCGTACCTGCCATTTGATCACAGGGTGGCTGAATGCACTCTCCATTGCGATCAGAAAGCCTTATTCTACCTGATTACTATTCACATCAATCATCAACCTCAGAATTGCTCTTCTAGCCCTATCTTTGGATCACGCGACTTAAAAAACGTCAATTAGTTCGCCGATTAACTGACAATTCCTAAGCAAGGGTGAATTCAAACTAAAAAAGGAGGATGATTAAAGGAGAAACCAATACAACCGTTTTACCAGTTTCCCTGGCAAGTAGCAGTCTTATGAACCATGTTGTAAGCGAGGACAAAGGATGAGCTTAACAATTGAAAATATAGTATTGGTAGGCTCCTTGTTACTCCTTGTCAGTATAATAGCGGGTAAGACTTCCTACAAGTTTGGTGTCCCTACCTTATTGCTTTTTTTGGCCATTGGAATGTTGGCTGGTTCTGACGGCATTGGTGGTATCCATTTTGACGATCCGAAGCTCGCCCAGTTCATAGGTATTGTTTCACTTAACTTTATTTTGTTTTCTGGCGGGCTAGACACAAGCTGGGAGGCTGTCAAACCCATTCTTTGGGAAGGAGTTACACTATCGACATTAGGCGTTTTGTTTACGGCAATTTCTCTTGGCACTTTCGTATGGTTTATTACTGACTTTACAATCTATGAAAGCTTGTTGTTAGGTTCGATTGTGTCTTCTACAGATGCAGCGGCTGTTTTTTCCATACTAAGGTCAAAAAGCCTGGCTCTTAAAACCAATCTTAGGCCCACTTTGGAGCTGGAAAGTGGAAGTAATGACCCAATGGCATACGTGCTGACATTCGCCTTTTTGACCCTGGTAGTTCATCAGGATCAAAGCTTTATATCTATCCTTCCACTGTTTTTCCAACAAATGATTTTAGGTGGAATTGCCGGGTTTGCTTTTGGCATGCTGAGCAAGTTTATCATCAACAGGATAAAACTTGATTTTGAAGGACTTTACCCTGTTTTAGTAATAGCCCTGATGTTCATTACATTTTCAGCTACAGATTTTGTAGGTGGTAACGGGTTTCTGGCTATTTACATTTGTGCAGTTTATTTGGGAAACCAGGATTTGATCCATAAAAAGACCATTCTAAAAATGTTTGATGGTTTGGCCTGGTTAATGCAGATTGTCCTGTTTCTCACTTTGGGCTTACTCGTATTCCCATCTGAAATCATTCCATATATTGGCATTGGCCTTCTTATTTCATTGTTCCTGATTATTGTAGCCCGACCTACTGGGGTATTTCTCAGTCTGATGTTTTTTAAAATGAAACTGAGAAGAAGATTTTATATTTCGTGGGTAGGTCTGCGAGGAGCTGTACCCATTGTATTTGCTACCTATCCACTACTTGCAGGAATTGACAAAGCCAATATGATTTTTAATATTGTGTTTTTCATTTCAGTTACGTCTGTATTAATTCAGGGAACTACGCTCTCCATCGTTGCGAAGTGGTTGAAAGTTGCCTTGCCAGAGAAAGCCAAAAAGATTACAGAAATAGATAAGCTCGTGTTGGAATTACCTAAGTCAACACTTCAAGAATTTGAGATTTCACCAGACTACCCTGTCGTAAACAAAAGAATTATTGATATGAATTTCCCCAAATCAGCATTTATTGCAATGATTAGGAGAAACGATGAATTCATAAGGCCGGGTGGTTCAACGGTCGTGGAGGCGAAGGACGTATTGATGGTTCTGGCAGATAGTGAGGAAGATTTTGATATGGTGGAGAAGTGCCTGTCCAAATCCATTCATTAGAAACAACCTTTGATTGGGTACTATTGCATTGCGCCCTTGGTTTTTAGAACTGTTTTGAATACTGATCTGGCAAATCATTACAAATGACCCTCAAAGAAGCGGCGACTATAAATTGTCGACCGTAAACCCTGCTACGGAGCTTTATTTTAAATCTTTAAACTATATTCTTAAAGGTTGAGTGCTACTATTTTTTAACTTTATTGTCATGGACAAGAACAAAGTGCTTGAAACCCTTGAACAACTCCCAGATGAGTTCTCTACCGAGGAACTTATTGATAAACTCCTATTTGTAGAAAAGGTTGAGCAAGGTTTAAGAGATGTAGAAGAGGGAAAAGTTATCTCTCTCAATACAGCGAAGGAACGTTTTAATGCCAAATGGAAATAACACTAGCTGAATCCGCTTGGAACGGCCTGGATTCAATAGCAAATTATATTGCTCAATATTCTCCGCGATCCATGGAGCTAAATTGCTAGATTAAATCACCCGGTCAAGTGCAGCGCTGATCTGGCAAATCATTACAAATGACCCTCAAAGAAGTGGCGACATACAATTGTCGCCAGCAATACCTCAACCCATTACCAGATTCATCGGCTCTTCCAGAGCTTCGCATATCCAGCGGAGAAAACGAGCTGAATTGGCTCCGTCAATCACCCTATGGTCGTATGAAAGGGCCAGAGGCAGCACTGATTTTTTAAAAAGCTCATCATCCTCATCCACGTCTAGCTTCTGGGTAGTTCTGGATACACCGAGTATGGCTACCTGAGGAGGAAAAATGACCGGCGTGAATCCGGTGCCGCCGATTCCACCCAGATTAGAAATGGTAATGTTGCCGCCCTGCATTTCGTCTTTCTTGAGTTTTTTATTCCGGGCTTTTTCAGCCAGTTCGGTCATCTCTTCCGCGATTGCAATAATCGGTTTCTCATTGGTTTTTTTGATGATAGGGATCATCAGGCCGTGGGGTGTATCTGCGGCTATGCCTATGTTGAAGTATTTTTTTAGTATAAGTTCATTTCTCTCATAATCCAGACTGCTGTTGAAATCCGGGAATTTTTCCAGTCCCATGGAGAGTACTTTTATCAGTACGGCCGTTAGCGTAATCTTTGATTCTTCTTTTTCATTCGTCTTTTCCAGAAAGTCCATAAGCTGGGTGATATCCGCTTCATCAAACTGAGTGACATGCGGAATATTCGTCCACGATAGGGTGGTGGTTTTGGCGGTTGCTTTTCTGATGGAGGATAGGGGGACGCTCTCTGTCTCGCCCCACTGGCTAAAGTCCGGGAGCTCTATTTTATTGGGCTGGTCATTTGAAGGCTTTTGCACGCCTTGTCCGGTAATCAGTTTTTTGGCATGAGCCATTACATCCTCACGGGTGATCCGGTTGTCGTCATTGGCATCTGGCTTTACTGATTGGATTTTGATGCCAAGCTCACGTGCAAGTTGCTTGGCCAGAGGAGCAGCAGGCACATCAGCTGTATCAGTTTGAGGTTCTTTTTTGTCCTCTTCTTCGTCCGGTATATCTTTCGCTTCTTCTTTTGGCTTTTCTTTTTTCTGCTCGTCCCCATCATCCTTATCTTCATCATCTTTGTCTTCATTTTGAGGCTGCTCTTGATCGGGTTCTTCTTCAGTTTTTTTGTCGGCTTTCTTTTTTTTAGACGTTTCTTCAGTCTCTTCGTCTGTTTCCTTCTCGTTGGATGACTCTTTTCCATCATCATCACCTTCTTTGTCCTGCCCGTTGCTCACCTCCATGATCAGCAGTACATCGCCTGTTTTGATTGAGTCACTTTCCTTTACCCGTATTTCCACAATGGTGCCAGCTTCTTCAGCCGGTACCTCTACAGTGGCTTTATCACTGTCCACAGCTATTAGTGAGTCTTCTTCTTTTACTTCATCACCTTCGCTTACCAGGATGTCAGCAATCACTGCTTCATCACTGTCCTCAGAGATTTTGGGTAGTTTGATTTCCTTTTGCATAGCTGTAGATAATTATTTGATGTCCATTTTTTTGAGGTAATTGTCAGATTCCTTTTTTGTTAGTTTTTTGGCCTGTCTTAACGCTTTTATGGTAGCTAGGACTATGTAGTCAGCATTCACTTTAAAGTGCCTGCGAAGTGCTGGAGTGCTGTCGCTTTGTCCAAAGCCGTCCGTGCCCAGTACTACAAATTCGCCAGGTATCCAACTTGATACTGACAAAGGCAGGGCTTTCACATAATCCGTTGCTGCCACGAAAAGCTCTCCCTGATCTTCGAGGGTTTTTTGCAGGTAATTCTTTTTGGTTTGACCTCCATTCAGGTTTTGGTTTTGAATGTCAATAGCATTGTCATAGAGCGCTTTGTAGCTGGTAACACTCCAATTGTTGGTAGGTATATCAAACCCTTCCAGCATCTCCGCAGCCTTTATTACTTCCTCCATGATGGCACCACTTCCGAGAAGGTTCACTTTTATATCGGCGTTTTTCCGCTTGTTTGATTTCTGATAGGCGTATAGTCCCTTCATGATTCCGTCCTCTGCGCCTTTCGGTATTTTAGGCATGGGGTACGACTGGTTGGTGATGGTGAGGTAGTAAAATACATCCTGTTCATCGTAATACATTTCCTTGATTCCCTCCCGAACGATCACGGCAGTTTCGTAAGCAAAGGCCGGGTCATAAGCTTTCACCGTAGGGAATGCGAGTGCATTCAGGTGGCTTTGACCGTCGAGATGTTGCAAGCCTTCTCCTGAGAGTGACGTACGACCAGAAATCCCGCCAATCAGGAAACCTTTAGCCCTGGCGTCACTAGCTGCCCATATAAAGTCCCCGATTCGCTGAAAGCCAAACATGCTATAGAAAGAATAGAATGGGATCGTGTAACTGTCCAAGGTCATGTGGCTGGTGCCTGCGGCAATGAAGGACGAAATGGCGCCAGCCTCCGTGATACCTCCTCAATGATTTTGCCGGATTTTTGCTCGTTGTAAAAGAGCAAGCTGTCCTTGTCCACCGGTTCGTACTTTTGACCCTGAGAGGCGTATATACCAGCACCCTTATATAGCGAGTCCATGCCGAAAGTCCGGGCTTCATCTGGGATAATAGGTACCACCAGCTTCCCAATGTTTTTGTCTTTCATCAGGTTGGTGAGGAGCTTTACAAAGGCACCAGTAGTCGAAACTTCTGTTTTGCCTGTTCCTTTGAGGAACTCAGCATAAGTATCTTTAGCAGGGAGCTTGATCTTTTTTGCTAAAACCTCCCGCTTAGGCAAGGTGCCATCGAGGCTTTCTCTTCTTTCTTTCAGGTACTTGTATTCTTCTGATTCTTTATCAAACCTGAAATAAGGTATGTGATCTCCACTAAGCGCTTTATCTTTAATAGGGATTTTCAATACATCCCGAAATGCCTTCAGCTGTTCTTCTTTAAATTTCTTTTTTTTGTGGCTTACGTTGCTGGCCTCTCCGGCACTGCCTTGTTTGTATCCTTTTACAGTTTGGGCCAGTATGGCTGTGGGGCCGTCATCGTAGTTCATAGCAGCGCTGTATGCTGCGTATAGTTTGAGCGGATCATGCCCACCACGATCGAGTTCCTGCAGGGCCTCATCATCCAAATCCTCAATGAGCTCTGACAATTCACCGTCAAATAATTTTTCCCGCAATTCATCGGCAGAAGCCCCTACCAGTCCTTGTAGGTCTCCATCTACTAATTCAGTGAATTTTTTTGCCAGCTTATTTCCTTTGTCTTTTTCAATGATCGAGTCCCAGTGATGGCTCCATATCACTTTTATTACGTTCCATCCACATCCTTTAAATATGCCTTCCAGCTCATCTACTACTTTGTTATTTCCACGTACCGGTCCATCCAGTCGCTGTAGGTTGCAGCTGATCACAAATGTGAGGTTGTTGAGTTTTTCATTGGCAGCAATCGACAGTGCTCCTGTAGATTCTGGTTCGTCCATTTCTCCATCGCCAAGGAAAGCCCAAACCTGTTGATCGTTTTTCTCTTTTAGGCCTCTGTTTTCTAGATACTTTAAAAACCTGGCCTGATAGATAGCCTGAACTGGAGCCAGTCCCATAGACACCGTGGGGAAGCGCCAGTATTCGGGCATTAGCCTGGGATGAGGGTATGATGACAAGCCTTTTTTGCTTTGTAGCTCTAAGCGAAACATGTCAAGTGCTTTTTCATCCAGCCTGAACTCCAAAAATGAACGGGCATAGAGTCCTGGTGCCGCATGACCTTGGAAATAGGCAAGGTCAGGAGTTCCGTTGTTGTAGCCTTTGTGGAAATGGTTAAGCGCTACTTCAAATAGGTGAGAAGAGGATGCGTAGGTAGAAATGTGACCACCAATTCCTTCTGTTTTTTTGTTGGCATTGGCCACCATTGCCATGGCATTCCAGCGGATGGCATTGTAGATTTTCTCCTCTATTTCCGGGTTGCCAGGATAATCTGGATCATCGCCCGCCGGAATGGTATTCAGGTAAGCAGAGATGATCTGCCCACTGTCAGACCTGATGCCCTCTTTTTCGCCTACCTTTCGCAGGATTCCCAGCAGCTCCTTGGCACGGTCCGGTGATTCGTGCTTGATCACCCATTCCAGGGATTCCTGCCATTCCTTATTTTCAATTTCCATTATCGATTTTGAAGTAGCCATAGCTGCTCATTAGTTAGTTTGAAGACCTTTCAAGCGGTGGTTTACAAATGGCGTCTCTAAACTATTGAAGTGATTGGAGGTAGAATTGTTTGGGTTGAGGCCTAAATTATCAGCTTACTATTTGGTGATCAGGGCTGGCACCTTGCTCCATTCCAAATGAAGTTCAAAGAACAATTGTCGCATGGTGGTAGTCAATAACTGACTGACAGAGGACTGTTTTCTTGCACTTGCCAGGTTATGCTTTCGCGGGTTTGTAGACTTTTTCAATTCTTCTACCAACTTACTCAAGTAGTAGAAATCTCCCTGACTTCCGATATAGTAATTCAGAGAAGTAAACAGGTGATTCCGGGAAAACTGAATTTCGTTATTTGCTCCATGGTGGTGAAATATTAGCCATCTATTCATTCCTGCATATTCATCCACATAAATAATCAGACTATCCATCTCTGAGAATTTTACTTTGGTCCCATTGATGATTAAGAACTCTTCGCCTATTTCAAGGTCAACCCCTATTGTGCCGTATGACCTATAGTCTCGTCTCTTTAGTTCAGTTTTAAAATGTACCTTCAAAACTTTCTGGAGAGCAAAAAGAATTAGTGCGAGTAAAACTTCTGGATTATAAATGCTGGCAATAATGAAAAGTAGAATTCCAATTATAATGGCCACATCTATTATTTTATTGCTCCATAATCCCATCTTGGAGGGAGTAAAGACGAACGTTTTAAAAATAGCTTTGTCAGTCTGAACCATGGGATAAAAGTATTTGCTCAGATTGGTATCTATGTCCTAGAAAGCTGAAAATATTGATGCAATGAGACCATTCAGGGATTTTGGACTCATTTGAGAAGGCTAATTGAATTCACCAAAGTGCAACAAAATCCCTGAAGGGTCATGCACGAAATACTCCATTCCCCAATCGTTTACCACAATCTCTGAAATGCGGACTTTTTTGAACTGGTCAGTTAATTCTAACCCAAGCAAAGTCTCCCGATGAGCCCTGGTATCAGAAACCTCCAGGAAGATCATAGAATTGTTTACCCAGTCTTTGCTATAGTAGTCCTGGAGGTAAAAACCAAAGTTTTCCTGCTTGAACAGGGACATCTTGCCAAGCCTGACTTCCTGAAAACCAAGTGCTGAATAAAATGCCCGGGATTCGTCAAAATTCTTCGCTCCGATGAATGGTCTTATCGATTTGATAGAATGGTTCATGTCTTTAAAGTAGAAAAAATTACTGAGATCAGAAGCTTTTACCGGTTGGTATTGGATATTTCTCCACTCATACAATTGATTCATGACCATTTCATCTCTTCCAATATCTTTGCCTGCGATGTTTGGATTATTTAAGAAAAAGAAGCCTCAGGAACCCATGGTGCCAGCTATCCTGGACCTGAACGGATCACTGATAGAAGTTGGGGCCAGGGTGAAATGCCTGCGATATGACCTGGGAGAGTGTGTAGTGGAACTGGAAGGAAGGGAGTATTTCTATGTTTCAATAGAAACAGGCCAAAAAGTAAGCTTCACCAAAATGTTTGATGCTGCCACTAAGAACCAGAAGGTAGAGGTCATCTAGCTTAGATATTTCGTTCAAAATAGCTGACTTCACTCTCATTGGGAAGTTTCATCGGCTGCTGCTCTTTAAACCCCAACTTCATTAGTAGTCTGATGGATGTATCGTTTTTAGGATCCGTAAAGGCTGCTATTTTTGTTAGGTTTAAATATTTATCAGCATGTTCAATTACTGCCTCTGCTGATTCCTGTCCATAGCCTTTTCCGATATATGCTGGCAAAAATGCAAACCCAATATCTGGGATGCTTAAGTAATCCCGCTGCAGCAAACCACATATTCCGATTGGCGTCTGAGCGTCTTTTTTAATCACCAGCCACATACCAAAGCCAAACTTTTTATAGTTGCTAATGAGATTCTGGTGAGTATATTCTTCAGCTTTCCGTAGGGATTTGATATTACGATCACCAATGTTTTTGAGCCAAGCTGGTGAGTTCATCAGTTCCAATATAAATGGAGCATCGGCGGGTTGGATTTCGCGGATGATCGTTCTTGGTGTTTGTATCGATTTCACTGTTGTTCTATACTCTTGACCAAGTTAATGCGTTAACTCCTGAAATGAACTCACTTATAGTGAATTTCCGGTGAAGGAAGATCGAGCACAAAAAAATCCCGACTTTTCAGCCGGGATTTGTATCTAATTTATGAGCTTTTAAGCTTATGCCAATTGCTTATCAAGCTTTTCACTCAATGCAGTTTTAGGTACCGCACCGATTTGCTTGTCTACGATCTCACCGTTCTTAAATACCAACAAGGTTGGGATTGAACGGATACCAAATTTTGCAGAAACTTCCGGATTTGAATCCACATCTACCTTTGCGATAATAGCCTTGCCATCATAGTCAGCAGCTAGCTCCTCCACTACAGGGGCAATCATCTTACAAGGTCCGCACCACTCAGCCCAAAAGTCAACGAGCACGGGTTTATCTGTGTTGATTATTTCTTCGAAGTTCTGATCAGTTAATTCTAACGGATGTGCCATTCTTTATATCAGTTTATGTGTACAGTCATGGAAATAACGGCAAAGATAGAGTTTTTGTTGAACCAGAATCTGATAAACTCTTCATTTGTTAGCCGAAGGACAATTGTAATGTTCTAGCTCCAAAGCTGGAACCTGAAAACCAGAGTCTTGGAACCCATAACCCTCAAAACCTCAAAACCTCGAACCTCAGAACCCAAAACCCAATAACCCAAAACCCAACAACCCACTACGCCGTAATCACCTTATAATTCACTTCCTCCAGTTTGTCCAGTTCCTTGATCAGGTCATCGTTCAACTCAATATTCATTTTACGGCTCATCATTTCCAGATTGATCATACGGTCCTCATAGGCTCCAACTATACTCACTTTAAATGCACATTTTCCAGGGTACATCTGACCATACCTCTCCAGCTCACCGATCAGTACCGGGCTTACATCAGACAGGCGCATTTGCAACTCTATTCCCCGGGCCATTTTCTCACGAATTTCTCCAAGAGGTTCTATATTGTTGATTTTCAGCTCCAGGTCTACACCATTCCAACGGGTTTGCACGATACCGGAAATGTAGAGAAACCAGCCAGTTTCCAGCAAAGGTTTGAAGGTGATATAATCTTGCCCAAACAAGAAGAAGGAATAACTGTCGTTGAAATCTTCCAGTGTAAACTGACCGAATGGCTTGCCTTTTTTGGTTGTCCGGTGAGCCACGCTGCTCACCACGCCGCCCAACCTCATGTCCCTGCCCTGATTTTTTTCAAGATCTTTGAGGTCTGTCAGCGTGGAGTTGGTCAGGTACTTCATCTCAAATTTGTACTGGTCCAGTGGGTGCCCCGAAATGTAGAGGCCAACCATTTCACGTTCTATGTTGAGCTTTTCTATTTCGCCGTAAGGCTCTATTTTCCCAATGCGCGGACGCATCACAACAGCATTATCTCCACCACCACCGCCAAAGAGCGATGCTTGATTGCTTTCTTCTTCCTGCTGGAGCTTGTTGGCATAGCGGATTGATTTTTCAATAAGAGAAGCACCCTCTTCATCCTGCTCCACATATTGTCTTCGGTGAAACTCATCAAAGCAGTCAAAGCCACCGGCTTTCGCCAAACTTTCAAATGATTTCTTATTGACGGCTCTGAGATTCACCCTTGCGGCAAAATCGAAAATATCGTTAAATGGTCCTTTTTTATCACGCTCTTCAATGATCGCCAGCACTGCAGACTCACCCGTACCCTTGATTGCTCCAAGTCCAAAGCGGATTTCACCGGCAGCATTCACTTCAAAGTTTAGTCCCGACTCGTTCACATGCGGCCCTAGCACTTTGATTCCCTGGCTCTTACATTCTTCCATGAAGAAACTCACCTTCTCAATATTGCTCTGGTTGTGAGTGAGCACAGAAGCCATATACTCAGCCGGATAGTTGGCCTTGAGATATCCGGTATGATAGGCAACTACAGAGTAGCAGGTACTGTGAGATTTGTTAAATGCATAGGCTGCAAACGCCTCCCAGTCCTTCCAGATTTTTTCAAGCTTCTCTTCGGGATGGCCTTTAGCTTTGGCTTGCTCCACAAACTGCGGCTTCATTTTGTCAAGTACCGAACGTTGTTTCTTGCCCATTGCTTTACGCAAAACGTCCGCTTCACCTTTGGTAAATCCGGCCAGCTTTTGCGAGAGTAGCATCACTTGCTCCTGGTAGACGGTGATTCCATAGGTCTCTGACAGGTATTCTTCCATGTCCGGTACGTCGTACTGGATTTCCGACTTACCGTGCTTCCTGTTGATGAACTCAGGAATGTACTCCATGGGGCCTGGTCTGTAGAGGGCGTTCATAGCTATTAGGTCTTCCAGCTTGTCAGGCTTTAAGGCGCGCAGGTGCTTCTGCATACCCGGAGACTCAAACTGAAACGTTCCGTTGGTTTCTCCTTTCTGATAAAGCTCATAGGTTTTGCTGTCATCAAGTGGCACCTCATCTATGTCGATTGTGATGCCATGACGCTTCTTTACATTCTCAATCGCCGTTTTGATAATGGACAATGTTCTTAAGCCTAGAAAGTCCATTTTTAGCATTCCGGCAGACTCTACCACACTGTTGTCAAACTGGGTGACTAGTAAGTCAGAATCTTTGGCACGGGCCAATGGGACAAACTTGGTCATGTCATCAGGAGTGATGATGACACCACAGGCATGTACGCCGGTATTTCGAAGTGAACCTTCCAGGATTACCGCCTGGTTGAGCACCTGGGAGGACAAATCTTTTCCACGGCGCATTTGTTCAAGCTCTGGTACTTCTCCCCAAATCTTGGAAAACTTGGCTCCTGGTTTTTCCGGTACAAGTTTGGCAATAGCATCCGTATCGGGCAGAGGAAGCTCCATCACCCGTCCAGCATCCCGGATGGCTGATTTTGGTGCCATGGTACCGTAAGTGATGATCTGGGCTACCTGGGTAGATCCATATTTGTTCACCACATAGTCTATGACCTTCTCCCGGCCTTCATTGTCAAAGTCAATATCAATATCAGGAAGTGATACCCGGTCAGGATTCAGAAAACGCTCAAATAGAAGATCGTAAGCGATTGGATCCACATTGGTAATCCCGATACAATAGGCCACCGCAGAACCAGCGGCGGATCCCCGCCCCGGCCCAACGGAAACACCCATTTCCCGGGCTTTACTTGTAAAATCCTGCACAATCAGGAAGTAGCCTGGGTAGCCAGTATTTTCAATAGTTGCCAATTCGAAATCCAACCGCTCTTTGATTTCATCCGTGACAGCTTCGTATCGCTTTTTGGCACCTACATAGGTTAAGTGTTTGAGATAGGCATTTTCACCACGTTTGCCTCCATCCACTACATCATCAGGGTTTTTAAACTCCTCAGGAATTTCAAATTTGGGTAGTAGCACCTCTCGCTCCAGTTTGTACTCCTCTACCTTGTCAATAAGTTCCTGGATATTTTCAATAGCCTCCGGTAAATCGGTAAAAGCTGCCTTCATTTCCGGCTGGCTCTTGAAATAGTATTTGGAGTTCCTAAGTCCCGGTCGAAACCCTCGCCCACGTCCGATAGGCGTACTTTGTTTTTCATTCTCCTTAATGCAGATGAGTACGTCATGCGCCTTGGAATCTTCTTCATCCAGATAAAACATTTCATTGGAGGCAATCATTTTGATTCCGTACTTCCTGGCAAACCCTATTAACACTTCGTTGAGGTGGTTTTCATCATCCAGTTCATGACGGTTGATCTCCAGGTAGAAGTCCTCTCCGAAAAGCTCCAGCCACCATTGCAGGGCTTCTTCCGCCTGATGTTCACCAACGTTTAGCACCAGGTTCGCGATTTCACCAAACACACCGCCACTGGTGGCGATAATTCCTTCACTATACTCGCGAATAAGCTCTTTGTCAATACGCGGATATAGGCCATAGAGCCCTTCTATGTATCCAAGAGAGCTGAGTTTGATAAGGTTTTCATAACCTTTTTTGTTCTTTGCAAGCAACACCTGCTGAAACCTACGGTCCGGGTTGTCTTTGGTGAATTGGAGTTTTTTTCTTTCTTCAGCCACAAAGAATTCGCAACCTACAATAGGTTTAATGCCTGCCCCAAGTGCGGATCGTACAAACTTGAAGGCACCGAACATGTTGCCCAGGTCAGTGAGTGCCACTGCCGGCATTTCATATTCCTTTGCTTTGGCCACTATTGACTCTACATTTGGTGTAGCCTGTAACACTGAAAACTGGGAGTGAACATGCAAGTGGCAAAAGGCGCCCTTAATATCTTCAACAGCTACTTCAGAGTCGCTTAGCTTGCCGTCTGATTTTTCTTTGGCCCAGGTGAAGTTGGCTGCTTCCAGGTCAGGCGCTTCATAAGTGATTTTCGCCGGTTCCGTGTCATCAAACGTTGGGATGATTTTCCTTCTCAGGCACTCTATGAATGCATTGGCCGTTGCGTCTACATCATAGGCTGCATCATGAGCATCGTCAAATGGTTTACCAAATAGTTTCTCGTAAAGCTCTATGAGTTTCGGCATTTTCTTTTTGCCGTTACCCATTACTATATCACAGAAATCTATAGTGGCTAATCCGGTATCGATGTTTGGACAATCTTCTATCAGGTTTTCCTGCTCGGTGCGGAGGTATTCCGCACCTATGATCTTGTTGTCAAATTCGATATTGTGACCAACGAGTACGCTTGCCCGTTTGACATCTGCCGAGAATTTAGCTAGAACCTCTTTTAGATCTTCACCTACTTCCAGGGCCCTGTTGGTAGAGATACCATGTACTTTTTGGGCATTGAAGGGAATGGTGAACCCCTCCGGCTTGATCACGTGATTGCCCTGCGAGAGCAGTTTCCCCTCACCATCATGTAATTGCCATGCGAGCTGCACTAACCTGGGCCAGTTCTCAAAGTCGGTAAGTGGAGCATTTTTATTGCGTGGTAACCCTGTGGTTTCCGTATCGAATATTAAGTACATGAAGCGTGGTGGTTTGCTTTAGATAACAACCAACAAAATAAAAAAATCCCCCGACCAAAATGACCGGGGGATGAATCTATTTTCCACCTGTGGATAAGTTGTGGATATGTTGATTAATTTAAGTCAAATCCAATCGTACTTTGTCAAGTTTAGATGCTGAAATGAATTCAACATGACGCTACTTGGTTTTAATCTTCGTTCTATCATCCTAGTGGTCATACTGAACTTGTTTCAGTATCGGTGGTTATTCACTTGACAAAGGACTAATCAGGGACTGAAAATTTAACGTAGAAGTTAGCTGAACAATAAAAATAAACTTACTAAGTGGCTGATCTACTTCCATAAATATAAAATTATTCTACTGTGATGTCTAGAATATTAACCTCCACCCGGCCTTCTTCACAACTGCATTCGGCCTTATCGATAATTTTCTTTTTCTTACAGAAATTGGGGTTCGCATAAATTGATGCTTCACCAACACTTTGAAATGATACTGTGAAGGTTAAGTCATTTCCTCCTCCACCAGAAATCACCGTGTAATCTCCGTCAAAGTTAATACCCCAATCAGTGCAGGTAACATTCTCTAAATTGCTTAGCGTCACGGTGACTTGTTCATCCACACTTAAGCTTGTCTTGCTAATGCTTACCTCAGAAGATGGGTCTTTCTCACAAGAAGTAAACAGGGTTACTAAAAGAGCAGTTGAAATAATTAATGATGTTCTCATGATTACGGTTTAAAATATGCCGTAAAAATATTCATATACCATAATTCTATAATGAAATCAATGGAGTCAATATTCTATTTAGCCACATAAATACCTATTGGTAGGTATCGAATGGGACAGGTTTATTTACTCATTTCTGAGAGAGGTTACTGGGTTTGCCCTGGCTGCTTTCCATGACTGAAAACCCATAGTGAGCCAGGCAATTACACATGCCGCCAATCCGGCAGATATGAATATCCAAAGTTTGATGTCTGTACGGTAAACAAAATCATCCAACCATGCCTTCATGGCGAAATAGGCCAGGGGAGTAGCAATGACAAAGGCTACAAACACCAGTTTGATAAAACTTAGGGAAAGCTTGTTGACCAGGTGAGCTACTGAAGCGCCCAGAACCTTTCGGATACCAATTTCTTTTCTCTTTTGTTCTGCTGTGAATGATGCCAATCCAAAAAGGCCAAGGCATGCGATAAATATGGCAAGGAATGCAAACACTCCGAAGATCTGTCCTATCTTTTGTTCGTTCGCATAGATCCGGTCAAATCGTTCATCCATAAAGCTGTAGGAAAAGGGTTGGCCCGGGGCAAAATCACCCCATAGTTGTTCGAGGTATTCAATCGTGGATTTCGTTTCACCAGCCTCTACTTTTAAGGCCACATATCCGTTTCTCTTACCCAGATGGAAGATGAGTGGGTTAATATTTTCCCGAAGTGACTCGTAGTGAAAATCATTTACAATCCCTATGATTTTGTAACTGATCCCATAGAGTGAATCCTGATCACCACCGTGGTTGGATACATAATCTCCAATACCAATGCCCATTTGCCGTGCGGCTGTTTCATTCAGAATGACTGTGGTTGAATCAGCAGGAAAATCTTTAGAAAAGGCTCTACCTTCTTTCATCTCCATACCCAGAGTAGTCAGGTAATCATGATCGATGTAATGGTTATTTAGAATATGTGTTTCTGAGGTGTTGACGTTTTTGCCCGTATAATAGACGTTATTATTACTCGACGTACCTACCGGTAAGAAGCTGGCTACTGTGGCACCTTTTACCCTGGAGTCACGTAGTGCTTCATTTTTAAAGGGCTGTACCTTGTCCCGAAGGATCCAGGCATCATTGATCATGATGATCTGATCTTTGTTAAACCCGAGTTTTTTGTTTTGAATAAAAGAAAGTTGGTTGAAAACAATGGAGGTGCCAACGATCATTACTATGGATACTGTGAATTGTAACACAACTAGAATACTTCTGATCCTGCCGCTTTTAAACCCAAGGTTGATTTTTCCTTTCAGTGTTTCTGCTGGTCTGAATTTAGAAAGATAGAAAGCCGGATAGCTTCCTGAGAGCAAACCAACCACGATCATTACTGAGACCATGGTCAAAATAAAATCTGAAGCAAACAATTGGCTGATTTCCAGGGATTTTCCGGCCAAATCATTGAAATAGTAGAGAAGGGAAGCAGCAAGCCCGAAAGCCAGAATGGTTGAGATAAAAGATATGAGCATGGCCTCCGAAATGAATTGTCGGATCAATTGACCTCTAAAGGCTCCCATGACTTTTCTTATACCCACTTCTTTGGCACGATTTGCTGATCTGGCCGTTGCTAAATTCATGAAATTGATACAAGCGAGGAGCAGAATGAAGACCCCTATAGCTGAGAATATGTACACATATTTGATGTCGCCATTGGCCTCCAGGTCACCCAGCTTATCAGAATGTAAATGAATATCCTTAAGTGGGAAAAGGTACATTCCAGCGAAATTCCCACTATTGGAGAACTCATCCAAGGACATGTTCATGAATTGCTTGATTTCAGGTCCCAGTTTTGATTCAATCAGTTCTGGAAACTTAGCTTCAAGCTCATGGGGGGTTGCATCAGCTTTCAATTTGAGATAGGTATTGAAATTGAAACTCATCCAGAAATTTTGATTTGCTTCCTCCCGATCATGCATGGTAAGCATCACATTGAAGTGAAAATGGTTATTGTCAGGAAAATCAGCATATACTCCGGTGACTTCATAATCCTTCTCATTATCAAGAATTACAGTTTGACCAATCGGGTCATCGCTACCAAATATTTTCTTTGCAGTGGTTTGATCCATCACCAGGCTGTTAGGTCGTGAAAGACAGGTTTTAGGGTCACCTGAGATCAATTGATAATCCCAGAATTCGAAGAAGTTTTCATCGGCGAATACCACATTTTCTTCTTTGAAGGTGAGTTCTTCATCCTTTCTCTTCACGAACCAGTTACCTGAAGTCCTGAACCGGAAGGCATCTGTAACTTCAGGATAATCTGCTTTCATGGTTTTTGCGGCGGGAGCACTCATCAGGGCAGTGATAAATTCATTGCCATTGATTGTGCCACTAAAATCCATTCGGTAAATCTGTGCGGCTTTATCTGATTGCTGATCATAGCTGAACTCATCCTTGACAAATAGTGCAATGAATAGAAAGCAGGTTAGCCCGATGGATAAACCAAGAATATTGATAGCACTATAAAATTTTTGCTTTCTGAGATTTCTGAAAGCCACGGTAAAGTAGTTGCGAATCATGATCCGATAATTTGGTTTGAGTAGTTGATCTTTAGGTTTAATGAATAGATGCATTTCATTTCACTGAAGTTGCATCCTCTTTAAATTATTTTACCACTCCTACTTCAGGTTTAGATACTGAAAAGAATTCAGCAGGACGTTACCTGGTTTTAATCTTCGTTCTTTCACCCCTGTGGTCATACTGAACTTGTTTCAGCATCCACGCCTATTAACCTGACAAAGTAGGGCTACTATCTATTAAATGGTATTATGTAATACAATGTTGCTGAAATGGAAATAGTTTCACTGAGCGGTATCCAGAGAAGATAAGCGGATAATTAAGAAGATGAAAAGGGATTAAGGAGAGATCTTTTCGAAATCAGGGTTATTGAAAGTGATGTTGTCGTATTCCAGAATAAATTCATCTGACTCACCTTGTTCCACTTTTACGGTATGAAAAACCTTGATTTGATCTTTTTTGAACCACCCCTCAAAGTGTACGCGAATGATTTCACCCTTTTTGTAAGGGTTGGACTGGGAAATACCGGCCATGAGTTTGGTGGTTTTATCAAAAAACAGGCGAACAGGTAATCCCAAATGATCAGAAGCAATGAGTTGATTGCATTTTTGATTGAAAAAAACCGTATCCTCAATCTGTTTCATTCCAAAGTATCTTTTTTCCGGCTCAAGCATCATCTCATGGAATTCATGAGCTTTCAGCACCGCGATTACTGCTTCTGATAAAGGACCTTGAGAGGTTAGTGTAGTATCCAGGCCATAGCCCTCATCTTTTTTAAGGATCAGGGCATAAAACGGATTGGACTTGAAGTCATATACCTGCTGAAAGAGCAGGTAATCATCTTCAAAGGAAGACTCAGTATAAGTGGTGTAATGGCCATCACTGCTTTCGCAGTTTGCAAAAGCAGTGATATTTTTAAGATCTGATAAATCACCGACCATTTCATGGTGTTTCCAGATAATGTGATCTGCACTGTCACCACATCCAATGATAATTAAGAGAAGGCCTGGAAGAAATCTGTGCATCAGAAAGAGATATCAAATTCTAGATTAGTGGAGTCACGATTCACTATCACAGTTGTTTGATCGCCTTTTTCGAAAGCTGAAAGTGCGCGCATATAGCTCATCATATCTGTTACGGTACTGTCCCCAAGTTGTATCACAATGTCTCCTTTTTCCAATCCAGCATGCTTGGCTGGCTTGTCATCACTTACGCCATCTATGCGCATACCTTTCCCGTCAAACAAGTAGTCAGGTACAACCCCTAATGTAACAGTGAATTTGGGGCCTTGCCTGGATTCGTCTTTGGTCTTTTGGAAGTTGAGTTTCGGTGCTGAATCCAGATTGTCTATGATATTGGAAATGTGGGTGACTATTTGCTCAATACCCAAAATATTGATCAGTTCTACATCATCGCCAGGCTTGTGATAATCTTCATGCTGACCAGTAAAGAAGTGCAAAACCGGAATGTCCTGTAGGTAAAATGATGTGTGATCTGATGGCCCTACACCTGATTCTTTCATGATTACTTTTAAACCAACAGTATTTGCATTATTAATGACTTCTGGCCAGTTAGGCGCGGTGCCAGTGCCATGAATGGCCACTCCTCTGGCGGAATCCAATCGTCCTACCATGTCCATATTGATCATGTAGTTGGTTTCAGTGAGGTTGATGGTAGGGTTTTTTGTGAAGTAGTTAGATCCCCAAAGACCTTTCTCCTCTCCAGAAAAGGCAATGAACAACAAATCTGACTGGATTTCCCGATTTCTGAATTCGGAGGCAATCTGTAACATGGCAGCCACACCACTGGCATTGTCATCGGCTCCATTGTGAATAGCTGAATCTCCTCGGTGCAAGGATGAAAAACCACCATAACCAAGGTGATCATAATGGGCACCTATCACAACAATGGAAGATCCGGGGTTATCTAGAAAACCAATTACATTGAGACCTTCAGTACCTTGAACAGAGTCTTTTCCTGAGATCCGGGCTTGTTCATGTGGGTTATTGGGTTGGTTTACAAAAAATGGTTGGAGAAATCCTTTTGTTCCTTTAGGATCAAGTCCAATTTCTTCAAATCTATTTGCGATGTATGTTGCCGCCATTCGCTCTCCAGGTGTGCCTATTTCACGGCCCATGAGAGAGTCACTCGCAAGTATGGCTATGTCTTCCGTGATAGTGGGAGGGGCGGACGGTTTAGGCTGACAGGCAGCAAGCAAAACAAGGACTAAAAATTTAATCTGATGTCTCATCTATGAGTAGATATGTTAGTTTAGTGGCTCCTAAGTTAAGTTTTTATGAGATACTTTATTTATTTACCAGCCCTGCTTTTCATCTTTGGGTGCAACTCCACGAAAACCACACAGCAAAATGAGTCGTCTGAAGGCACCAATGACAGTCTCAGGTATGAACAGGAAACTCACCTAAAAGATATCAAACAGCTAACATTTGGAGGAAATAACGCGGAGGCATATTGGTCATTCGGTGGAGATCGGCTGATTTTCCAATCGGACTATGCGGATTGGAATGTGTCATGTGATCAAATTTTTCTCATGGATTTGTCAAAGGCAGTACCAGGGTACAAACCAGGAATGGTAAGTACAGGGCAAGGAAGAACCACCTGTTCATATTTCTTGCCAGGCGATACCACAATAGTCTATGGTTCCACGCATTTGCGTGATAGTCTTTGCCCACAAAATCCACCACGATCGATTGATGGTAAGTATGTGTGGCCGATCTATGAAAGTTATGATATTTTCGTGTCGAACCTTGATGGTGAAATACTGGCACAACTCACAGATTCTCCCGGGTATGATGCGGAAGCCACCGTGTCACCAAAAGGCGACAAAATTGTTTTTACTTCTACCAGATCAGGTGATTTGGAATTGTACACCATGAATATTGATGGGAGTGAAGTGGCACAAGTAACTGATGAGCTCGGGTATGATGGTGGAGCCTTCTTTTCTCCTGATGGATCAAAATTGATCTTCAGGGCGTCGCGCCCCAAAACAGATGAAGACATTAAGGTTTACAAAGATCTGCTGGCGCAAGGCCTGGTTCAGCCTACGCAAATGGAGCTATTTATTTGTAATGTAGATGGCTCTGACTTAAAACAAATCACCACTTTGGGCAATGCCAATTGGGCACCGTTTTTTCATCCATCGGGCAGCAAAGTTATCTTCTCGTCAAACCACGAGTCAGAAAGAGGCTTTCCGTTCAACCTGTACATGGTCAATGTAGACGGTACCGGTCTGGAAAGGGTAACTTATGATCAGACTTTTGACTCCTTCGCTATGTTTAGCCCAGATGGTAAATACCTGGTGTGGGCATCAAACCGCTTCAATGGAGGTAACAGGGATACAAATTTATTTATGGCCGAGTGGGTCGAGTAGTTACTTCATTCGAAGGGCTAATTTCTCACTGAGGTAGTCGGTGATTTGCCCGATATTTAAGGTGCTATCTTCGCGAAAGACCAGGTTTAGTAATTTTTCTTTGCTTTTACCTACATGCAGGTTGAATGTGTAGATAAAGTCCTGATAGCCGTCTTTAAATGGACTGACATCACTGGAGACCACAGCTTCATCTACTTCCAGTGAAGAGATATCTGAAAGTTTGAACTTTCTGGTGGTCATCAGTCCACTTTTAAGCACAATTGAATTATTCTTAGTGTCGATCTCTATCTTGTTGGGGTAACGCCACCGGTCATAAATCAGCGGGACACCGATAAAAAATAAACCGGAAATGATGGTAGTGAAATGCAGGCCATAGTAGAGCCCAAAGGTGAGCAAGATCAGCCCAATTGTTCCAAAGATTAGAACAGAAACAATAGAGCTGGATTTGGATTTTTTGAGGTTTATTACCGAGTTGTCTTCCGTCATTCGGTAACCGTTTTCCTGTAATATCTCAACAATATTAAGGGTTTGAGCAGTGTTCATAAGTAGTATTTAGGTGGCAATCAGCCTGTTAAGATACAAAAAAAAATCCCTTTCAGAAATTTTTGCCTGGATGGAGATTTTATCTTAAGGGTACAATGTTCGTTTGTGTACCACAAGTCAGGTCTTGGGAAAGTATAAAAAGAAGGCGTTTCCAGGTTGAATTGTTGCTTAGCTAAGGAAGCTGAAGTTCACTTTTATGGACGTGTAACCTTTTTCGGGTAGCTTAACCTTACTCAACCAGAAGAAATGCGCCCCAGTATTTTGGATTCGGATATTCTTCCATCAGTTGGTTTTGTGCTTGCCTGAAAGCTTCATTAAGATTGGAAGTCAGTTGTTGATTTTTGTAAAATTGGGACATCAACAACTGTGTAGCCCGATCGTCTACTTTCCACAGCGACATGATGAGGGTTTCGGCACCTGCAATACGAAAAGCCCTTTGCAGGCCAAAAACGCCCTCACCTGTAACGGCATTTCCCAGACCTGTTTCACACGCGGAAAGCACTACCAAATCTGTACCGGTTAGATTCATACCTTGTATTTCGTAGGAAGTGAGTAGTCCATCATCGCCGCTATAGGCTGCCGGGTTGTTATAAAAAGTATTGAGGCCAGAGAGGGCGATCCCGGTATTGAGCATGGCCTGGTCATTTTGAGCAAAATATCCATGTGTAGCGAAGTGCAGCATTTTTGGTGATTGAATTTTTTTCACGGCTGTCTCATTTGCATTTTTAGCGGTCAAAATGTGAATAGGCTGATCGGATGGGAGCAGTTGGCCAATGCTAGTGACTTCATCGAATGTTCCAGGCAGTTTGGAGAGTTCAAAACTCAAATTGCTGACAAGTCGATCGTTGGAACCACGCTGATTATTCGATGATGGAGGTGCGGTAAAGTCAGGGTCTCCAATCAACCATGAATCTGCACCAGAAGGTTGGGGCACTTTCATTACCAGATTGATCGAATTGGTCATAAGTTTGATTTCACTGTCTTCCACCAGGAACCTGCCCGATTCTGGTACTTTCATCGAATTGAGTGAGATGAGGTTGTATATCCCTTCGGTGCTAAGGGTCACGCGCTTGTTGTTTGGTTGAACCTGATCAATGACAGCCTCAATTGGTTTCCAATAAAGAGCGTATGATTTTAGATCAGTGACTTCATATTCAATACAGTTTTTATAGTACTTATAGCCAGATTCTTCCAGGGTTTCCGCATCAGCAAGAGGAATCATTAATGGCCCTTCTTTAGTTTCATTGCTTAGAATCAGGGCCATGTAGTGGGTTGATTCCTGATAGTGCGTACGGACTATTTCCACAGCTACTTCATCTGGGTTTAGTTTGTCACGAATTTGTTGCCAGGTAATCCACTCATCTTCCAATTGACCCTCCAATCCTGCCAAAGTGAAAAGATTCTTTTCCATGGTAGCAGCTTCTTTTTTTATCTCTTCAAGGTTTATTCCTGCCTGATTCAAGGACTCCAGGGTAAGTCCATTGTAAAAGCTAATTTGATTTTTGAGCTGAATCCAATCATTGTACCCAGTAATTAAAGCGGGATTGCCGGAGGAAAGAATTTGGTTTTTAGTTTTGTTAATGGCACTGAGCACCATGCCCTTGCTATTGATGTGCAGGTTAAACAGATCACCATAAAACCGTGATTTATCTTCACTTGCTTTGGGGAAATCATTGGTCAGCAGTTCACCAATCAACATCCCATACACCTGATCGAAAAATTTTCTGGATTCGATACGGTCTTTTTCTGTAAGCACAAACTGGTTACTCTTGAACCGTCCCAAATATTGCTCCAGAGCCTCAGTGCTTTTGCGAATGCCAGGATAACCTGCTCCATTTAAAGCACTGAAAATTCCAAGGTTTATTTTCGGATAGAAAGTGCGGTGACTGTTAGGCCCGAATTTTGATTTAAATATGGACAGGGACTGCTCACTGGCTTTATGAGCTGCCTCCAGGTCATCAGTTTCAAAAAGGAATACTGAATAATTGGAAAGGAAATCGCCATAGGTTTCACTAGTTGTCAATTGGTTTTTTTCAAAGAGTTGCTGGGCCATGGTGAAATGCACATCGGCAGTTGCCAATTCGCCAATACTTTGAAGATGAATGCCGTAATTTCCATGAAAATGCGCCACTACGAGCGGAACATCTTTAAACAAGGCTTTGGCCATATTGAGTACTTCAAGCGCATGTGCAGAGGCTTCTTTTTTTCTGCCGGATAGAAATTCACCAGTCATCACATTGTTGAGAATGGTGAAATGCTCCCTGGAGTTGGGTTCGATTTTCTGTACAGTGGCTAAGGCCTGATTGAAATACTCCAGGCTTTTTTCATGTAGAGACATAGCCTGGTACGAAACGCCAACCTGAGATAGGGCGGTAGCATAATCAGTTGTCTTTTTCCCATAACGTTTTTCATATTCTTTTAGGGATTTTTCGGCATATATCTGGGCTTTGCCATATACTCCGGCGTAGGTGTAGTTCGAAAATGTCTCATTGAGATTGATCAGCCCATCATCGCTGTAGGGCTGAGTGTCAGCATAAATAGAGTCTAATCGCTCACCGTATTCTGCGGCTTTCGCATAATTGAAGAGCTTTAGGTAGTTGTCTTTCGTGTAGATCAAAACATTGAAGTACATCATGTTGCGACCGTACTCCTGTTCGGTTACCTTCACTATCTGCTCCAATAGGGGGGCAGCGGCCGCATAATTACCTTGTTCGTTTAGCTCCATGTATTTTGGAAACAGGTCGGTTAAAGTCTGGCCAAAAAAGGGATGAACAATACAGCAGAATAGGGTTACCAGAAGTGATTTCATTGGTATAGGAATAGGTGGATTATTAAAAATTGGAGAACATGAAAATCCTTGATCTCTATGGGATTTCATAACAAGCCTGTGAGCAAATCATTCAGGGGCATTATGTGACTTTTATAAACCCGGAAGTTTGACAAATTTTCAAAGTCATTTTTCGAAGTATCGGTAATGACGAAAGCTTCCCTTCTATTTTGGAGAAACAATTAGCAACTGATCTCTATAATCAGAGCCACTCCCACTACTAAACCAAATCACAGGTTCATCATTCACAATGTAGAAATCATGGTAATTGTAGGTGATATTGGAATCAAAATCATTAGTGCTTATAACGCCATAGGACTTTGATTCTACTTCAGAGATCTTAAGGAATTCATAATAATGGCTACCATCCGCTGCACTAGGCCCATTGTTGCCATCCCTCACCATCACGTAAGCAGTTCCTGATTTTAGCAATTTCACTTTTACATCAAAGTCCTGAACATAACTTTTGGTGAAGTCTGCCTGAAATTCTGATACTACACTGGCTGTATTAGATGCTGAACTGAATTTAATTAATCTAAACTTGTTGCCGCCATAAACCAATATGTATGCATTGACATCATCAGAAACCCAGCGATATGCATAGTATGAACAATCACAATTTGAGGAGGAGGTGCCAATGAGATCATATCCATATTGAATATTTTGGGCATCCTGAAACACGATTGTTGAATTGCCTCGATAGATCTCTAATGGACTGTTTGTACTGGAGTTTATCAAAAACCAATATGGAGTCTCTCCAATTATTACCGCTGGAAATCTGCTGGTATAATTCACGCTTGGATTGAATATCCAATATTCTGAAATTGATGAAGCATTTGGTTTGTTTATCCTGACTATTCCATCGCCAAAATTACTTACCACTTCTGGCTTAAAATCATAAAACTGATCGTTTGCATCAAGATACCAGTTGGGTTGATATGGCCCATCATAATAGTCTTCTTCAATATAGTAAGCGAAGTAATCCTGAACTGTACCTACCGTATTGCCATTCTTGACTATGTCAATAAAAGCTTTATCATTATTGAGATAACTATCTAAAAAGATATACTCATTATCCGGACCTGTATAATGGTTTTCTTTCTGGTCTAATGTTATAGTGGTCAATGAATTTACTTTGGAGAGATTGGATAAATTGTTATCTGTTTGGAATTCGAATCTTTCAGAAGTTGCTGACGCATTCTCTTGCTTTGAGCCCATGATGTAGAGAGATCCATCTGCTTTCACTTTGATGTGGTCATATACCAAAGTACCAGTAGTTGAAACCCCTAAGGCTTCCTGAAAATCTCTGTAAAAGACGGTTGAATGAATCTTATACTGATTATTGATTAACTCAACACTTTTAGCATTATCTAAAGGATTTGGTGGTGTTCCAACAAAATATTCTTCAGTAGAATAACAGCTCGTCAGCAATGCCAGCGTATTAAGGATACAAAATGAGATAAATAATCTTTTCATAATCGTGGATTAAAATATTATTCCTACTGAAAAAAACAAAGACTGAAAATGCTTAGGAAACAGTCGGGGGGAGGCTGCTGGATTGGGGAATTGGCTTCTTGCTAATTGACCTAAAGTGCCAAAGTACTCTACTCTAAAAGATAATTTTTCATCCAAGACGAAGCCTGTACCGATCTGGTAACTGGCTCCCATTACATCGTAAGACCAATCTCCACGATATTCTGTCTCCACGTTACCTGAATTTTCATAGGTTTTGACCGTACTTCGATCAGGCGGCATAAATATATGAGGGCCGGCCATCACTCTTATTGGAATATAGTTGTCACCCAGAGAAATTTTGGCTTCTAGGCCAAAATGAGTCGTGAAGTAGAGATATGTTCCGGCCTTAACGGAGATCAATGAATCTCCTGGAACAGTTACATCACCGTTCCAAAAGGCTTTGGCATAATTCTCACCGAAGCGTTCTGAACTCATGGCATTATAGCCTAAAGCCGCATTGATTATGGTCCTTACTACATCGCCATTTGACAGTGGTCCTCCAAACTGTAGCACCATACCGCCATTGGCATAACCAACATCTTTGGTAATATCTGCAGCAGCCCAATCATTAATAGGTTGGGAATATCCGAGATGTAACTCGAGTTGTGCGAATGCGCTTAAATTTAATAAGCCGAAAAAGGCAATGAATAGTTTGTATTTCTTCTTCATATGCGGTGAAAGAATTAAGTTCAAAATTGTTTGTCACTCCATCGATCAAGATGATAGTTTGGATTTTTAACAAAATTGAAGTGTTTATCTATCTGCTCCTATACCGAGTAATACGCATATTTGAGGTTTTGGCCATTTTGAAATGCTTCAAGGAATGTTTTGCCTTTTGTCAGATTCAAAGTACCATGCTGGTTGAAAAATGATTAAACTAAAAAATCCCGGTAAAGACCGGGATTTCATAATGAACCATTGTTTTGATAATTGATCTTCGATTTGACAGTCACAACTGATAGGTGTCGGTGATCATGCAATATGAGATGATTTTCAGGCAGGATTATTTCTCAAACATCACGAGGGTGATATCACTTTCTTTAGCTTTTTTGGATATACTCTTTGCATTGAATGCGACGTGCGAATCAGAATCGAAAAGCACTTGATTTAGGATAAACTAATAGGCCCTGAAAGAAGGGTAAACATTAGTGATACTGAAAAACCTGAGAAGAGTCCAGCCCAAACTTGATGCGTGCTTCCTCCATTTGTTGTAAATCACTCATTCTGTATTTCCCCTGAAGGGTAAATTCCTGAGAAAGCCTTTTGATTAAAAATTTCTGCAATTCCAAAGGCATTTCTTCTCTTGGCTTTCTGTAGATCGGAAAATGGCGAATCCAATATTTGGTAGGTGCAAACCAAAGTGCGTATCCTTCTGCCGTCATTTGTTCATCTGACAAAACAGCATCTGATAAATCGCCATAAGTAACTGGTCGGCCTTTTTCTGAGTAGTCAGGCAATTCAATTCCAAGCCATTCTTTATAAATACTTATAAAGGTGGTCGTTCTGAATGCATAGTTTTCATCGATTTTATAATAAATCCAGGAGATGACATTTTTCTCATCACCTGCTACTGGCTTCACGTTAGCGAGATAGTCTAGGTAAACGCTCAATTTTCCCTGTGCGGCGGCTCTTTCGAATACGTCGAGAATGATTGCCTCTTCCGGGTTTTTGAGGGTATCATTGAGCAATTCAATGATCATTTCGCATTCTACGGCCATAAAGTCGGATACGGTATCATTAGGCATGTAATTTTCCCATTCGCCTATAGATTCAGAATAAGTCGGCGGACAGTCAAAGCAATCTGCATGGATCAATATGCCCAGATTGATAGCTCCTATGAGTAGCAATGCTTGTGCGATGTGTGTTGGCTTCATATTATTCTTTCTCTAATGTCATTCGAGCGTTAATCGCTGTTTGCTGGTATGCAACTGGGCCTCTGGGGTACTTTAGTATTTCCAAAGCTAACTGACGCGTTCCTTCAGATATTTTGTAGTCTGAGGACTCGTGCCCAGCCGAACTAACGAGTGTTATCATAACGGATTGCAGACTGCTATTTGTGTCTTCAGCCTTTTCAAATGGCTTGTCCTGATAGCGCAAACTAAGAGCGGATGCTACTTTTTTTCCTGCATTATAAGTGAGGTTGCCACTGGAAAATATAATGTTAGATAAGTGTGGAAGCCGATGTTGATTGTCGGGTTTTGATGGCAATGAACTCTTCATCCACCAGTCCGTCCAGCCAGGATCGTTATGGGTTAAATATTCTTCATCCCATCTTCGTACTAGGATGTTTAACAATTGAGTCTTGTCAAGACAAATGATGAGAGCATTGAGGTTTGAGGATTTTCTCGCGGTGCTAAATATTTCAATTATTTCCCCTTCTTCATTGTCTGTCAATGTGTCCTGCAAGGCCAAATAAATTTGTTCGAAAATGTTTTTAGTCACTAGACTAAGACTGTCTTGGTTAGGGTAATGGTCAGCTATGTTTATTTCTGGTAGCAGTTCACTAGGAATAGCATACTTCACTTCGTCTGCACATGACAGAGTTAGCAGACATAACAAGGGCAGCCATTTACTTTTAATGATTCCTATGGTTTATAAAATTATGATCAATGCATTCACATTCTTTGGTGGCTTCTAGCACTATATTTTCTATTTCGTATAGGACTTGACACTATACCTTTCTCCAGGAATCAGGCTTGGTATCAAATAGCCGATGGTCAGTTCATAAGTCATGATCTTAGCATCATGTGGTAATACGGGGATGTTGCTATCATATTGATATCCGGAATAGTCGTCTGTATAGAAATCTGGTACGTCCAGGAACTTGGAATATCTTCTGGCCGTCACTCTGATGACGCTATTGTCTGCCATTTTAAAGTAGCCACTCAACTCTGTAGAGGTATATAGATTTTTCTTACCATAGGTGGATGCTGTGTAGGCTAATCTGACGGAGATGGTTTCGTCATCATTCTGAAAGGCGATTTGAGCCTGTGGGCCGATACCGGCTCTGTGCTTCACCATATACGAGCCTGACCCGTAGAGGTAATTTCCAGTTGGACCTTCAAAGACACCCCTGATCACTTCATCACCGGGTTCATGAAAATGAGGGAAATTGACTCCTTCTCTTCGCCATAGAAATGCACCTCCAAGTCCTGCAGAGAAATGGTCTCCCATCCGGAAAATGCGCCAGCAGATTTCCCAATTCAAGATGGTATGTCCATATCCGTTTCTGGGTGATTTGTCAGGGCTAGAAATCTTCATAGTTCCTTCCTTAAAAAATTCAGAATTTGCTCTGTAGAACTTACCGTCAAAGCAGCCCTCTACACTGATGCCCGGTGAGAGATTACTAAAAGTATCATCGGCTGGCATCAAGTAAGAGACTTTGCCAACTGTATTGGAATTGTAGGTAGCATAAATACCAACACCCCAGATCTGAGCCTGTGCTATGTTCATGCTAAATACAGTCATGGCCACAGCTATGACCAATTTATAAGTGATATGATTTTTCATTGTACGCAGTTTTTCATTGTGGACTGAGTTCTAATTCGAAATGACCAGAACCCTTAAATATTTCATTACTTTCATTTTTGGTGATCATGAGGAGAATCTTGTCACCTTTTAGCGGTCGCTCGGTGATCACCACTTCACCAAGCCTGGACGAGGGATGATACTGAGTAATGCCATCTGACATATCGGTGTAGGTATATTCATCATATGGATTGACGCGTCTGGAAAAAATATATTGGTAAAAGGTGAACGGAACTTGCTGATAGCGATAGTCATTTGGGTCATAGTCCTCGTCCGTAGGAGTGATTTTGATGACCGTTTCAAAATCTGACATAGTTCCTCTGTCGTTCACGATAAAGGTGGTGTCCATATATTCTACTGTGCCACCTAAAAAGATGTTTTTGTAATACTCATAGATGTATTGATTTCCATCAGTGTCATTTTGCAAGGTCATGTAGGTTATGGTCAATTTTTCGATTTTCCAATTCCTGTGCATCTGGAATTTACTGAGATTATCAGCGTCTTCTGTACAGCCAAAGAGTACCATCAGAGATAGGAGAAAAAGTGATTTTATTTTCATTGCATTTGGTGTTTTTGTGAGAATGTGTGATGACTACTGTGGTTTAACCACTAGTAAATGATCACTGTAAGTGAGTCCATCACCACTGCTAAACCAGATTACAGGCTCATCATCTATGATGAAATAGTCTTCATAATGAAAGTCAATATTCGAATCAAAATCTTTGGTACTTATGATTCCATAGGACTTAGATTCAGCAGCTGAGACTTTGAATAACTCATAGGTATGACTGCCATCTTCTTTGTATTCATTGCCATCAGTGACCATGATAAAGGCAACTCCTGATTTAAGCAATACGACAGTTCCACCTGCGTTTGGATGCTCATATTCGGCTGTAAAATCTGCCACTTGGGTGAGTGCACGAGGATGTGTGCTGTGGTATTTGACTAAACGGAAATTATTATACTCCAAGGCCAGTATGTAAGCATCGATATCGTCCGATACGATGTAATAGACATGGCCAAAGGCTTTGATATTGGAAACAGTTTCAAGAAAGTTCATTTGATATTGCACTTGCTCGGCATCTCGATAAGTTTCTGTGTAATTTCCACTATAGACATCTACTGTTGATCCGGATATTCCAAAAGCATAAGGAATCTGTCCGATCACCACTGCTGAAGACCTGATGTAAGAGCCTGCGGCTCCCGGCCAACTGTATGTAGTGCTGGAATGATTTAGAAGGGTAATCTGACTAATACCAGATCCAGAATTCCCGTCAAAAGCACGGAAACCGTATAACTTATCATCTGTGCTCAGGTGCCATGCCGGTCGATATTTAGATGAAAACTCTTCTACTGTGCCAATGGAGTCACCATTTCTGTAAATATCAACTTTGTGATGTCCACTCTCTAAATATTTGTTGGTATAAAAATAATCATCACTAGGCCCTGTGAAGTAGTTTTCTCTCAGGTTGGATGGAATCTGTGTGAGTGAGGTAATGGTGGTCAGATTGGAGAAGTTTTCATCTGTCTTGAACTCAAACTTTTCTACTGTGGCAGAAGCATCAGTTTGCTTTGATCCCATGATGAAAACTGAGCCGTCTCCTTTTATTTTCACTTGCTCATACTTGAGGCTTCCATTATCTTCTACGCCAAGATCTTTCTGGAAATTTCTGTAAAATACTTTCGATTGTATGGCATAATGATCATTGATCAACTGTACGTTTCGCTCTATAGTCGTGGAGTCAGGTCTTGCGTCAAAAAAGTATTCTTCAGCAGTGAAACAGCTCGTAAGTGAACAGAGAAGTAGGACTATCGAAATTGGAAATAAAGGATTTTTCATATTCGCGGATTAAAAAAGGATACCTACCGAAAAAATCAAGGACTGGAAATTGCTCGGGTATCGCAATGATATGTCTCCCGAGTTATTGGCAAACTGTTCACCACCCAGCTGTACCAATGTGCCGAAGTACTCAACTCTAAGTGAGACTTTTTCATTCAAGACCAGACCAGTGCCTATTTGGTAGCTAACTCCCAAAATGTCGTAAGACCAGTCTGCTAGATATTCCTTTTTCTTATCAGCCATGTTTCCATCAATATCGGCACCATAGGTTTTGATTGTGGTTTTGTTTGGAGGTAAAAACATATGTGGGCCTGCGGACATCCTCAGAGGGATATAGCTATAGCTTTGATGCCCACCCCCACCTCCCAGAGGTATCTTTATTTCCAAGCCGAGATGAGTCGCAGCGAATAAGTAGGTTCCCAGCTGAACTGACACCAATGAATCGCCAGTCCCGGCAGGATCATTTCTCCATATTTCATTGGCGTATGCTTTACCGAATCTTTTGGAGTCACTTCTGTTGTAACCAAGTGCCATATTGGCGATGATCCTGACAACTTTACCCTCCGAAACAGGTCCGCCGAATTGGACTACAAGGCCGTTTTTTCCATAACCCGAATCTTTGGATATGTCCGTAGCAGCCCATTCATTTATTGGCTGAGAGTAGCCTATATGGAGTTCAGCCTGAGCAAATGAATTGTGGCTCAGAAATCCGATAAATAGCATTAAAAGTGCTTTTGTGTTATTATACATTGGATTGGCGGTTACTAAATCAAGGAGTATTATTTTTTGATGTAAAATTTGTGAATGCTATACTTCCATGTAATACAGCATATGCAGTATTCGGTTCATGGAGGCATACCCTCTTCAGGGTATTTTTAAATATATGCTGCATATTTTACATGTATCTGGTCTAAATTTCTCTCGGTTATTTTCCGACACTATATGTCCCTGAGGTTAATTGCGCCCCTTCTGTTTTTTGCTTACATCATTTCCGGTTCGGCAGTTGCTCAACTAGAAGGTACCTTTCGCTCCATAACCGTGGATGATGGACTGGCACAAAACACCGTTTGGGACATGCTGCAGGATAGCTCCGGCTATTATTGGTTTGCGACTGCTGACGGTATCAATAGATATGATGGTCAAGACTTTGTTCATTATAAGCGAGTTGCTGGGCAGTCAATGACTATTTCAGGTAATATGGTTTGGAAGCTATTTCTAGATAATGAAAGTAGGGTGTGGGCATTGCACAATGAAGGAGTAAGTGTGTATAATCGTAATACTGATCAATTTGATAAACATTTCGATGCAAGAATACTCGGTGAGACCAATCAGGGATTATGGTTGTTGAAGGGGGATTCTATCGAATTGCTTGATGTCAATAGTTTGGAACATATATCGTCTGTTTTTATAGAAAGAGCAAAAGTCAAAACGCATCCATTGACTAGTGGGCAATTGCTTCACCAAGGTATTTTCTATCTAACCGGCAAGGGTGGCGTTGAGATATTCAATACCACTACACAAAAGCTCAATGTATTGAACACTCCTTCGGATTATGGAGGGGTCTTTTTACTGATGAACGATTCTACGATATTTTGTCCGGGTGTTGCGAGTTATATGTTGAATATAAATACGGGTGAATTCATCCCTATTACTTCTGCCATGCGTTTCAGCACAGATTTTTATCCTACGGACGTGCAATGGTACAATGGGCAAATACTTGTAAGTAGTGCCATGGGACTGTATATCATAGATCCCAAAACGATGAAAGCGCTCGCACATCTTGAATCTTTTGATGCCAATACTGAGATGGGGTACAAGTTTGTCCAATGCATCTTCGCAGATCAAAATAATGTACTCTTCTTGGGCACCAACGGGAACGGCCTAAAAGTCTATAGCCCGTTTACAAATAGATTTCCTCAGTATAGCACAGGCAAGGCACCTTTGGATATGGTGAAATCCATTAGCCTGCTTCCGAATGGTACAGTATTGTCTGGAGTTTACGATCATGGACTGGTGATTTACAAAAACCAGAAATCATATCGTCAAGTAAAGTTCTATGGAAGGTCATCAGGGAATTCGATTTTGGGAATGACCCCATTTGATGAAAAAAACATTTTGGCTATTCAAGCAAAAAACCTGTTGCGATTCAATATTGAGACCCTAAAAACAGAAGCGATCATTGAAGATTTGGATGAGGTAAATATTCCTTATCCACAGTTTGAGAAAGTAGAAAATGGTTGGTATTTCAATACTAATAGTTCTATTTTGAAAGTATCTAGCAGCCTCAAAATCGATACAGCGCTTGTTGTTTCAGGTGTAGACTACATCACTTCATTTGCTCTTCATGGAGGAAAGTTTTTTGTAGGCACCAACAATTCCTTGTTTTTATTCGATTCGGCCGGCAATCAATTAAAAAAGCCATTACAGGTCTATATGAAAAGCATCACGATTTCAAATGATCGCGTATATGCAGCTTCACAGTCTGGGCTTTTTGAACTCACATTGGACGGTGATTTGATCAGGAAACATGATGTCTCTACAGGTCTGGCCAATGATTTCGTCTATGGAATCCTAGAAGATGACCTTGGCTATATCTGGATCAGTCATAATAAAGGCTTGTCGCGAATTGATCCTGTGACGAATGAATACTTACAATTTGATGTGTCGGATGGATTGCAATCCAATGAGTTTAATACTGGGGCATTTTACAAACACACCGACGGTAAGCTTTACTTTGGTGGAGTGAGTGGAGTCAATGTGATAGATCCAAATAACCTAATTCTCAATGAGCGACCACCTCAGATTTCGCTCAATTCCATCTCGCTTTTTGATCAGCCATTGGAGATGGACACTACAGTCAATGAAAAGCGGCTTTTAGTGCTGGATTTTACTCAGAATACCTTGTCTTTTGATTTCGCTGCACCAGATTTCACCCAGCCAAATAGCTGTCGCTACGCATACAAGATGCAAGGGTTAGATGACAAATGGATAGAAAGTGGCAGTCGGCACTATGCTCGCTATGCCAATCTGCCTGCGGGCAATTATTCTTTTCAAATGAAAGCCGCCAATGGCGATGGTGTTTGGATGGAGCAACCAAAGACAATTCAGATCATCATAGTGCCACCATATTGGCAGAAAGCATGGTTTAAAGTATTGATGGTTTTACTCGGACTACTTATCATTATAGGAATCCTTTTACTCATTTTGGCAAGGCAGAAAATTAAACTTCAACGTAAACTAGAGATCAAGCACAAGCTGGAACTAGAGCGTGTACGAATCTCACGAGATCTTCATGACAATGTGGGGGCGCAACTGAGTTTCCTCATTACCAATATGGAGTGGATCGCTGATCATCCTGAATCTTTGGATACAGATGAACGACGTAACCAGCTAAAGCAGCTGAGTGATACAGGTAGACAAGCGATCACAACACTCCGTCAGACCATCTGGGCGATTAGTCAAAATGAACTAAGTGTAGAGGATTTCGCTGATCGATTCAAGCAGTTTGCCATGAAGCTGGTAGAGTTTCGGCCAGACATCAAACTACACTTTCAGGAGAATATTCAGGAGAACACTTTGCTCTCACCAGAGGTAGCACTCAATCTCTTCCGTATAGCTCAGGAGGCTTTTAACAACGCCATCAGGCACTCCTACGCCACGGATTACCATATCACTTTTTGTTCTTCAGAGGAAGAGCCTTTCGGTTTCGAATTGAAAGACAATGGCATGGGATTCGATACCAGTCAGCCCGGCCCGGTGGGGCACTTTGGTCTGATCAATATGAAATCACGTGCTATGGAGACAAATGCCAGCTTACTGCTCGACTCAAAAGTAGGTGGTGGCACCTCTGTAAGTCTCCTGTGGACTGGTGAATTAAATAATGCATTTGCTGTATAGCTGAACGAAAGAATTTCAGTGATTTTTGTATCATGTCGGTAAAACCCGTTTTCGTATCTATAGTAGATGATAAAATGCCCAACAGAGTTTCTCTGGCTCAAAAAATCGGGCAATATGAAGATTTTGAAGTGGCATTTACTGCAGAAAATGGGTTGGATTTTCTAAGTAAAATGAAAGCTGCCAAAACACTTCCAGATGTCGTTCTCATGGATATAGATATGCCCGAGCTGGATGGAATAGGTGCAGTAAGTGCAGGATTTCAGTTATATCCGGGGGTGCATTTTGTGATGCTTACGGTTTTTGATGATGATGCTAAGATTTTTGAAGCGATCAAATCAGGGGCAGTAGGCTATCTGCTCAAGGATGAAAAGGTAGAAGCAATAGCCGATTCATTGCGCCAGGTAATAAATTATGGAGGAGCTCCTATGAGCCCCAGAATAGCCCGAAAGGCACTTCAGATGCTCTCTGGCGCTAAGGTAGAAATAAAACAAAAGGAAGAAAATGTACTGACAGAGCGTGAGATGGAAATTTTGCAAGGTCTTATCAATGGGTCTGATTATAAGAATATAGCTGATCAGCTCTTTATCAGCCCATACACTGTCCGTACTCACATCACCAACATCTATAAGAAACTCCATGTGAGTAACAAAGCCCAGGCTATTAGCATGGCCAATCGAAAAGGATGGTTCAAATAGGTGAAATCACATTTTAAAATGAAAGCCGCTAAGGAGACCCTCAGCGGCTTTCTTTTTTAATTTGTCTTTTTCTATTCCAATGTCACCTTACGTGTTACCGTATTAAACGGCCCTGGAATGACATTTCCAGCAGCATCGATTAACTCTAGCTGCACTGTCACCTCGCCTTTGCCCAGACCTTCGATGTAATAAGGAGCCCACTCGGTGATCATATGCTCCTCACCATTGATTGTGGCTCGCACTTTGTTTCCGTTTGGAGATATACTTGTGTTGTACAAAAAGAAATCAAGCATCAACTTTTCCGTATCTGCACCACTATAAGTCCCTTTTGGCCGACTGTAAAACAAATGTTGTGCAGTGGAGTCAAATGATTCAGTACTATCAGGAGTCCCCACTGTTAATTCTTTCAGGATAAAAGCGTTTCCATTCTTTACAGATTCGTGATAAGAGCGCGAGAGGAATGCAAGCACTATGTGTTTTCCTTCTGTGAGTTCTTTTTTAAACTCAGGCTCATAATGTGCTGAGTAAGGGTCATTGTTCAAAATGAAATGAATGTGCTGACCTTTACCAGAGTTGGCGATACCGCGCCCAGCAGCATCAGGTGTTTGTACTCCAAGTTCATAGTTGTCAACCCGGAAGGTGAAGGTAGTTTCACCTGCAACTATTTCACCTCCTGATGGAGCAGACATGGACAGGGCCGCATCAGGGTAGTCTTTTGACGCTGGAGCTTTATAGACTTGATATTTTTTGGTTTCTACTTCTGTAGAATCTGTTGATTCTGATTCGCTGGTGTTCTTCTTAGATCCACAAGATGTTATCAGGCTTGCTATCAATAAAAGTACACTGAAATTCAAACTGGCTTTTTTCATGATTAAGAGTTTTATTTTTGTAACAAGTTAGGCATTGATAAGTTTATTGAAATCAATCTTCTTCGGTTTCATTGAGCTTTCCTCGCTCGGAGAGCATTAGTGCTATTGGCCGAAGTGAAGGAATTTCTTCAAATACTACGATCATCATCACAGTGATCGGAACGCTCAAGATCATACCCATTATTCCCCATATAGCGCCCCAGATTGTTAACGATAGAATAACTACAAGGGAACTAATGTTTAATGAGTTGCCCATTATTTTTGGTTCGATTACATTTCCCACAATTACTTGTATTAGTCCAACCGCTATTAAGACGTACACCATTTGAGAAAACTCACCGAATTGCACCACGGCAAAAACCGCAGGAAACAATGTAGCGATCAAGGAGCCGATTGTTGGGATATAATTCAGCACAAAGATCAAAATAGCCCAGAAGGCTGCTCCCTCCACGCCAATTATAAGGAGTGCAAAATAGCTAAGTACCCCGGTCAAAAGGCTAACAATGGTCTTAAGGGTGAGGTATCGGCTAATGCTATGATCCATCTTATTGAAGAGATTGTTCATTTTTTTCCTTCGCTTCTCATCAGGGTACATTGCCTGAAGTTTCAACGGAAACACACTTTCTTCCACTAATAAGAATAGCACATAAATTAGAATGAGAAATGCATCACCTAGTATTGCTGATACATAATCCAGGAGCGTACTTGCCAGAGCTGCCAGATCCATTTCTTTAATGTAGGTAATGGCATGACTGGTCACATCTATTCCTGCTATGCTGTTAATCCTTAAGAGCGTCTGATCGAGGTTGCGCTCATACATCTCAGCAGAATCAATCAAATCTGTCATGCTTACAATTAATAATTCAGCAATTAACAGAATGACAACATTGATAATGACGAAACCAAGCGTACTCTGTAACCACAACGGACAATGACGCTTCAGCCAGGGAACCTGCTGGATGTTTTCTCGGAGTTCATGGATAATGAACCAAATGATCAAGGCGATGATAAATGGAATGATATAAGCCTCCGAATAGCTAAAAATAACCACCAGGGCAATCAAAGCAACCAGAGTAAAGGCTAATTTGGAAATATCAAAGGGTTTGGGATCTGGATCAGCGTTCATGTTGGTATGTAAAGGTTCAAGGTGGTTGGAGGGCTTCAAGTTAGTACTTTCTCGATTATTATTGCATAATATAACATTATG
This sequence comes from Marinoscillum sp., assembly GCA_040218045.1. Classification (GTDB taxonomy): domain Bacteria; phylum Bacteroidota; class Bacteroidia; order Cytophagales; family Cyclobacteriaceae; genus Marinoscillum. The sequence goes on from JAVJQA010000019.1 coordinate 281,449, forward strand.
TAAAATGAACACCAATAAACATCCAAATTTTTATGTTGAACCCATAAATTGATTTAAAAGCTTTCTAAAATACATGCTATTTGGTAAAACCTGAGCCGCTATGTTATGTAGACCTACCTAATTTTGGGTATTTGGTCTTAAGGAGATTTTTCTTAGGTTTGTTAAAGTTGGAATTGAATTTTTCCAGCCTAAAATTTATCACGCCTAACACATTTACTATGATCAAACCTATCATGGCAACCATTGTTTTTATGGTTGTCAATCTCTTTGTTTATGGACAGGATGATTTTAAGGAAATAGGATACATGGACCGAGGTGACATGGTTATTGAAATCACTGGCTCACCATTCGATTCAGAATCTTTATTATCCTTTGGTTCATTTAGAGCTCGCTATGCAGCAACAGATGTTGTGGTACCTCGATTGGGAGTAAGCGTTGACTTCAGGAATAGTCAGACTTCTCCTGATGTTGTCATTAATTCGAACACCTACCAGATTAACTTCGGCATAGAATACCATCTGAGAATTGAAGGTGGGTTTAGGTCTTATTTTTATGTCGATGGGATTTTTGGTCAACGAAACTCCTCCAGGGAGTCCACGACCAGTCCTTCGGTGGATGGGGCCATCAATGTGCCCTCCTCTTACTTCTCCACTGTGTCGAACCGAGGATATCTGAGATATGGTGGCGGCATGGGGTTTGGGGCGGAGTACCACCTTACATCCAGGTTCTATTTTGGTACCGAGATAGGTTTCCAGTTCACCAGCGACAAAAACAAGGAGGTTACTGTCGATAATGAATTAGTAATACCCTCTACTCAGACGAATTTCGGAGGTCTCAATACACAGAACGTACTTCGTATAGGATTTAAGCTCTTCTAACCACCTAAACCATTTTGCCATGATTATTCAACACTTTCAAGAATTTCGGTTAGTTGGCCGATTCATTATAATGACAGCCTTAAGTTCTATTGGATTGATTGCTTCAAGTCAAACTTTTGAAATCAATTCATTGGATCCCGCAACAGGGCCTTATTACCCATTTGATACCCTAAATATTACTTATGACAACTCTCTGGCCACTCCAGACAGTATTGTCTATTACTTCATGATAGATATTGACGCTGATGGCGAGTTGGATGCTGATGACGAGGTTCTAGCACAGGGCGAATCTGATGCGGGTACATTGGAAGGTCGGTTGCCGTACCTTCCTGACGCGACACATCCGCTCAGGGTCATTGCAGGTACCGGAGGAACATTAGGAGATGACATTACGACTAGCAACATAAGCTCTGGTAGCCTTTTACTACAAGGAGAAAGTACCACTACCTACCCAATAGAAATGACTGAGGGGGGAATAGAACGACAGATTCATCTGGCGGACAATGATTTTTCAGGAGGGAACAACTATACGCTGATCATAGATTTTAATACCAGCCTGGTGACTGTATTTCGGGATGTGATCATTCAATACTCGGTCAACGATGGCCTTGATTATGTCAGGTTGGCCACTATTGATGGGCAAAATTTTTGGAGGCAGACCAGTGGTAAATATTACTTGCCTATCCCTGCTGAAGCGCTGACATCCAATACGGACATCAGGATTACTCAGCCTAATAGTGCTCTATCAACTGATTTCGAAGACATGTGGACGGTGAACTCCATTGCGCTACAAAGCTCGGACGGTACCTTTATCCAGTACGAGAGCGCAACCTATGGGTCGATTTATATCTCTGAACCGGATATCCTGGTGACCAATACTGTGAGGGATGATACTGTAGGTCGTTCATTTTCTATTGATTATGAAGCGCGGGGCTTTCTGGATGGCGCTACTTATTATTACTATACTGGAGACATCTATGATTCAAATAATCGAACGATCTTCGAACAGAGCACGGATGATACAGGTACCTTCAGTGGTCAGTGGCCATTTGAGGATGCTGATGACATTGATTCGGAACTTAGGTTAGCGGCTATTTATGGCAATATAGATGAACCAACTGTCTACTTTGATAATGCCAGTATCACTAAAAACGGGAGTGATCAGACCAACTTCCCCTACAACTTCAATAAAAACGTAACCAGAAGTTTAAGAACTGGAGCCGTTGACATCAATGGAGAAGAGTATGCCAGTATAGAAATCCGGTTTGGTGCCGTGAGTACCCTGAGCGTGAATCAAAGAATCAATCTCCAATATAGTCTTGATGGCTCCACCTGGGTGACATTGGATTCTATATTTGGTGGTGGACTGAGTAGCAGTACTTACCGGTTTGATTTAGAAGGAGAAGTGTTGTCCTCTAATTCCAGGTTCAGGTTACTTCAGTCTGGAAGCTCCCTTGGCTCAAGCCTTACCTGGCAGGTCAACGGGATGGAAATAGACCAGTTTGAAGAGCAACTGGATAAGCTGGAATCAGAAAGGGTTGTGAAAAATTACCAAGTAGAGATCCTTGAGGTGCTAGATGATGCCCTGGAAGCTACTTCCAGTGGATTTCCTGGCGATGAAATTACTGTTGAGGCATTAGTTCATGGCTTTGATCCTTCCGCACGTACATTTAGCTTGGTTTTAGATGAGACATATGTTTTTGAAAATGTCGTTCAGACCATCACTGGAGACAATGTGACCATTACAGCAGATATTCCAAAAGACATTCTTTATGATACTGAAATGTCCTTGCAGGTTTTGATTTATGAAGGTAGTGAGGTCAACCTGGGTTTAAATACAATCATTTTCTCTGACTATACAGAAGAGCACCTGACCATAGAGGGTGGTGATTACCAGAGTAGTAGGGTTGATTTTTCTTCCTCTGGGGACCGGTCCCTTACTTTACCTGAGCTTGAGATAGCTGCGACGGATGATTTGACACTGACATTTGATTTACAGCGATTAAATTCAGTAAGAAGCCCTTCAGGAACTGAAGTAGTGTTGGAATATTCTACCGGTGCAGGATTTACCACTGTCAGCACTTATAGTATCAATGAAGCCGGAACATCAGGCATCACCTATGAAGTGACCAGTTTGCCGGCTGAAGCAATTAGCAATGCCACTATTTTCCAATTCAGACAGTTGGCCAATAATGGTGAAGATTTGGACACATGGCGTATTTCCAATATCAGTGTCAATGGAGGATCTAGCATTTACCGACGGTCATATCTGGACTATGATGCTTTTGATTTGACCATTAACAGCCCGTCATTGACATTAGGGGCTATCAATAGCAGTGGAACGGATTTGTATCCGGGGGCATCTTTTACCAACAGTCTTCAGATAAGCGGGGCTTTTCCAACTGGAACCAGCTACTCTTTATATATGGTTAGAGAAGATGGCCATTCCATTTTGCTTGATGAAAGGACAAGTGCTGGGACTTTCTCTTCAACCGTACCCGCGGTGGTTCCTGGCAACTACAATCTGATGGTTACCAGTGACTATGGGGATATTGAATCCAACGTGCAGGTCATCTCGGTACTTCAGGTGGATATCAATGGGATATCCATTAGCTCTACGGATGCTTTAGTTGATGGTAGCAATTCGATTGTGTACCCTACCAGCACTATAGATATAGTATACGCTGTTGTGGGGCCGCTAACATCTGGTGCTTCGGCCACACTAGAGGTTTATGACCACACTGCTCATGTAGATGGTTACGTGACGCTCGTGTCGGGCGAATCAGTAGACGGCACCATCTCGGCGGAGCTACCGATAGGAATAGACTATGATGGTGATCCGGAGCTCCGGCTCAAAATTGAGAATGGAAACCTGGAATATGTGAGTTCATCAATTGATGCTGATTGGGGGGAGTATGTAACGCAATATCGCATTGAAATAGAAGAAGATCCGGAGACCCACGAGGAGATAGAAGTGATGGTGGAAAACGACTTCTATTCTGAAAAATACTTCCCGGCAGATACCAGAGCTGGTCATACCAGTGAAAATGAATATTCTGAAACAGGTGTGAGAAAAGCCGAGTCTGTAGAGTTTGACTTTTCAGAAGGTACGGCCAATGTGCAGTTTGATTTTTCCATTTCTGGCTATTCTGGAAACCAGATGCTCTACTTACAGTATTCAACAGAAGATGAAGTGTGGGAGCACCTGGACTCGGTAAAGATTACTACATCCAATCGTACCAATCCATTTCCTGATTTTATTTCGTTGCCTGAAGAAGCACAAACTACCGCTACCAAACTAAGGTTCATTTTCAATGAGGATGAAGCCGCCGTATCAGGAGAAAATGTCTTGTATTTTAGCGGATTTAGCATTACTGAAGTGCTTAAGGATCCTATTGCTACTGAAGATTTTAACCTGTCAATAGACCTGCTTTTCGAGGAACTCTCTTTGAGTATCTCAAACCTCGGAGCACCAACATATAAACTCGGTCAAACTTTTACCGTGGAGTACAATGCAGACGGGCCTTTTGCCAGTGATATTGGATTTGCTGTGGTATTGACTGGCACGGGAGCGTCGGCTACCAGCGAAACATTGGTTATCGGAGAGTCTACTGCTACAGGTGCTGTAGATGTTTCTTCAGCGCTTCCTTTTGATCCGGCGATTCTTGAGGAACTGGAAACGGAACATGATGCCAGTTTTAACCTTTCTGTAATTCCCTACAAAAAGTCGGGCACAGATACTGTTTACCGGGCAGCCGCTCGAACCACTTCACTTGATGAAGCCGAGAACTTTGACTCATGGAGTGGGTCCGATGAATCTACAACTCCATTCAGTTTCAATCTTTCAGGAAATAGGTACTTGCTGACTGATACACTCGATCTTACCACCACAGATGAAGTGACCTTGACCTTTGATTATACCTATACCGGTGGTACACCTACGAGTTTGCTTGTTTTACCTCTATTGCAAATTACCAATGATGGTGAGGAATTTGTCACTTTAACCATAGACACAGACCAAAGTGACTATGGTGATGATGGATACCTTTTCAATTCACGTAGCTATACGATTGAGATACCAGATTCCCTAACCACATCTACCACTCAAATAAGGTGGTACCAGGAACTGAATAGAGGCGCTGGACAGAATGTTTGGACGATCGCGAATGTGTTGGTGACCGAAGGGTCTACAAATGCCTTTACCAGTTTTGTTTACGGACCCAACGAAAACCAAACAATCAATATCATGGAGCCAGACATTGCGAACTTTGTCTGGAAACAAAATGACCCTACTGACGCAGTATTTAATGGAGAAACGTTTGACTACTCCTGGGATTATGACACATCGGAAATTGATTTCAATACATTCCCTGATGGGACTGAGTTTGTGTTTTCACTGGATGGTGTGACCGACCCAACTACAGGAAGTGAATTGATCCTGGCGACAACTACCAGCCTGGGGGTTGATGAGATTGATGTTCCAAGTTATGTAGAAAGAGGATCCTATTCTATTGGTCTTACGGCATACGTCACCACGACTGATATTGATGGCGAGGAGGTAACCATTTCCTTTTATGAGGATGAAGATATCCCGGATGCTGTGCTGGAAGTATACAACAAAGTAGTGACTACCAGTTATACCGGAACCGCAGATCCAATTTATGCAGGCAATACCGCTACATTTAGCATAACACTCGAAAACAATGAGACCAACAATTTGTCAGTGGATGACCTCTATGCCACATTGTTGGTGCTTGATTTTGAAGGGGATGATGACCTCATCTTGCATACACAATTGGGTGTGGCGGACATGGTTGTGGACTTACCCCCATATCTGAGAGGCGGATCTTTTGAGTTTGTTGCCCAGCTTTCAGAGAATCAACCTCTGGGTGAAGTAGGTGAAATTGGAAATTTTGATTACAAAACCCGGGAAGGGGACATTGTGAGTATTTCGTCTGACCTGAATAACTTCATCACCGGTGATGTGGGGCCATTTGCTATCATTTCTAAAGCCTATACCGAAGATGATTTCGGTTCTATTGAAGAAGATCCTGAGATCAGCTTCAAGGTGGATTTCAGCTCGGCTGCCGGCGAATCTTTGATTTTCGAATATGCGCTCAACAATGGTACGTACACTATTATTGAAGATTTGGGTAGTGGATCACGCTCTGGGGAAACATTCACTTATGATGTTCCAACGGAAATATTCGATGACCCTTCGACCTATCAAAACATTACTTTTCGTTGGAAAGTGGGGACTGATGATGGCAGTCTGGATGGTTCTTCATTGACTATTTCTTCACTCTCCATTACTGATATTGGATCTAATCTTGAAAATAGCGGTGGACTAATAACTGAGAATGCCATCGGTTCCAAGCTTGAGTTTGCCAATGACTTTGGTCGCGGGTTGATAACCACAAGGGATTTCGCACCTGAAGAAATATCCGATGTGACTATGCTGATGTTTGACCTGTCATTTGCAGAAGCAGCTGAGGAAATCACTACCAACGAATTTCTGGTACTGGAATATTCACAGGATGGCGGAGTTTCATTTGATCCTCTGGATACCTATCCAGCTGCAGGATCTGATGCATTGAGTAATGAAAAGCTTAACGTCACACTTTCAGATCCGATGAAAGCTGATTCTATCCGTTTCAGGTTCCGTCAGGAAGAGCGCGGAGGTATCGACGTGGCTATCCGCGATCTGTCATTTAGAAACACCTCACCTATTCCTTTCGATTACCAATCCGAATCGCAGAACATTGCCAATCAAGCTGTTTTAATCACGGGATTTGATGACCTGGAGTCGTGCTACAGCGATACACTTACGCTCAACTATGAGATCCGGGGAACATTTGGAGAAAGTACCGAGATGAAAGTAGAAGTAATTGGTGAAACCATCGGTACCAAAGAGCTTGAGGAGGCTTATGCGATTACAGGTGGTTCGGGGAGTATTTCATTTGATTTCCCTTCTGCGTTATTGGCCGCAGGAGCCAACAATGAATCGTTGAAATTCAGATTGGTTTATGAGGATAATACTGTTTCAGAGTACACATATACAGGCTCGGGGGTGTCCTCTGAAGAATCTATTGAGCTGATCGCTCCTATAAATCAGTCTTTGTCTTTCTCATGGGATGATCCGCTGGAATGTGCAAGCAATGATGTCATGCTTAACCTGACGGGCATCCAGGATTACTTTATGTATGAGGCGATCAATAAGGCTGATGATTCCGTGTTAGGTAGTCTTACGTTTGATCCCGAATCCAGTGATCCGGAGATCAATATTGGATCGTTAACCGATGATGTGAAGGTGTATCTTCGAGTGACCTCAATGTCATCATCTGGAAGTGTTTGCAATACCTTGTCACTTGCCGAAACCAAGGAAGTTGAAATCCTAAGTACTTATCAACTTTTCAGAAGGGGTTATAATGATGTGTCACAGAAAATTGTGGTAAACACAGAAGACAGCCGTGTGATCTGCGGAGCTTCCAGTGAGGTGAGGCTAAGTGTCAACAGGAATGCTGAGTCTGAAGATGGCTCCAGCTCATTCATAGAGTGGTTCCTGAACGACCTATCTACTCCAGTGACGATCGTGGGGGATATTTTGGGAGACAATGAATCTTTGGTAACCGGTTCTTATTTTGCGAGGGTTACTGATACCAGTGGTGATACACAATGTGTCTATCTCACTGAGTCTTTTGATGTAACTGTGGAAGAGACGCCTGACCGACCTGAGATCACCCTTGATTCAGGTAGCCTGACGTTCTGTGAAGGTGAGGATGAAGCGGTACTTTCTGCACCTTCCGGGTTTTCCTATTACCGATGGTATAAAGATGGAGGGCCTGAACCTGTTGCCAGTACCATGAGTATAACCGTGGACGAGAGTGGTTCTTATACAGTAGCCGTTTCAAACGTTCCTTTTGATCTTGAATGTGCCAGTGCTACTTCTATCCCTGTTATTGTAGAAACTCAGGCCTTGCCTGACCTCAGGGTCAATGCTGCCGGTACGGATATCATTGCCGGGGGTACTTACAACGCCTGTGGCGAACTGACCCTGACCTTCACTGATGGTCCTGATGCAATAGCCGATGATGGAGAGTTTGAAATCATGAAGGATGGTGCATTCTACGCCTCCACTTCTGCTGATCATTTTGAGGTGACAGATAGTGGTAGTTATAGTGTGACCTTCATTTCAGCTGATATCAACGCTACCTGCTCGGTTACAGTTGGTGATTTTAACCTGGTCATCAACGAAAAACCAGAACAACCGTCCATCAGTGTTGGTGGTTCATTGTCCTTCTGCGAGGGTGGATCTGTTACACTCACCGCAACTTCGGGCTATCAATATTATCAATGGATCAGGGATGGTAATGTATTGAACATCAATGCCGCTTCTCTGACAGTAACCAAAAACAGCGGTTCTTATCAGGTGCAGGTAGCCAATATTCCTTTCACTTCAAACAGTGCCACTTATTGTGCTAGCGATCCTTCTGAGGAGGTGAAAGTTACAGTCTATGAAGACCCTGACATCAGCCTCAGCTCCAACGTCAATGGTTTTGGCGAACTGGGTGATGGCGATGTGCTGGAGATATGCTCATCTAGCGATGCGGCTTACCTGAGGGCATCGGCCGGAGGTTATCCGGTGACCTGGTACATGGATGGAGCAGCGATCGAGAGTGCCGATCTTGGCGATGAGGATTACTCATATGTTTACCCAACAGATAGTGGTGCTTACCATGCGGAGGTTGTGATCGGAGATGGGTCATCGGTTTGTACCTACACATCGGTTACGGTCAATGTGAACTATACCACACAGCCCGCTAAACCGGCCATCACCAGCAGTGGTGACTTGTCGTTCTGTGAGGGTGGATCGGTTACCTTATCGGCCACAGCCGGTTTTGACTATTACCAGTGGACACGGGATGGTGATGTGCTGAACATCAGTTCATCGAGCCTGACCGTCACGAAAAACAGCGGCACTTACCGGGTACAGGTATCGGATACACCATTTGGTGCGGCGAGCGGTACCTATTGCGCCAGCGACCCATCACCAGGTGTCAAGGTGACTGTTTACAATGACCCTGACATCAGCCTCAGCTCCAATGTCAATGGTTTTAGCGAACTGGGTGATGGCGATGTGCTGGAGATATGCTCATCTAGCGATGCGGCTTACCTGAGGGCATCTGCCGGAGGTTATCCGGTGACCTGGTACATGGATGGAGCAGCGATCGAGAGTGC
>JAVJQA010000020.1:0-37568 GCA_040218045.1 Marinoscillum sp.
CAGACGTGTGCTCTTCCGATCTGTGCATCTGTTGTTATTGTAAAAGAATCATTGTTAGAACCCGATGATTTGCTTAAGGTGATCCAGGTTTGACTACTTTGGATCAACCAACCTACATTGGAGGTAATGGATATGGTTGATGAAGTACCACCTGTTGAGCTAAATGTTGATAGGCTGGTCGGGTCTACGGTCAAGGTTGATGTTTCGCTGGCTCCAGATTGGATAACGTTTATGGTTCGGGTGATTCCGCCGCCTGTTACTGTTACTTCGGCATTTCGAGAAGATGTACTTGAGTGTGCATCTGTTGTTATTGTAAAAGAATCATTATTAGAACCCGATGATTTACTTAAGGTGATCCAGTTTTGACTACTTTGGATCGCCCAACCTACATTGGAGGTAATGGATATGCTCGATGAAGTACCACCTGTTGAGCTAAATGTTGATAGGCTACTTACATCCACTTCCAAGGCTGGTGTTGCTAATGTCTTTCCTGAAATTTCATCAAATTCACTATCATAGCTACTCTTCGTAGGATGCAAAGCTTGCACCCAGTAATAATAAGTTTTATCAGGAGTTACATCAAGGTCTGTATAATCATGCTGGTTTGCTTCTCTATTGGCTATGAATACTTTTGATAACACATTAGACGATTCACTTCTATACAGCTTATATTTAAACGAATTTCCATGTCGATCAGAACCAATCGAATTCCAGTCAAGTACTATCTTATCCACATAATTATTAGAGGCCAAGCTAAATATTGGATTTTCAACCTTTGCAGGAGACTCAATCTTAGGGGTCGACATAGCACTCTCTATTCCATCCGGACTGACTGCCAAAACCTTATAGTAATGATACACACTTGACGAAGTATAATCAGTATCATAGTAATAATTTAAACTTGTCTGATCATGATAGGTAAATCCGGAGTTGCTGTTTTGTGACGTTCGATATATTTTATAATAAGCAGCATTTAATACCACCGACCAGTCTAACTTGACCTCACCTGGATACTTAACATCATCAGTGCGGGTAACAAAATCAGAAGGAATATCCATTTGCGCATAGCCACTATTGGAGGAACTTTGCGCACTTTGATAGTTTACGTCATTAAATTTTGTGGCCCTTATCCAATAGTAGTAAATCTGTCCTGGGGTTACATTGGTATCAGTAAATGTTCGATTAGCCGAAGATGAAATATCCAACCAATCTGTCAGAGCAGAGGCACTTGAAAAACTATTAGTTGTTGCCTTATAAAATTTTATTTGATGGGCATCAGACTGGTTATTTGCAATAACGTTAACATATCCATTTTGATTTTGAGAAACTGAGTTTATGGATGGTGTTGATGGAGGTGAAACTTCCCTGAAGCCAGACTGGCAGCAAGCTGTATATTCACTTGTACCTAAATAATTATCATAGGCTCTTAATCGATAGTAGTAAATGTAATTCTCAACAGCAGTTTCATCCAAATATGAGGTTCCAGAGGAAGTGGCAATTTGTGTCCATGAAGATTCATCCTCTCTTAGTCTTTGGATATGATATACATCCGCTCCGGGCGAAGTATTCCAATTCAAGAGAATGCCATCTTTTCTATCGTCTGAAATGGAGGTAATGGATGGACTCCATAGTTCTCCATTGATTATATCTAATAAAACATTGTCAATAAAAATGCCTTCCTCGTTACTATCCTTCCAATTGGACTCGAAGAACAAACCAATGGCTATATTCTGGGAACCTCCGATGGATTTATCGAACCTATTTGAGTAGTTGCTATTATAGCTTTCCCCTGAGAAACTATTTAATTCATTTGTTTGGTTTAAGTCATAATTGTGGACATAGATTTTGAAATCATCGTTGGAACCTTTATCGAAATAAAGATCCATTGACAGATAAATAATATAATCCGAATTAGTATTAACGTAGTTGGGAAGATAAATAGGATCAAACCAAATAATTGTATTCAAGTTTTCATCATATCCTGGGAGATTAAAATTATCAACATTGGTACCATTAGCATCCGCACACAATGCTCCTTTTCCATGACCAAAATTCAGATAGGCGTTATAAGCTGGGTTAAAAGTTCTGTTAAGATCAATTACACCCCAGCCATTATCTCCATCATAATTATTTTTGTATGAACCATTAACTTGAATTGTCGAGATATTCGATCTTCCATCACTTTCAAAATCTGAATCTTGAAGATTTATTTGAGAGAAAGACTTAGTAAACAAGCATAATAGAGTAATTATGACTATGGTCTTAGCGGCTTTCATTTCGTTTTAAGTTGGCAATTGTCTAAAAATAATAAGTATATGATAATTGTACAGACCACATCCTTCCGCACGAGATGTATCCGTTACCAACTCCCAAAAATCCGTTACCAAATCTGATCTAAAGCACTTTGATGCTTCTCGCCTACTGGAATTCGGTGCATTTTTGTCAGCAATACTGATGATGAGTTGAGCTCTTTGATGTGCTCACGATTGATGATAAATGAGCGGTGAACCTGAAGAAATATGTTGGCGGGGAGTGCAGATAGCAAACCACTTAAACTCCCTCTTTCTATGATTGGTTCTTGTTTGTTGGATAGATAATACTCCAGGTTGTTGCCACGAGAGCGAACGTAGATGATATCTCCGAAACGGATATTTCTTTTACCTTTTGTTAGTAGGTATTTCTTAGAAGAAACTCTCGCGATTGCAGCTCTTAGGTTGGCAGAATTAATTGGTTTAACCAGATAGTCATCTGCATTGTGATGAATAGCTGAAATAGCATGATTCGGATCACCGGTCGTGAAAATTAAATCGAAAGGAAAAAGGTTTCTGTCAACAGATTTTAATACTTCAAAACCATTTCCATTTTTAAGTTCAACATCCAGGAATACCAAATCAGGTTTTTCCTTTTCGATAAGACTTTTTGCATCTGCCACATCTCCAGTCATGCCTATTACCTCAACTTCGATGATCGGCTCACACAAAAACTTCAATAATTCACGGGAATCCCTATGGTCTTCTATGATGAGTGTTCTCAGTTTCACAATTAGGCGGTAATGGTGACTTTGGTACCTCGTGGCAAGACTTCTATGCGTTGACTTACCTTTCTTCCAGTCAATTTATTGAAAATTTCAATTAATTCCTCAGTGAGCTTCAACCCACTTCCTTTTTTAGCCATCTTTTGAAATCCCTTAATACCATTGCCATTATCTTCTACAGTAATCTGCACTTTTCCATGCTTCTTAACTGCTGTAACAGTGATCCGACCATCATTAGTCTGAAGGTTCCTGATCCCATGCTTAATTGCATTCTCCACATGTTCATGAATAAGCATCTTGGGAACATGAAAGGTTCTTAATGAATCTTGCACATCTATTTGGAAATCGACCAAAGAGTCACATTGATCCCTTTCTATCTCCAGGTAAGTCTTGACCTGCTCTATTTCCTTGTAAAGCTCCACTTCAATCTCCTCTGAATTGTCCAGACCGTATCTTAATATTCTTGTAAAATTGTCGAGTAACTCATCTGCCCTGAGCACATCTTCTTTCATTATACTCAGCCGAATACTACTCATCAGGTTAAGAGCGAAATGAGGGTTGATTTGATTGCGCAATGCTTGCATCTGTATCTTATAAAGACGAGCAAGTCGGGATTGTCGTTGATACAAATAGAATTTATAAATGCAATAACCTAACAAAACCCAAGAAAGAAATACTATTATCAAGGCCACAACCCTGTCAAACCTGTAGCTGGTCTCCATGACTCGAAAAATCACACCTCTTTTAGCATTTTGAAAACATATCAGCTGTTCTTTGTCAAGGATTAAGTCTTGAACTAATATACGACCAGAAAAGTCATTGGGCCATGAGTAGAAAGAAGGTTCTAAAACTTCATTAATCAAGGTGATCCCAGATTTATTAATATCGGCGAGATAAGTCTTTGTGTTAAAACCGAGCCTTACAGACTGATAACGACCATGAGAAGTCACAAAAGGTTTTATTTTCAAATTTTTTTCGACCCGAAAAGATTTACTAACTAGCCCAATCTTTGACCTTGATTGCGCTAAAGCCGGTAACGAATCAGTCATAAAAGTTAGATTTTCGGAAAATCTCTTTATATGGTTATAAAGAACCACTTCTCCATCAAAATTCATTTTATACCAGTCAGAACCTGAATCATCCATACTTTGAATTCGTACAAGAAACTGCTCTTCTGATTTAAACAACTTAATCGAAGATATAGCTCTACTAATCTCTCCTGGATACTGATTTAAATAAGAATCAAACACCATCCCCCAGCCTTTGTGATCATGGTACTTGATAGTTGTATCCGGACTATTTCCAGGTGAGTGACCAGACGTCCAAATCTCACTAACTCCATCACCATTAAAATCATGAATCCTTGGATGACCTAAGAGAATTTCCCAATCATCCGGTGTTTGGTATATGCTGTCTTCTAAAGGATGATAAACGAACAATTTCCTGGGATATAAACCATAGCCCGACGAAACATTCACCAAAACTTCCGTTTTAAGGTCTTTGTCAAAATCAAACGATGATATGCCAATATGAATATCTTCTTCTGGTCGGCCCTTATACTTTATTGTTGAAAGGAATCGATCATGAATTAACAACTCGTTAGAGGAAAATTCGATAACACCCATAAATAAAGAGTCATTCCGAAAATACACAATAGATACTTCGTTCAAAGAATCACCATCAATATTGCTAATGGCAATCTCTTGGTCATTTACTAAATAGCCGTCGAAGTTTTCCTGCCATGTTGCTTTATTGGAAGAGATCAAATTTAAACCTACCACACCTCTATTGCCTAAAGTGACGAACACAACTTCATCTCCACCATCTCCATCCAAATCAAAATAGTATCTCTGAGAGGAAGTATCATTCAAAAACTCTCTCACATACTCAATCATCACTGGTTGAAAGATCGGATATATCCAATATGACGACAACCAGCTGACAAGAAAGCCACTGATCACCAGGATCAACAGTAAAATCTTAGTATTCATATATGGATGTAGTAAGACAGATCACTTCCATAAAAATACTTACAATTACTCAACTAGCTCAAATCTTCCAGCACCATTAGATATTCATTCCACTGAAACAGGCGGTTCCCAAATGTAGACTACTATCCCAGGGAACAACAAAATGATTCTATATAAACAATCAAAGCTGTCTAATTCCTCTGGAATGAGGACAAACAGCTTCGAAATGCTTTATGTGTTTAATTGATCTATAGAACCTCTTGGGAGAATTTAATCACGCTTCTTTTCAGTGAGTTTCTTAATACCATATGCTGCTCCTCCAGCGAGCAACAGACTCAATCCTCCATCGATTGGAGTAGCTGGTGGTGGAGGTGGCTGAGCCATCAATGCGGTTGCTGACAAAAGTGCTCCAATGGTTATAACTGCTTTATAAATGGTGTTCATCTTTCAAATATTTAGGTGATAATTAAAATGCTACTTTAAAATAAACTTTACAGACTTTCCTCCTACTCGCAGAACATATACCTGATCCGCATGCAGGTTGGATTGAATACTTGCTCTTCCATTTGCAAAAGCTGCGGTTTGATTATAAACTACCTTGCCATCCAGCATATGAATTATCACTGTTTCCTGACTTGACGCACCTGGAAAATCTACGGTAAGTCCGGTTTGGCTTCCATAGATGGATAATCCATCCCTCAAATTCATACTTCCTAAAACAGCTTTTGCTGATAAAACGAGGGTGAACCTGTTGGTACTTGCCAGCTCATTGACTTCAAGCTCAATAGACGTCTCGAGATCCAAATCGTATGTCTGGTTTAGGAGGTTGTCAACAATTGTTATACTCATTGATTCATTAAATCCTTCAAGGGAAGAAAGGGATAGATTGTAAGTGCCTGTTTCTATAACTGAGAGACCAAGATCAATCTCTATTGTCTCACCTGTAAACGTTGGCAATGACTGAATAGCAAGTTCCTGGTTCTCCATTAATGTGTAAAATGAAATAGATGGATTCAACAGCTTATTAACATCATATCCTAACTCTCTACCTACAGTTGATCCTACCCGGAATTTTATCAAGGCTTCATCCAACAAGTCATCTTTGGCAAGTGCCAACCTCAAAAGTTGGTTACTACTTTTTCTATAAAACCCATCATCATCGTTAGAAGATGCCACATCTGTTAATTGCATGGATGGAGTGAATTGAACATCAGAAGCTGATAATGCCCGGACGTAGAAGCCCTGAGTAGATCGAATATACCCATCAAAACTTGCTGTAGTACCTGTACTGGCGTCTCCATCAGCATCGAATGTCTGATAGACTCCGTCCCTCGTGCCATCACCAAGGTTGCTACCTCCATCATCCCAAAAATACACGGCACCATCTACAACCCCGCTGCCACCTGACCCATTCGTTGCTACCCATTCACTATGTGAAATAGCAGCAGCATATGGATTGGCAATAATGTTATAGTCGTTTTCATCATCCTCATCATCATTAAAAGTAACAGCTATCGAAACATCACCACTGTTCAAAGTTCCTTCAATTTCCATCACAGGATCAGATTCATCATAGGCTACGAAGTAACCCTGACCTGGATTGAGTGCTGTTGAGCTACTACTCTTCAGATTCTGATAGCTTCCATCAAATGCGTAAACCCGGTTCGGTGCATCAAGTGAACCAACAGTTGCATCTGAAACTGGAGAACCGATAATATTATATCCTCCAGAGTTTTTAGAACCATCCCCGCCTAAAACATTTCTTTGTACGATGGTCTCACCGCTGCCAGATGCGGAACCCATTACTGCCAATGATCCACCAGAAGTGATGGTCAGGGTGGCATTTTCCTCTATCTCAATATTATTAACCGATTGCTCATCACTAATAGTTGGTTGATTCGTAACAGCCGGAATATTGACATTGTACTGTGCAGTAGGTAGGATATTACCTTCCCAGTTGGCTTCAGTAGCCCAGTCTGTGCCTGAGTTGCCCTTCCAGGTGATAAGTGCCTCAAAAATATAGGCAGCTCCTGCATCACTTTCTGTATTAAATGATTCTCCCTGCGCACCAACGATCAAAAACCCCTCATCAAGAGCTATGGAAGTTCCAAATTTATCATTGGCTTCCCTGTCATAGGTGACAAGCTTTTCTGTCTGATTCCAAACACCGGCATCACTCCTTTTAAAAATGTAAGCTGAGCCTGCATTACCCTTTGTATCTGAACCGTCTGTCCATTCATCTTCCTGATGTGCTCCTACTATGGCATAGTCTCCTGAAACAGCTACTGAAGATCCGAATTGATCCTGATTGTCCCTGTCAGAAGCAACAATCTTTTGTACTTCATTCCAATTACCATCCACATCACGTTCAAAAATATAGGCAGACCCGGCATCTTCCTTAGTCTCTGATCCAGAGTCATC
The DNA here is from genome assembly GCA_040218045.1 of Marinoscillum sp. GTDB lineage: Bacteria > Bacteroidota > Bacteroidia > Cytophagales > Cyclobacteriaceae > Marinoscillum. Next base: position 7,426 of record JAVJQA010000020.1, read on the forward strand.
TTCGTCTTCAGCATAGGCGCCTACTATGGCGTAATCACCATCTATTGCTACTGCTGCTCCGAATGTGTCATTTGAAGCTGCATCTGAGGCTGCCAGCTTCTCTACCTCATTCCAGTCCCCATTTACATCGCGTTCAAAAATGTATGCCGCACCCGTATAACTATCATCACCATAGGATCCCACAATGGCATAGTCACCAGAAATGGCAACAAACAGACCAAATTCATCATCTTCGGCTCCATCAGAGGCTAACAGCTTTTCTACTTCACTCCAATTCCCCTCTTCATCCCGTTCGAAAATATAGGCAGCTCCAGTGTAGTTATCATCCCCATAAGCACCCACTATGGCATAGTCACCAGAAATTCCCACTGAAACGCCAAACTCACTATAAAGTGCCCTGTCGGATGCGACTATTTTTTGAGCTTCATCCCAGGTGCCATCTGTACCTCGTTCATAGAAGTAAGCAGTCCCGGCACCTTCTTTTCCATTTGCTCCATTTTCGTCAAATTCATGATAACTAGCTCCAACTATTGCATATTCGCCTGATATAGCCGCTCCATACCCAAAATAATCATCTGAAGAGCGATCAGAAGCAACTAGTTTTTGTACTCGACTCCAACCATCACTGCTTCTCTCGAATATGTATACTGAACCTGATTCAGCTTTTGTGTTGTTGTCATCAGCATCCTCATCTTCATAGCCAGCACCTACTATGGCATAGTCTCCCGAGATACCCACTACAAATCCAAAATAGTCCTCGGCCTCTCTTTCTGAAGCTTCAGCCTTAAGTTTTTGTTGATTAAAGTATGTTTGGGAATATCCACTACCGAATATCCCCACTATAAAAAATCCAAGTATAAGTTTTCTCATAAGTTTATTAATTGCTTAATTAGAGTTGAATCCCTTATACAAAGAGCATAGTGGAAATAACCCTCCCTAAGCGGGTATATAAATTCAGTTTTCAACCAGGGGATCTGTCCAATTTGGATTGACAGGAGCAATTAAGAATAGCAGAAATAGCTCCCTTAACCGAAATAACAAGAGAATTAGACGAGTAGGAATCCTCTTACTTCTATAAAGAACCTACTGTTTAAGAATTATTAAAAAATTCATTAATTTTATTATGCATGCATAACATTTTTTTCTATATTTGAGATAGTATGCATGCATAACAAATTAACTCATTAAAAATATTATTGATCAACATGGAATCTGTCGCACAAAAATCAGCTATTAATGGCGGTGAGTTCATCGTCAGAGAAACAGAAGCAGGAGAAATTTTTATCCCTGAAGAGTTTTCAGAAGAACAAAAAATGATGGCAGCTGCCACTCAAGACTTTATTGATAAGGAAATCACCCCTAATACAGATCGAATAGACAGCATGGAAGAAGGCATGATGCCTTCATTAATGGACAAAGCCGGTGAGCTTGGCTTGCTTGGCATTTCAGTACCTGAAGAGTATGGTGGAATGGGTATGAATTTCGTCACAGGTATGCTCATTGCCGACATATTTGCGGCAGCCGGATCTTTTTCAACTGCTTATGGCGCACATACAGGCATCGGCACCCTCCCTATCCTCTACTACGGTACAGAAGAACAAAAACAAAAATATTTACCAAAGTTAGCCTCTGGCGAATGGAAAGCCTGCTACTGTCTCACTGAGCCAGATGCGGGCTCAGACGCCAACTCCGGAAAAACCAAAGCCAAGCTTTCTGAAGATGGTAAGCACTACCTGATCAATGGTCAGAAGATGTGGATTTCGAATGCAGGATTCGCTGACTTGTTCATTGTGTTTGCTAAGATCGATGATGACAAAAATCTCACAGCTTTCATTGTAGAGAAAACCTATGGTGGTATCACAATGAATGATGAGGAAAGAAAACTAGGCATCAAAGGTTCTTCCACTCGCCAGGTGTTCTTCAATGACTGTAAAGTACCTGTAGAAAATATGCTATCAGAGCGTGAGAACGGATTCAAAATAGCTGTGAATGTTCTGAACGTGGGAAGAATCAAACTTGGATGCGGAGTAATTAACGGATGTAAGTCTGTAGCTTCTCAAGCGACGAATTACGCCAATGAAAGAAAGCAGTTTGGCACTCCTATTTCAAGCTTCGGGGCGATCAAAACTAAACTGGCTAACATGGCCGCCAGAACGTATGCAACAGAATCTGCAGCCTATCGTGCTGGTCAAAACATTGACGATTCCATCCAATCATTGATTAATGAAGGAATGGATCCAAGCAAAGCCAAACTTAAGGCGCTGGAACAATTCTCCATTGAATGTGCAATCATCAAAATTCACGGATCTGAAGTACTTGATTATACAGTAGATGAAGGTGTTCAAATCTATGGAGGTATGGGATTCTCTGAGGAAGCGCCAATGGCAAGAGCTTATCGTGATGCCCGTATTACAAGGATTTATGAAGGTACTAACGAAATCAACAGAATGTTGCTCGTTGGAATGATGCTCAAGCGTGCCATGAAAGGTGAAGTGGATTTACTGGGTCCAGCAATGGCCGTGGCTAAGGAACTTACTTCGGTCCCTTCCTTTGAAATGCCAGATATGAGTGCTCCGCTTGCTGAGGAAAAAGATGTCTTGAATAAACTTAAGAAAGCTGCCCTGATGGTAGCTGGTAAAGCAGCTGAAACATTTGGCCCTAAACTGAACGATGAGCAAGAAGTGCTGATGAACATAGCAGATATGCTCATTGAGATTTATGTAACTGAGTCTACATTACTTAGAACAGAGAAGTTGATGGGTTTATATGGTGATGAAGGAAGTAAACTTTATCAAAACATGGCCAAACTCTATATGCATGAAGCTGTGAATAAAATCAGGAACAATGGTGATGAAGCAGTCGCTTGTTTCACAGAAGGAGACGAATTGAAGGTGATGCTCATGGGAATGAAACGATTCACCAAAATGAATTCTGTTAATACGAAGGAGGTAAGAAGAGCTATAGCTGATAAAATGATAGCAGAAAACAAGTTTCCTTACAGTCTTTACAATTAATTGCCTAATGCGAATTTTTGAAACAAAAGCCGGGTTTCCCGGCTTTTTTATTTATATCCCATATCAGTTTATTTTGACTAGTTTATGGCATAATTTTAAATCAAAATAGAAGGCAAGAATCCTACATGGAATCATTTAAAAAACTCACCACCAAAGAAAAAGCCCTTTCCCTCAATCTGGATGATAGAATCTACGGCACCATAGCAGAAATTGGTGGAGGACAGGAAGTAGCTGATTATTTTTTCAAAGCCGGAGCTGCATCTGGCACCATTGCCAAAACCATGTCTGCTTATGACATGACTTTTAGTGATGCCATCTATGGCAAGAGTTTACGCTACGTGTGTGAGGATAAACTGATGAAGATGTTGGATCGGGAATACTCCCTCCTTGCCCAGCGCCTGACCAATAGGGCCAAAAGATCTCACTTCTTTGCTTTTGCCAATACGGTAGAGATTATCAACTATAAGAGAACCAATGAAGGTCATGGATGGATTGGTCTCCGGTTCCAAAAGCACCCAAACTCCGACCCTAACGATTGTGTAATTCATGTAATCTTAAAAGACAATGATCCGCTGTGGCAGCAACAGGTACTTGGGATTGTTGGTGTGAACCTGATTCATGCATGCTATCACTTTGCAGAACCTGATGAAATCATCAATGCATTGAATGATAACATCCATCCTTCAAGGGTCGAGATTGATATGTTTCGGATTGAAGGTCCTGATTTCCACCATGTGGACAACCGCTTGATGAGCTTAAAGTTAGTCAAGAATGGCCTTACCCATGCGGCAATGTTTGACCCAAAAGGCAATGTACTACAACCATCAGCCTCTCTATATAAGAAAAACATCTTTGTACTTAGAGGAAGATTCCGTCCGGTAACACATGTCAATGTGGACATGATGATTTCTGGCATGAGGACTTTCCGAAATGAGGCAGATGTAGAAATTCAAAACATCATTCCGCTAGTTGAGATAACACTCAATGACCTAACACTGGAGGGCGAAGTAGATGAAACTGACTTTCTTGATCGGGTTGACTTACTTTGCTCTCTTGGTCAAAATGTATTAATCTCTAACTATCAGGAGCATTATAAGCTCGCAGCGTACCTTTCCAAATTTACCAGGCACCGCAAATTCGGAATTGTCCTGGGTTACTACAACCTGCTGAGGATTTTTGATGAGTCTTATTACGACAATCTCAATGGTGGCATTCTCGAGTCGTTCAGCCGACTCTTCGGAAGCAATGTAAAGCTTTACGTATATCCCACTTTTAAGGAAAATTCCAAGGAAATACAGACATCTAAGGAATTCACACCAGAACCGCATTTAAAGAACCTCTTTCAGTATTTGGTAGACAATGACAAGATAGCCGATCTGCCAGGAGCTAAAACTGAGAACCTGCACATTATATCAGATGATGTGCTTAAAATGATTCAGAATGGCGAAGTAGGATGGGAAAAATTCGTTCCCAACAAAGTGGCTGACGCAATCAAAGAAAACCACCTTTTCAGTTATCCCTATGAAGTACCTTTGGATAAAGAAGACCTTTCTTAATATCCCCTATTTTCATTTCAATAAATGGATTAGTCTCTTGACTTGGTTTTGTTATATTTGACGCTTTAACCAAAAATATAAGATGGCGAACAGAGGATCATTCTCCAATAAATTAGGGTTTATTTTAGCAGCAGCTGGATCTGCTGTAGGATTAGGGAATATTTGGAGTTTTCCTTTTGAAGTAGGCGCTGGTGGTGGTGCGGCATTTCTATTGGTATACCTTTTCTTTTGCTTTATCCTATGCTTCCCGGTAATGGTCACAGAGATTGCCATAGGCCGTAAGACACAGCTCAACCCCGCTGGCGCGTATGAGGCCCTTGGATTTAAAAAATGGCGATTGCTTGGTGTACTTGGCATACTCAGTGGAGTGGTAATTCTGTCTTTTTACAATGTAGTAGCCGGTTGGGCTTTTGGTTACTTTATTGAGCTACTTACCGGACATTTCGAAATTGGCAGCCAGTTTAGCACGTTCATCAAGGATGTCTTTAAAGTTGGCGCTTATGCCCTGGTTTTTATGTTTGTTACTGCATTCATTGTTTCAAAAGGAGTTTCCGGGGGTATTGAGAAGGCTTCCAAAATACTGATGCCAACACTGATTACGATGATCCTTGGTTTGGTGATTTACTCTCTCACACTTGATCATGCCTTTGAAGGACTTAAATTTTATCTTGTTCCTGATTTTTCGCAATTGACACTGAGCGTAATGGGCAACGCCATGGGGCAGGCTTTCTTCTCTCTGTCTTTAGGAATGGGTGCATTAATTACCTATGGTAGTTATGTAGGACGGAATGATAATATTGTTAGCTCGGCTGCCTTCATTACGCTTGCTGATGTTGGGATTGCTTTTATAGCTGGATTGATGATGTTTCCAATGGTGGCTTACTTAACAGGGGGCACTATGGAAGGTGCTGGGCAAGGCGCAGGTTTGATCTTTACTGTTCTTCCAGGAGCCTTTGAAAGCCTTGGGTCTACACTAGGTGTAATCATTGGGTCATTGTTCTTTTTACTTTTATCCTTCGCAGCACTTACCTCTACAGTTTCACTTTTGGAAGTACCTGTGGCCTATATAGTAGATGAAAAAGGTATCAGAAGAAAGCGTGGTGTATGGATTATGGCTGCCATAATCTTTACCTTGGGTATCCCATCATTGCTCTCCAATGGTTATTCTGGATTCTTTTCAAGTTTCATTACTTATATAGGAGCTGAGACTTCTACTTCTTTTATGGATTTCGCTCAAAATGTAGCCAACGACACCTTTCTTCCATTGGGTGGCTGCCTGATTTCTATTTTCGCTGCATATGCATGGAAAACCAAAAACTTAAATGAGGAAATCTCTCAAGGATACCCAGGCTATATGGGTTCAATTGTTCAGAAGTACCTCAATTTTGCGGTAACCATATTATGTCCTTTAGTACTTGGAACTATGTTTGTGCTTACACTTCTACAAACATTCTTTGGTGTGGAGCTCTTCTAGATTTTCTTGAAAGCTGCTGGTTGTTTCAGGTCAAAATAGATGACGTACTCGCCTCTCGGGAGCTTACTTACATCAATAGTTTTAGCAACTCCTGATAGCATCAGCTTACCGCCCGCATCGTAGATGTCATACTGTACTGTGCGTGATAGCTCCAGTTCGGTAGTAGCATTGTAAGGCTTGAAAGTAACTGGTTCCTCATAATAGTGAAAATCAATCTCCCGGGAGTATAAATAATCGCCATTTGGAAAATTATATCTGATCCTCAGTTTGTTGGCTCCTTCATCTATCTGTGGAAAGTGAACATAAGTAGTTCCTCCAAACTTGCCCTTGGATTGAATCGTATCTTTTTCTCTCCAGATCCCATTCTCATAACCCTCCAGTAAATAAGATCCAGCAGCAACATCCCCGACCGCTGACCAAACCAATGCCGTATCTGTTATCGATATTTCTCTAAAAGCAAAAACATTGTGATAAGCAATCGCATCAGCATTGATGATAATTGGTGTACATCCAGACCGGTGGCCAATTGAAATGGTGACGGGTACATTTAAGTCAATTCCTTCAAAGTCAATTTTCAGGGCACTGCTCATATAATTGATTTGAACAGGTCTTTTATTAAGTTTTACCTCCAGCACACAAAATTCACCTGTCTGTTGGTTATAAGGGTTTTGAATGAACAGCGTTTTCCCACGGTACACTCCAGTATACTGGGTCAATTCAGGTTTTGGCACCTCCTGCCATGCAGTACTTAGTACAAGTAAAATGATAATAATTTTCAGCAAATAAGGGCGGATTTGTTTTCACTAGGAAGTTAAGAAAAATTACCATTTCATGGAATTTTTATTCGTCCATTCATGGTAAACTCTCTACCATAGATAAGATCACTTAATCTTTGATATTAGTGAATAAAACCCTAACTTAATAAGGACAACCCAAAATAACGCTGATATGGAACCTCGAAAACCCCTTAAGGTTGCACTGGTAATTGTTACATTAATTATTGCCTGCAGCCCTCAGAGCCAGCCAGTGGATAAAAACACTCCTAACTTTGTTGGCACCTGGACCTTGACGGAATATATACCTCATGCAGAAGGGAGTTCAGAGTGGGTCACCTATGGGGATAGTATCATCTACCAAAAGCATTTGACAAAAGACCATTTTACATGGTTTAAGTATGACCAAAAGAACAATTCTTTACTTGGAATGGGTGGAGGAAGCTACAAAATTGAAAATGGTCAATACGTAGAGGATATTGAGTTTTTCTATCCACCCGGAAGTAGCGAGCTCGGCCAGGCCATACCCTTTGATTTCAAATTCCCAAAGAACAAATGGCATCATACAGGATTTGCAAAGGTGATGGAAATCGATCGGGAAAGTGGTGAAATCATAGTTGTAGACTCGAATAAAATAGAGGAAAAGTGGGTGAAAACTGAAATGATAAAGGGCAAGCCAAATAACATTGTGGGTACCTGGGACTTGATCTCTTACAGAGAACAATCAGATGGAAACTACATTGAATACCCGGAATATGTGGGATACATCAAATTAATTACCCCGACTCATTTCACATGGATTTATTATAACAAAGAGGCCGATGAGATCTATGCGGCAGGTTCTGGTAATTATACTTATGACACTGGCACATACAGCGAAACGATCAACATGATTTACCCTACAAATACGGGTCAGCTCGGAGAAACGATTGAATTTAGCGCCAAATTAGAGAATAATCGCTGGAAACATAAAGGACAACTACCTGTGATCAGTATTGATTCAACAAATGGCAACATAATCAGGGATTCAGCGTTAATAGATGAGGTTTGGAAGCCACATTCTGAATAAGAAATAAAAATTCCTTAATTAATTATTATCATCGGGTTACTTTTATGTGTATTATTGTATTTATAGAAGAAATAATACAATTATTTTACCCGAAAATACATTTAGCTTTTTAAAGATCAGATGCAATTTATTTGGTACAACCCGGATTTGAATGCTTACCAAAAAGGTACAATGAGAGAATATGACAAATTAATTGAGTCAAGTTCTAACGGTGACCGTTTTGATATTCTTTATGAATTTCCTGAATCATCTGATCGCTTGGTTGATAAAATATTGAGCTCACTCAATACTGTAAGAGAATTTGGTCTGGCAGGTTGATTGTCCTTAAATGGCTTTCTTTAAGAATACTTTATACACTCCTCTACTTTTAGTTTTTCTTGTGTTATTTGGATGTAGTCCAAAGGTTATTCACTTTGTTAATTCTAAGTCAGATTTTTCGAATTATAGTTCATTTGAAGTAGTCAACTTCAAAGCAAGTAATACAGATATATCTGCCGAAGGAGCACAAATTTTTCGGAATATTGAGCGTAATATTAGTGAGCAACTAGAGACAAGAGGCTACAATAACCAACAGGACAATCCAGATCTGGCAGCCAGGTATGAATTGATTTCCAACCAAATCACTGAAGTAAGACGAACCACAAATCCTTATTATTTTCCTTCTTACGGAAATTATTACACAACCAGGACACTTCTTGAATCCGCACTTTTGGTTGAAATATTTGACACTAAAACCAAGAAGTTGGTTTGGCAGGCAAGCGTAGATCTTAAGAAATATACCAAACGAAATAATAAGGAAGAAATTCTCCGGGAAGCTGTCACTCAATTGTTCAATACTTACCTTTATCGGGCAAACTCAAATACACCTGACGAATCCCTGGGCACTGAACAATGACAACAGATTTTGGCTTTCTATCTATCCTTCCTCCTATTCTTGCCATTTTACTCGCTATTCGTACCAAACAAGTGATCATTTCGTTGGCTTTCGGTCTGCTACTAGGATACATCATCATAGCAGGCGGTAATGTATTTGAAGGATCCCTCCTAACCATTGAGAGAACAATAGATGTATTTGCCAATGCGGGCAATACAAGAACAATTCTGTTTACCTTGTTAATAGGTTCCCTCATCCAATTAATCAAGATTTCCGGCGGTATTGATGGTTTTGTATGGCAAATGCAAAAGCGGATTCTTGCCAGCAAAAAACCAAAATCCAGGCTTCAACTAGCAGCTAGTTTTACAGGGTTTCTAATATTCATTGAATCTAACATTTCCATACTTACGGTAGGTACTGTTTTTCAATCCCTGTTTGACCGATTCAATATTTCCAGACAAAAGCTTGCTTACTTAGCAGATAGTAGTTCTGCTCCATCCTGCATTCTATTTCCGTTAAATGCCTGGGGAGCATATATCATTGGGTTGTTAGCCGTGTATGAAAATGTATCTCCATTTCAGACGTTGCTCTACTCTATTCCCTTCAATTTTTACCCCATTTTAACGCTTATACTTGTCTTCTATCTGGCTACATCAAATAAAAGTTTTGGTGCAATGAAGCAATTTGACAAGCAAGACCTTGTCACCTCTGAAGAAGAGATCGTTGAGATTGAGTCCTCTGGAAAAGCCCGAAATATGTTACTTCCATTAGGTTTAATGATCGTTTCCATGCCCATTTTCCTTATATATACGGGCTGGGATGGTTCAGTTGTCGGGGGATTTGGCTCCAAGGTCTGGGCATCAATCAGCAATGCTTCAGGATCCTCAGCAGTTTTTTATTCGGTGATACTGGCACTCGTATTTGCAGGAATCTCTTTTGGAATTCAACGAAAAATCAATCTTAGTTCATTTATTGATGAAAGCATAGTCGGAATGAAAGACATGCTCTCCATGGCAATTCTCATGATGCTTGCCTTTGGCATAGGTAATCTCTGTAAAGAATTGGGCACTGGTATGTATGTGGCCTCCATTACTCAATCCTGGCTCAGTCCTGTACTAGCACCCGCAATTATCTTTATTACGAGCTGCTTTATTGCGTTTAGCACAGGAACCTCATGGGGTACTTTTGCGATCATGATTTCTATTGCTGTTCCACTGGCTCAGGCTATAGACCTCAATCTTTATATGGCAATAGCAGCAGTATTGGGTGGTGGAGTATTTGGGGATCATTGCTCCCCTATTTCAGACACCACACTGATCTCCTCAATGGCTTCAGGATCAGATCATATAGATCACGTAAGAACACAGCTCCCATATGCACTGATCACCGGTGGTGCAGCCATTGTGATGTACCTGATCATGGGACTTTTGCTTTAGAGCTCCGTAGAATAATATGCTTTAGCAAGATCACGTACATTATACGCATTTTTCATGGTCTCGCCATAAGCCCCTGCAGACCTCAATACCACAATATCCCCCCGCTTAGATTTCGGGAGAGATATCTTTTTGTTGAACACATCTGAGGATTCACATACTGGCCCCACAACATCATATTGACCAACCTCCTGGGATTCTGATGATAGGTTTTCCACCAGATGCTCCGCAGAATACAAGGCTGGCCGCATGAGGTCCGTCATCCCTGCATCTATAATTAAAAAACTGGTCTCTCCACTTTCTTTCAGAAACAATACCCTGCTGATCAAAGAGCCACACTGACCAACTATAGACCTGCCCAACTCGAAGTGCATCTCCTGACCAGGCAGCAAATCCACATATTCGTTGAATATCCTAAAGTAATTTTCAAAATCAGGCACCGGGTTCTGATCGGGTTGCAGGTAATCGATACCCAGGCCGCCACCTACATTGAGGTGTGGTAACTCCACTCCTCTACTCACCAGTTCGGTTTGGATCTCATTCACACGAGAAGCCAGGTTTTTAAACCTAGTCAAATCGGTAATCTGTGAACCAATATGATAGTGAACTCCAATGAAGTGAATGTGCTCCATAGATTGAATCAAATCCAATGACTGAAGTAATTCTTCTCTGGATATCCCAAATTTATTCTCTTTGGCACCTGTGGTAATCTTATAGTGAGTGCCAGCATCAATAGCCGGGTTAATCCGCATAGAGATGTTTGGGCGTTTACCTCTACCTCCAGCAATTTCGTTGATCACTTCCAGTTCCTGAATTGATTCCACATTGAAAGAAAAAATATCCTGGTCTATCGCATACTTGATCTCTTTATCCGTTTTGCCCACGCCGGCCAGTACAATGTCTTTTGGAGAAAACCCATATTCCAGTGCGAGCTTTACTTCATTGCCACTCACACAATCAACCCCCAACCCGGCTTTCCTGATCATTTCAAGAATAGGTTGATTGTTATTGGCCTTTAATGCATAGTGCACATGATAACCATACGAATTGGCACTCCTAAGGGAATCAAGAGTGGCTTGTAAAACGCCCATATCATACCAATAAAAAGGCGTTTCGATTTCAGTAAATCGTTTAACTAGTGATCTCAAAGTGGAGGAAGGATTATTTACAGTATTTCTTTTGGATTGCTTTTGCTTCAGCTACATCAAGATTCACAGCTTTGGCAAAATCTTCACAAGCTGATTTCGATTGCTTTTTATGTACTCTTAAAGCGCCACGGTACAGGTAAGCTTCACCGTATTCTCTATTGATATTTATTGCCAATGAATAGGATTCCAATGCACTATCTACATACCCCAGCTGATGCTTGGCACGAGCCACCAGGAAGTGTCCTTGTGCCGAATTCTCATTCAATTCCAATGCCCTATCAGCAAAAATGACGGCTTTTGAATAAGATTCCTGCCTATAATAAAGTTTTGACAAGCTGAGGTTTGCATTTAAATGTTTCGGGTCAATCTCCAGGATTTTCAGAAAATCCTGCTCAGCTTCAGTAAAATGATCAAGCTCTTCATGAGCCCTGCCTCTATTGTATAATGAGGTTATATCGGTTGGATTGGTTTCAATCGTCTTGTTATAAGCTTCAACTGCTTCTTCGTATTGTCCTTTTTTATAGAATTGATCCGCTTTATTGTTTTTATCTCCACCACAACTTGCCAACACAAGTACAGCTAAAATAACTGTAGAAAATCTCATAATTTCTCATTTAAACGCAAATATAGTATCGACTACTGATAATCGGGCCCATACTTTATATTTCTATATGAAGTGAGATCACAGTAAGCTTTCCCAAAAAACATCTCTGCTTCTATGCGAAGCGGCAGATGATTTGGATCCGCTGAAATCCACGCAATCACTCCGTGTTCATTTGGGAAAATGTCACTTGGGGGTATTAAAAAGTACAATTTATAGGCTTCCAAATCACCTACTTTACTTTCGATCACTTTCTTGACGTCCATGACCATTTTGAAATTGTAAAGGGTGTCTTCGTAAAATGTATTTACATGAATGGTATCACCCTTCTTGTACTTGCTGAAATCTATGTTTCTCAAATATAGGTAAGAACTCATTAGATCATATACCTCACCTTGTATATCATAGGTCTTAGCAGGCTTTCTTTTTTCTTTTCTGGGATCGTAACGCATCACATCTACCTTGCCAGAAGCATGATCAAAATAAGTGCGCTCTACACGCTGATATTTACCTTCCTCAATATCCCTATAGGCATACAATGGCAAGAGATCATTCTTCTTTACATATGCTCCCCACCGATCATCTACATGCGTAAACACCCCAAGTAGACCCGCAGTTTCTCCCTTCACATCTACTTTGTAGCAATCTTCATTTTTATACGCCAGGTAATTGTCTGAAATATCCAAAGAGGCCTTCCCAACAGTAAACCACCCATAACTTAATTTAAACTCAAGGTGCTCACCCTTCTTGAAATGGTAACTGGACTCAGGAGAGTTTTCCACCGGCTGGGTAGCTCCTGTGAACCATGAAAGAAATAGAATCAATGTCAGCATAATGTACAACCGTTGGACGATCATGAATAGGGTAACAACTTATGTGCCAACAATAGTTTAGACAGACACACTATTTTCACGAAGTGCCTCATTGAGGGAGGTCTTTTTGTCGGTGCTTTCTTTACGCTTTCCAATGATAAGGGCACAAGGTACCTGGTATTCTCCTGACGGGAAATTCTTCGGCATGGTCCCTGGAATAACAACTGATCGATCTGGTACATACCCCTTATACTCCACAGGCTTATCTCCGGTTACATCAATAATCTTAGAACTGGCAGTCAATACTACATTAGCACCAAGAACAGCCTCTCTTCCTACTCTAATACCTTCTACTACAATACATCGCGAACCAATAAAGGCATTGTCTTCAATGATTACGGGCGCTGCCTGAACAGGTTCCAGGACTCCACCAATTCCAACTCCTCCGCTTAGATGAACATTTTTGCCAATTTGCGCACAACTTCCCACAGTTGCCCAGGTGTCTACCATGGTTCCCGAATCCACATAAGCTCCGATATTTACATATGATGGCATCAGCACGGTATTGGAGCTGATATAGGCTCCATATCTAGCTATAGCGTGAGGGACTACTCTTACCCCCAACTGATCGTATCCTGATTTTAGTTTGATCTTGTCGTGAAACTGGAAAGGACCAACTTCAATCAGTTGCATTTTCATTAATGGGAAATAAAGGATTACAGCTTTTTTCATCCATTCATTCACTACCCAACCATCACCACTTGGTTCTGCGATTCTTCTTTTTCCAAGATCCAAATCGTCAATAAGAGTTTTGATGGCTACCGAAACTTCCTTCTTCTCAATCAATGACCGGTCTTCCCAAGCTGATTCTATAATCTCCTTTAGCTCCATAACAGATGATTACTATGAATAAATATTTATCAATAAACACGGCAATATTAATCACCTATGCCAGATGCCAAAAACAATATCACAATTTTTTTATCTAATACTTATACCTGTGCTTACGGTGGTCACATGATATTTCTGAATTGTATGGGAAACGCCTACCGTCACAAACAAGAACTTAAGTGTCAATCCAAGCGTCGTATTCAGACTATTATTACCATATTGAAGGTCTATTGGGTTATCAGGTAATTGATAATTAACTTCTTCTGCGGGGTAAACTCCTAATACCTGGGTTTGACTGCCTGCTCTAGAATACCCCAACCCGCCATAAATAGTAATTACATTATAGTACTCCTTGGAAGCTATCGCTTGAATATTAATACCACTGAGTTTAAACACAACCTCATTACCTGCAGTTACTGGTTCATCATAATTGAGATCATATCGTAAGGTCAGGTTATTAAAGCCGCCCATCACTGCCAAACTAATATGTTGCCATCGCATTACTTTAAACCATTGGGCAATATCATGCTGAAAACCTAACCCAAACATCCCGACGCTTCCATCACCGAAATCAATCTTTGGCAGGATGCGTAGTTTGATATCTGTGTGCTTTATTAATCCCAAACCAACCTGGTACATAGGTATTGGTACAGCGTTGAAACCTATCATTGATTTCATATTGATGGCGCCAGGTGGGGAAGTGACAATAACCAACTCGTCATCATCAGAGTTTACAATGGAAAGCTCCGGTCTTTCTTGCTTATTCTGAGGCCCAAATATGGTGGCGAGCTGAGCGGAGCCTCCTCTCACACTAAGCTTATCATAGTCTTCATTTTCAAAAAGAAATTTGGTATCCCTTCGTGGTATGTAGGCCACGTTCATAGAGATAGTAAAATCGAATCCCCATTGCTTATGAGTTTCGGCGGTGTTGTACCAGCCTCCGGTAAAACCATAGCCAACCCCATTGTAAAACGGTCGCAAATATTCCTCGATATATCGCTCTGCATCCTCAACTCCAATTTGAAAATAGATATCACCTTCGTCCTCCTGAGCGAAAGTAATTTGGCTTGCAATTAGGGATAAAACCATAGACAACAAAAGACTGGATTTGAACATATCAAAAATCAAATTGAACCGCTACAGTTAGATCCAATGTAAGTATAAACTCAATGTGAACCGGAGACTGATCCATGTCATAAGACATAATCATTTGTAAATTTTTATGGTCTTTGATCATGGAAGACAGCTCATCCAATTGGACACCCGATAAAGGAATTACCAACTCCTTCCCTGTGAAATCCAGGCTCTCAATTGTAAATAACTCTATTGTGTCATTAACAATTAAATAAGACCCAGTTACTTTTCCCGCACTACTACTATTTCCAGGTTCCTGTTGGACCGAATAGCTAAACCCATTGATGAAATAATCCTGGGCATATTCCCTGTAATCATTAAGGCTTTTGTGGTCTACCACTTTTAGAAAGCCTAGAGAATCAAACAAGGTTGTTGTTTGGGTATGATGATAGACAAAGTCCAGCTTTTTGGTAAAGTCAAACTGTCGAGCTTCTTCTTCACACCCTATGCAAGAAATGCAAATAACAAGTAGCACTAAACACCTCATAGCTTAATTTCAAGAAGCAAATTGTACTAGAAAGATAGTCTATTAGGAAATGATAACTACTTGATTCAGTACAAATAGTTTTCAAGAACCGCAGTTTCATTGAATTAAACTATACATGTAATTAAAATACATTAAGACTCTGAACCATAAATATTTAAAGACGTTATACGGATGAGTATTAAAATTATTTTTAGATATATCTAAATTTATTTTTAACTTTGCTTCTATGAATCTGAGTCTTACAGAGGAGAATTACCTCAAAGCGATATATCACCTTTCAGAAAATGGCGACAAAGAAGTTTCGACCAATTCGATCGCCGAAGAACTGAGCACAAAAGCAGCTTCTGTAAGCGACATGATTCGAAAACTTTCCAGAAAAAAGGTAATCAATTATGAAAAGTATAGAGGTGTTCAAATCTCCCCTTCCGGAGAAAAGATTGCTCTTCAGGTCATCCGAAAACACCGACTATGGGAAGTCTTTTTAGTAGAGAAACTTGACTTTAACTGGGACGAAGTTCATGAGGTAGCCGAGCAACTGGAACACATCAAATCCCCTACACTCATTTCAAGATTGGATAAATTTTTGGGGTATCCTACCATGGATCCACACGGTGACCCGATCCCAAATGAACATGGTGAAATCAAGATAAACCCACAGTTGCCTTTAGTAGAATTCAATGCCGAAGATCAGGGCATTGTCGTAAAAGTACCTGATGCAGACCCATCCCTTTTGAGACATTTGGACAAGATAGGAATGCGTCTAGGCTCCAAGGTAAAAGTGATTGAGCGGGTGGAATTTGACAACTCAGTTTTGATCAAAATTGACAATAGTAATGAAGTTTACCTTTCAGGTGAGATGGCCAAAAATATCATGTTAGCAGTAAAATGAAATTGAACATATTTTATATCCTTTTGATTTTCCTTTTGGTCGGGTGTGCCTCGCCAGAAAAGGACAAGAACGGCAAGCTCTACATTGTCACCACTACTGGCATGCTTTACGATGCAGTCATTAACATTGGTAAAGAAAAAGTAGATGCACAAGCACTAATGGGGCCGGGTGTAGACCCGCACCTGTATAAGGCAACTCAAGGTGACTTGAGTAAATTAAATCAAGCTGATGTGGTCATCTACAATGGGCTCTTGCTTGAAGGAAAAATGGGCGATATCCTAAAGAAGCTCGGGCGAACAAAAGCTGTCTATGCGGCAGCAGAGCAAATCGATCAAAGCACACTGCTCACTTCTGTTCAATACGAAAATGCTTATGACCCGCATATCTGGTTTGATGTGACCATCTGGAAACAAGCGGTGACCAGAATATCCGAAGCGTTACAAAGTGAGGATTCAGTAAACAGTCAATTTTACCAACAAAATACAGAAGTCTATCTGCAGCGTCTTGATTCACTTCACGAGTTTGTGAAAACCTCAATCTCATCCATTCCTGAAAATCAACGAATCCTCGTTACGGCGCATGATGCCTTCCGATATTTTGGACGGGCATACGATATACGTGTAGAGGGACTCCAGGGCATCTCTACCGTATCGGATTTCGGGCTGCGTGACATTGCAGAAATAACTGACCTAATTATAAACAATAAGATCAAGGCCATTTTTGTAGAAACAAGTGTATCAGACCGGGCTATCAAAGCCGTGATGCAAGGCTGCAACGAGCGTGGGCACGATGTGAAAATTGGAGGTTATCTCTATAGTGATGCGATGGGCAAATTTGGAACCTATGAAGGCTCCTATGTTGGTATGATCGAATCCAATGTCAAAACGATAACCGAAGAGCTGAAATGATACAACAAGTTGAAGAGCCTGTATTAGAGATACACGACCTTACGGTAAGCTATGACAAAAAACCCGTACTCTGGGGAATAGACCTCAGTGTACCAAAGGGCGCAATTGCAGGAATAGTGGGTCCAAATGGGGCCGGTAAATCGACTCTTATTAAATCCATCATGGGATTGACAAGCCTGAGCTCCGGTTATGTAAAAATATTTGATGAAGAACTGGAGCAGGTAAGAAGCCGGGTTAGCTATGTACCGCAACGGGAATCTGTTGACTGGGACTTCCCAGCCTCCGTATTGGATGTGGTACTTATGGGTCGGTACGCAAGGATTGGTTTATTTAAGAGGCCAAGAAGAGCAGATATAGAAGCAGCATTATTTGCCCTGAAGCAAGTAGGCATGGATAAGTTCAAAACCCGACAGATTTCCCAGCTTTCAGGCGGGCAACAGCAAAGGGTATTTCTAGCCCGTGCGCTCACCCAGCAGGCGGACATTTATTTCATGGATGAGCCTTTTGCTGGTGTGGATGCTGCCACAGAAAAAGCCATTATCCAAATACTCAAGAAACTGGCCGAAGATGGTAAAACAGTGATTGTAGTACATCATGACTTACAGTCTGTATCTACATACTTTGACTGGGTGATCATGCTGAACCTTCGCCTGGTAGCCTCTGGCCCTACCGACAAAGTGTTTACGCCCGAACTACTGGAAGAAACCTATGGTGGGAAGCTTACCCTTCTCACAGAAGTGGGTGAGCTGATGAAGAAAGGTCAATACCCAACAAGGGAAAAGCAATGAACCTCGAAACGCTCATAGAATTTTTCTCCCTGCAAAACCCGAACGTCAGGTATGTGGTACTCGGGTCTGTGTTGCTTTCAGTGAGTTCGGCGATTGTCGGTTGCTTCACTTTCCTCAAGAAGAAAGCCCTTCTGGGCGATGTAGTATCCCATGCGGTACTACCTGGTATTTGCATTTCATTTATGGTGAGTGGCACCAAAGATCCGTTTTTATTGATCATTGGTGCATTTCTATCTGGATGGTTGTCGATCATCATACTCGATTATATCGTTGCCAATTCGAAGATTAAAGAAGATACAGCTACAGGATTATCCCTGTCTGTCTTTTTTGGGGTTGGCATCCTCCTACTCACTGTCATTCAGCATTCTGGCAATGCAGCACAATCAGGCCTGGATTCTTTCCTTTTCGGCAAGGCTGCTGCTTTGGTCGGGAAAGACTTACTGGCATTTAGCATCATTGCATCAATCATATTAATCGTAGTGTACCTATTTTACAAAGAATTCGAACTTGTATGCTTTGACCAGGAATATGCGAGATCTATTGGAGTTCCTGTAAAAAGGATAGAACTGCTGCTCACCTCCATCACTGTACTGGCGGTGGTTACAGGAATACAAGCCGTAGGTGTGGTACTAATGTCTGCCATGCTGATCACTCCTGCTGCGGCTGGCAAGTTTTGGACTAATAAGCTGTCGGTCATGCTTTTACTGGCGTCTTTGTTTGGTGCCTTTTCAGGAATCGCCGGTGCTTACATTTCTTATACTGCTCCTTCTATGCCCACTGGCCCGTGGATTGTCGTGGTGCTTTCATTCATTGCTATCCTTTCGTTTTTCTTTGCACCGGAAAAAGGCATCCTGATCAAATTATTCAAGCAACGAAAGATCAGACTGCAACTGCTGGAAGAGAATTTATTGAAAAGCTTCTATAAGATTGGGGAAATCAACGCTGATTTCACCGCTGCCAGAAGTAATGAAGAGCTGATAGAGATCCGTCGGTTTAGTACGGCACAGTTTAAGGAAGGACTGTCACGGCTCTCTAACCAGGGGTTTATTAAAAAAACAAACGGTACCTGGTCATTGACCAATGACGGGTTGCAAAAAGGCATGCGTGTAGTAAAGCTCCACAGGCTATGGGAGCTCTACCTTACCAAGTACTTAAGGATAGCCCCAGATCATGTACATGAAGATGCTGACACCATTGAGCACGTGATCACCCCCGAGATAGAAGAAAGATTGGAGAAACTTCTGGAGTATCCCGAAGCAGACCCGCATAGCTCTAATATACCTTATAATTAGACTTCAGATCAAAGACTAAAGACACATGACAACTTTAAAAACTCTTGATAACTGCGTATTAATAATTACTAACTGATCCAAATGGATTCACTAATAATCATATCTACAGGTTCATTGGTTGCCATTTGCGGTAGCATATTGGGCTGTTTTTTGATCTTGAGGAAGATGGCCATGGTAAGCGATGCTATTTCGCATGCTGTGCTGCCCGGAATCGTGATCGCGTTTATGCTCGGCAGTGACCTTGATTCGGTCTGGATGCTGGTAGGTGCAGGATTGGTAGGTGTACTGACTACTTTTTTAATTGAGTTTTTCCATCAGAAAGGCAAACTGCAAACCGATGCTGCTATTGGGGTGACCTTCACATGGCTCTTTGCCATCGGCGTGATACTCGTTACCTATTATGCAGGAGATGCCCATATAGACCAGGATTGTGTGCTATATGGAGAAATCGCTTATACCCCGATTAACCCGATAATCCTTAAAAACGGCACTGTACTGGGGCCTAAAGCACTTATTGTATTAGGAGCAGTTTTGCTTATCATTGTCCTTATCGTCTCTCTGTTCTATAAAGAGTTCTTCTTAACTACGTTTGACCCATCCTTTGCACTGGCCACAGGCCTCTCTGCATCACTTTGGCACTACGTGCTCATGAGCCTTGTCTCAGTCACCACTGTAGCTTCCTTTGAGTCTGTTGGGGCAATTTTGGTTGTAGCGTTTCTCATCGTACCTCCAGCCTCTGCTTATTTGTTAACCACCAGGCTCAGTCACATGATCCTGCTTAGTTGTTGTTTTGGGGTACTCTCCGCCATATTTGGTTATTACTTGGCCTATGCGATTGATGGGTCTATCGCTGGTGCCATGGCCACTGTAGCCGGGGTAATATTTGGTGTTGTATTCGCTATTGCTAAATATCTTGAAAAACGTAGGGCCATTTCCAATCTGGAGCAGATGACCCTGGAAACATCCAAATAAAGGTAAAGTGGTCACAACCATATAATGTAAGGAAAAAACCACAAAATTTATTAAACAAATGGCATTCCTGACGGCTTATCTGATATTGATTCCTTGGTTGATTTTTGCCATAGAGGATACAATTGAATGAAAGATCAAACTCGAAAAACGAAAAGAATTTTCCTCAAAACATTAAAGGTGCTGGGATGGACAATCGCCAGTCTTTTCGTATTGTTCATTTCCCTGGTATTGGTGGTGAGAAGTGAATGGGGACAAAACCTGATTGTCAACAAGGCCTCTGCATTCGTTTCTAAAAAAATTGATACGCCATTCTCCATTGACAGGATATTTATCACCTTTACCGGGAATGCTTTTCTCGAAGGTCTATATCTGGAAGATCAGGGTGGAGACACACTGGTGTACTCAAAAGACCTTGAAGTATCCGTGGCTCTCCTCCCACTGATAAAGGGTGAAACAAGCCATGTTAACCTTGTAGACTGGTCGGGACTCGTGGCCAACGTATACCGGGATAGCACAACTTCCGAATACAATTTTAACTACCTGATAGAAGCCTTTGCCCCTGCCGATACTGCACAAACTGACACAACTACCCAAAGTAGCCCAACAATTAAAATTGGAACAGTAGCTTTTGAAAACTTCAGGTTAACCTTTGATGACTATCAAACGGGTATGAGTGCCAAGCTCAATCTGGGCAGTTTATACCTGGATATGGATGAGTTAGACCTGGAACAACTCTATTTCTCAGTGGATGAGCTAACACTGAAAAACTCAACCTTTGCTTATCTTCAAAAGCAAATAGAAAAGCCTTTAAATGAGGTCTCTCAAGACACCACAACCACCCCGCTCCCAATATTCAAGGTTAATCAACTGAACATACAAAATGTAGGTGGTGCCTATGAATCCATACCAGACCAAATGTCTTTTTCTGGTCGGATAGGTGAAGCGACTCTGGATATGCCTACCCTTGACCTCAATGACAACAAAATTGAAATCGATGAATTCATACTCAACAACACCACCTATGCCATGGAGATGTATCCGACAAATGAAGCACATGATACTACATCCACTATAGAGTCTGCTAGTGCATTCACGTGGCCCAACTGGACAATTTCGGCCAATGATCTTTCCTTAAAAGACAACCAGATTTCTATCATTAGTGACAGCACCACGATCACCGAAGGCTTGTTTAACCCACTAGCTTTAGGCCTTACTGACCTCAGTATAGAAATCCCCTCGTTTGAACTGGGTAATCAACAAGCCTCTATAGAATGCGATCTAATCAGCTTTAAGGAACGCAGTGGATTTGGTCTCAATGACTTTGCCGTCAAGCTATCAGTGAGTGAAAAGGAACTTAAGCTAAGGGAATTTAAGACCATTACCCCAACCAATGAACTCTCGGGAGAAATGTCCATGACCTATCCTTCCATTCAATCGCTTATAGACTCCATTCAGACTGCTACATTTCAGGTGAGCCTGGCTCTGAACAATTCCGGAATACAAGACCTCTCCTTTTTTGCCCCTTCGCTGTTAAAGAATCAAGCCTTAAGACAAATAGGAAAAAAACCGATCACACTAAGTGCGGATGGATCAGGACCTATCAATGAGCTGAACATCAATAAAGTACTCTTGAGCTATGGAAAAAAAACTCATATAAATGTTTCTGGTCAGGTGCTCAATGCAATGGATAGCGAAAACGTAGGATTCAAAAACCTGAAGTACAACATCAGGAGCACTGACAAGGACCTCACCAATTTGATAGGCCTGCCTGATTCCTCGGGCATTTCACTACCTGCCCAAATCTCTTTCAGCGGAAAAACGACAGGAGGTCTCCAAACCCTCACCACAAGCAACCAGATCAAAACCTCTGATGGAAACATCTCCTTATCAGGTACATTCAAAAGAGCAACAGGAATTGACCTTAATCTCAAATTATCAACTGACTCACTGCTTATTGGTAAAATCCTGGGTGACGACCAACTCGGTGCACTTACCTTCAATCTATCAGCACAAGCATCTGGTGATAGTCTCTCCTCGCTCAACGGTACGCTAACTTCTGATTTTAAATCGATCTCCTATGCTGGTTATGATTTCTCTGAACTTTCGTTAAAAGGCTCTATGCAAGATGGCCTTGGTAAAATCGATTTAAACTACCAGGACAATAACCTGGATATGGCCCTTAATTCAGAAATAGAACTTGATTCAATTGAATCACGGATTTCCCTTTTTCTTGATCTGAAAGGAGCAGATTTAAAATCCCTTGGGATCACTCCGAGAGACATCAGAACGGCCTTCCAGCTAAATGCCAGCTTCCTGGGCAATGCCGAAACATTTGATGCGGATGTATATCTCACAGATGCCATCGTAGTTCACAACCAGGAAAACTACCGCTTTGGGCAACTGATCATAGATGCACATGCTGAGCCAGATTCAACGTATGTGGATGCCAGCAGCGAGTTAGTTGATTTGTTCCTGGCATCAAATTCCAGTCCCACCACTCTAGCCGATGCAATAAATAGAAAGATCAAAAGCTACATCAGCCAAACTAGTATCCAGGACACCACCACTGGAAATGTGGAAGTACGCATGAACATGGCCATCAAACAAAACCAGCTCATCGATGAGGTGTTTCTACCCCAATTGGAAAAATATGATTCTATAACGCTGAACCTTACATTTCTGGAAAAGCAAGATTCAATCAGTGCCTACTTCAATGCCCCTTATATTGACTATGGTGGAAACATCCTTGACAGCCTCCGGTTTGAAATGGTGGGTTCATCCGGGACACTTGATTTTCTGGCAGGTTGGTCACATCTGGATGCCGGGCCATTGTCGGTAGATAAGACTTTATTGAAGGGTTCACTTCAGGAGGACGGCCTTCTGGTGGATTTTAATGCCGCACATGGTACTGACACCCTTATCCACATCGGCTCTGTGATCACTGCAATGGGTGACACCGTAAAATACCACCTCAATCCTCAAACCCTGGTGTTGAACAAGAAACCATGGAGCATTCCTGAAACAAATGCGATCTATGTAGCTCCCGATTTTTTAAGGTTTGAATCCTTTAGACTGAACCGCAATAGCCAGGAGTTCACTCTGGAAACAAGCCAAAATGACGAAGGTAAGCAGCAACTGATGGTGCTATTGAATGGATTTAACCTGAGCACCCTTACTTCTTATCTAAACCCGGAAAAAGACCTGGTAAATGGCAGTATGGAAGGTAAGGTGACCGTAGATGACCCATTCGGAAAATCAGCCCTTCTGGCTGACCTCAAAATCCTCCAGTTAAAAGCCATGGATGCTGATCTGGGAACACTCACTCTCAAGGGGTCAACCGGTGCCGGCTCAAACTATGACTTCAATCTGGCTCTGAAAGAAGGTGGAGCTGATTTGGATCTGGTAGGTCAATACACCCCTGATGAAGTAGCGGCGACAATGGACTTGCGGTTGACAATCAACAAGCTCGAAACCAAAATTTTCAATAAACTCGTTCCGGAATCAGTATCTGAGGCAACCGGATACCTAACAGGAAAAGTGGATATAAGTGGCCCAACCAACGAACCAGAGTACAATGGATCCTTGCAATTTCATGACGTAAGTTTATTGGCTAATGAATTGAACACCCGGTTTATCCTCAGCAATGAAGAACTCCGGGTAGATAACAAGGGGCTTTATTTCAATAATTTTTCCATTGCGGATGCGGACAAAAATCAGTTCAGACTAGATGGAACCATCTCTACAGAAGACCTGACCAACCCCAAATTTGATCTTACTGTGAAATCCAAAAATTTCCAGGCGATCAATTCTACCAAAGAAAACAATGAACTCTACTATGGCAAGGTTGGACTCAATGCGGACCTAACGGTCAAAGGAGACTTAAATGTCCCAATAATTCGAGGATCAGCCGGAATAGAGAAAGAATCTTCATTTACTGTAATAGTCCCTGAGTCTCAGGCAGCCCTGGTAGAGAAAGAAGGCATTGTGGTTTTTGTAAACAAAAAAGATCCTGACGACATCCTCACTCGAAAAAGTGATCAGGTCACTAACCCAACAGCTATTAAAGGAATAGACCTAAATGTTCAGCTCCATGTTGGGGAAAACTCAGTTTTCAAAATTGTAATCAATGAACGGACCGGTGATAATTTCCAGGTTTCAGGCACTGGTGATTTTGTGGCAGGCCTGGAGCCCAATGGCCGTACTACACTTTCCGGAAGTTACAATATTTCGGATGGGCATTTCGAAGCAAGTTTATACAACCTTGTGAAACGCAGATTTGAAATCGGGCCGCAAAGCACCATCAAATGGAATGGTGACCCATTTGAAGCCACATTGGATGTCAGTGCCATTTACAAAGTAAAAACAGCCCCTGCTCCAATCATGGCCACCGCCACCTCCTCAGAAGAAGGGTCAGCTACCTCCAAATACCAACAGAAACTTCCCTTCGAGGTGTACCTAAACCTGGACGGAACGCTTCTTCAACCGGAAATCAGCTTCAGCCTGGACATACCGGAAGACGAACGCGGCTCACTAGGCGGTGGTGTATACTCACGGGTACAGCAGCTGAATAACCAAGAGGAACAACTGAACAAACAGGTCTTTTCTTTGCTCGTACTAAACCGCTTCTTCCCTGCCGGTGGCAGTGATGGCAGCAGTGGTGGTGCTGCGTCCATCGCACGTGACAATGTAAACAATGTACTATCTGGCCAACTAAATACTTTATCGGACAAAATCACTGGCAAAAGCGGAGTGGAACTCGACTTTGGGCTCAACAGCTACACGGATTACCAGGGGGAGACCTCTGAAAACCGAACAGACCTCAACATTAATGCAAGCAAGCGCTTGTTCAATGACCGTCTGGTCGTACAAGTAGGGAGTGAAGTTGGGATAGAAGGTAGTGGTACACAAACCTCTGAGGGTACTCCCCTTATTGGCAACGTCAGCCTGGAGTATCTCATCACTGAAGAGGGCCGTTATCGGTTCAAAGGTTTTCGGAAAAATGAATACGAAAGTGTGATAGATGGTCAGTTAATCGTCACAGGGTTCGCTTTCATTTTCACCAAAGAATTCAACAAGTTTAAAGACATGTGGAAAAAGAATGCTGAGGAACTAGAAAACCAAGGGAATGCTGAGTAAACTTAAAACCATACGGACATTCCTTGTTTGCATTGTACTGGGAGCCTGTAGTGTCAAAAAATACATTCCTGAGAATAAGCACCTTTTCACTGAATATGACATCAAGGTCTCATCTCCAGAGAAAATAAAAGACAAATCAGAAATTACATCTGAACTCGAAAACCTTCTGCGTCCTAAGCCAAATGCCAAGATCCTGGGAATGAGAATTCCCCTGAGGGCGCACTATCGGCATGAAAGTGGTGCCGGAGGATTTATCAATAAATGGGTTAACAAAAAGGTTGGTGAAAAACCGGTTTATCTTTCAGATGTAGACCTCAGCAGAACGGAAGAGCTAATCAACAACAGACTTGAAAATCGTGGCTTTTTCAGGAGCAATATTCAAACCTCTACCCAAGTGAAAAAGCATACCGCTGAGTTGAAATTTGATGTATCGGTCAATATTCCTTATAAAATGGAAACCTATCAGCTAGACACCATTAGTCTACCGATCCATGAGCTTATTCAGGAGTCCATGGAGCAAACACTAATAAAACCAGGCAGCCGTTTCGATCTGAGTATGATGAAGGCCGAGCGCGAACGGATTGATACTTATCTAAAGGATAAAGGATACTATAATTTCAACTCAAGTTTCCTCCTCTTTGAAGCAGACACCAACTATTATGAAGAACCAAAATTTGATCTTTATCTGCGCCTGAAGAACAATGTGCCCCATTCATCTACCATCCCTTACAGGATCAAATCCATCCAGGTATTTCCCAATTACTCACTTAACCAGGAAAAAACCAATCAGGATACCGTGACCATTGATCGTGTGGATTTCATCCAAAAACCCGTCTATTTTAAGCCACATTTGCTGCCTCTATATCTCTTACTCAAAGAAGGCACCCGTTACAACCCTACAAAATCCAAACTAACCAGCCAGCGGTTCTCTTCTATCGGCACGTACAAGTTTGTCAATATAAGACATGAAGAATACCTCAAAACAGAATCTACAGACTCCATAGGGTTGTTACAAACCAAGATCTACCTTTCTCCTCAAACCAAGCGATCAATCCGAGCGGAGGTTCAGGCAGTAGCCAAATCAAACAACTTTGCTGGCCCTGCCCTAATGATTACTTACAGCAACAGAAACCTGTTTAGAGGTGGTGAGCTATTAAACATCAGCGGAAAGGTCGGTTATGAAACCCAAATCACCGGTGGAGCGAATTCAGGGCTGAGTAGCACGCAGTTTGGATTTCAGTCCGACTTAATCTTTCCGAGACTGGAGCCGTTTGACCTGGTCAGTAAATTTAGGTATGATGTGCCCAAGACTAAAATCTCCCTTGGCGTGGAATACCTCAACAGGAGTCAGCTATACACGCTTCGTACGCTCAGTAGCACCTATGGTTACAACTGGAATGCTTCAAAATTCATTTATCACAACTTCAACCCCATCAGTATTAACTTGGTCAACCTCTCCAACACCACGGATGAATTCCAGACAATACTGGAAGGAAACCCATTCCTGGCCAGCAGCTTTGACCAACGCTTTATCGGAGGACTGACATACAACTTCACCTATAGCGAGCTCAACAATACCCGCAGAAACAACCAGTTTTACCTCAATACCAACCTGGATGTAGCAGGAAACATGATCAATCTACTAAGCACCAATACCAATGAATCCGGTAAGGAAACTTTCCTGGGACTAGAGTATGCACAGTACGCCAAAGTAGATGCAGACCTTCGCTACAATATTTTACTTGGAGGAAGCCATCGTCTGGTGGCCAGGGTTTTTGGGGGTATTGGTCTGGCGTATGGAAACTCCGATGCCCTGCCATTTTCCAAACAATATTTCTCCGGTGGCCCGTACAGCGTACGCGCGTTTAGGATTAGGTCTCTTGGCCCGGGCAGCTATACTTCCGATGGCAATGTCACTGGTTCCTTCTTTGATCAGACAGGTGATATCAGACTGGAAGGCAACCTGGAGTATCGATTCCCAATTGTCAGCATTCTAAAAGGAGCGTTGTTTGTTGATGCTGGAAATGTGTGGCTCCGCGAAGAAAATGATAGCCTAGGAGGAGGCAAATTCTCGTCCAACTTCATCAATGAACTGGGCATGGGTGCAGGCGCAGGTCTTCGGGTTGATATTCAGAATTTCGTGATTCGAGGTGATTTCGCTGCTCCATTCCACCAACCAAAACCAGACGGATCAGGGTTTGAGTACAAAGTGGACCCACCTATTTTCAACTTTGCTATTGGGTATCCATTTTAGTCAGAAATGAAAAATCTCAAAAACAGCCATTCTTAATCCTATGTCGTTCAGATAGATTTTCATTTGAGAAATAGCTGTCCTCGAGATAATGATCACTGTACAGTTTTAATTAAAGACGTACCTCACGTTCAAACCAAAGAATCCGTAGTAAATATCTGTGGTCTCTACAAGTATTAACGTAGGGCGCCAATCTGCACTTACAGTCAATGGTATATCTACAATTCTATAAGACAAACCCAACTCAGCCATACCTGCAAGTGATGGATCATCACCAAGAAATAGGCTTGGTCCCACACCCGCATACCACTTAAGAGGAAGGTCACCCAGGGGTCTGTATAAAAAGTCCCACAGTACGTCCAACCCAAGTCCTCCACGGCCAAATGAAGCATCCGCATGAATTACGGTGGACTTGCTGGTAGAAAACAATGCATCCAATGCCACGTTTCCTCCCGTGACATCTCCAAATCGAATACCCAATTCCTGAGCATTCGTGGTGGTCACATATCCCAAGGTCAATAAGCTAAGTAGTAATAGTTTTTTCATTTTTGTTTTGATTTTTAAGGTAGATCAAATCTAGGCAAACCTAATTGTGTTGTCAAGTAGGTAAGGGGAGTTTCACCCCAAACCTCTCACAGCACCGTGCGTGATAGTCTCCCATCACACGGCGCTTCCAAAGTTAAGTTTTCTCTTCTTACCTGGAACCACTAGTGCCCAGTGAGCAAAAAGGTTTGGGTGCGTATTAGCAACAGTTGCTAACCACTTAATTGCTTTATGCTTACCAGTGCGCTTATTACTCCTCCTCCACTCTATCAGCTTCCTATTCAGCCAGTGCCACAATCCTGTTGTCGTCCACTTATGGAACTTACAGTAGTAGTTCATCCAGCCTCTAATACGTGCATTAAGCACAGAGGACAGTTGCTGAATGTTTCCCCTGAATTTGCGAATGGAGAACTTGTTGATCTCATCCCTGATATGGGTCTTCGCTGATTCGCTCATGCACGCTGCCGTTAGCAGCTTCAATCCATATCGAGTGGGACAATACCTGGGCTTAAAGGTATGACCTAGGAAGGTGAAGCTCATTTTATTTTGCTTTGTCCATCCTTTTCGGTTGCGATCATTCTTGCAAAACACAATATGCGTTTTGTCTTCGTTGATCCTCAATTTACATTCCTTAAGCCTATTTGCAATTTGTCTCTGGATGAACTTCGATTGCTTCTCACTGATGCAATGGACAATGATATCGTCAGAATATCGCTCAAACCTAATTTGAGGATAGTTCTTTTCCATCCATTTGTCGAAGGTAAAATGTAGAAACATATTTGCTAACAGTCCACTGATCACCCCTCCTTGAGGGGTTCCCTGGGTTCGTTGTGCTACCTCTCCATTTTCCTTTACTACATCCGCTTTCAGCCAGCGTTCCACATACATGAGCACCCATTTCTCTTTAGTATAACACTTCAATGCTTTCAGCATGAGTGTGTGATCTATACTATCGAAGAAGGAGCGTATGTCTATATCTAATACCCAACCGATTCGCCCACACCTATTCATCGCTTGTTGTATGGCCATATGGGCATTCCTGCCCGGTCTGTAACCATAGCTGTCTGCGTGAAAGGAGGGATCAACTTTGGGTTCCAGATACGCTTTTACTACTTGCTGGGCTACACGGTCTGACACTGTGGGTATGCCTAGGCTGCGGGTTCCTCCTGAATCCTTGGTTATTGTCTTCTCCTTTACAGGTTGCGGATGATAACTCCCGGATGTCATGCGGTTCCATACTTTATAGGTGTTCCTCATTAGTGCTGATTCGTATTGCTCAATGCTTTGTCCATCCACGCCCGGTGCACCTTTCTTCGATTTTACCGCTCGAAAGGCTTCCAAGACCATTTTCCTGGTAATTGGATGTTCCTTTGTCTCAAAATAATCAATCATCCCTTTTACAGTTGTTGTTTAAATGAAACCAACTCTGGTCCCACCCTTCGCTCTTCCCAGCTTTCACTGGGCTTCCTCACTACTACGGTGGAATCCGCCCCCGTTCTAGTGTTCGGTATTCGCCTTGTGGGGTATCCACTTGTGCTTTCCCATAGCATTCTTGAACGAGTTCCCTTGTTCCGTTAACACGCCTAAACCCGAGTCCTGCCGTCTTTACACCGGCTGCTGTCTACCCCGCATCAGGTTACTGCTGATAGACTTTTTTTTTCACAGAGACCAATAAATCTCTCTGCTTTCAGCAGCTTCTATGGACGTATCGATGTTTTAACTGACGATTTACTTTCATTCAGCTCTCTGGGTCTCACCTGATCTTGTCTTTGCAAGACCTTTTCTTTGTCGCTCAGCACAATTCCCTTTCGGTCAAATTGCACCACAAAGTGGTTTGGAGGATTTGCCTGTCACCCCCTCCGGTGGGCCTGCCACCATCATGTTAACAGCATGTACTTAACATCTTTAAGTACTTCAAGGCACACTTACTGTTGTCCGACTAAATTTTAAACTTGGAAATAATGAGCGTTTAAACTCAATAGCAAAAGATTTTTCACTGAATTCGAAAACTACCCGTTCCACGTCGGCCCTGCCCTAAAGGGTGACTATCTAACCATCCCTTTAGGGAATTAAAGGGTCATCTTCACAGAAATCTTGC
>JAVJQA010000032.1:0-203877 GCA_040218045.1 Marinoscillum sp.
GCTGATGCAAGTGTCCTGGACTTTGAGGTCAACCCAACGTTCACGCTGAGTGTAGAAGTAAATGATGGTGAGCTTGCTGATGAAGCAACGATCACGATCAACCTTTCCGATATTAATGAATCACCGTTAATAGCTGCTGAAACCTTTGTTATCAATGAAAACTCGGCAGCAGGTACAGCGGTTGGCACTGTTCATGCTTCCGATCCTGAAGAGGATGATCTGACTTACTCAATCGTTTCTGGCAATGACCTGGGCGCATTCCAGGTTGATGCAAACACTGGCGAACTCTCGGTTGCAGAGGCTAGTATCCTTGACTTTGAAAACAACCCAACATTCGAACTGTCAGTTAAAGTCAGTGATGGGGAATTGACCGACGAAGGAACCATCACAATTAACCTTATAGGAATAAATGAAGCCCCTTTAGTTGGTGATCAGTCGTTTAATGTTGATGAGAACTCTCCCACAGAAACAGTGGTTGGAACAATTGCAGCCTCCGACCCTGAGGGTGATGATCTGACTTTCTCAATTACATCTGGCAATGATCTCGGAGCCTTCCAGGTTGATGCAAATACTGGTGAACTTTCGGTGACACAGGCTAGTTTGTTCAATTTTGAAGTGAACCCAAGCTTTAGTTTGAAATTAGAAGTCAGTGATGGCGAACTGTCAGACAAGGCAACGATCATCGTCAATTTAAATGATCAGAATGAATCACCAATAATAACACCGGCGAACTACACTATTGATGAAAATTCTTCCATTGGGACTTTGGTTGGAACTGTTGATGGCAGTGATCCAGATGGTGACATTTTGAGCTTCACAATTTTTTCAAGAGATGACTTTGGTGCCTTTCAATTAGATCACAATACTGGCGAGTTGGTAGTAGTTGATTCCAATCCATTGGACTTTGAATCAAATGAACATTTTGAACTTCATATTAGTGTCTCTGACGGACAAACTACTGATCAAGCCGTTATCGGAATCGAACTGGGGGATATAAATGAAAGACCCACAGATATATTTATCTCATCCAGCACGATAATGGAGAATGTCGCAATTGGCCAGCAAATAGGAGTTCTTACAACGGAAGATGAAGATTTAAATGATGCTTTCGCCTATAAGGTTAAAGACGGAGCTGAATTATTTAAACTTAATCAAGACGGATTGCTATCAAATGAGACTTTTGATTTCGAACAGTCTGGTTCTCAAATTGTGGAAATAACCTCAACAGATAGGGGAGGCCTGTCGTTTAGCAAAGTTTTTGAAATCACTATAATCGATGTTGCTGAGATTATTTTGAAAGCCCCAACCATTGAGTTAGAAATTTATCCCAATCCCACTTCTGAATATCTTTATATCAAAGGAGTGGATTTCAGAACGGTTAAAATATTTGATCTGACTGGCAAAGTGGTGATTACTTCTGATGCTCCAATGATCAATGTTCGTGAACTTCCCAATGGGGTTTATACTTTGCTGATTGATGGTAAGCATCTGTTCAAAACACGGTTTGTGAAAAAATAGAGAATGCCAGTTCTGAATATTCTTTATCTGGTAGATACAATTCATCCCCCTAATTCTACAGTTCGGTAACCTTAAATTGAAATAGGTGAGTCTTGATGGCACTTTTGGATCACTAAACGATCCAGGTCATGAGAAATACCTTTCTACTTCTAACTATTTGTTTTTTCGGATTCACCAAAGTCCAGGCATATTCCATATCAGGAACTGTAACTGATCAAGGAGGTGAAGGCCTCTTCGGAGCCAATGTATATCTAAAAGATACTTATGATGGAACCACAACGGATATTGATGGCCAGTTTCAATTCAGCACAGAGGAGCAGGGAGAACAAATACTCATTGTTTCCTTTATTGGGTTTGAAGCCATTGAGCAAAACATAACTATCAATGATCATTCAGAGGTCACGATTCAACTAAAGGAAGCATTTAATACCATTGATGCAGTAACTATCTCCGCAGGCACCTTTGAGGCAAGTGATAAAAGAAAAGTGGTTGTTTTGCAAAGCCTTGACATTGCCACTACTGCCGGAGCAACTGCTGACATCACCGGAGCACTAAATACACTGCCAGGTACTCAAACTGTAGGTGAGTCTGGTCGGTTGTTTGTAAGAGGCGGTACGGCTGAAGAAACCCGTATTTATATAGATGGAGCTGAGGCCTCTAATTATTACGGAGCATCTACATCGGGAATCCCTACACGCAGCAGGTTTTCTCCATTTTTATTCAAAGGCACTTTCTTTAGTACAGGTGGGTATTCGGCAGAATACGGGCAGGCACTTTCATCTGCGTTGATCCTGAATACTTTGGATGTGGACCCGAAGAGCAAGGTTAATTTGTCAATTATGTCTGTTGGGTTGGAGGCATCAGCAACAAAGTCATGGTCTGAACGATCCTTATATGGCAAAATTGGATATATCAATTTGAATCCATACAACAACCTTATTGACCAAAGAGTGAACTGGATTGATGGCTCTGTTAGCTGGGACGGAACACTGGCCTACAAGCACAAGCTGGACAATGGTGGGATGTTCAAAGTGCTTGCAATGGGCAACCAATCCAGCTTCAGACTTCAGCAGGAGACCATTCTCAATGATAAAGGATACAATGATGTGGCTATGAAAAACCAGAATGGTTTTGTGACCACTAATCTCAATGTGCCGGTTGGTGAAAAGGATAACTTCTATTTGGGTACTTCAGCGAGTTACAACTTTGATGATCAGCAATTTGATTCATTTGGCTTTGAGTCTCCAACTTTCAACTATCACTTAAAAACGAAGTTTATCCATGAGTTTAATCCGAAACAAGTGCTCAATTCAGGCGCTGAAGTCTTTGTAGTCCATGCACAAAGGGACTTGATTGATAGTGTGGGAAGATTCTCCCAGGAATACACCAATGTAAATACAGCTGTATACAGTGAACTGGATCAGTATTTGTCAGAGTCGCTAGTGCTAAGAGGAGGAGTGAGGCTATCACACCAATCCCTGTTGAATGAATTGAAAGTAGAGCCAAGGTTGTCGATGGCTTACAAACTCAATGAAGCCTCTCAAATTTCTTTCGCTTCAGGACTTTATTACCAAAATCCTAACCAGGACTATCTTTTGACTACTGATGATCTGAACCAAGAGAGCGCTGTTCATTATATTCTAAACTATCAGCGAGCAAAAGACCAAAAGGTATTTAGGATAGAAACCTTCCTGAAAGATTATGACGAATTGGTCACCTATAATAACTTATATGATGCTACAGGCTTTGCCAATTCCGGTGATGGTTATGCCTATGGCTGGGATGTGTTTTGGAGAGACCGTGGAGGTATAAAAAATCTGGATTATTGGGTCTCTTACTCGTGGATGAAAAGTGAGCGGATTTTCAGGGATTTCCCAGAAAAAAGTACACCCAATTTCAGTTCAGCGCATAACTTTTCATTTGTCTTAAAAAGGTTTTTCACTTCCCTCAAAAGCCAAATGGGAGTAACCTATTCATTCACATCAGGCAGACCTTATGAGAACCCGAATTTGGATGGGTTCAATGAGAGTATGACCAGGGCCTATCATGACCTGAGTTACAATATTGCTTATCTGCCTACAGCAAATGTCATCATTTATGCTTCGGCTACTAACCTATTGGGATCAGACCAGGTCTTCGGATATCGATACGCCAGTTCCCCAAATGAAAGGGGAGTTTTGGACTCGGAGGCCATCCGACTGCCAGCTAAGCGCTTCTTATTCATTGGGTGCTTTATCACCATCGGAGCTTTCAATAATCAACTTGATAATCTTTGAAAAATGTAATCTAATCATATGAAATCCATTATTCTATTCATGTGCATTCTAATGGCTCAAGGAGTCATGGCACAAGATTCAGTTACGTTCAAATTGACCATTAAAAATGTGAGAAACCAACAAGGTTCGGTGAGAGCCTCACTTTTTCAGGGCGAAGAGAATTATCTGAAGAAATCAACAATTAGCAAAGACACAACGGCATATTCCCAGGGAGAAGTTGTCATTACTTTCCGGGCTGTGCCAGATGGAGAATATGCCATTTCTATTTACCATGATGCCAATGACAATGGAGAAATGGATGCTAATTTCATGGGGATTCCAACTGAATCTTATGGCTTCTCCAATAATGCTCCGAGTAGGTTTGGGCCTGCTAAATACCACGAAGCTAAAATCAACATCTCAAAAGAGAACAATCAACATTCAATCACTTTAAACTAACGATCATGAAAAATTTATTGACATTAATCACTGTACTAGTAGTAGTAGGTTTTGCCAGCGCCCAAACCAAATTTGAAAAAGCGATTTTGAAGGGAAAGGAGATGCTCTCAGAAGCAGATTCTGCAAAAGCTTACCAGCCAGTAATCAACTATTTTGAGCGTATAGCGAGCAAGGAGACCGGTGAATGGCTCCCATTATATTACCAGGCTCAAATTCTTGCCATTACCGCAACGAGCAACCCTAACGTTGATGAAAAAGAAGTCACTCTAAATAGTGCTTTGGAGCTCATCACTCAGGCTAAAAAAATTGATAAAAATGCGGAATTATTAGCTTTGGAAGGATTTGTGCAAATGATCAGACTCACAGTAGATCCTGCTACCAGGGGACAAACACTTTCTCCGACTATCTTCGGGTTGTATAACGAGGCACTCAAATTAGATGCTAAAAATCCAAGGGCGCTGCTGTTCTTAGGTCAGATGCAGTATGGCACAGCCCAATTCTTTGGAAGTGGTTTTGAAGAGGCTTGCAAGAATGTTAAGATGGCTTATGATATATTTGAGGAGCAACCTGGCGAGCCAACCATCCTCCCAACATGGGGTAAGGGGAGTGCCCAGGCCGCATTGGACAACTGCAATCAATGAGATACACTAGAGAAAAGTTCTTAGGGCATTTGAAGGAGGTAGTGATCATGAGTGTGGTAGGCCTCCTTTTCAGCCTGTTTTTCAATGACTGGAATGTCAAAAATATGGTCATTACAATTGCCGTTTGGATAACGCTCAGCAGAGGCAATGGTTGGTTGGTGGAGCTTATTGATAAACGTGTTGACTGGGTAGAGCAACCAATCTTTCGGCTTGTACTTGGTATGGTGGTCATGGTCGTGTATACGATCATTGCATTTGGGCTTGTTATGATAGTTACTATTTGGTTTTTGTATGGTCAGACTCCACTAGAAACCATTCAAAGCTTCGGTGCCGATAATTTTCTCATTGCCATACTAATCACTTTGATCATCTCCATGTTTATGCATGGCCGGTCGTTTTACCTGGAGTGGAAGGATGCGCTTTTCCGTGAGGAGAAATTGAAGAACGAAACACTTAAGTCTAAGTTTGAATCGCTTAGAAATCAAGTCAATCCACATTTTCTTTTCAATTCATTGAACGTATTGTCAGGGTTGGTTCATGAGGACCAGAACAAAGCAGTTGAGTTCATCAGGAAAATGTCAGATGTCTATCGCTATGTACTGGACCAGAGGGATCAGGAGCTGGTTCCTTTAGATGATGAGCTCAAGTTTTTCAATAGCTATACCTATCTGCAACAGATCCGCTTTGGGGACAACCTGAAAGTGGAAGTGACCCGAAATGGTGATGGAATGGTTCCACCTGTAGCCATGCAATTGCTTCTGGAAAATGCCATCAAGCACAATGTTGTTTCAGAGGCGCGTCCTCTGACTGTGGTCGTTGATATACAACCAGATGTGGTGTCTGTAAAAAACAACGTTCAGGAGAAACTATCAAAAGACAGCACTGGTATTGGTTTGAACAACCTGGTGGCGCGTTATGAGTTTCTCACGGATCGTAAAGTAGTGATTAATAATGACCAGAAAACATTTGAAGTGCTCTTGCCACTTTTGAAACTAGATGACACATGAGATATATTATCCTTGAAGATGAACGAATAGCATCCAATCGGTTAAAAGACCTGATCAAACAGCTGAGACCTGACTATCAATGTGTATTGACATTGGATAGTGTAGAATCGGCGGTTATTTCCTTGCCAGCACTGAAGGTTGACCTGGTATTTATGGATATCCAGTTAGCAGATGGCAATTCCTTTGATATTTTTGATCAAATCTCTTTTGATGCGCCAATCATTTTCACGACCGCTTATGATGAGTTTGCTTTAAAGGCATTTAAAGCTAACAGCATTGATTACCTGCTCAAGCCAATAGGAGTGGAGGAACTCACAGTAGCCATTGAGAAGTTTGAAAAGCACAATGGGAAAAATGATCAACAGATCAGTCAAGTGGTGCGCTCAATGAGTCCTGATGGTAAGGAGAAGTTCATTGTGAAGGTAGGCGAGCACCTTAAAACCGTAGACACCAAACACGTTCAGCTTGTTTATAGCCAGGACAAAGGGACTTATCTCTTCACCAATGAAGGAAGAAAGTTTCTGGTGGATTACTCTATGGATAAGGTGGAGGACCTACTTAGTTCAACCCAGTTTTTCAGGATCAGCAGGAAGTTCCTGGTGAACATCGATTTTATCAAGGATATTATTTCTTTCACTAATTCCAGGTTAGAAATCAAAATCAATCATTATGAGGAGGAGCAGGTTATTGTAGCTCGTGAAAGGGTTGCAGATTTTAAAAACTGGTTGGATAGATAATTATTCGCTTACAAATGATAGGATTTTCTCCCTATCAAATGGTTTTTGGAAATATTCCTGGATTGTTCCATTGTTTAATGCATCCTGAATTTCCGGTGTGATCTCAAAACCAGTAAGCAAGCAGTACTTGATGTCGGGGTGATTGACCTTAGCTTCCTTGATGAATTCCAGCCCATTTTTTCCGGGCATTCTCATGTCACTGATTACATGATTGATTCCAGAGGATCCCTGTAAAATACTCAAACCTTCGTCAGCCGATGAAGCAAGTAGCACTTCCAAATCACCTCTGTAAGTTATTTGAAAAGTCATTCTGTTTGGATATTCGTCATCCACGTATAATATCTTCTTGCTCACTTATTTTCAGGCTTCTGTTAAGTTAAATGTAATGAAAACACTTGTACCTTTTCCTTTTTTTGATCTAAAATAAATATCTCCCTTATGTTGGGAGATTATCTTTTTAGAGATAAAGAGCCCCAGTCCTGTACCATGTCCTGGAGGTTTGGTGGTGTAAAAAGGGTCAAATAATTTGTCCTGATCCTTTTCATCAATCCCCTCTCCCGAATCCGTTATTCTGATTTCTATTTTGTTCTTTTTGTTGGATGTTTCAATGATAAGATTGCCCTGGTCTGACATGGCGTGTATGGCATTGGTAATGATGTTAATAAATAGTTGGTGAAGTGCTCCTTCATCAGCGAGAACCGTAAATGCCTCGGCACTCATTTCTGTATTCACTTCAATTCGGCCTTTCCATTCGTGCTCCATTATAAGCAGGCAGTTGTTTAGAATGTCATGAAGGTTACAAGGTGTTATCCGGTGATCACTCTTCCTACTATATCTGCTAAGCCCGGAAACAATGTTGGTAATACGGTCCATCCCCAGTTTCATAAAACCCAGGACCTCCGTGAGTTCACTGTTTAGCTGTTCGTCAGACTCAAGTTTGCCTGATTCTTTCAACAACTTGTCGAGGCTGTAAAGACCACCTTTTAAATAGTTTACAGGGTTATTGATCTCATGAGCTATACCAGCAGTGAGTACTCCAAGAGAAGCCATTTTCTCAGCTTGAATCAATTGATCCTGAGCGTTAGTGAGCTGGTCCACCGTGTTTTTTAGTTCCTTGGTTCTTTGGTCTACCAGATGTTCTAATTGGTTTTTGATCGCATTGAGCTCCTCTGTCCTTTCTTTGACCAAAAGTGTAAGCAATTGCTGCCTACGCTTCTCAATTTTTGAATTGAGGAATAGGGTGAGCAAAACAGCCGCGCCAATCACAATCAGTACCAGTAAATAGAAAGGGGCTCTTTTGTAAAACGGAGGGTTAATGATAAATGAAATGCTTGTAGGGTCACTCCATGCATAATTTCCCATCCGCTTGGCCCTGACTGTAAAGGTGTAAAACCCATCAGACAAATTGCTGTAATTTACTTTATTGCCGTTTTGCGGGCTTGACCAATCGCCCTGGTTCATGCGATAGTTGTACTGCATGTCATTAGATGGGTAAATTAGGGATGAGAATGTAATCCCAATAAAAGATTCGAAAGGAACATTGAGTACCTTATCATCCACTGTGGAAATACGCTCTCCGTTAAAAGAGTATTCCAATATGTGTGGTTTTTTGGTCTTGGTGAAATCTGCATTCAAATCATGATCTGAAACCGCAACTCCCTGTGAAGTACCTACCCATATTTGGCCATCGTCTATAATGAGACATTCTTTATTCACGGTGTTTACTGGTAATCCAGAGCTTTCAATGAAATGGGCAAAGTCCTTATTTCGAATATTATATCTCACCAATCCGGATGTAGTGGCAATCCAAAGAAAGTCTTTGTCTTTTCTTAGGGTTCGAACGGCGCTATAGTCAAAAGTTTTACTGATTTGTATTTTTTCCAGTTGTTCATTTTCCAACTTAAAGACTCCAAAATTGGTTGCAAACCAAATTGTCCTGCCTTGAATTTCGATCTCCTCCATCGTCAGTCCATTGTGATACTGTTTAGGAAACGGTACACTCAAGTTGGTGAAGTGATCAGCATCATTGGCTTTGTAGAAGAGATAATTATTAGGGTTGGAGCAGAGCACATACACGCCTGTAGGGGTTGATTGTATTCCGGTAACTTCATGTGTAAGACCATGGTCGGAATCAAAAAGATCCAGCGACATGGTTTTTGTATTGAGCCGATAAATACCATTTACAGATTCCTGACCGAACCAAAGAAATCCCTTGGAGTCCGCCTCCACGTCAAAGATGTAACGTCCTGTTGCAGATAGGTCGAGTTTTTGTGTTACCTGGTCATTTTCTAATTTGAGTATGCTGGCTCCGCTTGATACCCAGAGGTCATTTTCAATTAAAGCACTGCTCAGAAAATAGTGTTCTGAACCTGAGTATAGTCTTTGTGTTTTATGAGTGGTTTTATCCACTGTCCATATGGATTCTTTGCGTAAGGTGTAAATGAGGTTTGTAGAGGAATTTGTGATCATCCCCTCCATATAACTGTTAGGTGCGTCTAGGGGAATAGGTTTAAAATCGGGGAGAGTAATCATCAAAGCTCCCTTTTCAGTGCTCAACCAAATCGACTTATCAGGGCTTGCATAAACCTGGTTGACCAGCCGGTTGGACTGGAGAATTTGTTTGGCTTCATAGGTGCTGTTATTAATAGTGATGACAGCCGTGTTTTTATTGATCCCGGCGACTACAAATCTTTTATTGTCAAGCGGAGTAATTTGTCTGATTTCAGAATTTGAGTCTATACCGGAAAGTTTGATCTTTGAGATATTGGCAACAGCGGAATCAAAACTCACTGAGAACAATCCATTGGCAGTCCCCAGATAGTTGGTTCCTTCTATTTGTATGATGTCAAAAGTGACCTGTTTAATACTGGCACTGAGTGAAATTATTTCTTCAGTGGCATATTGATAGATGTAGTAGTTGCCCGTATTAGAGATGATAACCAGTTCTTTATCATTGAGCTGAAGAAAAACAAACGATCTAACAAAGGAAGTGGTATTATCCGGGAGATTGAATTTGAACCTTTTCCACTGCCCATCATGGTATCTGACGATTGATTGCGGTTCAGCAATCCATAGATTACCAAAACCATCTTCATAGAGTCTTTTCGGGTACCAGATGCTGGTGTCAGACATGACACGCTGTCCATTAAGTACAGTTTGGAAGGAAACACTATCAATAGAGGAGTTGATCTGAATGATACCAAGATCATGTACGGCAAGTAACCTACCATCTGAAGTATGAGTAAAGTCTTTGAAATACTGGCTTGAAGCACTGTGAGGATACTTGATAAAGTTGATGCCATCATAGCGAAAAAGTCCATCATCTGAACCTACCCAAATAAAGCCTAATGAATCCTGGGTGATACATTTGATAATGTCCGTATCGAGCCCTTCTGTTGATTGATAGCTTCGTGTAAATACACCCTGACTCGAACTTTTGAGTACGATAAAGAGGAGGTAAAAAACAATTGTAAAACAGCGGATCGGCGAGCGCATTTTTAAAGTTAATTAACGCTTTAGACCAAATGTGCTGTTAATCGATTAAATGCCAAAGATGACCGATCGATGAAAATTGAAATGCCGAAATCCTCGATGAACTTAGGAGAAGGGAAGTAAGTCGGGTTTCATGTAAGACACTTTGGCTTTGGTAGATTGGAGAATATCTGTGCTGTAATGAGTCTCCATCAGTCCTTTGAAGTCGTTCTGAAGTTTAGGAAATTGTTCTAAAAGCTCAGTAAAAGAAGCGTCTCCTGATCTGACAATAAAATGATTCACTGCTTTTATGGCAGCAATGGTCAGGGTATGGTTGTACTTGCTTTGAGCACCTAATTTGGTCACATAGTTTTGAATTTGTGAAGTCACTTTAATAATGGCCTCTTGAAGTCCAACCTCCTTGATGCGCAAATAGGCGAGTCTCAGATGGGCTTCGTGGTTAAACAAGGCAGGTTCTAAATCACCATTTTCAAATAGCAACAAAAAGTTTGAATCAGATAATTCTGTATGATGTTTCATGACTTTTTTTTATCAAGCCAACTCTCTCAAATCCACCGGCACAACACGGGAAACTCCCTGCTCGATCATGGTAATTCCATAAATAACATCCGTACTCGCCATAGTTCGCTTGTTGTGTGTCACAATGATGAACTGCGACTCTTTCGAGAACTTTCGGATGATCTCATTGAATTTATCGATGTTGGCATCGTCCAATGGTGCGTCCACCTCATCAAAAATACAGAAAGGGGCAGGCTTGATCAGGTAAATTGCAAATAGGAGCGAGGTTGCCGTAAGGGTTTTTTCTCCACCGGATAACTGATTGATTGTAAGTG
This sequence comes from Marinoscillum sp., assembly GCA_040218045.1. Classification (GTDB taxonomy): domain Bacteria; phylum Bacteroidota; class Bacteroidia; order Cytophagales; family Cyclobacteriaceae; genus Marinoscillum. The sequence continues at coordinate 10,943 of JAVJQA010000032.1, forward strand.
GTCGTTTCCCTTTTGGCTTAGCCATGATCTCAATAGGAGAATCCAAGGGATTGTCCGGGTCGGTTAGTTTCAATTCACAATCATCTTCCTCGGTGAAAAGCGTCCTGAATACTTTGATAAAGTTTTCACGTATTTTTTCAAAGGCTTCAAGGAAAGTAACACGAGCTACCTCATCAATCTCTCCAATGGTAGTCAGCAGCGATTCCTTGGCTTTTTCCAAATCTTCCTTCTGGGCCGAGATGAAATCATGTCGTTCTTTGATTTCCTCATATGCTTCCATCGCCATAGGGTTGATTGGCCCAATGTTTTCCAGACGACTCTTCATTTTGTCCACTGTCTCACGAAGTTCTTCCTGCGATTTTGACAATAGTTCATCATCTTCGAAGATTTCAACCTGGCTCAGGTCAAGGTTGAACTCTACCAAAAGCCGTTCTTTAATGGAGTTGAGTTGAAGTTTGGTCTCATTTAGTTTGTTTTGCCATTCCATCAGGATTTGATCTGCGGACTCTCGTAACCGCTGGATTTCACGCAGGGATTTCTCCTGCTCATCGATCGTGCCACGAACATTGTAATACTCTTTTTCTGCCTCATTTACACCAGTTTCTATGGACTCTTTTTCTTCGTACATAGCAACAAGGTCATCATCACTTTCTTCAGATTTCTTGACCAGGTCATTGAGGTCCTGCTGTGCTTTTTGAAGCTCTTCGGTGTTCTGCTCTATTCGGGCCGCACTGCTCACGTAAGTTTCGTCTTTGTAGCTGATCTCCTGCTTGATGCTGTTGACCTTGTTTTGCTGCCGGTGATAGAGCACGTTTTGCTCGTTGAAAGAAGTTGATTTTTGTGAAAGCAACTCGTTGAGTTCGCTGAGGTCTTCACGTTGATTGGTTACCTGTAGCTCCAGTTCGCTGAGCAGAGTTGAGGAGGACTTGTACTCAGGTTTGAGTGATTCCAGTTCGCTGGTGAGCGTTTCTATTCGCTCTTCTATATCCTCACGCTTGGTTTCATTAGAGTTCAACAGCTCGCTGTATTGCTGCTGCTTGGTTTCAATGGATACAAATGTTTCATTGACCCTGTTGATGTCTGCCTGTAGTTCTTCAAGTAAAGACGTTTGAGTAGAGCTTTTAAGTTGCTCTATTTCCGCAAGGCTCTCATTTAGGTTGGCTTTAGCTTTCTCTTGTTTTTTGGTAAGCTCTTTGATTTCAACTGCAAGTTTTTCCAGGTTTTTCGCCCTGCCAATCCTCTTGCCTTCAAACAAGCCTACTGACCCACCACTTAGGCTGTATTTGCGCTGTGTTATCTGACCGCTTTTTGACACAAATACTACTTCATCGGTATCGCTGGCTGGCATTTCCGAGTCGTAGATGTATACATTGTCTAGCAGATGAGCAATTAGCTTTTTATACTTTTCATCATAGTCTACAACTTCTGTTGCAGGAGTTGTATTCGCAAAAATGTGTGACGACTTGGCGTGATAGCCTTCCAACTTGTCAAGGACGAAGAAATGTGCACGACCTCTTGAAGCGTCGCTTAGCAGGTTAACTGCCTTCAGCGCATCTTCATGAGAATCCACCACATAATAGTTCATGTAAGGCTCCAGGAAATTTTCTATGCTGATCCGATATTCTTCAGGACAAGCGATGACATCAGAAAGGAGAGGGGCATTCTTCCACTGGTTGCTTTTCTTCAGGAATTTAATGGCCTCAGGAAATCCTTCCAGGCTATCTACCAGGGATTTCGTCAGGTTATATTCGTTTTGTTTGGAGTCAAGCTTCCTGTTGATTTGGGTGAGCTCTTCTCTTACCAGGTCAATGCGCTGCTGATACGCTTCTATTTTCTCCTTTAGTGCCGTTTCTTTGGACTTCAGTGCCTGATACTCTTCTTGCTTGGTCTCTTTTTTCGTTCGGATCTCTTCCAGTTTCTGATCAAAATCCTTGAGGCTTTCACTTTGTACGGTCTGGTCTTCACGGGACTTGGTCAGTTCACTTTGTAATGAACGTACCTGTACTTCTTTGATTTCCAGGTCTTTACCGATTTGATAAACTTGCTCTCGTTTGGTGTTGTATTGCTGCTGTCGTTCGTTAAGAATATTCTGAGCTTCAGTCGTTTTGCTTTTTTGCATCTCATAGCTCTCTTGAAGTTCTTCGAGCTTCTTGGAGATATCAGAAAGGAGTTGCTGAGCATTGTCGCGCTCCTTATCAAGGCTTTTTAATGAAAAAGCCGCACGCTCATTGCTTAGTTTGTCCTGAGATAGCTGTTCTTGTAGTTTTTCAATTTTATCCTGAAGATACCGCTGACGTTCATTCTTGATTTTCTTTTCACTCTCGTAATTGCGAATTTTGGTGACATGTTCATTGAGCGTCTTTTGACGAGAGGAGAGCAGCTTCTCTTTAGTTAGGAGATCTGTTTTGGATTTTTCGAGCAATGCCTCCCTTTCAGACATCTGGGTGTTGAGTGAGTTCTTTCGGTCGGTTTCTTCAGTAATCTTTTTCTCAACGTTTTTGAAGACTGAGTTTTGGTTTTCAATGGATTTTTTGGCCAGCGCAATACTGTATTGCTTGTATTCTTCCTTTATTTCATAATACTTCTTGGCTTGCCTTGCCTGTTTCTCAAGAGACTTGAGGTTTTTGTCAATTTCAAATAACAAATCTTCTACCCTGTCCAGATCAGCATCTGTATCTTCAAGCTTTTTAAGGGTTTCTTTTTTCCTGATCTTGAATTTGGAGATTCCGGCGGCTTCTTCAAACAGGCTTCTCCGGGAGTTGTCTTTGTCATTGAGCAGGTCGTCGACCATTTTCAACTCAATGATGGCATACGTGTTAGAGGCGATTCCTGTGTCCAGGAAAAGGTCTTTGATGTCCTTGAGCCGGCAGGCTACTCCGTTGAGCAAATACTCACTTTCTCCAGATCGGAAATACCTTCTGGTAATGGTTACCTGCGTGTATTCAGTTGGAATAAGGTTTTTGGTGTTATTAAATGTAAGCGAAACCTCGGCAAGTTGAGTCGCTTTCCGTGTTTTTGTGCCGTTGAAAATCACGTTTTCCATTTTGTCGGAGCGCAGAACACGGGTCTTTTGCTCACCCAATACCCAGCGAATAGAGTCTACCACATTGGATTTACCACATCCATTAGGCCCCACGATACCCGTAATCCCCTCGTCAAAGTTTATCGTAACTTTGTCAGCGAAGCTTTTAAACCCCTTAATCTCTAATCGTGTTAACTGCATGAAGCTTGTGTGATTTGTAATCTAAAGAAAGCTAACAAATTTAGAATTTATTTTATATTTACGAACCTATGGATGATATTCAAATTTGGTTATATATAGTTTTTGGTGCGATATATTTTATCGCTAGGATGCTTAAGAAAAAAAAGCAGGAAGATCAGCCATCCAATCCTGATAATAACACCCAACCCACACAAGGGAGATCTCGGAAACCTGTCACTTTCGAAGAACTTTTAAAAGAATTTACCGAAGGACGTGAACCCCAGGAAGAGGAAGAAGAAACCCCAGAGCGTAAGCCAGTAGAAGCCACACAGCTGGTGAAGGAGCGTAAATGGCAGGAAGAGAACAAGCCTGAAGAATACGAAGAAGGAGTGACCAGGAGGTTTTCTGACGATGAAAGCAGGCGCATTTACCAGGAGTCCATCCAAAGGGCTGAAGGCTCGAAAATTGAATTTAAGCGCGATGAACATTTCAAGTCTAAATTGCAACGTGCTGAAGATGAGGGTGAAGGAAACGATATAGCTGCAGAAATCAAGGATATGCTTCAGGATCGTTCTCAGGCCCAAAAAGCAATTGTGCTGAGTGAAATTCTCAATAGAAAGTACTAATCTCTATCTAGGCTAGTCCGCTATTCACTTTCTTGTGAAAAGCCTCCCGGTAATTTTCTGAGATTGTTAGCGTATCCTGATTGACCTGAACTGAGGTTCGTGAGATAGCGTCAATCCTATTTAGGTTGATAATATAAGACCTATGGATGCGCATGAATTGATCCGAAGGTAATTTTTCCTCCATAGCTTTCAAGCTTGATAGGGACAGGATTGGGTGCTTCTGACTTACCAAATGAATTTTGACATAGTCTTTAAGACCTTCTACATATCGGATGTCCTCAAGCACCACTTTGACCAGCTGATACTCCACCTTCACGAAAATGTACGCTTGAGTTTGTCCTGAAGACGGGCCGTGAGACTCTGTTTTGGTTGCTTTCAGGGAATGAGCTTTGGTAGCAGCCCTTAAAAACTCTTCATAGTTAAACGGCTTGAGGAGGTAATCGATAGCATCCACTTTATAGCCCTCTATTGCAAATTGATCAAAAGCAGTGGTAAATACGATGAAGGGTTTGGCCTTTCCTGCCTTGCTATCGAGTATTCGTGCCAACTCAATTCCGGTTAGGTCATTCATCTGTATATCCAGGAAAATCAGGTCGATTGGTTGATCTGAATGAATGGCGCGGAGTGTTTCAATGGCATTGTCATATTTACCGACAAGCTCTAAAAAAGGCGTTTGCTCAATGAAGGAGGTGACTAGGCCAAGTGCCAGAGGTTCATCGTCAACAGCTATGCATTTCAGCTTCATGCTGTTAAATCTATTTCAAAACTCACGATATAGTCACCATTTTCCTGACTAATCTCCACTTTGTGCTTATTTGGATAAATAAGGTCTAGTCGTCTTTGGGTGTTACTCATGCCGATGCCACTACCTTCAAGTTTCAGGCCATTGGACTCGTAAATTCTGTTTCTGACCAACATATGAAGCATACTGTTTTGTTGTGTGATTTCCACATCGATCACACTAGGTGTTTGAGAGCTGATCCCGTGTTTGAAGGCGTTTTCAACATATGGCAGTAAGAGCATCGGTGCAATGAGCTCTTGAGGAGCATCTACTGGTTTTACAAAGTTAATCGTCACTTTTTCTGGTAACCTCAACTTCATCAATTCAATGTAGTTTTCCACAAATTTTATCTCTTGGGAGATAGTTGTCAACTCCTTCCTTGAATCATAAAGAACATACCTCATCATTGCTGAGAGCATATGAATGGCTTTCTGGGCGGTGGTCACGTTGAGAGAGGTAAGGGCGTATATGTTGTTCAGCGTATTGAAAAAGAAATGTGGATTGATCTGGGCTTTTAAAAATGAAAGTTCAGTACTCACTTTTTCCTTTTCCAGTTCCTTTCTGACCAGGGTATCACGCTGATCTTTCCTGACCAACACAATGCTTGTGCTTACCCCGAATGCCAGTAACGTCATCAATAACCCCGGGAAATCAAACCGGAACCAACTTTTCAAAACATAAGGCTGATCAGGTTTGAATATTTCGTGCATGAGTCTAGGTAAATTCAAACCGTGTTCTACAGCTCGCATGCCTATAAGGATAAGTGCCGATGAACCAATGATTATCAGCGCATAAAGGATGATTCTGTTGTTAAGTAATAGTCTGGGTACAAATACCAGCGAATTGGAAAAATAGGCGGCAGTAAGCACGATTGCAAAGGTAAATTGCTTCACCCAAAACTCTATTGGCCAATCAATACCCCAGCCAAGTGGAGCTAATGTCAGTAGCAATAGCCATAAGATAGTAGTGATTCCCAGCTCAAGCCAGAGATTCCTTTTCCTGCGATATGTGATCGTATTCACCATTGTATTGAAACAAACCTAGCAATGATTTTAGAATAACGCTGCGTTACTCTGCCATTTCAGGTTCACAGCCGACGAAAACCGTCCCACAATCGACTGATTGGTTCGTTGGGAACTCGTCGGTTAGGAATGGCCAAACGTAGAGGTACTTTGACTTTTCATCTATTGAGATTTACCAGAAGCACTGGTCTTCGTCTCTTTGTATAGAAATAAAAGAATTAACTCTTTCAAATACAATTTTATTAAAGATCACAATGAAGCAGTTCATATTACTCTTTACCTTTTTAATTAGTATTTCCCTTTACGCACAACCGCCAGCAGGATTTAGTGGAAAAAAATCATCTGAACCGAAAATTGGGTATGGCAAACTATCAGGAACAGTGATTGATCCGGGTGGAGATCCGGTTCCTTTTGCTACGATTGCGCTGATTAGTTTGGCCGACAATGAGACAAAAGATGGGACCATAGCCGACGAGTCAGGAAAGTTTACTTTGAAATCAATTCCTGAAGGAAGCTTTAAGATATCTGTATCATTTATAGGTTTTGAGAAAGTGGAAAAGTCACCTTTTGAGTTTACAGGAAAAGGTGAGAATTATGATCTTGGAGAAATCAAATTAATCTCCGGGACACAGGAGCTAGATGAGGTAGTAGTAAAGGGTGAGCGTGAGCTGCTGGAGGAAAAGGTTGATCGAATCGTCTATAATGCAGATCAGGATAAGACGGCTGCAGGTGGAGATGCCACGGATGTCTTAAGAAGAGTGCCATTGCTGAGTGTTGACCTTGACGGAAATGTGTCTTTACGAGGAAGTAGCAATATCAAAGTACTCATTGATAACAGACCTTCTACCATTTCAGCAAACAGCATTGCTGATGCTCTGAAGCAAATTCCTGCCGATCAAATCAAGTCTGTAGAGGTGATCACTTCTCCATCAGCCCGCTATGATGCAGAGGGTACAGGTGGGATCATCAACATCATCACCAAGAAGAACAATTTGCAAGGAACATCGCTGAATGTCAATAGCAGTGCGGGATTAAGAGGATCTAATCTCGGCTTAAATGCGTCTTATAGAAAAGGTAGAACAGGTCTTACGCTTGGAGGATTTGGCCGGGCCGGATACAATATAAAGGGAGACTTTGAGAATGAGCAAATACTAAAAGATGCTGCAGGAAACGAAATTTCGGTCACTAATCAAACCGCAAGTACATTGACCAATATGATGTTTGGCCGGTACAACCTTGGCTGGGATTATGAACTCAACAAGTACAACTGGATCAATGCTTCCGTTAAATTCGGCATGTTCAATTTCAAAAATTCGCAGGATGATCGTTTGAGCCAAACTTATCAAGACAATGACCTGGTTTCCTCCAACCTGCAAAATGTAGGGATGGATAACCTGTCCAATACAGTTGATGCAAGTTTGAACTACATCAAGACATTTGAGACCAAAGGCAAGGAGTTTAGTCTTTTGACGCTTTACAGTCAAAACAGTCGGGTCAATGATTTTGAAAACATCAGTGAAGATGTGGATACAGAAGAAATCCTCTTCAGGCAAAAGAACAACAACGATAGCTACAATAAGGAATTTACGGTTCAGGCAGATTTTGTGAACCCGATAGGAGACAAGCAGATTATCGAGTTTGGAGGTAAGAATATCATGCGCCAGGTGACCAGTGATTACACGTATTTCTCAGCAAGCGGAAATGATCCCTATGCGGAGGTATCTGGTAGTGGCTTTACGAACATATTTGACTACAGTCAAAACGTAACGGCTGGTTATGTGTCTTATAAGACTGACTTTGGGAAAGACTATAGCGCCATGGTGGGTGGAAGATATGAATATACGACCATCACGGCCAATTTTGAAGACGAGGTGGATCTGGATATTCCAAGTTATGGCACGTTTGTTCCAAGCATTAACTTTTCTAAAAAACTCAGCATCGGTAAGACCATCAAAGCCGGTTATAGCCGTAGAATCCAAAGGCCGTCATTGCAATTTCTCAATCCAAATATCAATGCTTCCAACCCTAAAAACATCTCACAGGGGAATCCTAATCTGAACCCTGAATACACTGACAGCTATGAGTTGTCATACAGTACTTTCAATAAAGGGACTTCTCTCAATTTTTCAGCTTTTATGCGCAACACGAATGGCTCTATTCAGCAGGTTCGGGAGGTCCTCGGTCAGGATACTATTTATACCACTTATCAGAATATTGGCGAGGAAGATGCCTATGGTATGAGTGTGTTTGCCAATGTGAAATTGGGCAAGAAAATCATGCTAAATGGAGGGGTCGATGCATACTATGCAGTACTGGATAACAATGTGAGTGACCCTATCTACAACGCCAGTAACCAGGGCTTTGTAATGAGTGGCCGGATTTTCGGAAGTTATAAACTTACTGATCAATGGGCTTTTCAATTCTTTAGCTTCTTCCGGGGCAAACAGGTGCAGCTTCAGGGCTATCAAACAGGATTCTATATCTATAGTCTCAGTGTAAACCGATCTTTCAAAGATGATCGTGGCAGCATAGGTGTAGGAGCAGAGAACTTTATCGGTGGTCAAATGAATATGACTTCCGAAATCAGTTCTCCTTTCATAGATCAGTACAATACCAATACCATGTACAACATGAACTTTAAGATAAACTTCAGCTACCGCTTCGGAAAATTAAGTGTAGGGCAACCAAGAAGAAGAGGCAAGAGTGTTGACAACAACGACTTAAAAGAAGGTGGGGACACTGGTGGTGGCATGATCAATCAGTAAGCTTGTAAAGACTATCATTTGGTTTCATGTGAAAGCCCACCAGTTTGGTGGGTTTTTATATTTCCGAAAGTGAAAGTTGTGGCTTCTGATCAATCAAATGTAACAGACTGTGAAAAAGAAGCTATCGTGTGTGTACTATAAGGTAGTAGTGAGGCTCCTTCCAAAGTCCTAAAACTTCTTTGAATTCTCTTCCCCTGCCCAATGCTCGGATCTCTGGCAGTGCAGAGCTTACTACCGCATACAAGGAGCTGATTACTCTGGTGGGTACTTTTTAAGCAAATCAGTACAGCCACACACATGCGTGCATGAATGCTTCGCAAAGGTTCCAAAGCCTCAAACATCCATGTTTGGGGCTTTTACTATATGGAAATAAGCTCAAACACGCATGTTTGGAGCCTTACCGACTGGAAATACCCTCGAACACGCATGTTTGAACCAATAGCAGGCTAGGGGAGGGTGAAACGCGGATGCTTGGGAGGTGGATGGGTGACTAATCTATAAGCAATACTTGAGGATAGTCAGAAATTGCGTTATTTTGAAGAAAGTAAAAGGCAATCTTCTTTTATTTTATTGGGATTGCCTTTGATATACTGAAAATAACCCATTGTTTTATTGGGTTATTCGGTTGTTGTATGCCACTATCACCATGATCAACAAATCTCATAATGATTGCAATCAAAGAGTCATTCGCTAAAATTCTAGAGCAGCCAGATAGAGTAGCCGTACGGGATTTGCTAAAATCTAACTTCGGTGAACTTAATTATATAGATTTCAAAGCAGATTGGATAGAAAATGATAAGTTGGCTCGCCACATTTTAGCCATGGTTAATTCTGGTGGCGGAATAATATTTATAGGTGTATCTGAACAAGACGGAAAAATAGAACCTTCTGGGCTCACCAGTATAAGAGATAAAGCAGATATTCAAAACTCTTTGAACAAGTTACTACCGAACAACTTAGAGTATGAAATTCTTGATTTCACTTTTGAGGAAACGGAGTATAATATTTTAAAAGGGAGGAATTTCCAACTTATCCTTGTTAATGAACAAGAAAGATACATTCCTTTTTTATCTAAGAGCGAGAGCAATTCCCTAAAGAAGGATACCATTTATGTTAGAAGGGGAACACAATCTGTTCAGGTCAATTATGAAGAACTTCAGAAGATATTAAATCAAAGAATCGAATCGGAATATGATTCAAGTTCAGAAATGAAACTTGAAGAACATCTTGCTCAATTAAAAACGCTATATGCTCACATAAAGAAATATTACTATTTGGATCCAAGTTGGGATCTAATTTCTGAAGAAGAACAAAAGAGCATAATGGCTGAACAAGAGTATTACCAAAGAAAAAATAACAACTACCCAAACGAAGACTTTGAGGAATTCGTAGTGAGGCTTATTGAGATAAAGAAGCAAGTGATTATTAGTGGAATAAAAAAATAAGTGGCATACAGCAAATGCTTCTATAAATGGGGTTTTATCGGTTTGGATATTTTAGTGGGGATTGGAAAGTCCGCCACAAATTTTAAATTTAAATCAAGGCGTGGCTATGTGCGAGACGAGAGGTTAGTGCTTTCTAATCCCCACTCATCATAGCTTAAGAGGCGTTAGAGAGACATTATCTACAGTGACGAAAAAACAATTTACAGATTACTGGAATCGAACCTACCCGAACTCTTTACCCATCGGACATGAACTGAAGCATGTTTTCAGTGAACGCTGGTTTAGAATTCACAGTCTCCCTGAATCCAAGAGATACGCCGAAACTCCTGAAGAAGAGTCCATGATCTTAGAACGGCAGAACGAACTTATTGAAGATATTTTCGGGAAAGGTCAAGAATTCTACGTCCTTATTGGCCTTTACCACACTGACTTAACTGACCAACTGAGCATAGATGAACTTGATTGGGAGACATTCCATCATGTGATGGATATTCCTCTGCATGAAGTCCGCCCGGAGGAACATAATGGTGACCCTTACTTTTATCAGGTCTTCATTTCCAAAGCAACATGGGGAATTAACGAGCATGATGAACTTCTCATGAAACTTGCCAACGATGAATTAAGAGCAACTTTTGTTTGTCCGAACAACAATCGAATTATCAATCCATATGACGGTGGCGTTGATGTCATTTTAGAGAACGAACCAACTATGCAAGTCTATAAACAACGCTATTCTAACTGGCTTTCTCCGAGAGAAGACGGAATGTAAAGCTCTCTAACAATCGCTGATCGGGCATATGCCTCCCGAAGCTTCGGGAGTGCTTTCTGGCTGCTTTTTGTGCCACCTCGACCATGAATGCCGCTAAGAAATGGTAGTGCTTTCTACCATCTTTTGCTCGCAGGAGATTTTGACTTTCGGAACGCAGTGCCATTTACAACCGTTGTGAGCTTCGGCAGATTTCACTACTTTAGTGCCATTAGCCAGTGGAGCGCACACAGCGCTATATCTGTACGTTAGCATTCATCCCGCATCATGCCAAGATATTTCGGAACACAGAAAAATAAAGAAATAATAACTGGAAGAGAGCTTCTGGATGAAGAATACGAACATCTTGTCAATATATCGGATCAACTAAGGCTATTTTCTAATTGCCAAACTCTCTACAAAATATTCTTATTCAACTTCTCGGACTTTATGGAGCATTTGATTTCCGTTGATGTCCCTCCATTAGCCATGTCCGCCAGAACAAATCAATTTGACGAAATAACTTTTAACATTAATCGCTATCTGAATAATATGCTTTCATCATTTAAAGCGTATGATGATCATGTACCTTCTCAACTGAACAGACGATTTGGAGACAATTCTTCCCAACTTGATTCATTTAAGAAAGAGAAGTCAAGAATTTATGATTCCTTCTTCGAGTATAGATTTTTATATAAACTCAGGAATTACACCCAACACCGTGAATTCCCTAAATATCACATCGAATATCAAGCTGATATAACTTCTCCTTTCCCTGAATCATCAAAAGGTTCTTACCAATTCTTGTTAGACGCACCAACTTTGCTAAACAACTATGATTCTTGGGGAACTTGTAAACAAGATCTTGTCGATAGAACCGCATTAATCAATATCAAGGAAGAAGCTAATAAGCTGGCTACCCACATGACCAACCTGGATATTTATGTTTCAAATTTCTATGTGAACGACCTCAATAATGCCATTCAGTATTTAAAAGACAAATTTCAGGCAAGTGATTTCTTGAACGTTGAATATTGCATAATTGAAGGGATCAGAAATGAGGGAAAAAAGCACTCGATAACAACCAAGAACCTATCAACAGACGTCATTTCAACCCAACTTAGAAAAGTAAAAGCCTACGAACAAATCAAAAAGAACGAAGGCTAACATTAGTATAAGGCATATGCTTACGTGCCTTATACAAATTGTATCCGAACTTGACCGTGAGTCTGCCACCGAGAAAGATTGGAAATAATCGGAGACTGCTGTTCGCGGGAGTTTTCATCTTTTGGGGCGCAGTGCTACTTTGAACCATTGTGAGCTTCGGCAGATTTCGCTAGATTGTGCTCCTTACAAGCTGTGGGCATGCAACCGATAGCTTAGCGTTAACCCACATTACCTTAAAGAACTAGCATCCAAATGAAACATATCCGAACGGTAGCAACCCTTTTACTTCTTACAGGTTTGTTCATCGCTTATCACTATGGAATACCTAAATATATTGCTCATTTAGTAATTGGCTTATCGATGCTAACTTTTGAAATTCTTGATGCAAAAACTTTCCAATCACGAATTTCTAATGGTTATGTATTCAAGTTGAAGTCAAACGTTTGGACAGAATCTGTGATAATAACTGCGGTACTACTATATTTTTTTAGTTTCGAACCAATGAACACTTGGAATATTGTCGGTATATCAGCCATAATACTCAGTGGAATTTCTAAATGTTTCAGGGGAACATCTGCCTATTACAGAGCGAATAAGGAAGGGGTATGGAATTTGCACACGAATCAAAAATTCATACCTTCTGAGAATATTACAGCCCTAAGAATAACTAATGATGAACTTGCAATTGATACTATTAAATACAAAAACGAACTTCTCATTAAATCAAAGAAATTAGTACAACCAGAATGGGAGAAGTTAACACTCCAATTCATCGAACTTGAAAAGACATGGGTTAACAAGCGCTGAAAGTGTATATGTCTGACTGCTCCTAGCCACCTTCAAAGCAACTTAACCATAAAGCTGCGCCTTCTGATATTTCAGTGCTTCTCAGTGCTTTTGGTGCTTCTGGATCTCATTTTTCTCAACGCAGTATTTCACAGAAACAGTTGTGCGGGTGGCGCAGCTTTGCTAGTTTAGTTTTCCATCAGCAAAGTTCGGGACATACGCACTTTAGCTAAAGGGTCGTTAGACATTACTCACGGAATTTGCATGAGATATTTGATACTTCAATTTTTTGCTCTCTTAACTTTCAACTCTTTCGGACAGAACCAACCCGAAATGAACGTTATCTATGGTGATCAATATATTTTCACCATTTCAACTCCTGTAGGATGGGTTAACGACAAAGAAGCAGCCGCAACTATTGGCTTGGTCTCTTTTTTCTACAACAAAGAGGATGCGGACAGGAGCCCCAAAAGCCACATGTACGCTATGGGTTATGACAAGGATGCGAACAAGCAAGGTTTGGAGTCCTTCATGAAAGGAAATATTTCCAGTTTCAAAAAGAAATACCCCAACCTAACTTATGAACAAATAGAAACCGGAAAGTCTGGAGGCATAGTTGACGCTCAATTGCTTTCCTACTCGAACTTAGAGGATCGGTACAAAGAAGAAGTACTTTACCTAGAAACTGAATTTTCGATTCTTGTATTTGTCTTCTCAACTTTTTCCGAACAGGATTACCAGAACTACCAACCTGTATTTGACCAATTTATTGGATCATTTAACTATCGTGGCAACAATCCCAAACCTTTCCTCGAATGGCAAAAACAACAATCGGATGGATAAAAGGAAAGAATGGAATTGGGACTTTATTCTAATGATTTTATTGTCAACAATATTCTTTGTCGTCGGTTTCTATCTCATAAAACACAATAAGGTTCTCGCGGGTATTGACGGAAGAACTCAGCTCTTTTCGGCTAAAGGTGGAGAAGTTTACTTTTTAATAGGCCTTATATTTCTATTTGTCTCATACTTTACTTTAAATCCATTCGGTAGGATTCGAACTTTTGTCGAACGACTTTTTAAGCCAAATCGAAAAAAATGAGCAAATGCCTAACAAGCGATTCCATGAATAATCAATTGGGGGAGGGATCTGATTCAAGTGAGCAAAAACAGCCCATACTTATCTTTTTCGAGCTTCTTTCTTCAAATGCCGGACAAACCCAAAAGCTTGTTTCAGGCAAGGTAAACACAGAGCTTCTCTCATCTGTATAGTTGCTGCCAGCTTGAATGCATATTTAGCTTCCTAAGGTTACAATTGATGTTTTTGGAACGATTTGTGCAGCTTATATGGAGAGTAATAAGAGTTATTCTCAAGTCTACCCTGAGTATACTTAACTCACTAATTTACAGACTATTACCTCTCAGCTGTAAATAATAGGTATACTAAATTATTTTAACACGTATCTTAGTTTGTTAAAATAGGTATCTTAATTTATTTAGATACGTATAGTAATGATTAAACATGCTTATGTTTGATGGAAAAGAACCTTATGTTCAGAGGAGAACCCCCTTATGTTGGAAGGAAATCAACCGTATGTCATGAGCTCAACAACCGTATGTTTAGATCTGAAGCACCATATTAAAAATATAAATCATGGCAGTATCTTATAAAGTAGTCAGCAAGAGACCAGGAGGAATGGCGGGTAACAATCCTCCAAAATATTTTCCCATAGTGACTAAGCGATCATTGATGGACACCAAAAGTTTGGCAGAAGAGATTGGTAGAAGGAATGGCTTCTCCTCAGCGCACGTGGTGGGTATGATAGAAACATTGATCCAGCTTGTGCCAGAGATGCTGAAGCAGGGTAGGAGTGTCCGTCTGGATGGATTTGGTACCTTCAGTTTACATGTTTCAGGAGTAGGCAAGGATTCTCCCGATAAAGTCACGAAACGGGACATTACCAAAGTGAAAATGGCTTTCTTACCGAGTAAGGATATTAAGAGAACCCTGGCTGCTACTGAGTTTCGAAAAGTGTGATAACAGTTTAGTAGATACTTCATTGGAGGTTTTCGCTGAATAATCCTAAAATTTCCTTTAATCCTCTTCCCTTGTTTAGGGTATTTTGTTTCCACTGAATGGTTTCAGTTGTGTGGTGTTAGGAAAATTGGTATTATTGATAATGGAACGTTTTAGCAGTTGCACAATAACGACCGTTTGTAAACGGCTTTAAACCGTTCCAGACGCTTTTAAGACTGGCTTTCACTAACTTAGGCAAGTGAAGCCATTAAGGAAATAAGCGGAATACGCTTATACAAATGTTAGCCCCTATACCGCATCAATATGACAATCACTAATAGAAGAGACGCTGGATATACAATCATTTCGAGATTTGAAGAGAGCTTTCGAAATGACATAATTGAAAAACTTGAAGCAAAATCGGGAGATGTGATGCTTTCGATTCCGCAAGGTGTAATTCTCAAGGCAAATTCCAGAGAGGGATTTCTGTTTCATGATGATTTTGGTGATTTCATGGAACAAATTGATTTCCCAGATCTAATGGAAATTTGTTTGTTTAAAGATAATTATGGCGTTATCATCAGTGATCATATTAATAAGGAGGATTTCAAATCAAATATGTCAGAACTTTACACATTGCGCTGTAAAATCGCACATGTAAAAGGTTTTTTCACAAGTATTGATCTTGATAAATTAAAAGAATTAACTCAGGAGACATCTCTCTTTTTTAAGGATAATTATTTTAGAAATCTAATTGAGAAAATTGAAAAGAACCCGGAAGAGGTAATAATTAAAATACCTAATGATTTCATTCAAGATTTTTTGGAACAAAGCGGAATCACACACAATCTTCCAATTCCTGATTATGAATATGAAGGTGGATTTGTAGGAAGAGATGATGATCGGAAAAAGATAACTCAGTATTTACTTTCAGATAAATTCCCTGTTGTGACAATATCTGGTGCTGGAGGGGTCGGGAAAACCTCTTTAGCATTGAAAGTTGTTCATGATTTGACATATCAAGCCTCCAAAAAACCATTCGACTCAATAGTTTGGTTAAGTGCTAAAGAAAATAAACTTTCTTCATTAGGAATAGAAGATATTGAGCCAACACTCAAAAGTTTCGAAGAGCTTTTGGATACCTTCATTGAACTATTTGGGTTTGAAAATGAAATCAAAGTCGGATCAATAGAAGAGAAGGAGTCATTGACCAATTCTATCATTGAACTCAATGATAGAATTCTTGTAATGGTGGATAATTTAGAAACTATAACAGATGAGCGAATAATCAACTTTATTATTGACGCTCCTATTAATGTTAAGTTTCTTGTTACATCTAGAAAGGGAATAGGTCAAATTGAAAGAAGGTATGACTTAAAACAACTTAAAGCCAAAGAGGCAGTTTATTTGTTCAGGCAACTTGCAAGAGATAAACAATTGACCTCTCTAATCACTTTGGAAGATGCCGTCATTAAGAAATATGTTCATAAGGTTTCATACTACCCTTTGGCCATCAAATGGGTGTTAGGACAAGTTGCCAGAGGTAAAAATATTAACAAGGTAATTGACTCAATTCACTTTGATGAGAGTGATATTTCTAAATTCTGTTTTGAACAAATATTCAATACCATTTCTTCAGAATCAAGAAAACTTCTTTATGCTCTTAGTTTGAATCAAGACCCTCCAACCGCAAGTATACTCCAACACACTTGCGGTTTTGAAGAACACAGGTTTGATGATGCAATTGAAGAATTAATACTGGTGTCTCTAGTAATTCCTGAACAATTTCAAAATGAACATAGCGAAATTGCGACAAGATATGAACTATTGCCATTAACTCGAGGATTTACTCGGCAACAACTCAATAAAGACCCAGAAACTCGCGAATCACTGAAAAAAAGAATTTCAGAAATCGAGCAAACTGTATCTGCATCCGAAAGAGCAAAAAAAGAATATAGACATAGTCTATACAATTTTGGAGCTCATACTGACGAGGAAAAAATAGCCACAATAATGGCACAAAATGCTTTTCAAAAATATCAAAGTGGACATTATGAGTTGGCAGTAGAAGAATATAGGAAAGCAATAAAGCTAGCCCCCACCTTTGCACCACTCTATAGAAATTGGGGTGTTATGGAATCCTATGAGGATCATCTTCACGAAGCAACCAGCCTCCTTCAAAAAGCTGCTGAATTAGATTCAACGGATTCTCAAGTCTTTTTACTTTGGGGAAATATCTATCGAAAGAACTCTAAGTTCAATGAAGCTCATGAGAAATATGAAAAAGCCTTTGATCTGGCTCCAGAAGACCCAATTATTTTGAGCGCACTTGGTCAAACAAAAGGTAGAATGGGCAATTACCAAGAGGCTCATGAATTATTGAATAAGTCACTTGTAATTGATCCGGATTTTAAGTCTGTAAAGCATGAAATAATCAACCGAACTAGCATTGCCGAAAATCTAATCTCTTGGGGCGACTATCTTTTAAGAGATAAAGACCCAAGGTCTGCGGAAGCAAAATATTTGGAAAGTATCGAAATATGTCAAGAAACTTTGGCCTTAAATATCAGAGACAAAAAAGTATATTCAACATTAACAAAAGCTCATTTAAGGGCAGGTAGAGTAGCTTTTCAACTCGACAAGCCAAATCGCGCCATTGCATGTTTAAAATCAGTTGTGAATTCAAAAGAAAGAACATTCAAACATGGTATACTTAGATTAAGTGCTCTCATTGATTTAGCTAACTATTTTATGAATGCAAATCATCTCAAAGAATCAAGATCATATTTAAATGTAATTGAGAAAGAATTTAGAGGTTCTGTTATTTTGAAAGAACCCAAGTTCAGTTCTCTTCAGGATAATTTAAAAGTTCTTAAATCAAAATTAGACTTGGAGAATCTGGCGTCAGGATCGATAACCTCAGTAAACCTTGCTCATGATTACTTAATTATTGAAGATAAAACAGATGGGAAAACCTATATTGGCAGTTCTAACGACTTCATTCCCAAACTTGTTGAATTGAACCATGAGTTGGCAGGTCTAACTGTCCAGTTTTCAAAAGTCACTAAACGAAAGCCTGGCGGAGAATCTAAAAGGGTGGCTAAGCTGATTAGAATTACAGGGGCTAACAAACACTAAAAATGAATATGCGAACTGAGCGATCTGAAAGGCAATGCAAAAAGAAAATTTCAGTGCTTCTAGCAACCGGGGCGCATACTCATTTTAGTTAAGCGTTGTAAGTCATTGCAAATACGAAATCTAACAAAATAATCATATGAAAAATGTACTCATCATTGCCCTTATCGCTAGTTCATTAATGCTAGTAAATTGTGAAGGAAGTAAACCAGTCCTTATTAAGGATCAAGCATGGTCAGAAAGATGTAAAGGGGTTACTGCATTATCTTGGCAAAAGGAAATTCAAGGTGCAGACGCAGAAACTACAGCCAAAATTGTTACTGAAGCAACGTTAGCGGCAAAGGCTGATGCTAAAACTGCAGATGTTAATGCTCAAGTTGATGCTGGATTCAAGTCAGAATTAGCAAGAGTAATTAATGAAAATGTTTCAACTTCATCAGAAGTGGATGATGAGTTTTGGAAGCAAGAAAATACTTTCGGAAGACTTTACTGTTTATCTGTTAGTCTCTTAGATAGAGAAGATATTTCTAAAGAACAGAAAGAAAAAATTGTGGATGACATTCGTGAAATGCAAAAGGCAGAGGCAACATACATACTTAATCAGAAAAAAAAAGCCCAGTAGTAACTCTTGATGACAAAGAGGGTAATGAAATCTTTTTTACTGTTCAAAATACCAATAAAACTGAACTTAGAATTGTTAAGATTTACCTGGAGCATTTAACTGATAAAACTAAAATATCGAATATTGGATTTATGTCAGAGATAGTTCCAAGAAGGAATCTTGGGACTATCGTGCTAAAAAGCAACAAGAGCGAAGCGGTTCTAATGTCTGCTGCAAATGTCCTTATTGTTGAACCAAGTTCCTTTGTTGCACTAATGTTCAAATATGATAAAACTCAACAGCCCAATAATTATGTGGCAGGGTTAGAAGAGTTTAAGTACGCGGATGATGAATCTGGTGAATTAATCGGAGCGACAATAATGGAAGAAGGCATAACTAAATGGACTAATTTCAATCTTGTAGTTCGCTACATTGATGAGGAAGGAGTAAAGATCAGTAAAATTCGAATTGATGAATAGAAACGACTTACAACAACTAAGGCTTCATGTTGGGTCGTTCCGACCACACGAAGCCTTAGTTGTTAGCGGTAATTTTAAACGACATCAGGACAATTGAGACAAATAAAAACATTTAGTGATTCTCGGCTCGACAATATGTGTTCATATTGTGGGGAACATCCTGATACAAGAGATCACGTTCCCTCTAAAATTTTACTAGACGAACCGTTTCCTGAAAATTTACCAGTAGTTCCTTGCTGTGATAAATGCAATCAAAGCTTTTCGTTAGACGAAGAATATATTGCTTGTTTAATTGAATGCGTTCTATGTGGCACGACCGACATTGACCAACTAAAAAGAGAGAAGATTAAGAAAATACTTCAAAATAAAGCACCCCTCCGAGAGAAGATTTTTCAATCTATGATTGAAACTAATGGACAAACATCTTTTAATGTTGAAGTGGACAGGTTAAAGAATGTAATTCTAAAGCTTGCAAAAGGACACGCAAAATATGAAAATAGCGAGCCGGTATTTGACGCACCAACCCATTTTGCATTCAAGCCATTGCCGACAATGACTCAGAACGAAATTGATATATTTTTAGCGGACTCTGAACTGACAAAATCTCCAGAAGTTGGAAGCAGAGCGATGCAGAATTTCTTCATCGACACAAACAATAATGTTCATTCACATTGGACAGTAGTGCAACCCGACAATTATAGTTATTGTGTAACAATGAATCCAGGCAGACTTTCAGTAAAAATTATTGTTTGGGATTATCTTGCAGCAGAAGTGATATGGCAATAATGACAACAACAGAACTTATCTCCTCAATTGACACGCTAGTAGTTAACTATCTTAAAGCCTATTTGGATACACTAGAGAATTTCTCTTCTTCTGTAGAGGGAAATGTAATTGAAGTTCAATGCAAAAAGAACAAAGACGACAATAGTCGCTTTATGCTCTTGCGTATGGGAATTAATTTTGAAAATGAGGAATTTTACATTTATAACATTTACATACCAAATGAGGACAGAAAGCAAGGACTTGGATTTGGACTAATATCATTCATTTATGAAATAGCGAAGACCATGCGTTTTGCATTAGTTTTAGCTGACATGACAGACAGCTTTAGAGAAAAAATGATAAAAAGAGGCGCAAAAGAGACATCAATATTTGACTACTTACAAATCGTTGACACAACTAAGCTGACATGAGAAAAACTACCGCTAACAGCACCTACCCAAAAGGCGGGGTTTCGTGTTCTAAAGACAGTTTTGTGGTTAATCAAACAATCGCTTTTCAAATCAAGTTTTGTGGTAAAAATCCCGCCCTTCGGGTAGCTGCAAAACGTTAGTGTGCCACGAAGTGGTACAAATCCAATAGGTGCAAATCCTATCAGGGAAATTGTCTGTTCATCCTGGCGGACGGCTAGTCAAGAATACTGGACAGTTAGTAGTGTGAACTGCTCGCTGAAGCTTTAAACTTCAAATAATCAATGACTGGCCGTCCGCAACTGGCCGTTCGCCCGAAATGCGCAAGCGTGAACCTGATATTAGCTTCGAGATAGCTTAGCCCGTGGTTTGGGGAGGTTGTTGACGATGTCTACGCGACCCGCCCAAACCCTGTCATACTGAAAGGATAAACAGATGCATGAATTTCAGTAACCTGTAGGAGTAATAGGGATAGTATCCAATCCATTGTTCACGCCTCTAAAGTAGAGCCCCCCAAAAAAAAGCAACCCATCGCTGAGTTGCTTTTTTGATTCTAAGGAGGTTGTCTTGATTCGCTGTAACGCCGCTTAGCGTTTCTCTACAGGAACGTAATCTCTTTCATTTTCACCAATGTAAACCTGTCTTGGTCTTCCGATTGGCTCTTTGTTTTCTCTCATTTCTTTCCACTGGGCAATCCATCCCGGCAGACGTCCAAGTGCAAACATAACCGTAAACATCTCTGAAGGAATGCCAAGCGCTCTGTAGATAATTCCAGAGTAGAAATCCACGTTAGGGTATAGCTTTCTGTCTACAAAGTACTGATCTTCTAGTGCTTCTTTCTCCAGTCCTTTGGCAATATCCAGTACCGGATCATTCACGCCTAGTTTCTCCAACACATCATCTGCAGCCTTCTTGATGATTCGGGCTCTTGGATCAAAGTTTTTATATACCCGGTGTCCGAAGCCCATCAGCCTAAATGGATCATCCTTGTCTTTGGCTTTGGCCATCCACTTCTTAGTGTCACCACCATCAGCTTTGATGGCTTCCAGCATCTCGATCACTGCAGTGTTAGCACCACCATGAAGCGGTCCCCACAGTGCATTGATACCAGCCGAGATAGAAGCATACAAGCTTGCATGTGAGCTTCCCACGATTCTTACCGTAGAAGCAGAGCAGTTTTGCTCATGGTCAGCGTGCAGTATCAGGAGTTTATCCAATGCGTCAGCGATTACCGGATCTACCTCATAGGTTTCAGTAGGTAAGCCAAACATCATTTTCAGGAAGTTGCCACAGTAATCCAGGCTGTTGTCAGGATAGACTACCGGGTGGCCCATCTGGTTCTTGTATGACCATGCTGCGAAGGTCGGCATTTTCGCCAAAATTCTGATAATGCTCAGGTTGACGTCATCCGCAGGCCTGTTAGGATCAAGACTCTGAGGATAGAAGGCAGTCAATGAAGTCACTAGTGATGACAATACGCCCATCGGGTGAGCCGTGGACGGAAAACCATCAAGAAGCTTTTTAATATCTTCATGTACCAGTGTGTGATTGGTAATGTCCCTCTGAAATTTAGCAAAAGTGGCAGTGTCAGGCAGAGACCCATAGATCAAAAGATAGGCAACTTCCAGGAAGGTTGATTTGTCAGCAAGTTGTTCAATAGGATATCCACGATATCTCAAAATTCCCTGCTCACCATCAAGAAATGTGATGGCACTTTGAGTTGATCCGGTATTTTTAAATCCAGGGTCGATAGTGATGATCCCTGATTCTCCTCTCAACTTACTTATATCAATTGCTTTTTCCTGTTCTGTACCCTCAATTAGAGGAAGCTCATAGCTTTTACCGTCTACTTTGATCTCGGCTTTGTTTGACATCTGTTATAACTTTAAAATATTGCTAGAATTGGCTGTAAATTAACTATTTCTCTTCATTAAACTATGCTGTACTGAAAGTGTTGGCGGGAATTTAATTTCCACCAAGTATTAATGGAAGCCCATCCTTTCCGCTACCTATCACCACCACTTTAGAGTTGGGGGATTCGGATAGTTTCTGAGTGGCTTCAATACCTCTCATTTTCAATAGCGCATCTGTTAAACTGTTGTTAATGATCTTATTGGCAGCAGACTCACCTTCTGCTGCAATTCGCTTACGTTCTGCTTCACTTTTTTCCTTATCTAGTCTAAACTGATAAGCGAGCGCTTCTTGTTCTTGCTTTAGTTTATTTTCAATTGCAAGCCTGATTTGCTCAGGAAGTTTGATCGATCTGATGAGCAAAGCTCTCATTTCAATGTTATTTCCAGGAGCGCCCAGGATTTGATCCGTTTCAGTTTTAATGGCTCCTTCTACCTCTGGTCTTTTGGTAGAGTAGATTTCCTCTGCCGTATACCTACCCATAACCTGTCGCACAGTAGAGCGGACTTCTGGTCTTACCAATCGGTTTTCATAGTCCAAACGGAAAGTTTCATAGATTTCTCCAATGCTGTCATACATCGGGTGGTACCGTACAGTGATGTCTACGTTAATATTCAAACCATTTTTATCGAGTACATCCATTGTCTCTTCAATTTGGTTTTCGGTCACATCATACACATATGCATCTGACCAGGGCACTTTCAGGTGGAAACCTGGCTGGATAACATTTCTTTTATCCAATTGACCACTCAAAGTATTAAATATTACAGCACGTTCTCCTGACTTGACTTTATATACTATTGTATTCGATAATGTCAGAAAAATGATCAGGATCACTCCAACAGTAATGATAAGTGGAAGATATTTTCGGTTGTCCATTGATTTAGATTATTTGTGGTGTTTGAGGCGTAAAGTTAACAATCAGAAGGTTATCTTGGTGATAATACCAGTTTGATCATGGAAATTATTGATTTTTCAAAAGATTTTAATTTTCATTGCAATCTAATCACCCCAACTATACTTTTCTAAAATTTATCATAATGAAATCGATTCTTAAGTTATTGAAAGATACCCTTGGAAAACCTTACGAAGATCTGGAATATCTTTTGGAGGCCCTCAAGGAAATCCTTATTGAAAATGGTGAAGATGAAATGGCTGGACAGATCCCCTGGATCAAGTACATTCCAGACCTTGAAAGCATGGAATTGACTGAGAAACACATTCAGTTGTACTCTTTGGTTTTTCAACTCGTCAACATGGTGGAGATTAATGGAGCGGTACAAAACAGGCGCTCTCTTGAAAACAAAGATCTCGCTACCGTCAATGGTTTATGGGCCAACAATTTCAAGAAACTTAAGGACCACAAAATTGATGAGCGGGATATTGCTGTAAGGTTGAAAGACATTCGAGTAGAGCCGGTGCTGACCGCACACCCTACAGAGGCCAAGCGAGCAACGGTACTTGAGCATCACCGGGAATTGTACCTGTTGCTGGTGCAGCGTGAAAACTCCATGTATACCGCAAAGGAGCAGGAGAATATCAGGCACAATATCAAGCAGACACTTTACAGGCTTTGGAAAACCGGTGAGATTTTTCTGGAAAAACCAGATGTGCCGTCTGAGCTAAGGAATATCATGCACTATCTGATCAATGTTTTTCCTCAGGTGATCCCGGTAATGGACAGAAGAATGCTCCAGGCATGGGAAGATCAGGGTTTTAGCAGGCAAACAATTTATGATCTGGATGCCTGGCCAAAACTTTCTTTTGGGGACTGGGTAGGAGGAGACCGGGATGGTCATCCATTGGTTACAGATGCTGTAACGGCTGAGACCCTACAAACCCTAAGACTTAATGCCATAGTGGTCATTCGCAGAAAGCTGACGGATTTGGTGAGGCACCTGAGTTTTACTGCCAATCTGGATGAGGTCAATAAGGCTTTGAAGAACAGGGCTTTGGAAATCAAAGATCAACTGGGTGGTAGAGGCGAGGAAGGTTTTACAAGAAATAGAGGTGAAGCCTTTAGGCAATATGTTAATCTTCTGATTCTCAAATTACCAGTAGATACCAAGAGAGGCCATGCCACAGAGATCATGGAGTATCCGGGTTGCTACATAGAAGCCAAGGAACTCCTTTCAGACTTGAAATTATTACAGAAAGCCATGCTCGAGTATGGTTCTAAAACCATCGCCTTGGATGACATCCACACGGCAATTCGTTCAGTAGAAACTTTTGGTTTTTATCTGGCCAGAATTGACGTTCGTCAAAACAGTGCATTCCATGACAAAGCTATGCAGCAATTGCTGGAAGCCGCTGGTTTTGACAAAGTGGATTATCCTTCTTGGTCGGAAGAAGAGCGCCTGGTTTTTTTGAATGAAGAATTAAAATCAAACAGGCCATTCACCCATCAGAAAATCAAGTTAGGCCCTAATGCCGAAGCTGTGGTCAACTGTTATCGCGTGCTGGAAGCACACATTTCCAAATATGGATCGAGCTCAGTAGGTTCACTTATTGTGAGTATGACCAGGTCAGTATCTGATCTATTGTTGGTGTACTTACTTGCCCGTGAAGCGGGACTTACCCGTCAGACTAAAGAAGGTCTGGTTTGCGAGCTTCCTGTGGTTCCATTGCTTGAAACCATAGAAGATCTGGAGAATGGCCCTGAAATCATGAAAGGGTTCCTACAACATCCCTTTACTCAGCGAACAATCAAATACCACCAAGACAAAGAAGGCTTGGCTAAACCTGTGCAACAGGTGATGGTTGGCTATAGCGACAGCAATAAAGATGGCGGGATCATGGCCAGCCAGTGGTACCTCTATAAAGCACAGAGCCGTTTGTACGAAACTGGTAAGCAGTTTGATGTGAAGATTCGTTTCTTTCATGGCAAAGGAGGCTCAATTAGTAGGGGTGCCGGTCCTACTCATTACTTCATCAATTCATTGCCACACTCCAGTATTGCTGGAGATTTGAGGTTAACCGAACAAGGAGAAACGATCGCCCAGAAGTATGCCAACAAGGTCAATGCTGAGTATAACATTGAATTACTGATGGCGAGTACTGCGGCACAAGCTGTGTTGAGTGATTTTACAGAAAGAAAACCCCATCCACTGGCTGATGTCCTACAAAAACTGGCAGATGACAGTAAGAGCTATTATGAGAAATTAATGCACGAAGATGGCTTTATTCCATTTTTCAGGGAAGCAACGCCGATTGATGCCATAGAAACAAGTAAAATAGGCTCAAGACCTGCTAAACGTACCGGAGCGAATTCCCTGGAGGATCTTAGAGCCATTCCCTGGGTATTTTCATGGAGTCAGTCCCGGTTCAATATGACCAGCTGGTATGGTCTTGGTTCAGCGTTGAACGATTTACGCCAAAATGCTCCTGAATCATATGCGGAATTCAAGAAGACACTCATACATGATCCTTTTATCCGGTATGTGTTGACCAATGTGGATACGAGCCTCGCGGCTACTGACTCAGATATCATCAAAATGTATACTTCACTCGTGAGTGATAAAGGAATTAAAGAAAAGTTTGAGAAAATGTTCTTATCTGAACTTGAGCTTGCACGAGAAATGCTCATGGACCTGCTAGGTAAGGGAATAGAGGAGCGAAGAAAGAATCATTACTACTCTAATCAATTGCGTGCTTCGCTCATGGAGACATTGCATAAGCGTCAGGTAAGTCTTTTGAAAAAGTGGCGAACTGAAAAAGCGAAAAATGATCCAAATGCAGAAAACACACAAACTCAATTGATGCTGACCATCAATGGCATTGCATCAGCTATGAGAAATACTGGTTAAGTTTGAATTGCCTTCCTAAAATTGAGAGTCAATTTTAGGAAGGCTTTTTTAGCTAAAAACCATTTCTGCGGCTTTTGCCAGTTTTTTGTCCAGAGTCCAGAGAGCCAGTTTGTGTTTAATAGCTGCTGATAATATATAGCAATCAATTAATCCAATTCCATGAGCAAAAAACTTATGGTTTTTGGACAGCAAACCGGCTTCCAGGAACAAGCCGTCTTCCGGCAATTTGGGTAGACTTTCCCACAAGATTCCAATGACATCCTGCTCTCTTTTGTTTTTAACCCCTTGAAGCAGCTCACCGAATACCGCACTTATCGCATAAACTTCCTGTCTTTTGAGATAGGATTTCAGGATATCCACATGGTCAGGATCATCTTTTCTTAGAAAAGAAATCCAAACGGATGTATCGACCAAAATCATCGGTTCCGGTTTTTGTTTCGGCTGCCATATGCAATGAACTCTTCATTGAATTGAAGAGGAGCACGATCTAGCTCGTCAAAAACCTTATCTAATTTTTTTACCCTGAGGTATTCTTTGAGCGCGATGGTGACGCTTTCAGTGATGTTTTTACCACCAGTGACAGTTTTGATTTCATCAATGAGTAGGTCATCAATAATGGCTGTAACTTTCATAATCGTATTGGTTATCGTATATTACAATTATACGATATTATATACGATATTTCAAATCATTATATGAAAAATAATTCGAGAAGGCATAGGTTTCTCCTTTCCATCTCGAATCACTTTATACCTGATTCAGTCTTTAAACGGACTCAGGTCAAGGATCTGGATTTTCTTTTTATACGTTGGCCACTCCTCTGCCATATAATTGTCCACTTGTTCATTGGCCTTGATCATTACCTCTTTGAATTTTGCCACAAGGGCTTTTTCGGTGGAGGTAGGTGCATGCAGCGCATTCCCCAGATAAAACTGAGCAGTACTCAAATGACTGGAAACAGTGTTCGGTTGATCTGCCGTAATTCCTTGCCGTTCATCCACTTTGCCAAGGTATAAGTCAAGCAGACTATTGAGTGTATCCTTAGTGGTTTTTGAAAGTTTGATTTCCTCTTCAAAGGATTTTTCATCCTTGTCTTTCATCCGCTTAATTAACTCCTCAACAACCTCTATTTTCTCCTTGAGTTGTTCCACATGTCCCAGTGCGAGTTCTTCATCAGATTCAAGTGCCTTTATCGCATCATACTTGGCTTTAAGTGTGGCCATTGGAATATCCTGCCTAGGGTCAGCTTTCACCTCAATTGTCGCTTCAGATGATTGATCAGCGAAGGTTAACTTAAGTTTATAGGTGCCAGGTAAGACTGTGGCACCACCTGGTTCGTATTTATCGTTAAGTTCTCTTCTGGTGAGATTATTTACACCTTTTTCATCCAGGTTCCAATACATTCTATTGATTCCATTTTCTTCTGGAGCCTTGTGTTTGAGTGTGCGAATGAGTTGTCCTTCCTGAGTAAACACCTCCAACGTAAGAGAGTCGTAAGAAACCTTGGTCTCGTCCTTTTTGTCTTCAGACTTTTCCTCTTTATCCTCATCTTTCTTTTTCGGAGCATTCATTACATAAGAAATCATCGCACCATCATTTCTGTTTTCCCCATTGAAGATGGCATCTGCACCAAATCGTGTACCGGTAGGTTGTTGATACACGGCATTGTAAGCAGTGGGCGGTTGGAATAGATGGATTGTTTTCTTAAGGAGCGAAGCCCCTTCTGAAGCAATAGCCCTTAAAGGCCTGATATCGTCTATGACGTAAGCGGCTCTGCCAAAGGTGCCAATGATGAGGTCATGCTCTCTAGGATGAATCACCATATCCATGGTGTTTACAGTAGGGTAGTCGTTTTTCCATTTGGTCCACGTAGCAGCCTCGTCCACCGACACATACAAACCATCATCTGTTCCTAAAAACATTAGTTTCGGCTCCACCGGATCTTGTAAGATGGAAAGTGTGTAGCTGGTTACATCTGTACCATCCACAATTCTCTCCCATGTTTTACCATAGTTTTTGGTTCTGTAAGCGTAGGGGGTATAATCGAAATTCCTATAGTTGTTAGCTACCACAAGTGCTTCTCCAGCATTCTTATTAGAAACTTTAATTTGCGGAATCCAAATGAATTCTGGTAGTCCTTTGATGTTTGCAGCAACATTCGTCCATGATTTTCCGCCATCTTTGGTGAGCTGAATTTTACCGTCATCAGTGGTAGCCCAAAGCACATCCTTCTCTAGCTCACTTGGTGAAATGGCGATAACCGTACAGTAATTTTCAGCACCTGTGGCATCCATGGTCAACCCACCAGACTCGTCCTGCTTTTGTTTTTCCTTATCATTGGTTGTGAGGTCTGGTGAAATGATGGTCCAGGTTTGCCCTTTATCAGTACTTTTATGTACAAACTGGCTTCCGAAATAGATGGTGTTATTGTCAAAAGGATACTGAGCAATGGCAGAATTCCAGTTGAATCTAAGTTTGGTATCTAGTTCCGGAGCTGTAGGTCTCACATATTCATTGTATCCAGTTACACGGTCATAACGCGCTACATAACCTTCCTGAGACATTGAATATCCATACCTGCTGTCATCAGGGTCAGGCAATACATCAAATCCATCTCCGAATGAGATCTCCTGCCAGTAGCTATTGCGAATTCCCTGAGCTTTCCATACATAGCCAGGGCCAGCCCAGGAGCCATTGTCCTGCATACCGCCATATACATTGTATGGAAACTCATTATCTATAGCGATATGATAGAATTGCGCGACAGGGATGTTTTGCACAAAGCGCCAGGTTTTGCCGCGATCTCTTGAAATATTGAGTCCGCCATCATTGCCCTCAATGATGTAGTTTGGATCATTTGGATGGATCCACCATGCATGGTGATCGGGGTGAACTCCACGAGTGGTTCCATAGGCAGGCATCAATTGTTCAAAGGATTTGCCTCCGTCATTACTCACATTCACATAAGTAAATACTGAATAAATCCTGTTTTCATTTACAGGATCCACAAACAGGTCGCTATAATAGAAAGGTCGATTACCTATTTCTTCTTTATCACTCACTTTTAGCCAATTGAAACCGCCATCTTCACTTTTATACAACGCATTCTTTTTTGACTCAACCAATGCATAAACGATATCTGGATTGCTCGGTGCGATCGCCAATCCCATACGGCCAAGATTGCCTTTTGGCAGACCATCCTCATCGGTCTTTTTCTTCCATGTGGCACCACCATCATGGGTAATGTATAATCCTGATCCTTCGCCGCCCGAAGTGAAGAACCAAGGCTGACGATAGTGCTCCCACATCGCTGCAATAAGTTTGTTAGGGTTAGACGGATCCATTACAAGGTCCGCAGCACCAGTTTTATCATTTACATAAAGTATTTTACTCCAGGTTTTACCACCATCTGTGGTTTTATAAACACCTCGTTCGGGGTGAATACCCCAAGGTGATCCAATGGCGCCCACATATACAGTGTTTGGGTTTTGTGGATCAATAATGATTTTATGGATATGGCGGGTTTTTTCCAATCCGACTTTAATCCAGTTTTTACCACCATCCAGTGACTTGTATATACCATCCCCACCATTCAGGGAGTTGCGAGGGTTGCCTTCACCAGTGCCTACCCAAATCACAGAAGGGTTGGATTGCTGAATGGCCACTGCGCCGATTGAAGCTGTAGTTTGCTTATCAAATATTGGCTCCCAGGAAATTCCACCGCTTTCAGACTTCCAGAGGCCGCCAGAGGCAGTGCCCACATATATCACTTCAGGTCTGGAATTCACCACATCGATGGTCGTGACTCGACCGGCCATTCCAGCTGGACCAATGCTACGGGGTTTTATTCCCTTGAGTAAATCCATGTCGAGGCTCTGACTCATCAAAAGAACCGGGACAAATAAGGTTATTACGAATAGGTACTTTCTCATATTAATAATTAGGTCATTTGAATAAACCTAACAAAATAATATGACGTTCAGCCTTAGAATTACTTGGCTGGGTATATGATTATATGGGTTGATATACGAAAGGAAAAATGTCCTTGTTCTCATTGGAGAGAACAAGGAGTGATTTTTAAAGTGTAGATAATGCACGATCAATGGATGTCTCACCACTTACTAACTCATATGCGTTTTTAAAGGTGTTGTCTTTTGTAATTATTTTTTCTATTACTGTAGCCACATCTGCCCGTGGTATCGAACCCTTCTCTTGCCCAACATCAACTCCAATGGATATGTTGTTGGTACCGGATTCGTCGGTAAGTCGTCCTGGTTTAATAATAGTATAGTTCAAGTTGGTCTGCATGAGATGGTTGTCCGCATCAGCTTTAGCTTCATAATAGTGCCTCATAGAATCCGGCCACTTGTCTGAGGAGTAATCAGCTCCAAACGCACTAACCATAATGAACCGGTCTAAATTATGTTTAACAGCCATGTCGACAGCTTTCTTTGCACCTAATCGATCTACCAGGTGGGTTTTATCAGCTCCTGTATGTCCACCAGATCCTGCCGTAAATACCACCGCATTGACTCCTTCGAAAGCATGTTCGAAATTTCCTTCCAGATCGGCTAATACTGTCTGTATTCCTTTTTTGTTGAGTTCTGCTACCTGTTCCTCTTTTCGTAGCATGGCCACAGGATTGTGAGGACTTTGTTTCAGCTTCTTGATCAGTCGTTTTCCAATTTTTCCATTTGCACCTATCACTAATACCTTCATGGTTTTCTATTTTAAAGTTGTTCTATTAGAACTACTGATAAGTAGCCAAATCGTTTGTCGTACAATAGACTAATCAATGCAAAGAATTTAAATTGTTAAGATTTTAACCAATTATGAACGTATTTACTCAGAATTCATATTTAGCAGATCATGAAAAGTAAATTTTTGTATGCAATGCTTTTGACCTTGATGGGTTGCATAGGGACTGACTATCTGGATGACCCAAAGGATTCGGATATTGTCACTAACGTTAATTCAGTAAGCATGATGGTAGGTGGGCAGTTTCAAATAGAGGCCACTTATCATTATAATATGTGGGTTCCAAAACCAGAGGTTCAACTGGATTGGCAAAGTCAAAACGCTTTAGTGGCCGAAGTTGATGAAGATGGTCTGGTCAATGCGCTTGCAAAAGGGCAGACAACGGTTGTGATAAGTTATCCTGGAGAGGATACCACCTCAGTGCTGGTCAATGTAGTAAATGACCTTACGGATGTGGCTAGCGTTACGTTGTCCAGCTCAAGCAGTTCATTGGAAGTAGGAGCCAACGTACTTCTGGATGTTCAGGTACAGAATATTGCCGGAAGTGCCTACACAGGCACAGCAGATACCATTTGGTATTCCAACCTGGAATCTGTGGGTACCGTAAACCAAATGGGGTTGGTGACTGGTGTAGGGAATGGTGTGGTTGGGATTACAGCCACAGTAGACGGGATAACGAGTGAGCCTTTGCAGTTGATGGTAGGTATGCAGGGTCGTGTTGGTACTTTCCAAAGTGTGGGTAGCTATGATGCCATCGGCACTGCCAATTTGGTTATAAATGACAATGAAGAGTTAATCCTTACGCTGAGTGATGATTTTAAAACGAGTTTTGCACTCGGTACTTTTGTATATCTCGCCAATTCCGTAGATGGCTCAGTGGTAAGAGCACAAGGCCGTGAAATTGCAGAGATAACAACCAATGGAGGTAAGACCTTCAATATCACTGAAAAGTATCCTGACATTACGCTGAGTGACTATCAGTATGTGATCATTCTCTGTAAACCCGCTAGTATCACTTTTGGATATGCCGATTTGAATTAAATGATGAAAAAGAAGCTACTAATTTTTGGTCTTTACCTGATGTCCTTCCAGTTGTTTGCCGGAGGTGGTTGGGTATATGGTAAGCATAAGGGTTATGTGAAAATCGCCCAGAACATGATCCGGTCACCATACTTTTTTGATACAGATGGTAAGATCATTGATATCCCGACTATCAGCCTATATACCACAAGTCTGTATGCGGAATACGGTCTGATTGATCACCTGAATGTAATCGCTTATGTGCCGTTTTTTGTGCGTGCCACACAGAACCAGGAGGTATTTCGACAGAGTGGATTGGTGAATGAAGGCTATGAACTGAATTCCTTCGGTGATACCAACATTGGGATGAAATATGGGTTCAATCAACAAGGAGCGGTGGTTTGGGCAGCGAGTGTGATTTTTGGACTGCCACTAGGACAATCAGAACCAGAAGGTAGCTTGCAAACCGGAGATGGCGAGTTTAACCAGCTAATAAAACTTGAAGCCAGCCACTCGTTCCACCCTAAGCCCTTCTATACTACTCTTTTTATTGGCTTTAACAACCGCACAAGGGGGTTTTCGGAAGAACTCAGATTTGGTGGAGAAGTAGGATTCACTGCTTCCAAGTTTATTGCTATTTTGAAAATCAATAGTGTCAACTCACTGAATAATGGAGATGTGGCCAATAGTGCTGAAGGAGCAACCCTCAACGGAAACAACGTGGAGTACTTTGCCATAACTCCAGAGCTGGCTTACTCATTTAGCGACAAAATTGGCATATCCGCTTCGCCAGGATTCGCAGCATCCGGTCGTAATCAGTTGGCTTCACCTAATTTCAGTATTGGGCTATTTGCTAATCTTTAGAATGCGATACTCAACCCAAAATAAGGAGAAACATATTTGGTCGCCTTATAACCACCATCGGCAGTAGGAGTGAAGCCCCAGAAATAATCTACTCCAGCGGCCAGGAACTTATTCAAATGATAAATGAATCGAACTTTGGCCAATGAACGCTCATCAAATGTGAAAGCGTCCTCCAGTGTGGTCAGGTTTCCTTTGATATAGCTGGCGTGCATAGATACTTTATCTCCTAATCGTTCAAGATCAGCATGAACTCTCACAGTGGCCGGTGTTTCCTCTGAAATGTCATCAGGAATCATCAGGCTACCACCAAGCTCTACTTTCTTCAGAATATGCCCGGTAAGACTTCCGTATATACCACTCATCTTTTGAGCTGCACCCAAACTATAGATTTTTGCATCTTTATTGATTTCATAGGTAGCATCGAAGAACTGTGGCAGGTAATGTTCCGAATAACTGAGTCTTTCAATTCTCACATCAGTGCTGAGCAAATCAGCAATAAAGTGGAACCTAAAATTGAAACCAGCACTCATTCCTGTGCCATCTTCAAATCCGTCTGCCATAGCTGAAGGTTCAGAAGTGGCAGTGAACTGGGATTGAAGTGAATCAAGTAGGGCAGGAGAGCTCACATCCAGTTTAGAGTAATTGGCAAACAGGTCAATCTGAATGAAAGGCACCCTTAGCAAAGTGATGCCCATATCAACTCCAACAGCACCAATTCCATCCCTTGTAAAGGAGTAAGTAGTCGATGTAGAGTCACTGGTAATGATCGGCGTCTGGTCTTTGTCTTTCACTATGGTAGACCCAAACTCTATGGTTTTGATGATTGGAATACCAGACCAGGACAAAGGCCTGATATAAGGACGGATTGCCAACAGGTTCATTGATGCGGGATCAAAATCACTATACAACCCGTCTATACCAACCAAACCCCTAAAGCTCAGATCGTAATGAAGACCAACTTTGCGCTTTTCAAAAGACGTGGTATTGGTG
Source organism: Marinoscillum sp. (assembly GCA_040218045.1). GTDB lineage: Bacteria > Bacteroidota > Bacteroidia > Cytophagales > Cyclobacteriaceae > Marinoscillum. The sequence goes on from JAVJQA010000032.1 coordinate 44,256, forward strand.
TAGTTATTGATCAAGCCGCCAAAGCCGATCATAGTGTTGTCCAATTGTCCAACTTTTACATAGATAGGATCACGCTTCTGCACCCCATATCGGATATAGGTTATCAACCTGGCAGCACCAATTCCGTCTTTAAACATCTCGGTTCTGACTTTCTTATCCTCAAGTCCGTATAGGATAGGAATGTTTAATCCCACTCCGACTTTTCCAATTGCAAACTCCGGGTTGAGCGTAAGCCCTACAAAATATTGATCCTCTATTAGCGTGAAATTAAATCCACCGTTGAAAGAGCCACCTGAAGGAGCACTGCCCATTCCCGCACGGAAATCTTCTACCCGCTCACCACGAAGTGGTTCTTTATCGGATTTATCTTTCTTCTTTTTCTCTTCAACCTGCTCTTCTTCCTCGGGCTCTTCCTTTTCTTTTACTTCTTCTATTGGTGTCTTTACACTGTCCACAGGATATCTCACGGTGTCTTGTGGAGGTAAGTCAAGCGTATCTGAAGCCGTATATGGATTTTGATCCAAACTATCAACAGCTATTGGTTCATCGGAAATTCTGGTCGTATCTGTGACTAAGGTGTCTGATGCGGGAGCAGGTGTAGGAGTGTTTTGTGCTTCCTTCTGTCTCTTTTTTTCTTCTTTGGCCCTGCGCTTTTCTTCTTTGGCTTTGGCTTTCGGGTCTTCCCAGAGATAAGAGTAATCCTGATATGGATCCGCTTCCTCTTCCTGTGCGTAAGTGCTCACAGAGATCACTGATAGTAGAATATAGAATAGGGGAAATAATAAAAGTCTAGTCATGGCCTGAATTAGTCATACGGATTGTAAAAATAGTACAATCAAGGTGACTATGAAACACAAATTAAATAGTAGTTCTTTTTGCCCTTTTGCGCAAGCAAATATTTTCCCTGAAGTAGTTCGAAATTCGGTTTATCATCACCTGAATCAATTTTCTGCTTATTGATACTAACACCGCCTCCTTTGATCATTCTCCTTGCTTCACCTTTTGAGGGAAACACTACTCCATTGGTTACCTCACTCAGTAAGTCAATGATTGATTCAGTGGCTTCCAGTTCGCTTTGTGATATGCCTGCCTTTGGAACACCCTCAAAGACCTGAAGTAACGTTTTCTCATCCAAGGATACTAGGTCTTCAGTGGTGGATTTACCAAAAAGAATGTTAGAAGCTTTTTGAGCATTGATGAGCTCTGCTTCTGAGTGAACCATCTTGGTGATTTCCTCAGCCAATTTCATTTGAAGGGTTCGTACGTGTGGTGCTTCTCTGTGTTCACCAATCAGTACTTCAATGGTTGCTCTCGTGAGAAAAGTGAAGATCTTAATGTATTTCTCGGCATCTTCATCGGAAGTATTCAGCCAGTATTGGTAAAATTCATAAGGTGAGGTTCTATTGGCATCCAGCCAGATGTTTCCACCTTCTGTTTTTCCGAATTTGGTGCCATCAGCCTTAGTAATGAGCGGACAAGTAAGCGCATAAGCCTTACCGCCACCAATTCTTCTGATGAGCTCAGTGCCAGTTGTTATATTGCCCCATTGATCACTACCACCCATTTGAAGGGTACATTGCTCATTTTTGTAAAGGTGCAGGAAATCATAACCTTGCACGAGCTGGTAGGTGAACTCTGTAAAACTCATACCATCAGAAGATTCTGCGGAGAGCCTTTTTTTCACCGAGTCCTTGGCCATCATATAGTTGACCGTAATATGCTTGCCAACATCACGAATAAAATCAAGAAAGGAGAATTCTTTCATCCAATCATAGTTGTTGACCAGTTTCGCAGCGTTTGGGGCGGCGGAATCAAATTCAAGGAATCTAGCCAACTGACTTTTAATAGATTCCTGGTTGTGCCGAAGTGTCTCCTCATCCAGGAGATTTCTTTCTGCTGATTTTCCAGAAGGATCACCAATCATTCCAGTAGCGCCACCGATAAGCGCATAAGGTTTATGACCACACTCCTGAAAGTGCTTAAGCATCATTACGCTCACCAGGTGTCCGATGTGAAGAGAGTCTGCTGTTGGGTCAATCCCGACATACGCTGCGCGCATGCTTTCCATCAGGTGTTCATCAGTCTCTGGCATGATGTCCTGAATCATACCCCTCCATTTCAGTTCAGCTACAAAATCTTTCATGAGGATTGTTTAGTCATTCAAATTCGCGCACAAAAATAGGAGGACTCGCAGAATTCAATCGATTTGAAGAGATTATTTTTCTAGAGGTAAGAAGGTGAGTCCGGAAATGGTAATATACTGCTTTGAGAAGGTAATGTGTAGAAGGAGGTCAAGATCGCCCCCTTCTACGAATCTATGATTGATCAGTGCATTTGAGAGATGCACCTACTTTGATTTCTGATTAGGGGAGTTGCCATTTGTATGCCAATCCAGTTTAAAATATTTAACCTGCTGAAAATCAGTAGTAAAGAATTTTTACGTGGAAGTGAACCAGACAAAAGAGTCTAAAAATGAGATTTTGATTCTCATTTTGAAATGAGCATCAGGAAATTTGCTGGATCACCACTTCAAATTCCAACTCAGAGGAGGTGCTGCCTCGATAAGAGCCCTGAACTGGAAAGGTGTTTTCAGGAAGGTGGCTAACTGCTATGGGCACATAATGATCTGTGGCCAGAATGCCTGCACTCGGGTCTAGTCCAATCCAGCCCGCTCCCGGAAGCCATGCTTCTACCCAGGCGTGAAGCTCATGTCCGTTTCCAAGTTCCGGATTGTAAGAGTAGCCACTCACAAATCGTGCAGGCACATGAGCATTGCGAAGCATCTGGATCAGCATCCAGGAAAGGTCCCTGCAGGAGCCATTTTTAGCTTCGAAGCAAGCTGAGGGATCCAATAACGTAGGTTCATACCGGGAATCGTGCTTCCAGTTTGACTGGATTTCTTTATTGAGAAAAGTTAGAAAGGTGACTGGATTGCCGCCAGATAGCTGCTCAATATTACGGACCCATGAGCGTATGCTTTCGGGAAGTTTGTCTCCCTTCAGGAAAATTTCCAGTGCTTGGTGATGGTCGATTTTGGGTTCTGTTTCTACAAGAAAATTGAAAGGGTTAAGTTCCTCTGTTGCTACCTGCATATGTACTTCAATGCTCATCTGGTTAATCTCCTGATTAAACCAGCACTGATGAAATGCATTGTTTTCTGCATCTACTCTAAAGGCGAGACCTGATGGAGCTGGCGATAGCTTGATGTCAAAGGATTTGACAGATAAGTAATTGCGGTGAGCAGGATAGAAATACAGATGATGTGGCTCTACGAATACTTCGCTTCCATAACTGTAAGTGGTCCGGTGGCGTATGTCCAATATCACTGAAGAAGGGGCATTTGCTCATCTGCCGTAAGGGCCCTGGAAAGAGCTACCGCCGGGAGTTTATCTATTCCATCTTTCAACCGGGCATTCCAAAATTCAGAAATGTGACCAAGTTCTTTTTCATCAAACCTTTGTTCATAAAGTTTATACTCATTGTTTTTAAGTACAACGGTATCTATAGGGTAATCCACATCATTAGCTGAAATCCTGGTTGCATCAAAGGATAAAAAGCCGCTTTTGAGACCAAATTCAAGTCTGGATTCATAGGTGAGTGATCGCTTTAATATTGGATTCCCAAAGCCGGTATTTCCGATGATGACATAAGGCGTACCTTTTCCAATTTCAATCCAATTTCCCTGAGGATACAGCAAATACAATTTGGGTTCCTTGTCTTCTTCAAGCTGACCACCAACAATGGAGAACAAATTAAAACTCAATCCAGCTTCGTAAAGGCTTCTTTTATCTTCCAGAGCTACACGTTTCACTTGCTCACCAAACTGATTGACGGCTTTGTAAAGCTTGGTGAACTTCTCATCCTGAGCTTCGATCACTTCACCAAAATAGGTGATGGCTTTGTCCCTGACAGAGCGCAAACCTGACGTCATGATGAAGAAACTGTGCTTGTCACGCTGTACGCTAAAGATCTTCTTTGCAGTAGTGGTATCATTGCCTGATGTGATCCGTGTATCGGCCAACCCTACTATACCTTCCTTACTTAAAATACCTAAACAAAAGGTCATAATTATTGCTCCTGAGATTGACTTACGAAGTTAGGCTGAATCCTAAAATATTGTTCATATACAGCTGTGGAAATATCATTGATCCTAAATTGCAATCTATCGAGGTATTCATGAAGGCCAGACTTGAACACGTCGTTGATATCGGCATACTCAAGTTCAGACCGCAATATCCCCAATTCCTTCTCAGCACGATTGGTGAATCCTCGTCTGGCATCTGATATTTCATGAAGGCAAGCTTCTGCATTGATGAGGCAAAACAGGATAGACCTTGGGAAATAAGCATTTAGCACAAGGTACTGTACGATATTTTTTGGTTCAATTTTTCCATGAAGCATTTTGTAAGCATTAAAACCACTCACGGATTTCAGTAGAGCATTCCAATGAAGAAAATCCAGAGGTGAACCCACCTCATCAACAGACGGAAGCAACACATGATATTTCACATCCAGGATCCGACTTGTTTTATCAGCACGTTCCAAAAACTGTCCAAGCTTGTTGAAATACCAACCTTGGGTTCTTGGCGATGTATCATAGCCAATTCCCTGATATAGCTGGAGTTTGTATTTGATCTGCTTGAAGCATTCCGGATCTAATTTATTCCATGCTTTTCTTTTTACAGCCACCTGCATAAAATGATACAAATCATTCAATACTTCCCATGTTTCTTTAGAAATACTTTCTCTTACCTGTCTGGCATTTTCCCTTGCTCTACTGACTGAGGAAAGGATAGAATTGTCGTTTCGCTCGTCAAAAGCAAGAAATTTTATGGCATTCTCCCTGCTATAGTCTTTATATAATGTCTGATAAAACTGGTTATCACCCGTTGCCAGTACGAGTGGCTTCCATTGTTCCTCCATACCTGGGGGCAAATCAATAGAGAGATTAAAATTCACATCTATAAACCGGGAATAGTTCTCTGCTCTTTCTGTATATCGACCTAGCCAAAACAGCGAATCTGCAACTCTACTTAACATATGATCATCATTTTTTAGTCAAACAAAACCCAGGTGTCTTTGCTGGCTCCCCCTTGTGAGGAATTTACCACTAGGGAACCCTCCACCATCGCCACTCTTGTTAAGGCTCCGGGTAAAACCTTAATTTCCTTCCCACACAGAACATAAGGGCGCAGGTCAACATGTCGGGGAGCAATTCCCTTATCTGTGAGTGTGGGTACCGTAGAAAGTGATAGGGTAGGTTGTGCGATATAACTTCTCGGTTTGGCCTGGACCAACTTTCGGAATTTCTCATGTTCTTCTTTCGATGCTTTAGGGCCTATGAGCATTCCATATCCCCCAGCGGCATTGGTTTCTTTTACTACCAGTTCTTCTATATGCTCAATCACATATTTACGATCGGCCTCATCAGAACATAGATAAGTAGGCACATTTTCGATGATCGCATCTTGATCAAGGTAATATTTGATGAGTTTTGGTACATAAGCGTAAACAGCCTTATCATCAGCAATACCGGTTCCAGGCGCATTGGCTAGTGCCACATTACCTTGTAGATAAGCTTCAAAAATACCGGGAACTCCAAGCATAGAGTTTGGATTGAATGTCAGGGGATCCAAAAATGTATCATCAATTCTTCTATAAATTACGTCCACCTGTCTTAGACCTTTGGTCGTCTGCATGTAAACCTTTTTGTTTTCCACAATTAAATCCTGACCGGTCACAAGTTCCACGCCCATTTGCTGGGCCAGGTAGGAGTGTTCAAAGTATGCAGAATTGAAAATTCCCGGTGTTAATACCACAATAGTGGGGTTTTCCTTGTCACTCAGGTATTGGAGTTTTGATCGCAGCATGGTGGCGTACTCAGACACCGGGCGAACTCCTAGGTTGGTGAAAAGGGCAGGAAAGGCCTGTTTAATGATTTCCCTGTTCTCCAACATGTAGGATACGCCTGATGGACACCTGAGATTGTCTTCCAGCACATAGAACTTTCCACTGCGATCCCTTACTATATCACTTCCGGTAATGTGGCACCAGATGCCTTTAGGAGGCTTTAGTCCCCGGCAGGGCTCCAGGTAATCACTGCTGGAAAGAATCAGCTCCTTTGGAACCACTCCATCTTTTAAGATCATCTGATCTCCATAAATATCATCAAGAAAGAGGTTCAGTGCAGTGATGCGTTGAATTAAGCCTTTCTCAATTATTTCCCATTCTTTTCCATTGATGATCCGAGGAATGAGATCGAGATGAAGGATTTTCTCTATTCCCTGATTGTCATGATAAACATTAAAGGTCATACCCATTGACATCTGGGCTTTATCAGCAGAATCCTGAAGTTGCCACAATTTCTTTTTCGAGAACTTCTCAAGATAATATTTGAACTCAGAATATGAACTTCTACAAGTCGTTTCTTCAAACATTTCATCGAAATGTTCAGATGGTTGATAGTGATTAAATAACAATATCCTTCGGTTGATTTAATAAATACTCCTAAAAATTATTAATATTTAATCTAATTAGCACTATGATTATGTAATTATTAATGATTTCAATAAAAGTGTTTCAATTTGTCAATTTACTTTTCATTCAACATGTTCAATTTGTATTATTTTGAACGGGACACTTGGAAATTGCAGACAACATAAAAATCATTCCAACTCAATGGTGATCTCCACTGGCATATTAACTTTACCCAATGGCTGAATATGGTGAGATCATCAAAGACCTTCAAAGCGGCAAATACGCTCCGGTTTATTTTCTTCAGGGTGAAGAGCCTTTCTTCATTGACAACATCATTGCGAACATAGAGCACAATGCACTGGATGAAGCACAAAAGAGTTTTAATCAATATGTGTTGTACGGGAAGGAAATAGCCTTTACAGATATTCTCAACGTAGCCCGTAAATATCCAATGATGGGTGAGCGACAGGTGGTCATTGTAAAAGAAGCCCAGGAGATAAAAGATTGGAAGCGGGAAGATGCTCAAACGATGCTCACGGCATACCTTGAAAATCCATTGGCCACTTCCATTTTAGTGTTTGGTTATAAATACAAGACGCTGGACCGCAGAACCAAGATTGCCAAGACCCTCGAAAAACACACGGTTTTTCTGAATTCCAAAAGGATCTATGATGACAAAGTGCCCGGTTGGGTGAGGTCATATGCACAGGCTACTGGAGCCAATATCTCAGAAAAAGCCATTATGATTCTTTCAGAGAATATTGGCAATAACCTTCAGCGACTGGCAAATGAATTGGATAAGCTGAAACTGAATGTGCCTGATGGGCAGCAGATTGATGAAATGGCTGTGCAGAAGTATGTGGGTATTAGCAAGGACTACAACACTTTCGAGCTTCAGAAAGCCCTTTCGCTCAGGGACGAGGTAAAGGCTTATAAAATTGTCACTTATTTTGCGGCCAATCCTTCCAGCAATCCACTGATCCTGATAATCGCCAATTTATATGCATACTTCTCTAAACTACTGGCCATTCATCACCAGAGTGCCTATGACAAGAACTCGGTAGCAAGGGCAATTGGGGTGAATCCATTTTTCGCATCTGAGTACATTCAGGCAGCAAAGAATTATCCGGTAAACGTGGTGGTTAGAAATATCGAAACGATTCATCAAGCAGATTTACAGTCCAAAGGCATTGGGTATGGGCCGATGAAGGAGGGTGAAATTCTTTCCGAGTTAATTTTTAAACTAATGCATTGATACAAATCACCTTGATTTTACGTTCAAAGCTTAAAATACGATTCTTCAGCATGCGAATATTTCTTGTTGCTACTTTGTTTTGCCATGTTCTTGGGTTGTATGCCCAACAATCTGTTATTGACGAGGGAGCAAATCAAACCTATACAAATGCCCTTGATAACTTTCGGATAGGCAGCTATCAAATCGCTGCAACCTTATTTAATGATTACCTGACCAATAGTTCTAATCCTGAAAAGGAGGCGAGGTACTATTTGGCAGTAGCCAAATTAAGATCAGGAAATCAGGATGGTATTGGTGAAATGGTGCGCTTCATACAGTCTGATCCACTACATCCCTTGGCTGGGGGTGGCTATTTTGTTTTGGGCAATCATTATTTTGATCAAAACGAACATGAAAAAGCCCTGGAGTTTTACCTGAAAGTAAGAGAAAATCAACTCAACGTAGATCATCAGGAGGAGTGGATGTTCAAGACCGGCTATTCTTATTATGTTTCCGAGACTTTTGACAAGGCAAGCGAAAAGTTTGAAAGGGTGATTGATTTTCGGGGTAAGTACCATTTTGACGCTTCTTACTATGCAGGATCGATCCATTTCAAAAATAAGGATTACACGGATGCACTGGCAATCCTGGAAGCCATTGATGACAAGGATCACCAGTATCAACAAGAAGTGGTATTGATGATTGCCAGCATCTATTATGAAACCCGAGCATTTACAAGGCTTTTTAAATACGGGGAGGATAAGTTGGCATCGTCCAGCAATGAAGCGAAGAAGGAACTAAACAAACTTCTTGGCGATGCTTATTTTTCACAAAAAAAGTATGATCTAGCTTCAACGTACCTACAGGCCTATATAGATCGCTCAAGGCGTACGGATGCGCAGACTTATTTCAAATTGGCTTTTTCTTACTTTGAGACAGGTCAAAATCAGAAGGCGATTGATTATTTTAAATTGGCTGGACTTGAGAAGGGTGAGCTGGGCCAAATCAGTAGTTTTTATCTCGGGCAGCTTTATATGCGTCAGGAGAATCTGAATTATGCATACAGCGCTTTCAAGTCAGTAATGAAAGTAGATACCAATCCTGAGATGGTAGAAGAGTCGGCAATTACTTTGGCCAAAATCAATTTTCAGCGACAACAGTATGCTGATGCAGTATCTGATTTCACTGCATTCATTGACAGGTTCCCGAATAGTAGATGGCGCATAGAAGCCAATGAACTGTTGGCTCAGTCCTACTTGAAGACTTCTAATTATGATCAGGCCATCACTCATTTGGAGTCCATCAAGAACAAGTCTACACCGCTTAAAAAGGCCTATCAAAAAGTTACTTTCCAGAAAGGGCAACTGTTGTTCAATGACAGCAAGTTCAAGGAAGCTGTGGGGTTTTTCCAAAAGGCAGTTTCTTTTTCTATGGATCAGGAGATTGCAGCAGAAGCGCAATACCTGGTAGGAGAGTGCTATGCGGTACTTAATGATTACTCAAAAGCCAAAACGGCTTATCAGGCGTGTATCAATATGCGGGTAAAGGAATGGAACAATTTATCGCGATATGGACTGGCTTATATCTATTACAATGAGAAAAATTATCACCTGGCATTGGATTACTTTGAAGCGTTTATTCAAAATAGCTTCAAGAGAGATGAGCTTACAATAGATGCCAGGCTGAGGTTGGCTGATTGCTATTATGTGCAAAAGCAGTATGATCGAGCTATCCGTCAGTACAAAGAAGTGAGTCAACCCGAAGTGCAGAGTTATATCAATTACCAACTTGGTCTTTGTTACCATTTGAAAGGCGATTTTGACATGGCGATAGCTTCATTTGATCAAACTGCCCGTGATCAAAAATCCGGATATGCCGATAATGCCATGTTTCAGAAAGGTGAGGTTTACATTGAGCAAGGCAAGTTTCAACAGGCGCTACAAGCGCATAAGTCATTCTTGACCACATTTCAGGAAAGTCCCCTTCTTCCTTATGTGAAGAACCGTGAGGCATTGTGTTATTTTAATTTGGGTCAATATGCACAGGCCAGGGAATCTTATGAATTCATCCTGGACAACCATATCAACCATGAGACAGCCAATGCCGCACTATTGGGACTGCAGGAAATTGTGAAAAAAGGAGAAAAGGTGGCTGATTTTGAAAAGTACATGGACTCCTACCAAAGGGCCAATCCTGATGATGGAAGCCTGGAGGTTGTGGCTTTCGAAGATGCTAAAGCGAGTTATTACAACCAACAATACAACGTATCAATAGACAAGCTCGGAAAGTTTCTCTCTAAATACCCTAAAAGTGGGTTTGAAGAGGATGCGAAATACTTTCTCGCGGATGCTTACTTCAGATCACAAAAGTGGCGGGATGCTGAGAAGGCTTTTATGGAATTGATAAAAATGAATGGTTCATCGTACACTAGTAGATCACTGGACAAGCGAGGTGAAGCTTTGGTCCAACTGGGTGAATACCAGCAAGCAGTATCCAATTATAGGGCATTGATGCAGAAGGCAGGAAACCGTAAAGAAACGTTTCAGGCACAGGAGGGAATGATGAATGCTTATTTTTCACTTGATAAACTAGATAGCTCTTTGTTCTTTGCAGATCGAATTCTAGAAGGAGAGTGGAAGCCGGTGAACTCAGCTAGCAGCACGTGGTTGGTAAAGGGCAAGATTTATTTAAAACAGAAAAACTATAGTCAGGCGTTGGATGAGTTTATCCAAGTGGTGAACGAATCCAAAAATGAGTTGGGAGCAGAAGCCAAATACCTGATGGGCAAGACCTATTATGAGCAAAAGCAATACAAAAGATCACTGGAACTAATGTTTGATCTCAATAAGAATTATGGAAGTTATCCTTATTGGGTGGGTAAGTCATTTCTATTGATCGCAGATAATTATCTGGGTATGGGGGAGTTGCTTCAGGCAGAAGCAACTACCAAGTCAATTATTGAAAACGCCAGTATACCAGAAATAATCAATGAAGCCAAAGGCAAGTTGAAGGTGATAGAGAAGAAGGAAGAAGAAGTAATTGTATCACAACCAGCAGACACAATCAAATGAGATATTTCATTCTAATATATTTGGTCGGTTTATCAATGATGTTGTCCGGTCAGGATTCGCCTCCGTCAGGAGAGATTGAGGATGCACAAATCATCATAGAGAAGGATAAACCATTGACTTTACCCAAAGCCCCAAGGATTTATCAAAAATCCCAGGTGAAGCCAGTAGGATCTGATACCGTGAATTTGAGTTATGATCTTTCCAGGCCCAGCTATTCATTCCAAACAAGCACTTATTCGCCAACTATCCGTTCGTTTCAGTCTGGTAGCGAAGCGCTGGCCAATAAGAATTACCTGAAAGTTGGAATGGGCAATTACCTTTCACCTCTTCTGCAAGGATTTGCCGGATATCAACAGGATGCTAAATCGGTTGGCCTTTATGTCTTTCATGAGTCATTTGCCAAAGGCCCTGTTAGGGATGAAGAGAGTGCCTATGGTCATTCTTCAATAGTCTTGAGCGGTGGTATCGAAAATGAAGGTTTAAAAGTGAGTCCTACCTTATCTTATAATAGAGAAGCGTTCTATTTCTATGGTCACGAGGGAGATGGAGACAGTATCTTCATCCATGACAAAATAGGGATTAATCACATAGGCCTAAACGTACCCCTGAAGTATGTACCAAGCGAAAGAGTGGAATTGAGCATCTCACCTCAAATAACCAATACAAGTATGGGAATTGACGGTACAACATTCAATAAAGAGTTGTATCTGGGTTTGGATGCATCGGGCAGTTTTAAAATTAATGATGGAATGTCCTTTGATTTGGGCTTGTACCTGGATCACTATAACTATCAAAGTGGGTTTGAGCAGACAAGAGATCTAGTATCCTTTAACCCAGCGATTTTAGTGAATAATGGTGATGGGTTGAACCTGGATCTGGGTTTGGGTATTGCCTTTGGCTCAGATAGTATATCTAATGGTACGAAATCATATTTTTATCCGGACATCAGTGCGAGTTATCAGCTAGGTAATCAATTGTTGGTATTTCTGGATGCTACTGGAGGAGTCAATGTGACCAACCTGAATGATTTGAGACTCCAAAATCGATACCTCGAAGATTCTTTGGGAATGCTCAATGAACATACTAAAGTGGATATAAAAGCGGGTATTCAATATGCATTGCGTCCTGATTTGGTGATTGAACCATATGTGGGCTATCAGCTTGTAAGCAATAAACAGTTCTTTTACCCTTCTGCAAGCGATACATCGAGGTATTCAATAGTCTATGAAAAAGGAAACTTTATTCAAACCAGTTTAGGGTTGAGTCTGAGATATGTCAATAATAAGTCTGAGCTCATAGCAAAAATGTATCTACAGTCTTATCAGACAGATTCTCTTTCTGAAGCGTGGTTTCTACCTACCACGGGACTTGATGTGCGCTATACGCAACAATTCACTGAAGAACTATCACTAAACGCGGGTCTGGTGATTTTACAAGGTTTAAAGGGGCCGTCATCACTGGATGGTAGTGTAACAGATTTGCCAACAGTGGTAGATTTGTCTATTGGTGCGGGTTATAAGTTGACGGATAAATTTTCAGCTTTCGCCTCGGTCAACAATCTATTAAACATAGAATACGAGCGCTATTTGAACTATCCCGTTCGAGGTATAGCAGGTAAAATAGGTTTTATTTATCGATTTTAAGTGACATATTCGCGTGGTAAAAGAAAAACTCATTGTTTTGGAATAATGAAGTTTTTGCTATCTTGGTTTCTACTAAATCAATTCTAATGGCTGAAGACAAAAACAAAAACGAAGATCCGGAAGAAGAAAGAGACGATCAGTTTGATGATGACGAGGATTTTGGTTTACCAGATCTAGAGTATGATGAGCTAGACGATGAAGATGATGAAGACCTAATGGACGAGGAGCCTTTCGAGGATGAACCTGAAGCTGAAGAGCCTATTTCAGAAGAGCCTGTTGCGGAGGAGCCAGAACCTGTTGAGGAGGAATCATTTGATGATATCAATGAAGAAGATTTAGGGGATTTTGATGATTCAGAGACGGAAGACTGGGAGAAGGAGCTTGAAAAAGAGCTTGAGGATGAACTTAAATCAGAAGCAGAATCTCCGGGATTCTATGAGGAGGAATCATTTGATGAATTTGATAGCGAAGTTTCAGATGCTGAATCTACTGAAACCTCTGCCTCTGTTTTTGATAGTGATGATGATACCAGCGAAACTTTTGATGATGGGATCGAATACAGTGAAGAAACTGAATCCGTAGGTACTGGATATGGAACTGGAAGAACCACCACACCTCCACCTCCAACCCCTACATATCAGTATGATCAGGACTCAGGATCAGGTAAAGGTAAATTTGTGAGAACTGTAGTGATCGGGACTTTACTATTCGCAACAATCGCACTTGTATTCTATCTCATTTACGATGGAGGCTCAGATGAACCAAAGAAAAAGGTGGCTAAGAAGGAAACAGTTGTTCCGGTTGATAAACCGGCTGAGACTGAGCCAGAACCGGTAAAGGAAGAACCGAAAGTAGAGCCTAAGAAGGCTGAACCTAAGAAGCCGGCGCCTAAGCAACCAAAAGCCAATACCAAACCTGCTGGTGAGATCACTAGTCTTTCTGAAAGGACAGGTAAGACATATGTCATAGTAGGAAGCTTTTTTGATGATGATATAGCAAACGATTTTGCTAAAGAATTATCAGTGGATGGCAAGAGCCCAATGGTAATCCCTCCATTTGGAGAATCAAGGTTCTACAGGGTGGCAATTGCAGAATTTGAAACTTTCAAAGATGCACAAGCAAGCCTCGATGGATATAAATCAGAATATGGCCAAGACGTTTGGCCTCTTAGATATTAATCAAACCTACTTAACAATCTATCGTTTAATCTCGCGTTTATGCTGCGAGATTAAACGATTTTTTGTTTATATACTTTTATAAGAAACTATGCTTCTTCAAATAGAACCAACAGATGGTCTGGAGACCATCTCTGTTTTACAACTTCTGCTCAAAGGAGGTTACATGATGATACCGATCCTGCTGTTATGGGTCGGTGCGATCTATATTTTTGTTGAGCGGCTGATGCTCATTAAAAACTCATCCAAGACTCCCGAAGATTTTAAAGAACGAATCAGGGGAATGGTACTGAACGGAGATGTGGATGGAGCGCGGATGTTATGTGCACAAACTGACACTCCTGTGGCACATATGATAGAGAAGGGGATCTCCAGGATTGGAAGTCCATTGAAAAATATTGAAGTGAGTATCGAGAATACTGGTAAAATCGAAATCTACAGACTCGAAAAGAATTTAAGTATGCTTGCCACTATTTCAGGAGTGGCTCCTATGATTGGGTTTTTGGGTACTGTAACTGGTATGATCCAGGCCTTTATTGCGATTGCACAGGAAGAAGGTGCTGTAAGTCCGAAGTTACTTTCCAGTGGTATCTATGAGGCCATGGTTACCACTGCCGCAGGGTTGTTTGTTGGCATCATTGCCTACCTCGGTTACAACTATCTGGTATCTATGGTACAAAAGTTGGTGCATCGTATGGAATACACAGCAATTGATTTCGTTGACCTCTTACAAGAGCCCCAGAAATGAACCTAAATTCAAAACATAAGATTGAAGCTGCTTTCAGCATGTCATCGATGACTGATGTGATTTTTCTGTTGTTGATTTTCTTTATGTTGACTGCTTCGTTTATTACGCCTTCAGGTCTTCCTGTGAACCTGCCATCGAGCAAAAGCTCTGAGATTGTCATGCAGAAAGTGAGTGTTACCATTACAGATGACTTGCAGTACTATGTAGACGATCGAAAAGTAAGTGTGAATCAAATGGAAGCGGTTCTTAGAAGTGCTTTTGCAGGCAAAGAAGGAGTGGTTGTACTTCACTGTGATAAATCCGTGCCAGTAGAATATGTAGTTGAGGTAGCGGGAATTGCTACAGCATTAGAAGCGAGAGTATCAATTGCTACTAAGCCCAATAAATAATGTCCGAGAAGGAAAAAAAATATCGTCGTGTTGGATGGATTACCTCTGCAGGTGTTCAGCTGGTATTGTTGATCCTTTTTTATTTTCTCATTGCATGGAAGGATCCCTTTCCACCTATTCCGTCTTACGGTATCGAGCTCAGCTTTGGAGTAGAGCAAACTGGTAGGGGCCAGCAGCCGATTTCCACTCCACAGCCAGTGGAGGAGGTTCAGGAAGAAAATAGTGAAGCCGTAGAGAAAGCAGCAGAAGAATCACCTACAGACGAAATAGCGGAGGAGTTTAGTGACCCGGAGCTGGATGCTGTGGAGGAGTCTGTTGCAGAACAAAATAGCGAACCGATCAGTAATGCACCTAGTCCTGATGTGGTGGAGCCAAAACCAGAGGTAAAGAAAGAGGTGGTAAAAGAACAGCCGAAGAAATCGGAGCCAGAAAAGCCGAAAGTAGAAACTAAAGAAGTAAAAGAAGAAAAAACGCTGAACCCGGCGGCAACTATGCCCCAGTCCAATGATGCGGAGCTGAACAATAGTAAAGGGGAAGATGCCAAAGAAGGAATTGCCGGAAAGAAAGAAGGGAACATTGATGGTCGGGCACTGATGGGTGAGCAGGGGGCTTCCAATGGAGCCAGTTTGCAAATGGCTGGATGGGTCTGGGATTCCAATCCTGAGCCAAGGGATCAATCTTCAGAATCAGGTAAGATCGTTTACAAAATCAAAATTGATCAGGATGGTTACATCATTGGAATAGAGCTGGTGTCCAGCACCGTCTCTCCAGTCGTTGAAAGATATTATCGTCAATCTGTAGAACGATTATCCTTTAGTAAAACCAACGATTACAAACCTGCACCTACTTCATCAGGCACCATAACCTTCATTATCCGGTCTAAATAAATGAATTACCAACAGGTGCTCAATTACCTCTATGAGCGGCTACCTATGTTTCAGCGGATGGGTGCGCCAGCAATTAAAAAGGATTTAACCAATACTATCCTTTTATTAGAAGGTTTAGGAAACCCTCACCATCAGTTTAAGTCGATCCACATTGCCGGGACTAATGGTAAAGGTTCCTCAGCACATGCACTCTCTGCAGTTTTGCAAACTGCAGGCTACAATACTGGCTTGTATACCTCACCTCATTTGAAGTCTTTTACTGAAAGAATACGAATAAATGGTGTGGAGGTAGAGGAGGAATTTATAACCAGGTTTGTAAATAGTTATCAAGGCTTGATTGAGGCTATTAATCCGTCTTTCTTTGAAGTGACAGTGGCCATGTCTTTTCTCTACTTTGCAGAACGCAAGGTAGATATTGCTGTTGTTGAAACTGGATTAGGTGGTCGATTGGATAGCACCAATGTGATCAAACCTGAAGTTTCCTTAATTACCATGATTGGGTATGATCACGCAGATCTTTTGGGCAATACCCTGGAAGAAATCGCCGCAGAGAAAGCTGGTATTATGAAAGAGGGAATTCCTGTAGTGATAGGTGCCAATCAGCCGGAATTAAGAGCGCTTTTTTTATCAAAAGCGAAGCATTATGGTTCACCAATTACATTTGCCAGTTATGATGTGATCAGCCAGTCTGATTCGTTAATTGATCAGGGATTTGAAGTTAGTCTTGGCGAATCTACTCTCAGAGCGAAGACAGACATTACGGCCAGTTATTTTTTAAAAAATATTCCCGGTATCTATGCCACTATTATTGAATTAAGAAAGAGAGGTTTTGAGATATCTGATGACAATTTTGTACTTGGTGTTTCAAGGGTTAAATCCCTTACAGGCCTGAAAGGTAGGTGGCAAGTGCTCCATGAGAATCCTTTGGTGATTGCCGACGTGAGTCATAACGAACCTGGTTTGTTAGAACTCTTTAAGCAGGTTGAAAGACACCTGAAAGGACAATTGCATTTGATTATTGGTGTGGTCAAAGATAAAGACATCCCAAAGATGTTGAAGTTGCTTCCAAGTCAAGCCAAACTGTATTTCACACAATCTTCGGTACCCAGGTCTCTTGATGCGCAGGAGCTATTCAGCAAGGCGAAAGGTTATGGTTCTGACGGTGAAGTGTTCACTGATGTGAATGCCGCAATACTGGCGGCGAAAAAGAATGCTGCCAATGAGGACCTCATTTTGGTCTGTGGTAGTACTTTTGTGGTTGCGGAAATTGAGAATTTGTGAGAAAGAAACTAAAAAGGTTTGCAGAGAATACGCTGAGAGCCAACATTATAGAGCCTGGCAAGCCTTTATATGAAGAAATAAAAGGAAACTGGCACCAACAATTTTTCAAAAACGAGTGTCCTATTACCGTTGAGCTGGGATGTGGTGATGGTGAGTACAGTGTCGGTTTGGCTGAGGTTGACAGGAGTAGGAACTATATCGGAGTTGATATCAAAGGAGACCGCCTTTATCAGGGGAGTACTTACGCCATTGAAAACGAACTAAGCCATGTTTGTTTCCTGAGAACCCAGATTCATTTGTTGGATAAATTCTTTGGAGCAGGTGAAGTGGATGAGTTTTGGCTGACATTTCCGGATCCCAGACCAAAGAAAGGTGATGCTAGAAGAAGGCTTACCAATCCAAGGTTTTTAAAGATGTATCAACAGATTTGTAAAGATTCAGGTGAATTCAAGTTTAAAACCGATAGCACGAGCTTATTCGACTATACACTTGAAGTCTTGGAACGGGAGTTTCCAGTTAATGACCTTGAATATACTTTTGATTTATATGCTTCAGACATGATGAAAGATCATCATGGCATAAAGACTAAGTATGAGGGAATTTGGACAGCAAAAGGAGAGAAGATTAAATATTTAAAATTTAAGTTTAAGAAATAAGGATGAAAAGGGTTTTTAGGGGTTGGATTATAATGTTCATTGTGCTTGGTATGACATCATGTGGTGATAATGATGTATATGATCCGATAGAGCAGTTTCAAAATGAGCAAAAACTGATAGATGAGTATCTGGTTGAAAACGGACTCAATGCGAAAGAAGACACTTTAGGTTACGGTTTAAGGTATGTGATATTGGAGGAAGGTACAGGAGCTAAGCCAAAGTTAGATGAAGTTGTATTGGTAGACTATGAAGGATCACTTCTGGAGTCAGGTGAGGTTTTTGATAGTGGAGATAGTATTTTCGCTAACCTAAGCCGAGTGATTGCAGGATGGCAGATATTGATGCCGCATCTCAGGGAAGGTGGAGAAATGCTCATGTTTATGCCGTCTGTTTATGCCTATGGACAAAATGGAGTAGGAGAGATTCCTGGCGGTGTTCCACTCATTTACAGAGTAAAGCTCAGAGACATTATGTCTCAATTTACGTATGAACAGCAGCGTATTGAGCGCTACTTAGAGGAAAATGAGTTGGTGGCAGAAACTGATACAATAGAAGGTTTGAGATATATTATCACTGAAGAAGGTGATGGGAATTATCCAACAAAAACGTCAGATGTCAATGTTGATTATGAAGGACGGTTTTTAGTGAATGATGATGTTTTTGATTCAAAAACTGACATTGATTTTAATTTGAACAATCTGATTGATGGTTGGGGAGTATTGATGCCGTACGTCAAAAAAGGTGGTAGTATTACCATGTTCATTCCATCTAAATTTGCATATGGTGCATCAGGAAATGCTTCCGGAACTATTCCACCATTTACTACTTTGATTTTTGAAGTGAAACTGAATTCGATTAAATAAATCACATGCGATTAAAATATTATTTACCCGTCATTGTGGGTGCTTTGATGTTGACTTCATGTCTAAAAGATCCAGTGGAGCCTTTTGACGTCTACGAGCAGCTGGAAAAGGATCAGGATAAGATTACAAGCTATTTGCAGGAAAATGAAATAAGCGCGCAGGAAGATTCAATTTATGGTGTTCGCTTTGTGATTCACACACAGGGGACTGGCGATAAACCAACTGGTACCAGTAAAATCAATGTGGATTATGAGGGTAGCCTGATGTCAAATGGAAAGGTGTTTGATAGCAATGATAGCATTTCCTTTCGATTAAATCAATTGGTCGCGGGATGGCAAATAGTGTTGCCTTACCTTCAGGAAGGCGGTAGTGTGACCATGTATATTCCTTCCGGGTATGGTTATGGGCACTTAGGTTCAGGTGCCATTCCTGGAGACGCTAATCTTATTTTTGATGTCACTTTAAATTCAATTGACTGATTGGAATACTTGTAGATCGTTTCACTTCGGTCATTACAAAAGAGCTATTCACATTCGCAATGTTCTCCATGGAGGCTAACTGGTTAATTACTACCGACTGGTAAGCCTTCATGTCTTTAATGATAATTTTCAACAAGTAGTCGAACTGGCCGGCAATGTGGAAACATTCCACCACGGCATCAATTTTGGTGATTTCTGTTTCGAACTTTTCTATATACGCTTTAGAGTGCTCTTTAAGGCTAATGTTTGTGAATGCTACCAGGGACATATTGAGTTTTTCCTGATCCACTAGCGCCACATATTTCTTAATTACACCTTCACGCTCCAACCTTTTAATTCGTTCATAGATTGGCGTGATGGTGAGGTTCATTTTAATTGCAATCTCCTTATGGGTCAGGGTTCCATTTTCCTGAAGCAGTTTTAAAATTTTGAGATCGATCTGATCCATAGATAATTTTTCTATTCAGGGTTGTTATTTAATGACTTTATAGAAATTATATGGTAATGAATGTCAAATATTAGTAATATTTTCCATAATATATTTAACTGAAAGAAATATGTTATGTGCTTCGTACATTTGAGGTAAATAACAGCCTATGAAACCCGAAAGTTTGATGATGTCCTATGGCTACAAGCCTGAGTTGTCCGAAGGAGCAGTAAAACCCCCGATTTTTCAAACCAGTACCTTTGTATTTAAGTCAGCAGAAGACGGAAAGGCATTCTTTGAGGTAGCCTATGGTATAAGGGAAAAAGGTGAGCACGAAGAGCTCGGATTGATCTACAGCCGATTGAACAATCCGGATCTGGAAATACTGGAGAACCGACTTTCACTTTGGGATAAAGCTGAGGATTGTGCCGTATTTGAAAGCGGTATGTCTGCCATTACTTCTACTTTGTTTGAATTTTTAAAACCGGGAGACTTGTTGCTGCACAGTGCTCCAATATATGGTGGTACAGATCATTTCATACGGAAGATTTTAGGCCAATATGGAATTAAAACGGCAGAGTTCAGGCCAGATGACCCTGAAGAGAAGCTGAAGGAAATCATCAGTGCAGCAGACGGAACCTTAAAAATGATCTATTTAGAAACACCCGCCAACCCCACAAATGCACTGATTGATATCGAAATGTGTAGGAGGGTGGCTGATTCGTTTAAGGATGGGGAAAATCGGCCATTAATAGCTGTGGACAATACCTATATGGGGCCACTTTGGTCTCATCCTTTGGATCATGGAGCTGACCTTGTCCTTTATTCGGCTACCAAGTACATAGGCGGGCATAGCGATGTGGTAGCCGGGGCTTGTCTTGGTAGTAAAAAACTAATTGCACGGGTAAAGGGGTTTAGGACTTTTGTAGGAAACATGGCCGGACCCTGGACCAGCTGGTTGCTAATGAGAAGCCTTGAAACCCTCAAAGTAAGAATGGACCAGCAAGCCACTAATGCCAATGAGATTGCCAAAAGACTAGCTCAACATCCAAAAGTGGAAAAGGTATATTATCTGGGGCTTTTGCCTGAAACATCAGCAGAATATCCGGTATATAAAAGACAATACAGCTCACCAGGGGCGATGCTATCCTTTGATGTGAAAGGAACAGAGAAAGATGCTTTCAAAGTGCTTAATAGCATGAAACTGATAAAACTTGCCGTGAGTCTGGGAAGTACGGAAAGCTTATGTCAGCATCCTTTTAGTATGACCCATGCTGATGTGGATAGTGAACTGAAAAACGCTCTGGGCCTTACGGAGAAGATGATAAGGCTTTCAGTTGGGGTAGAAAACGTGGATGATATCTGGAATGATCTTGAATCTGCGTTAGCGAAAATCTAGAAGTAATAGTTAACCGTGAAAATATCGGTTAAGCTAAAATTATTTGTAAAGTTAAAAGTGATATCGAAGTTGTTCTGATTTAATTCTTCAGACTGGATAAAAGAGCTTCCGCCACCCTGGCCGCTTGCAGATTCTCCTTGTGATTGAATGATGGTACGGGACGAATTCGTGGCACCGAGAGTGAAAATATTAGCTTCAACACTGAAATGTGGACCAAGAAAATAGATTAAGCCAGCTCTAAAATTTGCACGGATATCAGTAGTGTTAACATCTGTTTTGGTATTTCTTTGGATACTTTGTGAACCGTTTTGGACAAAACTAAGCGAGTCAGTATTGAGAATGTTTTGAAAACTCAGAATGATTTCCGGCTGGATGAAGAGATGGATTTTCTCATGGATCAAGAAGTTCCTTCTTAAAAACACGCCTCCACCTATACTTTGGCTATGGTTATCTCTTATTGACTGGTTGACATTATCGTCATGCTCACTTCTTGAATTACTCAGGCTGTAATTGATGATTAGTCCGAGTGCATGATTGTCATTAATATAATACCCCACATACGGATGCACCCCAAAACTAAATTTTTTTGAAAAACCTTGATCATTGGGATTTTCGGATTCTGAATTTCCGCCACTTACGTTGAAGTTGGCACCCACAAATCTTCCTCCCTTGGAGGTTTGGCTATAAGTTGAAATGGTAACATTGAGCAGGCAGACGATGATTACGAATTTTACTTTCATTCTTCTTCAAGTTCCTCTAATATATCCATAACTACACCATAGTCCTTGAATCCTGGTCTGTCCTCAGGACTGCCCTCAAGCTCTATTCCATGAAACTCATTGGTGGCAATCACATCACCAATTGAATCTGGATGGAGATCATAAGATCTTAAAATGGATGTGTTGATCTCAAGTTCAGTAATTTTCTTATCAATGGCCGGAGTTAGTTCTTTTTTTGAAGAATGGATAATGATATAGGTAGCATGATCCCCTGCAAGTTGGATAACGCTATCCAATGTTTCTAAATCTTCAATAGATACGATGGGTTTCTTAAAGATCATGCTGATGCCCAAATCTGAAAGTTCTTCTAACTGCTCAATGGTCTGCACTTCAATGAGATCAAGTGCGTACTGGGTGGTAGCAAGCTTGATGTCTGCTGGATTGCTTAGACCAAATTCACCACAAAACTTCACGCCAGCGACCCATTCGGATATTTCGCTAAACTTTTCGGGGGAGACATAGCCAGTGGTACCTTCCTCCAGGTTGAACCCCAGAATATCCGCCATCATGCCTGCACAATACCTTGCGTCAGATAGATTTTCAATTTTTCCGATTTTAACGAAAGTCTTTAAGCTCATCCTTGTATAATTTTGAGTGAACAAAGAAACCAAATCTGTGTTTCTAATCATTCATATATTCTAAAAATTCAATCATCCTATGGAGGTAGACTTAGCAACCGATAATGATTTCAAAGAGAAACTAGCTGCAAATGACAAAGTAGTAGTGAAATATTATGCAGACTGGTGCGGAAACTGCAGACTGTTTTCACCCAAGTTCAAGAGACTTTCTAATGAGGATCGATTTGGGGAAATCGCCTTTCTTGATGTGAATGCCGAACAAAGCCCCGAAGCCCGAAAAGCCGGAGGTGTGTCTAATCTGCCTTATTTTGCGATATTTAAGGGAGGTGAGTTTGTAGAAGGATTTGCTGGCAGTAAAGAGGAAGCCGTTGTTGATTTGATCAATAAGTTAAACTGATTTTGTCTCGGGTTCGGTTCTCTACAAAATAGGAACCGGTAAGACATGTCGATACAATAGGTTATTGTGCACAAACCACAAGAGTGTCTGAATTTGCTTCGTGAGTGGGGATTCACTCCATTTCTGGAAACGTGGAGGTGCAAATAGGTGACAACCTGGATAATTGTTGTTGTAATTTCAATGAAGAATCGCGCTGAGATTTGTTCTCCTCCCGTCAGTGGTATGCTTAACGCAATCAATCACGTTAACCTGCAAACCAAGGAATGACTAAAGCACTGGCCGTATTTTTTGTCGTTCCAGTATGCGGAGAAAGATGTTTTCGTCCTTCACGGTAGTTTCTTCAATACCTCCGAGTTCATTTTTAAGTCCACAGCGTGGGGAATCAAACAGGGTAATTTTGAAGCAGCAAGCGCGAATGTCATACTTGCTGGTCATTGTGGTGTTCCGTTCCATGATCTCCAATCAGATAAGTACTGGTTCAATGCCGGTGTAATCGGAATGCCTGCTATTGAAGGTACTACCAGGGTCTGGTACATGATACTTGATGATCAGGATGGTTTCAAAATTCTGTCACTATTCTTTCCAATATGATCATCAGGCCACTTCCAACCTGATAGGCATCAACGGCCTTCCACATTCCTATGCGAGAACGCCCAGGGATGGTACGTGGGACAACTGCGAAATACTACCTGATCTTGAGACCTCCGAACAGGGCAAGGCACTGATCTTCTCGAGTTAGAAAAGGATTTCGTAGAATTCTCCATAGCCATCAGCTCATTCAATTACTTGATGAGCCTTTCTGAGATTTTCCGATAAATCAGAATTAATACACAGGTGGTACATGTTGCTGCGGTGAGCAAGAGTGTCAAGTCTATTATTATTTGTGTCAACATGCTTACGGCATTTGCCAAACCTGTGCCAGATGTCTAATTCGTTCAATTTGAGGGTTTTTAAATTTTATGTGCGTAGAAATCACTCCATTTTAGTCACATTTTTGAGTAATTTATTCTACACTCAATGTGTCAAACATTTCTTCGGGAAAGTATGATACTGTAAGTGTGAAATTCATCAAGTTAGGGTTTAAAGTTATTTATTCATTACAACGGCATTCATGGTATGAATTTGGTCGTTTGACTATTGGCCCGAAGAGGTATCGGGATTTCAATAAAACAATAAACTCACAGTTATGAACAATTTGCAAATCAAAGGAAGCTGGAACGAGCTCAAGGGTAAACTGAAACAGAAATATGGAGATCTAACGGAAGATGACCTGGCCTATATTGAAGGCCAGGAAGACGAACTCCTCGGAAGGTTACAAAAGAGGACCGGTAAGGAGAAGGAAGAATTGATTAAAGAAATTGAAAACCTTTAAACAAGTAGAAAATGAGGAAACTTTGGATAATAAATGCCGTGCTTCTATTAGGAGTTGTCCTATTCACGCGATGCAACAATACAAGAGAATCCCGGATGGATGAGTTCACCGAGGAAAAGGCAGATGTAAAAGCTGAGATCGATGCAGCCATTGAGAAGATAGATCGAAGGATAGATCAGGCTCAGGAAAATGCCCGAAATACTTCAGATGAATTAAAAGAGCAATGGAAGGCATCTGTTGACAATTTGAAACGAAGAAAAGAGGACCTAAAGGATAAGAAGGATCGTTTGGAAGACTCTACAGAGGAAAATTGGGATGAACTGAAAGCAGATGTTGTGAGAGGTCTTAAAGAAGCAGAGACCGAACTACATGAATTTGGGAAAAAGATAGAAAATGCCTTTGAAGACTAAGTGATTTACATTTACCCGAGATCAGGAGTGACCAGCATATGGTCACTTTTTTTTTATGTTGTCGGTTTAGTAAATGAAATCAAGAGTAGCATTTTTCATATCCTCACTTAATGGATAGGGAAGAAAATCTGAGATATGGTATTTTCTATCCAAAGCACCGAGTATAGTTACAGAAGCACGAAGTACATCCATTTCAGAGTAAAATATGCGATGTGGTTGGTTAAGTTCATAGCACAGCAGATGTTTGACAAATTCATCCAACCTGGAAATGTCGGTAGATTGATCTGTTTTTTGACATGATACTAGTTCAATCAGCAGGTTCATTGGGAGTTTCCTTATCATCAATTCTCGCTGGGAAGGCGACAAAGTATTTTTAAGCATGTATAGTACCCTGCTCAGGGCCAATTCTGCTTTATGCTCAGTATTGTAACCCAATTTCAGCTGGATTTCAAAAACCAATCTATAATCTACTGTTTGATTCATACGTAAGTGATATTTATTAAACCTTGGATGAAAACCATGCCAAAACGCTAAATGACCTGTTTTTCGTCAAATTGAGAGAATTTGGTAAGACCTTATTGGGAAATGTGTGGAATCTTGTCAACAAACTGTAGGGTTTTCGGGGCTATTGTGATTACTTGAGGCATTAGAGGTCTACGGCTAGGTGCTATTTCGGGGTTACTATTTGGCTATGTTAGCAATTTGTAATGTCGGTTTTTTCACTTGAATAGCATAAAGGAGCTAGATTCAGGTATGTTTAATCCTAGATCATCTGGGCTTAGGATTTTTTGTAACACCTAACCAGCTTAAATCGCTCCAATGTCAAAAATATTCATTATCGACGATGACCATGATATGTGTCATCTACTCAGTCGGTTTCTTACGAAAAACGGTTTTGATACAGCTTATGCGCACAATGCCAAAAATGCTGTAGAAACCTTGAAAACCTTGTCTTGTGACCTCATCTTATGTGATTACAAAGTGCCTGGTTCGGATGGAACTTCCCTTCTTCAGAAAATCAAAATACTCAAACCCGCAGTTCCGGTGATCATCATTACAGGGTATGCTGATTTAAAAATTGCTGTGGAAACCTTGAAAAAAGGGGCATGCGATTATGTAACCAAACCACTTTATCCGGATGAGATCCTGGAGACTATCAAGAGTATTTTGGCCAAATCAAAAGGAGCGAGTACTCAGAAAAGACCTCAAAAGTCTTTGTCTCAAACCACTGAAATTTCCTTTGGCCCAAGCCAACAATCTGTTCAGGTCAAAAAGAACATTGACTTAATTGCCCCAACGGATTTATCCGTGATTGTTACTGGAGAAACTGGTACAGGAAAGGAGTATGTGGCCACAGCTATTCATCAGGGCAGTAAGCGGGCCAACAAACCTTTTGTGGCCATTGATTGCGGTGCTATTCCAAAAGAATTGGCAGGTTCAGAGCTTTTCGGGCATAAAAAAGGTGCTTTTACAGGTGCGGTAAATGATAAAAAGGGGAGTTTCGAATTGGCCAATTCTGGTTCTTTATTTCTGGATGAAATCGGAAACTTATCTTATGAAAATCAGGTGAAGCTCCTTAGGGTAATCCAGGAGCGCTGTGTCCGGCCACTTGGTGGCCAGGAGGATGTAACCATTGATGTCCGGTTGATTGTGGCCACCAATGACAATTTGAAACAAGCGGTCAGGGACGGAAGGTTTAGAGAGGATATTTACCACAGATTGAATGAATTCCAGATTGAGTTGGCCCCATTGGCTGAGCGTCCTAAGGACATTATCCATTTTGCAAAGATCTTTTTGGAGAAAGCCAATGAAAAACTTGATAAACAGGTTTCGGGATTTTGCGATACAGTAATCGATGCATTAGTCGCTTACGACTGGCCGGGCAATCTGCGGGAATTACAGAATATAGTCAGGCGTGCCGTACTTTTATGTACTGGCGATACTTTAGAATTAATCAATCTTCCAGAGGAAATCAGATTAAGTACAGAGCCGAAAATTACCTATGATCATGTAATGATGGACACCGATCATGATACTATCGATTTGCGAAAAGCAGGGGAGCTTGCTGAGAAAAAGATGATCGTACAGATGCTGGAGCAATCGGGTTATAACAAAAGCCGTGCTGCACGAATGTTGAAAATAGACCGCAAGACACTCTATAATAAATTGAGGGCTTACGAAATATCAGTTTAATGCGTAGGACTTTTCCACATATGGGAAATTACTTCCACATTTTTAGTCAAGCCCAGCTTGCGCTTTTGCGCTATATGGGTACATTTTCTGGTTGGTATGGAGTTTGGCTCAATATCCTGAAACTCACATAAACTCCGATACTTATGATACGATTAATCATCATTTTTCTAGTTATTGCTTTAATTGCTGCGCTCTTCGGGTTCGGGGGAATAGCGGCAGGAGCAACTGAAATTGCCCAAATTATTTTCTACATATTTTTAGTACTGCTTGTATTAGGCGTATTAGTCCGCTTACTCCGGGGGAGGTAAGAAGCACATCCACTATGAAAACTCAATAATCCCTTGCTAAAAGAACGGGCTCGTCCCGTTCTTTTTTTTACGTTGATCGGGTTTGGAACCCTGTCAGCGTGGTTATATTTGGTGTTAGATTAAATTTAGTCGCCTAAAGATAGATACCTTATTACCATCCAAGTTGTTGTTTTTTGTAGTGCTTGTATGAAGCTGTATGCTCGTCAATTCCCAGTCCAAAATCACTTTGAAAGAATACGACGATCCATCGCTCTCAGGCTATAAGAGTATAGTCTTCCAACAACTACGAAGTTTGTTCCTTTTCCTATTCGGACATTTGTGTACCCATCTGGATCATTGATAATTCCGTTTTCTTGGGCAGATAGTTGACTAAAGTCATAAATAGAATAAGTAAGTTGAGGTATTTCATGTGAGTCAATACTGCCTATTAGTTCGCTATTATGATAGTTCGGAATATCTCCAATGCAGTCTCTTCTGGCATTGTTCCTGCGTAAAAAGTTAGGCTGTTGTCGTTTCCTAAGTTGGGAAAATGTACTGCCGTTCCGAAAGTGGTTGAATATCCAATATCTGCTTTTCTTCCGTTCACCTGTTGAGTTGTTAGGCGCCAATCTTCTGAAGTTAGGTCGTTTGAATACCAACCGAAATCAAATTCAAGGGAGTCAGTTCCATCAGTAATTAGGCCAACAAAGGAGTCAATGCCCTCTTGTTCTACATATTTAAATTTGTTGGGAGTTTGCAAAGAGAATCTACCAAGGTCAATGATATGTGAGTTGTCATCGACTTTCTCATATCTCCGTTCACCGAGTTCAAAAAAGTCAGGTTCGATCATCATCATCCCAGATACTAAGGCTATCAGAATTATGGCAAGGGGAATTATGAAGTTTGTTCGTTTTAGTTCTCGCATAGAAGAGTATTGCCGATAACAACAAATCAATAACACGACTTTTGGTCATGTTATTTCACCGAACCTACCAAAATATTCTATACCGGTCAACCTTTTCTCTACAGAAAATTCAATAAGCGTAGGGAGTCATCCTGTAGGGAGCTCATTGAGCCTGTGGAGGTATCTGGTTTTTGGCAGCGACCTTCTATTCGTCAAGATGTCTGGCGACATGACCGCAAGATGATAATTGTTTTAATGAAAGTCATTCCGTAGGGATCTCTTTGCGAAAACGAAAATGGATTCGATGAGGCTTTATTTTGCTAATATGAGTCAAGAAGATGGGATATACTGTAAAATCAAATAGGTGTTAGCTTTTAAGTTTCGTCGTCCGGTTTACATTGATCAGCACTGCGCTGACCAAGATGATGACCATGCCCAGAACCTGCTGAGAGGAGATGAGCTCATCGGCCAGGAGCCAACCTAAGAAGACTGCCACCACGGGGTTGATGTAGGCATAGGTGCCCACTATCGCTGAAGGCTTTTGGTTGAGTAGCCAGGTGTAAGCAATGTAGGCTACTATGGAGCCGGCTATTGACAAATAGACTACTGCACTCCATGCTTTTAGTGTTGCGGCATTGCTGTCATACGATTCTCCAAAGAGTAAACTCAATACTCCACTAAAGAGAAACCCGAATAGAAGCTGCCAGCCGAGGTTGCGATAGAGCGTACCCGGGGCAGGTCGGGAGCGGTTGTACAGTGTACCTACTACCCAGCACATCCCACCAATCAGGACTACTATGGACGCTGTAAGCTGGAGCTGTATGGTTTCAGGGGGAAGTGGTTCGGCCAGTTTGTCCCGAAACAGGATCACGATCCCTGAGAATCCTAGCACCACGCCAATCAGGATATAAATGTTTTTGAAATAGAATGGCCAGTTGGCACGATCCATCACCACAAACCAAATGGGAAGGGTAGCTACCAGTACAGAGGCATAACCTGAAGCAATGAATTGTTCGGACCAGATGAGCAAACCTTGTCCACCTACCAGCACCACTAGTCCGATGATCGCATTTTTGATGAGGGCACTTCGTCCCGGTAGTTTTTCACCTTTGAAGAGACTATAGCCTACCAACAGCACTCCTGCAATGAGAAATCGGATAGCTGCCATCATAAAAGGAGGGAAGCCTTCCAGGCCCACTACTATCGCGAGATAGGTTGTACCCCACACCAGATAGATAGCCGCAAAAGCGAGAATAAGGAGCAGCACATAAGTGCGTGAGTTGGTCATACGGTTGATTTTCTTTTGATTTTGATCAGGTGATAGGTATGTATTCCCATAAAGATTACACCTCCAAAGGCAATGGGGTAGGCCTCAATCATGACTCCATAGCAGATGTAAGTGGCGGCAGATAGGCCATGAATGATGCGAAGTTTTACCATGTTTTTATTGGCAATTGCTATCAGGCCCAAGGCAATGGCCAGGTATCCGATGATCTCAGCCATCATAACACGAGCTCCATTCGGATGTTGCAGCGCGCATAAGGAGAGCATTCGTTAAGCGGCGCAGCTTTAAATCCTGTTTGAATGTAGAGGTTGATCGCTGGCGTCAGTTTGGTGTTGGACTCCAGTACCACACTGTGCATGCCTTTGATCCGGCTATAAGCAATCGCGTGATGGATCAGCTTTTTGCCGATCTTCAAACCGCGATATTTATTGGTCACGCCCATCTTGGCAAGCTCATAAGTATCGGGTGTTTCCACAATCAGGGCAGCTGTACCCACTATCTCTTCACCTAAAGCAGCAAAGAAAATTTGTCCACCTTTGTCAATAATGTATTGTTGAGGAGCGTCGAGCATTTCCCGGTCATGGGGCTCCACTTCAAAATACTGGTTGAGCCATTCGTAATTGAGCCTGGCGAAATCAGGTGCGTACTGAGCGTCAAATTCTAGTATTCGCACAGTCAGGTCAGTAGGTGAAGGTGCATTCATGGTTGTTTTTCGTTTAGTTTTTCCAATGTTCGTTCTCTAAATCCTTTGGTTCCAAAACGCTCCTCAATTAAGGTGAGAGCATTCATGATTTCGGTTCCAGCAATAGCGTCAATTACTCCTTGCTCTCCCGCATTCCAGATATTTTCAAATTCGGGCATTTTGTCTATTGCCTTTTCCGAAAGGCCCAACAAGCGCCTGCGACTGTCATCCATACATTGAGCGGATATCAAATAGCCGGCTTTGATCATTTTATTGGTGAGGGTGATGATGGATGGGTGTGCCATTCCAACACGCTCGGAAATTTCCATTACTGAGAGTTTTCCTTCACGTTTCAGCAGCCTGAAAATCACGTACCAGTTTGGTTCAATATCCAGTCCGAGTTGTTTGTACATCTTTTTCCCATCATGCATCAAGGCGTCGCTTATCCGCTTCAATCGCATGGTAAATCCAAGACATCCCAGCTCTTTTGCAAAGTCTTCCATTAATTAAGTAGTTGTCTACATAAATATAGAAATTATTACGTAGTTGTCTACATAAATGTTTGAAATAATCTTCAGGTAGGGGATTATACGTCCAGATGGGTAATTTTTTCTTCAATGAGAGAAATCCACTCTCTTACCATTTACGGTAATTCGAGCATATAATGGTACATTCCCGTCTTTGTTTCTTGTGCCATTGATATAAAACTGGGTGTTGAAGGTCGTTCTTGCGTTCATGACTTTCGCTTTTAATCTCTCGATCTGGAATAGAATTATCCAAAGGAAAGGCGAGCCAGCATCAAGTTAAGTTAACAATTGGATGAATTGAATTAGTTAAGCCGATAATTATGATTTAGGTAGCAAGATGGATTAAAGTTGTTTTCATAATTTCTCACTCATCTCACGAATTAGCTCATCAATGTGTTCGGCAACTAGGACCGAGGGTTCTGATTGATTGTTTAATATTGAATCAACTTGCAGAACATCTCCTGTTCAAATTTGAGGTTCTTTTGTCGAGTATATTGAAGAGCATTTTTAATGTGTAATTTCTGTAATCCAACAAACTCATCTGAAGGACGAATTTTACACTTTATCTGATAAACTCGCCTATCATTTCGAACCCCAACAATTCGGGAAACCAGCCAATTTGACAATAAAATTTAAGAACGAAGTTAAGAGAACCTTCGTTTCAATATTTGATCGAGTTTACCCAACATTCAAGAGTTCGTAGGGCATTGTCGGATTCTCAACTTTTACATTCCTGCGAAGTATGTACGCAGAACTGGTGATTTTGATGTTTTTCGTAATATTTCTGATTGACCCTGAACTCCAGGAATATCGACTTGTTACTATCGCTGGATTCATCGTTCTAACTCTTTTGACTGTGCTAAAACATAGCCGGGTCAAGAAGAGGATTCAATTCATGAACGAGGAAATAACTCGAATCTTAACAGAATGCAAGCGATATGCGAATGGCCAAACTGGTTAACTGTTACTTTTGTCCAACTCGTGGAGATGATAGTTGGAAATATACTCCCTTCTTTATTTACAGTTACTATATGTTAGGGAACCGGATAATTGTGAAGAAAAAGCAATAAATGTAGATCCATACGATGAATGCAATGGATACACACGATCTGATGAAGATGGATTGGTAATATACACGTATATTATAACTGAAGACGATTACAACAATGCCGAACCTATTGATGGATAGCTTTATAGCTACTAATCGAGTGGATGGCCGATGAGCGATTAAGCCCACCGAAGCACCCTTGGAAGGGCCAGCCTGGTCGCGGACGGCTCAATGCTATTAAGTTAGGTCCTTTTTGTCCCTCTTCAGGAGAGGGATTAAGGGAGAGGATATTTTTCCACCATCTTAACTTAATAGCATTGGCGGACGGCTAGTCGCGGACGGCCCAACTTGACCTGCGCAGCCTTCAGTGAACGAAACTGATAAAAGATCGGTGAGACAGCAGTTCTGATTGGTTTCGCCTTATTGTATCTGGCAAATCAGGAGCTAATGTGCTCAGTAAAGCTGATCAGATCGAAATTGATAAATTGGCAAAAGAATCCAAAGCAAATTGGTGGAAGGAAAACAAGCACCGATTTGTTAATTGCTGTATTACTTTTGAAGTACAGAAGCAGACGAAGAGACCATAAAAAAAGGCAGGACTTGCGCCCTGCCTTTCAAATTACTCATTGAGGAAAAAATGAAAATTACTCAGGATAGCTATATGGGCCACCTACAGTTATGATCGCATTGTCAAAACTTTGTGTGTAGAGAATTCCACCATCTGCTTCAGTTACCTGCACACCGGCAGTCCCGCCAGAACCGTAGTTTCTTCTCACCGCAATACCGAATCGCTGCATGTCTGTGTATGCAAACGTCCCCAGTGCAGCGTCATCATCAAAAAGAGCTGCTGGAATAGACAAGTTCCACCATCCATTAGCGCCAGCTTCATATCCTAATTCCGCCAGTTCTGTTGGAGTAGGTACAAATTCATAGTCATCTCCATCAAATCTCAATCTCAACCCGAAAAGGGCACCATCATAATCTGCTGGTAGATCACCTACATGAATCTGAACGTTAAAGTAAATATCATTTTCAGAAGCACCTGAGAAGAACTCAGCATAAGTCCCTGCTTCCAGAGCTGATGAATTCTGAACAATAGTTGCGTAGTTTCCGGAAATGTCCGTAGAGCTGAATCCTTCGAAATGGAAGAAGTTGTTGTCAATTGATTCCGGAAGTCCAAGAGATGCTGACATTACCGTTGCATCATCGGATGTGCCATAGATCGTAGATTCCTCAGGATCTGGAGAACCAGTAAACATACCAGTTTGCTCACCATCAAAAGTCATGGTCAATTCAGTCATCATTTTGAAGACATAAAAAGCTACTGCGTCGGTAGAAGTTGTATTGGTACCACCATCATTGACAATGGTTAGTGAAGTCAAACCTGTAGCTGCGCCTTCAGGAATTGTTATTTCTACAGAGGTTTCAGAAGTACCCACGATCGTGGCTTCTACATCACCAACTTTCACAGAAGACACAGTCATCATTTCCGTACCATTGATGGTTACATTGTCACCTGCTTTTCCAGATACTGGAGTTACAGAGGAAACAGTTACCGCACCTACCACAATTACAGTGAAATCTCCTGTGCTTTGACCTAGTCCACCTTCCGTTCTCACAGAAACCTTACCTGTGGTAGCACCTTCAGGTACTGTGGCTACAAGTTCAGTTGCGGAGTTGGAAACAATTGTCCCGGCCACAGAACCGAACGTTACAGCCGTGGCTCCATCTAAATCAGTGCCAGTAATCGTTACATTATCTCCGGGCTCTCCGCTATCAGGAGAAAACGATAGCACCACAGGGATTCTCGGATCGTCTCCACCTTCATCTTCTCCACAGCTTGCCAGATATAAGCCAGTCGTTGCCAGTAAAGCAACGAAGCAAATGTTTTTAAATAGTCTTTTTGTTTGCATAATCATTCTCGTTTGTTGTTAAATCGTGACTATGCATAATTAGCGGGATCATGATACTCAATTATCCAGAATAAGGGGTCATAAAGTACAAATGACAAGGTGGGAATTGTGTTGAGAGGTGCCTTAGGGTTCAATAAAATCCAGAAATTCGGGATTTTTGATAATTGAATGGCGATTTATCCTGTTTGTATTGCGAGTTCACTAAACTGTGTATAAATTACACAGTAAATAACAAAGCTATGAATCGTCAACCTTTTTTAATCCTTGGGGCATTGATATTGCTGACTGCTTGCGGTCAACAACCCACCCTTGTCATTTCAAACAAAGAAGATTATCCGGTTTATGGTAAAAGGATCATCGTTGACGCTTCTGAGGTCACAGGTCTGTCTACAACCTATTTTAAACTCAGCTATGGCGGAAATGAATTGCCCGTACAGTTTGATGATTTGGATAATGATGGAACTTGGGATGAGGTAGTGTTTGAACTTGATTTTGCAGAGAATGAAGCAATCACCTTAACCATTAGTCCATCCGAAATTGTACCGGATTACCCTCAGCAAACCAACGTCTACCTTGGTGTTAGCCCGGAGCGCAACGATCAGTTCGGTGAAGTGGAAGCTGCAAAGCGGCCAAAATCCCATGTTGCCCAGAGCACTCCTTATTTATATCAATATGAAGGACCTGGATGGGAGAGTGAATTGGTAGCATTCAGAAGTTACTTTGACAGCCGCAACGGTAAAGACATTTTCGGAAAAACCACTCCGCAGTTATACGTATCAAAAATTGGTCTTGGTGACAATTACCATGAACTCTCGGATTGGGGAATGGATGTATTAAAAGTGGGCAACTCTTTAGGGTCAGGAGCACTGGCCATATTGAAAAACGATTCGTTGTATCGATTGGGGGAAACCGATCAGGCTGAATTCAAAGCGATTACCGAAGGGCCGGTCAGGGCCATCATGGAGCTTAAGTATACTGGATGGGATGTAGCAGGAATTAGTTATGACCTTACCGAAACCATTGAAATATGGGCCGGAAAACGGTCTTTTACCAGCAGAATTGTTCTCACGGGAGGGAGTGAGCTGGATACCCTGGTTACGGGCATAGTGGACTTGAAGAAAGTTGAACAGGCTGAACTGGAGGCTACAGGCTTTCAGGTAATGTATACCCATGGTAAGCAAAGTGAGAATGAAGACGTGTTGGGTATGGGTATATTGGTTAAGGATTCCAATTGGCTTGGATTTGATCAAGCTCCTGAAAGCGGGGAAGGAGTCACCAATACCTATACAGCATTGTTAAAGTCGTCCAACGATCTTTATACATTTCATTTTTTCGCGGGCTGGGAGTTGGAGCATGCTGACTTTGCTTCCAAAGAGAAGTTTCAGGAAGCACTCGTGAAAGAGGCAGATTGTTTGAATGCAAATGTCAGTGTTCTATTCAATATTAAGTAATTAAAGTGGTTTAGGTGTAAGAATTGGTGGGAGCCTAATTATTTAGTTGTATTCCAGTGTATTTCTGGGGCTTCCATCTTTCTTACTAATCAATAGAAAATATGAATCCAAAATTTGATGAACTTCAGGGAAAGGTAGCAGTTGTCACAGGTGGTGGCGGCGTGCTTTGTAGTACAATGGCACAGGCATTGGCGGATCAGGGAGCTAAAGTAGCAATCCTTGATTTGAAGATTGAAAATGCCAATGCAGTGGCCGATCAGATCACAGCAAGTGGTGGGAATGCCATTGGCGTGGAGGCCAATGTACTCCAACTCGAAAGTCTGAAAAGAGCACACAAAGAAGTGCTGGAGCAACTTGGCCCATGTGATATTTTGATCAATGGTGCAGGTGGCAATCACCCGAAAGGCACTACTTCCAAACCTCACCTGGAATTGAGTGATTTGACAGGCAACGAGGAACTCACTACCTTTTTCGATCTTGATCCCGAGGGTGTGCAGTTCGTGTTCAACCTGAACTTCATTGGCTCATTGCTCCCCACCCAGATCTTCGCAAAAGACATGGTTGGTCGTGAAGGCTGTTCCATTCTCAACGTATCATCGATGAACGCCTTTACTCCATTGACCAAGATTCCTGCATATAGTGGTGCAAAAGCAGCAGTGAGTAATTTCACTCAGTGGTTGGCTGTTCATTTCTCAAAAGTGGGTATTCGTGTAAACGCACTGGCACCAGGCTTTTTCCTAACAGAACAAAACAGAACCTTACTGACGACCTCATCCGGGGACTTAACCCCAAGAGGAAATACGATTATCGAACATACACCAATGGGGCGTTTTGGAGATCCTGAAGATCTGACCGGAACTTTGCTGTGGTTGTGTAGCAACGGGTCACGATTTGTAACAGGAGTAGTAGTGCCAATAGATGGCGGATTTAGTGCTTTTAGTGGAGTTTAATTATGGAAAAGATGGGATTAGAACAAACCTGGAGATGGTATGGTCCAAAGGACTCTATACCATTATCACATATCAAAATGGCTGGTGCCACAGGGATCGTTACAGCCCTTCATCACCTGCCTAATGGCACAGTGTGGAGCCAAGAGGAAATACTCAAGCGTAAAGCAGAAGTTGAAAATGCCGGTTTGACCTGGTCGGTGGTAGAGAGTATTCCGGTGCATGAAGACATTAAAAAACGTACAGGTAATTATCTGCAGTATATTGAAAATTACAAGGAAAGCATCCACAACCTGGGTGCGTGCGGTATTGATATTGTTTGTTACAACTTCATGCCGGTACTGGACTGGACCCGTACGGATCTTTCGTTTGAAATGCCCGATGGTTCTAAAGCACTCCGATTTGATGCCGCACAGTTTGCCGCTTTTGAGTTGTACTTGCTAAAACGACCGGGAGCTGAAGAGGTCTATTCAGATTTACAGAAAGAGCAGGCTAAAAAGGCACTCGATGCTATGTCTGACGAAGATAAAGAGTCGCTCGTCAACAACATAATAGCCGGCCTTCCCGGAGCAGAGGAAGGTTATTCCCTTGATCAATTTCAAATAGTTCTGGATACGTATAGTGAGGTAGGGGATCATGAGTTAAGGAATAATCTTTATGAATTCCTTAGGGCAATCATTCCCACAGCAGAAGAAGCTGGCGTGCTAATGGCCATTCATCCCGATGATCCACCATTTCCGATTTTAGGTTTGCCTAGAGTGGTAAGTACTGAGCAAGATGCTAAACAGCTGCTGGCTGCCTACGAAAGCCCAAACAATGGTCTTTGTTTTTGTACAGGTTCCTATGGAGTGAGAGCAGATAATGACCTTGCCGGAATGGTTACAAGATTGGGTCATAGGATCAATTTTATCCATTTGAGGAGCACTAGAAGAGATGAAGTTGGAAATTTTCATGAGGCAGATCATTTGGATGGCGATGTGGATATGTATGAGGTGATGAAAAACCTGGTGCTTGAGCAAAACAAGCGACTGGCAGAAGGAAGAGCAGACAGCAGAATGCCTATGCGACCTGATCATGGCCATCAGATGCTCGATGATCTAACCAAAGTGACCAATCCCGGATACTCGGCCATTGGTAGGTTGAGAGGCTTGGCAGAGCTGAGGGGTCTGGAAATAGGCATCAGAAAAGGAATTAAAGTTTAGTTTATTGATTGATAGTAGTTAGGTAAAGAGGCTGTCTCAAAAGGTTGGAGTCATTCTGTACTTGTTTCAGAATATTTGATTTTAACAGCTAATCGCGGTTAAGATCCTGAAATAAATTCAGGATGACTGTTTGTTAAGACCTTTTTAGACAGCCTCTTTTTTCATTGTGGCAATTAGTTGATTATTGCGAGTGCTTTAATTATCAAATTGAAAAGCAAGAAGTGTGAATGATGAATAATTTATAATGTTCTTCTTGGATTTGGTAGTTGCTTGTGCCTATCTTCGAATCTATTGTACAATCGATTGCGCATTATGGAAAGATCTCTATTATTTACGGCACTCTACTGTTTGCTCCATGTTGGTATGGCTCAGGAAACGGAAACTTCAATCTATGAAGGTGTGGAGTTTGAAATGCCCAAAGTTATCATCCCGTCATTTCCAGATTACAGTGTCAGCATCAAGGATTTTGGAGCTGTGTCTGATGGACAAACCAAAAATACAGAAGCCATCGCACAGGCCATCAATGCAGTAGTGAGCAAGGGTGGTGGCACTGTTGTGATTCCACGGGGAATTTGGCTGACAGGGCCAATTACGTTGAAAAGCAATATCAACTTACGTGTAGAGGACGGAGCGCTTTTACTTTTCACAAAGGACAAGAATGATTACCCACTCGTTTCAATAAGCTTTGAAGGGCTGGAAACCTACAGGTGCTTATCACCAATCAATGGCCGTGATTTGGAAAATGTAGCTATAACCGGTGGAGGTACCATAGATGGTAATGGCGATGTTTGGCGAGAAGTGAAGCGGAGCAAGGTGACGGAGAGTCACTGGGAAAAGTTGGTAAAGAGCGGAGGCATTGTTAATGAAAAAGGTGATAAATGGTATCCTTCAGAGAGTTTTAGA
This sequence comes from Marinoscillum sp., assembly GCA_040218045.1. Classification (GTDB taxonomy): domain Bacteria; phylum Bacteroidota; class Bacteroidia; order Cytophagales; family Cyclobacteriaceae; genus Marinoscillum. The sequence continues at coordinate 81,863 of JAVJQA010000032.1, forward strand.
AAAGGTGCTGAGGCAACTTCAGGTTTCTTCAATGTGCCTAAGACTACTTCCAAAGAAGATTTTCAGACGTTCAAGGACTTTCTAAGACCGGTAATGATCAGCATTGTTAATTCTAAAAATGTATTGTTGGATGGTCCTACTTTTCAAAATTCACCAGCATGGAACATCCACCCACTGATGTGCGAAAATGTTACCATCCGCAATATCAATGTCCGCAATCCCTGGTATTCTCAAAATGGAGATGGGTTGGATTTAGAATCGTGCAAAAATGCCTTGATTTACAACAACACCTTTGATGTGGGCGATGATGCCATTTGTATCAAATCCGGTAAAAATGAAGACGGGCGTAAAAGAGGAATGCCTACCGAAAACGTGATCATTAAAAACAATGTAGTCTATCATGGTCATGGAGGCTTTGTGGTAGGAAGCGAAATGTCTGGTGGAGTGAGAAATATTCATGTGTCCAAGTGCACTTTCATTGGAACAGATACCGGACTGAGATTCAAAAGTACCCGCGGCAGGGGCGGAGTGGTAGAGAAAATTTTCATCTCAGATATTGATATGATCAATATCCCGACTGAACCGATTCGTTTCAATCTTTTTTATGGAGGGCAATCACCTGTGGTGGAAGAAGACCAGGAGGAAGCTGTGGTGGATGAAAACCCTGAACCTGTTACTGAGGAAACTCCTTCATTTCGCGATATTTATATGAAAAACATTCGGGCTGTTGGATGTGAAACGGCGGGGTATTTTCAGGGACTACCTGAGATGAACTTGAAAAACATCAACCTGGTAAACGCTTATCTGGAGGCGAAAAATGGAATCAATATGATTGATGCCGATGGAGTAAACTTCAATGACGTGACTGTAAAGGTGAAAAAGGGCTATCCACTAACAATTTACAATACCAGGAATATCAATGTGTTTTCATTTAAAGGAACTTCTGAAAACCAGGAAAAAACAGTGCGGGTCATGGGACAGAAATCTGACAAAATCGACCTTCAGGGGATGGATAAAAAGAACGTTGAAATAGGAGTGCCTGTTCCAAAAGGAGCCGTAAATCTTAAGTAATTATGGGCAAGGTATTGATAGGTTTTTGTATAGCGTTTAGTTTAAGTTGGGCGATGGTTCAGGAAGCAAAGCCAACGCTCTATCTGATTGGCGACTCCACCTGTGCCATAAAAGATGAAGGGGCTTTTCCTGAAACTGGTTGGGGTATGCCCTTCACTACTTTTTTCAACGATTCAATTCGGATTGAAAACCACGCTAAAAATGGCCGAAGTACCAAGTCTTTCATGGAGGAAGGTAGATGGGGCCAGGTTAAAGAAAACTTAAAAGCCGGAGATTGGGTATTTATTCAGTTTGGTCACAATGATGAAGTGCCTAGTAAAGTTGGAAGGTACACCACGCCTAAAGAATTTCAGGCTAACCTTTCCAAATATGTAAATGAAACGCGATCAATCAGTGCTACTCCAGTGTTGCTAACACCCGTTACAAGGAGGTCTTTTGAAGATGGGCAACTGGTTGATACCCATGAGCAATATGCTCAGCTGGTACGGGATGTGGCTACCGAGTTGGATGTTCCTTTGATTGACATGACCAAAGAGTCTATGGAATTGGTTTCAGAATTTGGTGAGGAAAAATCCCTTTTGCTCTATCATCATCTATCTGCCGGTGAGCATCCTAATTTTCCAAATGGTAAAGAAGACAATACTCATTTCAATGAGCTGGGAGCCAGGAAAATGGCCCAACTTGTCCTGGATGGGATTGAAGAGCTAGAACTTGGTTTGAACAAGTACCTTATCAAAGGAACACGCTAATGAATTGGTCGAATCTAAGCATGTCTCTATTGGCTTTCATTTTGTTGGCTTGCCAACAATCTCAGGAGCCTGTTGTTATTTATTTGGTCGGAGACTCCACCATGGCAGATTATGCTGATAACTATGATCCTGAAAAAAATTACATGAAGACGAGATATCCTGTAACTGGTTGGGGACAGGTATTTCAGCCATTGTTTTCTACGGGTGACTTAGTTGTCTTTGAGGAATTGTTCAAAACAGATAGCGTCATAATAGATGATCGAGCTCGGGGAGGCCGAAGCACACGTACGTTTTTTCAGGAAGGCAGATGGAGAAATGTTTATGAAAGTCTAAATCCCGGCGATGTGGTCATGATGCAGTTTGGTCACAATGATGCAGCGGAAAAAAAACCAGAACGCTATGTAGACATTGACGGTTACAAGGAGTTTTTGAGACTCTTCGTGGATCAATCCAGACAAAAAGGTGCTATTCCAATTATCCTTACCCCCGTTGCAAGAAATTACCCATGGAAGGATGGTCATTTGGAAAACGTACATGGAGAATATCCATCGGCGGCCAAAGAGGTTGCCGACGAATTGAATACCCTCTTCATTGATTTAAATCAATTATCAATGGATGCGTTTTCCGAAAAAGGTAGAGAATATGTGACTGACAAATATTTTATGAATTTGGATTCTGGCCTATATGAAGCCTATCCGGATGGTCAAAACGACAATACACATTTTCAGCCGGAGGGAGCTAAAGTGGTAGCGAAACTGGTTTATGAAGCAATGAAATCCCTGGAAAAATGAGATTAATCAGCACAGTAATAACCTGTTTGGTTTTAGCAGGAGTTAGTGGGGCACAGGGAAATCATGATGTCAGGTATGATTATATAGTTTCTCAAGATGGAACTGGAGATTTCATCTTCGTACAAGATGCCATTGATGAAGTTCCACATTTACGAAAGGAGAGAACGTATATCCTGATCAAACCTGGAGTTTACAAAGAAAAATTGTTGCTGGCTTCTACCAAAACCAATATCTCTTTTGTTGGGGAGTCTGCGGAAGTTACCATTCTCAGTTATGATGATTATGCGAGCAAGCTTAATTCTTTTGGAGAAGAAATAGGTACTTCCGGTTCAGCATCATTTTATATCAATGGAGATGGTTTCGAGGCAGAGAACATCAGCTTTGAAAACAGTTCCGGACCTGTAGGACAAGCTGTAGCGGCACGGATAGACGGAGATAAAGTGAAATTTGTTAATTGCCGGTTCTTAGGATTTCAGGACACACTTTATCCACATGGAAAGGGTAGTAGGCAGTACTATAAAGACTGCTACATCGAAGGAACTGTGGATTTCATTTTTGGATGGTCAACAGCCGTGTTCGAACAGTGTGAAATCTACTGCAAGCGAGCTGCTTATATCACGGCGGCATCAACAGAGGAAGGAACGGAATACGGGTTTGTATTCAAAAATTGTAAAATTACTGGTTCAGCAGAGCCATATAGTATGTACCTGGGCAGACCATGGCGACCATTTGCGAAGACGGTGTTCATCAACTGTGACTTGGGAAATATGATCAAACCAGAGGGCTGGCATAACTGGGGATCGGAGGAAAAGGAAAAAACGGCATACTATGCTGAGCATAAAAATACGGGCGAGAGTTATCAGCCTAACAGCCGGGTAGGGTGGAGCCATCAGCTCACGGATGAGGAGGCCGCAGAATATACCTTGGAAAAGATTTTTGGCGACTGGAATCCTAATGAGTGATCAAGTGGGATAATCCTGAATGAGAAGGGGCGCCAATCAAGTTGAGAACTTTAAAGAGACCCCGTTTTCATATCTATAGCACCCTGCACTTAGAAGTGTGGGGTGTTTTTTAGATATGCCATTACTTCATTATTTGCTTAATGTTTTTGATTATTTCATATTGATAGTCATAAGGAAAAAAACACAGACGATCGGTTAAGTCGCTGTTTTCAGAACTTGTTAATGAATATGCCTTTGCTATCAGATCACCCTCCGAAGTGAAAAAGTATGTGGAAAGTTCTTTACTCACTCCTTCAGTGCATTCGCTATTGAAGAAGTTAGCCATTCGTTCAAATGCGATTGTGTTACCATTCGATTCGTTAAAGTAGTATCTATAACCAATGAACCAATCTCCAGACTCACTGGTTGGATATTCCGCATAGTACTTCACTTTCCCACTAATGTTCTTCAATATGTTTATTGAGGAAATGACATTTTCAGGCCAATTTCCATCTATCACTTTAACGGGATATTGAGATGAGTCCACAATTGCTAGAAGTTCAACTTGCTCCTGATTAGTAGAAATGAAAGTCTGAGTTGACTCAATGATGTGAATAAGCTCATCAAGTGAGCTGCTAATTCCGAAAACGGAATCCTCAGCAATTGCTAGATTGTTTAATTCCCTGTTTTGAGCGGAAAGTAGGAAAGACAATCCTAAGGAAAAAACAAGCAAAAATAATTTCATATCACTATTCAATGTAGCATTCAAAAACACTTTTATTTTCTAACTGCATTAGCAAATCTACCTTAGATACGCGCGCAAATAGCACCAGTGACAACATCAAATATACATGGCATCTAAAAGGGGACATTCTACTCCAGAGGCTTCATGAGTAAAATGTCTAATTGCAGTTTACTCCTCCATTAGCAAAGCGGCCATAATAAATGGCCCAACTCCTTTGGGATCATTAGGTCTGATGATTTCATTTACATAATAGTCAAAGGTTCCATCGCGGTAGGGGTCGCCACCAAGTCCGGCTACTCCACATATCTGGATCAGCCTGATGGTACCGTCATCATTGGTTCTGATGAATTCTTTGAGGATTCCCTGGTAGCCAGTTTCAGCTACTTTTTGATAGGAAGGATCAATGTAACCTTTCTTCAATGCTTTGGCCAAAAAGTAAACAAACATACTGGAGCATGAAGCTTCCAGATAATTGCCTTCCTGATTACCTTTGTCCAGCACCTGGTACCAAACACCACTTTCAGCATCCTGGTATCTCTTTACTCCTGCAGCTATTTTTTGGGCAATCGAGATCAAACTATCACGTTTCGGATGGTCAGCAGGGAAGTAGTCCAATGCATCCACCACGGCCATTGCAAACCAACCCATTGCTCGTCCCCAGTATTCAGGAGAAAGGCCTGTCTCAGGATCTGCCCATTTCTGTTCTTTGCTTTCATCCCATCCGTGAGCAAAAAGTTCTTTATCTGCATTGTAGGAATGCTTTTCTATCAGTTGAAACTGATTGGCCACATCTTCGAGGAGTTCTGGCTCATTGTAGGTGACAGCATATTGTGCCAGAAATGGACTGCCCATATACAGACCATCAAGCCACATCTGATGTGGATACCTTTTCTTGTGCCAAAAGCCCCCTTCGGATGTCCGTGGATGATCCCTCATTTGATCTCGCAAAGTTTGAATGGCCTTTTCATATTCAGGTTTAGGGTTCATCTGATTGAGAAGAATCAGGAACTTTCCCGGATTGATCCGGTCAATATTATAGTCTGTCAATTTATAGGTCAGGATATTGCCATCATCAGTGATCATTGAATCCATATATGCCTTTCCGTAATCAAGGAACCTGTCCTGGTTGGTCTTTTCCCATACCTTATAGAAGGAAAGCAAAACAAGGCCATTGGTGTATTCCCACTTGGGTTGATCCCGAAAGTCGAGCAATCTGGGGTCAGGGGTTCGTTTCATTTCTGAATCAGCCATCTGTACATAAATAGGCTGGTCGCTAGGTCCAGAAGCTGTCTCGGCGTTTTTAGTAGTGGAGCATGAAAGGATCAAAACCAGTCCGAGAAAGATTTGAAAGGGCTTAATTATTAATTTCATTAGTTAGTTATTAGTGTTTTAAAGACTTACAGTTTGTATTTATTCAGCTTACCATTTTCTTGACAGAAAGCTTAAAGGATGACTCCCGAACCATCAACTGTGGACTCAGTAGTACTTTTCTATGGATCGACGTTCTACCTTCTATCTGTTCCAGAAAAACCTGGGCCACAGTTTTTCCCATTTCCTTACTTTTCTGATCTACAGAGGTCATTGTTGGATCCAGGTATTGAGTGAAAGGATCATTTCCGAACCCTACTACCCCGACATCTTCGGGCACCTTATAGTTGTTTTGAGTAAGCCATTTGATCACTCCAAGGGCCGAAAAATCGGATGACGAGAAGAGGGCGTCAGGTGGATTGGGCAGCTTCATCAATTGTTCAATAATCAGTTTTCCATGTTCAACCTCACTTGGTGCCTCTATGATATATTCTTCAATGAGAGGGAAATTCTGATCATTGAGTGCTGCAGAATATCCTCTGAACCGCTCTCTGAATACACTGACTTTTTTATTGCCAGAGAGAAAGGCTATTTTTTTATAACCATTTTCAATCAAGTGGGTCACCGCGGTATAGGCTCCCTGATAGTCATCTATGGCCACAGAAGAAGTGTTCACAGCTTCGGTGGTCCTATCAAAAAGGATCAGTGGTTTGTTCTTGTTCATCACTTTCTTCAAGTGATCATACCTTGTGGTTTCTTTGGAGATGGAGATCATGATACCTGCTACCTGTGCAGACATGAGCGCATTCACATCATCTATTTCGTTTTCTATTTTCTCATAAGATTGACAGATAATCACGTTGTACCCTGATTTCTTCACTTCTTCCTCAATCCCTCTAATGACTGATGAAAAGAAAATCCGATCTGCATAGGGAACAACAATTCCAATGATCTTGGAATGTCCTCGCCTCAGGGAGGCGGCCATGGTATTGGGTTCATATCCAAGTTTTTCTGCCATGTCGAAAACCTTCTTTCGGGTTTCTTCACTGATTCTTGGATTATTGTTCAAAGCGCGTGAAACGGTAGATGCCGTGGTGTTTAGCGCCTTAGCAATTTCATGAATTGTTGTTTTCTGTTTTTTCAATCTTGCGTCATTTTGACAATAAAATACCCTTAAATAGTGCACAATCTAACTATTGCGTAATGGATTGTACAATAATACTGGTCTTGTTCATGGACAATTTATTAAAATGTCATTTTAAATGCTATATAAATGAATTAAATATAATTATAACAGGTTTTGTTAGACTATCATTGCAATATTAAAATATGTAAACGATTGCGCATTATTCTAAAATATCATATCTTAGATGGTGTCATTAATATGCACTGGGAATGCACTTATTGATATTGTTTAGCCAATAGTTTTAAATCAAATATTCCGTTAATTATGACTCGATTGTTTACTTCAGTGTTCTATATCTTAATCATCATAATGACTGGCTGTACAACTGAAGAGAAGTCAGTAGGTTATGGGATCACCAACCCTTCCGATCAATCACGAAGTGAGGTGATAAAAATTGATGTGAGCGACCAAAAATTACCTCTCAAGGGTTATGGTTTAAAGGTTGGATCTAAAGTAATACCAGGGGAGTTGATTGATATAAATGGCGATGGTACCGGAGGTGAGCTGTACATATTTCTAAATTTTGAACCAAATGAAACCCTGAAAGGGGGACTTGTTCCTACAGAAGCAAGTCCGAAGAAATTGACACAGGCTGAACTATCCATTAAAACCGGAGGAGAATGGGAAGGGCGCAAGTATAAAGGGGGAACCTTTGAAAATGTGGATTTCCTTGAAGTACCTGAAGAGCATACGGATCATTCGTATTTTATCAGGTATGAGGGTCCTGGTTGGGAATCCGATAAGGCCGCCTATCGGTTCTATTTGGATTGGAGAAATGGTGTGGATTATTTTGGAAAACTGGGAGATGATCCGGTTTTACAAGGCGTGGGGTTAGATGGTTTTGACTCCTATCATGAGCTTGGTGATTGGGGCATGGACCTTCTGAAAGTTGGGCAGACTTTAGGGTTGGGCTCAATTGGCAGATACGTTAATGATACGTTGTATAGGTTCAGAAATGTTGATTCCGTAAGCTGTGAAATAAAAATGAACGGTTCTCTGAAGTCAGCAATTGAAACGAACTATTACAATTGGAAGACAGGGAATGTATCGACAACTTTGAATTCCGTAATGTCAATTGGAGCTGGGTCTGCCGTATCAGCGCATCAATTGACTTTCACCAATCCTATTCCTGATTTTTGCACTGGCTTGGTAATCAATGAAGGTGAGGAAAGCATTGACAAGAAAATGGGGGAATATCGCGTTCTGGCGAGTTATGGTGATTTTAGTCTCAATCAGGATCAAATGGGGCTTGCTATCATTGTGAAAAACAGTGATGTGGCCTCTGTCAGTGAAGGAGCTGGAAGTCGTGTGGTTAAATTCACTCCTAAGAAAGAAATCACCTATTATTTACTGGCCGTGTGGGAGCAAGGCAAGTCAGCAGTGAAGTCAAAAATGGAATTTGAATCCTTACTTGATCAGGAGCTAGTGAAACTCAATGAGCCAATTACTGTCACAAAACAGTAGCTAATAGCTTATTAATCCACTCGTTCTACGCGGAACCAGTCGATTAGTAAGTGTCCGTTGATTCCGGTTTCCTTCTCCCTGACGCAAAAGATTCCACTTTTGGCACCTACCCATTTCCCTTCTCGGGCTGTGAACTCCTTGCCTATTTTGGTGTAATCCTTTCCGTCCTCACTAAACATGAACTGTGTTTTACCTCCTTCTTGAACCACACTCTTCAAGTAGAACACAGGGCCACTCGACTTAACGTTTTCATTCACCAGTTCCGGGAAATTCTTGTCAGCATCAAAGCATTGAGTTTGTTGGATTTCATATCCTTCTGATATTTTGGTCACACTTAAAGTGGCATAATCCAACCCGAAAATCACCAGTCCGCCAGTTTCTCCTATTTTCAGGTGACTTGCATCCAGTTTTAAGGTATTGGTAAATGATGGTGCTGGAAATTTCTGAAGCAAGAGGTTAGGTTGCATCCAGAGATTTGTGGACTTATCTGGCGTTGGCATGGAATAGAGTGTTAGGTTTCCTTTGGAGTGATCAGTGCTATACCATCCTGGTTGTGGGTTGGCATTCCACTGCCATTGTAATCCCAGTAGTCCTTTATTAAATTCGTCAGACTCAATTGGGTTGACGATCGTTGATTTAAGCAGATTGGGTTTAGTGTAATTAAGTACAGGTTCTCCAGTACCATCACCATCGGGATCATTCCCCATGACTGGCCAATTGTCAACCCAACTAACTGGTTGTAGATGAACAATACGGCCATAAGCTTCTTTGTCCTGAAAGTGAACAAACCAGGATTCTCCATTGTCTTGTTCTACAAACCCGCCCTGATGCGGCCCATTGACATTAGTATTACCCTGTGCCAAAACAATTTTTTCTTCATAAGGACCGTAAACATTCTTAGATCGAAGCACCAATTGCCAGCCTGTAGGGACACCACCCGCTGGGGCGAATATATAGTAGTAACCGTTTCGCTTATAAAATTTAGGGCCTTCAATAGTGGAATGATCCTTATGTCCATCAAATACAATGACGCCTTTATCTAGAATTTCGTCACCCTCCTTGGTGAGCTCTACCACCTGTAAAGTACTTTTGATGCCAGCTCTGCTATGAGCAAACGCATGAACCAAATACACCTTTCCATCATCATCCCATAGCGGACTTGGATCGATATTGCCATAAGCTTTTTTTACAAGAACGGGTGCAGACCAGTCTTTAGATGGATCAGTTGTATGAACCATGAATATACCCCTGTCAGGATCTCCCCAATAGATATAAAAAGTACCATTGTGATGGCGTAAACATGGAGCCCATACACCATTGCCATGTTGGGGGGTGTCAAAGTAGCTGCCAGGAAATTCTTTGACTGCATAGTTGACGATTTCCCAATTCACAAGGTCTGTGGAGTGCAGAATAGGCAACCCGGGTACAGCATTGAAAGAAGAGGAGGTCATGTAGAAATCACTTCCAACTTTGCAGATATCAGGATCCGAATAATCGGCATGTATAATGGGATTCGTGTAGGTGTTGTCTTGATTATCTGGAGACCAGACTTTTGATCTTTCTTGGGAATAGGCTCGTACGGAAAGTAAAGAACTTAATAATAGTAAGATTAATATTCTAAAAAACGTCATATGTCAGCAATTAAATAAAAGCAATATCAGGTTTGATTTGATTTAGTGTTTAGGCTCTGTGCAAAGGATAGCACAAAATAGCTAAAACAGTGATAGAATCTCAATGAACAAAAGGAAAGTTTTGTGATCTGGATACCGACATCCCAAAAACTTTAAAAATATTTAGTTTACGTAGAATATAACATTTTGGAGAATATGGACTTTGAATTACAACTTACCTGCACTGTCGGTAAATAAATTATAATAAAGTGAGATGAATATTGAATATATTATAATTATATATTGCAGAAGTGACTAACCCATTTAATTATTTATAATTGAATCGTTGCAAATTCACAGATTATTTGATTTAATTTATTCATTAATTGACCAAATATGAAGAAATATGAAACAAGATGTACTACTCCTTCAACCTCGAAAAAAGAGGCTGAAACCTCATGAGACAATTTTTTTGTGCCTAAGTGCAATCGATTGTACATATCCGCACATTTCTGATGCATTTCCCTTAGTTAATTTGAACTAACCTAATAACATGATGAACTTATGAAGACTAAATTTATTAATGAAAAATTTGGGTTGCGTCTAATGACTCTCTTGATGGGATTAATGCTTTCATTGACAGAAGCTTTTTCTCAATCCACAGTTTCTGGTATTGTTACTGATGAAGAGACTGGTGAGACGTTGCCAGGTGTTAGTGTGGTCATAGCCGGTACTACTTCCGGTACCATCACTGATATGGACGGGAAATATTCAATTTCCGTAGAAGAAGATGCTAAACTTATTTTCAGTTTTATTGGATATTCTGATCGCGAAGTTCAGGTAGGAAGTCGTCGCGTTATCGATGTGGCGTTGCCTGTGGATATCCAATCACTCGAAGAAGTGGTAGTGGTGGGGTATGGTACCCAGAAAAGGTCGAATATAACCGGATCCGTAGTTTCTGTATCTGGTGATGCACTTAAGAAAGTACCAGTGGCTACAGTTGCTGAGTCCCTTACAGGTCGTTTGGCAGGTGTGCAGATTACGACTACTGAAGGTTCTCCGGATGCTGAAGTAAGAATTCGAGTAAGAGGCGGTGCTTCTTTAACACAGAGTAGCTCTCCTCTTTATATAGTGGATGGCTTCCCGGTAAACACCATTTCTGATATATCACCTTCTGATATCAAGTCCATTGACGTATTAAAGGATGCATCTTCCACAGCGATCTACGGTTCCAGAGGTGCTAATGGTGTGGTTATTATCACAACAAAAAGTGGAGTAGCAGGTAAGGTGACTGTAAACTATAATTCGTTTTTTGCATCAAAAAAGATAGCAAAAACGCTTGATGTGCTTGATCCGGAAGATTATGTCCGTTGGCAATATGAATACGCGGTACTTGATGCAAGCGAAGAAGGTGATTACTCATCTTATGAAGACTATTTTGGACTATTTGAAGATATAGAGCTGTACCAGGGTCAACCAACGAACGACTGGCAGCGTCAGATTTATGGACGTACAGGTACTGCATTCAGTAATGACTTGAGCATACGTGGTGGAGGTGAAAAATTTAACTATTCAGCCAACTTCGCCAGGTTTGATGATAAAGCTATTATGATTGGTTCTGATTATGTCAGAAACAATATCACCCTGAAATTTAACAACAGTCCTTCTGAGAAAATAGACTTAAACTTTTCTTTAAGATATTCTGATACAGAGATCAATGGAGGTGGAGCCAATGAACAAAACGAAGTGTCTTCAGCGGATTCCAGACTAAAACATGCTGTGGCATACGCGCCTATTCCAATTGCAGGTGTAAGTCTTTCAGATGGTACGAATGAACAGACAGCAAGTGATTTGGTCAATCCAATTCGATCAACTTTTGATAATGATCGCTTGCAACAACGAAAGAACTATAACATCGCTGGTAGTTTCGCCTGGCAAATAATAGAACCTATAAGGTTTTCTACATCATTTACCATAGATAACTATACCTATCTTGATAATCGCTTTTATGGTGTGACTACATATAAAGCAAGGGATCGATCACCAGCCTTTCCAAATCAACCTTCAGGCATTTTTAGAGATCGAAAAGAATTGAGATTGAGAAGTACGAACCTACTGAATTATGATATTCTGAAGAAAGGAGATCACAACTTGAAATTCATGCTTGGTCAGGAAATGCTTTTCAGCCAATCCAATGAGCTGGAGTACGAAATTCAGGGATACCCTGTGTTGTTTTCTGCAGATGAAGCTTTTAAACTCACTACTCAGGGTCAGGCCATTTATGCAGATAATTTCCAAAATGCTGACGACAAGTTGATGTCGTTTTTCACTCGGGTGAACTATGATTTTAAGAACAGGTATCTTCTTGAAGCTGTTTACAGAGCAGATGGATCGAGTAGATTTTTAGGCGACAATGTTTGGGGTTATTTCCCTTCATTATCCGCAGGTTGGAAGGTTTCTGAAGAAAGCTTTATGTCAGGTCTTTCTAATTGGATGAACTTACTGAAGTTAAGAGCTAGTTACGGACTTGCAGGAAATAACAATATTCCTACAGCTCAGACCGTACAGGCTTATTTTTCCAGCTCTACAAACTTCATTAATGGTGTCAATAGTTACTGGGCTCCTTCCACAACATTGGCCAATCCTGATTTGAGATGGGAAACTACTGAAACCAAAAACTTAGGTCTTGATTTCGGCCTGTTGAAGGGTCGTGTAAATGGTACCTTGGAAGCCTATCAAAACAACACAAGAGATTTATTAGTCCGTTTTCCCCTGGCAGGAGCGTATGCGGATCAATACCGAAATATTGGAGAGACTGAGAATAAAGGATTGGAGTTATCTCTGGGATTGATTCCAATTGACAAAAAGGAGTATGGTTTTAATGTGAATTTTAACATAGCGTTTAACCAAAATACCATCAAATCATTGGGTGAGCTTGAGCAGATTGAAGGTGGACCTGTGACAACAGGCTGGGCATCTACACAGATACCAAGCGATTATCTGGCTAGAGTAGGAAGTCCTGTAGGACAGATGTATGGATATGTCAATGATGGGCGCTATGAAGTGAGTGATTTCTCTGGTTATGATGAGAGTTCTGGTGAATGGATTCTGAAAGAGGGAGTAGTTACTTCTGAAGGAATTCTGACTCCTCGTCCTGGAATGATGAAGTTGAGAGATTTGGATGGCAATGATACCATTACAATTGATGATAGAAAAGTAATAGGTAATGCCAATCCATTACACACTGGTGGATTTGTTCTCAATGCTTATGCTTATGGGTTTGATCTGACGGCTGCTTTTAACTGGAGTTATGGCAATGACATTTACAATGCCAATAAGATTGAGTTCACCTCAGCAAATCAAAACAACCAGTACAGGAACCTGATAGATATGCAGGAGCGTGGACAACGCTGGACCAATATTGATTGGAATACTGGTGAAGAGATTACAGATCCCGCTCAGCTCGAAGCTGTAAATGCCAATACGACCATGTGGAGTCCATTTATGGATAGATATGTTTTCAGTGATTGGGCTGTTGAAGACGGGTCTTTCCTCAGGTTAAATACTTTGACTTTAGGATATACACTCCCTCAGTCAATTGTTGAAAGAGGTGGAATTGAAAACCTAAGATTCTATGTGACAGGGTATAACCTGTTTATCCTGACGGACTATACAGGATTTGATCCAGAGGTGTCTACACGAAGAAAAACACCATTAACACCTGGAGTTGACTATTCGGCATATCCTCGAAGCAGACAACTGACTGTAGGTATGAACCTTACTTTTTAATCCAAACTGATATTTAAAATGAAAAAGATATTAAACATAGCACTAGCAGGGATTTTACTCCTAGGTGGCACATCCTGTGAGGATTATTTAGAAGCACCAGCGAAATCTACTTTAGATGAATCTAAGATATTCTCGGTATATGCTTTGGCCAAAGGTGCCGTAGATGGTATAAAAGAACCATTTGGGCAAACAAACTCATACAGAGGTAGGTATCTGCCATGGTATGGGATGAATACAGATGCAGAGTGGAACAATAGTTCTAACAACGCTGATGATAACTATGACCTGGTAAAATACAGTGCTCAGCCTAACAATGACCAGATGAATACAACTAACAATGCCTGGGCAATGATGTACAGGGGTATTGAAAGAGCCAACCTATGCATTCGTGGTTTACGTGCATATGGTGACGTGGAAAACAATTCTGAAATGGCACATCTGCTTGGTGAGGCACTCACTTTAAGGGCTGTTTATTATGCGGATTTGGTAAAAACCTGGGGTGATGTACCCGCAACTTTCGAACCAATAACTGCTGAAACAGTCTACCTACCACGATCCAGTAGAGATGTCATCTACAAACAGCTATTGGCTGATCTGGAAGAGGCAGCAACAATGGTTCCATGGCCAAATGAGACTTCAAACACTGTGACTGTGGAGCGTGTCAATAAAGCTTTTGTCAAAGGACTAAGGGCACGATTGGCATTGGCAGCCGGTGGTTACTCTCAATATGCAGATGGAGTTAGACTGAGTAGTGACCCGGATCTCGAAAGATCAGAGATGTATGCCATCGCTTTGAAAGAGTGTACAGATATCATTGAAAGCGGTACAGCAAGACTTGAGTCCTCTTTCGAAGAACTTTGGAGAAAATTCAATGAAGACGTGGTAATAGCTGGTGGAGAGTCCCTTTGGGAAATACCATTTGCCTCAGGAAGAGGAAGATGGTTGTTCACATTTGCTGTTAGGCATATGAGTAATGATAAGTATACAGGTCAGGCCAGAGGAGGTCAGGGAGGCCCACTTCCCTATATGTTTTATGATTATGATGCGGCCGACACTCGCCGTGATGTTACATGCGTTCCTTACAGATGGAAAGATGTTAGCCCGGCTGAAGATATCGCTGAACAAGAGCCTACAGGTTTAGATGAATGGATGTTTGGTAAATATCGGTATGAGTGGAAAAGTGTTCGTGTAACAGCTTCTAATGATGATGGAAGCAACTTCATGTATATGCGCTACGCCGAAGTTTTATTGATGGCAGCAGAAGCAGCATATGAACTCGAAGGAGCAGATGCTGCAAAACCGTATCTAAGAGAAATTCGCCAAAGAGCATTTGATATGGCTGATTGGCCTACAAAAGTAGATGCCTATCTCAATGCATTGTCTGGACCAGCTGTTTTTGATGCAATGGTAGAAGAGCACAAACTGGAACTTTGTGGAGAAATGCAGCGCAAGCAAGCACTCATCAGATGGAATTTGTTGAACACAAAATTATCTGAAGCAAAGCAGAAGATGTATAATCTACGCAGCAGGTCCGGGGAGTATTCTAATGTTCCCACCACATTGTACTATCGTCTTGCGGGAGATAGTGAAACCCTTGAATTTTATGGATTAGAGCGAGGAGAGAACGATGACAGGTCTACTGAGTACAGTGATAATATTGATTGGGCTGTTCCTGAGGAACTGGATGATGAAAAGATTGAAAGTCTTTATGTCGGCAACCCTAACGAGAATCAATTCTGGCCTATTTGGCAAGTATTTATAGATGGCAGCAATGGGCAGCTTACCAATGATTTATTGAATTAAAAAAGGATGAATATGTATACCAGAATTAAAAAAATCACAGGACTCTTGCTTTGCGCACTATTTGTGGTGCCGATGGCATGTGAGGATGATATTGATCCTGTAATTACAGAGTTGTCTACCCCAAGGACATTTGCTCCGGTAGGACTGGAAGCGCGAGTGCGGAACCAGGTAGATATAGAGCTTAGTTGGACTGCGGATCCAAATGTTGATCAGTATGCTATTGAATTCTATCAGGATAGTTTGAACTTTTCGGGAGACCCGGTGAGTACAGCGATCATTGATGAAATACCAGCGGTTGGCGGTACACTCACCCACACAGAAACACTAGCGGGAGAGACGCGCTATTCCGCACGAGTACGAGCAGTAACTGATGGATTGACAGAGTCTAAATGGGCTACGGTTACAGCAAGGACCCAGGCAGAACAAATTTTCCAAACCATTCCTGGAGAGAATGTTCAGGATACCTATGCTACTGTGCTTTGGACAGCTGGAAGTGACGTAACTCATTTTTTGGTCATGCCGGGAAACCTTTTGGTCCAAATTTCGGAATCTGAAAAAGTGGCTGGTGAAGCGACCATTCAGGGTTTAATTGGTGCTACTGATTACACGGTGATATTGTACAATGGACCCAAGAAAAGAGGCACATTTTCTTTTTCCACTCTGAAAGAAGCCAATGTATCTCCACTTGATGATTTGGGAGCTAAAATTGATGCCGCGGAAGAGGGAGCCATTTTGATACTAGCATCAGGCACATATGACCTGGGATCTAAAGAGATTACCAAATCCATTACGATTGAAGGACAAAAATCATATGACATGCCGGTAATCAATGGTCAGTTAGCATGTGCTACTGCTGTAAGTTCAATTACCGTTCGACAACTTGATTTCCAGGGTAACAATGAATATGGCCAGTTTTTCAATGCCTCAGCTGCTACCTGTAACCTTGGTGCACTCAATATTGAGGGGTGTGAGATCAGTGGATATGATAATAATATTATCTATAGTAATAGTGGTGGAGCATATGGGGATATCACTATTACAGATACTTATATTCATGACATCCCTGGCGGGGGTGGTGATGGTTTTGATTTCAGGGGTGGAGCTGTTGGATCTCTAACCGTAGAAAACACCACCATATCCAATGGAGTCAGAACACTTCTTAGAATGCAAGTGGCTGCTGACGTTGCCTTCAAAAACTGTACTTTCTACAAAGCCTGTATAGCTGATAATAGCAACAACAGAGGATTCTTTCGCATGTCAGGAGGTGGCAATTCGTTGGAAGTAACTAACTGCTTGTTTGTGGAAACGGGAGTAGAGGGTGCTGGAGGTGCCATTTATGGCAACTGGTCGAGAGCTGGAGATATTAGCGAGGAAGTAGAATTGACCTATAGAGACAATTACTATTTCAATACAATCGGTCTTTGGGAAGGTGAATACCTGGATCCGTCTGAAGTAGATGCTACTGAAGCCGATCCTGGGTTTGCAGATGCTGAAAATGGAGATTTTTCGGTATCTAATCAAACACTGAAAGATGAAAGTGTAGGAGACACCCGCTGGCTACAGTAGTAACCAGTGCAACTGAATTTATTGTGAATAATAGTCATTGGCCTTTAAGTTGTAAAATCGAGATGGGTAGTTGGCGAGTGACATCATTAATTGATACTTTTTTCAACGTAAAAAATATTTGGATATGAAGAAATTGAATAATTCCTTATCCGTATTGCTCTTATTGTGCACTTATTTCGTAAGTGCACAATCATGGACAGTATACAATGCAAGTGTGGATCCATTGACTTTCGATCCTGCTTTTGAGGTTACTCAACAAACCAATGCAGTCAATACGATCATTGCTGATCCGGATGATGCTAGTAACAGTCTCTTACAGATGACCACAGCTGAACTTTCTGATAATAACCAATGGCGTCAGCCATCTACTGGAACGGATCTTACAATCGTCATTAAAGCAAAATCCGCTGATGTTTCTGGCAAGAACCTGCTTTTTGATATGGATATGCGTAACAGCACCGCTGGAAGGTATAGTTTGAGAGTTTTGACCGACGGTACTTATAGTGTAGCTTCCGGAGGATCTGGGAGCGATGTATTGGGTCACGATGCGTCCAAGTGGACAATCTACAGGTTCACTAAATCCGGTCAGGATATAGCAGTCTACCTTGACGAGAATCCAACCCCTGTATTTACAGCCACTTCTGAATCAACATCAGACGGTAGTGACTATTTCCGATTTGGAGACGGCTGGGGAAGTGGCAATATTGATACCCAAGTTGATTGGGTAACCTGGGATTTTAGCGGAGCTTACTCACCCACTGATTCTAAGCTTCCGTCTGAATTGACTAAAGAGCCTGAAGGTAACTGGACAGTTTATAATGCAGATGTGGATCCATTGCTATTTGATCCTGCTTTTGAGGTTACTCAACAAACCAATGCTGTCAATACGATTGTTTCCGATCCAGATAATGCAAGTAATAGCCTATTGCAGATGACCACAGCTGAATTATCTGATAATAACCAGTGGCGTCAACCAACAACTGCAACAGATCTTACAATCGTCATTAAAGCTAAGTCCGCTGATGTTTCTGGCAAGAATTTGCTTTTTGACATGGACATGCGAAACAGCACTGCAGGCAGGTATAGCCTCAGAGTGCTGACAGACGGTACATACAGTGTGGCATCTGGAGGATCAGGCACTGGTACATTAGGACATGATGCCTCAAAGTGGACAATTTATCGGGTTACTAAATCAGGACAGGATATTGCAGTTTATCTTGACGAAGACCCAACACCAGTTTTTACGGCTACATCAGAATCCACTTCCGATGGTAGTGACTATTTCAGGTTTGGAGACGGCTGGGGAAGTGGCAATATTGATACACAAGTTGATTGGGTGTCTTGGGATTTGACAGGTGCATATTCACCTTCTGACTTGAAATTGCCATCTGAACTTACAGAAACACCGGAGACTCCACTTGGAGAATGGACAGTGTATAATGCTGACGTAGATCCATTATTGTTTGACCCGGCATTTGAAGTGACTCAGCAAACGAATGCAATAAATACAATCGTGGATGATCCTGAGCGCGCTGGGAACAAACTCCTTCAGATGACTACTGCTGAACTATCTGATAATAATCAATGGCGCCAGCCTACCACTGCAACGGATTTAACCATAGTAATCAAAGCGAAATCTTCCAATGTTTCTGGTAAGAACCTGCTTTTTGATATGGATATGCGCAACAGCACCGCTGGGAGGTATAGTTTGAGAGTTTTGACTGATGGTACTTATAGTGTAGCTTCTGGGGGATCTGGGAGCGATGTATTAGGTCACGATGCGTCTAAGTGGACGATCTACAGGTTTACTAAATCCGGTCAGGATATAGCGGTTTACCTTGACGAAAATCCAACTCCTGTGTTTACAGCCACTTCTGAGTCAACATCAGACGGTAGTGATTATTTCCGGTTCGGAGATGGCTGGGGAAGTGGCAATATTGACACACAGGTTGATTGGGTAGTTTGGGACGTTTCGGGGGCACATGCTCCATCTGAGACACGACTCCCGGATGATCTCGTAAAAGCACCTCTAGGCGAATGGACTGTTTATGAAGCTGATGTAGATCCATTGACTTTCGATCCAGCTTTTGAAGTGACTCAGCAAACCAATGCAGTCAACAGTATAGTAGCAGACCCCGATGATGCTGGTAACAACCTGCTTCAAATGACCACTGCTGAATTATCTGATAATAATCAATGGCGTCAACCAACAACTGCAACCGATCTGACTATTGTCATTAAAGCAAAGTCTGCTGATGTTTCCGGTAAAAATTTACTTTTTGACATGGACATGCGAAACAGTACAGCAGGCCGGTATAGCTTACGAGTGCTCACAGATGGCACCTATAGTGTAGCGTCAGGTGGTTCTGGAAGTGATGTCTTGGGACACAATGCTTCGGAATGGACGATTTATCGCTTTACAAAATCTGGTCAGGACGTTAAGGTTTATTTAGATGAAGACCCTACTCCGGTTTTTACCGCCACTTCAGAGTCCACTTCAGACGGTAGTGATTACTTCCGTTTTGGTGATGGCTGGGGAAGTGGAAATATAGACACTTACATTGACTGGGTAGTCTGGGATCTTTCAGGTGCCTTTTCTCCATATCAAACTCGTCTACCCGACGCACTTACTGGTGAAGGAGGAGGCGAAGAACCAACACCAACTATCAGTAACATTGGTTCTCCAGATCCATTATCCATGGATGTAGGTTTTGCTTCGGATTTTACGGTTGATTCCTATATTGTATCAGGTAAGGATCTAAAAGGTGACCTTACCATTACACCTCCGGCAGATTTCGAAGTTTCCTTGAACCAGTCCGATTGGTTCACAGCTACTAATCCTATGGTTATTTCACCTTCTTCTGGCACAGTGGATATTACTGATATCTATGTCAGGTTAAATGCTACTGCCGTTGGTGAATTCTCCGGAGAGATATCGCATGCCAGCACAGGAGCGGAAGAAGTGAAGGTAGCTGTGTCTGGTACTGCGGTTAATCTGGTGCCAGCGATAGCGCTTACAGGCACACTTGAGGCCTTTACTCAAAATTTGAGTTCTTCCTCTGCTTCACAGAACTATCGGGTTTCAGGTGATAACCTCAAAGGGGCAATTACAGTTTCAGCTCCTGATAATTTTCAGGTATCTGTCGATGAAGCTACATGGCAGTCCGAAATCATGTTAGACCCTACGGACAGGTCAATTTCAAATGCACAGGTTTTTGTAAGGCTCAGTGCTACTGCCCTGGGTGAGTATAGCGGGAATATAGTGCACAGTGCTACGGATTCTGAGAGTGTGAACCTTGCCGTTTCAGGTGAAGTGATCCCAGATCCGGGTATTAACGTTTCAGGAGAGTTAACAGCTTTTACTCAATCTCTAGGACGTCCTTCCTCATCACAATCTTACTCGATTTCAGGTACCAATTTGGCGGGAACTATAGTCATTGATTTACCCATGGGATTTGAAATTTCATTCAATGATGAACTGTGGCTACCATCACTCACACTGGCACCTTTGGAAGGAACCCTGGATGAAATCACGTTATTTGTAAGGCTGAATGCCACAGAAGTAGGTACTAAAAGTGGAGATATCGTCCATTCCAGTGGTGGAGTTGACCCAGTTTCAGTAGCAGTTTCCGGAACAGTAGAAGCAGGTAATGTTTTGGCTGATTTAGAAAAGATGAATGTTGAGTTCCAGCTTTCGCCAAACCCATCTACTGAAAGAATCATGCTTGAACGCAAAGACTTTTCAGAGGCAGGTTTTATTGTTATTTACAATTTGTCTGGTACTAAAGTGGCAACTCATTCTGTTCAATCCGGAAGTCAAAAGCTAGGAATGGATGTGAGTACTTTGCCGAAGGGTATCTATTTGGTAGAATATGCTGCGGGAAGTGTGAAGAGCAGGCTCAAGTTTATTAAAGACTAAAACGGATTAAGTTTTGGTTAATAAATCAGGGTTTCCATGCATTGAAGTGGGAACCCTGATTTCCCATCAGAGATGTTTCGAAGCACAAATTTAGGAGTTTGAAACCATAATATTGATTCATGCGATACTGTCTAGCTATAATTTTGGTTTTACTGATAATGGGAGAACTTATCGCCCAGCCAATCGCTTTTCCAGGAGCAGAGGGTTTTGGTAAATTTGCATCGGGTGGAAGAGGAGGTAAAGTGTTGATTGTTACCAATTTGAATGACTCAGGCCCTGGAAGTTTGCGCGAAGCTTTACGTGAAAAATTCCCTAGAACCGTAGTTTTTTCGGTTTCAGGAACCATTGAGCTCGAGTCCAGCCTTGATATCAATCATGGAGATCTTACAATAGCCGGTCATAGCGCTCCTGGAGAAGGGATTACACTTAAAAATTATCCCTTAAAAGTAAAAGGGGATAACATCATTGTAAGATACATCCGATCACGGATGGGCGATGAAAAGGCAGTTCAGGATGATGCCATTAGTATTACCAAACAAGAAAATGTGATCGTGGACCATTGCAGCTTTAGCTGGGCCACTGATGAGTGTGCTACCTTTTATGACAACCAGCTGTTGACCATTCAATATTGCATCATATCAGAAAGTCTTAACAACTCGGTCCATGAAAAAGGAGCACATGGTTACGGAGGTATTTGGGGAGGAAAGAAAGCTAGCTTCCATCACAACCTGTTTGCTCACCACAACAGTAGAAATCCAAGGTTTCATGGTGCCCGATACCACAAGCAACCTGCTCAGGAAATTGTAGATTTTAGAAACAATGTCATTTACAACTGGATGTCCAATAATAGCTATGGTGGTGAAGAAGGAAACCATAACATTGTAAACAATACCTATAAACCGGGACCTGCTACCAGGTCAAAAAATGACAATATTTTAGATCCTTATGATCCATATGGTAAGTTCTTTCTGTCAGGAAACGTGCTTACTGATAATGATGAAGTTTCTGAAAATAATTGGAGTGGAGTTTATAACGCAGAGAAAGTTTTAGATGAAATTAAATTGGAGAATCCAATTGAGGTAATGGCCATGCCTACCGAGACTGCTGAGGAGTCTTTTACTTCCGTTTTGAAAAAAGCAGGAGCTAGTTATCAAAGAGATGCTGTGGATAAGCGAGTCGTGAAGGAGGTATTAGAAGGTACGGCCACCTATGGTACTGGAATTATTGACACCCCGTCTGACGTGGGAGGTTGGCCAGAATTGAAAACTGGCGAGGCACCAATTGATGCTGATCGGGATGGAATGCCGGATAAGTGGGAGAAAAAAAATGGCTTGAATCCTCAATTAGATGATTCTTCTGGAACAGGATTAATGAATCATTATACAAATATTGAAGTTTACCTCAATGAATTGCTGGCAAACTAGTTGGATGCTGATATTGATGCCTTTGAGTACTATGTTGGTTGCACAAGTCCCCAGGGACACCAGCTATACTTTAGCCAATACAGTAGCGAAGCATAGAAAATATTATCCTCAGCTGGATGTACAGGGTGTAATGCCTGTTTCACCAGAATCAGTGGATATAAGTTTTGCAGCGCCATATAAAGCTTTAGATGATAGGGAGCTAACAGCCAATCTCTTCTCACCCAAAGAAATTACACGTGCACCAGCTGTACTATTGATTCATGGTGGAGGATGGCGGGCTGGCTTACCAGAACTTATGACACCAATTGCTGAGCAGCTCGCTGTATCAGGGTATTTTGTCATGGTACCGGAATATCGCTTGTCATTAGAAGCCGCTTATCCTGCCGCTGTAGAAGATTTGAAAGATGCAATAAGTTGGATGAAGGAGCATCAAAGTTCATTAGATATTGATTCAAATAGAATTGCAGTAATTGGTTGCTCTGCTGGTGGACAACTCGCGGCTTTATTAGGTACAACCACACCTTTGAAAGCAATAGTCGATATAGATGGAGTGCTAGCATTTAAGCATCCGGATTCTGAGGAAGGTACGATGGCAGCTCAATGGTTGGGAGGATCGTATGAAGAAAAACCAGGAATCTGGGAAGAAGCATCTGCGCTCGCACATGTGAGCAGGTCAACACCTCCAACGCTTTTTTTGGCTAGTAAATATCCGAGATTTCTTGCTGGTCATCAGGAATTCATGGACGTATTGAATGTGTCAGGAGTTTATACGGAAATGGTTCAATTGGATAATGCCCCACATTCGTTTTGGTTGATGACTCCCTGGTTTGAACCAACAATAAAATACATTATCGATTTTTTAAATAAGACATTACAGCGTACAGATTATTAGCAATTTATGAAGTTAAAGAGGAACAAAGTTTGGTGGAAACAAGTCATTTATGGACTTGGTGCGAGTGCATTTGTAATACTCATTTCATGTAAGGAAGGTGAGGTGAAACCAGACGAGGTGTTAGTTGAGAATATCTCCATCAAAGGTAGTTTCATTGAGGATGGAGGAACGTCGCAACTTTCTGTTGCCATTACTCCTGAGGACGCCACTAACCAGACGGTGGAGTGGAAAGTGTCAAATGAAGCAGTGGCTACAATATCCTCAGATGGACTATTGACTGCTGTTTCAAATGGAATCCTTACAGTTACAGCTAGTGCTACTGACGGATCTGGGGTGATAGGCACCAAGTCCTTTGAAGTTTCAGGTATAAAAGGCCCGGTAGTATTGGTTACCTCTATTTCTATATTAGGCAGTGATATTGAAGATGGCCAACCAGAGCAACTGAGCGTACAGGTTTTACCTGCAAATGCCAACAATAAGATAGTATCATGGTCAGTTTCCGATGAAGATGTGGCGGAGATTTCCTCTGATGGATTACTCACGCCAAAAGTAAATGGGGCAGTAACTGTTTTTGCAGATGCTACTGATGCTTCTGGAGTAAGGGGAGAAAAAACATTTAATATATCTGGTATTGTGACTGTTGATGATGGTACAGTTGTGAGTACTTCATCAGAGATTCTTGCAGCCATCAGTAATGCAAATCCAGGTGATAAAATTTATATCCGAGGAGGGAAATACACATTCGGATCCACAGTCAGGTTTAGTAGGGATGGAACTGAAGGAAATTTGATCTCTGTGTTGGCTTATCCTAATGATTCTGAGAGACCTGTTTTAGACTTTTCGTCTATGTCTGAAAATGGAAGTAACCGAGGTATTCAGTTATCCGGGAATTACTGGTATGTAAAAGGTATTGATGTCTATAAAGCTGGAGATAACGGAATGTTCATCAGCGGTCATCATAACCTCATAGAGTTTTGTTATTTCTATGAAAACTCCGATTCGGGCTTGCAAATTGGTAATGGAGCAAGTAATAATACAGTTATCAATTGTGATTCCTACTACAACGCTGATTCCTCTATTGAAAATGCTGACGGTTTTGCATGTAAGTTGGATGCAGGGGATGGTAACAAATTTATTGGATGTAGGGCTTGGCAAAATCTGGATGATGGCTGGGATGGATATCTGAGGGGAGCAGATGGGATTACCACCACTTATGAAAATTGTTGGGCTTTTCTGAATGGCCGTCTCAAAGATGGGTCAGTAGGAGGTGGTGATGGGAATGGCTTCAAGACTGGTGGTAGTGATGATAAATTACTAAAGCATCACGCAGTATTTACCAATTGTCTGGCAGCGGGCAACGTAGTGGATGGTTTTGATCACAACAGTAACCGTGGTGATGTAACGCTTTATAACTGCTCTGCTCACGATAATGGACGCAACATCAACTTTGGTACTGGAAATATTGCCAATTCATTGGTCATTAAAAATACAATGTCACTGGGAGGTGGAGGTGACAGTTACCAGGCTACTACCACTGATATAACTAACAATAGTTGGCAAAATGGTTTACAGGCTAATCAAAATGATTTTGTGAGTATCGATATGGCATTACTAAAAAGTGCAAGAAAAGCAGACGGGAGTTTACCAGATATCGACTATTTAAAATTGGTTTCTGGAAGTGATTTAATTGATAAAGGAATAGTTGTAGGCCTTGAATTTGAAGGAACAGCACCTGATATTGGCGTGTTTGAGTATGGAAATTAAAGTGACTAAGGCAGACTGACTGTAGCAGTTGGTCAATTACCCGGCTCCCCTGGAGTCGGGTTTAGTTTAGCTAAAAAATTCTTTGAAGTACGTTAGATGAAGCGGCATATGAAGGATTTTCCTTTACTTTGATACCTTTCAAACTGAAATAGCAAAACTCTGGATTCATTAATCACAACTGTAAGTAAGTCATCCTATGAGTGTACCATCACTGTGGATTGTGCCATTTTTGGCTTTCAGGAGAATGAACTGAAGGTGTTGTTGGTGAAGCGTTCTGTTGAGCCGTTTAAAGGTTCCTGGATGCTTCCAGGTGGTATGATGTCAAAGGGTTTAACTCTGGAAGAATCAGTAAGTAAAGTGCTTTATGGCCTTACCGGAATTCATGATGTACATCAGGAACAGGTTAAATTTTATAGTGAAATTGACCGGCACCCGGTGAAACGTGTTGTAACTGCTTGCTTTTATGCACTGATCAAACCTGAAAATCATCCGATTATCGCTAAAAATTATGTGTCCGATGTTGAATGGTACGCTCTTACAAACATGCCAAACCTGGGTTTTGATCATGATCAATTAGTGGTTGATTCACTAGCTAAGCTTCGGGATAACCTAAAGCAAAATTTGATTTTTGGTGAGCTTTTACCTGATAAGTTCACTTTAAAAGAACTTCAAGATCTTTATGAAAGCATTTTAGATGAAACACTTGATCGACGAAATTTCAGGAAGAAAATTCTTCAAATGGGATTACTCTCACCAACCAATGAAAAGAAAGCTGGGGTGAAAGGTGGGCCAGAGTTGTATTCTATAAAAAAATAGGTAGAACCTGCCTTTTATGATATTTTGATATTTGTGAGAATAAAAGGATGTGAATAATTGTGAAAATCTTAAACCGTGTATAAATTACACAGAATTAAAAAGTGAAATTATTGCTCTGTTTTGAGCATTTAGATAGTAATTGAAAATTGAATTGTCATGAGTGAAATAAGGTATTCCATAAGTCCGAATCATTTTAAGCGATATACCACAGAGGAGGTTAGATCAGAGTTCCTTTTGGAATCTGTAATGAAACCAGGAGAACTGACTGCAGTATATTCGATGTATGATCGCATGATGACTCTCGGGGCGGTGCCAATCGGCCAGTCGCTGAAACTTCCTGTTTTTGAAGATCTTACCAAAGCATCTTTTTTTCTGGAAAGGAGAGAAATGGGCGTGATTAATGTTGGGGGTGCTGGCAGTGTTTCTGTTGATGGCGTTTCTTACGAGCTTCAGAATAAAGAATGCCTTTATATAGGCAAAGGGGCAAAAGAAGTTGTGTTTGAAAGCACCTCTGCTGATAGTCCAGCTGAGTTTTTCATTAATTCATGCCCTGCACATAAAGAATATCCAACAACGAAAGCCACCTTATCTGATGCCAACGAAGTAAATCTTGGTACCAAAGAGAATTGTAATGAGCGGACTATTTATCAGTTTATTCATGAAGATGGTATCCAGAGTTGTCAGTTAGTAATGGGCTTCACTACGCTGAAAACCGGTAGTATTTGGAACACATTCCCTCCACACACACACTTGCGCAGAATGGAAGTTTATTTCTATTTTGATCTGGCGGACGATCAGGCAGTGATGCACTTTATGGGTGACCCACAGGAAACCAAGCATTTGGCAGTCCACAATAAGCAGGCGATTCTTTCACCAGAGTGGTCTATTCATGCTGGGGCAGGGACATCAAACTATTCGTTCATTTGGGCAATGGCCGGTGAAAACAAGGCCTTTTCCGATATGGATGGCCAGGAGATTAAAGCAATTAGATAATGCGTTTTGAGCATTTTGCATTGAATGTAGAGTCACCGATCAAGATGGCACAATGGTATTGCGAGCATCTTGGGTTGCATATGGTTTATGAAAATGATGAGCCACCATTCATGCGATTTCTGGGGGATTCTAATGATCAGGTAGTGATGGAGCTATATCAAAACCCAAATGCACCAATTACAGATCATTCCAAAAACCATCATTTGGTGTTTCATGTAGCTTTTGAGTCAGACAATGCAGGGAAAGATAAAGAGCGGTTGATTGAAGCAGGAGCCAGTTTTATAGAGGAGAAAAGCCCTGAGAATGGAACTCACCTCGTGATGTTAAGAGACCCATGGGGATTGGCACTGCAGATATGTCAGCGGAAAAATAAATTGAGTAAGAACTAACTGAGATTATGGTATTAGATTCATTTAACCTGAAGGGAAAAACAGCACTGGTCACTGGATGTAAGCGTGGCATAGGCAAGGCCATGGCGGAAGCTCTGGCTGAAGCTGGTGCGGATATTATCGGTGTTTCGGCTTCATTAGAGCTATCGGGTAGTGATGTTGAGAAGTCGGTAACAGCTACAGGTTCTTCTTTTAAGGCTTATCAGGCAGATTTCTCTGATCGAAAATCATTGTATGCTTTCATAGAGAAAGCTAAAGCTGAAAATCCTAAGATCGATATTCTGGTAAACAATGCAGGGACGATTATGCGAAAGCCTGCTGCTGAGCACCCGGATGAGTATTGGGATCAGGTGATTGAAGTCAATCAAAACTCGCAGTTTATTCTTTCACGAGAGTTTGGTAAGGAAATGGTGGCACGCGGTAGTGGTAAGGTCATCTTTACTGCTTCATTGCTCACATTTCAAGGGGGTATTACGGTACCTGGGTATGCAGCGAGCAAAGGAGCTATTGGTCAATTAACTATGGCTCTTTCAAATGAATGGGCTTCTAAAGGTGTGAATGTAAATGCGATAGCTCCTGGATATATAGCTACAGATAACACGAAAGCCCTGCGTGAGGATAGTGAACGCAGTGAGTCAATACTCAGTAGGATTCCTCAGGGAAGATGGGGAACTCCAGAAGATTTTAAAGCACCAGTAGTCTTTTTGGCTAGTGATGCATCTAATTATATGAGCGGATCTATCCTCACCGTAGATGGTGGCTGGATGGGCAGATAGCAATACTCGGCTGGCATCTGTATCAAGACTTATACTACAGGACAGTAACTGGCTATCTTTTACAGAAATTTGGAAACTATAATGAAAGAGTTTTTAACAAAGGATTTTCTACTTCAAACTGAAACGGCCAAAAAGTTGTATCACGATTTTGCGGCGAAAATGCCCATTATCGACTATCACTGCCATCTATCCCCTAAAGACATTGCAGAGGATCGCATATTCAAGAATATTACAGAAGCTTGGCTTGAGGGTGATCACTATAAGTGGCGAGCCATGCGTACCAATGGAGTGGATGAACAGTATATCACTGGATCTAAATCAGACCAGGAAAAGTTTGAAAAGTGGGCAGCCACTGTTCCTGATACGTTGCGTAATCCATTGTATCACTGGACCCATCTTGAGTTGCAGCGCTATTTTAATATTAGTGACATTCTAAACGCATCATCGGGGAGTAAAATCTATGAAGCGGCTTCAGCCAAGCTCAACACCAGGGAATATTCTTGTAGAGGCTTGCTGAAAAAGATGAACGTGGATGTGGTCTGTAGCACAGATGATCCTATAGATGACCTGAGGTACCATAGACAGTTGAAAGAGGAGGGGTTTTCTGTGAAAATCTTACCAACATTTAGGCCTGATAAACTCTATGCAGTTGAAGACCTGAATGCCTATAAGTCTTACTTGGTAAAACTAGGCGGCGTAGTAGGCTTTGAGGTGAACAACTGGGAGAGCTTGATGAAAGCATCAAAAGCCAGGATAGATTTCTTCCATGAGCAAGGTGGCCGGCTGTCTGATCACGGATTGGAGCAACTCTATGATGTAGATTATTCTGCAGAGCGGGCGGCGACCATTCTAGATAGTTTCCTGTCAGGAAAAGCAATATCAGATGAGGAGGTTCAGATATTTAAAATGGCCGTGCTTATAGAGCTTAGCCGAATGTATCATGCCAAAGGTTGGACACAGCAGTATCATCTTGGAGCTATTAGGAATAATAATAGCCGTATGATGCGGACTCTTGGGCCGGATACAGGATTTGACTCTATTGGAGATTTTTCACAGGTTCGGGCCATCAGCAGGTTCCTCAATGCCTTGGACACTACAGATCAACTAACCAAAACCATTCTTTATAACCTCAACCCAGGGGATAACGAAGCAATGGCAACCATGATTGGCAATTTTAATGATGGCTCAGTGGCTGGTAAGTTGCAATATGGTTCCGCTTGGTGGTTTCTAGATCAAAAGGACGGCATGGAAAAGCAGCTTAACGCTTTATCTAATATGGGTTTACTGAGCCGATTTGTTGGTATGT
Organism: Marinoscillum sp.; assembly: GCA_040218045.1. Taxonomy (GTDB): domain Bacteria; phylum Bacteroidota; class Bacteroidia; order Cytophagales; family Cyclobacteriaceae; genus Marinoscillum. The sequence goes on from JAVJQA010000032.1 coordinate 111,165, forward strand.
TGACAGATAGTAGAAGTTTTCTTTCATTTCCAAGGCATGAGTATTTTAGAAGGATCCTTTGTAATTTGATTGGAAATGATGTGGAGAATGGGGAGCTTCCAAATGATCTGGAATGGTTGGGTGAGCAGGTAGAAAATATTAGCTATCACAACGCCAAGGCATACTTTGAATTTGAATAACTAAAATAATTTAACACGATGGATAAGAAAGTAGTAACGTTTGGGGAGATCATGCTAAGGTTAGCACCTGAAGGTTTTCTTCGGTTTTCACAAGCCAATTCTTTTGATGTAGTATATGGTGGAGGAGAATCGAACGTAGCTGTTTCACTGGCCAACTATGGTGTGCCAGTTGATTTTGTGACTCGTCTGCCAAATAATGACATTGGGCGGTGTGCCATGATGGAGATGCGAAAGCGTGGTGTAGGCACTGATAAAATCGTTTGGGGCGGTGATCGTCTGGGTATCTACTTCCTGGAAACAGGCGCGGTATCCAGAGGTAGTAAAGTTGTTTATGACAGGGCTCACTCTGCTATGGCTGAAATTAAGCCAGGAATGGTGGACTGGAAGGCCGTATTCCAGGGAGTGGATTGGTTTCACTGGACGGGTATAACCCCGGCTATTTCGCAAGGTGCTGCAGATGCTTGCTTGGAAGCGGTGAAGGCAGCTAGTGAATTGGGCGTTACTATTTCTACAGACCTCAACTACAGAGCGAAACTTTGGAAGTATGGTGGAGACAGAGAAGGAATCATGACAGAACTTACCAGCTATTGCGACGTGGTGCTAGGTAATGAAGAGGATGCTGAAATGCACTTTGGGATCAAGCCTGAAGGAGTCAATGTCCAAACAGAAGGGCATAACGTAAAAGCAGAAGCTTTTCTTTCGGTGTGTCAGCAGATGATGAAGAAATTCCCTCGTGCTAAGAAAGTAATCACAACACTTCGTGGCTCTATTTCTGCCTCTCACAATACATGGGCAGGAGTACTTTATGACGGGGAAAAGATGTATGAATCTCGTCAATATCAGATTACTGATATCGTAGATAGAGTAGGAGGAGGCGACTCATTCATGGGAGGTCTTATCTATGGTTTGCTTAATTATCCTGATGATGATCAAAATGCATTGGATTTTGCAGTTGCTGCTTCTTGTCTGAAGCATACCATCAAAGGTGATGCAAACCTGGCTACGGTGTCAGAAGTAGAAAAACTAATGGGAGGTGATGCCTCAGGGAGAGTAGCACGATAAAAAAGAATCTGGGCCGGTCAAAAATAATTCGAACCTCGTATCCTCATAAGTATTAGGTTTTTTAAAAAGCGATTAGCCGGCCCAAACTTATTTGCTGATCAAGTATCAATGATTCATTGAGTATGTTGAAATGAAGAAAGTAGTAACATTCGGAGAAGTCATGATGAGGCTTTCGCCTCCTGGCTATGCAAAGTTTTCCCAGACCAACACCCTTGACGTGGTGTATGGTGGCGGAGAAGCCAATGTGGCTATTTCTTTGGCTTACTTGGGTTTACAGGCCGCACATGTTACCCGTTTTCCAGATAATCTTATTGGATATTCAGCAGCTCAGTTTTTAAGACATCATTGGTTGGACAGCTCATGGATACTGTATGGTGATCAGTTTATGGGAAAGTACTTTCTCGAAAAGGGTGCCGTACATCGTTCAAGTCAGGTGGTATATGAGCGGGAAGGTTCTGCTTTTGCCAAAATAAAAGCAGGGATGATAGACTGGGTGGCAGTATTTAAAGATGCTGACTGGTTTCACTGGACAGGAATAACCCCGGCGGTTTCTTCTGGAGCAGCAGAATGCACCTTGGAAGCAATCGAAACGGCCAATAGGCTTGGTGTTACAGTTTCAGCAGATATTCATTCGCGAAAAAACCTTTGGAATTTCGGAAAGTCCCAAAGTGATGTAATGCCAGACTTGATCTCTGGGTGCGATGTGGTTATTGGCAGTGACAAAGATATTAGTGAGATCTTTGGGTTTAATGTGGGTGAAGGTAAGAAGGAGATGTTTGTAGAGGCGTCTAAGCAGTTGATGAGCAAGTACCCACGGATCCGGAAAGTTTTTGATAAAGACCGAAATGCGATCAGTGCTTCTCATAATAGTATTCGAGGGAAGATGTGGGATGGGGAATCATTTTTCAAAACAGATAAGCTGGAAGTGACCCACATTGTAGATCGGGTAGGTACTGGAGATGCTTATGCAGCTGGAATTATTTACGGATTACTGCATTATGAAGATGATTTTGAAGCACTAAAGTTTGCAACCGCAGCATGTGCTTTAAAGCACACAGTGGAAGGGGACGCTAATATGGTAGCTCTGGAAAGTGTGCTAGAGTTAATGAAAGGAAATACATCAGGAAAAATTATTAGATAATACAATTATGGCAAGGTTCACAAGAATTGATGTTGCGCTAAAGATGAAAGAGACGGGGATGGTTCCTGTTTTTTACAATAAAGATGTTGAGTTGTGCAAAAGTGTTATAGACGCCTGCTACAAAGGCGGTGTCCGCGTATTTGAGTTTACCAACCGTGGGGATTTTGCTCATGAGGTTTTTGCAGAACTGGTCAAGTGGTCAGAGACTGCATGTCCTGAGATGATTTTGGGAATAGGCTCAGTGATTGACGGACCAACCACAGCTCTCTATCTCCAGCTCGGGGCCAACTTCATAGTGTCACCAATTATGGATGAGGAAATGGCTAAAATATGCAACAAGAGAAAGGTATCCTGGAGCCCGGGATGTGGTTCCGTTACGGAAATTGTCAAGGCGCATGAGCTCGGTTCTGAGGTAGTGAAAATATTCCCAGGTTCTCAAGTAGGTGGCCCTGCATTTGTCAAAGGAGTAATGGGGCCATTTCCATATGCGAGCATTATGCCAACAGGAGGAGTAGCTCCAACGGAAGATAATCTCAAGGGATGGATTGAAGCTGGGGTGCACTGTGTAGGTATGGGCTCTCAACTCTTCCCTAAAGAGGTACTTGCAAGTAAAGATTTCCAGTTCATCACCAAGTCTTGTGAAGAAGCCATCTCCATCATACAGAAATACAGATAATTTTGAAACACATTAACCCAATCATACTTGCTATAATCCTTTTCACCCTCTTAGGGTGTGGCGGTCGGTCTGAAGAAAAAGAACTCAAACTTGGTCATGGGCTGGATATTAGTCATCCAGTGCATACAGGAATGGTTTACATGGCTAAGCGTTTGGATGAAATTTCCGAAGGAAAACTGACCATCAAGATCTACCCGTCAGGTCAGTTGGGCAATGAGCGAGAATGCCTTGAACTACTTCAAATTGGTAGTCTTGCTATTACTAAAGTTTCTGCGGCCGTAGTTGAAAATTTCGCACCAAATTTTAAGGTTTTGGGCTTACCCTATTTGTTTGAAGATCAAGACCATTTGTACCGGGTTTTGGATGGGGAAATAGGCGAAAAGTTGTTACAAGAAGGTGAGAAATACCGATTCAGGGGGCTTTGTTACTACGATGCTGGATCTAGAAGTTTTTATACAAAAGATAAGCCCGTCAACACGCCTGCTGATCTGCAGGGAATGAAGATCCGAGTGATGAAAAGTAACACGGCCGTAAATATGGTCAATCAATTGGGCGGATCTCCCACACCAATTTCTTTCGGTGAACTATACACGGCCTTACAGCAAGGCGTAGTGGATGGCGCGGAAAATAACCCGCCTAGCTTCTACTCAAGTCGGCATTATGAGGTTTGTAAATACTATTCACTGGATGAGCATACCAGTGTGCCTGATGTGCTTTTGGTTAGCCAGGATTGGTGGCAGGGTATGACGGATCAAGAGCAGAGGTGGCTTAAACAGGCAGCCACTGAGTCTGTAGTTTATCAGCGCAAAGTTTGGGCAGAATCAGTGAAAGAATCATTGGCTGCTGTAAAGGAAGCAGGAGTAGAGGTTATTTATCCGGATAAGAGCAAATTTTCTTCACAAGTAGCGCCTATCTATGATAGCTATAAGGATGATACAGAAAAATTTGAATTGATCATGCGCATTAAAGCAATGGCTGATGAGAAATAAAATAGACAAATTTTTAGGGAGTGTGCTTGTCATACTTATGGCAGTGATGGTCATTAATGTGCTCTGGCAGGTAGCTTCAAGATATTTATTGGGATCTCCAAGTATTTTCACAGACGAGCTGGCCAATTTCCTGTTGATTTGGGTGGGAATTTTAGGTGCTGCCTATGCGACAGGTAAAAGAATGCATTTGGCCATAGATATATTACCCAATAAGCTTGAAGGAAAAAGTCAAAAAACATTGATGACGGTAGTTGCGGTGTTGGTTAGCTTATTTGCATTTACTGTTATGGTCATTGGAGGCATCCGATTGGTATACCTCACACTTTTGTTGGAGCAGCTATCCCCAACCTTACAGATACCACTGGGCTATGTGTACATAGTTATCCCCATAAGTGGTATTTTGATCATTTATTATTCTATTTCAAATCTATTAAACCCCGATCATGGCGCTAACTGAAGTCCTAATTCTTGTACTTAGTTTTTTGGTGTTATTGGCCATAGGAGTTCCAGTAGCATATTCAATTGGGTTGTCTTCAATATTTACTTTGGTGATCAGTATGCCGTCCATCACGGCGTTTACCACCATGGCTCAACGGATGGCCACTGGTCTTGATAGTTTTGCTTTATTGGCAATTCCGTTTTTTATATTATCAGGCCAGTTGATGAACAAGGGTGGTATTGCCCGGCGTTTGGTGGACTTTGCCAAAGTTATGGTTGGCCCATTGCCTGGAGGCCTGGCTTTTGTCAATATTGTGGCATGTATGCTGTTTGGAGCTATTTCCGGTTCTGCTGTAGCAGCAGCCTCTGCGATTGGTGGATTTATGGGGCCACGTATGGAGAAGGAAGGTTACGACAAGCCTTTCAGTGCGGCTGTGAATATAACCAGCTCTACTACGGGTATGATCATTCCTCCAAGTAATATCTTGATAGTCTACTCACTGGCGAGTGGAGGCGTATCTATTGCGGCATTATTTATTGCCGGGTATGTCCCTGGTATTTTGGTAGGCCTTGGGCTGATGATTGTTTCTGGTGTGATTGCATATAGAAAAGGGTATAAAGGTGATACCAAAGAGAGTTTTACCGCTGGAATCAAAAAATTCTTGAATGCCCTTCCAAGTCTTCTGTTACTAGTAATAGTGATAGGAGGTATAGTGGCTGGAATCTTCACTGCTACAGAAGCCTCTGCAATTGCAGTGCTTTACACTTTGGTACTGGCCATGGTTTATAAAGAGGTTAGAATAAAGGATCTCCCTGGTATTCTTCAGCATACAGTGCTTACTACTGCTATCGTAATGTTGCTGATTGGTACGTCTATGGGCATGTCATGGGTAATGTCATACGAAAATATTCCTCAAGAGGTCAGCAACTTTTTGATCGGACTGTCAGACAATCCAATAGTTATCCTGATTATAATCAACCTTATTTTGCTATTTGTTGGAGTGTTTATGGATATGACTCCTGCCGTATTAATATTTACACCAATTTTCCTTCCTGTGGTCATGAAGCTGGGAATGGATCCTATTCACTTTGGTATTATGATGGTACTTAATCTCTGCATAGGCTTGTGTACTCCTCCAGTGGGTGGCGTGCTCTTCGTGGGCTGTGGAGTGGCTGGGGTGAGTATTGAAAAAGTCATCAAACCGCTTATCCCACTCTTTTTGATTATGATTGTTGTGCTTCTACTTGTTACCTATATTCCTGGTTTAAGCCTTTGGCTGCCTGGGGTTTTTGGGCTTTGATAAGTTATTATATCAAGAGAGCAGTATTAATAAGTTGAATGCGCAATTCTTTATAAGTTTGTTTTTATGAGCAAACAAAATCCTAAGGTATTCTTAAGTTTAAATCGACTAGCAATCATTGTTTTTATCATTGTAAGTGGTTGTGCTCAGCCATCAGGAAAAAAGGAAATCCCAGAGTCAACTATTACGCCTGAACAGTATAAAGGAATGGTACTCATCCCATCTGGAGAGTTTACAATGGGAGGAAAATCTGAACAAGCCTATCAAGACGAGTATCCAAGACACGACGTTGTAGTATCTGGTTTTTACATGGACGAAACGGAGGTGACCAACGCGCAGTTTAAGGAGTTTATCGAGGTTACGGGTTATGTGACTATCGCCGAAAAAGATATTGATTGGGAGGAACTGAAAAGTCAAGTGCCTCAGGGCACACCTAAACCTCCGGACTCGGTACTTCAGTCAGGCTCACTAGTATTTGCTCAGACCGATGTACCAGTTGACCTAAACAATTATGCTCAATGGTGGAAGTGGACGGTAGGAGCGAATTGGCAACACCCTGAAGGGCCAGGTAGCTCAATCGGGTCAAGAATGGATCATCCTGTAGTACATGTTGCATGGGAAGATGCAAAAGCCTATGCTGAATGGGCTGGCAAGCGTCTACCTACAGAAGCCGAGTGGGAGTGGGCGGCTATGGGCGGAGCCAAGGATGCAAAGTACCCTTGGGGAAATGGAACTATCGAAGAGGCTACAGATAAGGCCAATTTCTGGCAAGGCAAATTTCCTTATCAGAATTATGGGCTAGATGGTTATGAGCGTACTGCTCCGGTAAAATCTTTCAGTGCAAACGGTTATGGGCTTTATGATATGGCTGGTAACGTGTGGGAGTGGTGTGAAGATAAGTATGATGTGAGGATTTACGAATCCTATTCACAAAGTAACATCGTAGAGAATCCCAAGGGACATGAGCAGTATTATGATCCCCGTGAGCCTTATACCCCAAAACATGTTATACGAGGGGGATCATTTTTGTGCAATGACAGCTATTGCAGTGGCTACCGAGTTGCCAGAAGAATGAGCTCAAGTAAGGACTCTGGATTCAACCATACTGGATTCAGATGTGTTGCTGATCTTTGAATTATTCAGTTTTGAGTTGTTAAAATTCAATTATATTTGAACGTAACACATTTTCCTGGCCGGCATTTATGATCATCAGAACCCTGATACTTCTTGGTATTTTGTGCGCTAGCATTGCATCCAAAGCACAGCAACGTTATGGGAAGTCTGAAGACGTCATAGAGGTAGCTGAGTCTATGGAAGACTATATCAAAAATAACCATTTGGAGGATATTGAGGATATAGTACATAGGTTCACAGAGTCGAGAGTCTTTCTTGAATACTTGCTGGAGAAAGGTCATCACATTTCCGCTGATTCCATTAAACTAAAACGGAGAGACATCCGGGTTGGTACAGATATAGATGTATATGTGAAACATTTTACTGAGCATCAAAACTTCACTATGCTTTTGGTGCCGGTTGACATTTATCCATTGATGATTTATGACACCTTATTGTTTTCAGTGATAGAAGTCAGTGATTCTTGGTTGAAGGAGAAGTATTATTACCATGATATTAGTGACGATTCAGTAAAGTCCGAGCTCCTATCTACTGTGAACCATGATCTGATAACTGATCATATGTTTGATCAGGTAATGCGTGAAAGAAACCAAAAGAATGCCGAAGTTCAGGTCAAACTTCATGAAAGTTATATTTCTACAAATCATATCAATGTGAACACGCACAATATGAGCAAAGAGGAAAAGCGTGAAATTATGCATTCCTGGGGTCTCATGAAGAAACTTTTTACCCATAATCTTGATTTAAATGTAGAAATGAATGTATACATTTTTGGGTTCGATGATATGCGTATCATTCATTACACCAGTAATGGAGAGGTGAGTTATCGGATCACACCAGGTAATATTTTCACCAGGCATCATTTTATAGAAGAATAAGTACCGAATGAGTTGTGTTACAGGAAAACGAGCATATGATTCGAAAGAGCAAGCAGAGGAAGCTTTAATCTCAACACGGGCTCGGAATGGTTATCGGGATAATAGTGGCCCGATCGCGATATACCAATGTGACGATTGTGGTTTATGGCATTTCACATCACAGGGGCCGGAGAGCTCAATATTAAAATCCCCCGAAGTACAAAAGAGAATTAAAGACCAGTATGAAGCAGAATACTGGTCTAAAAAATTAGGATTTTGATTCTTCTATTACTTCAGATAAAGGTTTTAAGTTAGATGGTATCTGATCCTCAGGGTTGTACGGGTAAACTTCAAGAATATTGGTCAATGTGATGGAAGGTATATCATACGGTACCAACATGCTGTTGAGATGCTCTTCAATACGCTCATAGGCTTGTTTGGCATTATCAGCACTAACAAGTATGTAAGTATTGATTTTGACTTCTTTGTCCTTATCGCCATCTACTGTAGCGTAAACAACTTTGCTTTTAAACCACTTTTCAGAATCCTCATGGTTGATCACTTCCGCAATATTGGTTTTGGTGATCTGAGTCACTGAAAATTCCCCATGAACGTCTCTTTCACAGATTTCATAGACCCTAGATTCAGCATCAGTGTAGGATACAGCATCCAATAGAAATGTATCAGTTACCTGTTTAAGCATTCCATCATCTAATTCTTTATTGTGTTTAATTTTACAGGTATACCAGATCTTCATTTGCGCTAATTTATTTGATTATAGACATGTGGGCTGCAAAGATAGATTTCCAATTAGTTTGAGAAAATTTATTGAGATAATCTTGTGATAATTTTTAAGAAGTCAGGAAAATGGACCAGAATTGCCTGACAGATTATAACATTAAACCCTATAACCCCAAATGGCTACCCAAATTCCAAAAGTCTTATGGACTCCAAATAGTGAATTGAAGCAACATAGTAACCTTCAGGCCTATATGAACTGGCTCGAATCTGAAAGAAATTTAAAATTTGATGATTATGACCAGCTATGGCAATGGTCTGTGGATGAGATTGGGTCGTTTTGGGAGAGTATTAAAGACTATTTTAAGGTAATAGAGCATGGCGATCCTCAAATTGTGCATTCTGATCATCTAATGCCTAATGTTGAGTGGTTTGCAGGCTCCAGGATTAATTATGCTGAGCACATTTTCAGGAATGAAAACTCAAATCATTCTTCCATTGTTTTCAAGCAAGAAGGACAGCATCCTATTGATTTGTCCTGGGCGGAACTGAGATCAAGAGTAACCGCATTGCAACAATTTTTTTTGCGAAAAGGAATCCAAAAAGGGGATCGCATTGTCGCCTATGTCCCCAATATCCCAGAGGCAACCATTGGTTTTTTGGCGGCTTGTTCGATAGGTGCAGTCTGGTCTAGTTGCTCACCAGATTTCGGTGCATCAGGAGTGGTAGACAGATTTCATCAAATAGAGCCTAAATTGTTGATTACTGTTGATGGGTATCGCTATGGGGGCAAGGCCCATGACAAATCAGAGGTTGTCCATGAAATACTGAGCAGGTTGTCCACAATCGAGACGGTTGTGCAAATTCCTTACTTGAACAAAACCCGTTTTATCGATTATGCTGAGGATTGGGATGAGGTCACTCAACCGGTTGAAGATAAATTGAAGTTTATTCCTGTAGACTTTTCTGATCCAATTTGGGTACTTTATTCCTCTGGTACTACTGGTCAGCCCAAAGCCATCACGCACTCTCAGGGAGGTGTCCTTCTGGAACATTTGAAATATGTGAGTTTTCACAATGATGTGAAACCCGGTGAACGCTACTTTTGGTACACTACTACAGGATGGATGATGTGGAATTTTGTTCAGGCTACACTGCTCATTGGTGCTACTATAGTGCTTTATGATGGAAGTCCCGGTTACCCTGACATGAACGAGCTGTGGGAGTTTGCTGAAAAAGCAAAAATCAATCATTTTGGTACCAGTGCCCCTTTTATTTTGGCATGTATCAATAAAGGTATAGTACCAGCAGAGCGCTATTCTTTCGATTCTTTGAGATCGATAAGTAGTACTGGATCACCGTTGCCTCCTGAGGCTTTTGATTGGATTTATAAAGCTGTGAAGTCTGATGTCTGGCTTTGTTCTATGAGTGGGGGTACTGATGTTTGTTCTGCCTTTGTAGGTGGCTGTCCCCTTGAACCTCTATATGAGGGAGAAATTCAACGAAGAGCTCTAGGATGTGCTATGTATGCCTTTGATGATGAAGGTAATGAGGTGGTGGAAGATGTAGGCGAAATGGTCATTACAAAACCAATGCCTTCCATGCCAATTTATTTTTGGAATGACCCTGGTAAAGAACGGTATACGGAAAGCTATTTTGAAATGTACCCTGGGGTTTGGAGGCATGGTGATTGGTTAGAGCTAACCAATAGGAATACTTTAATCATTAAAGGTAGGTCTGACGCTACTCTTAACCGGCATGGAATAAGGATTGGTACTGCCGAAATTTATCAATGTGTTGATAAATTACCGGCTATAAAAGATAGTTTAGTACTGAATTTGGAGCTTAGAGGAGGCCAGCATTTTATGCCACTTTTTGTGGTGTTGAATGAAGGTTTTGAAATTAGTGAGACGTTGGTTGATGAAATTTCTGAGCAAATAAAAAGTGAGTTTACAGCCAGACATATACCAGATGAACTTATTCAGGTGCCAGACATACCTTATACCATCAGTGGCAAAAAAATGGAAGCTCCCATAAAGAAAATACTCTTGGGAAAAACAAAGGAAGACTCAGCAAATATTAGTGCAATGAGAAACCCTGAATCTCTGGACTTTTTTGTGGATTATGCCAGGGCTAAAAAGTTTAGTTCATAATTAAAGTTTTTGGATTAGTCGAAATAGGGGTTGGTCTGGAGTTTTGTATAGGTGACATTGTTTACTTTTAAAATTGGTAACCAACTACCCATGATAGACAAGAGACTAACCATCCTTCTATTTATTGCTTTAATCGCATTTCCATTTATAAGCACATCGCAGGGTGAACAAGACAGTTTGAGACAGGTGCTTAGCCTGACCGATGAAGGTGATTATGAAGCACTTATTAATCTCAACAATGCCCTGGCATGGGCGTATCGGGATACGAGACCTGATTCAGCCTTGTATCATGCAAACAAGGCATTGAGGTTAAGCCGACAACACGATTTTAAAGATTTGGAAATCCAATCAATCAATTATGTAGGCGTTGCCTATCGAAACCTTAGTAACTTTTCAAAAGCCTTTGAGAAATACCTGGAGGCCTTAAAGCTCTCAGAAGAGCGCAAAAACCAGGAGCAGCGAGGCTACTCGCTCATCAATCTCGGAAATCTTTATCTATATCAAACCAACTTTCAGGGAGCGATCAAGTATTTTATTCAGGGTTTGGACCAGGCTCAGGCTCTTGCTGATAAGCGAATGGTCGGATACTGCTTTTTAAATCTTGGTAGATCATATAAAGGTATTGCCGAATATGGCCAGGCAGAGCTTTATTACAAGCAGGCTATTGAGATACGTGGAGAGTTGGGTGATACATACGGAATGATGGCTGCTGAGATAGACCTGGCCGAAACCTATATGGGTCAAGGTAACTTAAAGCAGGCTGAACGTTATCACCTCAGTTTGATAGAGCGGTTAGAAGACAATAATCCGCGAATGTTGGCAGTTGTTTACAATAATATTTCTAAACTCTACCTGATCAAAAATGAGTTGCTCAAGGCAAGAGAATATGCCAATCTTGCCATTGAGATCACACAAAGTGTCAATTCAAGGTACGAAGAAAAAAATGTGCTCGAGACCTTGAGTAGAATCAATGCCCAGGGTGGAAATTTTGAAGACGCCTTTGAGAATCACGTTCGTTATGCAGAATTAAACCAGCAATTGTTCAGTGAAGAAAACATTCGTAGAATTGAACAGATGAAGGGTCAATACCAGATGGAGCAACAGGAGGTTGAAAATGAATTTCTCAGGAAACAAAGTGAACTAAGCGCTGAAATCATTTCGAGACAAAGGATAATCATTACCCTTACCGTGTTAGGTATTACTTTACTCTTATTGATCGCTATATTATCAGTTAGGGGCTATATGATCAAGAGAAGGCTTTCTAATGAAATTAGTGAGCAAAAGGATAAAATTGAAGCTGATAAAGAAGTTATAGAAAAGCAGTCCAATAAGCTTAAGGAGCTTGATGAGGCAAAATCACGATTTTTCGCCAATGTTTCTCACGACCTGCGTTCTCCTCTTAGCTTGATCATAGGCAACCTGGAGATGCTGAGAGAGGATAAGGATGTAGTACTCAGTGCCAGTGCAATCAAAAACCTGGATACTGGCTATAAGAATTGTAAAAGATTACTTTACCTGACCGACGAAATAAATGACTTAACAAAGCTGGAAGAAGGGAAAGTCAACCTGAAGAAGGAGGTGGTGAAATTGAGCTCATATATAGGGATGCTTACTGAAATGTTTGTCGGTACGGCAGAATATAAAGGTGTCAAACTTGTCAACAAGAATTATATTGATAAGGATGAAACCATTTTTATTGACCCACGCCAATTCGAAAAAATATTCTACAATTTGGTGTCCAATGCTATTAGGCATACCTCAAAGGGCGATCAAATCGTTATTGAAACACATGACAACAACGATAGTATTCTGCTCAATGTAATTGATACTGGTGAAGGCATTTCCCAAGAGAGCCTGGACTATGTCTTTGACCGATTCTATCAATCAAAGAACAATGTATATAGGACCAAGGAAGGATTGGGGATTGGTTTAGCACTGGTCAAAGAACTGGTAGAGCTGCATGATGCTACGATCACTGTGGAAAGTACGCTGGGTCTCGGTACAAGTTTTAAAATGACCTTCCCAAAAGCAAGTACACTTCATGACGAGGCAGTTGTTGCACCTTCTTTCACGTATGTTAGTGAGCGTAAGCATCTTTACGATGAAATTGATCGAGAGGAGCGGGCAGGAGTAAATCTTCCAAAACAAGAAAAGGAACAGTCTACAATCATGATTGTGGATGATCACCCTGAAATCCGATATCATATAAGGCAGATACTGGAAGACGATTATCATGTCATAGAAGCCGCACATGGCATTGAAGCTTTAGAATTGCTCAAGCACAATGAGGTTTCTTTGATTGTTTCTGATCTTATGATGCCCTGGATGGATGGATTTGAATTGATTGAATCTATCAAAGCAAATGATGATTTCAATAAGATTCCCATACTTGTAGTATCAGCCAGGATCTCCGAAAAGGATCAGGAGAAAGTTCTATATCAGGGCATCAATGATTACTTGCAAAAACCTTTTCAGAAGAAAGAGTTAATACTGAGAATCACCAATTTATTGGAAACTAGAAAGAATTATGAAGGAACAGAGACTGATATGTTCTCTAAATTGTTTGATAAATCCAGTCTGGATGCAGTGGAGAAGGATATCTTGTCCAGGCTTGATCAAATTGTGATGGAGAAGATAGATGATGAAAACCTTTCTGTTTATGACCTGGCCTATGCCATGGCAGCAAGTGAACGGCAGGTGTATCGGTTAGTCAAAAAAATTACTGGCTTGACTCCTTTCGAATATGTGTCTGAAATAAGGATGAAGTATGTGGATTACCTCATCAGAAAGAATAAAGTAAGAAATGCTTCAGAAGCAGCACGAAGTATAGGCCTTAAAAACGTCACAGCTTTCAGCAAGCAATACGAGAAGAAGTTTGGAGTGAAGCCTTCAGATGTACTGAAGGCTGATGCTTAAATTAATACTTGGATTCTGAGTAGGCAATCTCTGTGAGCTGTGCCTGGTAAAATGATTCAAAATAACTGTTGCGAATCTCAGGATCTCCTATGAAAACGTCCTGATTGTGAGCAAAGTGGCTCGCCTTTTTACTATTAAGAAGTTTCGTTAGTCCTCTTGATATTTTGTTTTCTCTATTCAGCATTTCCATATCAGTAATATATAAATTGGTCATTTGAGCTCTTAAGAGCTCTTAATGCTCCCTTCATCCCCACCAGGGTGAAAGCTATAGCAATCATTAAAAAGGCGATTTTCTTAAACATATCACATGGAAGGCAACGATCCACTGATATACCCCCAAAGAAATGTTGAATTTTATTGAATAATTTTTATTCCTGCAGAATTCACAGACACAACTCCCCAAAATCCAAGGACTTCATCGTCACTATTCTGGAAAGTGAGGTTACCGTCAATAGATGCAGGTGTGACAGAAGAAACAGTACCTATTGTGGTAGTTTGAGACTTTAATAGTCGAAGATATTCATAGGCTCTCTGAGATATTTCTTGGAGTTCCAGACCAATTGAATCATCCTGAAAGTATTCGAAAATAGTAAATTCATTTTCTAATGTGGGTGAGTTTCCATCGAAGAACCGGTCATTGATCAATACGATATGTTCGGGTTCTGAAAAAAGGGTGTCATTTCTGAAAACTCTCCATCGGTAGTAATTTTCAATGCCTTCCGTATCCTGAATTTGGGCTTTTGGGAAATAAACTGTTTCAATGATATTTGGATTTTCCTCCGATTCTCTTTCATAACTATCGTAAAAAAGCGAATCAATGACAGGTGCTGTTCGCATTCTTTCTATAGATGAAGAAATTACACGGCCATCAGAAAGCTCAATGAATAACTGGTAGGAGAAATTCCGCCTACCACTAAAAACTTCACTTGACTCGTATCGCCCATTTCCAACGAAAGCGTAAATCATAGAATCGCCACCTATACTTTTGGTATAAACGGTAGCATTGTCAATTGTTGGGGAAGCTTCTGAACTGTTGAAACTTTGTGTTTGACTAATTCTAACGTATTGATTACCAGGTTGGTCAGTAAGCCAACCTTCCACTACTATAATTGGTGTCGCGTTGTTAAATGGTATTTCATCAGACAAGCATCCAGAAATTATCATTGTAACTAATATGAAAATGCTCCATCGACTCATAATTTGAAATGATAGGTTACGGCTGGCAGTATTGAGTCAAAAATGGAATAAGGTAGGACTGTGGTTTCACCGTCATTTTCCTGATAAAAGTAGGAGTATACATTGTCCCTTGAATAAACATTATAAACCACAAATGTCCAATAATCATCTATAATTCGCTTAGATCCATCTTTTTTAATTGACTTGCTTTGCCATTTTAAGGAAAGATCAAGTCGGTGGTAATCGGGGAGTCGGTTTTGGTTTCTATTTCCAAAATGTGGAATGAGATTTCCTTCATAAATATAGCGCCCGAGAGGAAGTGTAAAAGGCCTTCCAGAATTATAGTTAAAACTCAGAGACCCACTTAATCTTGGAAGAATGTCGTAAATAGCAACAGCTGAAAGGTCATGCTTCCGATCAAAATTGGAAGGGAAATATGCTCCGGAATTTACTGAACTGAATCGATCACTTATTTTCACTTCACTTCTGGAAAGGGTGTAGCTGAGCCAACCTGTTAACTTTCCTTCATTTTTCTTTAAGAAGAATTCAACACCGTAGTTTCTCCCAAAGCCATTTAATAGCTCTGTTTCAGGATTTTCATTAAAGAGAAGATCAGCTCCGTTTTTATATTCAACCAAATGATTCATTGATTTATAGTAGCCATCAACATATGCTTCATATTGGTTGTTCTTCAAATTAAAGAAGAGGCCAAGTGAATAATGATTGGACTCTGTAGGTTTGATGAATGAATCACTCAACTTCCAAATATCAGTTGGTGCAGGGGTTATGGTATTTGAAATAAGGTGTAGATATTGGTAGACGCGGCTATAGCTCAATTTCGTACTGAATTGATTATTCCATTTATAAACCAAGGAAGCACGCGGTTCTAATCTCGGGTAGTATTTAATAGTTTCCATCCGATCATAATATGTGGTATCGAGAATGGATTCATCCGTCATTGGTCTGTTTTGAGAGTAAGTATAGACGGTACCTGCTCCAAGGTTTCTCAAACTAGATGCCCTCAACCCATAGAGTACTTTGAATTTTGAAAACAATTGTGCTTCATGACTTATATAGAGCGCAGATTCTAAGCCATATTCCTGATCTAATAATAGGGTATCTGAAGAGGAATTCTCATCGAAAGGTATTCTTTCGCCAGGCTTCAACCGATGAAAAACCGAACTGCCCCCAAAGTTTACCTCGTGGTTGTCATTAATTACAAAGCTCCAGTCAGACTTTAAGGTATAGTCTATTATTTTGGATTGCCCAATGAAACTCGCAGCTTCCCGCGGTTGAATAATCCGATAGGTGTACTGACTCAAAATTGCTGAGAAGTTTGAGAATACTCTTGGACTAAAGTGATGATTCCAGCGAAAGGAATGGTTTTGATTCCCCCAGTTTCTTACAGTCTCAAAAGTATTCGTACTCCGATCATTTCCAAAATAACCCGAATAGTAAAATGTATTTTTCGGGTTGTATTTCCAGTTGACTTTCATGTTCACATCCTGGAAGTTATTGGTTGAGTTTTCGTCTTGAGAAATGTTAAAAAGTGATTGCCTGCCTGAAATGATAAAAGAACTCTTTTCTCTTTTAATTGGCCCCTCAGCAATCAATTTTGCGGATACAATGCCTATACCTCCGGTCAAATGATAACTGTCATAGTCTCCCTCTTTTTGATGTACTGTAATCACAGAAGAGGCCCTGCCTCCATAAGATGGGGGGATGAACCCTTTCATTACCTCGATCTTATTAACTGCCTCCGGGTTGAAAATGGAGATGAGGCCATACAAATGATTTGGGTTGTAAACCGTAGCTTCATCAAGTAAAATCAGGTTTTGATCAACATTACCACCTCTAATACTTAATCCGTTAGCATCTTCACCAAGTGTGTTGATTCCCGGGAGTAGTGTTGCGCCTTGTAATACATCCACCTCTCCCAAGAAGTATGGGATTTGTCCTTTTGAATTCAGGTTGATTGTATTTGTGCCCGGAACAAGGCTCGTAATATTGATGTCGGGCTCATAAGCTGAAACAACCACCTCCTGGAGTTGCTCTATGATTGGCTCCAGCCGATACTCTCTTTGTTGATTGGTGGAGGATAGATCTATAGTATCGATGATAGGCTTGTAACCCAGGTAATTGACATTGACGATATGAGATCCGGGAGCTAGGGAAAGTGAGTAAAAACCGTAATTGTTAGTAACAACTCCCTGCGTCGTATTCATCTTGTTTATACTCGCTCCAATCAAGACTTCCCCTGAAGCTTTGTCCCGAATGGAACCTCTGATAGTGAAGAATTTCACCGTGGACGGGAGGTAGCTTATAACAATGAGGTTTTGAGTTTTCTGGATGTTAATACCGGTTTGATCCATTATAACATCCAAAAATGCATTTGCTGAATACTCAGATTTATTGAAAACACATTGTGATTTAGGTAATAGATCCGAACTATATGCCAATGGGATCCCCTGGGATTTAGCGATTTCCAATGCTTCCAAAAGTGTATATTGACCAGAAGCAATTGTTATTCGACCTTCTTGACAAAGTGCCGTGAGATTAAAAAATAGCAGTAAGATGTACAGTAGAGTCCCTTTCACACAATTTGACATCAAATTGATATACGATTAAATCGTATTTACGTCTTATTTATTGCGCAAAAATAAGGGCTTAATTACAACCTTGACCTTTAAATGTAATCTTATTACCTTCTTTACTTACTTCTGAGTTGAGGACGGTACTAAGAATCTTCACAACTTCGTCAAGGGATGACTTATCAAAGTTAGCTGTGATCTTGCAGTTCCGTAGTTTATTGGAGGCACTGATATTTACATTGTAGTACTCTTCAAGTAGGGAAATGACATCTTTCAATTTTCGCTCATGGAAATCAAACTCTCCGGTTTTCCATGCCAAAAGATTCTGATCTTCAGTTTTTGATATGCTAATCGCACCATTATTGATAACAGCTCGTTCACCAACATTTACCAACTTTTCCTGATCTTGTGTTATAACCTTCACTAAACCAGAATAAACCGCGAGATCCAATTTATTAGAGATATTCAAGTTGAAAGAAGTACCCAATACCTCCACTTCCCCCTGTTTTGTATTAATGTGGAACGGTGTTGTACTCTTGACTACATCAAAATAGGCCTTTCCCTCAAGGTTAATTATCCTGTTTTCTATGAATGAAGACTTGTCGTATGTAATTACCGCCGATTTGGATAAAGTAACGATTGACCCGTCTGGTAGTTGATAATCATGTGTTTGACCTTTGGACGAAACAGCTACTTTTTCGGTAGTTGGCTCAAAAGTATTGATTACTACAAAACTTAGTCCAGCTACTAAAATTAAAACTGCAGCTATTTTCCACAAGTATCCAAACGAACTGGAGTTGTCATTTGGAAGGTTGAGTTTTGTATGGCATTTGGTCCATGCAGAGTCAGTATTTGTAGAATGGTCAAACTCGCTCAACTCATAAAATACATCAAATTCATCCTTCAGATCCGATCCTTCCGATGGAGAATAATGTTTTTGTGAATATTTTTCGAACCAGTTAATAGGCATTTCGTTTATAAGGCAATGTTTGGTAGGGATACCCCCAAACCATTCCTCATTTTATTTAATTCGGTATTCTTTGAGTTCTTCACTGAGTGATTCTTTCAATTTTTTTAGAGCAATGCTCATTTGATTTTCTACTGTTTTGACTGAAATTTCAAGTTCCTCGGCGATTTCATTATAGGTCAAGCCCCCATACCTACTAAGAACAAAAATATTCCTGCACTTCTCTGGCAATTGGTCAATGGCGTGTTGGATTTTCTTTTTGATCAATTCAGCATTGTCAGCAGTCATGCTGGTTTCGCCCATTGAGGAAATTCCAGACAAATCTGTAGTCGACTGAAGTTTAGGTAGTTCTATTTTAATATAATTGATACATTTATTTTTGATTGAAGAGAACAAGTAAGCCTTTAAAGTGCTGGTAACGTTAATCTGGTGTCTCTTCTCCCAGATATACATCAATACTTCCTGGGAGATTTCCTCGCCGATCGTCGGGTCACGGACAATACTGATTGCGTACCTTGTTAAGCCCTGGTAATACTTTCTGAAGATTACCTCATAAGACGAGACATCTCCTAGTTTTACCTTAGCAAATAATTGATCGTCAAGGTCTTGCATTTAAATCTCAGAACCAGTAGTTGAGGTAATTGTGGCCAAACATCTAATGAAAATATCAAGAGATGGATTATAGATTGTGGAGTTGAAAAAGTTTTCTCCAGCTATTGCAACTATAAAATTTAACTCTGGAACTACATATAGGTTTTGCCCAAGAGACCCTGATAAAAAATAAGTATCGTACCCTCTGAATCTCTGTTGCTCAAATTGATCAGTAAAAGCCCACCAACCATAGCCAAAGCCAAATTGTTCATTTAGAAGTATGTGCAATTCCTGGCTGTCGAGCACCCAATCTCGATTGATAATCCTGGATCTATCACTCCATCTTCCTTCTAATAGCATTAAATAACCAAGTTTGGTAAAATCTATCGTGTTTAAAGACAATCCCCGGCCGAGGTTCAGATTACCACTTGGGTCATATTCCCACTCATAATTTGTGATGTCCATAGGTTGAAATAATTTTTCATCTATGTAGGTTTCAAGTTTCGTCTCTCCAAGAGCATTTTGAAAAATGGAAGACAGAATGATTGATGCTCCGGAATTAAGCACGATTCTCAGCCCCGGAGGAGCTTCCATGGGGAGTCCCAAAATATGTCTGCACCAGTCACTTTTGGCACGCATTTCCTGAAAATCACTGTTCACATTTTCAGGATGAGTGATGTATTCGTCCCATGGTAGTCCTGACTTATGATTTAAAATGTGCCTGATAGTGATTTGGGATTTTTGATCATCCCCCTCAAAAATGTCCTGATAATCAGGAAGATAATCTTTGATAGCAACATCGATGTTAGGGATCAGGCCATCTTCGATCAGCAATCCAAGAACCAACGTAGTAACAGCATTGGTTGCCCGATCAATTTTTTGAATAGTTGGCCTTTTATAACCGTTATAGTAATTTTCAAATACAAGATGATCGTCTTTAATGATGATCAGGCTATTGATTTGACCATTTTCTCTGTTGCTTAATCTCGTATCTATGCTGAAAAGATCTGTTTCGCTCATGCTAAACTCACGAGGTAAACCATACTCCCATACATTCTGATCAGGGGGTAGCTCTTCTCCGACATAGCAGCCTGAAAACAGGAAAATGGACAATATGGTAAGGTATCTGGTCAATTGAAAAATCCAATTTTTACACCTACGCCAAACGTAATGCCACTCAGGTCATCATTGTCAGCTCTGGCAATTTCAAGGTCTTTGACCTTTCTGTATCCAGCATTGATCATAAGGTGAAGGTACTTAAATGGTGTTACGCTTATAATTACTTCTGGTTCTAAAAGATCGAATTCATCCCTTATAAAATCCTCCCCAGTGGATTTTCTTTGCCATACAGCATCTCCTTTCCCAATATTAAGCCTCATTTCACCGTGAACAAACTTCGTCTTAACAACCCTTAGTCCCAGAAAACCGGCACCATGCCGACTTTCGAATAGAAAGGAATTGGGAAATATCAATGTGCTATAAATATCTGATTGCAACTTATGTACAGCGAATCCAACCGAAATAAATTCGAATCTCAATCCACCTCCAAAGCTTGATGACAATCTATCTTCATCAAATCCTGGAGTGAACCTTGCAAAAGACTCTCCGAAAACGCCGTACTCAAATTTAGATGGTGGTTTTTTGGGTTTCTCTTTGCTGATGGTATCCTGTTTCACAATCGTAGTATCCGATGCGGTCAATTGCGCCATTGTCATAAGGGCTATCATGCAAAAGAAAACTACGAGTGCGATTCTGCTCATAATGTAAACTTAACCAGATCAGATTATTTTTTTCACTGGATGCAACCTTATTAATTTACTTCAGTCATTCAGTTGAATTTTGATTTTGGATATTGGAAGCTAACACCATCAATCTGCATTCGGAAATTATAGAACGGTGTCGGTTGGGCGATGAGATTGCTCAGTACGATATATACAGGCTCTATAGCAAGGCTATGTATAATACAGCCTTAAGGATATGCGGCAGCAAAGAGGAAGCTGAAGATGTATTGCAGGAAGCCTTTTTAAGTGCTTTCAGAAGTATTGCCAGCTATAGGGAAGAAGCCACATTTGGAGCCTGGCTCAAAAGAATAGTTGTAAACAAATCCATCACAGCGCTAAAAAGAAATCAGAAGGAGACGATTATGATGGAGGAAGTGCATGATACTTTTCAGGAGTATTCTGAGACTGAATTCAATGAACCGGAGCTGTCAGTGCAGAGAATCAGAGAAGGAATGAACCAGTTGCCCAATGGGTTTAGAAGTGTTTTGTCCTTGTATCTCTTTGAGGGATATGATCATAAAGAGATTGCTGAAATAATGGGTATTACAGAATCGACTTCTAAAAGCCAGTACAAGCGGGCCAAGGATAAGTTAAAGACAATTTTAGAAAAGGAGGTTAAATATGGGTGATCAATTAGAACGATTTGTCATCAATAATAGGGAGCATTTTGACAAAGAAGAACCATCGGAAAAGGTATGGCAAAACATAAATCAAAGAAAAAGTAGAGGAACCAAATGGGTGGGTGCCTGGAAAGTAGCTGCAATTCTTTTGCTCATTTCCACAGTGTACCTCGTTTTTGAAAGAAAAGTGGGGGATGAGACCGAAACAAAAGCTCTTACTGCTGATACTGAATTTGAGCAAGTAGAAGCGTACTATACCACCCTCATCGCCCAGAAGCGTAAGGAAATAGCACAATTCAGACAGCAGTCACTGGAGCGCGATTTCTTAATGGAGATTGACCGGCTTGATCAAATGTATGACCAACTCAAAAGAACCTATAAAAATCAAAATTCGAGCGATTTGATTACCGATGCGATGATCAGTAATCTTCAATTGAGGATAAATATTCTCAACAAGCAATTGGAAATTTTACAAGAATTGAAAAGAAAAGAAAATGAAAACGATAGCGCTATTGAAAGCTAATTTGTTAATGGTCCTGGTGCTGATTTCTTATTGTACAATAGCCAGAGGGCCAGTAGGTGAGAAAAGGAAAGAAATAGAGAAAAGTTTCCCGGTTACGGCCAGCACTGAGTTGGAGATAACCAATCAGTTTGGTGAGGTACATGTGGATACCTGGGAAAAGAACGAGGTGAAAGTAAAAATTGAAATCATTGCCAACGGAAAATCTGATGATCGCGCGCAAAAGCTTCTGGACAGAATCAGCATTGATATTCGAGAGGGCAATATCATATCATTTGATACCCGGATATCAGGAAATACAAATACCAAAGGCGAAGAGAGTTTTGAGATCAACTATCAGATAAGCTACCCTTCCAGGAACAAGTTGAGTGTGGATAACCAATTTGGGGATACTTATATTGGTGGACGCTCAGGCCCAACTGACCTGGAGGTGAGCTACGGTAATCTGAAAACTGCTGATTTTACTGGATTTGTTAATCTGGAATTGTCTTTCAGCAAGGGCAATGTAGGAAACCTAAAGAACGCAGAGGTTGAGGTCAAATACTCGGGCTTGGATATTGAATCAGCTGAGGAGTTGGAAATGGAACAACAATTTTCAGATATCAGGATCAAACAAGTAAGAAAACTGGATCTGGAGAGTAAATATGGAGATGTGAAAATAGGGGAAGTATCCGTCCTCAAAGTGGATGCTGAGTTTTCAGGTTTTGGTATAGAAAAGCTCAATGATAAGCTCTTTATGGAAGCCAGCTATGTGTCTAATTTTAAAATAGAAGATCTCAATAGGGACTTTTCTAAAGTTGAAATTTATGGCAAATTCAGCACTTACACCATTGAGCTTCAAGACGGCACCAATGCTGAGCTGGAAGCGACATTCAGTTTTGCCAATATGTCTTCATCCAATAATCAGGTGGACGTTTACTATAAAGTGAAAGATGACAACCGCAGTGAGTATAAGGCCAAAATAGGAGGGGGAGACCCGAACAGGAAGATTATTGTGAAATCAAGTTATGGTGATTTGAAAATCAGGTAAAAGATTAAAGAAAGTGTTTTAACGAAGATTACATCCTCAAACAAGTTTCAGGAGGTATAAAAGGACTCTTAAAACACTTTCATTGCTGCTCAAACATGATCAATAAATACCCGAAAGTTCGAAATCTTCTTTTGTCGAGTCCTTCATTTTACCACTATCACATTTAAGCACCCGGGCTGGAAACTTTTCAATGAAGTGATGATTGTGAGTAGCCATGATCACAGCGGTACCACTTTTGTTGATTTCGAGGAAAAGCTTCATGATCCCTTCTGAGACTTCAGGGTCTAAATTACCTGTTGGCTCATCAGCAAAAAGAATTTGAGGTTCATTGATCAGTGCTCTGGCAATAACCACTCGCTGCTGCTCTCCTCCGCTCAGTTGATGTGGCATTTTGTTGGAAATAGCACCGAGACCTACACGCATAAGCACTTCAGCCAGTCTGCTTTTCATTTTAGCTTTCTCTTTCCAGCCAGTAGCCTTCATTACGAAAAAGAGGTTGTCAGCCACGCTTCTATCATAGAAGAGCTCAAAATCCTGAAAAACGATTCCGATCTTTCTCCTGAGATAAGGTACTTCTGATGATTTGATTCCCCTGATATCATAGCCAACTACGGAAATATCTCCAAGACGCAAGGGAAGATCACCGTAAAGTGTTTTTAGAAGTGAAGACTTGCCACTTCCAGTTCTTCCCACAAGATACACGAACTCACCTTTCCCGATTTCGAAATCGAGTTCACTCAATACCGTGGCATGATCCTGAAAAATATTGGCTTTTGTGACCTTAACAACGGGTTCGTCTGTGAACTGCATATTATATCTCGAGTTTTCTAAGTTTACCAAAAGGCAAGTCTGCGATCAGCTTTCTCAACTCATCTTCCTTGCCTTCCAGACCAAACTTCTCCAGTTTCTGAAGCGGTCTATCTGCTCTAAAGTAGGCGATAAGTACGAATTTATCATCCCTCAACTGAATGTAGTCTGGGATTTTGGCCTTACCCTTTACTTTTATGATATACATTTCGGAACTCAAGGTTTCCCGCATTTAACTATCTCTTATAGTTATTGGTTTCCTTTTTTATAATCCGCAAGGAATTTTTCAAGACCACTATCAGTAAGTGGATGCTTCAATAGACCAGTAATTACTGAAAGAGGACAAGTGGCTACGTCTGCTCCGATTTCAGCACATTGAATTAAATGCATGTTGTGACGGATAGATGCCGCAAGTATCTCAGTTTCAAAATCATAGTTGTCAAAAATCTGAACGATCTGCTCAATGAGCGTAAGGCCATCAGACCCTATATCATCCAACCGACCAATAAATGGAGAAATGTAAGAAGCTCCTGCTTTGGCAGCAAGTATGGCCTGCCCTGCGTTGAAGATTAGCGTACAGTTGGTGCGAATTCCTTCATCAGACAATGCTTTGATAGCCTTTACACCATCCTTAATCATTGGGATTTTCACCACAATCTTATCATCAATAGCTGCTAGCTTTTTGCCTTCAGCTAGCATTGCTTCGTATTCTGTAGAGATCACCTCTGCACTCACATTGTCATCCACAATGTCACAGATGTCTTTATAATGCTTTAAAATATTCGCTTCTCCTGTGATTCCTTCCTTCGCCATTAGAGATGGGTTGGTGGTCACACCATCCAATACACCCATGTCGTAAGCTTCTCTTATATCATCTAGATTTGCTGTGTCTATAAAGAATTTCATAGTCTTTTTCTAATTAGAAATTAAAATTAGTGAGTTATAATTGGATATAATAAAAAAAGGCAAACGAAATGTCGCACCGCTACAACCGCCTACCCTTGCTACCTTCCGGTCCTGGGGGATTCAGCAGGAGCTGGTCGCATCCGTTTGCCGAGGTGCAAAGGTAGTAAAGAATTGTGCTTAATAAGAAATTATAATTCAGAAATAGGCCGGAAGTGTTCGGTTTGGTCCTCATAATCCAGATCATCGTCTTCCTGATGCTCCATCTCATCATCTTCCCTAAAAAAAGACTGATCTAGTACGTCATCCAGATCGTCATAGTCATCTCCATAAAAGTCTCGTTCTATCTTTTCCATGATCTTTAATTCGGTGGTCAATTTATTCAGTTAATCGAAGAGATCATTCCTGGGAGAATTATTTAGAAGTTATCAGTTTGTTATCAATTTCACTTCTTCCAAAACTTATTTTGAATGGATTATTGAATCTCCGAAGACTTCTGTTATTGGAATCTTTCAGTAATGTTTAATTTTACATCAGTACACAAGGAACTAGCCTTTAGAGGCGTTTTTGAAATTTGGCTTGTGATTGTTTAACTCAAAATCTTATAATTATGGGAAAAGGAGATAAGAAAACAAGAAGAGGTAAAATTAGAAACGGATCTTATGGAGTAAGGAGGCCGAAAAAGACGGAATCTTCTGGTGAAACTCCTAAGAAGGGTAAAAAGAAGAAAGCTTAATAAGCAAGATTGAGGGTATCAAAAATGAGAATATTTGTTGCAAGTGTGTTGTTGATTTGTGTGGGTACCCTCAATGCCCAGGTAAAGGGATATGTGGGCTTGAGAGGTGGTGGGCATTTCAGTAGTGCTTATATAGATCACACTTTCTACAGGACACAATTAAGGGAGGGATTTATTCCCGGTTACCATGGTGGAGTGATGGTAAAGCTCTTTACCAATCAATCTCCAACGTCATTCCTAAATGCCGGCCTTCAGAGTGGTTTATTGTATGAATCAAAAGGCTGGAGGCAAACCTTTGATACGGATGAACCAAACTACAGGGTGCGCATGGACTATCTGAATTTTCCTTTGGATGCGATCATCTATGCAGGTAAAAGAAAGACAAAGGTGTTCGCAACCCTGGGTATCTATTTGGAAAAACTGATCAGTGTTGATAAAACACCAGACCCAGATCTGAATAATCTTGGTGGTCAGGAGTTCTATACTTATGAAGCATCCCGGGACCGTGATTTTGGATATGGAGTAAGAGCATCTCTCGGTGTTCAGTATGACTCGCCAATAGGGTTATTTCATGTAGATGGCTTTTTAGGGTTCAGCGTAAGCAGTTTTATTAGGATTGAAGATCTGTCCGAACGCCTGCCTGACCTTTCCAATCACTATGTCGGTGGATTTACGGTTGCTTATCTGATTCCATTCGGTAAAATGGAATTTTGAGTATCTTTCTACGGTAACAGCATTTACTGAGATGAAGAATTTAATGGCTTACAAATACCTGAGTGTCCTTACCCTGCCGGCACTAGCTTTTATTTCATTTACTCAGCAAGGTTGGATTACCTTCCTGCCACTGATTGAAGCCTTTGCCCTTATTCCGCTTCTAGAGTTGTTTTTTCAACCAAACCCTGAAAATTTCAACGAAGAACAAGAAAGGCAAAAATTGAATAATCCGCTTTATGACGCGTTGGTCTACCTCGTCGTGCCAGTTCAGTTTTATTGCCTTTGGTTGTTTTTGAACTCAATGAATGAAACACTTGACCCCATCACTATCATTGGTAGAATTTCAGCCATGGGCTTGTTGTGTGGGGTAATGGGGATCAACGTAGCTCACGAGCTTGGTCACAGAAAGAAAAGGTATGAACAGTGGTTGTCTAAAGCACTTTTACTGACTTCTCTCTACATGCATTTTTTCATCGAACACAACCGGGGGCACCATAAGCATGTTTCTACATCCGAGGATCCGTCCTCAGCAAGAAGAGGCGAATCACTGTATGCATTTTGGTTTCGCTCTGTCATCGGATCCTATCTTTCAGCCTGGAGGCTAGAATCCAAAAGGTTAGCTAAGAATGGAAAGTCTTACTTGTCAATCAGTAATGAAATGATCCACTTTCACTTTATTCAGGGTATTTGGCTCTTGGCTATTTACTGGTACTTCGGATGGGTCGTGTTAGGTTACTATTTCATTACAGCTACGATTGGGTTTCTCTTATTGGAAACCGTTAACTATATTGAACATTATGGTTTGACCAGGTCAAAGAATGGAGATCGTTATGAGCGGACTATGCCAGAGCACTCATGGAATTCCAATCATGTTATGGGTCGAATGATGCTTTTTGAGTTGTCAAGACATTCCGATCATCATTATATCGCTAGTAGAAAGTATCAGGTACTTCGCTATATGGATGAAAGCCCTCAGATGCCAACAGGCTATCCAGGGATGATGCTTCTGGCCACCATTCCTCCACTGTGGTTTAGGGTGATGGATGGAATGATAGATAATTTCAAGAAAACATTAAAATAATTATATTATTAATAATAATTTAATTAAAAGTTTGAATATTATGCAATAATTCATTTTAATTTGCATAAAAATTAAAATTGACGAACCGTTTAAAATGTCAGTAGAGAAAATGGAAAAAGCATTGATTGATGCAAAAGACAAACTCACTCAATTAGGAATCGAAGAGCAACTGGTATCTGAGATCGAGTGGTGTTTGGGAAGTTACGCGCATGATCACAATCCTTCTGGATTGTTTGTAAAAGGAGCAGAAGCCCAAAGTGCTCTGGAGAAGTTTAAGAAAAAGAATCCTCGTAAGGTATCTAAGAAATTGATTGACGATCTGTCAAAGGCGGCAAAAACTAAATAATTGCCGTTTTGGAAATAAAAAAAGGGTCCATCTTGTGAACCCTTTTTTTATGTGCGACTCTTATTTCTTTTTTGGTATCAGGTGCTGATCAGCAATAGACCTCAAGAAACTTCTCTTGGTGCTTATGCTTGGATCTGAGTAGATATAAGCAGATAAGTCAGCAACTACCCCGGGCTTATAACCTAGCGCTATTGCCAATCGCTCACAAAACTCAATTTCACTCTGATAAATCTTACCGTCTACTTTCATCAACTGGATGACATTGTAGAGGTATTCAAATTTCTCATCCGGCGGCAAGTCCTTAAGATTTGGAATGGGACGTGGGTTATCCATAATGAGTTCTACATCCTCACTGGACAAACCATTTCTTTCACCTATTTTATGTATGAGCTTGCTCTCTTCCTCAGCCAAAAATTTATCAGCCATAGAAAGATGAACCAATATGCTTAATTGTTCTTCTACAGGTAACATGAATGTGAAGATATATCAAATTTTTAAAATTATATTTTATTGGATACGATTTAAAGGAGTAATCAGTTTGCGGTGGTAATCTAAATGAGTTGAAAGTGACATTATCAGAATAAATTGTAGGTATTCAGCTATAGATCAGAATTTTTTTCTGAAAGTCTTTGGAATTAAAATTACTACTGCACTAGATTAGCAACATGAATCAAAACAAAGCATACTACTGGTGGCACAACAATCTGATCGGATTGTGAACAGCCTTGGTATGTAAAAAAATATATCATATAAAAAGCCCGCTGTTCACAGCGGGCTTTTTTTTGACCTAAATCGTATTATGGATAAGAGTTATCATATTAAAATCAGAAAGAAAAAGCTACTGGCCGACACCATTACGCCCGTAGGACTTTACCTTAAAATCAGGGACAAATTCGCAAAATCCTTTCTGCTGGAGAGTTCTGATTATCATGGTGGTGAAAACAGTTTTAGTTATATCTGCTGTGACCCTATTGCTGGGTTTAGGCTTGAAGAGGGTCAGGTAACCATGTCGTTTCCAGACGGCTCTAATACCTCAGAAACCATAGGTCCTGACAAGGTGATTATGCCATACTTAAGAGCTTTTCTGAGTAAATTCTCAATGGATGAAGAGCCCACCAAGTATATCCAGACAGGTCTGTTCGGTTATATGGCCTATGATGCCGTTCAGTATTTTGAAGAGATCCAATTGGACAACCCCAAGTCCCCATCTGCAGACATACCCCAAGTTCAGTACAATGTTTTCAAATACATTATAGCTCTTGATCATTTTAAAAATGAGTGTTATTTGATTGAGAGCTACTTGGATGAATCGGATGAAACCGGTTTTCAGGACTTGTTGAACGTGCTTACACAACGAAACATTCCGTCATTCACCTTTGAGAAATCTACCGAAACAAAGTCCAACTTTACGGATGATGAATTCTTGGAGCGAGTAAAAAAGGGTATCAAACATTGTGACCTGGGGGATGTCTTTCAGGTGGTCTTTTCCAGACAATTCAATACTGGGTTTAAGGGGGATGAGTTTCAGGTGTATAGGGCTTTGCGTTCTATCAATCCATCGCCTTACCTTTTCTACTTTGATTATGGCAGTTATAAGATTTTCGGGTCCTCACCTGAGGCACAGATAGTGGTAAAAGATCGGGAAGCAGTCATTTTCCCAATAGCAGGGACCTTTAAAAGGACGGGAGATGATGCCGCTGATGCTGAGTTAGCAAAGAAACTGCTGGAAGATCCTAAAGAGAATTCAGAACACATCATGTTGGTAGACCTGGCTCGAAATGATCTCAGTAAAAGTTCTGATGAGGTGAAAGTGGAGACTTATAAAGAAATCCAATATTATTCACATGTAATTCACCTGGTATCAAAGGTCACTGGCCAACTTAGAAAAGATGCTGATCCATTGGAAATTGTAGCGAGTACCTTTCCGGCAGGCACTTTATCAGGAGCACCAAAATTCAGAGCAATGCAGCTTATTGATGAGAACGAAAATATGTCCCGTGGTTTTTATGGCGGAGCAATCGGCTTCATGGATTTCAAAGGAAACTTCAATCATGCCATTATGATAAGAACATTTCTAAGCAAGGCCAACCAGTTGTTTTTCCAAGCGGGTGCAGGAATTGTATCAAAATCTGATCCCAAAAGTGAAGTTCAGGAAGTGTACAATAAGTTAGCAGCACTTGAGTCTGCTATGAAAATGGCAGAAAATATTAATGATTAATGAAGAAGGTACTAGTTATAGATAATTACGATTCGTTCACTTATAACCTGGTTCATATCTTAAGGGAATTGGGACTTGATGAGCAACTGGAGGTGCATAGAAACGATAAGATTTCTGTTGAGTATGTTGATGAATTTGAACGCATACTTCTTTCACCTGGCCCAGGTCTTCCAAAGGATGCTGGAATAATGCCAGAAGTCATTAAGAAATACAGTGAAAGCAAAAGCATATTGGGTGTCTGCTTGGGTCATCAGGGCATTGCAGAGTCCTTCGGAGCGGACTTGTTTAATTTACCCACAGTATTTCATGGGGTAAAGACAGAAACCAGATTGACTGAAGTATCTGATGTTCTATTTGACAGTCTTCCGGAGGTTTTTGATGTTTGCAGATACCATAGCTGGGCAGTGACTCCAGGGACCTTGCCCGGCAGCCTCGCGGTAACTGCCGTTGATCAGGCTGGGAACATAATGGCTCTGAAACACAAATCTCTGAAAGTGAGGGGCGTACAGTTTCACCCTGAGTCAATCATGACTGAACATGGAATAAAAATGATGGAAAACTGGATTTCAGAAAAACTTTGACCAACCACAATACACCTATAGATGAAAGAAGTACTCAATAAACTTTTTAAATATCAGTCCTTAAGCAGGGAAGAGGCTTTCCAGATTCTCTCCAACCTGGCTACCGGACAATACAACAACAGCCAAATGGCGGCTTTTATGACGGTATACCTGATGCGGTCTATTACCGTAGAGGAACTCGAAGGATTTCGTGATGCGATGCTCGAGCTATGCGTAAAAGTACCGGTAGAGGAATATGATGCCATTGATTTGTGCGGTACTGGTGGAGATGGAAAGAATACATTCAACATTTCAACGATCTCTTCATTTGTGGTAGCAGGTGCAGGCCAGAATGTAGTCAAGCATGGAAACTATGGAGTATCCTCGGTCAGTGGGTCGTCCAATGTACTCGAAAACATGGGAGCCCGCTTTACCAATGACATTGATACCATCAGAAAGAGCCTTGATGAATCCGGAATTTGTTTCTTACACGCGCCATTATTCCATCCGGCGATGAAAAATGTTGGCCCTGTTAGAAAGGAGTTAGGTATCAAAACATTTTTCAATATGCTTGGACCAATGGTAAACCCGGCATTTCCCAAGAATCAATTGGTCGGCGTTTTTAGCCTGGAGCTGGCCAGATTGTATGGATATCTCTATCAAAACACCAATAAGAATTTTGTCATTGTACATGCCCTGGATGGATACGATGAAGTGTCTCTCACAGGAGGGTTTAAAGTCATCTCCAACGCTAGTGAGGCAGTATATGAACCTGAGGATATTGGATTGGAAAGGTTAACCCAAGAGCAACTCTATGGAGGTGAATCTGTTGAGGATTCTGCGGTTATTTTTCAAAACGTCCTTGCCAATAAAGGAACAGAAGCTCAGAATCAGGCCATTTTAGCCAACTCAGGTTTGGCGATCGCAACGGGTAAACAGATTAGCATTAAGGAAGGAATAGAAAAGGCAAGACAGTCACTAGAGTCAGGTAAGGCACTGGAGTCATTTCAGAAATTTTTAGCAATCAACAAAGGATGAACATCTTAGATCAAATAATAGCAGATAAGAAGGAGGAAGTTGCTCAGCGCAAAAGTCTGTACCCGGTCAAATTGCTGGAGCAGAGCACTTATTTCGATGGAACTCCTGTTTCCCTGAAAAAGTACATCCGACGTGAGGATAAAGTAGGGATCATTGCTGAGTTTAAACGCAAGTCACCGTCAAAGGGCAGTATCAACAGTAGTGCACAGGTGGAGCGAACTACGATTGGTTACATGCAGGCCGGTGCTTCTGGTCTTTCTGTTCTTACAGACACCAAATATTTCGGTGGGAAAAATGATGACCTTACTACAGCTCGTAGTTTCAATTTTTGTCCAATTTTGCGAAAGGACTTTGTCGTAGATGAGTACCAGATCATTGAAGCCAAATCAATAGGGGCGGATGTTATTCTGTTGATTGCAGCAGCTCTGACACCTGAGGAGATTAAATCTTTGGGTGCTTTTGCCCAATCTTTTGGCATGGAGGTATTATTGGAAGTTCATAACAAAATGGAATTGGAATCCACCATAAATGAACACGTGGACCTACTGGGAGTAAATAATCGTGATCTGACGTCATTCAATACAGACATACAAATATCTAAGGACCTGGCAGAGTTGATCCCAAATGATTTCGTAAAAGTATCAGAAAGCGGTATCAGTGACCCTGGAGTTGTGGTTGACTTAATGGACTATGGATATGAAGGTTTTCTCATAGGGGAGTATTTCATGCAAAAGGGGAGCCCTGAGAAGGCTTGCAGGGATTTTGTGAAGCAGGTGAGGAGTTTAACACTTTAGAATCCAGAATATGAAGCTGAAGGTTTGTGGCATGCGAGATGATGAAAACATCAGGCAATTGATGGAGCTAAAACCTGATTTCATGGGAATGATTTTCTATCCCAAAAGCGCTCGCTATGTAACTGAAGTGCCACAAGTTGCTTCATCGGTTGAGAGAGTTGGCGTATTTGTGAATGAGGAGACCGAGGAAATTATCAGAAAGGCTGAGGAATTTGGGTTTAAGTATATACAGCTTCATGGAAAGGAACCTGTAGAGCAGGTAAAAGAATTGAAGGAAATGGGATTTACGATAATCAAAGTATTCAGTGTGGACACAAAGATGCCTTTGGAGGAAATGAAGTCTTATTATGACTATTCAGATTATTTCCTATTTGATACCCGAACACCTCAATATGGAGGAAGTGGGGTGAAGTTTGATTGGTCCATCTTACAGTCTTATGATCTCGATAAACCCTTCTTTTTAAGCGGAGGCATCGACCTGGATGATATAGTAGAGATTAAGAGGTTGAACCTCCCCAAGCTGTATGCAGTGGACATCAATAGTAGGTTTGAAATTTCACCTGCTATGAAAGACATCAAAAAGATTAAAGCATTTAAGGAATTATTATGAGTGAAATAAAATCGAAATATCTGGTAGACGAGCGAGGTTACTTTGGGAAGTTTGGAGGTGCGTATATTCCTGAAATGCTCTATCCAAATGTAGAAGAGCTTAGGCTGGCTTATTTGGATATCATGTATACTCCGACTTTTCAGAAGGACTTCAGGGCTTTATTGAAAGACTATGTAGGAAGACCAACACCACTCTATTTTGCCTCCAGAATGTCGGAGACCTTCGGGGCTAAAATTTATCTCAAGCGAGAAGATTTATGTCATACAGGAGCTCATAAGGTGAACAACACTGTTGGGCAAATATTGATGGCTCAGGCACTCGGCAAGAAAAGAATTATAGCAGAGACCGGTGCCGGTCAACACGGAGTGGCTACGGCTACAGTATGTGCCTTAATGGGAATTGAGTGTACTGTTTATATGGGCGAGGTTGACATGGCGAGACAAAAGCCTAATGTTGAGCGAATGAAAATCCTTGGTGCACAGGTGATTCCGGCTACCAGTGGCAGTAAGACGTTAAAAGACGCTACCAATGAAGCCATGCGGCATTGGATCAATCATCCACAGGACACTCATTACATCATTGGCTCAGTGGTAGGCCCGCACCCATATCCTGATATGGTCGCAAGGTTCCAATCTGTGATCAGTGAGGAAATCAAATGGCAACTTCAGGAAAAAGAAGGTAAAGAGAATCCAGATTATGTGTTTGCCTGTGTAGGCGGTGGAAGCAATGCCGCCGGTGCTTATTACCATTACCTCGACAATGAAGATGTAAAGCTCATAGCAGTGGAAGCATCAGGCCTTGGAAATGATACAGGAAAATCCGCAGCTACCACAGCTCTGGGAAGAGAAGGTGTACTACATGGGAGCAGGACAATCCTTATGCAAACAGATGATGGCCAGGTAGTAGAGCCTTATAGCATTTCTGCCGGTTTGGATTATCCGGGAATTGGCCCATTCCATGCGCATCTTTTTGATTCAGGTCGTGCAAAATTTGTAGGTGTGACAGATGAAGAAGCCATGAAAGCTGGAGTATTGCTCAGTAGAACTGAAGGGATCATCCCAGCAGTAGAGAGTGCTCATGCAGTGGCAGCACTGTCAAAGGTTGAATTTAAATCTGAGGATGTGGTCGTGATCAACCTCTCAGGTCGGGGAGATAAGGATTTGGAGACTTACATCAAGTGGGGGAAATATTAAGAAGACCATAGCCAAAATAGTCGATAGTCCATAGTAATACTGTTGCCTAAGGTCTCCGGACTAATTAACTAAAAAGAAATGAATAGAATAGATCAGGCATTTATAAATAAAAAGAACCGATTGCTCAACGTGTATTTTACGGCAGGTTACCCGCATCTTGAAGACACATTATCAATTGCCCGGGCACTGGATGAGTCTGGAGCTGACCTCATTGAAATCGGACTGCCGTTCTCTGACCCTGTAGCGGATGGCCCTACCATACAGGCAAGTTCAACTGCAGCCTTGGCCAATGGAATGACTTTGAAAAAACTGTTTGAGCAGTTGAAAGATTTGCGCAATCAAGTAAGTGTTCCGGTCCTGTTAATGGGTTATGTAAATCCTGTACTCCAGTATGGTTTTGAAAACTTCTGTGCCAAATGCCAGGAGGTTGGTATTGATGGACTGATTTTGCCAGACCTTCCGATGTATGAGTATGAGGAGCTTTATAAAGACACGCTTGAAAAACATGGTTTATACAATGTTTTTTTAATTACACCACAGACTTCCGAGGAGCGAATTAGGAAGATTGATGAACTGAGCAAGGGGTTTATTTATATGGTTTCATCCGCAAGTACCACAGGTGCAAAAACAGGGATTTCCAATGACCAAATTTCCTACTTTGAAAAGATCAATGGGTTTAAATTAAGAAATAAACGATTGATCGGTTTTGGAATCTCGGACAATGAGTCCTTTAGCAAGGCTTGCGAATACGCAGATGGTGCGATCATTGGGAGCGCATTCATCAAGCTACTGGAAGGGGATACCTCATCTGTAGCTATTAAAAACTACATCAAACAAGTAAAATCACCTTTAGTATGATCATACAACTTGAACCAAGCATTACCGCTGACCAGAGAGAGGCATTGAAAGCCAAGGTATCGGCATTAAAGTATAAAACCAATGATGTAAAGACTCAGAAAGGAGAGTACATCATTGGTATAGGTAAGGAAAAGTTTGATGTACGCAACATTGGTCATCTGCCGGGCATCAGGGATATCCACATTGTCTCTGATGACTTTAAGCTTGTTTCACGAAAGTGGAAAGTAAACCGAACGGTGATTGATCTTGGGGATGGAGTATTGATTGGCGATGGAAACTTTGCCATGATGGCTGGCCCTTGTAGCATTGAGGGGGAAGAGAACATTGAGAAAACGATCAATCATCTTAAAGAAAATGGTCTTCGGATTATGCGAGGCGGTGTTTACAAACCACGTAGCTCCCCTTATTCATTTCGTGGGATGGGTATAGACGGACTAAAACTCTGGTACAAGGCTGCTAAAGCAGCTGGGATAAAGATTGTGACAGAGGTGATGCAGGTATCCCAGATTGAAGAAATGTATGATTATGTAGATATATACCAAGTTGGGGCCCGCAACACTCAGAATTTCAACCTGCTCGATGAGCTGGGTAGAGTGGATAAGCCTGTGATGATCAAGCGAGGCATCTCGGGAACCATAGATGAGTTATTGTACAGTGCAGAATATGTTTTTGCAGGAGGAAATGAACGTTTGTTGCTATGTGAAAGGGGCATCCGAACCTATGAGAAGGCTTCTCGAAATACTTTTGATATCAATGCCATTCCAATCTTGAAAGAGAAAACCCATCTTCCGGTGATAGCGGATCCTTCTCATGGCATAGGCATTAGAGATCATGTGGAGCCTGTGGCCCTTGCTGCAACTATAGCCGGAGCGGATGGTGTGATTTTCGAAATCCATGACAAGCCCGAGAAGGCATTTTCGGATGGCCAGCAAACACTTGATTTTGAAGAGTCTGCGAGGCTAATTCGTAAAATGAGAGCGATTCAGGAGTTAGGGTGATCATTAAATGGAATATCAATAATCATCTGACAGCCTTTGTTTGGGGCGGTATTGATTGAAATTTCGCCCTCAAATACTTTAACCCTGCGTTGGATATTGTGCAACCCGATCCCGTAATGGGCTTTGGTAAGGTCGAATCCTTTACCATTATCCTTGGTTTTCAACCATACCCGGTTTTTACTTGCTCCAAGTTCGATTGAGATTTTTGTGGCACCAGAATGCTTATGAATATTGTTAAGCTGCTCCTGTACGATCCGGTAAATATTCAGTTTTACTTCATCGGGGATGCAGTTGCCATTGTCCAGGTCAAATTTCAGGCTTACTTTAAAGTATTCCTGACTATTCATGTTCTTGAGCAAATCTTTAATGGCCTCATCCATAGCCATTTGACCAAGATTGGAAGGTGCCAGCTGATGGGATAGTCTCCTGATTTCATTGATGGCATTTTTGGTATGCTGAAGCCCGTTTTCTAACGGAGTATTGTTAGGATCTCTGTCTTTGGCATGGTTCAGGTTCATCAAACTAGCGATCAGGACCTGGATCACATTGTCATGTAATTCCCTTCCCGTCTCGAAACGCTCTTCTTCCTGAGTGTTGATAATGGTTCGGTTGATTTGTTGTTCAGCATTCACTTTATCAGTAATGTCCCTACACACACCAATAACTGAAGTTACCTTACCGTTTTCATTAGGCAGCAAAATAGCATGAATCTCCACATACCTGATGTCTTCTGTAGAAAGAACCACCCGGATCGTTTCGTTCATTTTTCGTTTGTTGAGCAATTTGCTGTTGTTCTTCAGATCAAAAAGAGCAACATCCTTGGCGTGGAAGCAATCCAGCCATGATTGGAATGAGTGATCAAAATCAGAAGGGCTAACTTCAAAAATCTCATACATATATTGGTTCCAAACCATTCTGTCCCTCCCAATATTCCAATCAAAAATCCCAAGTTTGGCAGATGTGGTAGCGAGAAGCAGCCTGTTGGTGATTTCCTGTAGAGTTACTTCTGATGACTTCTGCTCGGTAATGTCTTGCATGGCCCCTAGCATTCGGACCGGCATCCCATTTTTATCATAAATCACTTGCGATCGCTCCAGAATTACACGCCAGGTCTGATCCGGATGGAGGAATCTGTATTCCTGGGAGATCACACCTTTTCTAGCAAAAAGGGCATCAGCAGTTTTTGCTCTTACTCTGTTAACGTCTTCAGGGTGGATTTTTGATTGGAACATTCGATCATCAAACCGATCACTAAATACTTCCAAATCAAACAGTTCGTATAAATTCTTGTTCCCGGTTATCTGATTATTATTAATGTCCCAGTCCCAAATGGCGTCATTGGTGGCTTTAGAAATTAGTTCGTACCGCTCGTTGGATTTGGAAAGGATTTCTTCACCTTTCTTGCGATCGGTGATGTCATGCAGTGTGCCCTCAAGTCTCAAAAACTCACCATTCGGCTTCACAACGGCACTGGTTTGTACCCTAAAGTAACGCATCTCGCCACTCGGCATGAAGAACCTAAACTCTGCTTCACCTTGTTCTTTGGTTTCTACTATGCGTTTTCTTTCAGAGTCAAGTGAGGCGAGATCACCAGTGTGGATAGATTTAACAAATTGTATTTGATCCATTGGCCCTTGTGATTTGTCACAGCCACATAGCTCATACATCTCATCAGACCAATAGGAAACATTGTCGGCCCAGTTCCATTCCCAGTAGCCAATTCTGGCTATCTGTTGTGCACTTCTTAGTTGTTTGTTGGTATGTTCAAGTGATCTTTTAGCAAGTATCCGCTGACTGATGTCGATTCCAACACCAAGCAAGCATTGCTCTCCTTCAAATTCCAGGTAACTCCCCGTAAAGAAGTATGGAATCTTGGTGCCATCTTTAAGTAAGAAATTCGCCTCTACAGAATCAAAACCCAGATCAAAGACACTCGTAATTTTATCTTTAACAAGATCTTTTTCATCAATATCGAAAAAATCGAGAGGGTGTTTCTCGCGTATTTGGCAGGTAGTATAACCGGTGACCTTCTCAAAATTGTCATTCCATCTTAAAAATTGCCCCTCACTGGTGAACAAATAGAAAATACCAGGCATGCTATTAATAATGGCGTCCGAAAGGTGAAAATCAGGGAAGTCATATGATGTACTTTCTCTAAAAGAATTGTGTATGAGGGTAGGTACAGATTCGGCAATGATCAAATGACCTGCCTCATGATTGTTACTGTCAATAGAGGGACTGTAGCTGTATTGTATTGAGATTTTCTTTCCACTTTCTAACCTTCCTGTCCAGGTTCCTTCTGAAAGTTCTTCTGTCCCTATAAGTAAAGGAAAATCACTGAGGATTTTGTATATGGGTTTACCCACAATCCAGTCTTCTGTGGCTTGAAGCATTGTGCAGGCTTTTTCATTGCACTGGTCAATATTTCCGTTAGTATCCAATACCAATACGCCAAAGAGCGTGCTTTTTAGTATTTGAATGTTTGTACTAACAGTTTTGTGCATGGGGTCAAGGAAGTCTATGTATAATTTATTCATTAATACCTTAAAATTATAAATCCCAGCAAATAACGTTTCCATGAATTAGTTGGATGAGCTGATTTACAGGATGAATGGGATTTTAAAGACTTTTAATTGTATTGAAGAACGAATGCCTTTCCGAGCCGCAGAGAGCTCAATAATGACTATCTTTACGCCATAATTATACCCCAAATTATACTATGAAACAGATTTATGGCAATTACACAAAAGAAGACTTTGAGGTCTGGAAGCTTCTCTACAATCGACAGATGGAGAATCTCCCTAAGGCCGCGACTGCCGAATACCTCGATGGCCTGACCAAAGTCAGTTTTGTGGAAAGCGAAATCCCAAAATTCGAAGAAACAAACAAAACCCTTGAAGCATTAACTGGTTGGAAACTGGCTGTAGTACCCGGGATAGTCCCTGACTACACTTTTTTCGAACTCATGTCAAATAGAAGGTTTCCTGCAACCACCTGGTTGAGAAAGATGAAAGAGCTTGACTATCTGGAAGAGCCTGATATGTTTCATGATGTTTTTGCTCATGTGCCATTGTTGAGCAACCAGCTGTTCGTTGACTTTTTGGAAGCATTGAGCAACATTGGATTGAAGTATGTTGGAAATGATTATGCCATAGAAATACTGTCGAGAATTTACTGGTTCACTGTGGAGTTCGGACTCATTCAGGAAGAAGCGGGATTGCGTATTTATGGTGCAGGAATCCTCTCCAGTGCGGGAGAAACCAAGTTTAGTTTAAGCGAAAAACCCCCGAAGCATGCTTTTAGCGTGCAAGAGATTGCTAATACCCCTTTTCGCAAGGATGTCTTTCAGGAAGACTACTTTGTGATACAATCTTATGAACAACTTTACAACAGCATTCCCGAAATCAAGGAAGTATTGTCAGAAATGGTGGCCAACCATGAAACTACAGTGGCTGTATAAAATATGCAATTAGCAATTGTGAAGTACAATGCAGGGAACGTGCAATCGCTCACGTTTGCCCTCAACAGACTAGGGATTGAACCAGTGTTGTCGGATGATCCCGGGTTATTAACAACCGCAGACAAAGTGATTTTTCCCGGACAGGGTGAGGCAAGTTCTGCGATGCGAAGTTTGCGTGAGAAAGGCCTGGATGAAGTCCTGCGCAACCTTAAGCAACCTTTCCTAGGTGTTTGCCTGGGGATGCAACTAATGTGTGAGTCTTCTGAAGAGAATGATACTCAGTGCCTTGGGATCATTCCGCAAAATGTAAAAAGGTTCAATAATAGTGCTGTGAAAGTACCTCACATGGGTTGGAATGATATCCATTCGCTCAAATCCCCGATTATGGCTGACATCCGAGAGGGTGATTATTTGTACTTCGTACATAGCTACTATGTGCCCCTTTGTGAGGAGACCATTGCCACTGCTGACTATCCGGAAGCGTTTAGTGCAGCATTGAATAAGGACAACTACTATGCGATTCAGCCTCATCCAGAGAAAAGCGCTGATGCGGGTATGAAACTGTTGGAGAATTTTTTAAAACTATAGGGTATGCAGATCATTCCGGCAATAGACATTATAGGTGGCAAGTGTGTCCGCCTGACAAAGGGAGATTACAACCAAAAAACGGAGTATTCAGACAATCCAAAAGCTGTTGCTGAGGCTTTCACGAAAGCGGGCATTAAGCGATTGCATGTTGTTGATTTGGATGGGGCAAAGGCCAAACATGTGGTGAACCTGGACACACTTCGGGCCATTACTTCGGTGGAGTCTCTCAAGGTAGATTTTGGAGGTGGGGTGAAAACACAGGCAGATCTGGATAAAGTCCTGGCTGCGGGTGCTGCTCAGGTTACTGCCGGAAGTATAGCCGCCAATAACAGGGAGGAAGTGAAGGCCTGGATCCAAGAATACGGTGCGGAAAGAATCATACTGGGTGCCGATGTGCTTGATGAGCAAGTAATGGTTTCGGGATGGCAGGAGTCTTCCAATCTTGATTTGATGGAGTATTTGGACTACTATGCCGGCTTGGGCATCAAATATGTGATATGTACTGATATTAGTAAAGACGGAGTGCTTCAGGGGCCATCTTTTGAATTGTATCAGAAGATCATGAAGCAGTTTCCAAAACTCAAATTGATCGCTAGTGGAGGTGTATCATGCAAGGATGATTTGGTCAAATTGAAAGACCAGGGACTGTATGGTGCCATAGTAGGCAAAGCCTTTTATGAAGGTCGTATTACTTTGGAAGAATTGACGAGTATCTGATGTTGACAAAAAGAATCATACCATGTCTGGATATTAAAGACGGACGAACAGTTAAAGGCGTGAATTTTGTCCAGCTCCGTGATGCCGGTGATCCGGTAGAGCTCGCCGAGCGATACACTATAGAAGGAGCTGATGAACTTGTATTCCTTGACATATCCGCAACCTTGGAAAAACGCAAAACGCTCTTGAACCTGGTGCGGAAAGTTGCCGCAGCTATTCACATTCCATTTACAGTAGGAGGAGGGATCAGCTCGGTAGAAGATGTGAGGGCCTTGCTAAGTGCTGGTACGGACAAAGTATCGATCAACTCCGCAGCAGTAAAGAATCCTGATCTGATCAATGAACTTTCCAGGGAGTTTGGATCTCAATGTGTGGTGGTGGCCATCGATAGTCGCAATGTCAACGGCACTGATCTGGTGCATACGCATGGTGGCACTAAACCTACCGAACTGGAAACAATCGCCTGGGCCAAAGAAGTGGCGGAGCGTGGAGCAGGTGAGATTTTATTGACTTCCATGGATCATGATGGCACTAAAGCCGGATTTGCGGTGGACCTGACCAGACGAGTTGGAGAAGCTGTGAGCATCCCTGTTATTGCTTCAGGGGGAGGCGGTAATGAAATACACTTTACCGACATCTTTAAGTCAGGAAAAGCAGATGCGGCATTGGCTGCAAGTATTTTTCACTATAAAGAAGTGGAAATCAGTCATCTGAAAAACGAATTAGCAAAACAGAACTTACCAATAAGAAGATAATGTCACCGGATTTCGAAAAAGGAGGAGGGCTGCTACCAGCCATTGTACAGGATCACATCACCGGAAAAGTGCTCATGCTAGGCTATATGAATGCCGAAGCTTTGAAACAAACGCAAGAAACCGGAAAAGTTACTTTCTATAGCCGGTCCAAAGAAAGACTTTGGGTGAAGGGCGAAACCTCAGGAAATCACCTTATTTTAAAGGAAATAGCAGAGGACTGTGACAAGGATACTATCCTGATAAAAGCTGAACCACACGGGCCAACCTGTCATACTGGTGCAGATACTTGCTTCAATGAAGTGAACAGCAATCCAGTTGCTTTTCTTAACCAACTCACAGCGATCATCGAGGATCGCAAAGCTAATCCTTCGGAAGACTCTTATACCGCGAGTTTGTTTAAGCTGGGTATCAACAAAGTAGCGCAGAAGGTAGGCGAAGAAGCAGTGGAAGTAGTCATAGAAGCCAAGGATGACAATGAAGACTTGTTTCTCAATGAATCCGCAGACTTACTTTTCCACCTGATGGTGCTCTTGGCTCACAAAGGTTATTCCCTTGATGATGTCGTGAAAGTGCTGGAGGGAAGGCATAAGTAGGTTCTTGGGTTTTAGGTTGTTGGGTTGATAGGTTTTTTGGGTTCTTAGGTTATTAGGCTTTGGGTTGGTTGTCGAACTTCAGGGTTTATGAATCCGTGTTACAAACGCGGACGAGGTGGGCTAGATGGGGATGGGGAGTGATAAGATCAAATGAATAATTAAAGGATTTGAAGAAGTTAATAAAATACCGGCTTGTACTTGTTAAAGGCTACATTACCCAGAAAGCGAATATTCAGATAGTTATAATTGTATCGCTAATCTTATTTCGTTGTGCTCCTAGCAAAGAAGAGTGTGAAACTTATATTTCAAGAGAGCACATCTATTCACCAGATACGGAGAAGGTTTTCTTTGTTGAGGTAAAGGATCAGAATTTTGTTAGTGTAGTGAAATACCTTTCAGGTCTAGATGTTTCTAATATTGGGATTGTATCATCAACACTATTCTCTGATGAGGAAGTTGATTTTTTCTTAAAAAACAATATACTGATCTCTAAAGAAAATGTAAAGAACACTATTAGAAGGGATATAGATTTGTTTCCTGAGAATCAATATAATGCAAAAAGATCTGTTAGATTTACTTTAGCGGGTGACAACCATTTTGTTGAACAATTTGTTAATTCTATTCCATTGACCTAAGTCAAGATTGGGATTGATTTTTCAAAACCTATTATTTTCAGTCAACCCTCAGAATTGATTGCTAATTATCCAGTTGAATTCTTAATGCAGTCAAAAGATAGTAGTATGCTACGCATCTTTAAGAACAAACCACTTCTTTTACGTTCAACTTCTGACTCATTAAATATTTATGATACTCCGTTCAATTGTATAGGTTTTTCACAGATAAATAAAGCTGAATTAACGTTTAATGCGATTTATAGCTTTTACTATGATGGAAGTGATTAGACTAGATGACCACATACTTTTCACTATCGTTTCCAACCAGAACTATCAAAGTAGAGTGTTTTGCCAAATGTTGGATCCTTTTGGATTTAGGTGGTTAGGCTTTGGTTTGGAAGTTTTCAACCCTAGGGATTTATGAATCCACATTGAAAACGCGATTAGACGGGGTCTTTACTTCATGTCTGAATCTAAAGAACTGTTAAACAATTTTTGATGATTGGCATGTGAAATGTTTATTCTGGCAATTATCAATATTTACCAAAAAAGCCTGCTGGCAAATGCGACAGCAGGCTTTTTAGTTTCATTTCTTTCATCGAGGATTAAAAATTACCTTGAGAATTGAGCTTCACATAAATCAAATCGCGATTGCCAGCGTTTGACAGTATATGTCCATCCGAAGA
The DNA here is from genome assembly GCA_040218045.1 of Marinoscillum sp. Lineage (GTDB taxonomy): Bacteria > Bacteroidota > Bacteroidia > Cytophagales > Cyclobacteriaceae > Marinoscillum. The sequence goes on from JAVJQA010000032.1 coordinate 154,294, forward strand.
GGTAGAAGAACCTACAATTGCATAACCACCATCCGTAGTTGGAATTACCTTGCCTCCCGCATCATTCAGGGTTCCTCCGATTGAATTCTCCCAAATTAGATTTCCATTAGGATCAGTTTCAAATAACCAAAGGTCATCACCACCATAATTACTGCTTACATCAAAATCACTTGATTTTGTGCTTCCGGTAACAATATAATTGCCGTCAGAATTAATAGCGATCCCATGACCATAATCTAATCCACTTCCACCATAGGTTTTTTCCCATTCTATGGTTCCTGAAGAGTTTAATTTGAAAACCCAAACATCATTGGCTCCATACTTTGAGGAGACATCTCCATCTGCAGAAAACGTGCTTCCAGTACAGATATAACCGCCATCAGAAGTACCTAGAAGTGCACCTGACTCATCGTCTCCATTTCCACCAAAATCATCCGACCAGATAATATTTCCTGATAAATCTATTGTAGCTACCAGGATTGTGGTCAATGAGCCAAAAGATGAAGAGCTTGATCTGTCGGCCATCAAAACGTACTGATTTTGAGCATAGTTGAATTGGAAGTCTTGGATTGATAAATCATATGTATCACTAATCATTGATTGCCATAGAATGTCTCCATTTGTATCTAATTTAGCCACCCAAAGCACATAGTAATAAGGCCCAGGATGAGGGAAACCTAAAATATCTCCATCAGGAGAACTCGTACTCCCTGCGATTGTATAGGTTCCATCTGAGTTTTCCAGAATAAAAAGATCTGAGTCTCTGCCAGATCCTCCATAAGTTTTTTCCCATTCGATATTTCCAGCACCATCAAACTTAACAACCCAAAAGTCGTCAATACCACCATAAAATGTAGAAACATCTCCAGTGCCACCTCCCGCTGTTCCAGAAGCTATATAACCTCCATCTTGAGTTGGGATAACCCTATTAAGTTCTTCAGAAAACGTACTTCCGTAAGTATTGCTCCACTGTATGTTACCGGAAGCATCAGTCTTAATTATGACCCAATCGTTGGATCCGTTGTTAGTAGTTATATCCCCATCAGATGAGTTTGACTGTCCTCCTATGATAAATCCTTCATCAGCAGTTTCAATCAGACATACACCAACATCGATCCCTGATCCTCCAAAGACGTCTATAAACGTTCCATTTACCGGAGGTCGAGTTATATCTATTTCTATGTCATTGGTTGTTTCATCTACAACAATGATCAGAGGAGAAATAGCACCACTCTCTAAATCATAGTCTATGGTTACCAGGTAATGGTCTTGTGGATTAGTGTTAGATATTGTACCTGAAAGACTTCTTGTTGCTGTGGTCATATCAGCTTTCAAATAGGACATATTTGCTGTTAATAAGAGGTCTTCTCCTGCAATGAAATAGCCGCTTCTGATCTCATCCTTCAAAAACGTCAATGAGCCGCTTAGGCTACTTACTGTAGTGTTCCAGTCAGTAAAATCTGCTTGAACAGCCGCAGTATAGGCTATAGAAACTTTTACATTAGCCAATGCTGCATTGACCGTTACTGGTTCCACTTCCCCCTTGACAATAGTTACTACATCCGAGGTTCCGGTGTAAAAAGGTTGATCGAATGCAACTCCTTCATCTTCTGAGGATACAAATACAGTGTAATCTCCGGCATCTAATTCAATTTCAGAAGGGACATCAGAGAAATCCTCATAATTGTAGACTTCTTGATCTGTTGCATCGTATACGATGACATTCCAGGTATCAGTGGATACGGCACTGACTCTTCCATCTGAAAGACCGGATACATCGAGACCAAGATTTAAGCTCAAATATCCAACTTCGCTCCCGTTCGGGTGAATTTCATTTTGGTCACCACAACCATAGAGAATTAGGGTAATTACAATCAATAATTGTAAGAAGGTTTTAACAGAGTGTTTCATAGTTTATTTAGTTTATGGTTAGAAATGATTATTGCATGGATAACTCCTAAGTGGTTGGGAAATAATAATTCCAAATCCTCCACAAAAAAAAGGTTTATTCTTAACAGTAGGAATTGACGGTATTTTCTATCTATGAGAATAGATAGTAAGAAGACATTCATTAAAAAATCGAATTTTAGGCTGGTTTAAATATAGTAATGTTATGCTTAACCGTTTCATTTTTTCTAGGAAATAGGGTTTAACAAGTCTTGTCAGCAATAGGGGACTGCATACTCTTCCTTTGATTCCAACAATAACATCATTATCAATACGGTTAAATTGAATACAATTGTATGATGTCTGGTGATCGTTACGTTATCTTATCCTCACTACTGATAATCAGTTATTTATCTTAAATTACTTTCGTTTTAATGCTAACTGATTGATATGTTTTCATTCCTTGTCTCACGAACAGTACTCACCGTTGTGCTACTTGCCTTGGCATGGCAGGTACGGTCACAATTATCTGTGGATAATAGAAAAAGTAGGATAGACTTACACGTCACGGCAGATTATGTCCATGTGAGGTCATATGGTGCATATGTCACTGGAGGGATACTTGGTGAATACCACTACTCAGACAGAATAAGTGCTTTCTTTCCGGTGTCTTTTGGGGTAAACTATTTCGAAATAGGTCTTGGGACAATATTTGCACCTTTTGGACTTTTGTCATTGGGAGAGGATGAGAAATCACTGACTGACCTTGTAGGGATGTTTTTTGCACTGGTTACTTCTATAGAGAGCATGGGGTATCATATCCAATTAGGCGAAAACCGGGAAATAATTCCTTATTATAGTTTATGCCGCCTTCGATCATTTGACAGTGAGGGGGAGCTCTCAGCATCTTTGGGCGTTATGCTACGTCTTCACTTATCAGAAAGGTGGCACATCAACTGGTCAGGTGAATATTCAAAGTACTATACCACCCGAAATCTAAGTGGAGCAGAAGGAAGCATTTCCATGGCTTATGTTTTTCGCTGATATTTCAGATTAGGTTACCAACCTGTCCATTTGAGGTGTACATATTCGCCAATTCATCCAATTTTGAGACATTTTTCTTTCCACCAGGTATGAGTTCATATACTTACTTTTCAAACCTCAGTAAGTATGCGTTTCCTCATTTACCTGATTTTTTACTCTGTTCATTTCTATTTACCAGCCCAGGAACACTTTGAAATGAAGCAACTCGCTCCAGACAACTCCTTGTCTGATCCATGGGAGATCTTATATGGCACCGATAATATGTTGTGGATCACCTCCAGATCAGCCAAGACAGTCATTCGCATTGACCCTGAAACGGGCAACCGGGATTTCTTATTGGCAATCAATGATGCATTCCAGACTTCCACTCAGGATGGGTTATTGGGAATGGCACTACACCCAGAGCTTGGACAGGGGGCAGGTCGTGATTTTGTTTACTTGTCTTATACCTACTTTCAGGAAAGCAGAAAGCAAAAGATAGTCCGGTATACCTTCACCTTGAAGGGATCACAAGATGGATCACTGATTGATCCTGTGGCGGTGATCACGGATCTGCCAGCAAGCAATGACCACAATTCCGGTCGCTTGTTATTTGGCCCAGATGACAAACTCTACTATACTATTGGTAACCAGGGCAAAAATCAATATGAAAATGTCTGTGAAGAAATATTGGCGCAAGCATTACCTACTCAGTCAGAAGTTGATGTCCTTGACTGGAGTACCTATCAGGGCAAGGTCCTGCGGCTCAATACCGATGGAAGCATCCCGGCAGACAATCCAATCATCAATGGAGTCCAAAGTCATATTTTCAGTTATGGGCACAGAAATCCTCAAGGTTTGGTATTTGCAGCTGATGGGAGCTTGTTTTCTTCAGAGCATGGTCCCAAGACTGACGATGAAATCAATCGGATTGAGGCGGGTAAAAATTACGGATGGCCATACGTAGCTGGTTATCAGGATGACAATGCCTATGTGTATTGTAACTGGTCATCGACTGATAACTGTGGTAGATATGATGACTATGGCTGTCCTGCCGGAGCTGAAGTGACCAAAGAGAGCGCTTGGACCCGTGCTGATTTTGTGCCACCAATTAAGACTTTTTACACTGTAGGGGACGATTACAACTTTGTAGATCCATCCTGCAACGTTTTGTTTATCTGCTGGCCCACCATTGCACCTTCAAGCATTGATATTTACGAGAATTCCACCGGAATCCCCGGTTGGAGCCGATCATTGCTTGTTGTGAGTTTGAAATTGGGAATGGTTTTCCGACAGCCCATTGATGACCAGGGAAATGCCTTAGGTGAGGCATTACCGTATTGGGATACTCAAAACCGCTACCGGGATATTGCGGTTCACCCTAATGGCCGTGAGTTTTTCATGATTACGGATAACAGAGGGCAGACCTCCGGTCCATCCAACAGCAATACTGATGACCTGGACAATCCAGGAGCTATTTTGAGATTTAAGTATCGTAATGGGGTGTTGGGCCATGAAAACTCCCGGAATGACCCTTTGATCAAAATCTACCCGAATCCTATGCAGGAGAAGGCTACTCTGACTTTTTCACATACAATTGGCAAAGTGAACAAGCAAATTAGGATCATTTCGCTTCAGGGTAATACAATTTTCCAGCATGCTGATGTGCTTTCCACGCTAGAGTTACCTGATTTGAGTGCAGGGGTCTATCTCGTGCAGGTTGAAGTTGAAGGTATTGTACTGACTGAGCGATTGATAGTGAGGTAGTTGTATTGAGGCATAATTTAACGCTTTCACTTAGAACTTTTTGTTTTCTACTGGGTTCATATGTTATCAAAATCAATAGAAATACAGCTATGAGACAAATAAAAAATGAAGAACAATATGAGGCGCTGAGAGATAAAGGATATAGCAAAGAAAAGGCAGCCAGAATAGCCAACGCACCCGACTCGGGGGTAAAGGGAGGTCATGCAGCCAAGTACGAGGAATGGACGAAAGATGACCTTTACCAGCAAGCTAAGAAGGTGGGCATAGAAGGTCGCTCGCATATGACCAAGAGGGAACTCATTCATGCTTTGAGGAATAACTGAAAGAGCTGGCTTCTGAATAGGAAAGGCATTACAAGTTTGTCATTTCTGCATGAAGGGACTCATGAAATTCTTGCGGTTTATCTACATGCAATGCAAGCACTGTGAATCGCTTTTTCAGGCCATACAAGCCAATGAGTTCATGTTCACTTTTAAGATATAGGACCACATTATGACTTTCCAAACCACCTAGAGGGGAAAGCGTTTTCGTCTGTGGGGCTTTTTCCAATTCCTTAGTGGATAACTCTACATCTTCCAATTCGGTGAAAGGAATTTCCACTTCATTTAAAATGCCATACTTGAGGGTTATTGAGTTCTGATTGATCGTAATTGGTCGCTGGGCAAGAGACTTGGCAAACCCAATTACCTGAAGGGCCGTGTAGAGGCTCAATCCCGTAAATATCCACGCCACAACCGTATTCCATGAATCTAGTAGAAGGTGAAAGGTGATCGTTTCTGTCAAGATAATAAATACAAAAGCTCCCATCAGAGCCGGAGTACCGCTTTCCTTATGATGAGTAAATTCGTTTTCTTGAAGCTTTCGTGATTTCCAGTTGATGAGGCCATAGTAAATCACAGCTACTTCCGTGGCAAAGGGCATCACTAGTTTCTTGGGGAGTATTTGAGCACAAGTGTATTTGAGGGTGGTATAGAAGTCAGGCGATCGATCCTCCAGTGCTTTGTATTTATTAATTGCCTTACGAACTTTTACGATCACCACGGTCAAAATCGTCACTTCAATCAGCGGTAGGATCCAGGTTTTAAAAAGTTCCAAATACAATTGCTCCTCTGCTGCTAAAAAGTAAGAGCCTAGAACCATCCCAATAATCAAAACTGGAATGGTAGTGGTGTTGGGGATTTTGGTATTTCTAACTAATAGATAATAAATCAAAGGTACTGTGATGAGTAAATCAGCGGTAATAGCCAGGCTGAGTATACCGGAGCCCACCGGTGATGATGTCATTATCAGAACAAGTGAACCCAGTAAGAGTAATAGTAGACCGAAAATAAGGGGAGGTCTTTGAGCTGAGAGGAATCTTGTCATAATGAATTCAATCTACTCTACTTACGAATAGGGAGCCATTTCGATGCTCGTTTGGTCTTTTTTAGCGAAAATAATTTGTTTAGTGTTTTGGGTTTGGATACAACCTTAACCAGTTCGTAGTGAATGCTAAAACCGTCCTACGGAGGATTCGAAACCGGGGTTTGTAAAACGGTTAAGTTATAGTTGGAAGCACTTTCATAATTGAATCCTCTTTATTGTGGTAGAAGTTATTCCATTCATCGGACCGATTTGATCTCCCTGGTTGTACCAGTTAGCATGCTTGCACTGCTTCTTCACTACAAGAGAAAGTGTAGTAATTCACTCGAAAATTGATTTCGGTGGAGTTGATTTTCGTTTTGATTTATCCTACTTAGTCAAGTTAGATACTGAAATGAATTCAGCATGACGCTACATGGTTTTAATGCTCGTTCTATCGCCCCAGTGGTCGTACTGAACTTGTTTCAGCATCTATGGTTAGTAACTTGACAGAAGTAGGATTTACATGAATTTTTGGTCTTGGCTCACATTTCGGCTTAAGTGTTTTTACTGAATAGAAGAGGTTATACCCATAAAATAGAGGTTGGTATTTGCATTGACTTGTTCATTTGGCTAGATTAAGGTGAGAATACACCGACCTACGAATGGAAAAATATGATGTAATTGTCATTGGCGCTGGTCCAGCTGGTTATGCTGCAGCCATGAGAGCCGTTGATTTTAAGAAAAAAGTAGCTTTAATAGAGAAAAAACAACTAGGAGGTGCTGGCATTCATCATGGTGCCTTGTGGAGCAAAACATGGTGGGAGCTCAGTCGAGAAGCATACATGCTTAGAAAGCACGGCGAAACCCTCAATACCGGAGGGGTTCAGTTTAACTATGAGAAAGTCCAATCAGAAGTTCGGAAGGCAGTTCAGGAACGAATGGACCAGTTGGAGCATCATATGCGAAACATCAATGTGTCTATAGCTGATACTCAGTTTGATTACATCCAGGGAAATGCAAAAGTGGTTACCGAAAATATTGTTGAGATTACCTCTGTTGAGAGTACCAAGACAATTTCCGGAGATTACATCATTTTAGCAACTGGAAGTACGCCACGAAAGCTTGTAGAAATACCGATTGATGAGGAACATATTTTTACAAGTGACGGGCTAGATAAGCTCGAAGATTTCCCCAAGAGCATGGTGATAGTAGGAGCAGGGGTGATTGGTTGTGAGTTCGCGACCATCTTCTCAAATTTTGGCCATACCAAGGTTCATCTCATTGATAAAGGGGATCGCATTTTACCGTTTGAAGATGAAGATGTGGTGAAGGTGATTGAGCGAAACCTCGAAGCAAAAAATGTGTTGATTCATAGAAATTCCCGGCTTATCGATATGAAAATTGAAGGCGGGATGGTTGCATACACACTCGAATACACGGATGGTTCCAAAGAAGTGTTTAGGGTAGAGAAGGCTCTGGTTTCTGTTGGCCGGGTTCCAAATTACCAAAACCTATGCGATGAATCTCTAAATCTCAAGGTGGATAACCGTGGAATTATAGATGATCTAACACAAACAAGTATTGAGAATATTTATGCAGTCGGAGATATTACCGCTGATATATCATTGGTGAATGTAGGGGAGTTGGAAGGCAGGTTTGCTATTGAGCGCATATTTGGTGAACCGGAGCGTCCACTTATTTATGAAAATATATCTACGATCATGTTCCTCTCACCGGAAGTAGCGGGAGTGGGGATGAATGAAATCCAGGCAAGGGAAAAAGGACATGATTATAAAATTGTCAGCATTGACTACTCCTGTATTCCGAGGGCAATTGCGATGCGAAATACCCAGGGATTTATCAAAATACTGGTAACCAATGACGATGATCAAAAAATCCTTGGAATGCGCGTAGTTGGTGAGCATGCATCTAGTGCCATACAAGCTGTAGCGCTCTTAATATCGATGGATAAAGGAATCAAAGAGCTTGCAGAATTGATTCATCCGCACCCTTCGATTATTGAAGGGATTCAGGAATGCGGAAGAATGCTCTTGGGTAAATCCATGCTCAAACCTGCAGTACTGAGAAATGCGATGACCTGTAAAACCTACATCAAAGGAAAGTATGCGGATCTGATTGAGGTTTAGTCAATCCAAATTACTGAATTGGGCAAAGCCAGGAGTTCCTCATTGATTGATTCTATTTCAACGATTTCTTCGGCGATCATTTCATAGGTCAGCCCCGGGAGTTTTTTAACGATTTTAAGCGGAATGCCGTTCCACTCCCATATTTCCTGGGTAGATCCGCTATTGAACTTCCAGACGGTACAGGTTTTGTCATTTAGCGTTTGTTCTCCGGCAGGTTCGCCACCTTTGCTGGTCATTATGGCGGTAATGGTTTCTTTATGGGATTTATAACCCAGCAGCCCACTCCAGCTCTTATCAGTTGTTTTCTTTCCCTTTCCGGCATTCACGTTAATCTGATATTTATAATCTCCATCAGTCAGCTCTATGGTATTTTCTGTACTCTTAATACCATACCGCTCCATGATCAATTCTTTGTGTTCCACTGCCCGCCATCCATTTCTGTCGAAGTAAAGTGCGGCTGATCCGCTGGCATCTCCTGTAATTTGATATTTAATGGTGGCTGTGCTCAGTGGAAATTTAGACTTGATCTTCTTGTTTAGTTCTTCAGAGTTTCCAGTAGTTTGGGCAAATGTAAAGGAGCTGATGAGCAAAAGGAGTGGGGTGGCAATTCTCATTGTCCGGTTTAAGTTTGATGATATTTGAAATTACGACGATTTCGATAAATAAAAAAACCCTGAAAACTTTCTTTTCAGGGTTCCAACCAGCTATAGACAAGAATCCCGATCGACTCGGGATGTTGTTGTTTTTCGTATTTAAAAATCTTATTGCTAAGATCAGGAACTTTTTAAAAACGAAACTGCCAAATGACTTCACCAGACTGCCAAAATCGGAAAATATGCCTTTATTTTGTTCAAGAAGCTATTTTTGAGACTTCATTTATAGAATACAGCAATCTCTTCTATTGGCTTTCGGTGCAAATCAGGGACATAAACCTCAGGTTCAGGGTAACCAACAGGGAGCACTAGAAACGGCCTTTCATTCGCTGGTCGTTCTAAAATGCTAGTGAGAAAATTCATGGGTGAGGGAGTATGGGTAAGCGTGACGAGCCCGGCATTATGAATGGCAGTAATCAACATTCCACATGCGATACCGACCGATTCATTGACATAGTAGTTGTTGGCTTTTTCACCTTTCACCTGTTCAAAAACCTTTTTGAAAACGATGATCAGCCACGGTGCTTTCTCCAGAAAAGGTTTGTGCCAGTCCGTACCTATTGGTTCCAGGTCTTTCAGCCATCGATCACTCATTCTTCCGTTGTAGCTATCATATTCTTCCTTTTCAGCAGCCTCTCGGATTTTTGATTTAATCGTGGGATTGGCCACCGCACAGAATGTCCATGGCTGCTTATGGGCACCGGATGGAGCTGTGGAAGCCGTAAGGATGATGTCCTGGATAATTGCTTCAGAAACAGGTTGATTACTGATTTCTCTAACGGACCGTCTAGCGTCCAGAAGTTGATAAAAGCTGGATACGCGTTCCTTCATCACGTCAGAAGCGAAGTGTAGTGGCTCATATTTTATATGTGGGTATCCGTTGATTAATTTGGTATCCATTTTGGGGTAGTTTTACAAGGATTTTATGACTTCTTTGAACAGTGCCACCAAGTGCTTTTCTGCAGTCCCGGCGGTTTTAATAATATCATTAATGTCTACCGCCTGGAGGTTATCTGGGTCGCAATCATCTGTCAATACCGAAACAGCACTTACAGGTAATCCCATCTGATTGGCAGCTATGACTTCTGGAACGGTAGACATCCCCACTACATCAGCGCCAATATTCCTGAGGAATCTATACTCCGCCCTGGTTTCGAGGTTTGGCCCTGACACAGCCACATAAACACCTTTATTTAAAGGGATATTTTCCGATTTGGCAATTCGTTCCATGATGGCATTCATATCCGGATCATAAGGTTGACTCATATCTGTGAAAATAGGCCCAAACTCAGCTGCCTCAGTTCCTCTGAGCGGATTGTCCGGTTGAAGATTGATATGATCATCAATAAGCATCAGTTCACCTTTTTTCCATTCGAGGTTCATGTTGCCACTTGCATTGCTGATCAGAAGCTTCTTGATTCCTAAAAACTTCATCACCCTTACAGGGAAAACAACTTCTTGCATGGAGTAGCCTTCATAATAGTGGAACCGACCACTCATGGCAATGATCCTTTTTCCTTCCAGGTTGCCATAGATTAACTTCCCTTTGTGGAATTCCACGGTTGCAATGGGAAAATTAGGGATTTCGTCATATGAGATTTCCTCAATGATTTCAATGTGGTCTGTGAGCGCTCCAAGTCCGGTGCCAAGGATTATTCCCAGTTCAGGTGATGTATAGCCCTTTTTCTTAAGAAAGTTAACAGTTTCATTGACGAAATCGGTCATGCGGTAAGTTGTTTTTAGATTGGATTAAAAGGGGAAAATTAAAGACTTTTTATAGCAAAGAAGAAAATCTGTTTTTAAATTGACGTGATAAAAATGGCTAACCAAACATGAAAAGAATTCTTTTAATATCTGTGTTGCTGATTTCGATCAAAGCTTCGGCACAAGATCCTATTACTACCACAAGTTTTGAGCTTTTTGGAGATCATATATTCATCTCTCTGAGTGTGGATGATTCAGAACCTGTAGATTTTATTTTTGATACCGGTGATGGACTCGCGGTTATTGATGTGGATGTAGCCAAAAAGCTAAATCTGAAGATGGACCATAAATCTTCGAAAACGAGTGCTCAGGGAAGTGTTTCCGGGGCCTTAATCGAGCACAATAAGATCGAGATCAATGACGTGAAGTTAGAAGATATAGAACTGTATACCACGGATTTGGATCATCTGGAGCGATCAATCGGTCGGAATATTGATGGAATCATCGGCTATGACCTTTTGAAAAATTATGTAGTGTCAATCGATTATTCTGATATGACGATAAAACTATATAGTCAGCAAAGCTTTTACTATACGGGAAATGGAGAATCATTTCAATTTAAATTGTTGAACTATATCCCCACCATTCAAGCTACAGTTGAACTAAATAACGGTGAGAAGTATACGGATAGTTTCTTCCTAAATACCGGAGCAGGTACTACCATGGATTTCAACACTCCATTTGCTTCTAAACATGATGTAATTACCAAGACAGGTGAGCATTACAGTTATCCTGTATCTGGACTGGGTACTGAGGAAACCATGCATTATGAAGGCAGGGTGAAGTCATTTACTGTTGGTTCTTTCAAAATAGAGGATCTTCCCATTGGAATTAGCCAGGCTAAGCATGGCATTCAGCACAATAAAAAGGTAGCTGGTATTATTGGAAACGGTGTATTGAAGCATTTTAATACGACTTACAACTATGCGTCCAGTATGATTTATCTGGAGCCAAATGAAAACTTTGAGAAACCATATGAGGTGAATTCAAGTGGTATCAACCTTCAGTTTGGAAAGCAAATGCAGAAACTACTTATTCATAGGGTTTTTGAAAATAGTCCTGCTGAAGCTGCAGGTATAAAAATTGATGCGGAATTATTAGAGGTCAATGGAAAGGCTGTTTCTGAATACAACTTACCTGAAATCAGGAAAATCCTGAATGAAGTGAAGGGCTCAGTAACTGTAAAATACAAGCAAGATGGAGTAGAAAATGAGGCAACACTTGAACTTAAACCACTGCTTTAAGCTAACCTAAAACATCATTTATAGCCTGTAAGATTATGTTACAGGCTTTTTTTATTTCATCTTCTGAGATGACAAGTGGTGGTGCCAACCGCATTGCATGATCACAAAATAAAAACCAATCGGTTATTACGCCGAGTTCAATTGCCCGATCAATTATTGGTTTCAGTTCTGAAAAAGAATCGAAAACCACGGCCATCATCAAACCCTTTCCTCGGATATCTTTGATCGCCGGATGGGTGAGTTTGGAGCGGAACAGTTGCGCCTTTTGATTGACTGATTCTATGAGCTTTTCTTCCCGGATGGCGTGAATGGTAGCCAATGAAGCAGCTGCACTTACCGGATGACCTCCGAAAGTTGTAATATGGCCCAGGATTGGATTCTCTTTCAAACAATCCATTATTTCCCTTGAGCTAATAAATGCACCGATTGGCATGCCGCCACCCATGCCTTTGGCACTTACGATGATATCAGGTACAATCTGATAATGTTCAAAAGCCCAGAATTTACCAGTCCGTCCAAAACCAGCCTGAATTTCATCAAGGATTAAGAGGGTACCGGTTGACCTGCAATGATCTGAAAGGGATTTAAAGTAGTTATCATCTGCCACTCTGATTCCGGCTTCTCCCTGTATGGTTTCCACCAACACTGCAGCAGTATTTTGATCGATTTGTTCAAAAGCAGACGGATCATTAAAAGGAACCTGAAAATGCCCGGGAACCAGGGGACGGTAGTTTCTCTTGAAAATCTCATTGCCACCAGCTGAGAGTGCACCGTGCGATGATCCGTGATAGGCATTGATGCATGAAACAATATTGGGCCTTCCAGTATAACGCTTGGCAAGTTTAAGTGCTCCTTCGATAGCCTCACTTCCTGAATTGACAAGGTAAACGGAGCTTAGGTGAGTGGGCAACGTTTGAGTCAGTGCTTCCGCTAATTTAGCTTGTGGTGATTGTACATACTCGCCATAAACCATAAGATGCATGTACTTGTCTACCTGGTCTTTTACAGCTTTTACAACCGATGGGTGTCTATGCCCCACATTACTTACCCCGATCCCGGAAATAAGATCCAGGTATTGTTTACCATCAGGACCATACATGTAGACACCTTCAGCTTTCTCAATTTCGATGAGCAATGGGAAATCGGTAGTTTGGGCAAGATGATTCAGAAAGAGCTGTCTGTTGGTAAACATGTAGGCAAAGGTAACAAAGGACATGTGCCACAGTGCTTTTATTAAAATCAATATGCTGTTATTTTGAGCGGAAAGCAGGTTTTATTGAGAATTTCTACGAATGGTTAAGCATTCATCCTATTTTATCCTTAATTAGAGGTTAACAAAATGCTTTGAACCATGCACTTAAAACACTCCCTACCACTGCTTATTTTCTTTTCATTTTGTAGTTATGTCAATGCCCAGAACATGCCCGTTGACTCCAGGATGTATGAAATTATCGAATCAGTGAATGCTGATCGTCTTGAAAAGGATATTAGGAAGTTAGCGGGTTTTGGGACGAGACATACCATGTCGGACACAGTATCGACAACAAGAGGGATTGGGGCTGCCAGAAGGTGGATCAAATCTGAATTTGAAAAAATTTCCAAAGATTGTGGTGGCTGCCTGGAAGTGTACGAACAACGAACTTTAGTAAAGGCTGATCCTGAGACCAGAATATATGAGGACACTTATGTAGTAAATATTTATGCTGTGCAACGCGGAACTACTTATCCTAATCGATATGCCATCATGAGTGGGGATATTGACAGTAGGGCCTCAGATGTTCGCAACTACACCATCGATGCACCAGGTGCCAACGACAATGCAACCGGCATGGCAGGTGCACTAGAGGTAGCAAGGGTGCTTTCAAAAAGTAAGTTTAAGAGTTCTATTGTGTATGCTGGATTGTCAGGTGAAGAGCAGGGCTTATATGGAGGTAAGCACCTCGCGGAGAAAGCAAAGGAAGATGGTTGGGAGATTATTGGCATCCTCAATAATGATATGATTGGAAATATTGAAGGGGTGGATGGAGTAATCGACAATCGCAGTTTCAGAATTTTTTCAGAACCCTATTCTAGTCTTGCTACTGAACGAGAGTTGCAGTTGAAGCGGTTTTATGGTGGGGAAAATGATGGGGATTCACGACAGCTTGCCAGGTATGTATATGAAACTACAAAGACTTATATGCCTGAAATGAATCCAATTATAATTTATCGCCTGGATAGATTTGGAAGAGGTGGGCATCATCGCCCTTTCAATGAGGCTGGGTTTGCTGGTGTAAGGATCATGGAAGCCCATGAAAATTACAACCGGCAGCATCAGGATGTGAGGTCTGAAAATGGAATTGCTTACGGAGATGTTATAGAAGGCGTTGATTTTAAATATTGTGCGAAAATGACTGCTGTCAATGCGATTGCTTTGGGAGCACTGGCAAGCGGCCCACCAGCTCCATCGGAAGTTAAAATAGGAGGGATTGTAGAGCCAAGTGCCAAGCTCTCCTGGAAAAAAGTAGATGGTGCCAAAGGATACAAACTCTACTGGCGCGATACTACCTCACCTGTTTGGCAATATTATCGATATGTTGGTGATGTTGACTCACACACGTTGGAAGGTATTGTAATTGATAACTTCTTGTTCGGAGTGGTGTCAGTGGGGAGTGATGGATATGAAAGCTTAGTGTCTTTTCCGCAAGGCGTTCTGCGTGATTAATATGATAAATAGGACATTCCGGGTATTTAATAGGACGATTTAAAATATTCGACGAATTTTGCTTTGGTTCTAAAGAATGTGGTTGTTTCTTGCACTCTTATTAATGAAATGTCCACTTCTTAAAAAACCGTAATGATTAACTCCGCTAAAAGGATTAGGCATATTTGCCTTTTGCTAATGGGTATGTTTTTTCTAGGTTCATGTAACCTTGATCAATTACCCAACTTTGATAACACTTATTTGCCCAAATATACGGGCGGAATAGCTTTACTTCTTGTAAATGATACTTTGACTATTGGTGAGTTTTTAAAAGAGAACATCACTGATTCTTCCAAATATTCAATTACTGATGATCAACAAATAATCTTCAGTTATGAGTTTGAATCGGACTTCTCAGCTGGAGATGACTTGGTAGATGTGAATGATTTTTCGAACCAGGCGATTTTTAATAGTCCAATCACCAGCTTTACCACTCTACCAAGGGATACCTCTTTTAGTTTTAAAGCGAATGTCGCTTTTGAATTTCCGGCAACCAAAGATGAACGACTGGATTCATTATATTTTGATGCTGCTGATTTCGTATTGACAGTAATATCTGAATTTCCTTCGGATATTGAATATTCATTCTCTACTTCGTCATTTGTAAACCGGGAAAATGGAGATACTATAAGTATCGTGTCCACAATTGATGCCCCAACAGGGCTAACCTCGCGAGATGAAAATACTGTTTCACTTGTAAATCACAAGACGAACCTGCTTTCTGATGACGGAACAAACCAGTTTTTAGTAAATATTGATGCTACCGTCAACTTGTACGCCGGTGATCAACTGACAGGTGGAGAGGAATTATTTTTCTTCCTCGATATTGAAAATCCTCAATTCGAGGTGATTTTTGGTGCTTTTGGTCAGGATACTTTCGATATCAAGGAGAAGACCGTGAAACTTGGTTTTTTTGAAGATTTGGGTGGCACGGGAATCGTTTTTGAATCACCACGAATCGAATTTACAATAAATAATGAATTTGGAATTCCAATGTTCCTTGATTTTTCAGAGGTATATGCTTCATACGAAGACGCTGAAGATCTTAAGTTTCAGGGAACATTCCCCGAGAATCCACAAGCTATTGGAACACCTGATTATGGAGATGGTATTGTCCAATCTAACCTAGTTGTAGACGCTAGCAATTCCAATTTGCAGGAATTGTTTGCTGGATCACCTACACAGCTTGTATTGCCATTGAAAGGAATTACCAATCTCGATGGCTCAGATAATAACTTCTTGGCATCAGGCTCCAACATTGATTTTACGGCGAAAGTCAGTATGCCGCTAAGCGTGCAGATGGCGGGTTTTGAACAAGAGGAAGAATTTGAGATGGAGGGATTGGATGCTCTGGAGGGCACTTCAGAGCTTAGTTTGGTAATCACCACAATTAATGAGCTTCCATTTACAGGAACACTGGATCTCTTTTTTCTTGATGAGAATGCAGTAAGACTAGATTCAATTGTTGGTTCTGCCATTTTCACTTCACCAACTAATTATGACAGCAATGGCAAAGTTTCTGAGCCCTCAGAGAATCGCACTGAGATTGTTTTGGATCAGGAATTGATCAATTCACTTACAAGTTCAGCTTCGATTATTGTGGTCACTAAATTGGATTCCTACGGAAGTGAGCAAGGTGACTTTGTGGAGATTTTCGCTGATTATCAACTACTTGTGAAAGTAGGAGTAGCGGGAGATGTTGAAATTGACCTAAATGATAACTAAGATGAGAAAGTATTTAATATTGACACTCCTCATAGGAGCTACAACACTGGTTTTTGGTCAGTTTAATTTGAACTTCTATCAGATGAACACCGCCACTCCGCAAGGCAACAATTACAATGCGGCATCTTTTCCGAACGCGCGGGCATTTGTGAGTTTACCACTTATTTCTGGCGTTGATCTCAGTGTTAACAATAGTTTTGGTCTTTCTGATATATTCACTGAAACTGGAGATTCTAGTTTGATAGATGTAGACCGGTTTTTGTTGGAGCAGGGGGATGGTGCCTACTTTAATACCCAGTTGACCATAACCGATTTAATGATTGGTTTCAGAACCGGGAAAAATGGCTTTGTTACGGTTTTTGTCAATGAAAGAACTGATGCTACTTTCTTCTACCCCTTCCAGTTGGTCAACTTTATATGGCAGGGAAACAGGAACTATGTAGGAGAAGAGTATGTCATTGATGATATATCTTATGATTTTACCCACTATCGTGAAATAGGCGTAGGTTATGGAAGAAGCTTTGATATTTTTGGTTTTAACACCAATCTAGGTGTGAGGCTGAAGTATTTGCAAGGAGTGGCGCATAGTAGCATCAAGGATAACCTTGAGATGTCTATCCTCACCAGGGAAGAGGACTATTCTGTAGTGGTCAATATGAACGAGGGCCTAAGCAGATCTGCTGGTCTCAATATGCTACAGGACGGGGATATTCCATATTTGATCAACAATGGCAACACTGGGTTTGCCATTGATCTGGGCGGTACAATTGATTTGTCAGACCGGATCACAGTAGGCTTTGCGGCAAATGATTTAGGGTTTATCAAATGGCAGGATGATGCTGAAACAGCGTCTTTTAATGGAACTAGTTTTGAAATTAATGGAGGAAGTTTTGACAATATGGACCAGCTGGCTGATGCCGTCATGGATTCAATAGAAAACTTACAGATTGATACCATCGCAAGTACTTTCACCACTAGTTTGAATTCTTCATTGTTCTTATCAGGTAGCTACAGAGTAACCGATCAGGGCTATGCTCAAGCCACTATTTCAAATTATTTCACTCAGGGGAGAATGAAAAGCGCAGTTGGGATAGGTTATTTGCAGAATCTCAGAAAATGGTTGGCAGCTTCTGTAACCTTTTCGCTAGCATCGCAAAGAGGTGCTGACATAGGCGCAGGGTTAATGCTACGTGGTGGTTATTTTCAGACCTATTTGTCTGTGGACCATTTGTTAAATACCATCAATGTGCCTGAAGCTTCTGGACTGAATTTCAAATTTGGGATCAACTTCCTATTTGGTGGAGCTTCAAAGAAAACGAAAGCATCGACATCAGATTATCTTGATCTTTGAGAAGACTAAAGAATGATTCCTGATTCAATAAATAAAATCCCTGTTTCGATTTATCGAAACAGGGATTTTTTTGTATTATCTGTCAATAACTTATTGTAAAATCTGGGAGGTGTGATCTTTGGTTTTTACTTTTTCAATCACTTCCTGGATCACTCCGTTTTCATCGATCACGAAAGTCGTCCTTAATGTACCCATGTAGGTTTTGCCGTACATTTTTTTCTCACCCCAGGTACCGAAAGCTTCGTGTACGGATTTATTTTCATCGGCAATCAATGGGAAGGGCAATTGGTATTTTTCAATAAACTTTTTGTGGGATTTGGCACTGTCTCCACTCACACCAAGTACCACATACCCCTGTTTCTGTAACTCTTCGTAATTGTCCCGGAGATTACATGATTCAGCAGTACAGCCTGGTGTGTTGTCTTTTGGATAGAAATACAATACAATTTTCTTTCCCTTAAAATCAGAAAGCTTAATAGGGTTTCCATCCTGATCGGTGCTCTCGATTTCAGGTGCTTTGTCTCCAGCTTTTAGCATGATAAATATTAGTTCAGGTTTCGTTGATAAATAGATTTATTGTTGGTGTTGTCAACCACCTCAAGTATAAACTCACCTTTAATTGCGTTGTTTGAATTTAATCGCCGTGCCCAAATGAGATCCTTCTTGGATTCATATTCCATCAGTAAGAATTTACCATTTAAGGTCGCACGATAACTTTTGATGCCGGACATATCATCGGTAATCTTGAAATAAAGTTCTGATGAATTCACAATACGTGGTGTAATAGTAGGAGGGGTAGTGTCTTCTGCAATGGTAAAGGTGCCTAAATCACGTGCTATGAAATCGATATTACCATCTTCATTCCACTCACCACCCATAAAGGATAACCGGGAACCATGGACGGAGTAAACCCTGGCAGTGCTGTCCGGGTATTGGAACCGGGGTTTCAAAGTCACCTTCATGGAAGATTGAAATGGCACATCCCCAAGCGGAAACCTGAACAATTCTAGGTTTTTGAAAGTATCAAAGTCCTTTTCAAATCTCAGATAAAGGGTGTCAAACAGGGATTGGTTCCTGAAAGCGATATCAAAGTCATGGTTATAGAAACTAATGGCCGTTTCTGATGGGATAGTCGCATAGATGTCCGTATGGATGATCTTACCATTGAGCTGGATAGAATCCGGTAGGCCATGTCTCAGGTCCCAAAGTGCGTACGCTACCTTTCTGTCTTTCCTGTAAGGCTCTATGATATTTTTAACACCTCTTAGAAATACCGATACCTTTCCTTCAGTGCTGTCCATTAATGATTTGAAGTGGAGGTGATTTCTGAAAAGCTCATAGTCGCTAAACACTGGATCTGGTTTGTTGATCACCTTTCGGGTGTTGGCTTGCACCTCTACTGTGGAAATGTTTCCATAGCTGTCTTCCAGGTATATTTTAATATCCTGCTCGATTGAGTCATTGAAGACATGCCCGCGGTTCGAAATGGAATAAAAATCATTACCGTTGCCATCATCCACAAATAGCTTATTGTATTTAGGGCCACCATTTCGATACCGCTCATAGTCCATGTGCACCAGGATGCTCTTTTGGTTACTAAAGGAAAGATTGGTTTTTAACTCACTGAAAATGGTGTCGCCATTGACAACAAGTGTTGTTTTCGGAATCCCATTGCGGTTGTACACTCCATTGAGTAAATCATAGGCATAGATTTCTATACCTATATTACCCGACAGGTTAATGGGGGTTCTTGGCTTATATGTGCCATAGGATTTTAGTACATCAAATTCAAATCTCCCAAAAGTGTCATTGATACGGGCATTGCCATCAAGGGATACAAATGCGATATCCTTCACCTGAGGCGCAATATTATCTTTGATTTCGGAGAAATTGAATCGCAGCGGATCCAGGATTCTCTGGTTGCTGTCCCGGATTTCAAAATGCAGGTGTGGGCCAGAGGATGATCCGGTATTGCCGGAAAAGGCAATGATGTCTCCCTGCTTAAACTCGAACTGTTTTTTATCGGGGAACAGTTGGATCTCAAAGGTCTCATCCTCGTATTGGTTTTCGAGCACATATCTATCAATCTCATCTGAGAACTTGCTGAGATGGGCATAAACAGACGTGGTGCCATTTGGATGATTGATGTATAGCGAATGGCCATATCCACCATTGGTAATTCTTACCCGGCTAACATAACCATCAGCTGTAGCATAAACAGGCCATCCTGTTTGACCACCTGTTTTAATGTCTAGACCTGCATGAAAGTGCGAAGAACGAAGCTCACCCATGGTTCCCGCAAGATAATTTTGCTGTCCCGGGTTGATAGGGAAAAGGTAATAGCTGTCTGTAGAGAATGGTTGAGCGGCACTCAGAAACGACGTGAAAGTGAATATGAATACTGCGTATATGGATCGCATAAATGCTCTCTTATGTCTTTGCTTTACTAATGAAAATAGGTGGGGTGCGTTTTTGTTTACTATTTGATTTCAAAATCAAACATCTTTTGTCCTTCCAGAAAACCCTCCAGTCGGTCACCGATTTTTACGGGGCCTACACCTTTGGGGGTTCCTGTAAAAATAATGTCTCCCGTCTTAAGTGTAAAAAAACCTGAGACATATGATATGAGTTCATCGACAGGCCAAAGCATCAGGGAGGTATCTCCACTTTGCACGGTGTTGTCGTTCAGTTTTAGCTCAAAAGTGGTTTTGGTCAAGTCCATATCATCCAAGGGAATGAATTCGGAAATTGGAGCAGCACCATTAAAAGCTTTTGCCCTTTCCCAGGGAAGACCCTTCGCTTTCAGTTCAGACTGTAGATCCCGGGCGGTAAAATCAATGCCCAGTCCGATTTCATCATAGTATTTATGTGCGAATTCAGGTGTTATTGACTTCCCTTCCTTTTTGATTTTCACGAGCAGTTCACATTCATAGTGTACATCTTGTGAAAAGCTGGGGATGTAGAAAGGTTCATTATTTCTGAGAATGGCCGTGTCCGGTTTCATGAATATAACCGGGTTGTCAGGCCGTTCATTGCCCAATTCGGTAATATGATCTGCATAGTTGCGGCCAATACAAATAATCTTCATAGGCTAGTGAACGAGGATTTCGTCAGTTTCTTCTACTTCCATCAAACAATTCGCATCAACTTCAGTCATTTTGATTTGTTTGGTTTCGTTGATCAATATGGGGTCATATTTCGCTTTCACCCGAATGTAATTTTCTGTGAAGCCGTGCATCATTCCATCTTCTATGTCATCTTCAAAAAGCACCGTTTGAGTATCACCTATATGCTGGTTGTAGAAATATCGTTTCTTTTTCTCCGAAAGGGTACGTAGCATTTTTGATCTTCTACGGCGATCCTTCATACTCACCACTCCATCCATTTCCAGCGCCTGGGTATTGGCTCGCTCTGAGTAGGTGAACACGTGTAGGTAAGATACCTCCAACTCATTCAGGAAGTTGTAAGTATCCAGGAAGTCATCCTCTGTTTCTCCCGGAAATCCCGTAATCACATCTACACCTATGGAGCAGTGTGGCATCAGTTGTTTGATTGTTTTCACCCGGTCTTTATACAAGTCGCTCAAGTACCGACGGTTCATTCGTTTAAGGATCTTGTCGCTGCCCGATTGGAGTGGCACATGGAAGTGCGGCACAAACCTTTTGGACTTGCTGACGAACTCAATGACTTCATTGGATAGAAGGTTGGGTTCTATGGATGAAATCCGAAAGCGGTCAATACCCTCTACTTCATCCAGTGCTTTGACCAGATCAATAAATTTCTCTTTTCTTCGCCCATTTTGCACCCCAAAGTCTCCGATGTTTACTCCTGTGAGCACGACTTCTTTTACTTCTGAGGCAGCGATTTCCCTGGCCTGGTCCAGTATTTCGGCAATGCTGGCACTTCTGCTTTTACCCCTGGCAAGCGGTATAGTGCAAAAAGCACAACCGTAGTTACAACCATCCTGAACCTTGAGAAAGGTACGTGTGCGGTCTCCATATGAGTAGGAGGAATTATAGGCTTTAGCTTCCTGAATTTCTGAGGCAAATACCTGCGGTTCGTTTTTACTGGTGAAGTCGTCGAGGTATTCAAAAAGCCTGAATTTCTCAGCAGCTCCAAGTACTGCATCTACACCTTTTATTTCAGAGATTTCTTTTGGCTTGAGCTGAGCGTAGCATCCTATAATGGTCACGAAGCTGGTAGGGGAGATCTTCTTTGCTTCTTTTACGATCTTCTTGCATTTCTTGTCGGCATTTTCTGTCACAGAGCAGGTGTTGATGATGAAAATGTCCGGCTTATTGGTAAAGTCAACTTTCTCATATCCCCGGTCTTCAAACATCCTGGAGATGGTAGAAGTCTCCGAGAAGTTTAGTTTACAGCCCAACGTATAAAATGCCACTCGCTTCATAAGCACGCAAAGTTAAGCGTTTTTTGTGTTCTTGTTTTAAAGAGTTATTTCTTAAAATAATGCATTTTTACTTTTAAGATTGTGGTAGGAGGAAAGTGAATCGCTCCATCAATAAGACATTACCCTTATACAGGATCACGACATTAATAAATCAAACTCAGTGAAATATTTAATAATAGCAATCATCATCGTTATCCCTCTTAAATCAATTGCGCAAGGGTATGACTTAAATATCGAAATAGGCACTTCAATATCCAACTTCAGCGGTGATGTAAATGCCACTTACTCTAAGTATAGAGCAGGTCTGATTTTAGGAATTGGAATAGAGTCACCAATAAAAGATAAATCAGGAATGAAATTTGGCATCTTGTATGAACAAAAGGGACAGAATTTTAAGGGAGAATCCACCACTCAAAATGGAAGTGAGTCTTATGACAATAACATGACTTTGAACTACCTGACAGTTCCTGTGACCTTCAAAAAATATTTAGGTAAAAAGACAATCGCTTTTTCCGGAGGATTGTATGGCGCGGTTCTTTTGGTATCAACTTCCAATGTCAATCAAACAATCATTAATGGAGGTAGTAGATCCAAACTTGTGATAAAAAATGGAGATAGCAAAGTGAATTTTAAGAGTAATGATGTTGGTTTGATCCTGGCCACTTCAATTCAGCCATTTGAAAAATTTTATATTGATGTAAAGTCTGGTTGGGGTTTACTGAACATAGCCTCTGATTCTAATCCAAGAGATGAAATCAAGAATCACAGTATTGAAATATTGCTCGGAATCATGCTTTAAAATAAGATAGTTTAGATGCCGTTGCAATAACCTTCTGCTTCTGTGCTTGTCGCATCGTTCTAAATTCCTTACTCTTCACCAATCATATCAGATAAAGGACAGTAGTGGTATACATTGTCAAATATGTGAACGAGACAACATATATCGCACTTCAACGTCAGTCTTAACTGTTCATTTTGAGAGCTTTACAAATTACAGGATGTAAAAATCATATAACTGTATATTTAATAATATATCACTTCTAGGGTATTGACTTATTGGATTCTTTTTGTACTTTCCGTTATGAACGTCCATCTCACCTCAGGAATAGTCGCCTTTATTTGCTGGTCAGCTTTTAGCACCTGGTACTATGTAAGCTTCATCAAAGACTTTGGCACCACTGAGCCTGTAGTTACTAATGTGATCTCTGCTCCACTGCCAGAACCTGTTGAAGAGCCAGCAGATACATTGTCGGAAGCGTCTCCAGTTGAATTTGCTCCAGTTAATATCAATGAATCCTTCTTATTTGCTAAAAACTCCACAGTCTTATTGAAGCCGGGGCAAATGACTGTTTTCATTGAATCTGTACAGAGGGATATCAAAGATCGTGAGGTGAGTGTCACCATCGTGGGACATACTTGCGATCTGGGAGGAGAAGCATATAATCAAACGCTAGGTCTTCAACGTGCCCGGTTTTTTGAAAATCTAATCAAGGAGCTCGTACCTCCGGAAAATATCTCTGTGAAAAGTATGGGCGAAACGGATCCAATGGTTACCAATGACTCTGAGGAAAACCGTAAACAAAATAGAAGAGTAAACCTCCTAATAACCACCGAACTATGACATCAGCTATTTTTGAAATCCTGGCCTTACTAACCGTAAGTTGCCTAATAGGCGTCTTCTTTACTTTTCGTTATTGGAAAAGTAAGTACACTGCGTTATCACTTGAAAAGGACCAACTCGCACAAGACAAAAAGTCCCTGGAAGCAGAGTTGGACAAGTTAAAGTCTAAGATTTCTGATCTGGAAAAACAACTTACAACAGCTCAGCAAGCTCAGGAGAAAGCCGAAAACAAGAAACCAGCTAAACCTCAGAAAAACAATGAGGTCAAAACTTTGAAAGAGGAAATAGTCATACTCAATGAGTACATGGCTGAGAAAGAGCGAGAAATCGAAGAGCTGAGCAAGGAACTAGCTCACAAAAATATTTCCTATTACAAGCAGATAGATGGCAAACGCTACAAAGCTATTACCCTCAAAATGGCCGATGAAGCCATAGAAGGGCAAGGAGATGGACGCATCAGCATGGAGGATGCTGAGAAGATATTTGCTACCATTTCCGATGGTAAGGCTTATACCCAGGTGGAAAAGCACACTATGCGATACCTTCGTGACCATTACAAATGGACTGAAGGTGCTGATGACCTGTTCCGTACTAAAGTCCGCAGCTGGGCAGCGAAAGGTCACGAATTAAACTAGGTCAAATTCAACGCTTCTGTGTGTAAGGGTCGTAAAGGCTGGAACTTTATTACTGTTTTGATGAAAACTCAGTGCAAGGGACTTTTACCTAAATATTTCTAAAACTTCACTCGCCAGGTATCTTACAATTTGCATTTTATTTCTCCAGTTAGCAGCTTTGGTTGCGGTGTTGGTAAAAGTGCAGTTTTAAAGTGGTCAAGCCGTGATTAAATACTTTTGAAAGTCAAATGGAGTAAATGGTATGAGAAAAGTAATTGCAGCACTCAATATGACAATAGACGGAATTTGTGACCATACAGCAGGGATTCCAGATGAAGAAATACATAATTAAACAAAATTACTGGGACAGGAAAACGCAATTCTATACGGCAGGACAACGTATCAACTTATGGAGTTTTGGCGCACGTTATTAGAAAACCCTTCCGAAGAAAAAACAATGAACGACTTTGCCTTAGCTATTGACAAAATTCCAAAAATCATTTTCTCTCATACACTTGAGAGTTTAGTTTACACCCTAACGTATAAAATGCCACTCGCTTCATAGGCACGGAAAGTTAAGCGTTTTTTGTGTTCTTGCTTTAAGTAAACGGCATTTCGTTGCCCGTAGGATTGTCCATCACTCAAGTACTTTATGAGTAAATAAAGGTCAAAGGTCTGGCACCAGGCAAATGACACTTAACTACTTGACAAATCAACCGCAGAGATCAACAAAAACGACACTACAGTGGCTTAAAGCAACTTTACATTCACCAAATGAAGGTCGATACTTAAAATATTACAATTTACACTGGACAAATTTATATTTACACTGGAAATATTCCTGTATACCCTAGGAATATTTATAACTACACTGGAAAAATTTTTATCTACGCTGGAAATATTAATACTTGGACTTATACCGTAGAATTAAGCTTCTTTAGTTTGGTTATTTCGCAGGAATCCTTTGGATAAACAAAGGGTTGTCGTGAAGATTCATAGGCAACATGACTTCTTAAGTTCAATTGGAATTTAACTAAACAGTCTAGGATTCAGATAAATGTTGAAATGCCGTTGCTACACCCGGAGATATCTTTTTTGTGAGATATGACTTGTAAGGTCGGAGATGATTTGTCGTTTTTCTGGGATCTGTGGCTCCTGAATTAACGTATACGTTTGAGAGCACTTTTTGCAGATTAATTTTCCTTCTAAATCTTCGTAACTTTGAAATATGGAATGGCGAGAACATGTTATATCAGACAACAAAGTGCTTTTGGGTAAGCCGACAATCAAGGGAACTAGAATTTCCGTTGAACATATAATTGGTTTGCTAGCTCAAGGATGGACTGAACAACAAATTATTGAGAATTACCCTCGTCTAACTAATGAATCCTTACAAGCTGTATTCTCCTACATACAGGACTGCATGAAAGACGGACTTCTTTATGCCAACACTTAACTGGCTTGCATTTTGAAATTTCTCGCGAACGAAAATGTTCCTATTACTAGTGTCAATTACTTGAAATCTATGGGATTTGACATCACTTCTATAGGTGTTGACGATCCAGGAATTTCAGATGAACATGTTATGACCCTGGCGATTGAACAAGATCGAACCATTATAACCTATGACAGTGATTACGGTGAACTCATTTTCAAACATGGTACAAACCGGGCGCAGGAGTCATTTTCATTAGGCAACAACCATCTCAACCACTTGAAACTGCAAAGGTTATTGAGCGACTAACTTCCAACTCTAACTTGACCTTCGAACAAACATTAACAGTTGTTGACTCGAACTCAATAAGGCAGAAAAAATACTGAAAAGACGCTCGCTAACAGACCCTTTTTAATTTCCTTGCTATTCCGTAGCCAAACAGCGTCCTCATATGACTTTATTCTTAATTGAATTAGCGTCTAATTCCACTTAAACCCGGATTAAATATCTATGTTCGCTTTTTTAGAACCTCTGTTTCATTTTTTTGAATCATGCATAAAAACGTCTGGATACTTACTATAGCCCAAGCATTTATGATGTCTATCAACTCGCTGAATGTGTTTGTGGGTGGACTTGTTGGAAATAGAATTGCTCCTTCAGAACGATTATCCACATTGCCTGTAGCTAGTATTGTGGTGGGAACTGCCCTGGCTACCGTTCCGATTTCTATGTTGATGAAGCGAATAGGTCGCAAAAAGACTTTTTTGTTGGTTTCGGTTTATTCTATGATAGTGGCTTTAGCCGCTTCTTATGCCATATCCATTAATCATTTTTACTTGTTCTCGTTTTGTACGCTGCTGCTGGGAGTGACGAGTGCATGCCTTATGCAGTTTCGGTTTGCAGCTATGGAAAGCGTAAAGGAGGGCATGGTGCCTAAGGCTGCCTCTTTTGTTTTACTGGGAGGAATAGCAGCAGCTTTTATCGGTCCCGAAGTGGGATTGTGGGGAAGGGATCTTTTACCGGCGGAGTTTAGTGGATCTTATCTGCTTTTGGCGGGGTTATTTATCGTTGGTTTTGGAGTGTTGGCTTTTTATGAAAATACAGATATAGTTGAAGAAACAACTACTGCACCTCAGAGATCATTAAGTAAGATAAGTCGTCAGCCAGTATTTTGGACAGCTGTCTTAGGAGCCACTGTTGGGTATGCGGTGATGACCTTTATCATGACTGCTACACCAGTGAGTATGCATGTGATGGATCATCATTCACTAGCAGATACCAAGTGGGTGATCCAAAGCCATATTGTGGCCATGTTTTTGCCATCATTGATAACTGGAGTGCTAATTAAGCGGTTTGGTATAGCCAACATTATGATCGCAGGACTCTTCGCATACCTGATATGTTTTGGTTTTGCGATCACGGGTCACCTGATCCATAACTATTGGTTTGCCCTGGTTTTATTAGGGGTCGGTTGGAACTTCCTATTTGTAAGCAGTACAGTTCTGTTGCCACAAGCATATCAATCCAGTGAGCGCTATAAAGTGCAGGCATTAAATGAATTTATTGTATTTGGCAGTCAAGCGGTGGCTTCCTTGTCCGCAGGGTGGGTGGTCTTCGCACTTGGCTGGGAAAAACTACTGTTTATGACATTACCGTTTATTTTTCTGCAAATAATTGCAGTACTGCTATGGAATAGCAAAAAGGGTAAATTAAAGAGTGCCTGAAGGTTGGGTTTTTTAAAGGATTGACTTTCAGACTACTTCGACCTATCTTGGTCTTTTCATTTTTTAATCCTGAAAAATATCAATGGATACCATTCATTCCCTGGAGCTTTTTAAAGTACCTCCGCGCTGGCTTTTTCTGAAAATCACTACCAAAGAAGGTCTGGTGGGTTGGGGAGAACCGATCGTGGAGGGAAAAGCCGATACAGTAGCGGCGGCTGTTAAAGAATTTGAACCTTATCTGTTAGGAAAAGACCCCTCGGCTATTGAAGACATTTTTCAGATGTTGTACCGGGGTAGCTTTTATAGGGGCGGCCCGGTTTTAATGAGTGCTATTTCGGGTATAGAACAAGCACTTTGGGACATCAAAGGCAAGCGCCTGGGTGTACCCGTGTATGACCTTATGGGCGGGGCTGTGCGTGATAAAATGCGCGTGTATTCATGGGTTGGAGGGGATGAACCAGACGAAGTAGTGGCAGAAATACAAAAGCGTATTGACGCCGGTTTTACCCACATTAAAATGAATGCCGTACCGAAGGTCGGTTGGTTGGAAAGTCCTGAAAAACTCGATGAGATCGTCGGTGTGGTGGCAAGCATCAGGGAAAAGCTTGGCTGGAAGCTGGGTATCGGTCTGGATTTTCATGGGCGTGTACGAAAAGGGCTTGCAAAGCAACTTGTCAAAGCATTTGAACCTTATAAACCTATGTTTTATGAAGAGCCACTGCTGGCTGAAAACCTGGAGGATCTTCATGTGATCACCCAGCTTACCAGTATACCAATAGCCACAGGTGAGCGAATGTACGGGCGTTGGGACTTTAAACAGATATTAAGTTCCGGGTTGGTGGATATTTTGCAGCCTGACCTGAGTCATTGTGGTGGTATTTGGGAAGCCCGGAAAATTGCTGCCATGGCTGAAGCTTACGATGTGGCTATCGCTCCGCACTGCCCGTTGGGGCCTATTGGTTTTGCTGCATCACTCCATCTGGATTTCTGTACACCGAATGCATTGATCCAGGAGTGCAGTGTTGGGATCCACTATCATGCCGGAAGCAATGACCTGCTTGACTATATGAAGAATCCCGAGGTTTTTGATGTGGAAAATGGATATGTTAAACGCAATAATTTGCCAGGCCTTGGGGTGGATGTAGATGAAGAAAAAGTACGGGAGGCAGCTAAATCAGGACATAACTGGCATAACCCCATCTGGAGAAATGAAGATGGAAGTATCACGGAATGGTAGCCACAAATTCAAAACATAGCTCCAGATACTTTTTGAGTTGTGACTGGGGAACTTCGTCGCTTCGATTATTCCTGGTTAATATGGACACTCAGGAAGTAGTCGAGTCCATATCTTCAAAGAACGGAGTAAAGCTGGTCAATGACCAGGTTAATTCTATAGCGGACAGGGCTACTGTTTTTAAAAACATCCTCAAAAAACATATTGAGCTGCTTACTTCCAAGACAAACCTGAAATTAGACGGACTCACCTTAGTAGCCTCCGGCATGGTTTCATCCTCTATTGGCTGGATGGAGCTGCCTTATGCTACTCTTCCATTTTCGACAGAGGGGACTCGTGCCGAAAGCTACTTGATTCCTGCTAATGATACATTTAACCATGAGGTGATTTTGATTTCCGGTATCCGTGACCAGCAAAAGGATATCATGCGTGGAGAGGAGACCCAACTGATTGGGCTGACCCATCAAATCGATCCGATTGATGGATGGTATGTATTTCCAGGCACACACTCAAAGCATTTACTTTTGAAAAACCGGGAAATAACCGAATTTAAAACCTACATGACTGGTGAACTATTTAGTTTAATGGCGGAGCAAAGCATTTTGAAAAACAATATAGGGCAGGAATCCGCTGCTTTTGATGAAGCCGCTTTTCTTACCGGAGTGGATCTGGGGGCCTCAGACAATCTCCTTCATGCATTTTTTACAC
The DNA here is from genome assembly GCA_040218045.1 of Marinoscillum sp. Lineage (GTDB taxonomy): Bacteria > Bacteroidota > Bacteroidia > Cytophagales > Cyclobacteriaceae > Marinoscillum. Next base: position 183,686 of record JAVJQA010000032.1, read on the forward strand.
TGCGTGCCATGGCCGTTACTACTGGCTCTTTGGTTTCACCTGACCAACTCAGTGGTTTACTCATTGGTTACGAACTATCAGACACTAAGCAACTAAGCGAAAGGGTGGTTATTTGTGCCACTTCAGACATGATTGATCGGTATGGTGCAGCGCTCAATCATTTGCGACCCAATGCTGAAAATCAGGTGATCAAGGCCAGCTTGATGGATATGGCTGTTCCTTTGGGACAATTAAAATTATTAAACCAACTAAAAACCTACTGATAATCATGGATCAGACATTATATCTACTGCTTGTTACTTTTTTTGCCATTTTGCTTTTGCTTGTTCTGGTTATTAAGCTAAAGCTTCATGCGTTTATTTCCCTGCTTTTGGTGAGTGCTTTTGTAGGGTTGGGTGCCGGTATGTCCTTTGATGAATTACTAAAAAGCATCCAGGAGGGCATGGGCAGTATATTGGGATATATTGCCATTGTGGTAGGAGTAGGTTCCATTCTTGGAAAACTCCTGGAAGTCTCAGGTGGCACGGAAACACTCGCAGGTCAGATTGTAAAGACTTTTGGCGAAAAGCGATCTCCGTGGGCTTTAGCCATCACAGGATTCATTATTGCCATTCCCGTATTCCTCGAGGTTGGGTTTATTATTTTGGTTCCCATTATCTATTCCTTGTCCAAAAAGTCAGGACTATCCACACTCCATTATGCCATCCCTCTTTTGGCAGGGTTGGCTGTGACTCATGCATTCATTCCCCCTACACCCGGGCCTGTTGCTGTTTCGGAGATTTTAAATGTGCCATTGGGATGGGTTATCCTTATGGGAGCAATTGCAGGAATTCCTGCGGCTATAATTGCCGGTCCGATCTTTGGAAAATATATTGCTAAAAAGATTCACCTTACTGTTCCGGATTATATTGACTGGGAAGAAGGAAAGCAGAAATCGGGATCTCGTGGAGATTTTGCCATGGTCCTGTTCGTCATCTTTTTTCCTTTGTTTTTGATCCTGATTTCCACTTTCCTCGAAGCATCTGTTACCGCTGGCTCCATATCAGGGGAGCTTTTCTGGGTTCAGCTTTTACAATTTATCGGGCATCCGTTCAGTGCTTTGACAATCGCGACCCTTATCGCCGGTTACTTTCTTGGAATAAAAAAGGGATTTACCAGTAAGGAGCTTTTAGCCTTTTCAGATAATGCCCTGGCCCCCGCAGGTCTGGTGATTCTTGTTACTGGTGCAGGTGGGGTTTTCAAGCAAATATTGATCAGCAGTGGAGTAGGGGAAGCACTGGCTCAGACCTTGTTGGCCTATCAGATTATTCCTCTGGTGCTTGCATTTATTATTGCTGCAGTCATCAGAATAACTCAGGGTAGCGCTACAGTGGCCATGATCACCGCAGCAGGCATGATGGCTCCTGTCATTGGGGAGCTGGGGCTTTCTGATCCTCATAAGGCCCTTATTGTTATTTCCATAGCCGCCGGCTCCACCATCATGTCCCATGTGAACGATAGTGGCTTCTGGCTGGTCAACAAGTACCTGGGAATGACTGAAAAGCAAACGTTGAGATCATGGACGGTTATGGAAACGATCATTGCCTTTACAGGCTTTGGGGTGGCTCTGTTGCTTAGTTTGTTTTTTGTATGATAGTTGCCATTGTGGCCGCTACATCCTCACTGATCTTTGTAAATTGATTGGTGCGGATCTTTTCCTGATCACACAACCATGATCCTCCCACGGCGATGACATTTTTCAATGAAAGGTAATCAAGCATATTATGTTGGTTAATTCCACCCATTGGGATAAACCGAATCGGTGTGTGTCCAAAAGGACCATTTAAGGTTTTGAGAAAGTTGGTACCGCCCATGTGGTTGATTGGGAAGAGCTTTTGGATCTGGCACCCCTTTTCAAAAGCTGATTCTACTTCAGATGGAGTCATCACTCCCGGGATAAAGGGTAATTCAAACTGCTGTGCGGCATCAACTACTTTTGGGTTAAACCCCGGGGCCAGTCCAAAATGTGCACCTGCGCTGACCGCTTCCTCTATTTGTCCGGTTGTCAATATAGTACCTGCACCAATGATCATATTGGGAACTTCCAATCTTATTGCCCTGATAGCTTCGGCGGTGTCAGGTGTCCTAAAGGTAATCTCCATGAGGTTCAGGCCACCTTTAGCATATGCCTGCGCAAGTTTTACGGCCTGGTCTGTGTTTTCGATAGTGACTGCAGGGAGGATTTTGCTTCCTGACAGAATAGTTGAAATTTTCATGACGTCTTAAAGGTACGAAATGAGGTTTATTAAGAACTAACTCAGGCAAGTAGAAAATTATTGAATCATATCAGATGAAGTTTTACCATTTTACTAAATTACCAAGTCTATTATTCTAATATTGTTAAATTATGTAGTTATAGTGGCGTTTTTTTGCCTATAAAATAATTCAATCTTCTCATGTCTGATACTCGATATTCTTCTTGGTTTGAAAAAGTATACCATGAAAACTTCGAAAGGTTATTCAGGTATGCCTTTTCCATCCTTGGACAGAAAGATGCTGCGGAAGATGTAGTTTCTGAAGTGTTCATGCATTTTTGGGACAAGAGGGAGGAGATCACAGAAATAGAAGACATTGTACCTTATCTTCTGAGGTCTGTCAGAAATCTCAGTATTAACCAAAAGAAGAGGAATAACTTTTCGAAATATGACAGTATCATTATTGGAGAGGAACTCCCATTTTCAAATGGATTAAACCCCGAATTGATCCTGCTTGGTAATGAATTAGAAGAGATAGTCAAAGCAATATGTAAAGACCTACCCCCTCACGGGCTACTTGTCTACGAGATGGCTAGAAAAAAAGGATATTCCAAAAAAGAGATTGCTGCAGAGCTTGGGATAACAATCCGTACGGTCAATAAGCACCTTAACAATGTGCTTTGCCAATTTAGAAAAGCTTTGGAGTCCCGTTACCGCAAAACTGACAACCATCACTTCTTTATTTCCAAGATAGGCGTCATTACCGCTTTATCTTTTCATATGTTGCTTAAACTTATCCTTACGTAATCTGTTTTCATTTTACTATTTTTTAGGTCCATACATTGCGTATGTGTCAATGAATCGATTGTTTTAATAATCTATTTGTAAAAATAATAAAGAGTGGTTCTTAAAAGGTCACCTTTTGGGTGTATTGGGTGAGCGTATTCTTTGATAATGGAAGAATTGATATATAAATACATTCAAAACGAGCTATCTCCCCAGGAAAGGAAAAAACTGGAAAAATGGATCGAAGAAGATGAAGATCATGCAATGCTGTTTAAGAACTTTGTCGGACACTGGGAGCTATCCGAAATGGATGTGAATTTGGCCAAATATAGAGTCTGGAAAGAGTTTTCTAAATCACCGGAACTACATATTCTAAAACCCGATGAGAAGAAAAGTAATCTGTGGGGACATTTATGGAAGGTAGCCGCTATGATTTTAATAGCTGGAGGACTCTTTATCTACTTTGAATGGAATGAAAATGGTTATTCGGCACATCATGAAATTCCACAGGAACAGCTTATTACCAAAGAAACCGCTTTCGGTCAAAAGTTGACTGTGCATCTCCCTGACGGAAGTCGTGCTAAGCTGAATTGTGGGTCAACATTGTCTTACAATAGCCATTTTGCAGAAGGTGAACGCACAGTAGTGCTGGAAGGAGAGGCATTTTTTGATATAGTGAAGGATAAATCAAAGCCATTTAGAATAAATTCTCGAGGAGCTCAGATTACGGTATTAGGCACATCCTTTAATGTTAACTCATATCCTGACAATAAGAACACGGTGGTTACCGTAAAATCAGGGAAGGTCTCAGTAAGGGATATTGGGAATACAATGGAGACTATTGCGGTAAAAGATGAGAAAGTGTTATTTGACAAGAAGTCAAATACTATGCGGAAAGATAAAGCCATTCATCCTGAGATGGATTTTGGTTGGGTTGAGAATTACCTGTCTTTTGACGGACTGGATCTTTATGATGCAATGAATCTTGTTGAAAGATGGTATGGAGTAGAAGTAACATTCAACTCCAAAATCAGAACCTCAGAATCATTTACTGCAAGATTCAAGAATCCAACACTTCAGGAAGTAATGAAAAGCTTGGCTTTTGCTTATGATGTTAAATATCAAATAGATAAAAATAGAAATGTAGAAATATTGTAAGTATGAATAAATAAAAAAAGAGAGCTGAGCGGACTTTGGCAAGTACTCAACTCTCTAAGAATAATTAAGTTTCAGATTAACCAAAACCTAATGAAAGCAAATTTACGAAAAAACATTTTTCGCGTGTCAAAGATTTCGACCTATGCGATTATTTTCTTTTACTCTCTTTCAATGACTTTTGCAAGTGAGACTTTTTCTCAATACAAAAATCTCAATGAAATTGAAGTAGAGGTTACGCTTCCGGAATCAACTTCTTTACTGGAGTTGATTAGTATAATTGAGGATGAAGGACAATTTACCTTTGTTTATTCGAAGAAGGAACTAAAGAATATCGTTCTTGATCTTCAAGGGTCCTATCAAAATATGGAGGAACTGCTGAGCCAGGTCTCTGTACAGGCCAAAGTATCCATTAAACGGGTAAACGAAACCATCACGCTAAAAGCTAGCAAACAACCTGATAAGGTTCCGACAATTGAAGAGGTACTTCCAGAAACCATAAGTGGTAGGGTAACCGACGAGAATGGTGAGCCTCTTCCAGGAGCTACTATTCTTGTAAAAGGAACGCAAAATGGGACGGTATCCGATGTAGACGGTAACTTTTCACTCAATGTAAACGATGGAGATGTTTTAATCGTTTCATTCGTTGGATATCGCTCAAAGGAAATAGCAGTTTCCGGCCAAACCCAATTCAATATAGCATTGGATGTGGATGCGTCCAGTTTGCAGGAAGTAGTGGTAATAGGGTATGGAGAGCAGGTTAAGAGTGAAATTTCCGGTTCCGTATCCACAGTTAGTGTAGAACGGATTAGTCAAAACCCATCTGGTAACCTGAGTAACTCATTAGTGGGTAACACTCCTGGTATCATTGCCACTCAGCCATCGGGTGCACCAGGAAGTGACGCTGCTAGGGTATTAATTAGAGGTGTCGGGACGAATGGTGTTACAGATCCCCTTTACGTTATTGATGGTATCGTTCGTTCGTCAAGCGATTTTTTCCAGCTGAACCCAAGTGAAATTGAGTCAGTTTCGATCCTGAAAGACGCAGCCAGTGCAGCTGTTTTTGGGATGCGGGCTGGAAATGGGGTAATTTTGGTTACTACTAAAAGAGGTCGCGAAGGTAAAATGCAGATCTCATACAGTGGCAATTTCGGTATCCAGGAGCGAACCCGCGAACCTGATTTTCTAAATTCATATGAATATGCGCAGCTTAGAAATGAGGCTTTGGCGAATGCAGGGCAACCCGCTGAGTATACTGATGATGATCTACAAAAATATCAAGATGGAAGCAGCCCGGATACACATCCGGATACCAACTGGCTGGACCTGTTGAATGATACAGCCCCCATACAGCAACACAATATTTCAGCAAATGGAGGTAGTGATAAGGTACGGTATGCAACTTCATTAAGTTATCTGTCTCAGGATGGAATTACGCCATCAGATAATTTTGGCCGGTTTAACTTCAGATCAAACATCGATGCAGACGTGACCAAGACCACACGGTTCTCCTTCGACTTGTCCGGTAGGAAGCAGCGCTCAAAAACACTGGGCAAATCAGATGAATTGTTCAGGTGGGTCAACACCCAACCCAATAAAGCACCATTAAGATTTTCGAATGGAGGTGTGGCTAGTGGGCCTGCTTATATTGCATTGCAAGAAAATGGGTACAGAAATGAAGAGCAGGAAGCACTTCGTACCAGAATGGAAATCCATCAACAAGTTCCGTTTATCGATGGATTATCGTTTAAACTAATTGGCTCGTATGACAAAACAAACAGAAGTAACAAGAACTGGTATTATCCGGTTGAACCTTTTTATATTGTTGATGGAACAGGTAATCTGATTGCTCAGGATCTTCCGGCCAACTATTTGGATGTGAATTCTGAGGACGATCAGTCTACCACTTTTCAGACGCACCTACTTTATGATAGGACATTTGGAAATGTAGATATCTCCGGTCTAATCCTTTATACCCAAACAGAAAGAGAATTGGATTACATCTCTGCTCACAGAGAAGGATTTACAATTGCAATTGATGAACTTTTTAACGGAGCCTCTGAAAATCGAAATAACACTGGGTATTCAAGAAGTTTCGGCCGACAAGGGGTTGTAGGTAGATTGAATGTTAAGCTTGCCAACAAGTATATCTTCGAAACTTCTGTACGTGTGGATGGATCGGAGCAGTTTGCACCCAATCAACGATGGGGGGTATTTCCTTCTGTTTCCGGAGCCTACATTATCTCAGAAGAATCTTTTATGAGTGATGTTTCTTTTCTGGATTTTTTTAAGCTGAGAGCATCCTATGGTATACTTGGTAACGACAGGATTAGTGATAACCCCAATGACAGGTTCCTATATTTACAATCCTATAATGTGGGAGAAGGCCGTTACCCCAACGTTGTATTCGGTGAGGGCGATGTTTATCCAACCATCTGGGAGGGACGACTGGCCAGTCCGAATGTTACCTGGGAGTCGGTAGAAAAATTTGACATTGGGTTTGATGCTTTTGTCTTAGATGGTAAACTGTCAATAACTTTCGACTATTTCTATGATAAGCGTTCTGATATCCTCGGTACTGAACTGGCGAAGATTCCCGACGTTTATGGAATTGTACCAGGCATAAAAAATGTGACCCGTGTAGATAACCGGGGAGTGGAAGTCAGTTTAGGCTATGAGGAAAACGTAACCCCGGATCTCTCTTTCTCAGTAAATGGAAATATGACCTATGCCAAAAATGAAGTAGTAGATACTCCTGAGCCTGAGGATATCAATCCAAATCTGAGCAGGATCGGACACCCTTTGGGGATGGAATTCGGTTATAGAGCCATGGGGATTTTCCAAAGTCCAGAAGAGGTGAATGACTGGCCAACCCAACCTGGAACAGCTCCAGGAGATATCAGGATGGCTGATGTTAATGGCGACGGGGTTGTTAATGAAGACGATCGTGTAGCAGTTGGAGTAACCAGCGCAGATTCCAATGTCCCAAATTATATCTTTGGTCTTAATGGACAGGTTCATTACAAGAACTTCTCATTTACCTTCCTGTTTCAGGGTGCTACAGGTGTAAATCAGTACACCTGCTGTGAAGGTACCTGGCCGTTTTTTGGTGACGCATCCACTGTGAGATCCAATCTGGATTACTGGACCCCTGATAATAGAGATGCTGCCAACCCTAGGATTTTGCCACATCCTACTAATAATTTGAACCATGATTTATCCAGTTTCTGGATGAAGGATGCTTCTTATTTAAGGCTTAAAAACATGGAGATTGCTTACAATGTACCTGTACAGGGAATTGAATTCATACAGTCCCTGAGACTCTATGTGAATGCTAACAACATCGCAACCTGGACCAAGATTGAGAACTGGGATCCTGAATATGCAGATGACCGATCCTGGACGTATCCGCAGCTGAGGGTGTGGAATGGAGGATTTAATGTAAGGTTTTAAGAACTCAAAATATGAATAATGTCATGAAGAATTTATTAAAATACGCATACCTATCATTATTTCTGGTTCTGCTTGGGAGTTGTGATCAGGATATATTGGATAAAGTACCAAAAGACTCTTTGACCGAAGAGATTATTTGGTCAGACCCGAATGCTGCAACCCAGTTTGTTTTTGGAATTTACGGAGCTATTCCGTCCGGTTTTGACCGAAATTATCAAGGATGGGCAAAAGCACTCTATATTTTGGATGCAGGCTCTGATGATGCAGAAAATGCCATTGACTGGACATCTGCAGATCTATTAAATACAGGAGACTTTCAAGCAAGTAATGTCCCTTATGGGGAGATTTGGGCTGATTGCTATCGGTTAGTGCGGGCTGCGAATCAGGCGTTGGAAAATCTAGATAAGTTGGAGGATCAGGAATTAGCTACGCAGTTGAAAGCAGAAACACGTTTTCTAAGAGCATATCTATACCATGACCTTCTGCGATATTACGGCCTGAACTCCTCCGGAGGAGAACCAACAGGTGTTCCTATTGTGGACAGGACTTTAACACCTGACGATGATCCTGAAGAATTTACCCAACGTGATACCTATGATGACGTAGTAGATTTTATAGTGGATGATCTGGACTCAGCTATTCTGGATTTACCTACTCTGACTGAAACTGAATTTGGCAGAGCTACGGTAGGAGCGGCCTATGCTTTAAAGGGTCGGGTACTGCTTTATGCAGAGAGATATGAAGAGTCTGCATCCGCATCTCTTGAAGTGATCAATGGAGGTGGATATTCTTTATACCCAGACTACCAGAATATCTTTCTGGACGAAAATAACGAGGAAGTTGTATGGGTCAAAAAATTTGAACTGCCTGATAAGACCCATCAGAGTAATGCAGGAGGTACTGCAGGTGCGGGATGGGATGTTTACAATGCCCCAAGAACGTTTGCCGGACCTAATGATGCCGGATGGGTTGGAAACTGTCCTACCCAAAACTTTGTGGACGCATATGAAATGATAGATGGACAGGATCAGGGTGCTTCTCCATTATACGACCCTGCCAGCCCGTTTGATAACCTTGATCCAAGGTTTGATGCAACGGTAGTGCATGACGGATCAGAATTCCGTGGAGAAGTGATGCAAATGTATCCAGGAGGTAATCATGATTTACCAGGAGCAAATACTCCAACCGGTTATTATACGCGTAAATTCCATAGGGAAGATGTGCCGGTTTATACCCTGGCAGGAGATCAGGATTGGTTGTTTATACGATACGCGGAAGTCTTGTTAAATTATGCAGAAGCTCAAAATGAAAATATAGGTCCTGATGGATCTGTTTATAATGCAATTAATGAGATTCGTGCTCGCCCGAGTGTAAGTATGCCAGCATTGCCACTTGGATTAAATCAGGATGAAATGCGAACCCGTATCAGAAATGAACGGCGAATCGAACTTGTATACGAGGAGCATCGATTTTACGATATCCGAAGATGGCGAATTGCGGAAAATGTAGTCAACGGACCAATGGAAGGAATTGAAATGACTTCATTCGATTTTGACGAGGATGGAGTGGTAGACAGTGTTGGTTATACCCGGTTTGAATTTGAAACGAGAACCTTTCCGGCGAAACTATATGTAATGCCGGTCCCCCAAAATGAAATGGATAAAAGCCCCGGACTCGAACAAATCGGCGGTTGGTAAATTGCTTTTTTAGATAATTAAAAAACTACTCAGTCTGTAGGATTGAGTAGTTTTTCTTTTTTCTCAACTTTAGACAAATTTATGAAGATTCCTGCGAGGACATGCCTTTGGCTTTGTTGTGTTGGTTCATTGATGATTGGGTGCGAAACGAACAGGAGTAGCTTGTTTATTAAACTTGATAAGCAAGAAACAAATATTGGTTTTGTGAATGAGATTGTGGAGACTGAGGAGTTAAATGTAATGCAATACGAATACCTCTATAATGGTGGAGGGGTCGGTATTGGAGATTTTAACGGAGACACCTTGCCTGACATTTATTTCACCGGGAATATGGTGAAAAACAAGCTCTATTTAAACAAGGGGAATTTTGAATTCACGGACATCACTGTTCTATCAGGTGTAGCTGGTAAGGATGGATGGAAGACCGGTGTGAGTATTGCTGATGTGAACGGAGATGGTCTTTTGGATATTTACGTTTGTTACTCCGGTTTAGGGGATAAAGAGATCAGGTCTAACCAATTATTTATCAACGAGGGAAATAGCGATCAAGGTGTTCCTGTTTTTACCGATATGGCTAAGGAGTTTGGGTTAGATGCTCCCGGATCATTTAGTACCCAGGCAGCTTTTTTCGATTATGATTTGGATGGAGATCTGGACATGTTTCTGCTGAATCATTCCAAGACTTTTTATTCGCCTTTTTTTAACAGTGAAAAGTTAAGAAACACCCGCCACCCTTATTTTGGCAATAGACTTTACAGGAACGAACCTCTTTCTCAATCTGCAAAAGGGGACAGGCAGGTGTTTACGGATGTCAGTGAAGAGGCAGGTATCCATGGTAGTGGCCTGAACTTTGGACTTGGCATCTCTATAAGTGACTTCAATATGGATGGTTATCCGGATATCTATGTCTCCAATGATTACAACGAGCAGGACTTTTTATATATCAACCTGGGCAACGGTAAGTTTGAAGATCGCTCACACCAGTCCTTGGGTCACCTTTCTGAATTTTCAATGGGTAATGACGCAGCAGACATCAACAATGATGGCCTGGTAGATCTTATGACTCTGGATATGTTGCCCGAGGACAATTATCGGCAGAAGCTTTTGAAAGGACCTGACGATTATGATCATTATCAACTGGCCTTGAAACATGGATACCATCATCAGCAGATGAGAAATATGCTCCATTATAATCGTGGCATTAATGGTTCCAACCCAGTCTTCAGTGAAATTGGGCAAATTTCAGGTGTTCATGCCACGGACTGGAGCTGGTCAGTCTTATTAGCTGATTATGATAACGATGCTAAAAAAGACCTGTTTATTACCAATGGTTATTTAAGAGACTTCACTAATATGGATTTTGTGAAATTTCATGTGGATGAAGCAATCAAAAAGGAGCGGTCAAAAGGGAAAGAATTGTTTGATGAGAAAGGAAAGAGGGAAAATGAGGACATCATTTTCGATTTGGTTCAAAAAATCCCATCTACTAAAATAGCTAATTACGCTTTTAAAAATAAGGGCAAGTTTCAATTTGAGAATGTCACAGCCGAATGGGGCCTTGATGACTTGAATATTTCTACCGGCGCTGCATACGCTGATTTGGATTTGGACGGAGACCTTGATTTAGTTGTAAGTCTTTCCAATGAACCGGCTGCTGTTTATCGTAATGAAACAGTCAATGGATCAATTAGTTCTGTGCGTATACGACTTCATGGAAGCGAGCAAAATTCTTTTGCTATCGGGGCAAAGGTTTGGTTAGAGACGGATTCCTCCGCTCAGCTAATTGAGAACTTCCCTGTAAGAGGTTATCAATCTTCAGTCGACCCGGTACTTCATTTTGGTCTCGGTGGACGGGCTGTAAAATCTTTAAAAATCCAATGGCCTGATGGACGTATAACGTTAGATGATGACCCCAAAACCCAAACCATTAATCATTATTATCAAAAGGATGCTATGGTTATTTCCCAGCCGAAACTCGCCTCTCAGAGATCCTCTGATACGAATCCCTGGTTCAGGGACATAACTTCCTCAAGCAATATTCAATATACTCATAGGGAGAATGATTTCGTTGATTTTAAGGTAGATCGCCTTACGTTAAAACAATTTTCTAAGGCTGGGCCTGCGCTGTCTGTTGGAGACTTGAACGGTGATGGTCTGGATGATGTGTTTATAGGAGGTGCATCAGGCCAGGCAGATGCCTTGTTTTTATCGCAGGGGGATGGTTCATTTCTTAAGAGTGAGCAAGCCGTATTTGATGCGAATAAACTCCGTGAGACTACTGGATCGGTTTTGTTTGATGCCGATATTGACGGGGATCTTGATATTTATGTGGTGTGTGGAGGAACCGATTTCAGGCTTGGTTCTGATGAGTTGATCGATATTCTATATATCAATGATGGGAAAGGATTCTTGTCCAGTGCGCCGGATGGCGTTTTACCTAAGGGGATGTCAAATGGAAGTTGTGTTACTGCTGGTGATTTTGATAATGACGGAGATGAGGATTTGTTTATTGGTGGGAGTAGTATCTCGGGAAATTTTCCGCTCAGTTCCCCTGGCGGGGTTTTGATCAATGAAAGTGATGTTGTCGCTGGTGTTTTGAGGTTCAGCATTGGTACTGATTTGATCAATAAGGAATTGAGGGTTCCCGGTATATTAAATGATGCGAAGTGGTTTGATATAAATGATGATGGTTTTCTGGATCTGATATTGGTAGGTGAATGGATTCCGATAAGGTTTTTTGTCAATGAAGGAGGCCATAAATTAGTAGAGAAAACAAATGAAATGAACCTGGGGGAAACCTATGGACTTTGGCAAAGTATAGAGCTGATGGATGTGGATGGGGATGGAGATATCGACTTAATAGCGGGTAATGTTGGAAAAAACTTGCCCTTTGATACTTCTCTCGAACAACCATTGAGAATATATGCCATTGATTACCACGGAACAGGAAATGTAACACCGATCATATGTAGCTACGTCCAGGGCAAAAGTTACCCTATTGCATCCTTGGACGAACTACAGAGCGCTCTGCCAGCATTGAAAAAGAAATTCCTTAAATATGAGGAATATGCAACTGCTACAATTAATGACCTGTTTAGTCCTGAAGTTTTAGCGAGAAGTAAAGTCTATCATGCCAATACATTGGAAAGTGGAGTGTTCATCAACAAAAAAGGAATGTTTGAGTTTAGCAGATTTCCTAAAGAGGTACAATTTTCAGCTGTTCAGGGTGTCGTTTTTGAAGATTTCACCGGGGATGATATAAAAGATCTTTTGATCGTAGGGAATTTGTACCCTCTTAGAACACAATATGGGCCGTCAGATGCATCTACCGGAACACTATTGGTTGGTAAAGGGAAAGGTTTGTATCACGCGGCATCTCAAGAAGAAATTGGCGTCTGGATTCAGGGGGATATCAGGGGTGTTAAACTCATTAACACCCCAAATGCTCAACAAGTCATCGTGGTGAAAAATAATGCGGAAATCCAAGTGTTGGAAGTAGGGAAAAAGAGTGATCAAGTGAATGACCTGTAATTCTTACAGGAAATTGTAAAAGACATCATCCAAAAGTCAATTTCAATGTAAAGCTATTGAACATAGTCATGCTCTGTCAAGGTTTAAAATCAAATTTGATTTACCCTCTGCCTGATTTAATGGAAATTGTGATGGAAGATGATAAATCCAATGGGGAACAATTGAAAGGAAAATCCACAACTGAATTTCTGGATTATGCAGTCTTGATTTCGAGTTCAAAGGCAAGCATTCCAATCGAAGAAATGAAATAGAACGCTCTACGATATTTTTAAAACATAGCACCTTGTCAGTGGCATTTCTCTCAGACCAGTCGGTCAATGCTATTATAATAAGTTAAGCTCTCTCGAAAGTCGTCTCGTAGGTATCTAAAGTTCTACCAAAACTTGTGCGAAAAAACGGATTTTACCAATCGTAAAAAAGTGTTTTTCGCACAAGTGTATCGCAGGTAGGGGACTTTGATATACAGACTCTATTTAGCAATGTAAGAGCACATCTCTGTAACAAGAGCGGAATAGATGTGGTCTAAACCAGTGAAATCCAGCGACTGGCTTGATTCGTCTTTTTTGTTGTAGTCAAATAATACTTCCTCTATAACCGCTCGTGTGCCGACATAAAATTGGCCTTTTACATGAGGTACCATACCGTGCTTGGACTCTTCGGGCATCACAGGGTTTGGGCCAAACATTGTCAGGTTTACATTTTCCAGCATGATCTTTTTGTCTGAAGGAGCCCAGGCTGTGATGTAAGAGATTACTACAGCATCTACACCTAGTGCAGTGGCCAGGTCATATCCCAGTGTTTCGGTCATTTTGGTGTCCTTGTTCATATAAAAGACCTTTTTATCTTGTACAGCATCCTTTTTCACTGCAAAGAGGCCCTTTTTTTCATAGTTGGCAAAAGGCTCCTTGGAGATGTCCAGCAGGTTAAATCCTTCTGGATACCCATACACCAGATTGTGATTGGCCGCACCAACACCTTGCAGCCAATTGCTGAAATTGGACTCTTGCTCCACTTTAAAGTTTGAATAGGCGGTCTTCTTGGCATCACTGTCCAGAAATTCCCAGGGCATGAGCAGTTCCATTCCGCATTCGCTAAATCCTTTTTTGAGGACTTCATAAGATTGATCCAGGGCGCCCACTGCAATATCCGCAGACAAGCCACCCGTATTTCTCCTTTTAATGTGGGTAGTCTTCACGGTCGGACTGGATACGGAAAATGAGCTCGTGTACCCCGGATCAAAAACGTAAAATGAAACAAGGGCGACTTTTTTAATCGGTTGCTCCAACAGCGTGAGGTTGGCACTAAAACCTCTACCATTCTTGCCTTTTCTACCTTCTCCGGGAAAGTCCAGGGTAGCATTCACATCTTTGGGACTGGCAATTTTCTTTGCCACTTTGCTCTGCGCATGACAGAATGGCCCGGTCATAAGTAACAGGGCTACTACGATAAAAAATGTTTTCATATTTGAAGGATTTAAGTTGATAACATGAACAAGTTAGACGTAACTGCCTTTGCTAACAATACCGACTACTCGGTATGTTTGGCGATGTGCCTGGGATTAAATGCGTAATATCAAAGAAATGGGGACGCTTAATGAAGTGAAAAGCTCTTGATGTGATTCAACCCTGAATTTTTGACACTTCAGGACATCTCCAATCCACCTAAGGCTGCAAAGACAACCATGAAGGCAGGACAAGGAAGCTAACGGGTTGTATCACTTCAATTTCTAGATAAAAAGCTGAGTTATATTGGGATTGATGAAATCCCAAGTTTAATTGCCAATCTCATCTTTACCGTCATTCATCGGCAGGTAAAAGAATGTGAGCTGTACTCGACCATCGTGGCTATGGCTAGTGCTAACCTGGGCTCATTCATGTCCCTGATCAAAGTGATCAAAAGCCAGCCCCCAAAAGGGAAAAACAAACAACTCGAAATAGTACAACTAAACTTGTATCAAATTGATGAGGGAGGCTTTTCAACATCCAGGAAAATCACCATAATTTGAACAATTCAAACCATTTTTGGCTCAATTTGATTTTTCTCGGCTAACAGTATAAAAAAATAAACGTATTTGCGCATTCTTAACATAGCAAGGCGCCATTCAAAAAAGAAAATTATGACAGATAAACTTAAAATGTTACACGTCAATTTAATGGTTAGTAATGTTCAAAACACATTGGATTATTATGAATCTATAGGTTTTTCTACCGTACAAAAAGTCCCAAAAGAATTACCCGAATGGGCAATGGTTCAAAAAGATCAAGTTTCTTTAATGTTTCAATCTACAAACTCATTAACCACTGAATTTCCTCAACTAGAAGGTCAATTGAGTGGCAAACCTTTAACCTTATGGATTCAAACCGAAAATATTGACAACTACTTCGAAAAGATTAAGGGTAAAGTAAAAATTGTCAAAGAGCTTGGAATTACAGCGTATAATGGAGCTTCAGAATTTGTCATTGAAGACAATAATGGTTTTATCCTCCATTTTTCAAATATGGAACTATAAAAAATACTGCTAACAACTAAGCCTTCGTGTGGTCGGTACGTCGCGGACGCCAGTCCAAATCTGCCTACATCCGGAAGGCTTTGTTGAACGAAACCACTGACGGTGGTTAGCTAAGCATTATGGATTTACATTGTCGTACACCTAATAATTCAACAGATATCGAATCTCAACGACTTTTAGAAGAACCAGAAGAAGAGGCTCCTAAAATAAGTTGCTGTGGCCTTTACCTCCCAATAAACACAAAAGGTGACATTCTATTCATTACCTTGATCAAAATCCTCCAAATGAACATTTACCCAAATAATCCTAAAATTTAATCGCCTTCCCTAGTTTGGGGTATTTCCTTTTCAGCTAGTGGTATTGGTTGCTTGGTGTTAGCAAAATCGTATTTTCAAAACCTGAAGTGGATTTTGTTTACTGATTATTAGGTAGTTTAATGAGCAGCCATCAAAATCTATAAAAGTAGTATGGTAAATTGATGTAGTATTCTCGAATTTGTGCTCAATTATAGAAAAACTTGATTTGGAAGGAAAGGTAGGTAAATACTATTGCGTCACAGGCTTGGGTGATGACAGCAAGACCCATAGGTTACCTAAACCTTTTCGAATTTACTTTGTAGAAGATTCACACCCGTTTGTTCCAAGTCAACTCACTGGGTATTCTACAATCGAAGAGCTTAGAAAAAAGGACCCCATTTGGCGCAAATACCATGAGAAAGATCCCCAATCAGCAACAAAAATTTGTAAACCCGAATTTATTCTCTCCTCGAAATACTTTGTACTTACTCCCTATGATGAAGAATTCAGTAAGGTTAGTTATAAACTCTTGAAACATACAATTATGGGTGAGCTTCAAAAAGAGATTACAGGTGTTCATATGATTTCTAAACTCAACCCTCACATTTTATCTTTTTCGGAAAAATGTCGTCCAGACACCAACGGAGTATGGGTTGCGGACATTGAATATTTTTCAAAAGAAAGGAATCAACCTTACTTAAAAGAAAACTCAAGTATGTTCCCAAAATCGTGGGATCCCACTATCTTCATGTTTAAAATGTTTTTCGCGTATAAAGTCAAAAAACAATGTAAATCAGACCCCACTATTTTTCATTCCATTACTGATTGTGGAGTACCAGTTGACTTTGTAATTAGGAATGGAAAATTAAAATCAGCCTATCCTATTTACAGGGGTGAAAATCCTCCAAATGAACATTTACCCAAATAATCCTAAAATTTAATCGCCTTCCCTAGTTTGGGGTGTTTCCTTTCCATTTTAGGGGTTTTGGTTGCGTGGTGTTAGTAAAATCGTATTTTCAAAACCTGAAGTGGATTTTGTTTACTGATTATTAGGTAGTTAAATGAGCAGCCATCAAAATCTATAAAAGAAATACACAGAAAGTGTATTACACAACTGTTAGCGGCAAGCAAAAAGAGCACGCTCAAGAAGAATGCTCTTTTATTTTTGATTTGCCTTCACACAAGCTTAATCTGATGTTTAATTTCCCCAGAACTCATCTTCTGCTTTCTGATCATCGGAAAACAACCAAACCTTAACGATTTTCCCATCTTTTACCTCAAATAGATCAACTCCAGTCATGTCAATATTTCGACCCTCATTGGTCCCACTAAAACGAACTGGCATAACAACTAGATCGTTATTATCCATTAAACTCCCGTTGGGTTTTACCACAAAAGTCCCCTTTGTGGCTTCCATCATACTACCAAGCATTTTAATAGCTATCCTTAAGTTACTAAATCAGTTTCTTGAAATATTTATAGGAAGGGAAACTAATGGTTAGCCCTCCCTCTTTTTCGGCCTTTGTTACTTATCGTACCAACCTTGGATTTAGCTATCTACCCCCGCATAGCTAGGCAAAGGCTCCACCTCACCGTCACTCACAAGAGGTTAATGTCTTGGTGGAAAGTTGAGGTTTATGAAGATAAGAACCATAGCAATAGGATCTAGTGAGTTCCGGATACATACCGAATTGTACGTAGTGTATATCACGATTGGTAGGGATTAAAACCCATGAGAACAACGAATATCTTCGTGAGACTATTTTCAATTTAAAAATCAAATATGAAAAATCTATTGAGCACTGCAATACTTCTAATGAGTTTAACATGTCTTTCTGCTTATGCAAAACCACAAGATGATTTTTGGAAAGCAACAAAGCAATGTGATCTAGAAGGCGTAAAAAAAGCAATTTCAAAAGGAGCCGATCCAAAAGCATTGGATGCATATGGCCAAACTGCATTTTCTTCTGCCGTTTTTTGTCCTGAGGTAACAAAATATTTTATCGAGGTAGGAATAGACCCCAACACTGACGGAGGAAATGCACTGATTTTCGCGGGTAATACCTATTCCATAGAAGTCATGAAGTTATTATTAGAGGCTGGTGCTGACCCAAACAGTCGCTCTGCCCTTTTTGGAGGGCTTGAGACAGACGATGGAAAATCATCTGCCGTAGAAATGGTCATCAGACAAACCAACTGTGTGCCTTGCCTAGAAATGCTAAAAGATGCTGGAGCTGATTTTGGATATGTATTTCAGAATAATAAAAACCTCGTGTATCTGCTAGCGTCATGGAGTATGACAAAAGAGCAACGTTACTCTTTGTTTAGTCAAGGAAAACCAATCATGGAGAACGCTGGTTTTAAAATGCCTGATTGGTATGGCAACTTAGGAGATGATAGAAATGGAACAGCAGAACAGATGCTTGATATTCTTATTGATGCGGGTTGTGATATCAACAGGCAGTCTACAATGAAGGAGATTAAAGCAAAGAAGGGAAAAGCAATAGAAACTGATAAATTATGGAACTCATTCACTCCTTTGATGGAAGCTATCGGTTTTATTGAAGGATCGTCTAATGCTAAACAACACATGGCGCTGCTACTTCTTAAGAAAGGTGCGGATGTAAGTATAAAAACAGATTACTTTAATCAGACCGCAATCACATTGGCAGCAAGTACTGGTAATCCAACGTTAGTTAAAATGCTCATTGAAGCAGGAGCTAATCTTGAGGACGAAGTAAGAACAGTAGATGATGAACTAGGTATATTTCTGAAAGGTGCCACCCCACTTATATTGGCGGCAAAATACAATAGACTTGAAAATTGCAAGATTTTGCTTGATGCTGGAGCAAAAATCACAAAAGGTGCTGAAGGGGTTGGAACATCAGATAAAGGATGTTTTTACCAAATTAAAGGTAAATCTGGGCTCTATTATGCCATTGAATCTGGCAATGTAGAATTGGTAGATCTATTTGTAGACAATTTCAAATTTTGGAACAACAACCTAATGCAATACATCCAACCAGATCAAACAACAGAAAATGATTGGGGTGGTTATGTAATCTCCGATAAAACATGTTCTAAAACAAAAGGTGACTTAAGACCAAATATGTATGCTTCGGATTTGGGAAACAAAGCTCTGGCGAAACACTTGTCGAAAAAAGGGTTATAGAAAGGCCCCTTTTAGCCTATGTGCCATTATAATTGGTGATAGTTGCGAGGTTAACTTACATGACTATAAAGAGAATTCATTCCCAATGAGAGCTTTTTGGAAATAGAGAATAACATGCGGCTAAAAAACGTAGCTATTGCACTTCGACTCAAAAACAGGAGCTTGGTCAATGACTGCAAGATGTATTTAAATCAGAATCAGTAGGGTTTTCAAGGTTAATTTTGATATCACCCGGGGATTTGTGGCTCACACTAGGTGAAATGCCATTATTGAACCGGGAGATGTCGTTTTTTTCCTGGATCTGTGGCTCCTGACGCCGGATATTTCATTTTTTTTCGGGAGTGTGGCTCATGAGGTGGGAGATATGACCTGTTAGGCCGGAGATGCGACTTTTTCCAGGGAGATGTGATTCATATGCCTTCAAATGACATTCAAAACCGGGAGATGTGAGCGTTTGGCAGGGATGTGAACCGGCGATGTGACTTGTGTGGGAGAGAACAACTGTAAAATTGAGTCAAGAAAGAAGCATTAAGATGCATCTCAATGGAATAATCCTAAAATTTCCTTTAATCCTCTTCCCTTGTTTAGGGTATTTTGTTTCCACTGAATGGTTTCAGTTGTGTGGTGTTAGGAAAATTGGTATTATTGATAATGGAACGTTATGCAGTTGCACAATAACAACCGTTTGTAAACGGCTTTAAACGGTTACAGACGCTTTTAATACTGGCTTTCAATAACTTAGGCAAGTGAAGCCATTAAGGAAATAAGCGGAAGTTTCCGCTTATACAAATTGTTGTGATCCATTCCCACTAGTCGATGAAGAACCTCCTGATCATATTAACTCTCTTAGGTTGTCTATCTGCATTTGGACAGGAACAGCCTAACGCAGACTCTGTTGAAGTTAGGATTCTGAACAAGGGGAAACACTATATAAAGGAATACACAATAACGCTCAACGGGACGAACTATCGATTCTCTGATATTTGGCCGAACAAATATTCTGAATATCAGAAACTTCCTTATTTATGGCCGAACAATAGAACTAAGACGACTATAATCGACAAGAAAATGTTCAAATACGATGAGTGGCTAACCACCGAACTGTGGCCTATGGATCATGTCGGTGAACGAAAATATGAGAACGGCAAACTAACGATTGAACTCCGAACGAAGGTCAAATCTGGACAACTGGAGATCGAACAAACTGTAATAACGGAAGAATAACGGAGTACAACAACTAAGGCTTCGTGTGGTCGGCACGACCCAACATGAAGCCTTAGTTGAACGAAACCACTGAAGGAAATCGATGTGGTAAGCATATGGGGATTGCGGTCAGTTGGTATGGGTGTGGAGGAGCCT
>JAVJQA010000034.1:0-6955 GCA_040218045.1 Marinoscillum sp.
ATTTGTCACCGACATAGTAACAGAATGAGCCGATTTTGGTATTTATATGATCAACTTCCTGAACGTCGGAAAATCCAGATTCTTGAATATACTCCGGCAACAACCCTTTGACATTGTCATTGGTGGTTTTAAATCCATCGAGCACCTGAACCAGATAAAAGGCCATTCGCATCATCCTGGACTTAGCCTGACCCCAGTCACCAATGACCAGCTTTCCCCCCGGTTTCAGTACCCGATGAATTTCTTTCAAACTTCTCAATTTTGCCTCCTTATCCAGATGATGGAAGACCAGGCAACTAACTACTTTATCAAAAGAATTTGATTCAAATGGAAATGTGGTTCAATCATATAGATTCAGAGTAATGCTCAAGCTATTTTTTGTCAGTTTATGTTTTGCTATTTCTCTTATTTTCGGATCTATGTCGAGCCCCGTGAAATGACTATTGGGTGCCTTTTTTGCTGCAATCAGCAGATTGGCAGCTGTACCAAAACCAAACTCAAGAATATGTTCTCCATTAGCAGGGTTTAAGTGATCGACCAGCAAATTTCTAAACTTACGTTCCGGCATGGTGATGCGTATGGTAGCATCGTACCATGCTGTAAGAAAATCATACCCCAGTGCGGGGATGATTTTCTTCTCAGTTTTATGCACATGATCTTTCATTTTTTCAATCATTTGTTTTTGTTCTAATTTTTCCCAGCTTTGGCTGACCAAGCATTTTTGAGAGCCGAATGCACAGAAAATGCAGCATTGATCGCCCGAAACAGTAATCTTACATTCGCATCCCTTACAATAGAAGCTATCCAGCCGGTCATCATAAGGTATTCTGCAAACCTGCTGCTGGCCGCATACCGGACAGGTAAGTACCGAATCAAAAAACAACCCGGGCATACTGGTGATTTTAAATCAATTAATGGTCATGCTCCAATTCCAAAAATTTACCTTCCGGCCCTATACCTTCTATGTGTACCAGTTGCGCTCCGTAATGTCCTGCCTGTGCCACAGCATAAGCAGCGCTCAGTAACACAACTGCCACAATAGCCATTGCCAATCTTTTTGATTTGAAAATGAATAGGTTGATTCCTTGCAAGAGCAGGCCAATAAATCCAAGATTGATTGTCCAGTCAGCCCAGAAGTCATGTTGTTCGAGCACGAGCTTGGCATGTTCGGTTAGTCCGTGAGTATGCGGATGGAAGTTTCTGCCGGCCAAGTACGCAGCAACAAAACCTACCAGCACCAGGGCAAAGGCTGTCCACGCCAATTCTCGTTTGATGAAATAGATGTTGACAACCGCCAGAATGGCTCCCACGATCAGCAATACGATAGCGAAATGGACAATTAGCGGATGGATTGTAGGGAAATCTGCAAGGTCTGCGGTCACCTTCTTTTCGTGATGTGCATCTTGTGGATGTGCATCGTGACTGTCTGCCTCGCTGGCATGGGAGTGGTCTTTATGCTCTTCCCCGGTGGAATGTGCATTCACCACGGTATCCGCTTGTAGGGCGGTACTGTCTTGCTTGCTTTTGTGGCCGTCATGAGCCGATACTGTTGCTGTAGTGAATAGTACCAATACAACTGCTTTTAGAATATTTTTCATTGTTAGATTATTTAGGTGATTAATGATTGGCCTGTGGTTTTCTCGCTGATGAATGGGTTTGCCATATTTTCCATTGACCATTTTCTTTTTTCAAAATACTGGAGGCAACCCCTTTTCGTTCAATAACTGACTTGTCTTTGCTAAGAACAATGGTGTAATTATAGGTTTCAGTTGCAAAGGCGAATGGCAAAGCGACTTCAATAGATACTTCATAGTCACTAAACTTGAAAGATTCGAAATGATGGAGCTCTGGCCCCAGGTGGTTGGCCAGATAGTCCTGATATCGGCCTTCAATTTTGCCTGATTCAATAACAATTGATTGCGATACAAATAAATTACCCGTGCCAGTTGTGTCGAGGCTTTCAATGGCCTGTTTGTAAGATTCCAGTACTTGTTTTACCTGGTTAATTTCATCCGACTGTTGCGCCTGAGTCTTCACAGCCACTATGGCAGCAAGACCTAAAAAAAGTAGTTTCAATTTCATGGATTAGGGTTAAAGGATTGTTTTTAGTTTTTCTTAAATGCGTTGTAATTAGCCTCTGATTCAAAGTATGTCACTGCGCCTTGCGTGTTAGTCACTACAATAAATGCTTCCGATTTATCTACCGGATTACCACTAAAAGGGTCAATGGCGATCCTTGCGCTTTCCAGATTATTCAGTTTATCCACGCATCCCTGGCAGCAGCCGTAATACGTTTTGCCATTGACTGGTACAGGGATTTGCGGCTTGCCCATGTATGCATCGTTTACCATACACACCAAACTGGGATCGACCGGCTGATGAACCTCGGCAGGGTCTATGCTCGTAGCTGGCCCTTGCCTATAAGAGTAGAACCAATATCCCAGTGCAGTCACCACCACTACAAATGCCCCTAATGCAAGGCAAGCATACACCATGCTTTTGGCGGATGCCCTAGGGTGATTTTTATTAAATTTCTTTTTCTTCATGGCATTGCGTATTTGGTGCCTGCAAGAAGAGTGGAGGAGAGGCTGGCTACCGAAACGATCTCCAACCTAACGTTCCACTCTTCAAAACAGGGCTTTAATTTTACTTATCCTCTTCCTTATTCGTTTCCTGTTCTAAAAAGAAGCAGTGTGTGGCACACGCATGAAGTTTATAGTTTTTGTGCACCGTTCCCTTCTTGTGACCTTCCGGATCCAGGATTTCGCACTTGTCACCAATCGTTTTGGTACTCAAAATGAAGACTCCATCATTGTTGATATAGCGACCATCTTTTTTGGCTTTGCCTAAGGAATTGCCTTCAGCATCGTAAACTCGGCCACCTTTGATGAACCCCAATTTCTGGTTCTGATTGTTGAAGACTATATCTTCCTTACTTATGTAGCCGAGTTTAGTACCCTTGTCATTCAGTATTTCGCCTTTGCCATTGATATGGAGAAGGCGCTGTGCTGTTTTGTCACTGGCTGGCTGAGCCACCAGTACTTGTGCTGCCAGCAGCATTCCTGCCAGGAATGCGATGCTGAAAAAAATGTTCTTTTTCATTTTATTTAAATCTGCCCTGAGTTGGGGCATTATCTTTTATTTTATTGAATAGTCTCTTTCACGCTTCCGCACTTCAGCATTTGGTCACCGAAGTAGGGGTTGCGGATTTCCTTTTCGTTGGATAGCCAATAGCCTCCGGTGTTGCTGTTGGCCATGGGGCAGTATTCCAGGTAGAGTTCACCCATGCTGATATTAGCACCCCTCACCAAAGTGGCCATCTCATTGCTTAAGGCGGCAAAAGCCTTTCGTTGGTTTTCCGGTGAACCTGCTTGCGCAACTTTAGCTGCTTCTGCATGGACTTTATCACTTCCTTTGACATTGTGAAGGGCCTTCACCAAAGATTCAGAAGCGGATTTTGCATTTTGAAAATCAGACACCACCAAAGCATTCTTCACATGGATGTAGTGTGTGTAGGAAGACCCCAGTGCCTTATCTTTAAACATTGGTTCCATCTTTTGACTGCTTGCTTGTGCACCATGCGCTGCATGGTCATGTTGTGCGGTTGCCCCCCAGCTTGCTAAAGCCAGACATAGCATGATCATTGTTTTTTTCATTTTTCCATTTAGTTTAAAGATTTAATACTTGAATCAGGGCTAAACCAGTGACCAGAAGAATGACTATTCCCCATGTAATCCGGCTGACCCATTTTTTTATTATTGAAGGAGCTTTTTCATCTCCTGTTTTGCAACAGTCCTTCATTTTATAATTGATTTTACTTCTCCACAGGATAGCATGGCTTCACCGAAGTATGGGTTTTTGATCTCTTCAGACAGACTTAGCCAAGAGGCTCCTCTATTGTTATCTGCCATTGGGCAGAAATCCACATACAATGGCTCATCCATCGGATTGAATGCCTGACTCATTGCGATTAAAATGTCCGATACTTGCTGAAAGGATTTTCGCACTTCATCCAGGCTTTTTTGATGAGGTATGTGTTGCAAGGCATTACCCATATCGCTGCTGTATTTCATCCACACATCATGTGACTCTCCGGGAAAGAGCGACATGTTGATTGCTGAAAGTGACTTGCTTACATCAGCGGATGCTTTTTGGGCGGCAGCTAAATTATCTAAACTCAATGCATCTTTCATAGCCATATAGGCCATATAAACCGGTCGAAGAGCGGTTTTCGCTTGGTCACTAATCGCAACTTCTTTGGGTTTGCCCTGATGGGTGGCATGGTCGGACTGGGTAGCAGATTCAGGCGCACCAGTACCGCCATGATTGCTGTGACCCGTCATGGCAACTCCTCCTTCAGGCCGCATCATGCTTGGCTTGCCAGCCAACTGAGCAGCAGCATCTATGCTAAATGTGCCATTCACCGCTATTTCATCTCCTTCCTGTAATCCATTTTCTACGATGAAGCTTTCCCCCAGAGCAGCACCTAATGTCACGTCACGCATGAGGAAACTTACTCCTTTGCCTGAAGTGCTTTTTACATAGACTACCGACCTCTTTCCAGTCCACATCACAGCGGTTTTAGGAACCACAAGTTTGTCTGACTTAGCAGGTAAGGTTGCTTCAACTGTGCCGGAGGCAAACATTTCAGGCTTGAGTCGCTGACCTGCATTGGAGATTTCTACTCTCGCTTTGGCGACCCTTGTTTTCGGGTCGATCACAGGATCGAGGTAGCTCACTTTACCCGAAAATGTTTCACCGGGGAAAGAGGCGATGGTGAAACTTACCTTGTCTCCTTTGTTGATCCAGGACATGTCTGATTCATACACATCAAACAATAACCATACTTTTGAGAGATCCGCAACTTCATAGATAGCCTCGCCTTTACGCACATAGTCACCCAGGTTTACCTTTTTCTCAGTCACATAACCAGAGACATCTGCTGTAATAGCGAATTCTTCTTTTATGCTTCCTCTTTGGATGATTTCATCAATTTGGGAGTTTGACAGCTTCCAGTTTTTTAATTTTTCCCTTGCGGCACTGAAAAGCTGCGGTTGCGTTTCTTTGATTTTTTGCGCTTCAAACAATTCCTCCTGAGCGGTGACCAGATCAGGCGAATAAACAGCAGCGATAGTTTGACCTTTTCGCACAAATTCACCGGTAAAATTGACTGTCAGTTTTTCGATCCTCCCGGGGATGTGAGAAGATTGGGAATAAACCAAACGCTCATCAGCTTGTACTTTTCCGTTCAGGCGGACCATTTTTACCGGATTCATGGTGCCCACTACAGCAGTACTCACGTTTGCTAATTGCATGGCCGTTGGCGACATGGATATCGCCATGGGGTCAAGTTGTTCATCTTGCTCATTATCCAGCGGAATTAAATCCATTCCACAAATAGGGCAATCCCCGGGTTCACTTTGACGGATCTGAGGGTGCATGGAGCAGGTCCAGACAGTCTCACCCGCAACTTCTGTGGTGTGCTGGTGCTCTTCATCCGTTTTGCTTTCAGACGAACCACCAAAAATCAACCACTCCAGCAATAGTCCTATTGCCAGTGTTGATAATGCTATGATTATTGTTTTTCTATTCGTTTTCATTTTAATATGTTTTTGCTGTCAAATAATTGAGTTTGGCCACTGCAACTTGATATTGGACTTCTGCCGAAGCTTTCATTTTTTCATATTTTAGAAGTTGCTGTTGCATGCGCAATACTTCTTCAAACTCTTTTCCAGAGTTGCCATAGGCAGTAAACAAGAGGGTTAAGGCTTGTTCTGACTCCTGTATCTGCTGGTCGTATAGCTGAAGTAGCTCTAGTTGTTGCTGTATTTCAAACCAGGCCATTTCATAACCGGAAGTAAGAGAATTGGCGTATTCATCCTTTTGAAGGGAATAGCTTTCTTGCATCAGCTGCGCTTCTTTTACGGCGGCTTTGTACTTATTCCTGAAAATGGGGATACTGACCGAAAACATAGGCATCAACACGTCCTTTCCATTATCGGGTAAATTCATGTCTGTTCGTTCGCCTACCATCACATAGTCCAGACCAACACCCAGCTTTGGAAGCCCCTGTTTTATGGCAGCTTGTTCTTGCGCCTCACTTGCTTTTATTCTAAGATCCAGTGCATTCAACACCGGATTATTGGTCAGCAAAGAATCCCTTCGAAAATCATCGGCTAAAGATTCTGCCGATAAGGAATCGCTTACTACCACCGGATCATTTTCACCCCTGTCCAGCAGCTTGTTGAAAGTGGTGATTAGTGGTTTTTCTTTCTGATCCAGGATGCTCAGATTCGTGGTGGCATCTTTAAGCATGATATCCACCCGGATTACGTCCACCATGGTACCGGTTCCATTTTTAAATTTTGAATTGGAAATGGTTTTATAGGATTGCAGGATGTCGATATTTTCCTGTTCAATCTGCTTCCACTGGTTCAGTTCGTATAGTGGATAGTATGCTGCGGCAACTTGATAATATAGTTTGTTACGAGCATCCAAAAAGGACTGGTACTTTGCTTCCGCCATTAAAGCAGCGGCATCTCCTTGCGCTCTGAGTGTACCAAACCAGGGGAACATCTGGGTCAATGAAAACCGAGCCCTTTGCGGACCCACTCTGGTTTCTACCGGGGAAATAAAATACCCAAAAGAAAATGAGGGGTCAGGTAGCGTACTGACCTGATCTACTTTTTGCAATGCTGCTTCAAACTCTTTGTATTTCGATTGCAACCCCGGATTGTTTTGGGCTGCTATTTTGAAATAGTCATCCAGGGTCTGAGCTTGACCCACACTCGTTCCGAGAAAAACAAGCAGTATGATATTTACAATTATCTTCATGGTTGTGTCTTGTTTAATTTTCTTTCTTCACGATAGCTGTATAGTACCGGCACAATGAAAATGCTCACCAGGGCGAACGCCAGTCCTCCGAAGGAGGGAATCGCCATTGGGATCATAATGT
>JAVJQA010000036.1:0-8110 GCA_040218045.1 Marinoscillum sp.
GGCAGGCATGACGAACAATAATGCTGGAATGAGTACTATTGATTTTATGATTAGATTTTTCATGGTTTTAATGTTTTGCTTTGAAAAAATGACCTGACAGGTTTTTAAAACCTGTCAGGTCAAATCCGTTTATTTCAAAATGATCTTATATGACTGCTCTCCGTCGGAAATAATGTACACACCACCTGGAAGGTTAGTTTGAATCTGTGTCGTTTTAGACAACCTTGTTTTGAAAATTCGCTGACCATCCATACTGACCAATTCATAGGTTTTTTCCTCACCACCAGGCAGGTTGATGTAAATGGATTGTCCGTGAGCATAGACGTGTGTTTTTCTATTAGATTCTGCCAGGACTCTGGAGTTTATGTGCAGTTCAAATCGATCAGTGAAAGCGCCTTTCTCTGAAAAGAAGTTATAATCATCCTCTATTGACAGGTCTATGGTTTGACCCGTATGATGATCATGGAGTACATTTGAGACATTTCCATTGATTTCATTTTCAAAACTCATGGATAGCATCCCGCTTTGATCCACTTCATAAGCAAGTCTAATGGTATCCTGGTACCAGGACATTGGTCTACCCTGAATTCCTAAATACTCACCCTCCACAATGGATGATATCGAAAGGGTTTTCGTTTTGCTGAGCCGTGGTGCATCAAACCGATCGTCGAGCCCAACATGTGCTTCTTCATGAAACCCAATGAGGGTTTCTGAGTAGTTGGATGCATTTCTCACTTTAACTTTTAAAGTAGACGGTACTTCCTGTGATTTGCGGAAAAACCAACCATCGGCACTTGTGAATGCTCCATCTCTCATTTCCGGAGTGAAGGTGAGTGTTTTTCCGGGACCGGTAGCCCGAACGAAGAAACCCTGAAAAGTGCCAAGCCAACCACGATAATCCGATGAACGCTCTTCGTTTCCTGAAACCTCACCTAATTCATTGACAATCAAATAATCTGCATTAGACCTGCGTCCAGAATTACTCCCCCCATCTGCCCAAATGTATATGGCACCGGTAATGGCACCTGATCCATTTGGCCCATTGGTATCCAGAAAACCCTCCACGCTCCTCACTTCATTGTCAAGCACCATTAATCTGGAGGGATAGGGATTGGACACCAGGTTCCACCCATCATAGGCTGACTCATCTCCCGTACTGGTGGTGTATTCAAGTGGCACATTAATGGTTCCGGTGTTTGGCACTCCTTCCACGGTGATTGTGCCTGTATAAGCTGAAAAATAAGCAGTGCCTGGATCCATCGTTTCTGGAGAGGAGACTGTAATGAAACGATCCAGTCCCTCATTGCTGCCATAGTCTGCTGACTCATCATACGAGTATACTACCTTCCCCAAAGCACCAGTGGTTGCTCCGCTTACTGGGCTGCCAACAATACTATAACGACCCTTAGTTTCATCAAAAGTGGTATTCCGCTTAAATTGAAAATCATTGCCCGAAAAAGAGGAACCTACTTGGTTATAAAATGCAGCACCAGATTCAAATATCAGGGTGCCATTATTGACCAAGGTAGCCCCAGCATTCAAATTTATACTTTTGTGAATGGTCACAGTGACTCCCGGAGCTATTTTGAGTATACCAGACACCAACCTAAGGCCATTGTCATTTTCTTCTAAATCACCGACAAGATTATACTGAGCGCCATAAAAATAAATATTAAGGGTCTCAAACGCCTGCTTCAGGAGCGATCCATCAAAGTCTATATCAACCTCTTCATCTGACCAGAAATAGAGGTAATTGGTTAGGTAGATTGCATCCTTGCTGAAGCTAAAGTCTCCATATACGGTAAGCTTGTTCAGTTCAAATGTTGGGTTGTTAGTAACATCGGTAGCAGTGAAATCATGGCAGTAATGGTCACCTCCACTGGGAGAACGTACCTCCTGGGATGGGCCTGTAAAACTGTGCTCATCAAAAAAGATATCACAGTACTCATCGGGAGCATAACTGTGTTGTGTCGCTCCACCGGATGATGTGGCCCAGTGACCGGAATTAACTCCACTACCTGTTTCGAATAGACCGTCCCCGCCTACCCAATAAAATTTAGCATAGTCACTAGTGAAGGTCTTCGAAACTTCGGTCGCCGCATTGTAATTATCATCCCCAGACTGCTGAGCGGTGATGGTCACTTCTGCGACCTTTTTTATTCGAAGTTCCCAATGATCAGTGACAAAAACTGGTTCAGCTACCTCGTTATCAGACGAAACAAAAGTTACATCCAAACCAGAGCTGGATGTAGCAACAAGATCGATGGTGTCACGATAAGTTGCCGAAAGTGTCTGACTCCAGCTAATGACTTGATCTGCTTTGGTAATGAACGTTTCAATATATTTTGTGGCCGAGCATCCATTGGCGTTCGTGACAGTTGCTGCAAACTCACCGGCTGTAGTAACTGTTATTGTTTGTGTGGTTTCACCTGTAGACCACAAGTATTCGGAATACCCCTCCCCCGCATCCAGTTCAAAGCTATTTCCATCGGAACTGTAAACCTCATATTTGTTGCTCCCCAAACTAAAATCTGGTTGCACACACAACACCGACATATCAACAGAATTAATTCCTGCGGCCAAAACATAAACATTCTCTGACGTAATAAATCCTAACTTGGCGTCATTGAAATTCTCTGTAACTCCATAAAAAGATTCTAACTGGTTTCCATTAGCAGACCGAAATACTACCTCTCCTAATCGTTGACGATGGTTGTGGCCATCATTGTATTCCTCCACGAGAGTGCCCAGCACTCCAAAATAGTCTCCCGAATTTTTCTTATAGATCTTTGCCCCTACAGAACTATAAAACCCATGATCAGTGCTTCCGGTGGACGTTTCATAAACTTCCAGAAATGATCGAACCCCGGTAACTGCATTATATCTGGCAAAGACCAGTTTATCTACAGACTCCAGGGCGCTACTACCTGTCAGGTAAAGGTCTGCACTGTAGATGAAAGCATCTTTTACATCATCCAAATCAGCCTCTGAATAGCTGTAAGTACTCCCACCTGAAAAAGTAAGAAAACTAGTACTTGCACCAGCATCTCGCACCACTGATGCTTTATTTCCATCTGCGGAGGCTGTCAGGGCTACTATCTTGTTCCAGCTCACGCTCGCCAGTTGGTCTCTGTCAGGTGTTGTAGAAGAGCTAAATCCTTTGTCCAACTTTAGATAACGCAAGTCACCAAATCCAGAACCATCCGGATCCACTATGGCAATCAGATGCAGATGATCATCACTCAATGCAATTTTGCGGCCGTATTCTTTGCTATAGCCGTTATCATAAGATTTGAGTGTCCGGGTGCCTGAAGACGTGAATTGGGCGATCAATATATTTTCAGTCACCGCCGCACCACTGTATTGAGTCCCCACAGCATACAAATTGGACCCATCCCACGCCACATCATTATAAATTCCATCATAAATCCCACTAGAACCCCCACTCAAATTGTACGCATCGGTCCAGGTAACTGAACCAGTACTGCTATACTTCACCACCAGTGCCTCTATTTTTCCTGCTCCATCAGCATCAGTAGAACCTACTATATATGCATTGCCATCCTCATCAACAGCCAGCGCTTTGGGCACATCATCATGCCCGCCATCATAGGTTCGCTCCCATACCAAACCACTGATGTTATACTTCACCAGGACTATGTCCAGATCAAATGATGAATTTTCTTCTGAACCGAGTAAATAGACATTCCCGAGATCATCCACCCCGGCATCTATGAAATCATCAAAATGTATAGAGTAGGTGACTTCATCGTTCCACTTGCTCGTCAGGTCCTGACCAGGCAAGTTGCTCATAACAAGCACTGCAAATAAAAATATGTGAAAATATTTCATAGGACGTAGAATTGAATTAGTGATTCAAATTCGTCCTTTGGATCATTTACATAAAACCTGTTTTAGTATAACCCCAAAAAAATTTAGTGAAACGACGAAATACTTTCGCGGGAAAAACCCTTCTTAGCTCAGATCATAGTAAGCCTATCCATTAATTGCTTTTTATATGCTTTGCCGATCTGCACTTTATGTCCCTGGAGAAAGACGAAATTTTCTGAAATACTGTCAATAGCGCTAAAGTTGATCAGGAATGAACGATGTATGCGCATGAAACCATGAGGTTCCAGCGTCTCCTCAACACGTTTCAAGGTATGGCTAATGATGTATTTAGCATCTCTCGTGAAAAGGTTTGTATAGTTGTCAAACGCCTCGGCATAAACGATTTGGTCAGATGTCAAAGCAATGATCTCCTGATCCTTTCTCACAAACAACTTTTCAGGCAGCTGTGACCTGTTGTGCAACTGAGGCCGCTTGCTCAACGCAATTTCTACATTCGCGATCAGCTCATTTTCATCAAATGGTTTTACCAAATATCCAGAAGGGTTCACCCTCGCAGCCCGAGCAAGCGTTGCTTTATCATAGTACGATGTGAGAAACACAAAAGGAATTTCAATCTGTGCAGCCAATCCGATACCGTCAACCTCCCCTTCTATATTGATATCCAACAGCGCCAGATCTGGCTGATATTTCCCAATCGCGGCAAGTGCCTCCTCAGCGTCATCTACTATATCCACTACAGTGAATCCATTTTTCTCCAAGATCTCAGCAATGTCGTCAGCAATCAATGGCTCGTCTTCTACTATCAATATGGAGGGCTTTGTCATACTACTAATTTATACTTGTGCATGATCAAATGAACAGCAGTGCCCTGTTCATTTACAATATTAATTTCCGCTTTTAGTTTCCGCGAAAGTGATCTGATCATTTTCCACCCGAAAGAATTTGACTGTTTAAGGGCTTCTTCATCCATCCCTGTGCCACTATCCTGTACAATGAGTTCGAGGCGGCCATCTGTTTCTGTAACCAGGATATTCAATTTACCTTCCTCCAGCCCTTCAAACGCATATTTAAGGGAATTGGTAATGAGTTCATTTACGATCAATCCAATAGGAATGACTGTATCAATGTCCAGCTTAATGCCATTGGTACTCACCAGGTGATCTATGTGTTTCACACCAAAAGCGCTGAAAAGTGCTGCCAGCAAATTTTCAAAATAATCTTGAATGTCCACACCACGAATGTCCTCCTCACTATAAAGTTTCTGATGAATCAGCGCCATGGACTTTACCCTATACTGGCCTTCTTTCACTGCATTTACAGCGGCTTCATCTTCTAGTGAGCCTGCCTGAAGGTTGAGCAAGCTAGAGATGATCTGTAGGTTGTTTTTTACACGATGATGGATTTCTTTGAGGAGTGTTTCACGTTCTTGGAGCGCTTGAGTAATCTGATCATTCTTAACAGCCAGAAGTTGAGAAGTTTTCTTTTTGGTCTGGTAGCGGTAGAGCAAAAAGCCAGCTGCTATGAAAAAGATCAGAAAAGCAGATATAAATACATTCCTTTGATTGTTGACTTTGGCCAAGGCCAAAGCTGTATCCCTTTTATCTAGCTCAAGGTTAGCTATTTGGATATCCTTCTGCGATGACTTATACTTTTCTTCAAGTTCCTGAACCTGACGTATTTTTTCAATACTATAAATACTGTCTTTCAGCACATCGTGTTGGTTGAAGTATTCGATGGCAACTTTGTAATTACCTAATTCTTGGTTAACCTGCCCCATGATCTGCACAGCACTCTTTTTAAAACCTAAAGTGCCTACCTCATCTGCTAATCTGGAAGCTGAGTCCGCATAGGTTAGAGCAAGATTATACTCCTGATTGTCCTTGAATAAAGTTGAAATATTTACATAGCATGATATCAATCCTGATTTTGACCCAGCTCTATGGTTTAGCGCTATTGCTTCTCGCAAATAAGACTCGGATTTTTCCAGATGTCCGGCCCTTTTACTCACAAGGGATAAATTGTTCAGGGCAGTAGCTATACCCCGGGTATTGTCTATTTTCTTACTTCTTTCAAGCGCCTCTTCCAAATAATAGCTCGCAGAATCATACATTTTCAAATCCTTGTAGGTAATGCCAATGTTGGTCAGAGAACCGATAATCCCATATTCGCTCCCTATAGAATCACGGAGGTGATAGGCTTTAAAGAGATAGTTTAGCCCTTTACGGTATTCACCATCAAGTAAAAAATTGATGGCAATATTGTTCTGCGCATTCGCGACTTCCGTTGGGTTGCTTGCCTGCTGAAAAAAGTCCAACGCTTTTAAGTAGTGCTCATAAGCCAGCAGCTTTTGATCCCGGGTCTGGTAGAGGTTGCCCAGATTGTTGTGATAGCGACCCAACTCCTCGGGCTGGTCATATTCATAAACCAGTACTTCGTTCAGTTGATAATAATGCAGTGCAGAGTCCAAATCTCCAGCCAGCTTGTGCATCAACCCAAGGCTGTTGTAAATCCTTACTTTCAAGCTCATTCCAATGTCCTGATCAAAATACTGATGTGCCATCCGTGTATACAGCAGGGCACTGTCAATATTTCGTCTCTTGTGATAGGCGCTCATTTTCAGATAGCCATCCACAATGACCGTGTCATATTTGGTAACCTTCAAAAGGCTCTGTAGGCTATCAACTTTGTGATTTTGGGCTTGTGTAAAAGCAGTCGGTAAGCAGAGCAAGAGGATCATCAAATACCTCGATATTGTACTGCTGAAGCTAATTGGGTTCGAAGAGTTGGCGGGTTTCATTGAGGAAAAATAACCCTATAAAACGAAAATAAAACGATATCCCAAGATAAGTTGCCTTAACCCGGATTATGCATTAGAAAATCTATTCCAAGCTTCTCCTTGTGAACTAGTGAAATAAATGGTTTTGTTGATTAAACCATGGCCGTGCTATGCCGAAATCACGCACCCCCCCCTCTATTAGTTAGTCCTTCGAATCATCATACACCATGAACTATCTATCATCGTATGCTGAAAGGCATTCAAAGACATCATCCCGAATTTAGTTCGGGATCTTCTACCAATATTACCCTGTTTGATGTTCAGTACGTCATCCAACTGACAGAAAGATGCAAAGCGATTCCAGAATTCCCCACCAAACACCAATCCATGACGTCATCCCGAATTTATTTCGGGATCTTCTACCAATATTACTCTGTTTGATGTTCAGTACGTCATCCAACTTATTACCCTCACCAGGTGAAGAATATCCAAGCACCTTTCAGATACCGGAACAAATTCATCATGACAGAAAGATGCAAAGCGATTCCAGAACTCTCCATCAAACGCCAATCAGTGACGTCATCCCGAACTGGTTTCGGGATCTTCGTGATGTTTCCATTACAAGCGCCAGTTACTGCTCCCCGGCCCCTCAATTTCCACCAAACGTGCTTTTGCTCTCAGAAGAAGCTGGTGCCGCGGCATTTACTGTGCCGAATATCTTCAATCGCGTGGTGGTGTTGCTCGTAGCGTTGGTAGTAAGCGTCACATACTTTGTGAAGGCTCCTACGCGTTTGGTGTCGTACTTTACTTTGATGTATTCGCTTTGCCCGGGCATGATCGGCTCTTTGGGATAAGAAGGAACCGTACATCCGCAGCTGCCTTTGGCACTGGTGATTACCAATGGCCCGGTTCCGGTATTGGTGAATTTGAAAAAACGATAACCCGTGGCATTCTGGTCTATGCTTCCGTAGTTCCATTCTGTGGCAGTAGCACCAGGCTGTGCCAGGCTGGCACCCAATTTTTCGGCCTCATTTAAGGTCTTTGTACATTCTCCGGCTGTGTAGGTCACAAATTGGATGTCCTGGGCGGTAAGACCCGTACTTACCAGTAATACTAAAGGAAGGAAGAGAATGACTAAGTGCTTCATGGTTTCATAGTTGATTCGTACACATAAAAGTACTTAAATAAGTAAGAAATGGAGCAAACGGCTACTATGAAAGCCCTCAATTTGTCGATAAGCAGGTTTATTCCCCTATTGGTGTTTCCAGCAAGGCTCAATCAGTAAAGTCATCCCGAATATAGTTCAGGATCTTCGTGATGTTCGCCCTAAAACCATTCCGTAACTCTCTGCTACCTATTTCACTCGGTCACCTGAAGTATTCCAGCATTTGATGCAGCACATAGATTGCAAAGATCCTGAAATAGAACATCCAAGCATCTTTCAGAAACCGAAACAAGTTCGGCATGACAGAAAGATGCGAA
>JAVJQA010000037.1:0-84208 GCA_040218045.1 Marinoscillum sp.
CAAAATTAGATAATGTTTTTGATTTAAAAAGAAGAATCGAGATTTATTTTTAAAAAACTTTCAACCCAACTCAAAAACAATATCCAATCCCTCAACCAAAATCCCCCTATCCTGCTGAAAGGGACGGCAAAGATAGTAAAGGCTTTCTTTCCAATCCTAGTATTCGAGTAAAATAAAATGAGATTTTTCGTGCTCTGGAATTACCCAAAAGCTAGAAGTATGATTATCAGTTATTTGACTCTGACCTAGTCACTGTGCGTCTCAGACACACTCCCCTAAATTGTAGTAAAATCATAGGAATTAATCCCAAGAAGATCATAAACTAAGACAAATAAAAAGGAGTGGTCATGGCATTCACTGAGTTCTGAAATTTACAGATGCTTAAAATAACCAAAGTCGAAAATGGCAAGGATACGGATTTGTTATCAGGAATTTTTCCTTTTATAAACCGGCACCGTACTGCATGGCTCGCCATACATAATGCTCGATACTACTCCGGTAAGATTTTTGGTGAGTTCAAAATAAGCGTAATCCCTGCTCTGTAAAGCACCGCAGCCTTTGATTACTACTTTTGCTCCACTTAAATCTTTGCTCAAAATCTGATCAATAGCCTGATCAATTAATACTTTTTCCAACCCATCAACTCCACCAAAAGCCATTGTATTTACAAAAGGTTCAAGCTTAGTAGCAACCAACATGTAAGCCCAGGTAGGAATAATAACATCTTCTGAGCAAAACACGCCAACGTTTTTGCCAGCATATTGTGCCCAGTCATGATCTTTAATAAACTCCCGAAAGTCTTTTTCCCTTAAAATCAGGCCTTGAAAAAGACATTCCTTCAGATCAAAATAAGTACGCTCTGACTGATCTATGTATTCGTCAAAATCCAATGAAACCAATGGGCTCTTGGCCACTCTATTTACAATTTCTTCCATTACACTTTGAACTTTTGAGATGGGACATTAGTTCGGTATTCCTTCAAATAATCTGGTTCAAAATAAGCAATGTCTTCAAAATCACTCTCTTTGAATTTGTCGAATGCCATTCTCCCCATATGTGCAGCTGATGGATGTACATCCGGAACATACCTGACATTTGGGAACAAGGCTTTGAGCTTGTCCGATCCATTGCCAAAGAAAATTAAAGGACCATCCTTAATCTCATCAAACGTATCTGCTTCTACAACCAGAGGAGCCGTGGGCCAGATTTCGTGCTGCTCAACGAGCTTGCAATAGACTTCCATTCTTCTGGCATCAATCATGGGACAGAGAATGCTTCCTACATCGACAATTGGTCTAATCTGCTCAATCATTGTATCCAGACTGTCCAATGCAATGAGCGGGATATTCAACGCATAGGTCAACCCTTTGGCTGTAGCCGTGCCGATTCTAAGTCCTGTGTATGATCCCGGCCCGGCAGAAAGCGCAATCGCAGCCAGTTGTGACAATTTGAATTCGCAATTATCCATCACCTGCTCAATAATCAGCGGGAGGAGCGATGAGTGGGATTTTTGAAGATGATATGACTGCTGCCCAATGAGTTCACCATCATCATGGACAGCTACCGAGCAAACTTTAGTGGACGTATCAAGACTAAGAATTAATGCCACCTATTTTACTTTTAGGATAGACTTGTACTTGTCCGAATCATTTAGCACTTCAATGGCAGCAAGCACTTCTTGATCCTGATCAAACATAGATTCGATCATGCCACGCTGATAGTAATACCTCCCTGCAATTTCTCTTTCCAATAAGAATTTGATTTCAGGCTTAAACGTCATCAAATCCTGGTCTTTATTATGAAGTGTCTCTTTCTTCAATGCCAAAATCTGGACCTTAATGTCTTCGTAATACTTTTCCTCTTTGGCAGAGGCAATTAAGGTTTCAATATCCTGCTCTACCTGAGTGGTGTACTTAACGTCTTTATCTTTAAGCCATGTCCTGAATGCGTCATATTCTGCATCAGTAAGTTCAAAAGTTTTTGAATCTCCTATTTCAGAATGACTGTAATAGTACTCAGTAGCATAATTAAAAATGAGATCGTCACGAATCAAGCTATAGGTAATCGGCGCATAGTCTGTTGATTCTACTTCTATGTCCGGGTTCACTCCACCACCATCATATACTAATCGGCCCGATTGTGTTTTGAATTCGCTCTTTAGTGAATCTGCTACTTTGCCTACGCTTCCATCCGGATTTCTGTGGCTGTAATCGATAGCCTGAATACATCTACCCGATGGTATGTAATATTTCGCTGTTGTGACTTTCAACTGAGAATTATATGCTAGAGGTCTTGTTTGCTGAACCAATCCTTTACCAAAACTTCGCTGACCTACTAGCACACCTCTATCGTAATCCTGCATCACACCGGAAACTATCTCTGCAGCTGAAGCACTACCATTACTCACAAGCACTGCCAGTGGGATTTCATCATCACCGGGTTCATCCAATGTATTGTAAGTCTTGGTCCAGTTGTTGAGCTTGCCACGCGTGGTGACTACTTCCCTTCCTTTACCTACAAAAACATTAGAAACATTAACAGCTTCTTCCAATAACCCACCAGGATTACCCCTCAGGTCGAGAATGATCTTTTTAGCCCCATCCTCTTTTAATTCATTGACTGCATTTTTAACTTCCGATCCGGCCTCTGTGGTAAAGTCGGTCAATTTGAGATATCCTATATCGGCAGTTACCATACCATAATAAGGCACATTGTTGATCGTAATTCTTTCTCGTTTTAAAGTAACATCAAACAAGTCAGCTTTATTCATTCTGCGGATACTCAGAATAATATCCGAATTGGACTGACCTTTTAAGAGTTTGCTAATTTGATCTGACGTTTTGCCTTTCAATTCGATTCCATTGATTTTCACAATTTCATCACCAGCTTTAAGGCCTGCGTTGTGCGCGGGATAGCCTTCATAAGGCATTACGATGGTACTTACACCATTTTTTCTGTCCACAGCAGCACCTATGCCTCCATATTCACCGGTAGTCATGGTGCGGTAGTCCTCAATATCATCCTCGGGAATATATGTAGTGTAAGGGTCCAGGGAATTGAGCATGGCGTCAATTCCAGTATTCATTAATTGAGAGGGGTTAAGCTCGTCTACATAATAGGAGTTTACCTCTTTATAAAGTGTGGCGAAAATATCCAGGTTTTTTACAATCTCGAAAGTCCGATCAATAGGGGCTGTATTGAATGCAAAAAGTCCTGAAGCAACAACTGCTACGGCCAAAAGTGCGGTCCATTTCCTTCTCATGCTCAGCTTATTTATTCTTATCTGTGGCTTTAATCTCTTTTCCTCGATTTGAGGATTGATTTTTTAAACGATCCAAAAGCTTTTTTAGTTTGGGCTCAATCAAACTATAAGGTACGATCGTTTTGTCAATATAGACAAATGCAAGTTTATAAAACCGCTCCTGACCTTCCAAAATTTGTTTTTGGAGTCGATAGGCTTCCCGCATTCGCCTTTTGATCAAATTTCTATCAACTGCCTTTTTGAAGTGCTTCTTGGATACAGTGAACAATACAGAGTGATATTCAGCATCAGAATCCACAATGTATTTCACCAGGAGGGGATGTAAATAAAAAGAGGAACCGTTTTTGAACAGTTCCTCAATATCTTTTTTACCGGTAAGTCTTTCCTTTTTCGGAAAACGATATGAATGGCCCGATTCAGTCATAGGCCTATAATTTAGAAATTATTTCTTATGCGTTTGATCCGAAACTGTCAATTTCTTTCTTCCCTTTGCTCTACGTCTTGCCAACACAGCACGACCGTTTGCCGATTCCATTCTTGAACGGAAACCGTGTTTATTCTTTCTCTTTCTTACTGAAGGTTGAAATGTTCTCTTCATGGCTATGCCTTTTTCAAATTCATTTATTGATCATCAGACTCACCGTGTAGTCTTCGATTTTTTCAAAACGGAGTGCAAAGATAGTTAAAGAATGATTTTAACCAAACTAAATATTCAACCTGATTAAAGTTTTCTTCACTTCTAGTTCAAAACTGTCTAAAGTTGCGCAAATTATCGCTTAAAAACGTCTTTCTTAATTTCCTGTAGTTTGGAAAACGTCAGTCTCGGGCCGTACTTTGACACGACCTCAGAAGAAGCTTTACTGGCCAGCTTACCAGCTGATGCAAGTGTATGACCGTTGGTCACTCCGTATAAGAAAGCCCCGGAAAACATATCTCCAGCCCCATTGCTATCAACGGCGGTCACATCATAAGGCTCAATATTAATGAAGGTATCCCCGTCAAAAATCAACGAACCATTTTTTCCCTGAGTGATCACAAATTTCTTTGCCACTTTTCTCAATTCTGCCCTTGCGTCTGTCAGATTATTAGTTTGGGTGAATAGTAGTGCCTCCTCCTGGTTGCAAAACAACAAATCAACTGAAGCTCCTACTATTTCTTCCATCTCATCCCTGAAGTACTTGACCATACTTGGGTCTGAGAAGGTCAGACTGACTTTGATATTATTTTCTTCAGCGATTTTCTTCGCTGCTTTCATGGCCGCCCTACCACTCTCTGAAGCCACAAGATACCCTTCTATAAACAGGTATTCAGAATTTAGCAGTGCATCCTGATCTAATTCTTTGGTAGAAAACTCCGCACTAATCCCAAGAAAGGTGTTCATGGTCCTCTCTGAATCAGGTGTGACCATGATTAGTACTTTGCCAGTGATCCCTGGCTCAAGTTCTTTCTTATTCAGGTTGGTATCAATCCCAATATCTGATAGTTCCTTTAAGAAAAAATGACCATCTCCATCATTGGCAACCTTGCAGGAGTAAAAACACTTCCCACCAAGCATGCTTGTTGCCACAATCGTATTGGCAGCGGAGCCCCCACCTTCTTTCTTGGTCACCCCACTATCAATATTGGCCAAAACGCTCATTTGTCGCTCTTCATCTACCAGGGTCATTACAGATTTTTCTATTCCATTCTGGCTGAGAAATGAATCATGGGTTTCCGTCACATAGTCCACCACAGCGTTTCCAATTGCGTAAACATCGTATTTCTTATCACTCATTGTTAATCAAATTAAATCTATCAGGATAGTCAGTGATCAATCCATCTACTCCCCAGTCCAAGAGACGCTTCATATCAGCAGTTTCATTTACTGTCCATGGAATCACAGCAATGTCTTGCTGTTGCAAAGTAGAGATTGACCCACGCGAAAGTAATTTAAAATAACAACTATAAATGTCTGGCGAAAAACCCAGAGAATCCAAATTCTCCTGCAACGGAGATTCGTTTTCAATCAATAAGGCCAAACGAACTGCCGGATATTCTTTATGAAAATACTGCAACACTCGAAAATCAAAGGACTGAATGGTGATCAATTTCCAGGATACTTTTCCATCTAAGGCATCATAAACCAAATCGCTGAATTCTTTGGGATTTGGGTGATAGATGTTATCCCCTTCTTCCAAACTCTTAATCTCGATATTATAGGCAATTTCTGACTTCCCTTTTTCTTTGAGATAAGCATCTACAGAATCAATGACATCAGTCAGCAATGGTTTCTGAACACGCATTTTCTTTTGTTTAGGAAACCTTGAATGCGTCTTACTTCCACAGTCAAACCGCGCAATCTCATCATAGGACATTTGATAAATGTTGTAATAATACTGCGCAGAATCACTTATCTCATCGCCAAGGGAATCAAGGCAAATGTCGGCTGACATAAAAGGCTCATGGGAAACTACCAACTGATTATCCCTGGTCACAGCCAGGTCCATTTCCAATGTGTTCACATCCAAATCAATGGCGTGTAAAAAGGCCGGAATGGTATTTTCTGGATACAGGCCACGGCAACCTCTGTGCCCCTGAAGATCAAATTCACTCATGGGGGATTCATTCTGGCAAGCAACACATATGACCAAAATGACTAACAGAAAAGCTTGTGATTTCATCAGGTTAAGAATTTAATGCGTGTGAAAATGTATTCCAAAGGCTCTTCATTGAGTACCATGCGGTAATACTCGGTATCTTCTATTTTCTGTGATTGATATTCACTTTTGTGCAGGTACTTTTTGTTTAAATTGCCATCAAACCAATGCACCAACCGGATTTTGCCATTCTCAATCTCAAGGCAGGTCATTCCCCGTTTTCCTATCACACAACCAGAGTTGAACAAGCAAGGAATATGAAAAATGGTATTGTAGACATAACTCTGGAAGTTTGTATCCTCTACCTGCTTGAAGTATTTCTTCAGGTCTCTCTTTAAAGATTTGATTGCATTTCGTGTTTCGTCCGTACGATACTTCTCATCTGTGGCATACTCACGAATCAGCTGTTCTATTTTATACCTCAGGCGCTCAACTTTATGCAAAGATTCAAAAAGTGGACGGTGGGTATGACCAATAATTGAAACGACTTTGCGATAGGCAGAATAGTGATAGGCCCTTTTTTCTATTTTATATTGTTTTCGACTGCTATGAGCTACAGAATAATTCTTGATGCCCAATGGGTTGGCGAAGTACTTTAAAGTGAACCCAATAAGTTGATTGTGCTGCTGAAACTTCTTGGATGCCTGGTGTCCGTGAAAAAAGAAAATGGGATTGCCTTTGTAGTCAAATTTGAACCCTTCTAAATGCTCATGGTTGAAAGGCAGCTCCTTTAATAATTGTAGCTCCAAATCGTGATTACCAATCGTTTTGATCAGTCGAGTTTCATCTCTAAACCGATCAAAAACCTCGTAAATTGATTTCCATTGATTAACGATTCGTTTGAGTCGAAACCTTTGCATCTCCTCTATATCTCCATTGAGGATGAGTGAATATTTGCTCTTTAGATAGAAACTCTCCAGAGCAGTTTTGAAGAGATCAGCATTTCCCCTGAAATCATCAGTAGATCCACCATCTCCCATATGAAGATCACTAAAAATGACCCACTTGTCTGAGTCTTTGAGTTCAAAAGTAGGCGATGCCTCAAAAAGCTGATCGAGATTTTGGTAAACAACCTTGTTTGTGGTCTTCACTTTGAAAATTTAGTTCAAAAATATCAGAGCGTATCAAGTCATGGGCAACTTTCGGCGCTTTTAAGCAAGCCAAATTAATTGGTTCTCAACGAGATGTTTTTATCCGTATCTTAAGGAATTGTTAGGCTGTTGTTAAGTTCGCCTTTTCATGCCTTTCTTTTCAAAATCATTGCTTCCCACGGACGTAAGGTGGTTTCTCCCTCAGACAGACCTGTCCGGTCTGGATAGTTTCCTTTCAGGAGAGAGAAATCATCCGGATCTGGAATGGAATTGTAATGGACATTGTGTGCACTGAAATTGAGCAATACGAGGTAATAATGGTGCTCACCTTTCCGTTCATAAACAAATAAGTCTTTATGATCGGGTTCCAAATCCTGGTATGGGCAATAGACCAATTCGGGATTGTTTTTTCTGATCAGAACCATCTCCCGATAGAAGTTCAATATAGATTGAGGATCCTTTTCCTGGTTGGCCACATTGATTTTTGGATAATTAGGATTCAATTTGAGCCATGGTTTGCCAGTGGTGAACCCTGCATTCTCTGAGTCATTCCATTGCAGTGGTGTCCGGGCATTGTCCCGGCCATTGACATGAACATTTTTGAGAAACTGGTCCAAATCCTTACCCTGTTCCTGCCATTCAGCATGTGCATTCCTAATTTCCACATCATTATAGTCTGCTATGTTTTCAAAAGCCACATTGGTCATCCCGATCTCGTCACCCTGATAGATATATGGTGTGCCGCGCATGGAAAGTAACATCAGGCTCAAAAGTTTAGCAGATTCCTGCCAATACTGGTCATCATTGCCAAAGCGAGACACAATACGCTGGAAGTCATGGTTTCCTAAAAAGATACTCCCCCAGCCATCGTCTTTGAGCTTGTCATCCCAAAGCTGAAATACCTTTTTGAACTGAATAAAATCGATGGGTTTCGGGTCAAACCTACCACCCTTGCCATGGTCAATAAACATATGCCCGAAATGAAATAGCATATTTAGCTCTTTTTCCTTCTCGGCAACATATTTCAAACCGGTTTCTAAATTTATTCCCGGCCCTTCCCCCACTGTCATGGCATCATACCGGCTCATGACCTCCCGGTTCATTTCCTTCAGGTATTCATGGATCTTTGGCCCATTTGCATACACATGGTTGATGGTATCACTGAGATCTGAATGAGGTGTGTCATCATAATTTCTTTTGGAGATTACAGAAATCACATCCATCCTGAATCCATTCACTCCTTTGTCCAGCCAAAAACGCATGATTTTGTAGACCTCTTTTCTCACTTTGGGGTTTTCCCAGTTG
This sequence comes from Marinoscillum sp., assembly GCA_040218045.1. Taxonomy (GTDB): domain Bacteria; phylum Bacteroidota; class Bacteroidia; order Cytophagales; family Cyclobacteriaceae; genus Marinoscillum. The sequence goes on from JAVJQA010000037.1 coordinate 8,295, forward strand.
AGGTCAGGTTGTTTTTTGGTAAAGAGATGTAGATAATATTCCTCGGTCTCGGCATCAAATTGCCAGGCGGACCCACTAAAAAATGACTGCCAGTTGTTGGGTGGTCCTCCATTTTTTCCATGCTTCCATATATAATAGTCACGCTTCGAGTTGTTTTTAGAAGACCTTGACTCCTGAAACCATTGATGCTCGTCAGAAGTGTGATTGACCACCAGATCCATCAAAAGCTTCATTCCACGCACATGGATACCTTTAAGCAGTTGGTCAAACTCCTCAATGGTGCCAAATTCATCCATGATGTCGTAGTAATCGCTGATATCATAGCCATTGTCATCATTGGGGGACTTATATACCGGACAAAGCCATATGACATCTACTCCCAAAGATTTGATATAGTCCAGTTTGGCAATGATCCCATTTAAATCTCCAATCCCGTCACCATTGCTATCGTTGAAACTTCGCGGATAGACCTGATAGACTACTGCTTCTTTCCACCAATTTTTTGTCATATTCTAAAAGCTATATTAAGCGAATTTACTGGCCACTCTCAGGCTGTGCTCCAGCCATGTTTGTTCGTGCCGTTTACGATCTTCTGTCCAGTCAAAAGTGCCAGACAAGTAGTCAAAAACCGGTTCAATTAATTTCGGAATGGTGTTGATGTTGAAATAAAGGCGACCTGTTCGCCGCTCAAAGAAATCCATAATAGAGTGAACGGCTTCTTCATTTACAGTGAACTCAAGCTCTGCCAGCGCCAGACGTACCTCCACATCGGGATCAGTCCTTTTCTTGAAAATCTTGAATATATCTTCGGTTTGCTTTCCGTAATTGCTCACCAAATACTCAGCATAGTACGGATCCAGGCCTACTTCAACAATTCTTCCCCGAATAAAGGCCTCATAGGTTTTTACACCCTGGCCATTTTTGAATCCAGCCCCAGCCAAAAGGATTTTATCTGTGTTGCACTCAGGTAACTCTTTCCCGGTGTCTTCCTTGATTCTATTAGCCAGCTTATCAATAATACGCTCAGCCATTTTTCTATACCCGGTCAATTTTCCTCCCGCAATAGAAAGTAAGCCGCTTTCTGATTCAAATATTTCATCCTTTCGCGAAAGCTGAGAGGCGGTTTTACCCTCCTCCTCAATAAGTGGTCTTAACCCGGCCCAGCTAGACTCCACATCATCCACCTTCAACTCTATTTCAGGAAAGATATGTTTCACTCCATTGATCAGGTACACTACGTCTTCACGATTGGTGCGGACGTCATTGATGTTGCCATGATAATCAGTGTCTGTGGTTCCTATATAAGTCACCCGATCACGTGGGATGGCGAAAATCATCCTGCCATCTGGCACATCAAAGTAGACTGATTGTTTCACAGGAAATTTTTGATGAGGCAAAACAATATGTACTCCTTTGGTGGGGTGAAGCCTCTTGCCTTGAAAAGATTTATTCTTCTTTCGAATTTCATCTACCCATGGACCTGCTGCGCTGATGGTATAATCACTATCTATTTTATGTTCTTCACCTGTGAGGTTATCTTTCCAGGTAATACCTCTCACTTTCTGCTCACTGTCATAAATAAAATCCGTCGCCTCTGCATAGTTGACAATATCTGCTCCAAGACGAGTCGCAGTTTTCAATATCTCAATGGTCAGACGGGCATCATCGGTTCTATACTCAGCATACAAGCCACCACCTTCCAGTTTTTCGGGATCAAGCAGTGGTTCAATCTGCAAGGTTTCTTCCTGGGTGAGCATCTTACGCTGGTCCACTTTTTCTACACCGGCCAGCACATCGTAAACCATCAATCCGAATGAGGTTAATATTTTGCCATAAGTGCCATCCTTGATTAGAGGTAACAACATCTTCTCTGATTTTACAAGATGAGGAGCCAAATGATGCACGACAGCTCGTTCCTGGCCTACTTCACGCACAAGCGCTACTTCAAATTGCTTGAGATATCTGAGTCCACCATGTATTAGCTTGGTGGATTTACTGCTTGTACCTGAGGCAAAATCATTTTTCTCTACCAGAGCTGTTTTAATTCCTCGTGATGCTGCGTCTAACGCAATGCCTGCACCAGTCACTCCACCACCAATAATGATGAGATCATACCTGGTATTTGACAAGATGCTGACTAAGTCCGGGCGCTCTTTTGCGTTGAAAGGATTCATATTTCTTTGGTCCAGTTGAAGGTTCTTTCAACTGCTTTTTGCCAGCCCTTGTAGCGTTTTTCGCGTTCTTCAGGTGAAATCTTCGGGGTGAATTTCTTGGCTGTTTTTCGTACTTTTTTAATTTCATCCAAAGTCCAGACACCAGCAGTAAGACCTGCAAGATAAGCGGCACCCAGAGCTGTGGACTCGGTAATAGCGGGTCGGTCTACTTCCACTCCCAGAATATCTGACTGAAACTGCATGAGGTAATCATTGGCCGTGGCCCCCCCATCCACATTGAGACTTGAGATCTTAATGTCAGAATCCTGCTCCATAGCAGTCATGACGTCACGTGTTTGATAGGCGATCGACTCAAGTGCCGCCTTGATAATATGATTCTTACCAGTATCGCGGGTTAACCCAAAAATGGCTCCACGTGAATACTGATCCCAATAGGGTGCTCCCAAACCAGCAAAAGCGGGAACGAGAAAAACCTCATTTGTTTCAACCTTCTGAGCATAATAAGCTGAGTCTTCAGCACTGTCAAGCACTCTGAGCTCATCCCTTAACCATTGAATAGCTGCTCCTGCGATGAAAATGCTACCCTCAAGCGCATAGGTTAGCTCTCCTGTGGTGCTACAAGCCATTGTTGTCAACAAACCATTTTTTGAATGCTGACACCTTGTACCGGTATTCATCAACATGAAACAACCAGTGCCATAAGTGTTTTTGGCTTCCCCAGGTTCAAAACAAGCCTGACCAAACAATGCAGATTGTTGATCCCCGGCAATTCCCATAATCGGAATTTTGGCGCCTTTGTATTCATAATCTCCAAAATGATATGCGGAAGGATGTGCTTCTGGTAGCATCGACCCTGGGACTCCCAACATCTTCATCAATTCTTCATCCCATCGGTTTTCTACAATATTGTAGAGCATGGTCCTTGAAGCATTGGTATAATCCGTGGCATGAACTTCGCCTTTGGTGAGTTTCCAAACCAACCAGGAATCAATGGTCCCAAAGCATAGCTCACCATTTTCAGCTGCTTTTCGTGCACCATCTACATTGTCTAGGATCCATTTTACTTTTGTCCCCGAGAAATATGAGTCAATTACCAATCCTGTTTTGGATTTTACCATCTCTTCCTTACCCTGAGATTTCAATTCATCACAAAACTCTGAAGTCCTTTTGTCTTGCCACACGATGGCTTTGTGGATTGGGTCACCGGTTTTTCTATCCCAGACAACAGTTGTCTCTCTTTGATTGGTAATTCCTATGGCTGAAATATTCCCTGGGTTAACAGAAAGATCATTCAGCAAAGTCCGCAGCACCTCAGATTGTGTGGTCCAGATTTCCTCTGCATCATGCTCTACCCATCCGGATTTCGGAAAATACTGGGTAAACTCCTTTTGTCTAATTCCTAATATTTCTCCTTTCTTATTGAAGAGAATAGCTCTTGAGCTTGTTGTACCCTGATCCAATGCAATGATGTAAGCCATAAATCTTATCTATTATTTTACCAGAATATCCCCACTACAATTGCCGTGATGATTAGAAGAATCACTGATAGTACGCGATAATTTTGGTACCATGGAAGACCCTTCAATTCCTTAGTCTCTGCTTTGAAAAGCCCCACATTCCAGGTCAAGGTGTTTACTACCTCCTCACTTGGTGGTGGAGTCATTAAACTTACTATAACATGCACCACCATACAAGAAAGCATCAACAAAGGCGCTTTGTGAAGGTAATGAATGTCCGTAAGGGCTGGAGCCAAATCATACATTCCAGCGACGATCATAAACACAGAAAATACAAGCCCAGCCATTAGCGCTGCAAATGCACCATTGCCATTGGCCCTCTTCCAAAATAGCCCCAATAAGAATACGGCAACAACTGGTGGCGCAATAAACCCAAGCACTAATTGCAGATACTCCCAAAGTGAATCCGAAATCTGCTCAATATATTGTGTCCAAAACGCGGCCAAAAGTACCAGAACCACTGTGGCAACCTGACCTACTCTAACCAATTGCTTACTGGTAAGGTTGGTGTTGATTTTGGAAACAAAATCCATTGTGATCAAAGTAGACGCTGAGTTCAATGTAGCAGAAATACTACTGGACATTGCTGCCAAAAGCCCTGCAATCACCAACCCAAGCACTCCCGTTGGCAGCAGTTGGTATAATAACACTGTGTAGGTCATGTTCGGACAATCAGCGAGATTATCACAAAGAACAGATTGACCCGCATCATTGGTGATGAAATAATTCAACCCTGTGATGTCTAAATCATTGAATAAAACAATGGCCATTACTCCAGGAAGAATCATGATGAAAATAACAGGAACTTTCATCAATCCAGCAAAGAGAGCACCCCATCGACCGTGATTCAAATCTTTAGCACTCAAGACACGCTGCACCATGAATTGATTATTGGCCCAGAAATAAAAGCCGAGCAGTGGTACTCCGAAAAGCAAGCCGGTCCAGGGCATGTAAGCATCGTTAGATGCTGGTCCTGCCATATCAAAGACATCTTTAGCCGGCTTGTCCAAATAACCAGAACCATTGAGTGAGTCCAGTCCCGCCATCATACCTGACCATCCTCCTACTTCCACAAAACAGAAATAAGTAATAATAATGGATCCAATGATCAGTAAAACTGCCTGGATCACTTCAGTGTGAACAACTGATGAAAGTCCGCCAGGAATAGTGTAAGCCGCTGCTGCCAGGGCCAACCCAATAATGATAAAAGTAGATGATACTTCCGGGAAGATTATTTTCAAAATCAGGTTGCCCGCATAAAGTCCGGACGAGGTGTCAATGATGACATTTCCGATAATCGTAATAAACGAAAAGTAGTATCTCGACCTGGAGTCATACCGGCGCTCCAAAAATTCTGGCATGGTATACACCCTAGAGCGCAAATAAAACGGAAGGAAGAAAATGGCAAAAAATACCAGAACCACTGCGGCCATCCACTCATAGTTATATACGGCTGTGTTGGTTTGGTAGGCATCGGATGTCAATCCGATCAGGGTGTTGCTTCCGATATTTGCTGCAAACAGGGAGACACCTACAATAGGCCAGGTCATGTCTCTTCCAGCAAGGAAATACTCTTCGGAAGATTGCTGCTTACCTTTGGAGATTCCATACCAGATAATCCCCAGGATATACACCACGATGATGGCAATATCAATAAAACTTAACGATACACTTTCCATTTAGGGTAGATTTAGTTGTATGAACCTGAACCCTATAATAGTAAGAAATCAGCAATAAATCCTAGTGAATGAAGGAGCCTTTTAGGAATATGAAAATGAAAACGATTGAATATTAAAAATAATTTTATTTCAGGCCAGTTCACTCAACATTGCAGTGGATTTCTGGTTAATTATTAATCTATGTGAGCCTGGGCTGTAAGCATTTCCATGACCGGATGCCTACCATGTCTTACTACCTCCCCAATGACGATGATAGCTGGAGAAGACAGGCCTTTTTCCTTCACCAATTCCACAATATTACCAACCTCTCCAAATACAGACTGTTCGTTGATTCTACTTCCGTTTTGAATAATTCCAATTGACTCATTTTCACCTCTCGCAGCAGCAAATATTTGAGTGATCTCATTTAAATGTCTCATGCCCATCAGGATCACGACTGTAGCACTGGATTGAGCCGCCAAGCGAATATCTGACGACATATCCAATGATGTGGTTGTCCCTGTGATGACCCAAAAACTTTCGTTTACTCCTCGTTTAGTCAAGGGAATTTCATTTAGAGCTGGTACTGATATAGCACTCGTTATTCCGGGGATAATCTCCACCTCCATGCCATGCTTCCGGGCATGCTCCAATTCCTCATGACCTCTACCAAACACAAATGGATCACCTCCTTTAAGGCGCACTACATTTTCATATTTCTTGCCATAATCAACAATCATATCATTGATGTAAATCTGCTGATACTGGTGGATCCCAGGTTTCTTACCTACGTAGACAAGTTCGCATTCAGGCATACAATGACTCAGTAATTCTGGATTTACGAGTGCATCATAAAGCACCACATCAGCCTTCTTAAGTGCATTCAACGCTTTTAAAGTCAGCAATTCCGGATCTCCCGGGCCAGCTCCTATAAGTATGAGTGTAGACATATTACGTATTTTAATTGTGTAATATTACGTATTTTAATTTTAATAATTAAGTATTATTACGTAGTTTTACTGAAAATTAAGCTTGCATATGAAAAAGGTTATTGTAATTGGCAATGGAATGGTAGGGTACAAGTTTTGTGAAAAACTCCGCGCAAAAGCGGATGCTTCTCAAATCTCGGTTACTGTGTTTGGTGAAGAACCATTGCCGGCATATGATCGAGTTCATTTAAGTGAATATTTCGAAAATAAATCAGAGGATAAGCTATTAATGGCTCCTCGCAGTTGGTATGAAGAACAGAACATTACGCTTAAAACAGGCCAGTTGGTCACAGGGATAGATCGTATTGGCAAACATGTGACCACTCATACTGGAGCATCTGAATCTTACGATTATCTAATTCTCGCTACTGGATCCAGTGCCATGGTACCGCCTATAAAAGGTGTGGATAAAAAAGGAGTATTTGTTTACCGGACCATTGAAGACCTGGACCAGATAATTGAATACGCAAAGACAGTAAAACGTGGAGCGGTACTTGGTGGTGGCCTGCTCGGGTTGGAGGCTGCAAAAGCGCTGATGGACCTGAACCTCGATGCACAGGTGATTGAGTTTGCCCCGAAGCTAATGCCTCGTCAGCTGGATGAGGCAGGATCTAATATGCTCAAAAGCAAGATCGAAGCACTAGGCATCGAAATCCTAATGAATAAAAACACAAAGGAGATTTGTGGCAATGGCAAGCTCGACCGATTGGAATTCACTGATGGCACAACCTTGGAAACTGAGATGCTAGTGATTTCGTGTGGTATCGTTTCAAGAGATGAATTGGCTAAAAGTTGCAACCTCGATAGAGGAGCAAGGGGCGGTTTCAAAGTAAATGATCGATTACAAACCAATGATCCAGACATCTATGCAATTGGTGAAGCTGTATCTCACAATGACATGATTTATGGACTTGTCGCACCAGGCTATGACATGGCCGATACGGTAGTAGATCAGCTTATTGGTGGTAAAACCAAGCAATTCACTGGAGCGGATATGTCCACTAAGCTGAAGCTCATAGGTGTGGATGTGGGAAGTTTTGGAGACGCCCTAGGGTTGACAGAAGGAAGTATCCCTATTGCCTTTGAGGATAAAAACGCAGGAGTTTATAAAAGAGTTAATCTCTCTGCTGACAAGAAAAAACTGCTAGGAGGCATACTGGTTGGAGATTGTAAAGACTACAGCATGCTCCTGCAAATCACCCAGAATGGAATGGCTATTCCGCCAAATCCTGAAGATCTCATCCTGGGTGCCAGAGGAGGTGGTTCTGTAGGTGGTGGCATCGGTGACTTGCCTGATACTGCTCAAATCTGTTCGTGCGAGAACGTAACAAAAGGAGCTATAGTAAGTGCCATTAAAGATGATGGTATTACTGACCTCAAAGAAATCAGGACCTGCACTAAAGCCGGAACCGGTTGTGGTGCTTGCTCTCCCATGGTCAGTGACATTTGCACTGCCACGCTCAAATCAATGGGGCAAACTGTACGAAAGACCCTATGCGCCCATTTTGACTATACCCGGCAAGAGCTCTACAGCATTATTAAAGTCAAAGAAGTTAAGTCTTTTAATGAGCTACTGAATGCCTACGGTTCAGGAGATGGTTGTGAAACTTGTAAGCCAGCCATTGCATCCCTTCTTGCAAGTATTTGGAACGATCAGATACTCAAGCAAGATACGATTCAGGACACCAATGACCGGTTCCTTGCCAACATACAAAAAGGTGGGAGTTACTCCGTAGTACCACGAATTCCAGGTGGGGAAATCACGCCAGACAAGTTGATTGTAATAGGACAGGTAGCCAAAAAATATGACCTCTATACCAAAATCACTGGCGGCCAGCGGATAGACATGTTTGGCGCCAAGCTAAATGATCTACCCAAGATCTGGCGTGAGCTGATAGATGCGGGCTTTGAAAGTGGCCATGCATACGGCAAGGCTTTACGGACAGTTAAAAGTTGTGTTGGGTCTACGTGGTGCCGGTACGGCCTGCATGATTCGGTGAGCTTTGCCATCGAGATAGAAAGCAGATATAAGGGGCTCAGGTCTCCCCACAAACTTAAAGGTGGTGTGTCAGGTTGCAGAAGAGAATGCGCTGAAGCGCAGGGCAAAGATTTTGGCCTGATCGCAACTGAAATCGGGTATAACCTCTATGTCTGTGGAAATGGCGGTGCTAACCCACAACATGCCAAGCTCCTTGCAGGGGATGTAGATGAAAAAACCGCCATCAAATACCTTGATCGGTTCCTCATGTTTTACATCCGTACTGCCGAACCATTGAACAGAACCTCTGTCTGGCTCAATAAGATGGAAGGTGGTATTGATTACTTGCGTGAAGTTGTCGTCAATGACTGTCTTGAAATCGGTGAGGAATTAGAAAAGGACATGCAAGCACTCATCAATTCTTATCACTGTGAGTGGAAAGAAGCCGTGGACAATGAAGATATGAAGCGTAAGTTCAGGCACTTTGCCAATAGTGATGAAGATGATCCGAGCCTTCAGTTTGTACCAATGAGAGAAATGAAAAAGCCTGCAGAGTGGGATGAAGTGAAAAGTTGAGCAATACTCCCAATTTGACAATCTTAAAACTATTGAAATGAATCAACAAACGCTATCTTATCAAACTGTAAACACAGAAGATGTAAAAATCTGGTTTGAAGCTTGTACCGTTACTGACTTTCCTTCTGATGGTGGTCTGTGCATTAACTATGAAGGACTACAAATCGCCATTTTCAATTTCTCTAGAAGAAATGTATGGTATGCCACGCAAAACCTATGCCCGCATAAAAAACAGATGATCCTGTCCAGGGGAATGTTGGGATCGGAAGGTGAAGAACCGAAAGTCGCCTGTCCATTTCACAAAAAGACTTTTTCTCTTGAATCAGGAAAAAACCTCAACGGAGATGAATGTGACCTGGCAACTTATCCTGTAAAAGTAGAAAACGGCTCGGTCTACGTGGGTTTTGCGTAAAGCTACGTAATAAGCATTAGCAGCTCATGGTAATTACTTAATTTTATGGGTTGCATCTTTAAGTAGCACGCTCTCTTACTTTCATGGCGAAACTGCGGTTCAAACGTTTAGGTCTCTTCTATCTTTTTGCACTAGGGTGCATAGCACTGAGTATTATTATAAGTCAGCTACTCATCCAAACATCTATCAACAATCAGCAAGATGATGCCCGGGTCATCAATGTAGCTGGTCGTCAGCGAATGTTAAGCCAAAAGATTAGCAAACTGGCGTTAAAAATCGAACATCAAAAAGGCGAGCGTACAGCAAGCTACAATGAACTCAGGGATGCACTTACACTTTGGCAAAGGAGTCATGAGGGGCTTAAAAATGGGGATCCCGAATTGGGCCTTTCGGGTAACCCGTCAGTAAAGGTGCAGCAGATGTTCAAGGAAATAAAACCCCACTATGAGGCAATTCTGGCAAGTGCTCAACAGCTTCTGTCCAGTAATGATTCATCTGAAGGTCCGGACAATTATGTCAACACCATCCTTCAAAATGAATCTGATTTCCTCACCGGAATGGATTTGATCGTGTTTCAATTTGATTATGAAGCCCAGCAAAAAGTGCAGGAGCTGAAACGGAAAGAACTTTACCTATTTATCATCTCGTTATTAATCATCGTACTGGAGCTGTTGTTTGTCTTTACCCCTTTGGCCAAAAGTATCCGCGCAACCATACAGAAGCTGACTGACTCAGAAAAAGCATCGCTGAATATGGCACGAGAGCTCTCCAAACTCTATGATGAACTCGGAGAAAATTTCCAGGACCTGGAAGCCGTCAATGTAGAACCTGAATCACCCTCACTTTATGCCAGCATGAAGTCAGATGGTACTTTTAACTATCTCTCAAAAAAATTCAAGGAGATGATGGAGTACGAGGACGAAGAACCGCCACCAGGTTTTCGCGAACTTTTACAGCAAAGTGAATATAGAGAGGACTTTATTGATGGACTTCTGCACATACTCGGGGAGCACAAAAACTGGTCAGGGGAGCTGCGGCTTATTACCGAACCAGGGGACTTTTGTTGGTTAGAGACTTATCTTATCCCTATTCAGTCCAATGGTGAAATCAAACTGGTGGCCAAAAATACTACACAGTTTAAAGAGGCAAAATTAAAATCCAGAGAACTCAACAAAGAACGAATCGAGAAGTCTGTAAAAGAACAACAATACCGATCCGCGTTGATCCTGGAGGGTCAGGAAGAAGAGCGCAAAAGGCTTTCACGTGAAATACATGATGGTGTAGGTCAGATGCTTTCTGCCATGAAGCTCCTTCTTGAGTCATTTAACCCTTCTTCTACTCCAATGAAAATGCGTCTCAACGATGCAAAAAGTCTCATGAAATCGATCATTCAGGAAGTAAGAAGAGTCTCGTTCAACCTTACTCCTAGCAGTTTGGATGACTTTGGGCTGGTTCCGGCTGTCAACAAGTTTTGCCAGGAAATAGACGCGGTGACCAAATCAGAAGTAAAATTTATCAACGAGACAAGGTTCATCACTCGCCTTGAAAGCAATATTGAAACAAACCTCTACCGCATTATACAGGAGTCAGTAAATAACGCGCTGAAGTATGCCAAGGCACCTCATATTATTGTCACGTTTGTGCATACTATCAATACCCTACAAATCACGGTTGAAGATGACGGTAAAGGGTTCGACCTGGGAAGAGTGGAGCGCAGTGGGCATTTTGAAAAGGCGGGTCACGGTATTTTTAATATGCGTGAGCGCACCTCCTATATCGGCGGTATTTTTAACTTAGAGACTGAGTTAGGTAAAGGAACCAAAATTACAATCACATTATCCCTCGACAAAAATGATTAAAGTAGCTCTAGCCGACGACCATGAAATAGTAAGGTATGGCATCAAAATGGTACTGGAAGATGACCCTGAAATAGAAGTAATTTGGGAGGCCTCTGACGGGCAGGAGACCTTGGACAAGATGGGTGAAACCACGCCCGATGTTCTGGTAGCGGATATCCGCATGCCGCTTTTAACCGGACTGGAAGTGGCTCAAAAACTCAAACAGGCAGATCCTGGCGTGAAAATCATTATGCTCACCATGCATGACGATTCAGAGTATATCTTAAAATCCATGCAATATGGCGCGGATGGCTATTTGCTCAAAGACACCAACAAAGCCGAGTTTAACAAAGCTGTGAAAATGGTCCACAATGGCCAAAAGTATTTTAGTGGTGATATTTCCACCACCATTGTCAATTCATTTCTCAATAATGGTGGCCCTGCAACCACTGATAGTGTCGCAAGTCCAGAGAGTACCACCGACTATCAATTAACAAAGCGTGAAAAACAGATTTTAAACCTGATTTACGAAGGTGTCTCGAATAAAGACATAGCTGACACGCTAGACAAGAGCATCAGAACGATTGAAACACATAGATTCAACATCATGAAAAAGCTGGAGGTCAACAACATTACCGAACTGCTGAAGAAGGTTGAGCGTGAAGGACTGATCAGTAATTGAAATGTAATGAAGCATGAGAAATCTTCACAAAACACAAAAACATCTTTATAAGTTAACATACAACTACAGAATGACGCCCTTAACCGAAAAATGATTGGCTCCCGTCCGTTCTGGTAGTAGATTGAATTCATAAACCACTTAGATAGATATGAAGCCAAATTTATTGTTAACACCAGACCAAATAAGAAATACTACCAGAATAGAAATATTTCACACAATATCTGAGCAGTATGGAACCGCAGCTGTAACGCAGGTGTCAAAAGCAACGGACCTACAAAAAACGGGGTTCAAGCTTGACAGGCTATTTTCAGTAGTACATAGAAATTAAAAAGAGGCTATCAAAATGATAGCCCCTCCATCTAGTGCCTAATGGCACAAATAATGACTAGAAACAATGAGCTGAAAACCAACTCTTTGGGTCACATTTGACATAGGTTATTTCTGCAACTTAACACTAGTTCACCGTCAAATGAATATTTATGCTTCTGCCCAATTGGCAGCCATATTGTACATCTGATCAAATAATTGATTGACGACCACAAGCATTTCTTCTTTCAATTCCTCCGGCAGTTGAGCGATTAAGCCGGAAATTTCATCATCGCTTATTCCCGTGGTATGATTTTCTTCCGTTTCCTGGTGCATTTTGCCAAAGTAATCCAAGCGATCATAAAGATCAGCAGCTTTCAGCACGGGATGTAATGCTTCTTTGAACTTGTCAAAAGTAATTTCCAACACCTCTACCATAAGCATACGCGCTACAGGATTCGGTTGATTGTCCATATGTCTGGCAAACGTATAGATCGTTTTACGAACTTCTAAAGATTCATCGGACCAGATGTCACCCACCAAATTTGTGGACTCATTATTTTTGAACTGCCCACTCATGTACTCCAGGTCTTTCAAATACCATTCCCAATGATTTGAGTCCTCATCACTGTGCGTATTGACACTTCTTTCAAGGTCGCTTTGCGGGTCTTCATAACGGACCACTTGCATGAGGTCTTTAAATCCCATCACAAAAAACAACATTCTGGGTACAAAAACGAGCTTATCCAGAACCTGGGCATCGCTTTTCAGCTTTTGGTGCAATGGGTTGTTCTGAAACTTCAACGCACCGAAGGTAAACTCGTCTTTTAGTTTTGCATCAATACTTTCAATTTGTAGGTCGGCTTTTTGAGCTGATTTAATCATAATTCTATCTGATTTAGTTAGTGAGTAATAAAACCATCAAGAATATAACAATTATTCAGTTATATATCATATAATCTATGTTAGAATATTACAATAAAATTTATGAAAGAGGGAATTTGAGGATAGACGGGAAAAAACAAGAGGTCAACCGTCGATCAACCTCCAGGAAATTTTAGATTACCAATTGATAATAAAGGTGCAATGATCACCTCCATCTGCTCGATTTTTCTTGCTACCGTCCAGTTTTACTTTAGTCACTACTGATCCTTGAGGTTTAAATCGTCTTGCGACCTGAACCAACAAGCCTTCTTCAAACTTACTGGGATAGGGAGTTTCACAAACCATTACGGCTTCTTTGCTAGTTTCATCAAAGCGAACCAGCTTATAATGCCCAATACCCTCGGTCATTTGACCATTAGTCGGGTCAAACATAGGTTTGCCATTTTTCCGGTGATTCATATGATAGGCCACATCGATCGCCCGAAGCGCACTTTCCAGTCCATCCATAGGAGGAAACTGAGTGCCATCAATCACAGCCTTACCAATCAGAAAGAGGTTCATCTCTCCGATGGACTCGGATACTTCCTTCATGGCATTCAGAAGACTCTGCAGGTCGTTCCATGCTCCACTCTTCGAATCAAGTCCGTGCTTTTCAATGATTGCATTTCTCTGTGTTTGACTTACGGCCCCCATTGCAATGATCGGAAGTTCATTACCACCGGCTTCAATATTGGGCTCAAAAGATTTGTATTCCATAACGTTAGGTTGATTTTCGTCTAAAATAATATTTTACAGACAGCTTAACCAGTTTTCTAGTATAATTTTTTTTAATAAATATTATATCTACCTGGAGAAATGGTATTGTTTGGGTCAAATACTCTCTTTAATTCTGACCTGAGTTTCCACGATGGATCATCCAGACTTCTGAGGTAAGGCTGCATATTCTCTATATCGAGCCGGTATGGAAAAATACCCTGATCTTTCAATGCATTGAGCAAGGTCCGTGCCCACTCTGCTGCCACCCTGATCTGGTCAGGTGCATTTCTATCAAAGTATACCCTTGCAAAAACTTCCAGGCAAAACTCATTCAATCCAATGATTGAAATCGAAGGATCCAACCCTCTTTCCAGAGTAAAGGATTCAATAAACCTAATAATCTCAGCTCCATATCCCGAAAGTGGAATTACTGGCAGCACGCATCTAAACCCAGGAATCTGCGGGTGCACATCAAGGTTTACTTCCTTGTTTTCAAGATTTACACCAAATTTCCTGGCTGTGGCAATCAGTGAATGGTCATCAGGCTCACCATTGTAGCGTTTCAACCTTACCGCTACAGGTATTGGTAAGTCTTTATGCACATCCTCAGAATAATAGCTTTGGAGTTGGTTAGTTTCATCTAAAATGAGCGCTTTGAGGTGTTCATCTTTTGCAGTGAGCAAATTACCCTCGCCGTATATTGTGAACCATGCGAACCACTGATCTTTGTCAAATTGCAAATAATCAAATAATTCAAAGATTTTGGGGTCATTCTGACTGTCTATTTCCAGGGAGTGACCAACTATTCCCTTACCGATCAATCTGGACATTTTCTCTAAAAAGACATCCAGTTTCTCTTTGTCAAAAGCCACAAGGTAAACATTGAATGGTTGTCTGATCATCAGATCAACTACTGCCTCAGTAACAACCCCATAATTTGATTGGGTAAACAAATGCCTTAGGTCCGGTCCGATCCCGTATGGATAAAAACATTCCTTCGCCTGCGAGTTGCCACCAAACCCAGTGGAAATTACATTACCGTCTGTTAGCATCATTTTCAGCTCTCGCAAGTCGTCCGCCCGATGACCATTTTTACCTGAACCCCTATCCATCATATTGCCAATAATAGAGCTGCCTGAATCTGCACCTGTTACATTCAGCATTAGCTCAGGAGCATGGTCACTTAAATATTGAAAGAGCTGCAGCTGTGTCACTCCAGGTTGAATACGCGCATACCTAAGCTCACGATTTACCTCTACAATCTGATTCAACTTCGATAGATCAACAATGCTGGCATCTTCTACTGGCAAGTTGGAACCAAGTCCCCAGTTATGCCCCGTTGAAATCGTGTATATAGGTTCATTGTTTTCTGAGGCTGAGCAAATTATATCCTTTAAATCTTCAAGGTTGTCAGGTTGATATGCGTTCTTAATTTTTCGTGGAGCAAACTCGGTAACGTTTTGCAGATAGTCTTTTGGCACAGGCATTTTTGGGATTTCGTTCAATAAACAAATTGAAAGAGGAGATCAATTGCAAGGAAAACGTTAAATATTTCCGTTTCATGGCAATATTAATTTCAGCTTGTTTTTAACTGTACCACACCGTCACTTGCGTACCTGCCTGATACTCACCGGGTTGCAAGAGTATCAGCCCATTACCACCAACATAAGTTGTGAGCATGGAGCTACTTTGATTTTTCAGGACCGTAGCTTTACCATCAGTTATTTTAGCTCTCAACAATACAGGCTTGGTTCCCTTTGCTGTGTGAGCTTCTGCCAATGGGATTTCAGCGCAGAGCATAGATTTGCCCTGGAGTTTTGCCAAAAGTGCCTTTACATATATGTTAAAGCATGTGAGTGCTGCACATGGATTTCCAGGTAAGCCAAAAACAAAAGCATTTTCCTTTCTTCCGAAATAAAGCGGTTTCCCGGGCTTTTGTAATACCCTATAAAAAATCTCATTTACACCATTTGCTTCCAAGCCCTCTTTCACATAGTCATAGGCACCTACAGAAACCCCACCACTAATTAGCAGTATATCAGATTCACCCAATAAAATATCGATCTGGTTCTTAATTTGATCTAAATCATCTTTCACTCTTAATAGGCTAACCTCAGTTACATTTTGCTCCATCAAGGCAGCTACCAGCATTCCGCCATTACTTTCGAATATTTGACCTTTTACCAATGCATTTTCCGGATCTACCAGTTCATCACCAGTTACCAATACACTTACCTTCGGAGAAGCATGGACATTTACACTTACTATCCCTTGTGACAGCAACAACCCAACTGATGCTGGCGAAATACAATGCCCAGCTTCCAGAAGCAATTGACCCTGACGAACCTCCTCGGCCTGTCTCCGTATATGGTCTCCCTTAGATACCGAACTCACAGTCAATTGATCACCATTCAATATGGCAAGCTCTTGCTTCACCACTGCAGAAGTGCCCTCAGGCACCCTTGCTCCTGTAAATATTCGCATAGCCTCTCCCGCTTTCAATCGGTCATATATGATCTGGCCAGCAGCGATCTCACCGACTAGCTTAAACTTTGTCCCATCTCCAAATACCGCATAACCATCCATTGCTGAGTTGTCAAAAGAGGGTAAGTCCAATTGAGCATAGATGGGCTCAAATATTACATGGCCTACTGACTGGACGGTCTTCACACGAACCGAACGATGCGCCCATGCCTGTCCATTGATTAAAGAAAGTGCTTCATTTATTTCTATCATTACCAGCAATAATAAGTAATCACACATCAATTACGTAGTTTATATTAATTTAATTACGTATTTTTACGTATATCAAATAAACTTGATATGGACTGCTTCAACTGTAACAACAAGAATTGCATTATCAAAAGGAATTGTCACCTGGAATCCATGAAACCTTTTATTGCTAAAAAGAGCACGCTCAATTGCAAAAAGGGACAAAATTTCATCATCGAAGGAGCACCCGTCCATGGCCTCTATTTTATACAGGAGGGAAAGGTGAAAGTGGCCAAAACAGGCCTCAATGGCAAAGAACAAATTGTGCGTTTTACGACCAACGGAGAGACCATCGGCCACAGGGGGTTTGGTGCAGGTCAAGCCTATCAAATAAGTGCTGTGGCGCTCCAAAACACGGTTTTGTGTAACTTCTCCACCGACACCATGCAGCAAATTCTCCTAAATGTGCCTACCCTGACATATGACCTGATGACCTTCTATGCTGAAGAGCTTAACAGGAGTGAAACCAAGGTGAAAAAATTCGCTCAGATGACTGTAAGGGAAAAAGTAATTGATGCACTCCTCTATATCAACAGGAAGTATGGAAATACCAATGGGTTTATCAATGTACAGCTGTCAAGAAAAGAAATTTCAGACTTTGCGGGCACTACTGAAGAACAGGTTATTCGCACACTTTCAGGTCTTAGGAAAGATAAATTAATAGAGACCCCAGGAAAACGAATTTGCATCAAGAACGTAGATTTACTTAGAAAAGAAATCTCAGAACACAACTATTTCATAGACAGCTAGTCCATTACTAAACAGCTACTTAACTACTTTTTCCTGCTTAATCGCAGGTTTTTTTATGGATTAAAAGACTGATTTAACCTGCACCTCCAACACAAATGATCTAAGTACGACGCTCTAGGTTTGCATTATCTACGTATTTTTACTTATTTATCTACGTAGCAGTCAAAAGCTAAACACAAACGATCATGAGAAAATTTACTTACCTAACCGTGTTATTCACCGTCTTCCTTTCGAGCAAGGTGATTGCACAAGTCACAGTATCTGCTGAGGTACGTCCACGCACAGAGTTCCGCAATGGATTCAAAACCTTGACCGAAGGATCTAAAGATGCTTCCTTCTTCACAGAACAACGTTCCAGACTTTATCTGGATTATGCTGATTCATCATTCAAAGTCAGAGTAGCATTTCAAGATATTCGCATATGGGGAGAAACCACACAAATCTTCAAAGAAGAATACGGCAAGACTTTCATCAGTGAAGCTTGGGGCCAATACTATTTGACCAATGCTTTCTCAGTTAAAGTAGGGCGACAGATCATCTCATATGATAATGAGAGATTCTTAGGAGGACTGGAATGGGCTCAGCAAGGCAGGCGACATGATGCCATGCTTTTCTTGTACGAGCAAAACAAAACCAAACTCCATTTTGGGTTAGCCTATAATCAGGATGATGACATTCCAGAACAAGGGTTTTTGCAAGGGCCTGGTGCTGGATACTACAGCGTAGGTGGTAACTATAAAACCTTCCAATACGGATACCTAAACCAGGGATTTGAAACAGGTTCCGTTTCATTACTTGCCTTTAACGCTGGTTACCAAAACCCGGATACTACAGTCTCTTTCAAGCAAACCTTTGGCCTGGTGGCTGACAAAACTTTCGGGGGCATAAAGCTTGCCGGTGATTTCTACTATCAAACCGGCGAGCTTTCTAAAAACAAGGTGAATGCACTGCTGGCAGGCATTAATGCCACAGTAAACACATCCATAACACCAGTGACTGTTGGAGTAGAGTATGTGTCTGGCAAAGATGATGGAGATACTTCCACGGACATCACTGCTTTTAGTCCGGACTTTGGTACCAATCATGCACACAATGGCTTCATGGATTACTTCTATGTGGGGCCGGCAAATGGCAATGTAGGCGTCACAGACATCTACCTCAAAACCAATTTCAAACTTGCCGGTGGTGCATTAAAAGTTCAAGCGCATGAGTTCCTGACCGGATCAACTCAACTGGACACAGAAGGGCAAAAACTAAGCAAAACCATGGGAACAGAAGTAGACCTGGTATATGCCAAAAAACTTAAAGGTGGTGTGGTTTGGAACCTGGGCTATTCGCAAATGTTTGCCACTGACACCATGGAAGCACTTCGAGGTGGAGACAAAGGTGCACTACAGTGCTGGGCATGGACCATGATTACATTCAAACCAACCCTGTTCACATCTAAATAATAGGATAACAAAACTTTAATTGACCACAATAAAACAATCACAAGATGAAAATATTCAAAAGCACAATCTTACTCACAGCCACAGCCATTATTTGGGCGGCTTGTACAGGAGGAACAGCCAAAAACAAAGCAGCTGAGGTAGAAAACGCGAAAGAATCATCCAGCTCTAAGCTAATGATTGAAAAGCCACAGCTCACATTCGGTTTCATCAAACTCACCGACATGGCACCATTGGCCATCGCCAAAGAGTTGGGATACTTCGAAGATGAAGGACTGTACGTCACCATAGAAGCCCAGTCAAACTGGAAAAATGTGCTGGATCGCGTCATTGATGGACAACTGGATGGGTCACATATGCTAGCTGGTCAGCCAATTGCCGCCGGTGCCGGATTTGGAAGGCAAGCAGAATTGGTGACTCCTTTTTCTATGGACTTAAACGGAAATGGCATCACAGTATCCAATGAAGTATGGTCACAAATGAAGCCAAATGTGCCAAAAGACGCTGAAGGAAAACCTATCCACCCTATCAGTGCGGATGCACTTGCACCTGTGGTGAAAGACTTTAAAACTGCCGGAAGACCTTTTAAAATGGGCATGGTATTTCCAGTGTCCACACACAACTATGAAATCCGCTACTGGTTGGCAGCATCAGGGATCAACCCTGGCTTTTACACTGCTGACAATATCCAGGGCCAGGTAGACGCAGACGTATTGTTGTCTGTGACTCCACCACCACAAATGCCGGCAACACTAGAAGCTGGAACGATTTACGGATACTGCGTAGGTGAGCCATGGAACCAGCAGGCCGTATTCAAGGGAATTGGAGTGCCTGTCACTACAAACTATGATATCTGGAAAAACAACCCGGAAAAGGTGTTTGTGATGACCAAAAAGTTCGTAGAAGAAAACCCGAATACGGCTATTGCTGTAACCAAAGCATTGATCAGAGCAGCCAAATGGCTGGACACACCAGGCAACCGACCAGAAGCTGTAGGAATTCTATCCATGCCTCAATATGTTGGTGCCGACTCAGTGGTAATTGCCAACTCGATGACAGGAACCTTTGAATTTGAAAAGGGCGATAAACGAAGCATGCCAGACTTTAATGTGTTCTACCGGTACAATGCAACTTATCCATTCTACTCTGATGGCATTTGGTTCTTGACTCAGATGAGAAGGTGGGGACAGATCCCAGAAAGTAAACCTGCCGACTGGTATCACAGCACTATTAAAGACATCTACAGGCCAGATATATGGGCCAAAGCCGCTGGATTGCTTGTAGAAGAAGGGAAAATCCCAGCAGCCGATGTGCCAAAAACGGATGGCTATAAGCCTGTGACCAGTGATTTCATTGATGGCACCAGCTATGACGGAAAAGATCCGATTAGCTACATCAACAGCTTCAAAATTGGAAACAAAGACAAGAGTTTGTAAGCAAAACAATTAATATCAATTTGGTCGCCCCGGCCCTAAAGGGAGCCAAATTGAAATAGAGCTTTCATCCCTTTAGGGATTAAGGGCAAAGTGAAAGCTCATTTGAAATACTTTAAAACATAGACGTTGGTGTCTGAGGGCTTGGTCTTTGGCCGGCCCTCGCACCAACATCACTACCAATTCATTTTTGACTTCAAAATACCAACGTCATGAAGGACAAATCAATAAAAACCATGAGAATGTTAGGTCTGGGATTCCTGGAACCTCTCATCCGTTTATTTAGCGGAGAAGAACCCCGCAAAAACAGTAAGTTGTTTTTCAAAAAAGCATTGCTTCCTTTACTATCAATCGTGCTATTCCTGGGAATCTGGCACTTAGGTGCGTCTGCACTTTATAATAGCGAAGCAGAAGTTCGGATTGAAAAAGCCCGTGAGGAACAAGGAGAAGAAGCTGCCATTGCCATGCAGGAATGCATTGAATCAGGAGACGTTTCATGTCAGCCAAACACCCTCCCATCGCCTACACAGGTTTATCATGCATACCTTGCCTTATGGCAAGACCATGTTAGCATCAGCGAAAAGAAAGATGAGTTTAAGGAAAAGGTTTCAGAAACCAATGCTCAGCGAGAAGCCCAGGGATTGGATCCAATTACTTATACAGGAAGACCCTCGTTCCTTGATCAGATTGGCACAAGCCTTAAAACAGTAGCCGCAGGTTTTCTGCTGGCTATGTTCGTAGCAGTACCAATTGGGATCATCATTGGGCTGAGTGATTCGTTACGCACTTCATTCAACTGGCTCATTCAAATTCTAAAACCAGTCTCACCGGTTGTTTGGCTACTTCTCGTTTTTATGATTGTAAAGACGGTAATCACTGATCCCAGCATCGACAAGTCATTCATTATCTCATTTATCAGCGTGGGTTTGTGTGCGATGTGGGCAACACTGGTCAATACCAGTATGGGTGTAGCAACAGTAGATAAAGATTACATCAATGTAGCCAAAGTGCTAAAACTGAATATTGGTCAAAACATATTTAAGATTATCCTTCCCGCTTCCCTTCCACTCATTTTCACTGGGTTGCGAATTACTGTTTCGGTCGCCTGGATGGTACTGATAGCCATCGAATTATTGGCACAAAGTCCGGGACTAGGCTCATTTGTTTGGGAAGAGTTTCAAAACGGCGCTAATGACTCCAACGCAAAAATCATTGTGGCCATGTTCGTGATCGGGATCATTGGGTTCTTACTGGATCGGATCATGCTCAGTGTACAAAACTTGATGAGTTTCAACAAAGGAATTGCATAATCATGGCACTACTAGAACTAAAAAACGTATCCAAATCCTTTGGCTCGGGTATCAGTCAAATTGATGTTTTATCTGACATCAATCTCTCGGTCAATGAAGGCGAATTTGTAGCGATCGTAGGTTTTTCAGGTAGTGGCAAGACCACACTAATCAACCTGATTACCGGATTGCTCTTTCCCGATCAGGGCGAGGTACTGTTGCACAACAAATCCATTACCGGGCCAGGCCCAGACCGTGGAGTGATCTTTCAGAATTATTCGCTATTGCCCTGGCTTTCTGTCTATAGCAATGTGAAACTGGCCGTAGATGAAGTGTTTCCTAAACTATCCAAAAAGGAGAAAGAAACACAGGTTCTCAAGTACATTGACATGGTCAACCTCACTCCAGCAAAGGACAAAAAGCCATCTGAGCTTTCCGGTGGAATGCGTCAACGCGTTTCAGTAGCCCGGGCTTTGGCCATGAACCCTGAGATTTTACTAATGGATGAACCACTGAGTGCTCTTGACGCACTAACACGCGGCACGCTTCAGGAAGAAATCATTAAAATCTGGAGCCAAGACAAGAAAACAGCCATCCTAATTACCAATGATGTCGATGAAGGCATCCTTATGGCGGACAGGATCATACCGCTCACGCCTGGCCCAAAAGCCACATTGGGACCGGAGTTCAATGTGGCATTTGACCGACCAAGAGACGTCACGGGGATTAACAAAGATCCTGGGTACAAAAAACTCAGAAACGAAATCCTGGAATACCTCATAGAAGTAGGCGCTACACGAAGACAGGTTAGTGATCAGAAATACATACTACCAGACCTTCAACCTACCATGCCTGGAAGGATCGCGTTCCGAAGGAAAAAGAAAAAAGAAGAAGTTCAATATTTCTAAACCACAGACCATGCTTGCACAACTTAAAGAATCCATCACTTTACGTCCTGAAATTGCGGACAAGCCCAACATGCTCGTCTGTGAAAATCTGAAAAAAGTATATCCAACCCCTAAAGGTGACTATGTGGTACTGGATGACCTCCAGTTATCCATCAAACAAGGAGAATTTGTCTCTATTATTGGTCACTCCGGGTGTGGCAAGTCCACGCTGCTGACCATGATTGCCGGCCTCAATGACATCAGCGGTGGAAAGATCTTTGTAGATAATGACCAGGTACGTGATGCTGGTCCGGATCGGGCGGTAGTTTTTCAGTCCCCAAGTCTTCTGCCTTGGCTCACCACCATTCAGAATGTCATGATCGGAGTAAAGCAGGTATTTCCGGGAGCCTCACGCGCTCAAAAAGAGGAGATCTGCAAATACTATCTGGACAAGGTTGGCCTGGGAAATGACTTTCACAAACGAGCCAATGACTTGAGCCAAGGCATGCAGCAGCGCGTCGGGATCGCCAGGGCGTTTGCGCTAAAACCTAAAGTACTATTGCTTGATGAACCATTCGGAATGCTGGATTCACTAACCAGAGGCGAGTTGCAGGATGTCCTCCTGGAAATCTGGCAAAAGGAAAAGATCACAGCAGTGGCCATTACCCATGATGTGGATGAGTCCATTTTTCTGGCAGACCGGGTAATCATGATGACCAGCGGTCCCTATGCCAAGATTGGTGATGAGCTGATCATCCCTTTTGAGCGGCCAAGAAACAGGAAAGCTGTACTTGAGCATCCTGAGTATTATGACTATAGGGCCTATTTATTGAATTTTTTGAATCATTAGAGGCAGCAATTGGCTGCCTCGAATCCTAACCACTAATCATTAAAAAGCAAATGAAAAGAATCACTTCAAAATACCTGATTGTACTAGGAATCCTCACACTGGTAATACTTGGCAGCCAATTGCTTATGCAGAAAACCATCAAAGACAGTAAGTCGGATTCCAGGATAATCAATATATCAGGAAGGCAACGAATGCTTAGCCAGAAACTCACAAAAGCTGCATTGAAGCTACAAAACTCCAGATCCGAACGTGACTTCAGGTTAGCACAAATAGAGTTGAAAGAAGCCTATACCCTATGGACCCAATCTCACCATGATCTCCAGTTTGGCAGCAAAGAGATATCAGTCTCGGAAATGAACAGTTCGAATGAGTTGACCTTGTTATTTAAAGAAGTAGAACCACACTTCCAGACCATGAAGGAAGCTGTGAGCATACTGATCGGTGTGAAACCAGCCGACCTCCAATCACCAGAAAAAGAACATGTAATTGATCAATCCATAGCAGAGATCACTTCTACTGAAAACAGCTTCCTTCAGCTGATGAACCAAATCACCTTTCAGTATGACAGGCAATCTTCAGCTAAAATAGAAAAGCTTTCAAGCACGGAGTATTACCTTCTCTGTTTCACTTTTGTACTCATCCTTCTTGAATTCTTTTTCATCTTCAGGCCTATCCTCTCCGACTCTAAAAACAAAGAACTGGTCATCTCAGAACTGAGTGTCCTTCGAAGTGAAGAAAAGGTATTCTCCTCCGAACAGATCAAACAAGCCAATCAACGAATCAGGGAACTAAGAAAGCTAGCTCTAGACCTTAAAACAGAACTGACTGAAAAACATAAGGAATACACTTTCAAAACTACAGATCAAATGATGGAAAACTTAAAGCTAAAAGCTGCCTTGGAAGAAGCTCATTCAAGCGCGAAGCATTCTAAATCATTTACTGCGTCATCGATCAGGTAAGTATTGGCTAAAATCCTTCAATTTTAAAATTTGAAAGGTCTAGCAATGAACCAATAGGCCACAATTCAGACACTCGTGATCATCCTGACCAAAGCCAAAATCAAGTTTACGTAAATTAAATACGTATTATTACTTATTTTATTCTAAGTAATTACGTAGTTTTGACGCTAGTATTAACTACGTAATAAAACTTAGTATGGAAACGACTAAATCGGGAAAGGCTAAAAAAATTGAATTATTCAATCTCAGCTCCATTAACATGCGGGTATTTCACCTCACATGGATGGCTTTCTTCCTCTGTTTCTTCGGATGGTTTGGCATTGCTCCTATGCTTTCTATTGTGCGTGAAGATTTGGGAATCACCACAGATCAAATTGTAAATACAAACATGATTGCTGTGGCCTCCACGGTATTTATGAGGCTAATAATAGGTTGGTTATGTGACCGGATAGGCCCTCGAATCACTTATACCTGGTTACTAGTACTGGGGTCCATTCCGGTCATGCTGATTGGAATGGCCCAAACTTACGAGCAGTTCCTGATCGCACGCCTGTTCATAGGCGCGATCGGGGCTGCTTTTGTCATTACACAATTCCATACCTCTGTGATGTTTGCACCAAATGTAGTAGGCACTGCCAATGCAACCACCGCAGGCTGGGGGAACTTAGGCGGTGGAGTCACACAGGTGGTCATGCCAATGGTCTTCGCAGCTGTGCTGGCATACGTAGGTGCTGAGCACGTAGCCTGGAGGTTTGCCATGATTGGCCCCGGCATTCTGCTATTTATCATGGGGATAGTCTACTACGTTTATACCAAAGACACACCTCTTGGTAATTATAAAGATCTTCCAGAGAGGACAACAAAGAAAAAGGACTCCAAAGGATCGATTAAGACCGTTCTCAAAGACCATAGAGTATGGGTACTGTTCCTGATCTATGGTGCTTGCTTTGGTGTAGAGCTTATCGTCAATTCTAAAGCTGCACTCTATTTTACTGACTACTTTGATATGGATATCAAAACAGCCGGACTCATTGCTGGATTGTTTGGTCTAATGAACCTGTTTGCGCGCTCACTTGGTGGGTTCTTCGGAGATAGGTTCGGTAAAATAGGAGGTTTAAATGGTCGTGTAAAGTGGTTGTTTGTTGTGCTTTTTATAGAAGGGCTTGCACTGATCCTTTTCTCCAGGATGGATACCATTCCATTGATCATTGGCTCACTCGTATTCTTTAGTCTATTTGTACAGATGAGCGAAGGAGCCACCTACAGTGTTGTTCCTTTCATCAATAAAAAAGCACTTGGTATGGTGTCTGGAATCGTAGGTGCGGGCGGAAATGCGGGTGCTGTATTTGGAATGCTGCTGTTCAAAAAGCAGCTCACCGGATTAGAATGGACGGATTCATTCTTTGTGCTTGGGTTTATTGTATTGGGTGTATCCTTTACCTCCTTTCTGGTAAGGTTCTCCAAGCGTGCACAGGTCATTGCCAAAAAAGAAGCCGAACAGTCAAAAGAAGAACTTGTTCTACAGCCAGAATTAGCCTAATCAATTCCTAACCTAAATCAGCCACATGCCACAGAAATGGGGAGAATCACATAAGACTGTATGTTCCTACTGCGGAGTAGGATGCGGGATCAAAGTACGCAAAAGCAACAAGGGCAGGTTGCAGTTGGAAGGTGACCCTGACTATCCGGTAAATAAAGGCATGCTGTGCTCAAAAGGCATGAACCTGCACTATACCGCGATGGACCAGAGTGATCGCCTCCTCAGGCCACAAATGCGATGGAGTAGGCGCCACCCCATGGAAGATGTGGAGTGGAACACTGCTATAGAAAGGGCAGCAGCAGTATTTAAAACCTTTATTCGCGAACATGGCCCGGACAGTGTAGGGCTTTATGTATCTGGCCAGTGCCTTACTGAAGAATATTACCTAGCCAATAAGCTAACCAAAGGATTTTTAGGTACCAATAACATTGATACCAACAGCAGGCTATGCATGAGCTCTGCCGTGGTGGGTTACAAAGAAACACTTGGCGATGATGCCGTTCCGATTTCCTATGAAGACATTGAGCTTTCAGACACCATTCTAATCGCTGGAGCCAATCCGGCATGGTGTCATCCAATCCTATTTAGAAGAATCGAAAAGCATAAAGCTGAAAATCCCCATGTAAAAGTCATTGTGGTTGATCCGCGGGTGACAGACAGTTGTGCTCTGGCAGATTTGCATTTGCAGGTTCAGCCCGGCACGGACATGTCGCTATTTCATGCCATCGGCCTCTACCTGATTGAGCAAGGACTCCTGGACGATGAGTTCATTCAAAACAACACGAATGGTTTTGATCAATACGTCAAAGAGGTAAAGTCCAAATCGCTGAAAGAATATGCTGCCATATGCCAGATTTCTGAACAAGACATCATTGAGACAGCACGATTAATCGGTCAGTCCAAGGGCTTCATTACTATGTGGGCCATGGGGCTCAACCAAAGCACGGCAGGGGTCAATCAAAACCTGGCATTGATCAACCTCAATCTCATTACAGGCCAAATAGGAAAACCTGGTGCCGGCCCATTCTCCCTGACTGGTCAACCAAATGCCATGGGCGGACGTGAAGTTGGTGGTTTATCCAACCTCCTGGCAGCACATAAAAATCTTGCCAACCCCGAGCACAGAAAAGAAGTGGCTGACTTCTGGGGTGTGGAGTCCATACAGGAAAAACCCGGCCTTACCGCTACAGAAATGTATGAGTCCCTAAAGTCGGGAAAAATGAAGGCTATATGGATCATCTGTACCAATCCATCCGTAAGCATGCCCAACGCCAGACTTGTGGATGAAGCATTGAAAGCCGCTCGTTTTGTGATTGTACAGGATATTTCCAAAAACAGTGATACCGCTAAATATGCCGACCTCTTATTGCCTGCGGCTGGTTGGTTGGAAAAAGAGGGTACCATGACTAATTCGGAGCGTCGCATCACGCATTTACCAAAGGTAATTGATGCTCCCGGGGAAGCATTGCCCGATTCAGAAATCCTCATTCGATTTGCCAAAGCCATGGGATTCCATGGATTTGACTATAAAAACACCGGGGAAATTTATGAAGAGTATACACGCCTGACCAAAGGCACACCAATTGATATTTCCGGTCTTTCTTACGAAAAACTAAAAGTACATCGGTCCATTCAATGGCCTGTGCCTTCTCCAGACCATGATGGCACTCCGCGCCTCTTCGAGAACGGAAAATTTTTGACTCCTGATCAAAAAGCCAATATTCATACCGCCGGACCGGAACTTCAGCAAGAACCAACCACGGAAGATTTACCATTGATCCTGACCACTGGACGAGTGAGGGATCAATGGCACACGATGACCCGAACAGGTAAAGTGGCCAAACTCAACAAACACATTGATCGGCCTTACTTGGAAATCCATCCTGAGGACGCTCGCAAGCGAAACATAAAAGACGGCTCACCGGTCCGAATAAGTAACGGTCGTGGAGAAGTGCAAGTCGCTGCAAAAATTACCGAAACGATCAAAAAAGGGGTGGTTTTCTTACCTATGCACTGGGGCAAGAAGCTGAATCATGACCTATCAAGAGCGAACAATCTTACAAGTGATACTGTTGATCCCAAATCTAAACAACCGGGATTCAAATTTTCAGCGGTAGAAGTGACTCGCCACCAATCTCCCCGGCAAAAGGTAGTGGTGATTGGTGCTGGAGCTGCGGCTTATCGATTTGTTAACACCTATCGTGATTTTAATCAAGAAGATGAGATCCATGTCTTTTCCAAAGAGGAATGGCCTTTTTATAATCGGGTGCTCCTACCGGATTATGTCAACGAATCAAAGCAGTGGGAAGACCTAGTCAAGTACACAGAAGATGAATTGAGGCAGCTCGATTTATCCCTACACCCAAGCAACCCCATCGATTCCATTGACCGACAGTCTAAAACTGTGACCGACAAATACGGGAAACAACACCCATACGATAAATTGATCATTGCCACGGGCAGTCGCGCATTTATACCCCCGAACGCTCCAATGGATCTTCCGGGAGTATTTACCATGCGGGATCGCACAAATGCTGATGATCTGAAGAAACAAGTTTGTCCTGGCAGTCATGTACTGGTCATAGGTGGAGGTTTGTTAGGTCTAGAACTTGCCGCTGCACTCACGGAGATGCAAGTTCACTCTACCATAGTTCAGCTTGGATCACGACTCATGGAGCGTCAGCTGGATCCAGTGGCCAGCGCGATGCTTCGTGAGTATGTGGAAGACCTGGGAGTGCGTGTATACACGAATGACGAAGTAATCGATATCACGGAGAATAAAGAAAAGCTACTGGATGTTACGTTGAAAAGCGGTCATTCAGCGAAAGCAAATGCCGTGGTATATGCAATAGGCACAAGGCCAAACATTCAGTTAGCTGCCGAAAGCGGATTGAACTGTGGCCGTGGTGTGAAGGTCAATGACTACCTACAAACCAGTGATCCGGACATATTCGCTTTAGGCGAAATTGCAGAACACAGACAGAAAATGAACGGGATCACGGCTGCAGCCGAACAGCAAGCGGACATTTGTGCACGGTACATGGCAGGAGACCCTTCTCAATGTTACCATGGCACGATTCCAATGAACATCCTCAAATTTCCGAGCCTGGATTTGTGTTCGGTGGGAATCGCGGAGATTCCAGTAAACGGCAAAGGTTATAACGAAATCACGTTCCTTGACAGGGAGGCTTTGTTTTACAAAAAATGCATCATCCACAATGACAAACTCGTTGGC
The DNA here is from genome assembly GCA_040218045.1 of Marinoscillum sp. Lineage (GTDB taxonomy): Bacteria > Bacteroidota > Bacteroidia > Cytophagales > Cyclobacteriaceae > Marinoscillum. Next base: position 37,229 of record JAVJQA010000037.1, read on the forward strand.
ACCATTCTGCTTGGCGACAAGACAGAGTTTGCCGAATACAAAGAACTTATAGATAGTAGCACAGAGCTATCAGACAAGCGAATGCAGCTATTGCGATCAGGGCAGGCGCCGGCGGCAGTAAAAGGCAAGTTGGTCTGCTCGTGCAACAATGTGGGCGAGGGAAATTTGCAAGAAGCAATCGAGCAGGGTTGTAGCAACCTCAATGACCTCTGTCAATCTACAGGTGCTGGTTTGGGCTGTGGCAGCTGTAAGTCCGAGGTAAAACGATTAATTGAGCGGACTGCACAGCCGATAGCTTAACCATTATATTTGCCAATAGCATGATGCACGTAAAGGACTTAGTCAGAATATTCGTGAAAGGGGGGATCATCTCTCCAGGTGATTTCCTGAAGGTTTTATTGATCGCTGAAAAACTGGGGGCACAGCATGTGCATTTTGGATCGCGACAGGACATTCTTTTTCCCGCCAAAGAGAAAAGCAAGGACATCCTGGATGAGACCTTTAAGTCCATCAAAACGGAGTATGAGGTCAATACCTTCAACTATCAAAATATCCTGAGCAGCTATGTGGCGCAGGACATTCTCCCGGGCAAGAAATGGCTGGCTTCTCATATTTATCACTACATACTCAACAGTTTCGACTATCGTACAAAGTTGCGCGTGAATGTGGTAGACCCTTCTCAGAGTCTGGTTCCATTATTTACAGGGCAGGTTAATTTTATCGCTTCCAATCAAGAGAATTACTGGTATGTATACCTTCGGTTTAAAAGGATACAGAGCATTCCCTGGCAGATGCCACTGCTGGTTTATACCGAGGATTTGGTGAAGGTAGCGGAAGCACTCGAAGAGCAAAACATTCTTGAAAAGGATTGGAACTACCAGGAGATCTTCACTTTCCTTACGGAAAATGTGAAGATGAATACTCAGCCAGTAACAGAGAATTTGGTGCTTCCAGAAACACATTTTCCATACTATGAGGGCATACATCGTCAGGCAGATGAAAAGTATTGGCTTGGACTGTACTGGCGTAATAACAAATATAAAATTGATACGCTCAAAGCAATCATGGAGCGGTGTATAGAAACCGAAGTAGGTAAAGTGACCCTTACTCCATGGAAGTCATTTGTGATCAAGGGGATTTTTGAAAAAGACCGCAACGGGTGGGAAAAGCTGATGGGCAAGTTTGGAATGAACCTCCGCCACTCTTCTCTGGAGCTCAACTGGCATTTGCCAGCTCTGGACCAGGAGGCACTCGACCTGAAGTTTTATCTGGTGCGGGAGCTGGACAAACAAGACATTAGCACTTATGGATTGACTTTTACGATCAAGACTTCCCCGGATATAACTTTGTTCACATCTGTAGTCATTGAGAAAGCTGAGAACGGGGAACAGGACATTTACAATATCCTCTACAGTAAAAACTTCAATCCCAATCTTGCGGATTACCAGTATTATGCAAAAGAAGTTCACAAATCTGTGTTGGCGCCATTGATCCTTGAGCTGAGCCTTGTCTATTATGAAAATCTGGAGGAAGACAAAGTTGAGTCCCCAAAAGTGAGATCTATTAAAGACAACATAGAAAAAGAGCTCTACCAGTGCATTCACTGCCAGACAGTGTATGACGCACAATATGGAGACCAGGAAGCCAATATCATTCCAGGCACTCCCTTTAGAAGCATCCCGGAGGATTACGTCTGCCCCACATGTGGCGGCAACAAAGGAGGATTCAGAAAGATCAGTGTGGGGTAGAGGTTTGAAGATCTTATTGGTTCAGTTTGCAACTGTAACCAACAATAGACTGAAGTTTTCAAACTTTCCGCCAAGATCACCTTCTGTTACGGATAAAGCCCTCGATTTACTCTAAATCCTCAGGTTTATTCACATTCTTAAGTTCATCGTCATCATCTGGCCTTATGGTTTTCACTTTACACTTTTGCAATACACGCTGCAAACCATAAATGCCTGTTTCTACTGCGTCCAATAATTCTCGAAAAGACGAAGGGTTGTAAATGGTAATGGTGGTTTCCAAGTGAGGACTATCTGATCGCTGATAGGTAATGATATCGTACTCCTTATCGGCGGCTTTCATTAAATGTGTGATCGTATTCTTTGTCAGATTGACCAGGTCACAGGCCACAACCAGCCATGACTCCTCCGGGTTATGGTTAATTGCTGCCACCAGTCCTCCCATTGGCCCAATAGAATCATATTGATCCACGAGTTTATAATGACTCTCCGGGAGCGATCGGTATTGCTCCAGATTGCAAGAAACGCAAACATCCAGACCTAGTGAAGTAAGTAACTGATGCAAGTGATGGTATTGCGTTTTTCCATTCACATCTATTAAATACTTTTCCATTCCCATCCGGGTGCTTTGTCCGCCAATAAGTAAAAGTGCTTTCATAATCTATTAATATACAGGATCTTCAGCCATTAAACCAAGCGCCACCCCATTGGTCCACCCAAATCCGTCCTGGGTCGGGTATTCGCCGCCTCCAGCATTTAAAGTAGTATCAGCCACGTTATATTTTTCCATCATTTTACCCGTATTCCGATAGACTTTTTGGTTGACCTTTAGCCAACGCTGCGCTATATCATCGGCCAGTTCTTGATCTCCATAGTGCTCTATCCCTTTAATCCCAACCCATTGGAGCGGCGCCCAACCATTTGGATAATCCCACTGCTGGCCGGATTCCAGATTGGTGGTCACCAGTCCACCCGGGAGCATAAAGTGCTTTTTGATATACTCGGTGACTTTCACACCCTGGTCAACACTGGCAACCTTGAAATACAGCGGGTAGGCAGTGGCCATCGTCACCTGGTTTTCCAGTTTCTCGTCCGTCCAAATATAGTCCACAAAGGCTCCCTGTTGCTTATCCCAAAACAAAGTAGCGATTGCCTCGCGTCTTTGAGCAGCCAATGCAGCAAATTTTCCAGCCTCTTCACTATTACCGCTGTGCGCATAAAGTTTGGTCAACATCACTTCTATTCCATACATCAGACAATTGAGATCTATGGGCAATATTTCGGTAGTCCGGATGCTCGCAAAATCCGTTTTGTCCTCAAACCAACGAGTGCTGTAGTCCCAACCGGATTCGGCTCCAGCTCTAAGGTTCCTGTAAAGTGTCGACTTATCCTCATCTGAGAACTCTTCAGCTAATTCAAAATCTTCTTTGTGAGATTCAGGACGTGGAAGGTCAAGAAAGTCAAAGTAGCGATTGAGAATCGTGCCATCATTGACCATCACCACTCTATTCACCGCCCGGTTCTCAATGCCCAATTCGTTGCTACCTTGCATCCAGAATGAGTATTCTTTTTCAATCATAGGCAAATACTGAACAACCTGATCCATAGAGGTCAGCTGTCCATATAGATTGACCATCTGTGAGAAAAATGGAGGTTGGCTCCTTCCCAAGTAATAGGTTCGGTTCCCATTTGGGATAAACCCAACAGTATCAATCAGATAAGCAAAATTATTGACCATCAACTCTACCAAATCTGTTCGACCGGAAGCTCCAAGACCGATCATGGTAAAGTAGCTGTCCCAATAGTAAATTTCCCTAAACCTGCCTCCCGGCACCACATACTCACCCGGTAAAGCAATAAGGGTGGATAAGCTGTCAGCGGCACTTGCTGCACGTGTGAGGTCTACCCAAAGGTTATCAAGATGCTCCTGAAAAAATGCATTTTCATCAACCACCTTACTTTTATAAGCCTTTGGCGGCTCAAAGTTGGCCTCCACAAAAGCCTTTAAATCAAAATCCGGCTTGCCTTTCACTTTCTTATAATCCGCTGCAATGGCATAAGGGTTACGCTTGGCCGTACAGTCTACAAAGGTTTTCGAATCGGGAAAAACTCCAGCCATTTGCACATCATGAAAAAGTGGCCCCAGAGACTCCCAGGGTTTATACAACCCCTCCTGCTGCGGGATTTCGGCAGGCTGGCTACATGACAAAAATAGCAGTACCGAAAGGCCTGCTATTTTTAAAGCGTTCAATATTTTCATCTTTTTGGATTATTTGTTTGCAATGGACTGGTCAACTCTTGTCTGAAGATTATTCACCACATGCATTCCAACCTTCTCACCCTGTGTCACACCATTCTCAATTGCCATCATGTAATGTATTCCACCATAAAGGCGGCTAATCGCTGCTTCCTCGCTTGCTTCCAGAAAGGAGTTGAAGTTTCTCTGAGGCAGGCCATATTCCATCTCTGTGGTGTCCTCGTAATAAAACTCCCCGAAGAGGTCAGTAAGCGTCACTGCAGCAGCCCTCGAAATCACACTGTGACCACTGGTGTACTCAGGAAATGGTGGTGTCTGAAGTAAAGGAACCCACTCCTCATCCATGTATTGATTGATCAGGGTTTCGGGCCTTACCACCACACTTCTCCACTTTTCATCCCAGCAGCTAATGAATCCATCAAACAGTGCTATTGAAGTTCTGGTATAAGCTTCCACAGTTTCTTTGAAATCACTCTTTTGATTTCTGGTAGCAATGGCCACAATCCCAATCCAATGTCCTCCGGGCGTGATTTTTTTGGTCGCAAACATAGCATGGCCTCTATGGTGAGACACATATGGATTGCAATCCCAAAACTTTGCGATAGCCCTATGCTCATCCTTTTGACCAGCACCTACTTCATAAACCTGCATGAGCTGTTTATAAAACTCACTGTTTTCATCCATGGATAGTTCCAAAGGCGGCACGGGAGGATATTGATTTGCAGAGTCCAAAATCATTGTCCTGATCTTGTTCCAATGAGGCTCAATTCCTTCCATATAGTCAGGAGGTGTTGGTTTCCATAAAAATGTTTCGTTCTTAATCGTATATTTCGGAAAGGTTCTCGATTGTTTGTAATTGTCTTTACCTGCCCAGTCCAATACATGATCTGCTACCAGTTCGCCATAAGCAAGAGATTTCTCCTTCACCGAAGACGGCAGTCCATTGTCATCCAGTTTCTGATATAACTCATTTCTAAAAGCCTCTATCTTGTCTTCAGAGAAGATCAAAGTCTGGCCTATTTTCAAAAACGCATGAAGACTCGCCAGGTGAGGATTGATTTCTTCATCGCCAGGTGCAGGTGGTGTGGTAAATCCATTCAATTGCCCTCCAAGTGATTTCAGGGTATCGGGATTAAACTGAGCCAATACCTCAAAGGCCGCAATATTTGGATAAACATATACCCGGCTGGCAATAGGTGGAGAAAAAATATCATAGACAATCACATCTGTAAGCTGCTTCACGGCTGCCTGATAAGTTTCCGGGTCTTTTATGATATCCTTGTATGCATTGTTTTCCTTGCAGGAAAAAATTGACCCTGCCATCACCGCTATTAGGAAATACTTCTTCATAATACTATTACGATTTAATTACAATCTTCTTCAATCCCAAAGTTAACGAACACCAGTAACAAATCTTAGCGGATTAAAAATTCGAAAAAAATCACCCTTTTGGGTCGCTAAAATACCCCAATTCGGGTATAGGAATGTAGGAAGGAGCCTCTTAATTTTACTATACTAAATCAAAGATTTGTGCAATTATGTTGACTACAATTATAGGAATCTCGCTAATTATCATTATCACCGTACTAGATAAAAAGTGGATTATGCTACGTTCATAAGCTGACTATGATTGAAAAAGGCCATCCGCACGTTTCACCGTCAAGGATGGCCTTTTCTTTTTTGTTCCGCTTTACAACGCTAACTCGCTTTACTCCTTATCCAGGAATGGATACCTGTAATTTTTTGGAGGCACGAAGGTTTCCTTGATCGTGCGAGCACTCACCCATCTATATAGATTGATCGAAGCACCAGCTTTATCATTGGTTCCTGAGCCTCTTGCTCCACCAAATGGTTGCTGTCCAACTACTGCTCCGGTAGGCTTATCATTGATATAAAAATTACCTGCACTGTTTCTCAGCTTTTTTGTGGCCAACTCTACCGCATATCTGTCTTTGGAGAAGATCGCACCTGTGAGCGCATAGGGAGAAGTCTTGTCCACGATTTCCAAAGTCTCTTCAAAAGCTTCAGGTTCGTAAACATAAATGGTCAATACCGGCCCGAAAATCTCTTCATGCATTGTGGTATAGTCAGGCTTCTTGGCCAACAGCACCGTTGGTTCAATGAAATACCCAACAGAGTCATCATAGTTTCCACCAAATAACACTTCCACATCAGCATCCTTTTTAGCCTGATCAATGTACTGTGCTATTTTATCAAAGGCAGCTTTGTCAATCACTGCATTCACGAAATTGGAAAAGTCCTCCGGAGAGCCCATGCTGATATCACTTATTGCATCTGCCACATGACCTTTCACTTCTTCCCAGATATTGGACGGGATGTACGCCCTGGAGGCAGCACTACATTTTTGTCCCTGGAATTCAAACGCACCACGCACCAATCCAGTGGCAACTTCCTGTGGATCAGCTGATTGATGAGCCACTACAAAGTCTTTGCCCCCTGTCTCGCCAACGATTCTCGGATAAGATCGGTACAAATCAATGTTCTCACCAATCGTCTTCCAAAGGTGCTTGAATACACCAGTACTCCCAGTAAAGTGAAGTCCGGCAAAATCCCGGTGCTTGAAAATTACATCACCTGCCACAGGTCCATCGACATAAATCAGGTTGATCACTCCATCAGGCAATCCCGCTTCCTTAAAAACTTCCATAATCACCTGGGCAGAGTAGATCTGGGTATAGTTGGGTTTCCAAACCACCGTATTCCCCATCAGTGCCGGTGCGGCAGGCAGGTTTCCTGAGATTGCCGTGAAATTAAATGGGGTGATCGCAAACACGAATCCTTCAAGCGGCCTGTATTCCAGCCGGTTCCAGACACCCGGTGCAGACTCGGGCTGCTCCATGTATATCTCCTGCATAAAAGCAGCATTGAACCTTAAAAAGTCAATGAACTCACAGGCAGCATCGATTTCCGCCTGAAAGGCATTCTTGGATTGTGCCAACATGGTGGCCGCATTGATTTTGGCCCTGTATGGTCCGGCTAGCAAGTCTGCTGCCTTGAGAAAAATGCTCGCCCGGTGCTCCCAGGCCATATTTTCCCAATCTTCTTTAGCACTTAGTGCAGCATCAATCGCTTGCTTCACATGGCTGGCATCTCCTTCATGAAACTGTCCGAGTACATGCTTGTGGTCATAAGGTGGGGACATACTGATGGTCTTTCCAGTACGAACCTCCTGTCCACCGATGTACATGGGGATATCTCTTTGCTCCTTGCGAGCAGCTGCCACTGCGTCTTGAAGGTCTTTTCGCTCCTTCGTGCCAGGAGCATATGTAAGCACCGGCTCATTAGATGGTACCGGCACGTAATAGCTTGCTTTAGGCATAATTAAGTCGTTTATTTTTGGCTTACAAAAGTATAAAAACCCTAGTCTCTTATTAGAGTAAAGCCATTAATTCTGAAAGATGTTTGATCTGGAGCTCACATTCTGATTTAATCCTCCCTGTGGGATTATAAAGCAATGGGGTAATACCAGCATTTTGCGCACCAAGAATGTCGGTTTTTGGGTTATCCCCAATCATGAGGGCTTCTGACTTGTCTACATTGACGCATTCCAGCGCATGGTAAAAAATCTCAGGGGCTGGTTTTTTGGCCCCAATCGTTTCTGAGGTAAAAATGTGATCAAAAAAACCATCCAAACCACAAGACCTGAGTTTGACTTCCTGAACATCATCAAATCCATTGGTAATAATGCTCATTTTATATTTTTTGTGGAGATAATCCAAAGTCATGAGTGCATCAGGCATTACCACCTTTTGCCTTGGGCAGTGATGCAGGAAATAATCACTCATTTCCATGCTCCTTGAAAAATCAATGCTGCCACAGTTTTTCAATACCATGTTAAACCGCTCATCCCTGATCGTTTCCTTATTGATTCGCCCCTGGTTGTAATCATGCCAGAGTCCGTCGTTGGTTTTAAAATAGATTTCCAAAAACCGATCTGAATTGTGGCGAATGTGCTCTCTCAATTCAAACTCCTGGTAGAGATTGGCTAGCACTTTGCGCGCGTTGGTATCATAATCCCATAGGGTATGGTCCAAATCAAAGAAAATGTGGGTGAACTTTAACCTCAAGACCGATACCCTTTTGCGGCAAGTTTATTGGCTGCCAGTTCACGGTTTGAGTTCATTACATCACAAATTTGCTGGTCTTTTTGTAACTGGATATCCTTATTGAGAAACTCGAAGATTTGAGCCACCATGTCATACACTTCATCTTTGATACTGTAAAAGATCCATTGGTCTTTCTTGGTGGCATTCACCAAACCCGAATTTTTCAGGTAAATGATATGACGAGAGGTTTTTGTTTGGGTATAATCCAAAATGGCCTCAAGATCAGACACTGCCAGTTCGTCGTTTTTGAACAGCAAATGGATGATTCGTACTCTTGATTCATCTCCAAAAGACTTGAAAATCTGAGTACCGTATGTTAAACTAAAATTCTTTAATCGCATATCTCTAAAGGGGCCCTGACTTTAAAACCCAATTTTCATGATTACCTTTGGGTTTATTAGACGTTAAAAAACGTTAGGAAGTCTAATTTATGAAAACTTTTTACGTTTCTTGCGTCTTACAGTATCTAAGCGGTTATTGATTTGGTGAAATATTTAATAGTACTGACATTATTGACTTGTGCTGGCATATGTTTTGGTCAGGATAAGTCCGCCGGTACTGAGAACAGCAGGCAAATTATTCAATTTACCGGGGTAATCTTCACTCCTGATAGTTCTTCAGTCATTCCCGGTGTGCACGTCTATGTGCCAGCAGCTGGCCGGGGAACCACTACCAATCCCTATGGCTTCTTCTCCTTACCCGTGCAGGAGGGCGATAGTGTGGTCTTTAGTGCCGTTGGTTTTAAAAGACAGTTCTTCATTGTACCCGAACATCGCAAATCTTCCAGCTTGAAAATGATCTTTACCATGCGGGAAGATGTGACATTCTTAAGTGAAGTAGAAGTTTTCCCCTATCCTACAGAGGAAATGTTCAAAGCAGCTGTACTTGCACTTGATGACCCGAATCAGCGATACTATGACAATATGGATGCCTGGCTGGGAAGTGGGTACATGAGTACTGCTGCGGCCAATCTCCCTTCAAACCCGGGAGACAATTACCGTTACTTCCTGCAGCAGCAAGCTCAGGCCAATCGCAACAACTATCAGGCTCCTGCCAACAATTACCTCAATCCATTTGCCTGGGCAAGGTTCATCAAGTCCCTTAAAGAGGACAAATAGTACAACCAGCAGCGGCCAATGCCACACATGACCAGACTCCCCTAGAATCAATGGCATTCCCGTCAACTAAATCCTATCCTCAATATGATTCGGGGAGTGACGAGATACCAAAACCGTCACTCCCTGAATGCTTGTGAGGAACGTGCTCTACAAGAACACGGAATGCATTCTAAGGAAGTCCAAAAGTGTGCACCGTAGCAAACCTTTCCCGGCAGACTCCCCTAGGATCAATGGCATTCCCGTCAACTAAACCCTATCCTCAATGTGATTCGGGGAGTGGCGACAATCAAGACCGTCACTCCCTGAATGCCTGAAAGAAATGTACCCACACAAGAGCACAGAATGCATTCTAAGGGAGTCCCAGTGCTACTGCAACTCTTCCGCTGCATTAAACAAGTCCTTCAAATCAGGATTGAATTTTTTGATGATTTCATCTTTCTTGGCTCGTGTATACTTTTTGAGCCTCTTTTCACGATGGATGGCTTCCTCAATCGATGGAAAAAATTCATAATACAAAAGGTCAGTACATTTATATCGTGATGTGAAAACCGAACCCTCTCCATTTTTGTGCTGGTAAGCTCGATGGTAAAGATTACTGGTCACACCTACATAGAGCACAGTTCTCTTAGGGTTTGAAACAATATAAATATATCCTCCTTTAGCTGTCATAAAACACAAGCATCTTCTATCAGACTCCCCTAGGATCAATGGCATTCCCGCCAAATAAACCCTATCCTCAATATGATCCGGGGAGTGACGATAAAGAAGGTGTTTCAGCTTCCCTGGACCTGCTTTGCAGTCTCTATCACTTCATTCCAAACCCGGAATGTGTTCTGGTAACAAATCTTTGCAATATCTTCTTCTGAATAGCCACGCTTCAGCAATTCCGCAATTACATTGGGGTACATCGACACATCTTTCAATCCTTTCGGCAAGCTATCACCCACTCCATCGAAATCAGACCCGAAAGCCACAAAATCGATCCCAGCCAGTTCAACCACCCGGTCAATGTGATCTGCTACGATTTGAACGTCTGCAAAGACATCATTGTCCATTGCATACTTTTTGGCATAAGCCTCATAAGCAGAATCCTTTCTGGAAAGACCTGTTTCTGCACGGTAGTTGGTCATCACAGAGTCCATCACATCAAAGCGGTCCCTGGAAACTTCCGACAGGAAAGTAGAACCAAAATTGATATGGATCACACCATTATTCTCCGCAAGGTCTTTGATCATTTGGTCGGACATGTTTCTATGAAAGCCTGGTGTAAAATACCTGCAAGAAGAATGTGAAGCGATAACCGGCGCTTTGCTCAATTGTAGCGCATCATAAAAAGCACTATCTGTGACGTGGGAGATATCTACCATGATGCCATACTTGTTCATTTCGGCAATTACCTGCTCTCCAAAAGGGCTAATGCCATTCCAGGTGTAAGTAGTGTCATATGAAGAATCGCTTATCTGATTGTCTTTGGAGTGAGTAAGCGTGATATAGCGAATTCCCCGTTCGAAGAAGTACTTCACATTGGCCAGGTCATCTTCAATAGGTGCGCCGTTTTCCATACCCATCGGAAGGGAGATCAATCCCTTTTCAAAATTAGCCTGGATTTCAGCAGGAGAATTAGCAGGTGCATATAACTCAGGATAAGTAGTGGTCACTGCCATGGTCATGTCAATCAAAGAATCTGCAAACGCTTTGGCCCCGCCATCAAAATAGTAAGAGGATGGAATATAGATAGACATGAAGGGAGCATCCAATCCACCCGCCTTTGCTTTCGGGTAGTCAAAGTTTCCTTCCGTTTCTACGGATACGTCCTCCACCTGCTTCTTCAGCATAAAGCCTTTGACCTCCATTCGGTAAGGCAGGTCTACGTGCCCGTCAACGATGATGTATTTTTTTGCCAGCTCATTGGCATAAGCATTGAGTTCTTCTTCAGTCATGGACTCCACATCCCTGGCTTCAGATTCTTCTTTTTGCACACTACAGCCAACGATTGTGAGCAGTACTAAACAGATTGATAAAAGTTTTTGCATAATGTAGTTGTTGGATTCTGGTTAATTCTGAATTTTTAAATCAAATACAATTCTATAGGGCGTTCTGCTATTTCCACGTAGAGAGGTGATTTTGAGCAAACCAACCTTACCACCTCTTGAGTCTCCAAGTTTGAAAGAGATAAGCTGGCCCACAAATAGCTGTGAGAGAATGGTCGATCGGGGACCTTCAAATATATCCGACAACTGAGCCGCAGTGACAATTTCATCAAAATCAACAGCGGCGGTGTCCTGATTGATCAGCCTGGTATTGTTGATGACTGTAAACGGCCAGTTGAAACTGTCTTCATTGTGATTAAAGATGGAATCAGCATCTGTGTCATCTGGAGACATGATGATCCATTTAGCTTGTGTATCATGCGCAAAGATAAAATCTACTTTGCCCTGTTTGGTTGTGTTGGTTTTGATGTTGAGTGGAAAGTAGAATTCGTTATCGATGACATTGAAAAAATTTCCTACTGTAAGATCATTATAAGGGGCAAGCGTATCTGCCAAATGTACGGAGATCGGAGATGGGTTTACTGTTAGCAGGAAATGAAATGTAGCCGTAGCACCAAGCGTATCCGTGAGCACAAAGTCAAAAGAAAAGTCCTTATCCACCACATCAACGCCAATCACATAGGTAAATGCAGGCATGGAGTAGCTCGTTTCAAGGCTATCGGAGCTGTAGGTGTCAATTGACGTTTCAAATTCATCTAAGGTGTATGTGGCAGTATAAGACTCAATGCCCGCAGAAGCAGTGGCCTCAGCAGTGATCACTATGGTATCTCCAATATCCGAATTAAGAGCGGTGAGGTTCTCATTTCCATTGATGGTGATGGTCAACTTGGGCGCCTCAGGCTCAGGGTTGTCCACCGGGTTTTCTTTGTCTTTTTTACACGATGAAATGACGGCAAGAGCCATAATGGCTGTGATCAGACTAAAAAGACGCATGGTCATATGATGTTGAAGAATTTTAAAGGACTAATGTACATACCATCTCGATTAAATAAAAAACCCCGTCCCGATTGTGACCGGACGGGGTTTCTTATATAATAATCAGTGCCTATTCAGCTTCCTCTTGAATCTTAACCAAGATAGTGATAGACCTATCGGCACCAGATGTACCTCCAGTTGAGATCACTTTTGCTAGACCTTTAAGAGATCCTCTAGATTCTGCTAATTGGAATGCAAACACTGTATTTGCTTCAAGCATGTTTTGTTTGGTAGCAGAAGGTGTAACATCTCCAAAGGCATCCAACAATGCGCTTTCTCCATCAATTGCATCAAAATCCTCAGGGCTAACAGCAGTTGTCACGAACCTGGTTTCATTTCTAGTTTCAATAATAGCAGATCCTAAAGCATTATCCGAAATCACAGCGGAAAATGCAGTGTTTGCGTCTTCATCATCAATTGCGGCTATGGTATACATATTGGTATTTCCATAGAAAAAACAGAAATCAGTGTTAGCTGAGTTATTATCTCTAAATGAATCATAAGGATAAGTCTCATTCTCTATAGAGTTATAGAAACTATCTGCACTTGCGTTTGATTGACCACCTAACAAGGTTTCAGTCTGAGTTACAATTGGATTGTCAGTAACATTTACAATCACTTCAGCAGTTGACACCTGATCAGCGTCATCCACTGCTTCAAATTCGTAAGTAACTTCTGATCCAACCAATTGAGCCTCTATAGTAGAAGTAAAAGATGCAGATGCAGTTGTTGAGCCTGCTTCAAGGTTAAGATCCAGTCTTGTTAATTCCTGTACAAGTGATGCAGATCCACCATCAACTGATGAATATACTCTAACCACGTTGAATCCGCCATCAGCAGTAATAGAAACATCAAAAGATACTTCATCACCTGGTTTTGCCTCAATTGGAGAAGTGGCAGCAGTGCCATTCAATTCAGTAGTTACAGTAAGAGTAGGCGCATTTGGTTTCGGCTCCTCAGTGTCTCCATCCCCACAACTTGTTATAAAGATCATTGACGCCACCGCTATTAGTGCTAGCGAGCTTTTAAGTAGATTTTTCATTTTTTTCAATTTTAAATTCTGTATTAGTTTTAGACGATTGTTAAAATATTTCACAAAGTAATGGTAGAAATATTGAATTTGTCCAAGTATTTCTAAGAAATGATAAACATTTTAACAATCAGTATTACAACAACGTCAAACCGTTTCTGTTTGATACAATTTGCTTGACACTTATTTAAACCAAATGGTTGTAATCAACTGGTTTATTCATAAATTGTTGGCTTAATTGACTGTAATCTTTAATTTTAATACTTTACAGATTGATTTGGTTAAAAACCTTAACTGACAATGAGAGAAGCCATTGTGTTTTTCAAAAATTGTAACATTTTTGTACTGGTGTTAAAATGAACCGCTTAATCTAACAGAAAATTGCTATGACCGATCCAATATCACCTAATTTGCTTGAAGCCTGGAATACATACGGGCAATACTTAGCTTATGCTATTGCCAGTGTTGGGGTTTTGATCCTGATAGGTCACTACTTAAAACTCCTCACCACCACTGACGCTAAATCAAGGTACGATTATATCAATATGCATGAGATTAACCTGCTATGGTATGGTTTCGTATTGATCTTGAGTGGTATTACACTTTTCGTCAATACCTGGCAGACTTCTACTACCTGGCTTTGGTTCTTTGTTTGGATCTTCGTGAGTTTGATGATCGCCATGATCATCGGTGTGGTGGTACAAAACGTATTGAAATTCTACTATCCTTTCTTCATTGAAAAGAGATTGAAAAAATTGAGATATACTCCACGGGTTTCCCCTGATGGAAGGAGCATGAAGCTTCTTAGTGAAGAGGAAGAAGATGTATACCTGGATGAAGGGATGCAAGCTGAAGAGGACGCATTCTCTGTAGACTATGACGTTTGGATAGATGAAGTTTCCGGATACACCAAAATCGAAAAATACAACGGACGTCTACATGCACTTCAGTGCCCTGAGTGTAACTACCAGACCCTAAAAGTAGACAAAGAGGAAGTGGTACAGGAAGCTTCAGATAACGAAGATGGCGAATTGATGAAATACATGACTTGTGGGTACTGCGGTCATAAAGAAAGAAAATCATTCAAAATTGCCAGGCTCAGACCGGAAGAACCTGCATAATCTTACGAGATAAAATATCTAAAAAGCCTGCACTTTGCAGGCTTTTTTATTGCCCAGAGTTTGATATTAGAAGCCTAAAATTAAATACCCGGAACATTCGGGCCTGTATCAGTACTAACTGTATCATCTGTAAATAAGATTCTGAAATAAATTCAGAATGACCAAAGTGTTTAATTTTCCAGGCCTCCTGTTTTTATTGCCTAGAGCTTGATACAGATATTCTGAGGTTCTGTAAAAAACCTCAGCGCTTCACTTCCTCCCTCACGGCCCACACCGGATGACTTCATTCCCCCGAAAGGTGTCCTCAGATCACGCTCCATCCAGCAGTTGACCCAAACAATCCCTGATTTGACCTGGTGAGCAACACGATGCGCTCGTTTGAGATTTTCTGTCCAAACAACTGCTGCTAAGCCATATTGGGTAGAATTGGCTTTTTGTATGGCATCTTCCTCATCCTTGAACGGAATCAAGGTGACCACAGGGCCAAAAACTTCTTGCTGGTTGATCTCACAGTGTTCATCAAGGCCTTCGATTATGGTAGGTTCGAAATAATAACCTCCATCAATCTCCAGACGATTGCCTCCACTCAATATTTTGCCGCCTTCAGCTTTCGCGCGGACCACAAACTGCTCTACCTTCTCCAAATGCTGAAGGGAAACCAGCGCTCCCAGGTCAACATCAGTTGCTGGCTGCCCGACTGTGAGTTCATCGACTGCAAGTACAAATTTTTCTTTGAAGCGGTCATAAATTTCTTGCTGTACAAATATCCGAGAACCACATAGACAAATCTCTCCCTGGTTGGTAAAAGCACCTTTTACACTTGTTTGCACGGCATTCTCCAGGTCACAGTCATTGAAAACCAACACGGGGTTTTTACCACCAAGCTCTAGGGAGACTTTTTTAAATTGTTTTGCGGCTTCCACGCCAATCAACCTGCCCGTATTGGTACCACCTGTAAAGGAGATGGCTTTTACTTTCGGGTGCTCTACCAGCATTTTTCCGGTCTGGTTCCCCTGCCCATGTAGTATGTTCAGCACCCCTTTGGGCAATCCTGCCTCTATAGCCAGTTTACTCAAAAGATAGGCTGTGTATGGAGTCACTTCCGAAGGCTTGGCAATCACACAATTGCCGGTGGCCAATGCCGGGGCGATTTTCCATGTAAGCAAGTACAATGGCAAGTTCCACGGAGATATGCATCCCACAACCCCTAATGGAGCTCTTCGTGTATAGTTGATTGAGCGACCTTCCTGAAGATGTGCTTCCGATGCCTCATTGACGATTGCTGAAGCAAAAAACCGGAAATTCTGAGCTGCCCTGGGTATGTCAACCTTCCTGGCCAGGGATACTGGTTTGCCATTGTCCATGCTTTCAGCTTTGGCCAGATCATCTATATGCTCCTCAATCAGCTCTGACAGCTTGAGTAAAACCCTGGATCGCTGGTCAATAGATAGCGATGACCAGGCCGGAAATGCTTTTTCTGCCGCCACTACTGCCAGGTCAAGATCTGCCTTCGTTGAGTTGGGCGTTTGGCTAAACACCTTGCCTGACGAAGGATCAAAATTATCCAGGTATTGACCATCTTTGGGAGCCATGAGCTCACCGCCAATATAGTTTTCAAGGATAATCATAATGAACCGGTTCGTCCACCATCCACAGGGATGCTCACGCCATTGATATAGGCTGCTTTTTCAGAAGCCAGAAATGCTGCAAGCGCACCCATTTCTGCTGGCTCTCCAATCCGTCCGGCTGGTATGGTACTTCTCATGGCATTGGTACTCTCCTCCTCAGTGATTCCCTGCTTCTTGGCAGCGTTGGAAATAATTGCATCAAGTCGGGTAGTGTTGATTGCACCAGGCAGTATATTATTGACGGTAATCCCAAAAGGTGCCAATTCATTGCTCAACGTTTTGGACCAGGAGGCCATAGCTCCGCGTGTAGTATTGCTGACACCAAGTCCTTTAATCGGTATTTTCACACTAGTGGAAATCACATTGATAAACCTTCCATAGGATTGATTTTTCATAAATGGTGCTGCGGCTTGCATAATCTTGTGGCTCGCTTTGAGGTGCATGGACAATGCCTTTTCAAACTCCTCAATAGAGGCATCAACAATTGGCCCCGGAGCAGGGCCACCTGTATTGTTGATGACGATACTTATCTGGTTGCTCTTCACATATTCACAGACAAGCTCCACGTCGCTCAGGTTTGCCAGATCAGCCACGAGTGTCTGATGACCATCTCCGGCGAGTGTCTCCAGGTGCGCCTCCAATTCCGGTTTACTCCTGGCAACAATAGTAACCCGCGCGCCTTCCTCCGCAAGTGCAGAGGCAATCGCTCCGCCGATTCCTTTTGATCCTCCACAAACCAATGCATTCTTATTCTTTAGATTTAGCTCCATAGACTTTGGACTTAATTCTTGATTTTTCGCTGTTAGCGGCACTTTCTATCGTGCCTTTCGTTCTTTATTTATAACTTTTGTTCGAGAAAGTAATTTATCCAAAAAACTATAGATATGGCGATTGCGAGACCCTTCAACCTTCAGGAATGGATTAACAATAACAGGGACCTGCTAAAACCTCCTGTTGGGAATAAAAACCTGTACGCAGATGCCGGGGATTACATTGTAATGATTGTAGGTGGTCCCAATGCCCGAAAGGATTATCATTATAACGAAACTGAAGAGTTGTTTTACCAGCTGGAAGGTGACATCCTGGTGAAGATACAAGAAAAAGGAAAGGCAGTAGACATTCCCATAAAAGCTGGAGAAATGTTCCTGCTTCCGTCCAAAGTGCCGCACTCTCCGATTCGTTCAGCGGGATCGGTTGGATTGGTTGTGGAAAGAAAAAGGCCAGAAAAAACAGATGGGTTGATGTGGTTTTGCGATAATTGCAATCACAAATTGCACGAGACTTACTTTCAGCTAAACAACATCGAAAAGGATTTTCTGCCAAGATTCAGGGAATTCTACAATTCTGAAAAACTAAGAACCTGTGACAATTGTGGTACTACAATGGAAACAGACCCAAGATTTACAGATTAAATGACCTTTAACAACACCCCCGAGCTTGCGCATGAATTGGATCAAGCGGATCCCTTAAAATCTTTCAGAGAAAAATTTCATATTCCCCAGGTCAATGGATCAGACGCTATTTATTTCTGTGGAAACTCACTCGGCCTTCAGCCCAAAACAACCCAGGCATTCATCCAAAATGAACTGATTGTCTGGAAAGAGCGAGCTGTGGAGGGCCACTTTACTGGCTCCCGGCCGTGGGCAGATTATCACAAATTATCTAAGAAATCCCTATCTAACTTAGTGGGTGGAAAGGAGTCAGAAGTAGTGGCCATGAACAACCTCACTACCAACTTACATCTGCTCTTAGCCTCGTTTTATCAACCATCCGGCAAAAGAGTGAAGTTGCTAATTGAGCATGGTGCTTTCCCTTCCGACCATTATGCTGCCGAATCCCACATGAAGCAGAAGGGAGTAAACCCTGATGAGCACCTGATCACCATTTCACCTAAAGCAGGCAAGCTTTTTCAGAAAAACGAAATAGAAGCCATCATTGCCGACTATGGTGATGAATTGGCACTGGTCATGCTGCCAGGCGTACAATATTACACTGGTCAATACTTTGACATGAAGTCTATTACGGCCGCAGCGCATCAGGTCGGTGCTTATGGGGGCTTTGACTTGGCCCATGCTATTGGTAATCTGCCTTTATCCCTGCATGAATGGGAGGTAGACTTTGCCACCTGGTGCAGCTACAAGTATGTGAATTCAGGCCCAGGAGGTATTTCTGGTATCTATGTTCATGAAAAACATGCCAATAATCCTGATTTTCCCAAATTGACTGGATGGTGGGGACATGACAGACAAACTCGCTTCCGGATGGACAACAAGTTTGTTCCGAACCCAGGGGTAGATTCTTGGATGCTGAGCAATGGAAATATCATTTCTGCTGCAGCGCACCTGGCATCTTTGGAGATCTTTGATCAAACCAACATGGAAGAGCTAAGGGATAAAAGCATCAGGCTCACAGGATACCTGGAGTTCCTAATGCTCAATGATCCAGACATTCAGAAGCACATCGAAATCCTAACACCCGCGGATCCTCAATCCAGAGGGTGCCAACTGTCAGTTTTTATTGATCAACATGGAAAGACCATTTTTGATGGATTGATAGAAGCGGGAGTGATCTTGGATTGGCGTGAGCCCAACGTGATTCGTGTAGCACCCACGCCACTTTATAACACCTTTAGGGATGTCTATAAATTTTGTGAGATTTTTAAAAACCTTATCCTGAAATATGCCTAAACAGGAGGTAACCATATTAGGTGCTGGCCTTGTTGGCAGCTTATTGGGAGCGCTGATTTGCAAAGAAGGCTTTGATGTACACATTTATGAAATGCGGGAAGACCCACGGTCCGCTACAGTGGATGGTGGGCGATCCATTAACCTTGCCTTGAGTCATCGGGGGATCCGGTCTTTGAAACGCGCAGGAGTTTATGACCACATCCAGGATGATTTGATTCCCATGCATGGCCGAATGATGCATGACCTGGAAGGAAACCTATCCTTCCAATCCTATGGAAAAGAAGGTGAATTTATCAATTCGGTTTCAAGGACTGGCCTTAACAAGCTGCTTATCAACCATGCAGAATCTCTTGGCGTCAATTTTCATTTCGGTCACAAATGCTCAGAAGTGGATTTAGATAAATCGACGATTACATTTAAAAATGGTGAAAATGTAGAATCAGAAGTGTTGATTGGGGCAGATGGCGCTTACTCTATGTTGCGACAAGCCATGGAGCATAAAGACCGGTTCAACTATGAGCAGCATTACATTGAGCACGGATATAAGGAACTAAGGATGGAGCCCCGATCAGGAGATTTTGCCATGAAGCCTAATTATCTACATATCTGGCCACGTGGCAGCTTTATGCTGATCGCGCTACCAAACCCGGATTGTTCCTTCACCTGCACATTATTCTTTCCATTTGAGGGAGATCTGTCTTTCGAATCACTAAAGACCACCGAAGCTGTACGGCACTTTATTGAAGAGTATTTCCCTGACATCATTCCATTGATACCAGATTACATTGACCAATTCCAGTCCAATCCCACAGCCTCATTGGTCACAATAAAAACCTTCCCCTGGCACTATAAAAACACTTTGATCATTGGGGACGCCAGTCACGCGGTAGTTCCATTCTATGGACAGGGGATGAACGCAGGATTTGAAGACTGTAGATTGTTGATGGAGCTAGGGAAATCCCTGAATTTCAATTGGGCGGAAGTATTGCCAAAGTTCTCTTTATCCC
The DNA here is from genome assembly GCA_040218045.1 of Marinoscillum sp. Classification (GTDB taxonomy): domain Bacteria; phylum Bacteroidota; class Bacteroidia; order Cytophagales; family Cyclobacteriaceae; genus Marinoscillum. Next base: position 56,975 of record JAVJQA010000037.1, read on the forward strand.
GCAAAAAAGACGCAGACGCAATTGCTGACCTTGCCTTGAAAAATTTTGTGGAAATGAGGGACCATGTTGGGGACGAGCGTTTTCTCAATATTAAGAAGGTAGAATCCAGACTCCAGGAAAACTACCCAAAAGAATGGCTACCGCTTTATTCTATGGTTACATTTAGCGACATACCTTATTCTGAAGCAATGAGGATCGGTAAAATCCAGGAAAGCTTGATGAAAGAACTACCCGAAAGTTTTGATTCACAAACCATTTCGCTGGAGCCAATTATTAATAAGTTTAGAAATCTAATGCAAGACGTTCACTGAGCATCTGTATACATTCCTGCTCTACTTCTGAAATACCATCAGCTGCATTGGCAAACAAGTACATTGACTCAAGCACAAACTCCTTATCCGCCTTGTTATTGCTGATGTGATTCTTAAGTGCATTGAGAAACTTCTTTTGCCACTTCTCAATATTATCAAGAAGGTACCTGAATTCTGTACGGAATGATTGCTCCAACTTTTCCATTTGCTCTTCATTCATCCCATCTCCGTATTCCAACGCCAAACCTTTAGCCAACCGGAGTACGCCATCCCATTCTTCTTTATCCAATACGCCATCCGACATACAGACAATAAGAGATGGGTACAAATTCAGAATATAGACGAATTGATCAAGCGAAATATCGACGTTTCGTACTTTTTTATATTCCTCAAGGAGTTGTTCAGCTTGGCTCTTCATTAATAATCGGCGTAAAAAAGCGATGTGATGTGTCTAAGATAATAAAGCGGATGCTAATTGAGGCCATTAGGAGAATAAAACCAGAAGAAATTACTCGAAATGGAGATGAAAGAAATTATAGACATCCATGCTGATCTAGCTCATGAATTACCTAAAAGAACCTTTGATTAGTTTGAATAATCCAAGGTTCTGGAATTCAGCAGACTAATTCACTCTTCTCATTCCTGGGTACTTTCATTTTGCATAAAAAATGATTTTTAAAGTTTATAAGTAGTTTTGGAGGCAATGATTCTCTCAAACTTATTAATTTCGTATATACTGCTTAACCGATGCAAAATTAATTTTACTAATCGCCATCCTAATTTGTTTCCGAACTGTTGCACAAGATGGAATCGGGATAGGAACAACCACTGTTCCAAGTGATGCCATCCTCAACATTTCATCTACCTCAAAAGGAGTGATACTTCCAAAAGTTGACGCCACTACCAGGGCAGGGATTAATCCAGCATCTGACGGGTTATTGGCATATGATCCTGATGAGAAGGCATTTTACTATTATGATTCATCGGCCCTTGACTATTTACACAATCCTGTTTGTCGCATTGCAGCTCAATTCTATGAGATAGCCTTCATCATGCGAGTGGAGTAATCTGTCAAATTGACCTAGTTCTCTAGCAATCATCTCTTTTATCCGTCAAAATGTCCTGAAAAACACCTCTATTTAATCTGGCGCACAGTTTGATCTTAGCCATCCTGAACGGGTAAAAATAAAATAGAGATGAACTTCAATAACTATACAATCAAATCTCAGGAGGCACTACAAAAGGCAACAGAGATCGCTAGTAGTAATGGTCAACAAGTGATTGAGACCAGCCACCTGATGAAAGCAATACTGGAAGCAGACGAAAACCTAATTTCGTTTATCCTGAAAAAACTTGGTGCACAAAAGACACAGCTGTCCTCTAAACTAGATGAGGTAGTAGCGTCCTATCCGAAAGTTTCAGGAGGCCAACCTTTTCTATCAAATCAAGCACACAAAGGGCTACAGCATGCCGAGAAGTACCTCAAGGAATTTGGGGATGAGTATGTCGCTGTGGAGCACATTATCCTTGGCCTATTAGGTGCTGGAGATAAGACTTCCCAGGTACTGAAAGATTCAGGCTTTGAAGAGAAGTCTTTGATTGCCGTCATCAAGGAACTGCGCGGTGGGGATAAAGTAACTGACCAAAACGCAGAATCAAAATACAGGTCCCTGGAGAGGTACTCCAAGAACCTGAATGAGCTGGCTAAAAAAGGTAAAATCGATCCAGTGATCGGTCGGGATGAAGAGATCAGGAGGGTTCTGCAGATTTTAGCTCGAAGAACTAAAAACAACCCGATCCTGCTTGGTGAACCCGGGGTTGGGAAAACGGCGATAGTGGAAGGCATGGCGCAACGGATCGTGGATGGAGATGTGCCTGAAAACCTCAAGTCCAAGACCATCATTTCGTTGGACATGGGACTACTTGTGGCGGGTGCCAAATACAAAGGGGAGTTTGAAGAACGGCTCAAAGCAGTCATTAAGGAAGTAACTGATAGCAATGGCGAGATCATCCTTTTTATAGATGAAATCCACACACTGATAGGAGCTGGAGGAGGTGGAGAAGGTGCCATGGACGCAGCCAACCTCTTGAAACCCGCTTTAGCACGAGGTGAGCTACACGCGATAGGAGCCACTACCCTGAAGGAATACCAGAGATACGTTGAGAAAGATAAAGCGCTTGAGCGCAGGTTCCAGGGTGTGAACATCAACGAGCCCAATGTGCAGGATGCCATCTCTATTTTGAGAGGAATCAAAGACAAGTACGAGCTGCACCATGGGGTTCGGGTAAAGGATGACGCGGTGATAGCTGCCGTGGAACTGTCCAATCGCTATATAACAGATCGTTTTCTTCCTGACAAAGCCATTGACCTGATGGATGAGGCTGCGTCAAAACTTAGGATTGAAATAGATTCACTTCCTGAAGAGCTGGATGAACTCAACCGAAGGATTATGCAGCTGGAGATTGAACGTGAGGCCATCCGTAGGGAAAAAGACAAGCAGAAGGAAAATGAACTGAGCAAGGAAATTGCGGACCTTACGGGTAAAAGAAACGAACTCAAAGCCAAGTGGGAAAATGAAAAATCAGTGATCCAGGGTTTACGGCAAGCGAAAGAAAATATTGAAAAATTTAAACTGGAAGCAGAACAAGCCGAGCGATCAGGTGATTTTGGCTTGGTGGCGGAGATCCGTTATGGCAAGATTGTAGAGTCAGAAAAAAAACTTGAAGCGTTTAGAGTACAGCTGGCAGAAATGCAGGATCAGACCTCCCTGTTAAAAGAGGAGGTAGACAGTGAGGACATAGCGGAAGTGGTGGCCAAGTGGACTGGCATACCGGTCTCAAAAATGCTGCAAAGCGAACGTGAAAAATTACTTCATCTTGAAGCAGAACTAGGTCGCAGGGTTGCAGGGCAGGAAGAAGCGATTACAGCAGTTTCTGATGCGGTGCGCAGGAGTCGGGCTGGATTGCACGACCCGAAACGTCCCATTGGTTCGTTCATCTTTCTTGGGACGACCGGCGTAGGTAAAACCGAATTGGCAAAAGCCCTGGCGGAATACCTCTTCAATGATGACAATGCGATGGTTCGGATAGACATGTCCGAATATCAAGAACGCCATGCCGTGAGCCGGTTAATCGGGGCTCCTCCGGGATACGTAGGGTATGACGAAGGAGGTCAGCTTACAGAATCGGTCCGTAGAAAACCATATAGCGTGATCCTGCTCGATGAGATTGAAAAGGCGCATCCTGATGTCTTCAATATCCTTCTGCAGGTGCTGGATGATGGGCGCCTCACAGATAACAAAGGTCGGGTGGCCAACTTCAAGAATACGATCATTATCATGACTACCAATATTGGCTCTGGATTAATCCAGGAGCGGTTTGAAAAATTGAATGAAGAAAATGCGGACGCAGTGATTGATGAGACCAGGAAGGAAGTGTTCGAATTGTTGAAAAGATCCGTTCGGCCAGAATTTCTCAACCGGGTGGATGAGACGATCATGTTCAGGCCATTAAGTAAAAATGACCTGCGCAAGATTGTAGGTATTCAGTTTAAGCTGATCCAGCAACGACTTGATGAGAGTGGCATTAAGATAGAAGCCGATAACAAAGTTTTGGACTATATGGGACAAATCGGTTTTGATCCTCAGTTTGGAGCCAGGCCGCTAAAAAGGGTTCTTCAGCGAGAAATTCTTAACGAGTTGTCCAAAGACATCCTGAGTGGCAAGATCACAAAAGATGCCGTGATTGGTGTTACCCTGTCTGATGAGAATCAAATCGAGTTTATCAATCTGGATGAAGTAAAAGTAGAATAGGCAGGATAAGTTGCCTGAAAGTAAGTCTTCTTCATGCTGAACCAACAATTCACTTCAATTCTGGATCCTTTCCATTTAGGTTTACCCAGAAGGCAAACATAAATCTTCAACCCCTCTCTTATTAAAGGTGAACAACTAGAGAGGGGTGGATTGTCAAGTATCTTTTTTAGCGGCTGGTTTTCTACAAGTTTGATAAGCGGTTTGTTCCAATTGCAGATTTTTGCTCATCTTGATCATCAAAATCAACTTTCTAATCAAATGAGAAAAACACTAGTCTTTACATTCTTGGTGATGGCGCTTGCAAGTCAGGCAAGCGACCCAACAGAAGCCAAATCACAATTTGCCAGGGATTTCCTTCCTGTGTGGCAAACCTCCACAGACATAGCCATCCAAGTGGCTGAGGCTATGCCGGAGGAGTTGTATAATTACAAACCCAATGACTCGAGTATGACTTTCAGAGAACAGGTGATCCATATGGCCTTCACCACACTATACCTGTCCAAGGTGTTTGTTGCAAATGAGAATCCCGAGTACAAAGAACCCGATATGTCTGCCAGCAGCAAAGAAGAAGTTGTCGAATATCTCAAAGGAAATATTGAGAAAGCTACGGCGCTGATCAGTGAAATGACCGAAGAAGCTTCTCAGGAAGAGGTCAAAGTATTTAGTGGCAAAATGATGAAGCGATACATTGCCGTGATGTTTGTTCAGGACCATTTGGCGAATCACAGGGCAAAAGCCAACCTTTACATTCGCATCAATAACATCAAACCTCCGGAATACGGGTTTTTCTAAACAAAAAGGTCGGCATGTGCCGACCTTTTAAATAGACCTGTTTTTCATCTAGTCAGATAGTGAGAAATTTATCGGAACGACCATTCTAACTTTAACCGGTCGCCCTCTTTGTTTACCTGGGCTCCAATTCGGGGCATTTTCTATTGCTTTAACCGCCTCTTCATCACAGCCGCCTCCAATCCCGCGTACAACCTCTACTTCCGTTATTTTACCATCGGTATCAATAACAAACTGAACAAATACTTTTCCTGTAATACCAAGATTTCTAGCCCTACTCGGATAATCAATATTCTTAGAGATGTGTGATAGAAAACCTGCATTACCCCCTGGAAACTCCGGCATTGTCTCTACAATTTCAAAATATTCTACAGGAGTTGGTATGGGTGGAAGAGGATCACCTATAACCATATCGTCAAACTTAATATCCTCAATCACGGGATCCAGGGTTGGCTCCAGGGCTTCTACGGGATCACCTACAATGATTATTGGAGCTTGAAGGCTAGGCTCAGGGGTTTTTACTTCTACAGGTTTGGGTGGTTTAGGGGTTTCAAAAGTTGTGACCGGAGGAATATAAGTTTCCGGGAATATTTCTTCATTGGGTTCATAATCCATAGGATCGTACTCTGCTTTCCATTCAAATGCTAAAATCACACAAAGAATGGCTACTACTAATCCGATACTAAAAAAGAGCGGGGATTTTCTCTCTAAGTCATACTGTTCATTTTTCTTAAGTTCCATATGGCAAAATATTAGATGGTAAATAGTGCGTTTGATAAAATAACGATTGGTACCAGGAATCTATTGCCTTGAGTGTTAGCATCAACTCTTTATTTATTTCTATGTTCGGGCTAGCTTTACACAAATTTATTTTAGCGAATGCATCTTATCGAATACTTAAAAAACACCGAAAGCCTACATCTACAGTTATTGATCACCGCAATCTTGTTTGTCGTTTATGTGATAGCAGTGAGGTTGTCTACCACTTTGATCCGGCGCTTTGGCAAAAAGAATGAGATAGCACTCCCTCGTGTGGTTTATACCACCAAGTATTTCAGGTTTGTACTTATGGTATTAATCCTACTTATCCTGGGGCTAACATGGGATATTTCATTTAAAGGTTTATCTGTTTATTTTCTTTCCTTTTTCACCGTTGCCGGAATTGGATTGTTTGCAGCATGGTCTATTTTGAGCAACATCACTGCAGCCATCATATTATTTTTTTACTTCCCTTATCGCATAGGTGATCGCATACGCATTGTAGATGGAGAGAATAGCATTGAAGGCCAGGTGTTTGATTTAAACATGTTTTCGGTCATTATTAAAAATGATGAAGGTCAACGGGTTACCTATCCCAACAACCTGGTGTTACAAAAAGCAGTAGTACTGGTTAAAGAATAAGTCATTGGTTTTGACTATCTTAAAGTTGCAACCAAAAGATTAAACCTAAATGACTAGCAACGAAAGAGCCCGGCTCGAAGCGTTGCGGGAATTGGAACTAGACAAAAATGCTGAACAATCATTCGATGATATAACGAGAATAGCTGCTAACATATGTGACACACCCATTTCGCTTATCACGCTCATTGATGAAAACATTCAGTGGACCAAGTCCCGTTATGGATTGAGTTTGCTTGAGACCAAAAGAGACCATAGCTTCTGTTCGCATACCATCAAGACCCCCGATCAGATCATGATCGTGGAAAATACCCTTGAGGATGATCGCTTCAAGAGTAGCCCCCTTGTAACGGAAGATCCTAAAATGCGATTCTATGCAGGAATGTCACTGGTAACTAATTCAGGACACCCGATAGGTGCTGTTTGTGTGATAGACAGTGAGCCAAAAAAGCTTAACCCGGAGCAGTGCAACGCTCTTACAGCTCTTTCGCGAATAGCTATGAAATTGATTTATGCAAAAACCCTCCATAAACGGATAATAGCTCAAAATATTCAACTTGATCAAAAAACAAAAGAACTATTGGATAGTCTTATTTAGGACAAATTTATATTTATACCTAAATTGTACGTAAAGTAAACCTATTGATATCATGACCAAAGAACAGTTAGAATCAGAAATCGAAACCCTTGAAGGACAGCTCACTGGAGATATGTTTCAGGATATGGACATCAGGGACAAAATTCACAACCTCAAAATGAGGGTTAATGGCACCAAGCCATTAAACCAGGAAATTGAGTGTGTTGGATGCGGTAGCTAATTAGTTTTTGGAAAGATATGAAACACCACACCCTGAAGCAATTCAGGGTTTTTTATGTGAAAATAAAAACCCTGCATCCAATAAATGCAGGGTTTAAGAAACAAATTGTATAGTATAAAGAGTTAAAGCCCTTAATGCAATTCGCATGCCAAGAGCTTAGTTTTATTTTTAATTTTCCGAAAAATCTATAACTGGTTTTTGACCGCCGAACCGATAGGTAAACCCAAAATTGATCAGGTAATCAGCAAAGGCTGCATCGCCATTGCGAAAAACTCCTGTTTCCGATGTTGTTTGCTTATCTGATAAACTTTGTGTTCTTGCTCGCTCTACAGCTATTGGCACAGTAAGGTTAAGAGAGAAATTACGCATGCCGTAGGATATACCCGGCTCAACAGATACTGCGTATCCGGGTCTTCTACCACCTTCGTCGCCACCTATTAAGTCACTGGATGGAACTCCTTCTACCCTGCCTCCCGCATATAAACCTAAACCGTGGATGCTAGTCATATAGAATGCCCCAAGTCGGGCAGCATACTGATCCGGAACTGACCTATCCGAGGTGGAACCCCTAAAATTGGTATACTCAAAGCTTTCTCTTGGGTTGGAGAGATAATAAAAATTGCTCGTCAGGGTGATGTTATCAGTTAAACTATAAAAGCCCTGTAAATCGAGTGTTACTCCAAATCCACCATCTCCAGGCTGGATGGATTGATCTACATCGGCTGTAATCTCTTCATCCTTGTTATCTCCTTTATTGTAGAAAGTATCCTGAGCCCTGTAATCTCCAGAGGGTAGTTTAAAACCTAACCCTACTGATAAGTTGCCTTTAGAGGCTGGTTCGAAAAGCCAGTAACTTGCACTAAATCGTATGTCAGCCAGACCACTTGCTACAGTGGCATTCCTATCACCCTGCCAGGTAGATTCATCAAAATCAGGTGTGTCAGAGTCATCCACTCCCGTTGGGTTACCACCGTGCTCATACATTGAAGTTCTGTGATGATAGACAAATGGTAACACGAAGTTTAGACTAAGTCTATCAGTAAGTCCATATGACAGCTGTAAATCAAGAAATGCCGAGTTATTAATCACCTCTGTGCCATTTTCCACACGTTCGGTTTCTTCATGTTTTCCTCTAAAATGTCTATAGGAACGGAAATAGCGAAAGTTAGTACCCGCCTGCCATTGGTTCTTTTCCAAAAAAACTCCTCCACCCACATTGGCTCCACATGCAGATCGAATAGCCACACAGCCCTGACTATAGGCAAAAAATGAGATAAAAAACAGGCACAATGTACCTGTAACCTTGTACAGATTTTTCATAATAAATTAGTTAGAATTGATTGTATCGAACAGACTCGAATTCCCAATTGATTTAAGAGGGGTTGGAGCTATTCATTTAGTTAAGAATAAATAGATGATTAAATGCTTAACCCCGGGGAGGTGGGGTATTAAGCTCTGGATAAGTCTCCAGGGTGTTTGATGCCGGATGCGTTCCAAAAGACTGTTCCGCCAGCAGTATCAGACTTTTTGAGTAAGTCAGTTGTTGGTATAATGTGTAGTCTTTAGCTGCAGATTTAATCAAATCTGCTTTGTCATTACTAGAGGATTCAGAGTCGCTCATGGCGCGCACCCAGTCAGCAATAGTATTATTTAATCTTTCAGTCTGAGAATCTTCGGCAACAATCAAGTGGATCGCGTCCTGTTCATATTTTTGTAATACTTTCCGGTACAGCTTACCATCAATCATAATCTTACCATGTGTCACTCGATAATTTGACTGATCATTCCAGTAAGGGAGTGTGATGGGGATAGCTACGTGTTTCATATCTGGAGTTACCTCCACATGAGCCATCCACTGTTCGTTGATTTGTTTGGCGCTATACCAATAGTAGCCCAGGTACCCCACATGGTAAAGGAGGAATAGGCTTAGGAAGAATATGGCAATAGCTTTTCTCAAAATCTCATAAACTAACCAGCAATATAGAAATCATTTTATAATGATTGAAATATATTCCATGAAAATTGGCTAATTGGCAATTTCCTCGTTCATTGCTGCTTCCAGGTTTTGGCTGAGCCCGTCCAATGGCATGAATCCCCGGGCGATTAGAAAATATTGATCCTTCCTTTTTAATATCACTGTCGGGAATCCGTTGACTCCTGCTCGCTGCACCCAGTTAAAAGCTTCCTTCACAGCAAGGTCCATTTCTACAGAGTCATATTTCGAAACAAACGCCCCTTTCTCAATATGGAATGTAGTGGCAAGTTCGACATAAGTGTTCAAGTCATTGTAATCCTTCCCCTTGACGAAATGGGCCTGCTGAAGTATATGTGCGGCATCAATTGTATCCACTCCAAAGGATTCCAGTGTAACCAGTGCTTTGCTTGGTGGTACTGAATCCATCAAAATGTCAGATGGAGTGATTTTGTTTAAATAGTCCTTTCCAAATTTGGTGCCGGTATGACTTTCCAACCTCTCCTTAGCATTTTGGATATAATCATTCATGGTGTGATATGGCGCGACTCTCGCGCCTGTGATCATACCACCGGGCACTGCGCGAAAATCTAACTCGGGATGCTGATTTCTAAAATCAACGATCGTTGGACTAAAACCAAAGCACCAGCCACAAAGGGGATCAAAGAGATATAAAACTTCATCTTTCATTTAAAGATAAAGTAAATAAAGAGCAGAAAAGTTTAACCCTGTTCTGATTTTTTAAATTCGGTCAATTTCGCCAACATATCTTGTTGGATAAAAAAGAGCTCTGTCTTGTCGAGGTACTCAAGTGAGTAGTCACAATAATCAATAAAGCTGGTAAGCTCATCACCATCAAGCCCAGTTACATCCTTCACCCAATCTCTGTTAAACTTCTGATAGACCCGTTGGTCACGTGTTTGGGTAGTTACAATCTGATGGTATTTCCTTTTCTCTTTGGCACTTTTACTAAATTTTTCATATAGAAAATCAGTGGGTTGCAGGATAGCAAAAAGTGGGTTATTGATTTGTTTTTCGCTCAGCGGAGCATTGTTATACGGCTTTGGTTTAGGTATGCCATGATACCAGAATGCAGTGTCTGCTGGTTCATAGGACAAAATCCTTCTTTTAAAGACCTCTTCGGACGGCAGGTTGTTTACAATCACTTCATCAAGAAAGATGGTGTCCCTTGGTAACTTTAATGTGAAAGTTTCTTCCAACCACGAAGGTTTCACTTTCCATCCTATGCGCTGATAACCGACAATAGAAAACACTATTGTGTCACCCTCTGAAGCTTTAATCTCAAATGTGCCTTTAAGAGAGGTGATTGTCCCCTCTTTGATAGTGATATTGTTCACATGGGCAAATTCCACAGCTTCATCTGAAGTCTCATCCAGCAAGACACCATGGATTGACTGCTGTGCGCGGCCCACAATGACAACTACAAATAAACCTATGATAGTTAGTGCCTTTTTCACCTCACACAAAGGTGTACAATTGCTGAAGAAAGAAGGCTGTCTTAATGTTTTTTAACATTTAAGGTCCGTTCATTAACTAAAGTACTTAGAAGCTATCTGTAGAGATTTTATCCGACGCTTCTCAATTACAAAGCCAACCGTCTCAGCTCATCCAGCGAAAGGTTTGGTCTGTCGATCACCGTGGTATCTGTCCCTATTTCAATCGATTTGGCCTTCCAGGAGTTTGCAAATTTAGAGGGCTTGATGAGTTTTATGGGTAGCCCTTCTTTGATCAATGTGTAAGTGACCAGTTGAATATCCTCTAGCTGCACACTATCTCCATAAAAAACAGCATTCGATTGGTAGTCGGCGTATTCCGGTGTGACCTCACGTTCATGAATATAAAACCCTAGTTTTTGTAGCGCATACGCACTATTGCCATCTGGAGCATGGTGGTAATACCTGATGATGATGTCGGTACGTGGTTTGTTAGGTGAAAGGGATTTTAAAATGGTGGATTCGTACTTTTTCTTCAGGTTTTCAAAATAGGTATTATCCGAAATGGGTTGATCCGTATTTTCATCTTTTACTTTTAGCTCCGGAGAGGTAGTCAAACCGGTGTTAGCTTCCAGAGGCTCCGGTATTGTATCTACAATTACCTCTGTTGGATGCGTATGCTCTTCCTGCGTTGAGTCTGACTCCTCGCTATGATCAACTACATGTTCTGCTTCATGGCGACTTAGAGGTTCATAATTCAACCCTAAAACACTGTTCATTAAGTATAATATCAATAAGAAACCGAAAATTAGAAAAATGTAGGATAGAGGCTTCCTCAATTCCATAGGCTGAGTGTTTCCATAAATTTAACAATTATCCGCTTATAATGAACAAAAAAGCCCATCTCCTCCTAAACGAAGAGATGGGCTCGAAATAGGCCTTTATGTCTATTTAATCGTTTACAGCTTTAGCCTTTTTAGTGTTCAAATCAATTACCACCGGAGTAGCAATAAATATGGATGAATAGGTACCGATTAAGATACCTACTAAAAGAGCAAAAGAGAAGCCTTTCAAAGCAGCACCTCCAAAAATGAATAGTACAAGTACAACAATCAAAGTAGTGATTGAGGTAATCAAGGTACGGCTGATGGTGCTATTCAATGATTCGTTGAATACTTTCTTCATTTCACTGCCAGTTTTGATCCCAAGGTTTTCCCTGATACGGTCAAATACAACCACTGTATCGTTGATAGAGTAACCAATGATCGTCAAAATAGCAGCTACGAAAACCTGATCTACTTCATAGGTAATGCCTAGAAGAGATGCGATCGCAAAAGCAGAAAGTACAAAAAGGGTATCATGGAACAATGCAACGATTGCACCCAAGCCAAACTGCCATTTTCTGAATCGAATAAGTATATAAATGAAGATACAGATCAAGGCAAAGAGCGCTGACTCATAAGATGAGTTTTTGATGTCGTCAGCAATGGTAGCGCCAACCTTAGAAGAGCTACTTATCGCAAAGGCACCTGCTTCAGGTTGAGTGCCTTCCTGGGCTTCATTAAGTCCTGTGGAGGCAACACCATCTTTCAATGCTTGCTTCACTTTGGTGTCTGCTACGTCAGTTTCATCATCAATCAGATATGAGGTAGTCACCTTAAGGATGTTATTTGCGCCATAGGTTTTCACTTCAGTACCCTGATTGTCAAAGTAAGGGGTCAATGCCGCTTTAAGCTCCGATGGCGCAATAGGCTCATTGAAAGAAACCACATAAGATCTACCGCCTTTGAAGTCCACCCCAAGGGTTAATCCTTTGATGAGCATGGCGATAATACCTACCGTGATAAAAGCACCACTGAATAGGTAAGCCATTTTACGCTTGCTGATAAAATCAAAATTCAAACCAACCAATGCATTTCTTGAAAACGCATTGGAGAAGGAGATTTTTGCTTTGTCGCCTTTCTTGGAGAATGCTTCCACGATCACTCTGGTAATGAAAACCGCACTGAAGAATGAACAGGCGATACCAATCATCAAAGTAATGGCAAAACCTTTTACAGGTCCCTGGCCTAAAGTATAAAGGATAAACCCGGTGATGAAGGTGGTTACATTGGCATCAATAATTGAGCTGTAAGCTTTAGAATAACCACTGCTGATCGCGGCCTTTAAGCCAGATCCGTTTCTGAGTTCTTCCTTAATACGCTCGAATATGAGGACGTTCGCATCTATGGACATACCAATGGTCAATACAATACCGGCTATGCCAGGGAGCGTAAGTGAAGCGCTCAGCTGTGCCAAAATTCCAAGGATAAAGAAGATGTTGAAGAATAGGGCAACGTTAGCAATCAAGCCTCCTTTGGCATAGTACACAACCATGAATACGATCACGATCAAAAGACCAGCAATGATCGAAAACAACCCTTGATCCCTTGCTACCTGACCTAGTGTTGGCCCGATGACCACATCTTCCACAATTGTAGTAGGTGCCGGAAGCGCTCCAGCTTTGAGGATGTTCGCTAAATCCTTTGCCTCCTCAATAGTGAAGTTACCAGTGATCGATGAGCTGCCGTTAGGGATTTCGTTTTCTACATTTGGTGCAGAGTACACGTAGTTATCAAGTACGATAGCTATTCTTCTGTTGACGTTGCTGGCTGTAAGCCTCTTCCATGCTTTGGCACCGGCAGGATTCATTTGCATGCTGATAGCCGGTCTTGACCTTTGATCTAGATCTTGTCTTGCATCGGTAATTACTTCTCCTGTAAGTGGTGCCTTTCCGGTTCTGGAAGTTTTGATGGCATGGAGTTCCAAATACTCAGGCGCATTGACCGCATCATTTTTTACTGGCTTTACAGACCACAAAAATTTAATATTAGTAGGAATCAGGTCCTGCACATCCTCTCTCTGAAGGATTCTATTGATGGTAGATGTGTCTTTTAGATCGTAGACCAGGCCATATTGAGACTTGATCAATGAGAATAATGGAGACACCTGGCTATTCATGGCAGAGTCAAGCTGCGAGTCCAGAGAATCAGAATCTGCTGCTATCGTGGAATCAGTGTTGGCCACTTCTACTCCATCATCTTCTGTCAGGAGGCTTGAAAGGTCATCTTCCTGCGTATTCGCCCGGTCATCTCCTGTAAGATCTGCTGCATCCAGACTGGATTTTTGGTCTTCCACCAAAAGGTCGTTGATTGCCTGAAGTGTAGGAGAGATCTCGTTAAGCTCATGAACTTCCCAAAACTCCAATTTCGCCACACCTTGAAGCAGTTTTCTTACTCTTTCCGGGTTATCCACACCAGGAAGCTCAATTTGGATTCTTCCTGTTCCCTGTAGCCTTTGGATGTTTGGCTGGGAAGTTCCGAATCTGTCAATACGTGTTCTCAAGATGTTGAAAGACCGTTCAATCGCACTTTCTACCTCAGTGGTAATGATCTCAAGTACTTCATCATCAGTCGAATTCAAGCTGATTCTTCCTCTGTTGGAAGCATTGGAGAAAATATAAGCCAACGATTTGTCAGGGGCATTTTCTTTGAATACAGAGTAAAACTCATCCACAAAGCGGGTTTGAGTACCTCTGATGTTTGCTTTAGCTGTAGTCAATGCATTTTGGAAATCTTCATCCTGGTTGTTGCCACTAAGGCCTTTGAGGATATCAACCGGGGATACTTCCAGGGTCACGTGCATACCACCTTGCAAATCGAGTCCAAGGTTAAGCTCAGTCTCTTTTACTTCCTGGTAGGTATAGTCCATTCCCAGAAGATTGTATACTGGCTCATTCCATATTGAGTCCAGGTAACGTTGCTTTTCAGAAAAATCTATATTGCCATCAGCATCAGTATTCGCTGCTGTAGCCTCCTTTTGGATAGACTGTGCCACGAACGTGAAAGACAAGTAATAGATACAAAGCAAGGAGATGACTATTGTCAATAGAACAACAAATCCTTTGTTTTTCATGATTGTATTTGTTTAAAAATCAAGTTGTAGTCCACATTTCATTATAAGAAAGGGACTTGAGTTAAAATTTTGAAAAGATAATTGGTGATAGTTGGTCTGAGAACAGACTAGGGAGCATTGGGAGATATGATCCGACTAAAAAGTATTTTTAATACTTTGCTTCCTGCGGTAGTGGCATCCTGACTGACATCAAATTCATCTTCCACTTCCTCCATTTCCGGAAGGATATCTATTAGAAAGAAAGAATGATCAAGGGATACTTGAGCTATAGAGTTGATGGCGTCAAATGCCTGGATCGAAAGCTCAGCGCGCTGATCATTGGACTGATCATCTTCTGATTGCGCAACTTCCGCTGTAGACATGTTGATAGAAGGAACTGCCAGCGAGACAAAGCCCACCAAAAGCCCCAACACCACCGTGGATGTCATCAGTAATTTCGATATGTTTTTACTGCCCGTTTTCAAAGCGGGTCAAAACTACTGAAATACAATTAATTACCTGGCTTTTGAATGAATTTTATTGACTAAGTTTTCCTCGGAGGTACGAAATGACCACATCCAAGGCAACTTCAAAGCCATTGTGGTTAGGAATGATGATGTCTGCATCGTACTTAAGTGGCTCGATGTACTTTTTGAATGACGGGGTGACATGATGCTGAAAGCGATAAAGAACGTCACTTAAGTCATAGCCTCGCTCCTCTGCATCTCGGGTTATTCTCCTGGTTAGCATCAGATAGTCTGGAGCTTCTATGAAGATTTTAAAATCGAGTAAGTCGTTGATTTCATCATAGTAGAAGGTGAAAATCCCTTCTACCACAATGATAGGCGTGGACTTGATATGAATAATTTGCGGTTCCTTCGAATCATTGTTGAAGGTGTATTCCTTAATGGTGAGGTCCTCACCAGACTTGAGTTTCTTGAGGTCTCTTGAAAAACGCTCCCGGTCCAGGGATTCAGGCAGGTCGAAGTTTTCGATTCCCCTGTCATCTTTTGATTGCTGGTCCCTTGGTTTGTAATAATTGTCCAGAGAGAGTAAACTCACCTCTTCGGTTCCAAAAGCAGCCATCAGTTGTCGCAAAAAAAGCGTCTTGCCCGAACCACTTCCTCCGGTAATGCCAATCGTGATGGGTTTATTCATTTTCCTTGCTTAAGAATTCGATCAGCTGCTGGAAAGCTTTTGCCCGGTGTGATATTTTGTTCTTTTCTTCAGCACTCATTTCGGCAAAGGTAACATCAAATCCATCCGGTTGAAAAATCGGATCATATCCAAACCCCTCTTGTCCTGACCTTGATGTTGTGATCTTTCCTTCTGCCTTTCCTATAAACTGATGGGTTTTGCCCTCTTCAGTGATATAAGTGATGATCGTGACAAACCTGGCAGACCGATTCTCTATACCGCTTAGTTTGGATAAGAGCAGGTCCATATTGTCATTACTATTTTTCTGCTCACCGGCATACCTGGCCGAATAAACCCCTGGCTCTCCATTCAATGCCTTCACCTCCAAACCGGTATCATCACCGAAACAAGCCACGTGATGTTTCTGATAAACATATTGTGTCTTCATGAGTGAGTTCCCGGCTATAGTATCGGCCGTTTCAGGGATATCCTCATGAAGGTTAAGGTCATTTAAACCCAAAAGCTCCAACCCAGTGGGTAGGAGCTTTGAGATCTCTCGGAGTTTGTTTTCGTTGTGCGTGGCAAAATAAAGTTTCATTCCGACAGCTTAGTCTTTTCTAACCTTTACAGGATAGACATCAAAAATTAGGATCGTATTTGGAGGAATGCCCTGATAACTACTCGCCCCATACCCCAAGGTAGATGGTATGATCAACCTGGCACTGCCTCCTACTTTGATTTTCTTCAAAGCTTCTGTGACACCATTAGAAAACCCTGGCCTAACATTGGGATATGCACTTACTAAAGCCCAGCCCGATTCAGACTGAGTAAAGATAAAGATGGGCTTATAGGTACGGGTGGAGTCATAGACATCATTATTAATAGCCACGGTATCAATAGAGGTGTCAAATAGTACATCATCTGTAAACCTTCCCGTATAGTGCAAACTTACTATATCACCTGACTCAATAGTATCTCCATTGCCCTCATTGGTCACCACATAGCGAACACCACGACTGGTAGTGTCTACGTTAGCGTAGCCTTTTTTAGCTATATAATCATTGATTTTCACAATATCCAGAGCCAACTGATCTTCAGTAGTCACTACTGTAGTTATTCCATCATCCTCACAGGCACTTGCCAAGAAGATAATGACAACTAGTACAGCTAATAATTGAATGCGATATTTCGTCATAATTTATTTTGACTCTTGTTGTCCCTAAAAGGTTGTATCGATCAAATTAGTTCTTTATAACCTCAACAACTTCCACATCAAATACCAAGATGCTGAAAGGCTGGATTGCTGGGCCTGCAGCTCTGCTGCCATAAGCTAACGGACTTGGGATGTAAAGTGTACCCTTTCCGCCTTCTTTGATCAGGGCGATACCCTCATCCCAGCCTTTGATCACTCTACCCTGTCCGATAGGAAACTCAAATGGGCCATAAGGTGCTCTTCGCTCATCATACAGGCCTTCACGTCTTGCCACTTCTTCTACGCTTGTGTCAAAGTAAGGGCCATCCAGCACACGACCTTCATAGTGTACCTTCACTACATCTCCTGGCTCAGCCGTAGGTCCGCTACCTTCTTCAGTGATCACATATCTCAAACCAGACTCGGTTGTTTGTGCCTCAATGCCTTCTTTTTCCAAATACGCATCTATTTCTTCTCCATCAGTTACAGCTTTTTCCTCAAGCAGCTCTGCATCTTTAGTCATTTTCTTTTGTCTCATCTCGGAAAGGTATGCCCTGTAAGCATCCTCACCCATCTGCTCAGTCACTTTCATGTTGACCATAATCACAGTAGTAGAGTCCATTGTTGGAGGGATCCTGGTTTTATAGGTTTCCACGAACAGATTCTGTGCAGTTGTCTCGAAGTAAACACTATCTCCTACTTCCATTCCGTTAAGGACTTCCTGAATGTGACCAGCTTTCATTTCCGGATCGTATGCAAGTGCCAAAGGCTCCAAAGGCGTGCTTTCAGTAAGAACCTCGCCATCGGCGGTTTGAATTTTCATATTGAGAAGAACCACTGAATCTTTTACAAACGCTTCGCCATCACCCTTTACAAGACATGATACCTCCACTCCAGACTCAGTAACAAAGTCATTATTTTCAGCACATGCTACTACTACAAGTGCCAGGATTACTATCCAAATGTTTTTCATTGTTTTCATTTTTAAGTTTGTTGCTGAAGTTTTGAGATCAGCGATTTAAATTTTTCTACAGTTTCATCCAGATTAACATCAGAAATTCCCCCGGCAGCATTCTTATGCCCACCGCCGTTGAAATACTCAGCAGCAAAATCATTTACTGCATAATCCCCAACAGATCTGAATGACATTTTCACTTCTTCATCTCTCTCCATGATAATCGCGGCAATCATAATGCCTTTAATAGAAAGGGCGTAATTGACCAGGCCTTCCGTATCCCCTGATTTTAAATGGAACCGTTCATGTTCTTCTCCATTGATAACGAAGTAAGCAACCTGATTGTCTGCATCCACTACCAGTTTTTCCATTAAGGCATAACCAATGAAGCGCAATCTATTAAGAGAATTGGTATCATAGATCAGTCTACTGACCTTATTGATATCCACACCAATATCCATCAGCTCAGCCACAGTTCTGTGAATCTTGGCCGACGTGGAATTGTGCTTGAAAGATCCGGTATCCGTCATAATGCCGGCATACAGCGCCTCTGCTATTCCCAGGTCAATCTCTGATTTGCCATCAAGCAACAGTATCAGGTCATAGATAAGTTCAGCAGTAGCCGCAGCTTTGTTGTTCCACAGGGAATAGTCAGCAAACTTCTCCGGATTTAGGTGATGATCAACCAGTAACTTCTTAGCAGTTGCCGCCTCTACCAACGGGCCGAGCTTTTTGATGCGCTTCATCCCGTTGAAATCCAGGCAACAGATCAACTCTGCCTCATCAATCAGTCTTTTAAACTTTGTGTGTTCAGCTTCTTTATAAACAAGCACTTCATCATTGCCTTCCATCCAGTGGAGGAACTCAGGATAATCCGTGGGTGTGATCACCAGCACATCATGCCCACGACCTTTCAAGAAGTGATACAAGCCTAGCGACGAGCCAAGAGCATCAGCATCCGGATTAGAATGAGTTGTAATGACTATTTTCCGTGGGGTGGAGAGTAATGCTTGTAAAGCGTTTATTTCCTTCATTAACAAATCTTGCCGCACCGTGGCCAAAAGTGAACCGCAAAACTCACAATAATTCAAGTAAATACAAAATAGCCGGTTCTGTGGACAGGATAGATTTAAATGTTATTTTTGCAGCCGTTTCAAGAATTCAAATAAATAACTAGTAAACATGGCAGGAACAAAGACCTTCACTATGATAAAGCCGGATGCTTTCTTGGCAGGCAATAGTGGTGCAATCATTAAAATGATTGAAGAATCAGGTTTTAAAATTAAGGCTGCAAAGCTTACAAAGCTCACTACTGAGCATGCTGGAGCATTCTACGCAGTACACAAGGAGAGACCATTTTATAAAGACCTGGTAGCTTATATGACTTCAGGCCCAATCATTGCAATGGTCCTGGAAAAAGACAATGCAGTAGAGGACTTCCGTAAATTGATTGGTGCTACTAACCCTGCAGATGCTGCTGAAGGAACTATCCGTAAGTTGTTTGCCAAATCTATTGAAGCAAATGCAGTACACGGATCGGATTCGGATGAAAATGCGCAAATAGAAGGTTCATTCTTCTTTTCGCAAACGGAGCTAGTATAATCCCACATTGTCAAGTTAATAAACGTAGATACTGAAACAAGTTCAGTATGACCCTCTGGGGTAAAAGAACCGGGATTTAAACCAGGGTAACGTCATGCTGGATTCATTTCAGCATCTAAACTTGACAAGTAGGAATCACTAGAAAAAATATTGAACACTAAGTCCCGGGGCTCTGCTCCGGGATTTTTTCTTCATTGAGCTGCTCCACCCAGAAGTTGTTAAAACCTTCACCAATGTGCAGGGTGATCAGGTTGAGCTGGAGCAATTCCAAAATGGCCAGAAAGTTATAGATCACCAAAATCTTCTCAGGCTTCTCAGCTACCATTTTACTAAATGAAATCCGTCCATTCGGGCTCTTCCTGAGTTTATCAAGCACCACATCTTTTTGAACAGAAATAGAATACGGGTACTGTACTACCTCATGGGTAGGTTTGCTTTGTTCGTACTCATAGCGCTTCAGTACTTTTTGAAACACCTTCATCAGTTTGTACAAATCCAGGTCCTGGAGCTCGGCCTCTACATCCACACTCGAAGATAGCTTTCTGATCTCTTTCAGGAGATTTCCCCTTCGCTCCCTGTCAAGGCGCTCTGACTCCAGTATATTCAAGTCCGCAATTACAGACTTATATTTTTTATATTCCAGTAGGTGTTTGACCAGTTCTTCACGCGGATCGATTTCATTTCCCTCTTCATCCAGCACCGGTCTTGGCAGGAGCATTTTGGCTTTGATCCGCATCAAGGTAGCAGCCACCAAAATAAACTCGCTGGCCACCTCCACATTCATGGTTTCAAGCTGGTGCACATAGTCCAGAAAATCCGAAGTGACCTTGGCTATCGGTATATCATAGATATCCAACTCATCCCTTTCTATGAAGAATAGCAAAAGGTCAAACGGCCCTTCAAACAAAGGGAGCTTGATTTCATAGGTATTTGAAGAATTGGATTCGCTCACGATTTTTCAAAGCTACAATAAAGTGATAAAAGTAAATCTTAAAAAACTTAGATTTGCGGATACTTCGGGTGTGAAAATTGGAACTCTAAACAAATTGATTTGATTGGTCGTTCATGAAACATCCCTAAACCTCGGAATATGGAGATTAAACAAGGCAAGCTGCTCGCCCAAATTGACAAGCCAGCTGATCTAAAGAAATTCGATCAAAAAAAACTTACCCAGATTTGCGAAGAATTAAGAGAATACATCATCGATCATGTATCGGTTTATGGTGGTCATTTCGGGGCTAGCCTGGGAGTAGTAGAGCTTACAGTTGCGCTTCATTATGTCTTTAATACTCCAGACGACCAGCTGATTTGGGACGTAGGGCACCAAGCTTACGGTCACAAAATCCTCACTGGAAGAAAAGGGGAATTCCATACCAACAGATTGTACCAGGGACTATCCGGATTTCCGAAAAGGTCTGAAAGTGAATATGATGCCTTTGGGGTAGGTCATTCATCCACCTCCATTTCTGCAGCATTGGGCATGGCCTATGGTTCCGACCATAAAGGTAACAAGGACCGTCAGCACATTGCCGTAATCGGCGATGGTGCACTCACCGGTGGTATGGCCTTTGAAGCTATGAATCACGCAGGGGATTCCAACAAGAACCTGCTGATTATCCTCAATGACAATTGCATGTCCATCGACCCGAACGTAGGGGCGCTGAAGGATTATTTGACTGACATTACTACCTCACATGCCTACAATCGTCTTCGTGATGACGTTTGGAAAATCCTTGGGAAAATCTCAAAGTTTGGCCCCAATGCCCAAGAGATCGTTGGGAAAGTGGAGAACAGCGTGAAGTCGTTTTTACTAAAGCAAAGCAACCTTTTCGAATCCCTCAACTTAAGGTATTTCGGTCCTGTGGATGGCCATGATGTGAACCATTTAGTGCATGTGCTGAATGATCTCAAGAAGATTCCCGGCCCGAAAATCCTTCACTGTGTTACTGTGAAAGGCAAAGGCTTTACGCAAGCCGAGAAAGATCAAACCAAATGGCACGCACCCGGTAAGTTTGACAAAATAACTGGTGAAATCAGGAAATCAGTGCCCACTGAGCCTCAGGCACCTAAGTACCAGGATGTATTCGGACACACGCTTGTAGAACTGGCCCACGCCAATAAAAATATCATGGGGGTAACTCCTGCCATGCCATCCGGATCCTCTATGAACATCATGATGAAGGAAATGCCTGACCGTGCTTTTGATGTCGGCATTGCGGAGCAGCATGCGGTCACCTTTTCTGCGGGACTGGCCACACAAGGTATGGTACCCTTCTGCAACATCTATAGTTCGTTCATGCAACGGGCCTATGATCAGGTAATCCATGATGTGGCCATTCAGAAACTACCAGTGGTATTTTGCCTGGATAGAGCAGGTGTGGCCGGGGCTGATGGCCCCACCCACCATGGAGCATACGATATTTCCTATATGCGATGCATCCCCCATATGATTGTGTCTGCGCCGATGAATGAGCAGGAACTGAGGAACCTCATGTACACTGCCAGTGAATTTAAAGATGGGCCGTTTACCATCAGGTACCCACGTGGACAAGGTGTCATGCCGGAGTGGAAAACTCCTTTGGAGCAAATCCCTGTTGGAAAAGGAAGACTCGTCAAAGACGGGGAAGATCTTGCTGTTTTATCCATTGGACACATTGGAAACTATGCCCTCAGTGCCGTTCACCAGCTTGAAAAGGACGGTATTTCTGCCGCTCATTACGACATGCGATTTGTCAAACCTTTAGATGAAGAGCTGTTACATAAGGTCTTTAAAAGGCATCAGCGCATCATTACCGTGGAAGACGGATGCTTACCTGGTGGCTTTGGATCGGCTATTCTTGAATTTATGGCAGATCATGGGTACAATGCCCATGTCATAAGATTGGGCATTCCAGACAAAGTAGTGGAACACGGCGAACAAGACGAACTCTATGCGGAGTGTGGGTACGATACCAACGCAATCATGGCGGCTGCTTTTAAAATGATCGCCTCAAAACCTGTACTTCAGGGCTAGATTTTATATCTTGGGTAGTTCACCCACTTAAGATAATTTGCATAACCAACCTCTACAGGGAAATTTCTGGTTTCAAAGGCTATGGCTTTTATGCCTGGTTTTTGTGATCCTCTCCTGCACTACCTCAAGCACAAGCAAGAAAAACCAGTCACCAGCAGAAGAACCTCCCGAGGAAGTTGTGGATTTTGGGTTCGATAAAATCCTTGAGCGCGGATACATTACGGCCATCATGGACAATAGTTCTACCGGGTTTTTTATTTACCGGGGCAAGACCATGGGTTTTGAGTATGACCTGCTTCAGGCATTCGCCAAATCACATAACCTTGAGATGAGGATCAACATCACACCCGGGTTAGAAGAAGGTTTTCAAAAACTAAATTCCGGAGAAGGGGACATTCTTGCCTATAACCTAACGGTGACCAAGGATAGGAAAAGGCGTATTGCTTTTACAGAGTATCTGAATTTGGTAAAAATGGTTCTGATACAGCGCAAACCTGATAATTGGAGGGATTTGAAGTTGCATGAAATAGAGCGGGAGCTGATTCGCAACCCCGTGCACCTGATTGGGAAAGAAGTGCTGGTGAGAAGCCATTCTTCCTATTTTGACCGACTAAACAACCTGTCAGATGAAATTGGCGGGGATATCATCATCATACAGGACGACCCTGAGATTGAAACCGAAGCTATTATCCGGAAGGTGGCTGAAGGGGAGGCAGATTTTACGGTTTCTGAAGAGGATATCGCCTTGGTCAATTCTACCTACTATCCTAACCTGGACGTGAAAACTGCAGTCAGTTTTCCAACCCAAATTGCCTGGGGAGTGAGAAAAAATGCAACTACCCTGCTGGACACGCTGAACCATTGGATTTTGGACATGAGAAAAAATCCTGACTATTATACCATTTACAACAAGTATTACAAAAGCAGGAAAACCTCACTCAAAAGAACGAGAAGCGAGTATTTCTCCACAGGTGGCGGCAAGTTGTCCCCTTATGATTCACTGATCAGGAAACATGCCATAGAACTCGACTGGGATTGGCGGCTGCTTGCAGCTCAAATCTTCAAGGAATCAAAATTCGACCCGGATGCGGAATCGTGGGCAGGGGCTGTTGGGTTGCTCCAATTGCTGCCAACCACTGCCGAGGAGCATAATGTGACTGATCTTACAGATCCGGTTCAAAACCTCCATGCAGGCACCAGGCACCTGCAGTGGTTGCAAGACTATTTTCAGCCGGTAGTAAGAGACACCACAGAGCGGGTAAAGTTTATCCTGGCTGCTTATAATGTAGGTCACGGACATGTGATGGATGCCATCAAGCTCACTGATAAGTTTGAGGGAGATAGCCAAAAGTGGGACGATGTGAAAGAATACCTGCTCAAGAAGTCCAACAGCCAGTTTTTCAACGATCCTGTAGTCCGGTTTGGCTATTGCCGTGGGGTCGAACCAGTTACTTATGTGGCTATGATATATTCCATTTATGAGAACTATCTGGTTCTTTTCCCGGAGAAGGGAGATCAGGTCAAAGGAAGTATTTAGCCACCAACTTAGCCGAGGACAGGCTCATGGGGATGCCTCCTCCCGGATGAACACTCCCTCCACAGAAATAAAGGCCCTTTACACGTCTGCTTACATTGGCATGTCTCAAGAAAGCCGCAAACAAATTATTGGAACTGTTGCCATAGAGAGCTCCCAGCGCCGAGCTGGTTTTGAGCTCAATTTTGCGTGGGTCCAGCACATCCTCTACTTCAATTAAATCCTCAATATTGGCATGAAGTGCTTTTGAGAGTTTTTGGATAATGTTTGCCCTGGCTTCACGGATCAAAGTGTCCCAGTCCTGTCCCTGGTTGTTGGGGGTATTGATCATGGCAAACCAGTTTTCTCCATTTTCGGGAGCATCTGTCGGATTCATCTTCGACGAGATATGGACATAGACAGTCGGGTCGGCTGAGATGGTTCCCTGATCAAAGATCTGTTCGAATTCATTCTTATAATCTTCAGAGAAAAAGATATTGTGGACGTCCAGTTCCCGAAAGGTTTGTTTGATCCCCCAGTAGAAAATAAGTGCCGAACTCGATTTTGGCTGGTCCAGCAGGAAGCGCGGAGGTTTTAAATCGGGCATTAGTTTTTTATAGCTGTTGACAATGTCCATATTGGAAACCACCGCATCAAATGGTATTTCCTGATCCTTAACCACGATTCCCCTTACCTTTTTATCTGTAATGCTGATTTGCTCCACAGGTGCATTGTAATGAAACCCTACACCATTTCTCACGGCCAGGTCCACCAGCGCCTGGGTAATTGAATACATGCCCCTATCGGGGAAATAGGCACCTAATGACATCTCCAAGTGCGGGATGATGTTCATGGTGGAAGGAGTTTTGTAAGGAGAGGAGCCATTGTAGGTGGCATATCGATTGAAAAGCTGAACCACTCTCGGGTCATCAAATAGTTTTTGATTGGCTCCGTTCATGGTATTGAAAAATCCCAGCTGCGGGATCTTGAGATAGGCTTTGAGGGCATCACGCGAAAAGAAAGTCCGCCAGTCCTGAAGAGCACTAAACATAAATAGCTTACTCAGGCTGCTGTAAAGATTGGCACTGTTGCGGATGGCTTTTTGGATATTTTCAGGAGCTTCATGCGTCTTATTGGCAATTTCGTCAACCAGTTTGTCCTGCTTTGCCCATGCAGTGATTTGGGTGCTGTCCGTATAGAAATACTTGCAGGAGATGTCTAGTTTTCGGTAGGTAAAGTGATCTTTCGGGTTTTCTCCACAGAGCTGAAAAAGCTCATCGACCAGTTCAGGTAAAGTGAAGAGGGATGGCCCCGCATCAAACCTGTATGGGCCGAGTTGGATTTCAGAAAGTTTACCTCCGGGAGTTGGCGCCGCTTCAAAGACCTGTACCTGGTGACCTTGCTGCCTGAGCCGGATGGCACAGCCGATTCCAGCAATCCCGGCTCCAATTATCGCTACCTTTTTATCCGGCATTTATTCCTGTTTGAGGATAGTGCTTCATTTTTTTTGAGTGACCAGAGCAATGGTATCGGATAAGATCCTTACCCAATGACCTCCTTAAGTTAATGACATTGCTCAAACAATATTAGCCCTTTGTCAAGTTTAGATACCGAAACAAATTCATCATGACGGAAAGATGCAAAGCGATTCCAGAATTCCCCACCAAACGTCAATCCATGACGTCATCCCGAATTTAGTTCGAGATCTTCGTGATGTTTACTCTGCTTGCTATTAGGTGCGTTATCCAACTTATTACCATTAGCACTCACCATGTGAAGAACATCCAAGCATCTTTCAGATACCGAAACAAGTTCGGCATGACAGAAAGATGCGAAACGATTCCAGAATTCCCCGCCAAACACCAATCCGTGACGTCATCCCGAATTTATTTCGGGATCTTCGATCAATATTACCCAGTTTGATGTTCAGTAAGTCATCCAACTTATTACCATTAGCACTCACCATGTGAAGAACATCCAGGCATCTTTCAGATACCGAAACAAATTCATAATGACGGAAAGATGCGAAACGATTCCAGAATTTCCCACCAAACACCAATCAGTGACGTCATCCCGAATTTATTTCGGGATCTTCGATCAATATTACCCTGTTTGATGTTCAGTAAGTCACACTGCTCTACGGGATTTGTAATCCCGTAAGTATGAGCACCAGGATTTGCAATCCCGATTATTTCAATGAGCATGAAGACGTCATAGGAATTACTTCAATAATAGGGTTCGTGAGGACACGAACCAAGGCTTAAGAACATCTGACATAAAGCTCCTTGTGTTAGATGGTTTATTCCATTATTTTCAAGGATGCTTTCTCGTATCCATACTTATACGATAAAAACGGATAGCAGAAGATGTAATTGGTTATGTGCACTTTTGGTACACAATAGCAAACCAGTTACACAATAACTAATTGTTACAGATCATACCCACAAACTTAGAATTCATTGAAAGCAGTTTTCATCATATTTTTTGTTGTTTCTTACCTAACTTCTTTTGAACTTAAGGCTCAAGAAACTGATTCAACGGTAACTGTTGAAATTAAGATTGCCGAAACAACACCCGAACCTGAAGGAGGGTATCCTTCTATTTTCAAATGGTTTTACGATAACATCGACGTGAACAGGTTAACTGGACTGGACACTTTGGATTGCCAATCCAGTAAGAATAAAGTCTTTGTGCAATTTGTAATAGATGAAACAGGTCAACTTATTGAGCCAGAAATTGTCAAGGGAATTGGAAGTCCTTATGACGAATACTGCCTTGAATTGGTAAGCCTAATGCCAATTAGGTGGACTCCCGGAACTTACGGAGGAAGATCTGTTAAAATTAGGTCTGTTTTACCTTTCAAATTTTGCCAGCAGGAGGAACAGCCTGAATCCAAAAAAAGGAAAAATCGAAAGCGTAAGAGGGGCTAAACGCTCTCTACAACAGACGCTGATCGGGTATTTGCCTGAGTGCTTTCTGGCTAGTCTCAGTGCAACTCGACAGTGAATCTGTCAACGTGAAAAACAACTAGTCGAGTAGGTAAAGGGGAATCTCGGGCGTCCCACATCATAAGCAAACAATCACTCCCACCTCTTCCGCCTCTGTTGGTGTTACCTGATGTCATCCCGAATTTAGTTCGGGATCTTCGTGATGTTTCCATTACAAGCTCGCACGCAACCCCACAAAAAAACCGACCCCTCCCAATTGCTTGGAAGCAAGCCGGCTTAATGCCTGAATTCGATTCCTATCGATCCAGGACGCCCTAAATCCTCACACTGACACTATCCATAAAGGAGAGGGTCAGGTTTCAATTTCTCCTTCTATGATCTCTCAGC
>JAVJQA010000038.1:0-8202 GCA_040218045.1 Marinoscillum sp.
GCTGAGAGATCATAGAAGGAGAAATTGAAACCTGACCCTCTCCTTTATGGATAGTGTCAGTGTGAGGATTTAGGGCGTCCTGGATCGATAGGAATCGAATTCAGGCATTAAGCCGGCTTGCTTCCAAGCAATTGGGAGGGGGTCGGTTTTTTTATGTGTTATCATAAATAAGCCTATTTTCGTTGGATGAAATCCATCCAGCTATTACTTACCCTTTTAGTCGCTTTGAATTCATTTGGTCAGTCTGATGTGGAGCTGTTGACCAAGGCATATGACGAGGGAAACCCAAATACTTCTCTCGAATTTATTAGTGAGATTAATAACCCAAATTCTTTTGTCGATACCCTAAAAAGTAAATATCTATTGACCATAGGCGTTGCTTATGGAAAACTTGGTATCCCTGATACCTCCCTGATCTATATAGATAGCGCCATACAGGTTTCCTCCAATGCAGGTCATAATTATGGGTTAGTAAAAGCAAATAATACCAAGGGAGTATTGCTAAGAATTCAGGGGCAGCATGAAGCATCTCTTCAAGCTTTCCAACAGGCGTTAGAGATTGCGAATGGGCGAACCAGTCCGCAGTTTAAAAAAGCGGAAGCCGAAATAACGGGGAATATTGGTGGGATATTTTACCAAATGAAAGACTATGAATCTGCAAAATCCTATAGTCTTAAAGGACTTGAAATGGCTAAGCAGTTAAATGACACTTCTGAAATTACTTATGGATTTCTAAGGTTAGCAATTGTTTACCAGGCGTTGGGAGAGACTGAGAAAAGTTTGGAGTATAACCAAAAGGCAAGTCAGTTTCTGGAAATACTTAATGACTACACCACACTCATTTATGTAGAAGATAATCTTGGAAAGATTTACAAGGAAAAGAAAGATTTGAATTCAGCTATTTACCATCACACCAAAGCTTTTGAGTTTGCCCAGGAATCTGGTGAATCAGCCAATATCACTCATACGATAGTTGAACTGGCATATACGTATCTCGATGCAGGCAATACTGCTATGGCTAAAGAGATGGCAGAAAAGGCCCTTGCAATGGCTAGCCGGAATAGGTTTCCTATTCCGGCTAGAAGCGCACATGACATCTTGTTCCGTATTGCTGAAATGCAAAGGGATCCTTGGGTTGCGTTGAACCATAAAAAAGAATATATCAGTATCAATGATTCACTAAATACAGCGGAGGCCCAAGAGCGGTTAGCCGAAGTGGAGGCAAAATATGAGTCTGAGAAAAAGCAACAACAAATAGAGTTGCTGACCACCCAAAATGAACTATCAGCGATTAGCCTTGAGAAGAAAAGCAGAGAGCAAATGATGGTCATCATTGGGGCTGCAATGCTTTTGATTATCGGTATAGCCATTACTTATTTCATCATCTATCAGGCGCGGTTGAAGGAGAAATTACTTACAGAGGAAACAGATAACCTACGGCTAAGAATTACTTCTTTGATAGAGCAAACCCCAGATGCTCCAGAGATTGATTTTGAGGAGTTAAACAGTCGTTTGGTTACACCACTAACTGATCGGGAATTTGAGGTTTTCCAACTGGCCATTTCCCAACACTCCAATAGTGAAATCGCCGAAAAAGTGTTCCTTTCCGTCAACACCGTGAAGTTTCATTTGAAGAAAGTCTACGAAAAACTAGGTGTAACCAACAGAAAGGAAGCCCTGCACTTTGCCTTTAAGCAGGAAAAAGAAATTAATTAAATACCTGATAAACAGCTCATTAAATAAAACTACCCGCCTGGGTAGGTTCAGAACTACCCTATTTGGATAGCAGGTTCGCTCGATACACTCCCCAATTTCACAGCATAAACGCTCTAAACAATTTATGCTATGAATCAAAAATTAAAACCAAGACTGACGCTTGTGGTCATCCTATGGTTGTCCTCATTCCTGACAAGCGCACAATCGCTCAACTATGGATACGCGCACGACATCACCAATGGTGTTGTTGCTGATGGAAGTCCATTTAGTATTTCTGCCCAGAATGGGTCACCCACTGATATAGAATTTAGCCCGGATGGATTGGCCATGTTTGTGTTGGATGCATCCAACGACGAAATTGATATTTATAAGCTGACCACTCCATTTGAAATAAGCTCGGGGGTTAGTGTGAATGGGAGTTCATTTAGTGTGTCAGGTCAAGAGACTAACGCCAATGGATTTGCATTTGCAAACAATGGACTCAAAATGTATGTGACCGGATCTTCAGGTGATGACGTCAATGTATATTCATTGTCAAACGCTTATGACTTGTCAACAGGCGTTACAGTAGATGGTTCTCCATTTTCCTTGACTGGCCAACTCTCAAACCCAAAGGATTTAGTGATCAGTAAAGATGGCAGCAGGATGTTTGTACTTGCGCAGGATGAAATCTTTCAGTACAACCTTTCTATTGCCTACAGGGTAGTCTCTGGAGTTACCTATAATGATGTGTCTTACAGCGTAGCTACAGAGGATGCTCAGGGTTACAGTTTATCTTTTAATGCGGATGGTACCAAAATGTTATTTCTTGGATCTGACGGGAAAGATATTAATCAATACTCTTTAACAGCACCCTATGATCTATCAGGTGGGGTTTCTTTTGATGGGAGTCCATTTGTTTTGACAGGCCAGGAAGTTCAGCCCCGGGGATTTGCCATCAATACGGCTGGCACCAAAATGTTTGTGGTTGGATGGGCTGGTGATGATGTGAATCAATATAGTCTTTCGGTGGATGAGGATTTTGAGGAAGCTGTCACCAATAATGGCTCCATCACTGGCTCATTACATATTGACATTACGGGAGATTCATTCACGAATGCCGGCAGCACACTTACTGCTGATGTTGACTATTCCATAGAGAATCTACCGGCAGGGCTTGCATCCACTATCACAGTAGCAGCAGATGGTCTTTCCGCCAGTTTAACCTTGAGTGGAAGCGCCACGGACCACCAAAGGATCAACAATATCAATAGCCTTGAATTTAATTTTGAAAACAGTGCATTTACTTCAGGAGATGCATCAGCGGTTCTAAATGCTACAACCTACAGCAGTAATTTTGGGGTGGATTTTATGATCAATTCAAAAAGGCTAACATTTGGGTACGCTTTTGATATCACACAAGGGATCACCTATGATGGAACCCCATATAGTTTTGCCGGTCAGGAGACCAACCCCTATGGAATCACTTTTAGCAATGACGGAAGTAAAATGTTCATTGCAGGGATTGCTGGAGATGACATCAACCAATACAGCTTGTCCAATCCTTTCGACGTTACTTCAGGTGTTACATTTGATGGGAGTCCCTTTAGCGTATTTAGCCAGGAGGCAACGCTAAGCGACATCACATTCAACAGTGATGGCACCAAAATGTATGTCATCGGCGGTGGCAATGGAGATGAAATCAATCAATATAGCCTGTCCAACCCTTTTGACATCACTTCAGGGGTTTCCTACGATAACAACCCATTGCTCATTTACGAGGAATCAGCAACAAGAGACTTGGTTTTTAGTCCGGATGGATACACACTGTTGGTGCTTGGCCCGGGCCAAATCAATCAATACAGTTTGGAAACGCCATTTGAAACAAGATATGGGGTAACTCACGATGGTAGCCCATACAGTTTTTCTTCTGAGGAAACAGGGGCCGTGAGCATGGCATTTAGCACTGATGGGTTGAGGATGCTCATCCTGGGAGCTAATGGGAAAGATGTCAACCAGTACAGTCTATCAACGCCATTTGACATTACTTCAGGGGTAACTTTTGATGGTAGTCCGTTTAGTATAGCAAGTGAGTCGACGTTTCCAAGAGGCATCGCCTTCAGCGCTGATGGCACTAAAATGTATATGATTGGATCTACGGGAGGAGTTCATCAGTACAGTCTCAATATTGAAGATGACTTTACTGAAACATCAGCTAATACCGGCCTTGTAGAATCAGATAATCTTGAGGCAAAAATCAGCATTTCTGGGGACACTTTTACGAATGCCGGGGATGTGCTTTCCGAAGGAAGTCACTATTCGATCTCCAATTTGCCCGCTGGTTTAGCACCGGCTCTTTCTGTAGCTGCTGATGGTCTTTCGGCTACACTTTCATTGAGTGGCTCAGCCAGTAGCCACCAGGGACTCAATAATTTGGAAAACCTTGTCTTTTCATTCCATGATGGAGCATTCACAGGTGGGGATGCCAGTCTGGTGGCCAACTCTACAAGCGTATCAAGTGGGTTTGCGGTCACATTCGCAGATAATGCGGTCATCACCTATGGATTTGAAGCTTTTGACTTTGATGCGGGACCGACTTTCGATGGAAGTCCATTTAGTCTCCTGCCCCAGGAAGCTTCTCCTAATGGAATTGCTTTTAATAGTGATGGAACACGCATGTTTATTATTGGGAACAGCTCCAATAAAGTGCACCAATTCGATTTAGAAAACCCATACAATTTAACTAGTGGAGTGACCCTGGATGGTTCCACCAGTGCATTTGGTTTCAACCCCTCAGGAATGGGTTTCAACAATGATGGAAGTAAATTATTTATTTTACTAGGCTCTATTGGATCCACAAAGGCGGTCAGGGAGTATACCCTCTCTGCAAACTTTGATATTACTTCCTCGCTTTCCTATGTCACTTCATTCGATGTTTCCGGTGAAGAACTACAGCCTCAAGGGCTTAATTTTAACAACAACGGATCCAGAATGTACATCGTTGGGACCAATGGAAATGAAGTCAATCAGTATACACTTTCTACTCCCTACAGCCTGGCGAGTGTTGAGTTTGATGGAAGTACATCCATTGGAGGAGAACCACTCGATATCAGCTTTAGCAATGATGGCAGCCTCATGTTTATACTCGGCTTTTCGTTTGATAATGTTGCTCGATATAGCCTCAATACTCCCTTCGACATCACAAGTGGGGTGGTTTCTGCGGGCAATGCATTCAGTGTGGAATCGGAGGACGCATCTCCCAAAGCTCTGACATTTAGCCCTGATGGCAGCAAAATGTATGTGGTAGGGTCTAATACAGATGAAGTCAACCAATACAGCATCGAATCCGGTGGCTTTGATGAAACTGCGTCTAATACTGGTTCGGTGGAAGGCTCGCTGACCATTGGCTTGTCCGGTGATACTTTCACCAATGCTGGTGGGAGTTTGTCCGGATCAGATTATGCCATAAATAATTTGCCTTCAGGCCTCACCCCCACCATTAGTGTAGCCGCTGATGGTTTGACTGCACAACTTACCCTAGGCGGAATAGCTGATGACCACCAAAGCGCCGATGATATAGCCAGTTTGAATTTTACTTTCCAAAACTCCGCTTTTACAAGTGATAATGCCGGAGGTGTATTCAATGCAGAAAACGCAGAAAGTGATTTCGGAATTGTGTTTGATGAGAACGCAAGACTGGTTTATGGATTTGATGCATTTGATTTAAACGCGGGGGTAACGTATGATGGTAGTCCGTACTCTTTTTCAGGTGAGGAGGGTAACCCTGGCGGCATTGCGTTTAGCAATGATGGAATGAAGATGTTTATTGTTGGTGTAGCCAATGATAACGTCAATCAATACAACCTAACCAATCCATACGACATAACAACTTCTGTGTCATTCCATGGCAGTGTGAGTGTGGCAGCACAAGAGACTAACCCTACGGGAGTCCAGTTCAGCACTGATGGATTCAAAATGTTTGTAATCGGTGCTACTGGAGATGATGTAAACCAATACAGTCTTTCATCCGCTTTTGATGTTACCTCTACAGTGCTATTCCAGGGGAATTATAGTATATCTAGTGAAGAAAACACTCCTCAAGATTTTACTTTCAATACTGACGGTACCAAAATGTACGTGGTTGGGTCATCCGGTGATGATGTCAATCAATATACTTTGAGCACTCCTTTTGACATTACAGGTACCGTGACATTCGACGGCAGTCCTTTTAGTGTTGCTACAGAAGAAACAGTCCCTGCCGCTATTGCCTTTAGCAGCAATGGAAGGAAGATGTTTATTCTGGGACTTTCTGGGGATGATATCAATCAATACAGCCTTAAAACGTCTTTTGATGTAAGATCTGGCGTTAGTTTTGAAACCACCTTTAGTGTAGCCAGTGAAGAAACCACACCAACTGGGTTGGCCTTTAGTACTAACGGTAGCAAGTTTTTTGTTGTTGGGCAGATTGGAGATGATGTCAATCAATATACCATAAACAAGGAGAAATTTACTGAAGCGATTGCCGATGATGGGTCTATCGAAGGTTCATTGACCATACGCATCTTCAGCGATACATTTACCAATGCAGGCGGTAGCCTCCCAGGCTCAAACTATAGTATTGACAACTTGCCAGCAGGGTTGACTTCAACTTTAGCCATAGCTGCTGATGGACTCTCTGGAGCATTAACCCTTGGAGGCAATGCCTCAAATAATTTGGATGATGATGATGTGGCGAGTCTTCAGTTCACTTTTGAAAACTCGGCTTTTACGTCCACTGCAGCGGCAGATGTGCTCAATGCCGTAGGTGCTGAAAGTAATGCAGGAATCGATTTCAATGGAGAGATAGATGAAGCAATCACCTGGGATGGTTCTTCTTGGAGCAATACCACCGGGCCAACGGCTTCAGATGACGTCATGGTCAACGGAGCTTTTACAGGAGCTTTCACTTGCGCCAAACTGACGGTTTCTGCTGGGAATGTGTTGACAGTAAATGGAACATTGGATGTAAAAGGTGACCTCACCAACAATGGCAACATTATCGTGTCTTCCGGATCCTCTTTAATTACTTATGCGAGTAGTTCAGTCTCGGGCGATGACATTGAAATAAGAAGGGAAACATGCTATGCCGATGGAAGATATAGTTTTGTTGGTTCGCCAGTGGAACAGAATGCTGAAACAACAGCCACAGACCTTGGCGCCCATGTTTACACTTACGATGAGTCACAATCGACCGATGAAAATGATGTGTTGAGATGGGTGGCTACACAGGGTACTGATGAACTGGTGCCAGGCACAGGCTATACACAGGCAAAAAAGCAGCTGCTTACATTTTTCGGGACACCGAACACGGGTGAAATAACAATAGACGGAAACTTCACGGGTACATACAATGATGGTATCAATGAAGCTGCCGAGGGATGGAACCTAGTGTCTAATCCTTATGCCGCAGCGATCAATGTCTCAGGGTTCCTTACGGAAAACCCCAATATAGACGGTGCAGTATATATTTGGGACGATAATGGGTCAAATAATGGACGGGGGACAAACTCCGACTACATCATTGCCAATGGCACCATAGCGACCAACACCACCTCGGCTGGCGGTCACTCCCGGTACAATCAACACATCGGTTCAGCTCAGGCTTTCTTTGTGAAGCTGATCAACCACACAGATACGGAGATTAGCTTCATAGAAGACTTGCGGGTCAATGGCAGCAACTCCGATGACAACTTCTTCCGTACTGCATCCATCCCGGCTTATACCCGAATCAACCTGACAAATACAGAAGGACTGTTCAAACAGACCATTGTCGGTTGGCTACCGGGGATCAGTGATGATGAGGTGGATAGAGGATTTGATGCAAGGGTTTTTAGTACAAATGCTCCAGACCTGATCTACACTTTAAAAGGTGATGAGCCACTGGCCATACAGGGAATAAGTCATGAAAGAGAGGTTGTATTATTGGGGCTCAATGTGAGCGTGGACGGACTGTACACACTATCCGTCGATTCTGAATCAGCACAAAGCCGGCCCCTCTACCTGAGAGACAAGCAGACTGGTGAGGTTTTGGACATGACCACCCGCCCTTATACCTTCTCAGCATCAGCTGGCTATATCACGGATAGATTTGAGCTACTGAGCAACTACAATGTGCTCGGGTCAGCGATTGCCCAGACGGATGTCTATGCGCATGAAAGTGTACTGTACATCCGGTCTTCAGCGACGGAATCCAGATCATTCAGACTGGTGAATTTATCTGGTCAGGTAGCTTGGACAGGAACTGTCACGGGCAATACCACAATTGACCTGAGCAGTCTGCCAGTAGGTGTTTACCTGGTTACTGATGGTCAGGTGTCCACTAAAATTATTTTGAAATAAACGGATTTGACCTGACAGGTTTTAAAAACCTGTCAGGTCATTTTTTCAAAGCAAAACATTAAAACCATGAAAAATCTAATCATAAAATCAATAGTACTCATTCCAGCATTATTGTTCGTCATGCCTGCC